>NZ_JOID01000001.1 GCF_000719865.1 Streptomyces albus subsp. albus
GGCGCGCTCAACGTCGCACACAGGGCCGGGCTGGTCCTCTGTGACGGTGCATAGCCACCGCCACAGGAAGCCCGCGACTTCAGTCGTGGGTGGAGTCACGAATTCCCGTCCGCTTGGCCTGTGCCTTCGTTCCTGCCCGTCAGGACGAGCGACTCGGTGCGGCGGGTTCTGTTCTTCGCGGGTGGGACGGAGCACATCCGTGGGACCCCGGAGGCGGAACGGAGCCCGCCGTCCGGGCGTCCGGGGCCCGGGAGATCAGCGGTTCGCGGTGCCGGAGGACTCGGGAGACGGGGTGAAAACCCGGTCGCAGTGCGGCCAGTGGCGGAAGTCCCGGTGTGCTCGGCGGCGTTGTCCGGGGCTTCTTCGGTCCGGGGGACTGTGCCGGCCCGGGGGGCGCCTTCGGGCCGGGCGCCCCCCTCCGTCCCGCTCTTCGGGGAGGGCGTTGTTCCGCCGTCCGCCTCGGTGCCGTCGGCCGGTCCGGTGTCGCCGACGGGTCCGGTGTCGCCAACGGGTCCGGTGTCGCTCACCGGTGCGGTGCGTGTGCCTGCCTCGGCGGCGGCTCCGGCAGATCTGGCGTCTTCAGCGGAACCGGCCGCCCCCGCCCAATCCGTCGACTGGCGTCCCCGCTCCGCCGGTTGACGTGTGCTGGTCTGCCCCGCCGCCCTCAGTCGGACCGGCTCCCCCGCCGTCTCCCGCTCCCGCTCCCCCGCCGCGTCCCGTTCCCGGGCCGCGTCCGCCAGGGCCCAGAGGCGGTGCAGCGTGCGCAGCTCGTCCGGAGCCGCTCCGCAGGCGACGGCGAGCCGGTGGAGGCTTCCGTAGTCCTGCGGGACGGAGGTCCCCCGGCAGTAGCGGTGCAGGCCGCGCCCGCGGCCGTGGACTGCGCGACGGGCGACGTGTGCTTCTGGACCGGTTACGACTTCACCGGCAAGAAGTGCGCCTGGGACATCGCCGACCCCGACTGGCAGAACGGGGCCATCAAGTGCTCCTGGGCCGCCACCACCAACGTCGAGTCGGTGTGGAACGCCGGCACCGGCAGCTACTCGGGCGTGGCCTACTACAAGGGCGCCAACTACACCGACCGGGTCGGCTGCACCCGCAACCAGCACGGCGGCAATCTGGCCGGCACCTACAAGGTCCGCTCCCACAAGTGGATCACCAGTAGCTGCGGCTGACAGCTGCCCCGGATGACCCGCCCCCCGGGAGGGGCCGGACCCGACCCCACCGGGTCCGGCCCCGGCGGGCGCCGCGGCGGCGGCGCACGACGGGCGGCGGTGACGTGCGGGCGCGGGGGCCCGCACGCCGTCGCCGTCCGTGCGGGCTCCCGGCGCGCCCGTGCCGACCACGCGGCCGCGCCGGACCGCCCCCTCCCCGCTCTCCGTTGGCAGAAAGCGCTTCCCGCCCTCTCGACAACCCCTTCCCGCCCCACCAGGCTGCTACCCGGCCGGGGCGACGGACGAGAGGAGACGCCCGTGAGGCGCAGGACGTTACTGACGGCGGCCGGCGGGGTGCTGCTGGGCACCGCCGTGGCCCCGGGCACGGCGCGCGCCGACGCGACGGTGCGGGTGGAGCCGGGCACGGACTACGGGGCCTGGGAGGGCTGGGGCACCTCGCTCGCCTGGTGGGCGAACGTCTTCGGCGACCGGGACGACTTCGCCGACGCCTTCTTCACCCTGAACGATGTCCCGTACAACGGCCGTACGCTCCCCGGGCTGGGTCTGAACATCGCCCGCTACAACCTCGGCGCGTGCAGCTGGACCAGCGTGGACGGCGCGTCGATGGCCGTCTCGCCCAACATCCCCCGCTTCAAGCAGATCGAGGGTTTCTGGCAAGACTGGCGCGACGAGGACCCGGACTCCTCCGCCTGGAACTGGAACGCCGACGCCCGGCAGCGGGGCGCCCTGCTCCGCGCCCACCGGCGCGGCGCCCGGGCCGAGTTGTTCTCCAACTCCCCGATGTGGTGGATGTGCCTCAACCACAACCCGTCCGGCGCGGCCGACGGCGGCAACAACCTCCAGCCGTGGAATTACCGGCAGTTCGCCACCTATCTCGCGGTCACGGCGCGGCGGTCCCGCGACGCCTGGGGCGTGCCGTTCGTCTCCGTGGAGCCGTTCAACGAGCCGTCCTCTGACTGGTGGCGGGCGGACGGCCGGCAGGAGGGCTGCCACATCGACGCCGGGGTGCAGGCCACCGTGCTCGGCCATCTCCGGGCGGAACTCGACCGTCTGGGACTGTCCGGCACGCCGATCGCCGCGTCCGACGAGACGAGCTACGACCTGGCCCGCACCACCTGGGCGTCCTTCGACGCGGGGACCCGGGCGCTGGTCGACCGGGTCAACGTGCACGGCTACCAGGGGTCGGGCGGCCGCCGGGACCTGCTGCACCAGGAGGTCACCGGCGCAGGCAAGACCCTGTGGAACTCCGAGACCGGCCAGAACGACGCGACGGGCCTGTCGTTGGCCACCAACCTCTTCCTGGACTTCCGCTGGCTGCACCCCAGCGCGTGGGTCTACTGGCAGGTGATGGACCCCAGCCCCGGCTGGGCGATGATCGCGTACGACCCGGACACCCTGCGGCCCGGTGCCGTGCAGACCAAGTACTACGTGTTCGCGCAGTTCACCCGGCACATCCGGCCCGGGATGCGCGTTCTCGGCACGAGCGCGGGCAACAGCATCGCCGCGTACGACCCGGACGCCCGGCGGCTGGTCGTAGTGGCGGTCAACCCGGGCGAGGCCCAGACGCTGACCTTCGACCTCTCCGGCTTCGGGCGGGCGGCGGGCGGGCCGGACGGCCGGGTCACGCGCTGGTCCACGCACACCTCCGGTGGCGGCGACCTCTACGCCCGGCACACCGACACCCGTCTGACGGGCACGTCGGTGAGCGTGCCGTTCGCGGCGGGCCAGATCCAGACGCTGGAGATCAACGATGTGACGGAGTGAAGGAGCGGCGGGGCGGGCCCCGCGCATCCGGCGGACGGCCGTGGGCAGGGGGTAGCGGGCCGTGAGCCCGGGGCCGTGGCCCGCCCCTCAGTCGAGGATGTGCCGCAGATACGCGCGCGGGTCGTCGAGGTAGCGGCGCCAGTGGTCGACCAGGGCCAGATCGTTCCAGGACGTGCGGCGCATGCCGTGGTCGCCGACCTCGATGATGTCGGCGCCGGGCAGCGCGGTCAGCAGCGGGGAGTGGGTGGCGCAGACGACCTGGCCGCCGTTCTTCACCAACTGGTCGAGATGACCGAGGAGTTCGAGGCAGGAGGAGAAGGAGAGCGCAGCCTCCGGCTCGTCCATCACATACAGGCCGGGCTGGAGGAACTTCCCGCGGAACGCCGCGAGGAAGCCCTCGCCGTGGCTGACCGAGTCGGGGGCGAACCCTTCCCGGTCCAGCGCGTCGAGGGCCGTCTCGGCGCGCAGGAAGAAGCCCTTGCGGGCGGCCCAGTTGCCGAGCATGCGGCGTCCGCGCGGCGCCGCCTCGAAGCGGATCCGCTCGCCGAGGACGGACTTGCCGCGGTGGCTGGCGTAGCGCCAGTCGTGCGAGCCGCCGTAGGGGTCCAGCCCGAAGGCTTCGGCGAGGGCCTCGACCAGGGTGGACTTGCCCGAGCCGTTCTCGCCGACGAGGAAGGTCACCGGCGCCGTGAAACGCAGCCCGTCCGCCAGGAGGCCGCGCACACAGGGCACGGACCAGGGCCACTCCCCCTCGTCGTGCGACTCCACATGTGCGTACGCGCGTTCGACGATCACGGGCCGAGTCTCGCACAGGGCGGGTTCCTCCGACGCGCGCGGCGCGGCCGGCGGCGGCTCCCCGCGCGGGCACGGGGCCGCGGACGGGCGGGCACGGGGACCGGGTCCGGCAGGCACGGGGACCCGGCCCGGGCGGGCGGGCCGTCCCGTTACCGGGGATCCGGCAGCAGCGGCCCCGGCGGGGCGGTCGCCGCGAGGCGCACGAGGGCGCCGGCGATGTCGCGGAGCTTCATGTTGGTGCGCTGGGAGAGGTTGACCAGCAGCTGGAAGGCGTCCTCGGGACCGCAGCGGCGCTCGGCCTGGACGATGCCGATGGCCTGGTCGATCACGGCGCGCGAGCGCAGCGCCCGCTGGAGCTGGGCGATCTCCTCCTCCAGTTCCCGCCGGCGTCTGGTGTCGTCGGCTGCCTGCTCGACGTGCTCCGCGTAGCGACGCTGGGCGACCACGGAGTGGGTGCGGGGGGTGGGGGTGTCGGCCTGTTCATAGGCCGATTCGACCCGCCGCAGGTCCTCGTGGAAGGCGGTGACGTCCTCGACGTGGTGCAGGATCGCGGTGATCTCGCCGCCGGGGCCGGTGACCGGGCTGTTGACGGGGCTCCAGTACATGTCACGGAAGCCGCGCGGGCTGTCCCGGAAGGGGATGGGGTACTTCTGGACCTTCATGGTGTCCACGCCCCCGGTTCGCAGGACGCGCCCCAGCGAGGCGCTGAGCTTCGCCACCCCGTCCGCCTCGGGGTCGTGGGGGTCGTCGGGGAACGCGTCGAACATGTGCTGCCCGAGCAGTTCCTCCCGCTCCCTGAAGGTCGCCGACGCGTAGGCGCGGTTGACGTCGCTGATCACCAGATCGGTGGTGAGGACGAGCAGGGGCGCGGTCGTGGCGTGGAAGACAGCCTCGAAGTCGCTGGGGGACGCGTCGCGCGGTGCCATGCCCAGAACGTAACCCGTCTCGTGCATCACAATCTTCCCAGGAGCCCGGGGAGGACCACGTCGCCGGCGTCGTCCGCGGCCCGCCGGTCCGACGCCTGCCGGTCCGCGGCCTGCCGGTCCGCGGCCGGTCCCGCCTCCAGGACGACTCGGGCCGGCGGCCGGTCGAGGTTCAGGCCGGCCAGGGCGACGAGCACGACGAGGGCGAAGGCGGCACCACCCAAACCGAAGCTCAGCGTGTACTGGATCTCGGCGGGCAGGGCGGGGGCCCCCGGCGGCAGGTCGGGCAGCGTATTGGCGGCGAGGAGCGTGGTGATGACGGCGCTCGCCACGGAGCTGCCCACCGACCGGGAGATGGAGTTGATGCCATTGGCGATACCGCTCTGGTGCGCCGGTACGCCGGCGACGATGAAGGCGGGCAGGGTGGCGAATCCGAACGCCACGGCGACGCCGGTCAGGACACCCCCGGTGACGACCGCCGCGGGCGCGCTGTGGGCGAGGGCGAGCAGGGCGAAGCCGGTGACTCCCGCGCAGGCTCCGGCGGCCAGGGTGATCCGGGCGCCGATCCTGCGGACCAGCGCCCCGCCGAGCTGGGCCGCCACGAGTGAGGCCATGGCCCCCGGCAGCAGGTAGAGGACGGAGGCCCGCAGCACGGAGGCGCCGAAGCCGTACCCGGCGAGCTCCCGGGGCGTCTGCACCAGGTAGGAGATGCCGATGAACTGGGTGAACATGCCGAAGCCGAGCAGCACTCCGGCGATGTTGGTGAAGAGCACGGGCCGCAGCACGAACATCCGCATGTCCACCATCGGTTCGCGCACCCGGCGCTCCACCAGCACCCACGCGGCCGTCGCCACCGCCGCGCCCGCGAGGCAGCCGAGCACCGGGGGCGAGCCCCAGCCCCAGCCGTTGCCCTGGGACACCGGCAGCAGGAAGAGCACCAGGGCCGTGGCGAGGAGGGCCGCGCCCGCCCAGTCCGTGCGGCCGCCCGCGGGCTCCGGGGACGGCGGCACGGCCAGGGCCACGGCCGCCAGCGCGACGGCCGACAGCACCGCGGCGAGCCAGAAGACGCGGTCGTAGCCGGCCTCCGGGCCCCGCGTGAGCAGTCCCGCGCCGACCAGCGCGAACCCGCTGCCGAACGCCAGGGTTCCGCTGACGAGCCCCATGGCGCCGGGCAACCGGTCGGCCGGCAGCTCGTCGCGCAGGACGGAGAGCGCGAGGGGAAAGATCGCGGTGGAGGCTCCCTGCATCACGCGGGCGGTGATGAGCAGGGGGAGCGAGCTGGCCGTGGCCGCGAGGACGGAACCGGCGACGGTCAGCGCCAGGACACCGAGCAGCACGGGCCGTTTGCCGCGCTGGTCGCCGAGCCGTCCCAGCAGCGGGGTGAACACGGCGGCGGAGAGCAGGGTCGCGGTGATCAGCCAGCTCGCTCCGGAGGAGGTGAGGGACAGCTCCTCCCGGATGACGGGCAGGATCGGCACGACCAGGGTCTGCATCATGGAGACGACCATGGCGGCCGACCCGAGCGCCAGGACGAGAACGGGACCGGGGACGGAGCCGGGGGCGGGCCCGGCGACACGGCCGGCGACGCGGACGCGGCCGGGGTCGGAGCCGCGGCTCCGGGACGGGGACAGGACGCCCCGGGGCCGTCGCGTGCGGTGGGCTGGTGGCATGTCGGTGTCGGTGCTTTCTGGGCGTTCGGGCCCCGGCCGGGGCCGGGCCGGATCCGCCCGTACCGGGCGGCACGGCGGGAGGGCGCCGGCCGGACCGGTCGGGGGACTCAGGAGAGCGGCACGTCCAGGACAGCCTTGTGGTGGCTGAACGTGGCGAGCGAGTAGCGGCCGTGGTAGCTGCCCGTGCCGCTGGGGCCGACGCCGCCGAACGGCAGCTCGGGGACGGCGAGGTGGTAGATGGGCAGGCCGAAGTTGAGTGCCCCGGAGGAGGTCTCGGCGGCCAGCCGCTCCCGCGTGGCGTCGTTGTCCGTGAAGGCGTACAGGGCGAGCGGCTTGTCGCGCTCGTTGATGAACGCGATCGCCTCGTCGAGTCCGTCCACGGTGACGATGGGCAGCACGGGGCCGAAGATCTCCTCGCGCATCACCGGCGCGTCCGGCTCCACGTCGGCCAGCACCGTGGGGGCGATGTACCGGTCGCCGCGGTCGTGGCTGCCGCCGGTCACCGTCCGCCCCGAGTCCAGGAGCGCCGCCACGCGGTCGAAGTGGCGCTCGTTGACGATGCGCCCGTACGCGTCGGAGGACTGCGGGTCGGGGCCGAAGAGCTGCTCGATGACGGCCGTGAGGGCCGTTTCGAGGGCGCGGGCGGTGTCCGGGTCGGTGAGGACGTAGTCCGGGGCGACGCAGGTCTGCCCGGCGTTGGCGAACTTGGTCGCCGCGAGACGGGCGGCCGTCGTGGCCAGGTCGGCGTCGCGGTCGACGAACGCGGGTGATTTGCCGCCGAGTTCGAGGGTCACCGGGGTGAGGTGCTCGGCGGCCGCCTTCATGACGATGCGGCCGACCGTGCCGTTGCCGGTGTAGAAGACGTGGTCGAAGGGCTGGGCCAGCAGGGCGGTGGTCTCCGGGACAGCGCCCTCCACCACGGCGACGGCGTCTTCGTCCAGATATTCCGGCAGCAGCCGGGCCATCAGTGCCGAGGTGGCCGGGGACAGCTCGCTCGGCTTGGCCACCACCGCGTTGCCCGCGGCCAGTGCGCCCGCGACCGGTACCAGCAGCAGGTTGACGGGGTAGTTCCAGGCGGATATGACCAGGGCCACGCCCAGGGGGTCGTACTGGGTGCGGGCCGTGGTGCCCTCGGGGAAGGCGGCCTCGGGGACGCCCGCGGGCCGCGGGCGCAGCCACTCCTCCAGGTGCTCCAGGTAGTGGTCGATCTCGGTGACGGTGGCCGCGATCTCCATGGAGTCGGATTCGGCGCGGCTCTTGCGGAGGTCCGTGTGGAGGGCGGCGGCGATGGCGTCGCCGTTCTCGGTCAGCAGCGCGCGCAGCCGGGAGAGCTGTTCCTTGCGCCAGGCGAGCGGCTTGGTGCGCCCGCTGCGGAAGGTGGCGCGCAAGCGGCCGGTGAGGGCCGCCGCGTGCTCGGTGGTGAATCCGGTGCCGGTGCCCTGGCGGGTGGTCGGGGTCGCTGTCACGGTCGTGTCCCGTTCTGTTCGAGGGGTGGTCGGGAGGGCTGCGGGGCCCGCCCGCGGCCGGCGGCTGTCCGGCGGGGCGCGGAGGGCCGGATGAGGGGTCCGGCTGTGCCGGACGAGGGCGGAGGCAGGAGGGTGGGACGGGGAGGCGGAACAGGGAAACCGGGCGGGGAACAGCCGGGCGGACGGGGCTGGTTCACCGCCGGGGCACGCGGATCAAGGGGCGGCGCGCGCTTCGCCGAGCAGTCCCGCGAGGAGCGCGTCCACCGCCGGGCGGAGGAGCTGTTCGCCGCCGGGTACGGACTCCAGGCCGAGCACGAGGGCGATGCAGATGTCGGCCGCCTCGGCGGGACCGACCGCCCCGACGGAACCGGCCGCCCCGGCGCCGCCCGGCCACCGGGGGTCCGGCTCTCCGGCGCCTGCCCGGCGGGTGTCCGCCGCCGGGCGGGCCGGCCCGGCCGCGTCCCGCTCCGCCGGGTTCGCGTCCCCGAGGCACGCGTCCACGAGGCCCGCCCCGGTGAAGACGCCGATCAGCAGCGTGCGCAGGCCGGCGGTGAACCCGTGGCAGATGTCGCCGAACAACCGGGCCTTCTCGTCGAGGAGTTCGGCGGTGTGCGGCGAGTCCCCGGCCAGTTCCAGGACCAGCCCGAGCTTGGCCTCCAGGACGCCCCGGACCCGGGTCGCGGGCGGGGCGTCGGCCGACGCGGCCCGCCGGGCCCGCTCCAGCGCCCGCGTGTGCAGACGCTCGGCGAGCCGGCGGACCGCGTCGTCCTTGCCGCGGACGTACTGGTAGACCGCCGACCGGGACACGCCCATCGCGCCGGCGATGTCGTCCACCGTGGTGCGCCGTACGCCGTACCGGGTGAGGCAGTCGTACGTGGCGTCCAGGACCTCCGTGAGCCGGTCGCCGCCCATGGTCAGTCCAGGGCCTTGACCAGCTCGGCCGCGAGCGGGCCGGAGGAAGCCGGGTTCTGGCCGGTGTACAGGTTGCGGTCGACGACGACGTTCGCGGACCAGGGCTCGGCCTCGGCGTACTCCGTGCCCATCGCGACGAGACGGTCCTGGAGCAGCCACTTCGCCCGGTCCGCCAGGCCCGCCTGCTGCTCCTCGGCGTTGCTGAAGCCGGTGAGCCGGTAGCCCGCGAACGGCGAGCCGCCGTCCGCGCCGACGGTGGCCAGCAGCGCGGCGGGGGCGTGGCAGACCACGCCCAGGGGGCGGCCCGACTCCAGGGTCCGGGTCAGCACGGCGGCGGAGTCGGCGTTGACGGCCAGGTCCTCCATGGGGCCGTGGCCGCCGGGGTAGAAGACGGCGTCGTAGCCGGCCGGGTCCACGTCCTCCAGCTCGACGGGCCGCCGCAGTTCGTCGATCGAGGACAGCCTCTTCGCCATCGTGTCGGCGCCTTCCGGGCCGCCGTTGACCTCCGGCGCGAGGCTCGCCTTGTCGACCACCGGCACGACGCCGCCGGGGGTGGCGACCACGATCTCGTGGCCCGCGGCGGTGAACACCTCGTAGGGGGCCACGGCCTCCTCGGCCCAGAAGCCGGTCGGGTGCCGGGTGCCGTCGGCCAGCGTCCAGTAGTCGACGCCGGTCATCACGAACAGGATCTTTGCCATGGTGGTGCTCTCTTTCCGGGTTCCGGTTCCGGTCCGGGGTCTACCGCGGTTCCGTTTCCGGGTTGGGGTCGTTCCGGTGTTCTCGGGTGACGGTCTGACGTTCTGGACTCAGAGCGTCAGCTCACCGGCACCCCCGACCGTAGGGTGCCTCCGCTTCGGCGGGCCAATAGAATGGGCAAGATGAGAAATAGGGAATCCAATGGGTCACGGGACGGGTCGCGGGGAACGCGGTCCGAGCCCTCGCGGGACTCCCCGGCGGCCTCGCGGGTCCCGCCGGCGCCGCCGCCGGGACCGTCCGGCCCCCGTCAGGCACCACCCGCGCCCCTCAACCTCTCCCTTCTCCGCACCTTCCTGGCCGTCCACCGGACCGGCTCGTACACGGCTGCCGCGCCCCTGCTCGGCCTGTCCCAGCCGACCGTGACCACACAGATCCGCGCGCTGGAGCGGCACCTCGGGCGCCAGCTCTTCGAGCGGCAGTCGCGCGGGGTGGCGTCCACGCCCTTCGCCGACGAGCTGGCGGACCGGGTCGCCGGCCCGATCGACGCCCTGTCCGCCGTCACCGACCGCGGACGGCTCGACGGCGACGACGCCGCCGCGCCGGTGCACCTCGCCGGGCCGGCCGACTTCCTCAGCTCCTGCGCCCTGCGCGTCCTCGCGCCGCTGGTCGCGCGCGGGGTGCGGCTCCGGGTCACCACGGGGCTCTCCGACGACCTGCTGGAGGGACTCCGCACCGGCCGCCACGACCTGGTGGTCTCCGCCCGCCGGCCGCGCGGCCGCACCCTGGAGTCCGTACCGCTGGCGGACGAGGAGTTCGTCCTGGTCGCCTCGCCCGCGTGGGCCGAGCGGATCGGCCCGGACCGGGTCGCCGCCGAGGGCCCGTCCGCCCTGTGCGGGGTGCCGCTGGTGACGTACGCGGAGGATCTGCCCATAGCCCGCCGCTACTGGCGCCATGTCTTCGGCCGGCGCCTGACCGGGCAGGCCGCGCTGACCATGCCGGATCTGCGGGGTGTCCTGACGGCGGTCGCCGCCGGGGCCGGCGTCACCGTCCTGCCGAGCTACCTCTGCCGGGCCGAACTCGCCTCGGGCGCCCTGGTCCCGCTGCTCAGCCCGGAGGACCCGCCCATCAATACGGCCTATCTCGTGCAGCGCCCCGGCACCGCGGACAACCCGCACGTGGGGCTGGTCCGCGACCACCTGCTGAGCGAGTCCCGCACCTGGTGACCCGGCGGGCGGCCGGGCCGGTGCCGGTGCCGGCGGTGTCCGGGGGAGGTCAGTCACCGGGGTGCGCCCGCAGGTGCTCCAGCAGCAGACGGTTGAGCACGCCGGGGACCTCCTCCGGCACCCAGTGGCCGACGCCCGGGAGACGCTCGAAGCGGTAGGGCCCCTTGACGCGGCTCCCGGTCTCCTCGGCGGCGGCCGGGCCGAAGGCCGTGTCCTCCGTGCCCCAGACGTACAGCACGGGCACGCCGGTGGCGCCGATCGTGCGGCCGGGGCGGCCGCCCCGGTACCAGTTCAGCGCCCCGGTCAGGGCGCCCGGCCGCGACAGGTGCCGCACGTAGTCCTCGACCCTGTCCGCCGGGACCGCGTCGCCGTAGAGGGCACGCAGTTCGCGGGCGCCGTCCGCGAGCATGCGCCGCTCGGTCGCCGGGTCCCGCCACTCGAGCATGTACCGCGAGCGCTCCCGCTGGTCCGGGTCGGTGCGGAGGGTGCTCGCCAGGGCGCCGGGGTGCGGGGTGGACACGACCGCCAGGGTGCGCAGCCGGTCCGGGTGGGTGTCGGCGGTCCACCAGGCCACCGCGCCGCCCCAGTCGTGGCCGACGAGGTCGAAGACGGGCCAGCCGAGTTCACCGGTGATCGCGATCACGTCGGCGACGAGGGCGTCCATGCCGTACTCGGCCGGGTCCTCCGGGCGGGCCCCCGGCGAGTACCCGCGCTGGTCGGGCGCCACCACCCGGAACCCCTGGGCCGCCAGCGCGTCGATCTGCCGCTCCCAGACGAGCCCGGCCTGCGGAAAGCCGTGCAGCAGCAGGACGGGACGGCCGTCCTCGGGCCCCGCGGTGATCGCGTCGAAGACTCCGCGGGAGGTCTGGATCCTCACCTGACCGGCCATGCGCCGCCACCCCTTCATACCGACTGGTCGGTTCAGCCTTTGGCAGAGGAGGGGATCTGTCAAGCGAGCTGCGCACACGCACCCACGGTTCCGCAGGCACTCAACTCTGGGAGGCCGGCTTGTACTGCGCCCAGGATCTGTTGAAGGTGCTGTTCGAGAGATTCAGCGCTCTTCTGAGTGATTCGTTCGTGTAGCCCAACTCTTCCTTGAGGGCGAAGATCCTCCGCCATTGTTCCCCGGGGATTTTCGAGGCGGTGCCCCGGGCCTGGCTCTGGAGAGCCTCCCAGACCGCTTCCCCGACGATGTCCTTGATCCTGGTTTTGTGCGCTTCGGTGAATTCGGCGCTGGTCTCTCCGGCTGCGTAACGCTTGCTCTTTCCCTCTGTCTTCTGTTTCTTCGCGGTGTCCGCCGGTTTTTTCCAGGTGTCCGGGATGGCGCTGCCGTCGGCGCTCCGCAGCGGCAGGTGGTTCAGGTCTTCGGACTCGTATCCGCTCGACTCGGTCTCGAACGTGCGCGTTTCCGCCCCGCCGACAACCGATACGTGGCCCTCGCTGCTCTTCAGCTTGTCGAGGATCTGCGCGTGCCAGGCGTCATCGGACCTGTCCGTCGGTTCGTGGTCCATCTCCATCGCGTCGGGGTGCTCCCACGGCCGGCCCAGGGAGTACGCCTCGATGGCGCGCAGCGCGTTCTTGAAGTAAGCGCCCGGGTTCCGGTTGACGGCGAGACCGCCCGCGAACATGTTGTCGCTCACGTGCCGCAACAGGGCGCCACAGGCCAGACAGGGACGCTTGGTGCCGCGGATCAGGAAGTTGTCCGACGTGATGTCCTCCGGCGAGATGCGGGCCGCTTTGAGCGCGGCGATCAGCTTCTGTTCGGCGTGAATCGTCACGCTCTCGCCGGCCGCGACCTCGTTGGCGGTCTTGATGAGGATGATGACGTTCTTGTACTCGTCGCTGGTGAGGAGGTGCCGCAGCCCTTCGTTCACCTCGGTGCTCGCGAGATCCACCACCACGGTGGTCAACCGCTCCGTGGCCTCCTCGCCCGCCGGCGGACGCGTGGCGCCCACCAGGGCGTCACCCGTGGCGTTGCGCGTGGGTCGGGCCGCCCCGCTCGCGCTCGCCCGTTCGTCGTCCGCCTGGTACCCCTCGTCGTCGGGGGAGGGCTTGAGGACGCGGCCGATTCCCGCTCTGGCCGCCCGGCGCCGGTTGTTGATCAGCGCGGCTTCCTTGTGGCCGCTGGCCGCGCGGCCGACGAGGGGGGTCTCCATGCCGAGCATGTCCGTGAACGACGCGGAGTTCTGCTGGTGCAGCGCCTCCAGGAGGTCTATGGATTCATTGATGTTCGAACTCAGGACGATGCGGTCGTTGATGAGCATCCCCTGGATCTCCGATTCGGCAGGGGGCTTCCGGTCGGCCGGTGCGACCGCCTTGAGGTGCTGGACACAGGCGAGCAGACGGATCGCGATGTGCCGCATCGTCTGCACCGCCCGTTCCTCCGCGAAGCTGCGGGCCTCGCGCCGGACCTTTCCCTCCGCCGAGAGCGCGCCGAGCTGATCGGCGCCGGAGCCGGTGAACCGGTCCGCGTGTTCCGGCGTGGCCTCCCACGCGGTGACCAGCTCGTTGTGCGGCAGTACCCGCTTCCTCTTGCCGGCTCTCGCGTTCTCCGGAGTCTCCTCGTCGCCGGCGCGCTGGACCACGGGGACGGAGACGGGCCCCGCCGGCAGTCTGTTGGCCAGGGCCCCGTGGGCGGCGGAGCGTTGCACGGGGGTTTCCCCGGCCTGTCCCGCCCGGTGACCACAGCCCGCGTCGTGCTGATGCCGTTCCCGGCCCGGTGGTTGGGCATGAGGATGGCCGGCGCGTTGCAGCATGTGCGCGACGGCGGCGTTCCCGGCGGTCCCCTGGAGTGCGTCCAGCCCGGCCCGGCCCGTCGGGGCGGGCGTCCTGGGGACGGGCGCTTGTCTCCTGCCGGCGTCGGTGGCCCGGTCAGAGGCACGCTCGTACACCACCGCAACGCCTTTCTGCGAACATCGTTTGGTCGAACCTCGCCCACACCACCGTGCCCGGCAAGGCCACTGAGGGCAGCCTTTCGGGCAAGACCCTCACCCCGTCCTCGATCAGCCCCACCGCCCACCTCCGCCCCGTCCGCCCGGGCTGCCCGAGCGGCGTGTGCGACGTCGACGGGCCCGGGAACGCGCCCGGCTACGCCACGTTCCCGAGGGCCGGGGCGGCGGCGACGCGCGGCAGGGCCGTGACGGCCACGGGGCGGGCCAGGAGCGAGTAGGACCCCGTGTGGTCGGCGGCGGTGAGGCGGAACGGCAGGCCCTCGGCGAGCCGTTGGGCGGCGGCCTGCTGCTCCAGCTCGTCGGCGGCCCAGCGGCGCAGTTCCGCGGGCGCGTCGGCGTAGCGCTCGGGGACGGGGCACAGGACGCCCTCCCCGGCCCAGGGCTCCGCCGGGTCCGGGTCGAGACCGTCGGCGATCCGGTGCGCCTGGGCGCGCAGCCAGCGGAGGGCGAGGCGGCGGGTGGGCGCCGCGTAGCCGCCGAGCCGGACGGCGACGGTGCGGCCGTTCACCGGGCCCTCGGCGGCGGCCTCCGACCAGTAGACGCAGGCCGCCGACGCGCCCGGCCGGGGCCCGCCGTCCACTGCCACCCCGTGCGGCGCGACGGTCAGCGCGCGGCGCCGCGCGGGCGCCCCCGGCCGCTTCCCGTCCGCCGGGGCGGCGGGCGGACGCACCCCCAAGTGCCGTACGGGGGGCGGGAGTCGGGCGGGACACGGGGGGAGGCGGAGGTCGTTGGTCACGTCCCCGAACCCTGCCGCTCCGGCCTCGTGTTGACCAGAGGTCACGCACCGCCACCCGAGGACTGTACGGGCGCGGCACCCTCCGGTACGCGCCGTACGGAGGACCGGTGGGCGAGGGAGCGGCGCACGCGCGCACCCGTGCCCCGGCCCGTGCGCCGGTGCGTCCGCTCCCCCGCGGCCGCGCCGCCCTGCCTCCGGGGACACCCGCGGGCCGGTGCGCCCGCGCGTCGGTGCGTCCGGGCACCGGTGCACCCGGGCGAGGCGGCCCGGCGCGCCGCGGCCCCGGCGGTCCGGCGTGTGTCCGCGGTGGCTTCGCGCCGGCGGGTCCGCACGCCGGTCCCGCACCCACCACAGCCCGGTCCTGCCGCCGCCCGGCGCCCGGAGGAGCCGCGCACCGGTGCGTCCGCGCACCGGTGGGTCCGCGCGCCGGTGTGGCGTGACCGCGTGACGGCGAACCGCAGGATCTCAGCTCGCCGCAGCCGGTGAGCCGGCTCCCGGCCTTCCCCGCTCCTCCCGTTCCGGTCAGCCGTCCCGCTGCTGTCGGCAGTCCGCGGGCATCGTCCGCGGGGCGCCGGTGGGCAGCAACGCCCGCTCGGCCGTGGTGAAGTCCCTTCCCACCACCGCACACAGCCGCCCGGCCACCCGGTCTCCGCGCAGGTCCAGTTCCCGGTACCAGAAGTCGCCCGCGCTGATCACCCGGTGCCCGGTCAGCCGGGTGTCCAGAGGCTTGGCGAGGGGGACCTCGGCGACGACGGCCCCGCCGTTCTTCAGGTCCCGGAGCCGCAGGTCGGCCCCGCTCACCAGGGTGACTGGGAGGCCGCCGGGCCCGTGGCCGGGGCGAGAAGCGCCGCCGGTTCCTCCGCCGCGCGCAGCCGGGCCACCTCGCCCGACCGGCGGGCGGACCGGCGGCGTCGGTCTCCATCTGGAGCAAGCAGGTGCCCTGTTGAGCGTGCAGGGTGCCGGCGTCCCAGACGCCGTGCTCCGCGTCCTGGGGGTGGCCGAGCACCCGGAAGCCGTGGCCCCAGACCTGGGTGCCGTCCACGAGCGGGACGGGACGGGTACCGGGCACGGGCCGCTCCAGCCGCAGCAGGGCCACGTCGCCGCGCTCGTCCTCGTCGATCCGCTGCCAGGAGACGACGCGGGCCGGGGCGGCGGGGACGGCCCCGTCAACTGCTGTACGGTTCAACGGCATTGCCATCCCTCACGGCCTCCGGCGCTGCGCCGGACACCTAGCGGGGAACCGTCCCGGTGACGACCACGCCGGGATGCCGCGGCGTCGGCCGCCAACAGAAGGGGGACGGACATGGCCGTACTCGCCCTGTCCGGGATCATCGCGCTCGTCGCCGGAGCGTGCGCCTGCGTGGTGTGGGCGGCGCGGGGCGGCCCGCGCTGGGTGCGCGTGATCGCCGGAGTGACCTTGGCGGTGGCTGAGGTGGTGAGCATGCTGGCGCGTTCCGGCCGAGGGTCGAGCGCGGGGCGGGGCGGAGGCTCGGACGACTGACGCGGGGTGGTGCGGCGTGTGGTGCCGGACCCGGTCCGTCTCAACGTCCTCGCGGCGGAGGACCATTGAACAGCGCGCCGCCCGCACGGGCAGCGCGTGCTCGCTGCCTGTCGGCTGCTCACGACCGCGGGGGCCTGGCACGCGCGCCCGAGCCGCCGGCACAACCGCCGGCGTGGGCGGGGTCAGGTGCCCGGTGCGGGCGCCGGGACGAGGCCGTCCTCCACCAGGCCGGTCAGGACCGCCTGGCCGAGGGTGACGACGGCCGAGTGCGGGCGGACCATGACCGTGAGCTCCGTGATCAGGCCGTTCTCGTCGAAGGAGAAGAGGTCCATGCCGTGGATCTCCTTGCCGTCCACGGTCGCGCGGAAGATCAGCACGGCGGAGTCGGCGTCCTCGCCGGTGGCGCCGCGCTCGGCGGTGCCGGTGAACTCGCCGACGTAGCGGAAGTCCTCGAAGACGCGCATCAGCACGCCCAGCACGCCCATGATCATGGGCCGGCCCTCGAACGGGCGGAACTTCACCGGGCTGTAGAGGCGGGCGTCAGGCGTGAAGAGTTCCTCCAGGGTGGCGAGGTCCCGCTGCTCCGCGGCCGCACGGAAACGCTTCTGGGTCTGGGTCCGGGTGGACATGGCTGCTCCTCATTCCTCTCGCGATGCGCGCCGCCGCCCCGTTGGCGGCCGGCGTCGTCCCGGGCGGCGGCACGCGTGTGACGCCTCCGGGGAGCGTGTGGGTGGTGTCCCCCGGCGGCATCTCCGGCGCGAGCGCGAGGTGCGTGCGGTGCGAGCGTCGCGTCCTCGTCGCTCCGCCGGTGGTGCTCAGCTCGCGCGGAGGCCCGTCAGGGCCTTGGTCAGCCAGCCGATCCAGAAGGTCTCCTGGTCGATGCCCGCTTGGAGGACGAGGTGCCGCAGCCGGTCCGGTTCGTTCCCCGGTGTCTCGCCGAAGTCGCGGCGCTCGATCTCCTCGTACTCCGCCAACTGCCCCCGGTGCAGCTCCAGATGGCGTTCCAGTTCGGCTTCCAGGCCGGTCGTGCCCACCACGGCGGCCGCACGCAGGCGCAGCAGCAGCGGGTCGCGTGCCTGCTTGGGTTCCTCCCGGCGGGCCACCCAGCCGGTGAGCTCGGCGCGGCCGGCGGGCAGCACCTCGTACTCCTTGCGCTTGCCCTGCGCGGGGCGGTCGGAGGGCAGGGCCCGGATCAGGGCCTTCTCCTCCAGGCGTCCCAGCTCGCGGTAGATCTGCTGGTGCGTCGCCGACCAGAAGTAGCCGATGGACTTGTCGAAGCGGCGGGCCAGCTCCAGGCCCGAGGACGGCTTCTCCAGCAGGGCGGTGAGGATCGCGTGCGGCAGGGACATACGGGCATCCTAGGGACGGCCTCCCGGGCGGGGCCCCGGCCGGCCCGCGGCCCCGTCGGCGGCTCACCGGCCGGTACAGGGCTCCCGGGCTCCCGGCGGCACAGGTCGGGGACCCAACGACACCGGCCGAGGGACCGGCGGCACCGAACGCGAACCTGGCGGAACCGGCCGAGGGACCGGTGGCACCGGCCGCAGCCCTGGCAGCACAGACCGCCGCCCCGGCGGCACGGGCCCGGAGCCGGGCCTCGCCCCCGGGCCGGGGGCGCGGACCCCGGCCCCCGGCCCGCCGCCGGTTCACAGCTCGGCCGCGAGTTCCGTGCCCTGGAGGATCGCCCGCTTGGCGTCGAGTTCGGCGGCGACGTCCGCGCCGCCGATGAGGTGCACCGGGCGGCCCGCGGCGCGCAGCGCCTCGTACAGCTCGCGGTTCGGCTCCTGTCCCGCGCACAGCACCACCGTGTCGACGGGGACGACGCTCGCGGTGCCGTCGACGGTGATGTGCAGGCCCTCGTCGTCGATGCGGTCGTACGTGGCGCCCGCCACCGTCGTCACGCCGCGGTGCTTGAGCTCGGCGCGGTGGATCCAGCCGGTCGTGGTGCCGAGGGTGGCGCCGACCTTGCCGGTCTTGCGCTGGAGCAGATGCACGGTCCGCGGCGGCTGCGGGCGCTCGGGGGTGCCGAGGCCGCCCGGCTCGCGGTAGTCGGTGTCGACGCCCCACTGGCGGAAGTAGGCGTCCGGGTCGAGGCTCGTCTTCTCGCCGCCGTCGGTGAGGTACTCGGCGACGTCGAAGCCGATGCCACCGGCGCCGATGACCGCCACCCGGTCGCCGACGGGCGCGTTGTCGCGGAGCACGTCGAGGTAGCTGACGACCTTGGGGTGGCCGATGCCCGGGATGTCCGGGGTGCGGGGGGTGACGCCGGTGGCGACGACGATCTCGTCGTACTCCGCGAGGGCCGGATCCCCGGCCTCGATCCGGGCGCCGAGCCGGACGTCCACGCCGTGCTCCTCCAGCTGGACGCGGAAGTAGCGCAGGGTCTCGTCGAACTCCTCCTTGCCGGGGATCCGGCGGGCCAGGTTGAGCTGGCCGCCGATCTCGCCGGCCGCGTCGTAGAGGGTGACGGCGTGGCCGCGCTCGGCGGCCGTCACGGCCAGCGCGAGGCCCGCCGGTCCCGCGCCGATCACCGCCACGCGCTTGCTCACCCGGGTGGGGCCGAGCACGAGTTCGGTCTCGTGGCAGGCGCGCGGGTTCACCAGGCAGGAGGTGATCTTGAGGCTGAAGGTGTGGTCGAGGCAGGCCTGGTTGCAGCCGATGCAGGTGTTGATCGTCTCGGGGCGGCCCGCGCGGGCCTTGGCCACGAAGTCCGGGTCGGCGAGGAACGGCCGGGCCAGCGACACCATGTCGGCGCGGCCCTCGGCCAGGATGCGCTCGCCGACCTCGGGGGTGTTGATGCGGTTGCTCGTGACGAGCGGTACGGAGACCGCGCCCATCACCTTCCGCGTGACCCAGCTGAACGCGCCGCGCGGCACGGAGGTGGCGATGGTGGGGACGCGGGCCTCGTGCCAGCCGATGCCGGTGTTGATGATCGTCGCGCCCGCCGCCTCGACCTCCCGGGCGAGGGTGATCACCTCGTCCAGTGTGGAGCCGCCGGGGACGAGGTCGAGCATGGAGAGCCGGTAGATCAGGATGAACTCGGGCCCGACGCGCTCGCGGACCCGGCGGACGATCTCGACGGGGAACCGCATCCGGTTCTCGTACGAGCCGCCCCAGCGGTCGGTGCGGTGGTTGGTCGCCGAGACGATGAACTCGTTGATCAGGTAGCCCTCGGAGCCCATGATCTCGACGCCGTCGTAGCCGGCCGACTGCGCCAGCGCGGCGGCGCGGACGAAGGACTCGATGGTCTCCTCGATCTCGTCCTCGGTGAGGGCGCGCGGGACATTGGCGTTGATGGGGGCGCGGATGGCGCTGGGCGCGACCAGGTCCTGGTGGTAGGCGTACCGGCCGAAGTGGAGGATCTGCATCGCGATCCGGCCGCCCTCGCGGTGCACGGCCTCGGTCACGACCCGGTGCTGCTCGGCCTCCGCCTCCGTGGTGAGCTTGGCGCCGCCCTCGTACGGCCGGCCGCGGTCGTCCGGGGAGATGCCGCCGGTGACGATGAGCCCGACACCGCCGCGCGCCCGCGCCGCGTAGAAGGCGGCCATGCGCTCGAAGCCGCGCTCGGCCTCTTCGAGCCCGACGTGCATCGAGCCCATCAGCACACGGTTGGGCAGGGTGGTGAAGCCCAGGTCGAGCGGGCTCAGCAGGTGGGGGTACGCGGTCATCCGTCGTCTCCTCGCGGGCGGGTCGTATGTCCTTTGTAGAGGAGCCCAGGGGCGTTGTGCAACTAGTTGCACAAGAGGTCTCCGTCACGCCGGCGGGGCTCGTGCCCCGCGCCCGGTGCGGCGGGCTCGCCCGGTGTCATCGCCGTCCGGGAGTTCTTCGCGGACACCGGCGGACCACCGCCGGGCGGGCCGGGGGACGAGAACGCCGGCCAGTGACCGGGGGCACGGCTCCTGGCGGCGCCGGGGAGCGCGCGGTCCGGGGAGCGCGCGGTGTGCGCGCCGCGCGCCCGTCCGCCGGTGACCGCCGCGATCCGCCGGAATCCACCCTGTCCGGCCCGTTACGCGGCAGTGCTTCCCGCCGTTGAACCGAGCATCCGTTTGATTGCCCGTCCGCCGCCGGCCGGCGCGCCCGGGGCCGTCACCTCCGTCTTTCCACCGCTCGCGGACGGTTCGGCGGTGCGGCGCCCGGGTCGAGCGCCGCCGCAGCGGACGGGGCGGGACCGACCATGCGAGGGGGAAGCGATGAAGGGTTCGGCGACGGCCGGTTCGCCGGAGCACCACGGCCGGCGGGACGGGGCCCGGGACGGCGATCGGGACGGGGCCCGAAAGGATCGACACGACGGCGCGCCGGACAGCGGGGACGACGGCGCGCCGGACGGGAGCAGCCCGGACCCGAGCAGCCCGGACGGCGCCGCCGGGGCCGCGGGCGGCGGACCCGTGTCGGAGAGCGAGCAGCTGCTGTTCGGCGGGCGGCTGGTGTACGACACGAGCTGGGCCTCGTACGAGGAGACCCGCTACGCCCTCACGCTCCGCACGATGGCGGCCACGCTCCCCCGGCTGATGGGGATGGCCGTGCGGCTCTCCTGGCAGGCCGGGCGGGGCGCCACGGCGGCGGTCGCGCTCGCCGAGATCGGGCGGGGGGTGGCGCAGGCCGTGGGCCTGCTCGGGGTGAACGCGCTGCTCGCGGTGCTGCTCGGGCCGGGCTCTCTCGACGGCCGGCTCCGGGAGTCCCTGCCCGTCGTCCTCTTCGTCGCGGGCGCCGCCGCGGTGGGGGCGCTGTGCTCGGCCGCGTCGATCCGGTTCACCGGGCCGCTGGAGCCCCGGGTGGAGCGGCTGGCTCGGGAGATGTACCTGGAGCGGGCCTACCGGGTCGAGATGGCGGCCATGGAGGACGAGGAGTTCCACCGGCTGCTGCAGTCCGCCCAGTTCGGCGCGGACTCGGCGCGGCGGATGGTCGGTCACTGCGTGGCCGTCATCTCCGGTCTGCTGTCGCTCGTCGCGGCGGCCGGGGTGCTGACCGTCCTGCATCCGGTGCTGCTGCCGATGCTGGTGGTGATGGTGGTGCCGAGCGCCTGGGCGTCGCTGACGGTGGCGCGCCGCCGGTACCGGTCGTTCCACCGCTGGCTCCAGCACGTCCGGGCCTCGTCGATGCTCTCCCAGCTGCTGACGGACACGGACGCGGCGGCGGAGATCCGGGTGCACGGCGCGGGCCCGTTCATCCTGGAGCACTTCCGGGGCATGTCGCGGGCGGCGGAGGAGGAGCAGACCCGGCTGGCCCGGCTGGCCGCCCGCACGGGTCTGCTGGCCTCGGCCCTCACCGGGCTGGTCACCCTCGCCACGTATCTGCTGCTCGGCGCGCTGCTGTGGACCGGCGCCATGGCCCTGGCCGGCGCCGGGGCCGCCGTCATGGCGATCCGCACCGGTACCGGCGCCCTCGACGGGCTGATCCGGCGCGTCAACTACCTGCACGAGGAGTCGATGCACGTCGCCGATCTGAACCGGCTGCTGAAGGAGTCCGCCGACCGGCAGATCCCCGCCGGCGGCCGGCAACTGCCCGCCGGGGTGAAGGAGATCCGGCTGGAGGACGTCTCCTTCGCCTATCCGGGCTGTGAGGACACCCCCGTGCTGCGCGAGGTGAGTCTGGCCGTCCCGCTGGGCGGCGTGGTCGCCCTGGTCGGCGAGAACGGCTCCGGCAAGTCCACCCTGGTGAAGCTGCTCTGCGGGCTGTACGCGCCGCAGCGGGGGCGCATCCTGTGGGACGGCGTGGACGCGGCCGAGGCCGACCGGCAGGCGGTCTTCGAGCGGTTCGCCGTGGTCGCCCAGGACCACTACCGCTGGCCGATGACCGCCCGCGTCAACGTGGCCATCTCCGACACCTCGGTGCCGCTCTGCGAACGGCGGCTGGCCGAGGCGGCCGAGCACGCCGGGGTCGACTTCGTCGGCGAACTCCCCCGCGGCTGGAACACCCTGCTCTCCCGCACCTTCAAGGGCGGCCACCAGCTCTCCGGCGGCCAGTGGCAGCGGCTGGGCATCGCCCGCGCCCGCTACCGGGACGGCGAGATCCTCGTCGTGGACGAACCCACGGCCGCCCTGGACGCCAAGGCCGAGGAGCGGGTCTTCCGGCAGATCCGCCAACTCGCCGACGCGGGGCAGACCATCGTGCTCATCACCCACCGCATGGCCTCGGTCCGCCATGCCGACCTCGTCCACGTCCTCCACGAGGGCCGTCTGGTCGAATCCGGGGCCCCGGCCGAACTGCTGACCCGGCCCGGCGGCCACTTCCGCGAGCTGTACGAACTGCAGGCCGCCGCGTTTCTGCGGGAGCAGCCGCCGTCCGGCAGCGGTGCGCCGGACGGCATCCCGCACCAGCAGGACGGCGCCGCCCGGGGCTGATCCGCGTCCGCCCCGCCGTCCGGCCGCAGCCTGGCGGGGCCGGCGACACCGGGGCGGACGATGCCGGGACGGACGATGCCGGGACGCGGGGTCAGCCGGGCGCCGGCCGCGGGCAAGCGGGTCCGGTGGCGGCGGCTCCCCTCACGCCCCGCTCCCGGCCTCGCCCCCGCCGGTCCGGCCGCCGCCCTCCCCGCCGCCGCCCTCCCCGCCGCCGGCGGTCCGGGGGCGGAGCCGGACGCCGGTGACGGCGTGGTGGTCCACCTCGGTGACCTCGACCTCCCAGGCGCCCAGGGCAATCCGCTCCCCCGGCGTCTCCGGGATGCGGCCGAGCCGGTCCAGGACGAGACCGGCGATCGTGGTGAACCGCCCGCGTGCCGCCGTGCCGCCCACCTCGACCCCGATGTCGGGCAGGTCGTGGACGGGGAAGGACCCCGGCAGGAGCAGGGAGCCGTCCCGCTGCGGCCGCACGGACAGCACGTCGCGGTCCGTCTCGTCGTAGATCTCCCCGACGATCTCCTCCAGCAGGTCCTCGATGGTGACGATGCCCTCGACCGACCCGTACTCGTCGACGACCAGGGCGAACTGCTGGCGGTCCGCCCGGAAACGCCGCAGCGCCTCGGACACCTTCGTGAAGTCGGAGAACACCACGGCCGGCCGTGCCACCTCGGTCACGGGGACGGCGTCATCACTCGTCGTCAGGTCCCGCAGCCGCACCACACCGACCACGTCCTCGAAGTGCCCGGCACGGACCACCGGCGCCCGGGAGTGTCCGGCGCCCGCCAGCTCGGCGCGCGCCTCTCCCGCGGGCAGCGACGCGGCGATCGTGAACACCGAACGGCGCGGCACCAGCACGTCCCGCAGGATGCGCTCGTGGAGTTCCAGCGCGTTGGCGAGGATCCTGCGCTGCTGGGCCGTCAGCCCGCGCTGGCCGACCACCATGTCCTTGAGCTCCTCCGGAGTCGGGGGTTCCTGCCCCGCCCGCGGATCCCCGCCGAGCAGCCGGACGAGGGCGTTGGTGGACCGGCCCAGGGCCCAGATCACGGGCCGTGACGCGGTGGAGAGCACCGTCAGAGGGGTGGCGGCCAGCAGCGCCCACCGCTCGGCGAACTGCATGGCCAGCCGCTTCGGCGCCAGCTCTCCCGCCACCAGCGTCACGAACGTCAGCACCAGCGTCACCAGGGCGATCGCCACCGGTTCGGCCGCGGATCCGAGGAACGCGAGCCGGGGCGCGACCGGTTCGGCCAGGGACACCGCCGCCGTCGCCGACGCGAGGAACCCGGCCAGGGTGATGCCGACCTGGATCGTGGCCAGATACCGGTTCGGGTCCTCGGCCAGCCGCACCAGCCGCGCCGCGTTCGCACCGTCACCGCGCCGCAGACGCCGGAGCCGGCTCTCCCGCAGCGAGATGAGGGCGATCTCACTGCCCGCGAAGAGGGCGTTCAGCACGATCAGCGCCGCGACCAGCGCCAGTTCCCATCCATAGCCGTCCATGACGGCCACCCTGCCACGCCCCGGGCGCCGGACAGCGGTCTCCTCCGCCGCCCTCCCCCCGCGCCGCCCGGCACTCCGTCGTCCGGAGCAGGGCGCGCGGATCGCGCCGAGTGCGGGCGGTCACGCGCCGGACGGGGCGACGTGGGCGC
Organism: Streptomyces albus subsp. albus; assembly: GCF_000719865.1. GTDB lineage: Bacteria > Actinomycetota > Actinomycetes > Streptomycetales > Streptomycetaceae > Streptomyces > Streptomyces albus_E. The sequence continues at coordinate 23,788 of NZ_JOID01000001.1, forward strand.
GCTCCCCCTGCGGGCCGAAGAGGGTGAGCAGTTCCGCGGGTTCGCTGCCGGCGCTGCCGACCCAGTGCGGCAGGCGGGTGTCGAACTCCGCGGCCTCCCCCGGGCCGAGCCGGAGATCCTGCTCGCCGAGTACGAACCGGACCTGCCCGGCCAGGACGTAGAACCACTCGTAGCCCTCGTGGGTCTGCGGCTTCATGGTCGGTGCCCGGCCCGCGGGCGGATGGATCACCTTGTACGCCTGGATACCCCCGGCCCGCCGGGTCAGCGGCACCACGATCAGCCCGGAACGCCGCACCGGCCGCAGATGGATGCGCGGGTCGCCGGTCGGCGGCGCCGCGACGAGATCGTCGAGCGGGACGCCGTGCGCCCGGGCCAGGGGCAGCAACTGCTCCAGCGTGGGCCGGAGTCTGCCGTTCTCGAGCCGGGACAGCGTGCTCGGCGTCAGGCCGGTCTCGGTGGCCAGGTCCTTCAGCGTCGCACCCCGCGCCCGGCGCAGCGCGCGCAGCCGCGGCCCGACTCCCGCCAGGACGTCCTCTCCGGTTCCGCTCATCCCCCCATCGTGCGGATCCGCAACTTTCCTTGCAAGCCCGGAATGAGGACGGCGATGCTGCCGACGGAGGTGACGCCCCATGACAACCAACGTCACAACGGCTCAGGAGAGCGGAACACCCCGTGGCCGGACAGCCGCCGTCCGCAGGCCCGGCGCACGGTGGACACGGAGCGCGGTACTGGCCGTGGCCGCGCTCGTCCTGACGTCCGCGTGCGCGACGAGCCCCGGCCGGGCGCTGGACGAGGCCCCCCGCCGGGCGGCCGCCGAAGCCGTCGCCCCGGCCTTCGACTCCGCCACCCGCGACGACGCCGCGTTCAACCGCCGGTTCCGTCATGAGTTCGCCGAGGTCGACGGCGTGCGCATGCACTACGTCACCGGCGGGACCGGCGAGCCGCTCGTCCTGCTGCACGGCTGGCCGCAGTCCTGGTACGCATGGCGCGGGATCATGCCGGAACTCGCCGAGCGGTACACGGTGTACGCGCTGGACCTGCCGGGGCTCGGTGACAGCAGGGGAGCGCCGTCGGGCTACGACAAGGCCACCCTCGCCCGCTACGTGCACGGCCTGCTCGCCGGGAAGCTGGGCCTGCGCGGCATCAACCTCGTCGGGCACGACCTCGGCGCCGGCGTCGGCTTCCAGTACGCCGCGCGGTACCCGGACGAGGTCGCCCGGTACGCCCACCTCGACTACCCCCTCCCGGGCCCCGGGCTCAGCGCCGAGCGGTACCGGTCGCTGAGCTGGCACATGGCCTTCCACGACCAGGACGGGTTCCCCGAGACGCTCGTGGCCGACGACGTGCGGGAATACCTCGCGCTGTTCTTCCCGTACGTGGCCCACGGCGGGACGAGCTTCGGCGGCCCCGGCGCGAAGTCCCCGTACACCGACGAGCAGATCGACGAATTCGCCCGCACCTACCGCCGGAAGCAGGTCCTCACCGGCGGATTCGAGCTGTACCGGACGCTGGACCGGGACGAGCGCGACAACACCGCCGCCGAGCCGGTCACCGTGCCCGCGATGCTCATGACCGCCAAAGGCATGCTCCCGTTCACCCGGTCCACGGCCGAACCCCGCATGTCCCGCATCACGCGGGCCGTCGAGGTGCCCAAGGCGGGCCACTGGCTGCCGGAGGAGAACCCGGCGTTCGTCACCGCCGAACTGCTCGCCTTCTTCGACGACTGAGCGGCCCGGTGACGGGTGACCGGTGACCGGTGATGGAACCGCCGCCAGGGCCCCCGCCGGGCAACGGCAACCTGTCGGCGCGGCGGGCCCGGACCCCGGCACACACCGATCCACGAACCCCGGCGCGCACCTGCCCACGTCCCGGGCACACGCGGACTCCCGAACCCCAGCGCGCACCCGGCCCACGTCCCAGGCGCATACCGACCCCCGAAACCCCAGCGCACGCCCGCCCATGTACCCCCCTGGCGCACGCCGATCCCGAAGGAGACACGCCGGATGGACACCACCCGAAACCGCGGCCCGCGGGCCGGCCCGCCCGACGACGGGGCCGAGCTGTTCTGGGAGCAGCACTACGCCACCCGGCGCGCCGCAGGCGAGCGCGTGAACCCCCTGCTCGCCGAGACCGCCGGACCGCTGCGGCCCGGCGCCGCTCTGGACCTGGGCTGCGGCGCGGGCGGCGACACCCTCTGGCTCGCCCGGCGCGGCTGGCGGGTCACCGCCGTGGATCTCTCCCCCACGGCCGTCGAACGGGTGCGGGAGCGTGCCCGTGAACTCGGCGCCGGGGACCGGGTCAACGCCGAACAGCACGACCTGGCCCGGAGTTTCCCGGACGGGGAGTTCGACCTCGTCTCCGCCCAGTACCTGCACACCCCGTTCCCGCTGCCCCGTGAGCAGATCCTCCGGACCGCGGCACACGCCCTGCGGCCCGGCGGCCTGCTGCTGATCGTCGGCCACGGCTCCACCGCGCCCTGGTCCTGGAACCAGGACCCCGGCGTCCGCCACCCCGCCCCCGCCGGGATCGCCGCCGAGCTGGATCTCGACCCCGGGGAGTGGCCGGTCCTGCGCGCGGACATGCCGCGGCGCCGGGCCACCGGACCCGGCGGCGAGACCGCCACCGTCACCGACACCGTCCTCGTTCTGCGGCGGACCGCCGGATGAGCACCCGGCCGCACGGCACATACCGCACCGGAGGAGACACGATGCCCCGTCACCGCCCGCAGGAAGCTCCGGCATCGGCGCGGGACGAGAAACCCCCGCGCACCGGCGCCGACGAGAAAGCCACCCTCCTGGGATTCCTCGACTACGTGCGCGGCGCGGTCGCGGACAAGGCCGCAGGGGTGCCGGAGCCGCAGGTCCGGACCGCCGGAGTGCCCTCGGGGACGAGCCTCCTGGGCCTGGTCAAGCATCTGGCCGCCGTCGAGCGGTTCGCGTTCCTGGGCGAAGAGCCCGACGACTGGAGCCGGACCTGGCGGCCGGTCCCCGAGGAGACGGCCGACGGCGTCCTCGCCGACTACCGGGAGGCCATCGGCCGGGCGAACCAGGTCATCGAGACCTGTACGGACCTGACCCGGCCCGCGCCCCGGCCCCCACACCGGAGGCACGCCCCGTCGATGCGGTGGGTCCTGGTGCACATGATCGAGGAGACCGCCCGGCACGCCGGCCACGCCGACATCCTCCGCGAGCGCATCGACGGCTCCAGCGGACGCTGACCCCGGACCGCCGGCCACGGCGCGGACGCCCGGCGACGCGCGCCGCCGCCGGGACACAGCGGTCCGGTGGCGGCGCGGCGGCGTGGCGGCGCGGCGGCGTGGCGGCGCGGCGGCGTGGCGGCGCGGCGGCGTGGCGGCGTGGCGGCGGCGGAACAGTCGCTCGACCGCGGCTCAGCGGATGCCGAGTGCGGCCAAGGTCCGGCACTGGACGGCCGTGGGCCGGGCGGGCCAGTAGAGGTAGCAGATGCCGCCCGTGCCGCTCGCCTCCTTGCCGGAGGCGTTGTAGCGCTTGGTCCTCAGCCAGATGTTCTCGAACTGGCGGCGCTTGTAGACACGGCGGACCGCGTCGTTGCTGTCGCTCGCCGGGTCGTTGGCGATGACGTCGCCGTCCTCCGTGAAGCCGATGAGGCACATCAGGTGTCCCGCGGTGCCGTAGCCGGCGCCGTCGAGCTCCGGCTCCAGGAAGGACTGGGACGTAATGACCGGGATGCCCGCGCCGATCAGCTTCTCGGCGTCGTTCAGGGAGCCGAGCCGGGTGACGATGCCTTGCATGTCGCGGTACGTCGCGGCGTAGGCGGCGTTGAAGGGCCAGTTGCCGCAGCCGTCGTACTGGTAGTCGAAGGTGTAGCGGGCGGCGTGGCAGACCTGAGGGTCAGCGAACTCCGGATTGACCCAGGCGAGTTGCTTCTTTGTCGGCTTGCGGCCCCAGTACTCGACGACCATCTGGGAGGAGGTGGGGCTGCACCAGGCCTCGCCGCCGTTGTCGTATTCCGGGTACTCGCCGATGTGGATGTTCTGGGAGTAGCGCGGCACCTCCAGTTCGCGGGCGGCCGCCGCGCCGGCCTCCGAGGCCGGGACGGTGAAGCGGTCCGGGATGTCGGAGGCCATCGCACCGAGCCGCCAGACCACCGGGGTGCGGTCGCTGCCCGGCTTGCGGTAGAGGGTGAGCCGCAGCCGGTACGAGGCGAGGCGCAGGTCCCCGGCGGAGCCGTTGACGGAGAAGGTGTCGGTCCAGACGCTGCTCCGGCCGTCCGACTGGTCGTCGACGGAGGTGCGGCGGATGTCGCCGTCGCCCGCGGCCCAGCGGCCCATCACGTACCAGGGAGTGTCGGTGCGGTCGGTGTACGTGCCGCGCAGCTCGACCTGGAGCCAGGTGCCGGCCGGGGTGTGGGCGTTCCAGGAGGGGACCACCTCGTTCGCCGGGACGGAGAGCCGGCGGACCGGGCCGGTCCAGGTGGCGTACTCCCAGGTGGCGGTCTTCCGCGTGTGCGGGTCGGTGTAGTCGGTGCGGCCGGCGGGGCGGGCGATGGCCAGGCCGGGTCTGCGGCCGGGGCGGACGGCGGTGCCCTTGGCGGCGCCGCTCCGCCAGTCCGGAGCGGTGGTCCAGCCGTGGTAGTCCACGCGGGGCACGCCCCTCCCGGCGGTGGTGTCGGACAGGTCCGTGGCGGCGGTATCGGCGCCCGGGCCCGCCGGGATCGCGGAGCCCCGCCCTCCGCCGGGGGCGGCGAAGGCGGCGGGGGCCGCGGCGGCACCCGCCGCCGTGGCGAGGGCGGCGGCCAGGATGGTGCGCCGTGGTGTGGGTGAGGTCATGCGGATTCCCCCAGTCATGGGCCGTTCCGGCCTCGGAGCTGAAGCACGGTCAGGGGCTGCGCGGTCCGCGGACGCGGGCCGGCGCCTCCGCGGGGGTGTTCCACTATCCCCGTCGTGATACCCGCCGACCAGCACTCATGCGCGCATGTCGGCATGATTAATGGTTGATACCACTGGAGGAGCAGCCGGCCCGCGACCCGCTCCGGGCGGGCCGTACCGTGACGGGGTGGACTCCGCCGAGCACTCGGACCTCGCCGCCCTGGCCCGGCGGCTGCGCGCGCTGCCGCCGTCCTGCGGTCCCGTGCGGCTGGTGGCCGTCGACGGCCATGCCGGGTCGGGCAAGAGCACCTTCGCCGGGCGGCTCGCCGCCGCCCTCGGCGGGGCGCCGGTGCTGCGGCTGGACGATCTCGCCACGCACGACGAGCCGTTCGGCTGGACGGACCGGCTCGTCCGCGAGGTCCTCGTCCCGTTCGGCCGCGGCCGGGCCGCCCGCCACCGCGTCTACGACTGGCACCGGAGGCGCTTCGCCGGAGAGCGGGAGCTGCCGCCCGCGCCGGTGGTTCTGCTGGAGGGCGTCGGCGCCGGGCGGCGGGCCCTGCGGCCGTATCTGGCGCTGCTGATCTGGATGGAGACCCCGCGCGACACGGCGTGGGAGCGGGGGCGGCGGCGCGACGGCCCGGAGCTGTCCGCGTTCTGGGACGGCTGGACCCGGTCGGAGCGGGAACACTTCGGATACGACCCCACGCGCCCCCATGCCGATCTTCTGGTACGGCAGCGACCCGAGGGATACCTGTGGTTCAGGAGGCCCCCGGGGACGGAATGACTCCCTCCCGGTTTCACGGAGCGTGACCAAATCCACTCGCTGCGCAGTCCGGCCCCGGTGGAGCCCCCGTGAGGTGGCCGGAAGTCCGCGAACTCGGCTTGACCTGGCGGCCGGACAGGTCTTACGTTCTGAGTGTGCGCCCCTCCGGGGCCGCACCCAGACGCGAAGCCCCCGGTTGTTCCCCCGTGATCGGGGGCTTCGTTCTGCCCTGACACCTCACAAAAGCCGCAAGACGGACAGAAATCCGCCACCGACGATCACACTCGGTGATCGTGCGCCCCCTCCCCCTCGGCGCCCCCCGTGAAGGGCCGATACCGCCCCTCACCTGGGCGGCGCCCTTCGGCGTGCCCTCCCGCCACGGGTACGATGCCAGACGGGAGGAATCGCAAGTCCCTCCCACGGCGCGGTGGTTGAAAGGCTGCGGCCCGGCGTCCGCCGGCCGCCACCACGGGGGCAGTTTGTGGGGGACGCGATGGACTTCGGCATCCGGGGCCGGGACGACTCGCCGGCCGATCTCGCCTGGCTGCGCGCTGTCGACGCGTACACCATGGGGGCCTACGCGCAGGCGGAGGACGAGTTCCGGGCCGCGGTGCGCAGGGACCCGGGGATGGCCGACGCCTGGCTCGGGCTGCACGCCCTGCGCGTGGAGCCGGCGACGGCCCTGCTGCGGATGTACCGCCACCGCGACCGTTTCGGCGAACAGCGCGCCCGTCACCGGCGCAAACTCAACTCCTGGTACTGGCTGGGCTGGTGGGTCCAGCCCGTGCTGGAAAGTCCCCGCGATCTGCTGCTGGCGCACGCCTCGCACTGGCTCGACGGCCGCCACGTCGCCGAGCTGGACCGCGCCCTGGCGGGCTGCCCCCCGGTCGACGCGGACCCGCAGGTGCGCTTCCTGCATGCCTGCCGCGCCTATCTCGTCAAGGACTGGGAGCTGCTCATCCGGCACACCGGCCCGCTCCTCGACGACCCGCTGCTCGGCATCGAGGCCGGCCTCTTCGGCGGCATGGCCCGGGTCCGCCTGGAGATGTACGGGCAGGCCGAACCGCTGCTCTCGGCGGCCCTGATGCGCTGCCGCAGCGAGCAGCCGCAGCGCAAGGAACTGCGCTACTGGCTGGCCCGCGCCCGCGAGGGCACCGGCCGCAGCGCCGCCGCCCTCCCCCTCTACCGGGCCGTGCACCGGGTGGACCCGGCCTTCATGGACACCGCCGCCCGGCTGGCCGCGATATCCGACGGCGACGGCCTGGAGGCGGGCGACCTGGCGGCCGTCTCCCTCGCCGGGACCGGCGGCCAGGACCTCCTGGACGCCATGGCGGACCCCGACGGCTACGGCTCCGACCCGCCCGCCGACCCCGGACGCGACTTCCCGCCCGCCGCCTCATCCGCACCGTCCGCACCGTCCACCCCGTCCGCTCCCACGGCTCCCGGCCAGGACCCGGCGGGCGACCTCGACGGGCCCCTGTCCGGCCCGGCCCCCCTCGACGCCGACGGCATCCGCGAGAAGGCGGTCCTGCCGGTCCAGCCCCGCCCCGCCTCCCCGCTGCCGGACGGGCCGCCCGACCCCGTCCTGCTGGCCCAAGCCCTGGACGAACTCGAACGGATGGTCGGGCTGGAGCCGGTGAAACGGCAGGTGCGGGCGCTCTCCGCGCAGCTGCACATGGCGCGGCTGCGCGCCGGTGAGGGGCTGCCGGTCCAGCCGCCCAAGCGGCACTTCGTCTTCTCCGGCCCCTCCGGCACCGGCAAGACCACGGTCGCCCGCATCCTCGGCCGCGTCTTCTACGCCCTCGGCCTGCTCGGCGGCGACCATCTGGTGGAAGCCCAACGCGCCGACATGGTCGGCGAGTTCCTGGGCCAGACGGCCGTCAAGGCCAATGAGCTGATCGACTCCGCGCTCGGCGGGGTGCTCTTCGTCGACGAGGCGTACAGCCTCTCCAACTCCGGCTACAGCAAGGGCGACGCCTACGGCGACGAGGCCCTGCAGGTACTCCTCAAGCGCGCCGAGGACAACCGCGACCGCCTCGTCGTCATCCTCGCCGGCTACCCCGAGGGCATGGACCGGCTGCTCGCCGCCAACCCCGGCCTCGGTTCCCGCTTCACCACCCGCGTCGACTTCCCCAGCTACCGGCCCCTGGAGCTGACGCGGATCGGCGAGGTGCTGGCCGCCGAGAACGGCGACTGCTGGGACGAGGAATCCGTCGAGGAACTGCGCAGTATCTGCGGCCACGTGGTCGACCAGGGCTGGATCGACGAGCTCGGCAACGGCCGCTTCCTGCGCACCCTGTACGAGAAGAGCTGCGCCTACCGCGACCTGCGGCTCGCGGGCTACACCGGCACCCCGACCCGCGAGGACCTGGCCACGCTGCGGCTGCCGGACCTGATGCAGGCCTACGGCGAGGTCCTGTCGGGCCGGGGCCCCCTCGGCCCCGGCCCGCAGTCCCCCCTCTGAAACCACCGCGGACGCGCCGGCGCGTCCGCGCGGACCCGCACTGCCTTGCACCCGCACCGCCTGTACGGGGCACGCGAGTTGGCGCCCCGTGGCGCTGTCATCCCCGGACGGACGCCTCCCGGGCGGGGGCCCGCTCCGGGCGCCGGGTGACGACGCGGGCTCCCCGCTGGGCCGTGAGACGGCGGGAGCGGTGCGCGGGGTCGTGCACCTCGCCGACCAGGGTCTCCAGGACGTCCTCCAGCGCGACCAGGCCCAGGACCCGACCGGAGGCGTCCGCGACCTGGGCGAGATGGGCCGCGGACCGGCGCATCGCGGTCAGCGCGTCGTCGAGCGGGGTCTCCGCGCGGAGCACCGGCATGGGGCGCAGCGCGTGGCGGGGCAGCGCCTCGCCGGTCCGGAGCGTGCCGTCGCCGTCCCCGGCCGGACTCTCCGCCGCCGGGCCGTCCCCGGCCGCTCTCTCCCCCGCCGGACCGTCACCGGCCGGGCTTTGACCGGCCGGCGCCTCCCCCGCCGGCGTGCCCACCGAGGGCCCGGTGCCGTCCCGGCCCGGCGGGCGTCCGGGGACGGGGGCCGGGACCCCGCGGGCCTCACGGGCCTCGGGTTCGTCCGAGTCCAGGACGTCCTTGACGTGGACGTAGCCCAGGAAGCCGGCGCCCGTTCCGGTCCCGGTCCCGGCTCCGTCGCGTACGGGGAAGCGGGAGAAGCCGGTGCGCACGGTCAGCCGCTCGATCTCCCGGGCGGTCGCGCCGGGGCCGACCGTGACGAGGGCCGCCGGATCGAGCAGCACCTCGGTCACCGGTCTGCTGCCCATGTCCAGCGCGTCGGCCAGCCGTTCCTGCTCCTCCGGGGCGAGCAGACCCGCCTCGTGGGAGTCCGCGACGAGGCGGCTCAGCTGTTCGCTGGTGAAAACGGCCTCGACCTCGTCCTTGGGCTCCACCCGGAAGAGCCGGAGCACCAGGTGCGCGCAGGCGCCGAAGAGGGCCGTCACCGGACGGCACAGCCGGGCGAAGGCGACCAGGGCCGGGGCCAGCCGCAGCGCGGTCCGCTCGGGGGCGGCCATGGCGAGGTTCTTCGGCACCATCTCCCCCACGACGAGGTGGAGGAAGACGACCAGGGCCAGGGCGATGGCGTAGCCGAGCGGGTGCACCAGCGGCTCGGGCAGCCGGACGGCGTGGAAGACGGGCTCCAGCAGCCGGGCCACGGTCGGCTCGGCGACGGCGCCGAGGGTCAGCGAACAGACCGTGATGCCGAACTGGGCGGCGGCCATCATCTGCGGCAGGTTCTCCAGCCCCGTCAGCACGGTGCGTGCGCGGGCCGAGCCGGCGGCGGCGAGCGGCTCGATCTGGCTGCGGCGTACGGACACCAGGGCGAACTCGGCGCCCACGAAGAAGCCGTTGCCGAGCACGAGCACGGCGGCGAAGAGGAGTTGGAGCAGGCTCATCGCGGGCCTCCCGCCCGTACCGGTCCGGCGGCACGGGCCGTGCCGGCCGGCCGCGCGGTCTCCGGGGCGCGCCGGCCGGTCCCGGTCCGTTCCGTGGCCGACGGGGCCGGCGGGGCCGCCCGGTCCGTGCCGCGGACCAGCGTGCCCGTGGCCGCCGGGCCCGCGGTGGCCGCGCCGGCGCGGCGGCCCCGGGCGGCGGGTGCCGCGGCCGGCCCGGCATGCGCCGGCACGCCGCGTGCCGCGGCCGCCTCCGCGGCCGTGCCGCGGTGCGGTGGCGGAGCGGCCGCGGCGGAGTCCGGCGTGCCCCGGCCGCACGCGCCTGCCGTGCCGTCCCGGCCACGCGCGCCGGCCGTCCGTACCAGCCGCACCGTCTCGGCCCGGTGGTGGCGGACCCGGTGCACCCGCAGCCGCCAGCCGGGGAGTTCGGCGGTGTCCCCGACGGCCGGGATCCGGCCGAGGAGGTCGGCGACGAGTCCGGCCACGGTCTCGTACGGCCCGTCGGGCGCCGCCAGCCCGACGGTCCGCAGCGCGTCGATCCGGCAGCCGCCGTCGGCGTCCCACGCGGGCCGGCCCTCCTCGGCCGGGGCGGGGGCCAGTTCGGGCCGTCCGGCGGCGTCGTGCTCGTCGCGCACCTCGCCGACCAGTTCCTCGACGATGTCCTCCAGGGTGACGACCCCGGCCGTGCCGCCGTACTCGTCGACGACGACGGCGATCGGCTGCTCCCGGCGCAGCCGCTCCAGCAGCCGCTGCACGGGCAGGGTCTCCGGCACCATCAGCGGCGGCACACTGACGCGCACGACCGGCGTGCGCAACCGCTCGTGCGCCGGTATGGCGAGGGCGTCCTTCAGGTGGACCATGCCGACGACCTCGTCCAGCCGCTCCCGGTAGACGGGGAAGCGGGAGAGCCCGGTGGCCCGGGTGAGGTTGACGACGTCCGCCGCGGTGGCCGAGTCCTGCAGCGCGGCGACCCGCACCCGCGGGGTCATGACGTGCTGCGCGGAGAGCCCGGCCAGCGACAGGGTGCGGACGAACAGGTCCGCGGTGTCCTGCTCCAACGCCCCGGCGCGGGCCGAGTGCCGGGCGAGGGAGACCAGTTCACCGGGCGTGCGGGCGGATTCCAGGACGTCGGTCGGCTCCACGCCCATACCGCGGACGAGCCGGTTGGCCACCCCATTGAGCAGGGCGATGACTGGCCGGAAGAGGGACGCGAAGGCGTACTGCGGTCCGGCGACGAACCGGGCGACCGCGAAGGGCCGCGACACCGCCCAGTTCTTCGGGACGAGTTCGCCGACGACCATCTGCAGGGCCGAGGCGGCGAGGACGCCGGTGACCACGGCCACGCCCGGCACGGCGCCCGGGGGCAGTCCGGCGGCGGTGAGCGGGCCGGTCAGCAGCCGGGCCAGCGCGGGCTCCGCGAGCATGCCCACCACCAGGGAGGTGAGGGTGATGCCGAGTTGCGTGCCGGAGAGCTGGAAGGAGAGCTCGCGCAGGGCCTTGACGACGGTGCGGGCGCGCGGGTCGCCCTCGGCGGCGGCCCGTTCGGCGTCCGCGCGTTCGACGGTGACAAGACTGAACTCGGCCGCCACGAAGAAGCCGTTGGCGAGAATCAGCAGCAGGGCCGCGGCGAGCAGGAGAAGGGGAACGATCATGCCGCCGCCTCCGGCGAGAGGGCGGCGCGGGTACTACAGGACGAACCGTCCATCGGCTAAGGAATTCACTCCTCGGCTCGCAGGTGCCCCGCGGGGCACGCACGCTGCCGCGGTGCCCGTCCGGTGCGGGGCGGGGCGCGTGTCGCGCCGCCACGGCACAGGGTAATCACTGCTCCGGGGCCTGCGAAGACGCACGGACGGGCGATCCGGGGTTTCCCCGGGGGTGTGCCCTGGTGCCGGACGCGGGGGCCCCGGGGGTGGGCGGTGTTCCGTTCGGCCCGCCCGGTGCCGTTCCGTCCGCCCGGTCCACACGGTCCCGGCCGGTCCGCCCGGCCCCGTGCCCCTGCCTGGTCGGACCCGTCCCTCCGGTCCGGGCCCGTCCCGTCCGTCCCGTACCGCCCGGTCCGCTCAGTCCGTCGGGGCCGCCCGGCGGCCGGTGCCGTGGTGGTCGGCGAGGGCCCGCAGCGCCCGGGCGTCGGCTATCGCCTTGTCCCGGGCGATGCCGGGCTGGATGCCCATCGCGGGCAGATGGGTGCCGTCGGCGAGATCCAGATGGACCCACGGGTCTCCGGGACGCAGGTTGACGCGGAGCACCTCCGCCCAGGAGAGGCGGCGCCGGGCAGTCAGGTTGACCACGGTGATGCCCTCCTCGTCCGCGTCGATGTGCGGACGGCTGAGCAGCACCATGACGCCGAGGCCGAGCAGTCCGGTGAGGATGAAGGTGGAGCGCTCGGTGAGGCTCAGGCTCGGCAGCACCAGGGCGAGGACCGTCAGGGTGGCGAGCACCGCCGCCCCCGCGCCGAGCAGGATCACCCGGGTGCGCGTCGGCCGGAAGGTGACGGGCAGCGCGGGCAGGCCGTCCGGGCCGGGCCGGCCGGCGGGCTCCCCGCCGGGGGTGGAGGGGGACACGGGGTCTCCGGGGGTTCGGGCCCGCCGCCCGGGGCCGCCCCGGCCGGCCGATGTGCGCGGCGGGGCGGGGCCGCCCGGGCGGGCGCGGGCGGTGGTTCTACAGGCGGCAGGCGTGGATGCCGGTGGTGAGGATGGCCCGGGCACCGAGGTCGTACAGCTCGTCCATGATCCGCTGGGCGTCCTGGGAGGGGACCATCGAACGGACGGCGACCCAGCCCTCGTGGTGCAGCGGGGAGACGGTCGGCGACTCCAGGCCGGGGGTGAGGGCGACGGCGCGCTCCACCTGCTCGACGCGGATGTCGTAGTCCATCATCACGTAGCGGCGGGCGACGAGGACGCCGTGCATGCGGCGGAGGAACTGCCGCACCTTCGGCTCCTCGCCGTCCTCGCCGGTGCGGCGGATCACGACGGCCTCGGAGCGGAGGATCGGCTCGCCGATGATCTCCAGACCGGCGTTGCGGAGGGTGGTGCCCGTCTCCACGACATCGGCGATGATCTCGGCGACGCCGAGCTGGATGGCGGTCTCGACGGCGCCGTCGAGGCGGACGACGGAGGCGTCCACGCCGTGGTCGGCGAGGTGCTTCGTGACGAGCCCGGCGAACGAGGTGGCGACGGTCATGCCGCCGAACTCGCCGACCTCCTTGGCGGTGCCGGGGCGGGTGGCGTAACGGAAGGTGGAGCCGGCGAAGCCGAGCTGCATGATCTCCTCCGCGTCCGCGCCCGAGTCGAGCAGCAGGTCGCGGCCGGTGATGCCGATGTCGAGCCGGCCGGAGCCGACGTAGACGGCGATGTCGCGGGGGCGGAGGAAGAAGAACTCGACGTCGTTGTCGGAGTCCACCAGGACCAGCTCGCGGCGGTCCTTGCGCTGCTTGTAACCGGCCTCCTGGAGCATCTCCGACGCAGGCTCGCTGAGAGCACCCTTGTTGGGGACGGCGATGCGCAGCATGAGGCGTTCCTTCGCTTCTTCGGGGCGGCGGGTCTTCGGGGCGGGGCGGCGTTCTTCGGGGCGTTCACCCACTGGACGCGGATGTCCGGCGGGTGTCCGGCGGAGGTGTCCAACCGGTCGCGTCGAACGGGTATTTCGAGCTGCCGCCGCGGGCGGCGGCCGCGGCGCCGGGGAGGGCGGGCCCCCGGCGCGGCGCCGCTCAGAGGTGAGCGTATACGTCGTCCAGGGAGATGCCCCGGGCGACCATCATGACCTGCAGATGGTAGAGGAGCTGCGAGATCTCCTCGGCGGTGCGGTCGCTGCCCTCGTGCTCGGCGGCCATCCACACCTCGGCCGCCTCCTCGACGACCTTCTTGCCGATGCTGTGCACGCCCTGCGCGACCAGTTCGGCGGTGCGGGAGGTAGCGGGGTCGCCGGTGGCGGCCTTGTGGCGGAGCTCGGTGAAGAGCTCCTCGAATGTCTTGTTCGCCATGGTGCCTACAACTTACCGGTTCGCGTCCCCCGCCTGCCCGGCGCCTCGGTGCGGCGTCGCGGTGCGGCGCCACGGTTCGGCGACGGAGCGCAGCGTGGTGGCGGTGGCGACAGCGGCCATCACGGCCTCGTGGCCCTTGTCCTCGCGGCTGCCCTCCAGGCCGGCCCGGTCCAGGGCCTGCTCCTCGGTGTCGCAGGTGAGCACGCCGAAGCCGACCGGCACGCCCGTGTCGACGGAGACCTGGGTGAGGCCCTGGGCCACGCCCTGGCAGACGTATTCGAAGTGCGGGGTGCCGCCCCGGATGACGACGCCGAGGGCCACGATGGCGTCGTAGCCGCGGCCCGCCAGCACCTTGGCGACGACCGGCAGTTCGAAGCTGCCGGGGACGCGGAGCACGGTGGGCTCCTCGATGCCCAGCTCGCCGAGGGCGCGCAGGGCGCCGTTCATCAGGCCGTCCATCACCTGCTCGTGCCAATGGGCGGCGATCACGGCCACGCGCAGATCGCCGGAGTCCTGCACGGACAGTTCGGGGGCACCCTTACCGCTCACGTCTGTTGTCTTCCCTCGCGTCGTGCCCGCCGGGGCGGGCGTGCTGCCTGTTACGTGTTGCCTGTTGTCGGTGTCGTGCGTCTCCGCCGGGGCGTCGGCCGGCGGCGGGCCTACTGGACGTGGCCGGCCGGCGGGCGGCCGTCGTCCAGCCAGGGCAGATCGTGGCCCATCCGGTCGCGCTTGGTGCGCAGATAGCGGAGATTGTGCTCCCCCGCCGCGACCGGCGCGGGCTCCCGGACGACCCGCAGGCCGTGCGCGAGCAGGGCCGCGGTCTTCTCCGGGTTGTTGGTCATCAGCCGCAGGCTGCGCACGCCGAGGTCGGTGAGCATCTGCGCGGCGGCGGCGTAGTCCCGGGCGTCGGCGGGCAGGCCGAGCTCCAGGTTGGCGTCGAGGGTGTCCCGGCCGTGCTCCTGGAGTTCGTACGCTCGGAGCTTGGACAGCAGCCCGATGCCCCGGCCCTCGTGGCCGCGGAGGTAGAGGACGACGCCGCGGCCCTCCTCGGTGACCCGGGCCAGGGACTCCTGGAGCTGGGGGCCGCAGTCGCAGCGCAGTGAGCCGAAGATGTCACCGGTGAGGCACTCGGAATGCACTCGAACGAGGACGTCCGTTCCGTCGCCGATGTCACCCCGCACGAGGGCGATGTGCTCGACCCCGTCCACCGTGGAGCGGTAGCCGTGGGCGCGGAAGTCGCCGAAGGCGGTGGGCAGCCGGGTCTCGGCCTCGCGGCGGACGGTGGGCTCGGCCGCCACCCGGCGGACGGTGGGCTCGGCCGCCGAGCGGCGGTAGGCGATCAGGTCCTCGATGGAGATGATCGCCAGTCCGTGCTTGCGAGCGAAGGCGACGAGTTCGGGCAGGCGCATCATGGTGCCGTCCTCGGCGGCGATCTCCACGATCGCCGCGGCGGGGCGCAGCCCGGCGAGCCGGGCGAGGTCGACTCCGGCCTCGGTGTGGCCGTTGCGGGCGAGGACGCCGCCGGGCCTGGCCCGCAGCGGGAAGACGTGGCCGGGGCGGACGAAGTCGCCGGGCGTGCTGTCCCCGGAGGCGAGCAGGCGCAGGGTGGTGGCGCGGTCGGCGGCGGAGATGCCGGTGGTCACGCCGTGCTCGGCGGAGGCGTCGACGGAGACGGTGAAGGCGGTGCCCATCGACTCGGTGTTCTGCCGCACCATCTGCGGGAGTTCGAGCCGGTCAAGGGTGTCGCCCTCCATCGGGGCGCAGATGAGGCCGCGGCACTCGGTCATCATGAAGGCGACGATCTCGGGGGTGGCCTTCTCGGCGGCGATGATCAGGTCGCCCTCGTTCTCCCGGTCCTCGTCGTCCACGACCACGACGGGCCGGCCGGCCGCGATGTCGGCGACGGCGCGCTCGACGGGGTCGAGGACGATGCCGTCGTCCGCGTACCGGTCGTGGGTGTCCTGGAGTGCGGTGGTCATGCTGGCTCCTTCGAGCGGCGGGGCGGCGGCGCGGGGGACGGCCGGTGCGGCGGGCCGCGCGGGGGCGGTCATGCGGGGGTCTCCGTGGCCGCGGCCCCGGCCGGCACGGCGGGCGCCGGGGCTTCTCCGGCCGCGGCGGGCGCCGGCTGCCGTCGGGTGTGCAGCCACCAGTCGCGCAGGCCCCACAGGACGAGCACGAAGTAGATGACGTAGACGAGTCCGGAGAACGGGAGTCCGCTGCTGAACGCCAGCGGGACGCCGACCACGTCGACCAGCATCCAGGCGAACCAGAACTCGACCAGTCCGCGGGCCTGGGCGATCATCGCGGCGAGGGTGCCGACGAAGATGTACGCGTCGGGCCAGGGGCTCCAGGAGAGCGACGGCACGGCGGTGAACAGCCCGCCGACGGCCAGGGTCCCGAGGACCGTGCCGGCCGCCAGCAGGCCGCGCTCCCGCCCCGTGGCGAAGCGCACCGCGAGGGTGCCGTCCCCGGTCCGCCGCTTCCCGTGCTGCCACTGCCGCCAGCCCCACACGGCGACGCCGATGACGAGCAGCTGCTTGCCGACTCCGCCGCTGAGCTGCGCGGAGGCGTAGGCGGCGACGAGGACGACGCCGGAGAGGAGTTGGGCGGGCCAGGTCCACAGGGAGCGGCGCCAGCCGAGGGCGAGGGCGATCAGGCCCAGGGTGTTGCCCACCATGTCGGACCAGATGACGTCCTGCCCGAGGACGGTGAAGGCGTGGCCGTTCAGCCAGTCGAAGGCGCTCATACGGCGGCCTCGCCGGTGACGGCCCCGGCCGCGGTCCGGGCGACGGCCCCGGGGGTGGCGCCGGCCGGGACGGCGCCCGCGCCGAGCAGCCGTTCGACGTACTTGGCGAGGACGTCGACCTCCAGGTTGACCGGGTCGCCCGCCTTCTTGATCCCCAGGGTGGTGAGGCCGAGAGTGGTCGGGATCAGGCTGATGGTGAAGTGGTCGTCCGCCGCGTCGACGACGGTGAGGCTGACGCCGTCGACCGTGATCGAGCCCTTCTCGACGACATAGCGGGCCAGCCGGGGCGGCAGCGAGACCGTGACGATCTCCCAGTGCTCACCGGCCTCGCGTCCGGTGATGACGCCGGTCCCGTCGACATGCCCCTGGACGAGGTGGCCGCCGAGGCGCCCGCCGAGCGCCATGGGGCGTTCGAGGTTGACGCGGCTGCCGGGAACGAGGGCGCCGAGGCTGGAGCGCTTCAGGGTCTCGGCCATCACATCGGCGGTGAACTCGCCGTCGGCGGTGCCGACGACGGTGAGGCAGACGCCGTTGACGGCGATCGAGTCGCCGTGCTTGGCGTCCTCGGTGACCAGCGGGCCGCGCAGCCGGAAGCGGGAGGAGTCCCCCATGTCCTCGACGGCGGCGACCTCGCCCAGTTCTTCGACGATTCCTGTGAACACGTCAGCTCTCCTCGGAGGCGGAAAGGGGGGAAGGGGCGGGGGCGGCGCCCGCCGGAGCGGACCCCCCGGGGACGGCGGTGATCCGCAGATCCGGACCCAGCCGGTCGACACCGGTCATCTCCAGGCGCAACGCCTCGGCGATCGTGCCGATTCCGGCGTCGGCGAGAACGGCCGGTCCGGCGCCGAGCAGCGCGGGGGCCAGATAGCCGACGACCTGGTCGACGGCACGGGCGGCGACGAAGGCACCGGCGAGGGTCGCCCCGCCCTCCAGCAGCACGGAGCGCACCTCGCGGTCGTGGAGGGTGCGGAGCAGCGTCGGGATGGACAGGCCGCGTCCGCCGGGCGCGCGCGGCAGCCGCACCACGGGGGCGAGGCCCTCCAGGTGCGCGGCGTCGGCGTCCTCGGCGACGGCGACGAGGGTGGGCGCGCTGCCGTCCAGGACCCGGGCGCCGGGTTTCACGGCGGTGGCGTTGCTGTCGACGACGACGCGCAGCGGCTGGCGGAGGCCGGCGCCGAGGGTGTCGAGCAGCGCGGGGTGGCGGACGGCGAGCTGCGGGTCGTCGGCGCGGGCGGTGCCGGAGCCGACAATGACGGCGTCCGCCTCGGCGCGCAGCCGGTGGACGTCCGCGCGGGACTCGGGCGAGGAGATCCAGCGGCTGGTGCCGTCGGCGGCGGCGGTGCGGCCGTCGAGCGTCGCCGCGTACTTCCAGCGGACGAACGGTCTGCGGCGGCGCACGGAGGTCAGCCAGGGGAGGTTGACCTCTTCGGCCTCGGCCGCCAGCAGGCCGTGCTCGACCTCGATGCCGGCGGCGGCGAGGGTGGCGGCCCCGCCGGCGGCCTCGTCGTGCGGGTCGGCCACGGCGTAGACGACGCGGGCGATCCCGGCGTCGATCAGCGCGCCGCTGCAGGGGCCGGTGCGGCCGGTGTGGTCGCAGGGCTCCAGGGTGACGAGGGCGGTGCCGCCGCGGGCGCGTTCGCCGGCGGCGCGCAGGGCGTGGATCTCGGCGTGCGGGCCGCCGGCCCGCTGGTGGTATCCCTCGCCGGCCACGTCTCCCGCGGCGTCGAGGATCACGCAGCCGACGACGGGATTGGGGCTGGTGGAGCCGGTGCCGCGGGCGGCGAGCTCCACGGCTCGCCGCATGGCACGGGTCTCGGCCGTGCCGGGTGCTTCGGGGGCCACCGGGTCCTCCTGCCTCTGCGGGCACGGACTCCGGGGCTGTCGACGAGGACAGATGCGGACGTCACACGCGGGGCGGCGCGGATACGGCCGCACGGCTCACCCCGGGTCGGGGCGGACCGCGCCGCTGTACGGCGGCGCACCGGTGCTCGGCCGCCGCGCACTGCCTCCCATCCGGACTTTAACCGTCGGTCCAGGAATCTCACCTGGTCAACCGGCCACTGGCAGTGGCCGGGTCGCGGACTGTAACCGCCGGTTCGGACTTTCACCGACCCCGGAGTGCGCTGACGTCACTGGTACACCCCCAGTCTGCCACGGGACGACGGCGGCGACCGGGGCGGGTCTTGTGTCCTCGCTCACAGCGCGCTCCCCGGGCGTCACGCTCCGCCGGGGCGGGCCGCCGCGGGCCCGGGAGCGGCGCTGGGCCGGTGACCGGCGGTGACGTGCGGAAACGAGGCGGAGACCGGCGGCGGGCGACGGGGCGGCGGCGCCCTCACGGCTCCCGTCGCGGACGGGCGGGACCGGACGGGGGTGCCGGAGCCCGGAATGGCCGGATCCGGGGTTGCGGCCGGAGCCGCGCGGGCTTCACCGGGTCGTGCCCGCGGCACCGCTGCCCCGCGGCACCGCTGCCCCGCGGCACCGCTGCCCCGCGGCACCGCTGCCCCGCCGCGCCCGCGTGCCGCGGCGCGGTGTGCGGAGCCGCGTCAGAGCTGCCCCGGCCAGTTGTCCGGGCCGCCGCCCCGCCACTCGATCAGGGCGGGGTCGTCGAGGCGCACCTCGTCCGGGTCGAGTCCGGCGCGGCGCAGGAATTCGAGGAGATCGCGGGGACCGGTCGCGGTGCCGGCCCGTTGGCCGCGGATCTCGACCCGCCGGCCGGTGCCGGCCGGCGGGTGCACGAGCACAGGCGGCTTGTCGTTCATGTGTTCCAGCCTGCCCCCGTCCCCGGCACCGCGCACATCGGTGACCGCCGTCACTCCGCGCACGGCCGTAACGGCCCCGGAGCACCCCCTTTAGCATTGGCGGGATTTCATCGCCGCCGGCACCGGCGGCAGAGCAGAGGAAGTGGAGTACTCATGGGCCTCGGCGTGGGCTGGAAACTGCACGGCGACGGGCGCGTGCCCGCACCCGGTGCGGTCGTCGGGCCGGACGAACGGCTGTCGTGGCCGCGTACGGCGGGGCTGGGCGCGCAGCATGTGGTGGCCATGTTCGGGGCGAGCTTCGTGGCCCCGGTGCTCATGGGGCTGGATCCGAATCTGGCCATCATGATGTCCGGCTTCGCCACCATGATCTTCCTGCTGGCGACCCGCGGCCGGGTGCCCAGCTATCTCGGCTGCAGCCTCTCCTTCGTCGGGGTGGCGGCGGCGATCAAGGCGCAGGGCGGCGGGATCGCGACGATCACCGGGGCGATCCTGGTGGTCGGCGTCGTGCTGTTCCTCAGCGGTCTGGTCGTGCGCAAGTTCGGGGCCCGTGTCATCCACGCGACGATGCCGCCCGTCGTCACCGGCGCCGTCGTGATGCTGATCGGGTTCAATCTGGCTCCGGTGACCGCCTCCGTGTACTGGCCGCAGGACCAGTGGACGGCGCTGCTGACGATGCTGTTCACCGGCCTCGCCGTGGTCGTGCTGCGCGGCTTCTGGTCGCGGATCGCGATCTTCCTCGGTCTCGTCTTCGGCTATGGCGTCTCCTGGCTCTTCGACCTCGGTCTGGGGAAGATCCACTCGGTGCAGGGCGGCACCGAGGCGGTGGACCACTGGCGGCTGGATCTGTCCGGGGTCGCCGACGCGGCCTGGTTCGGACTGCCCTCCTTCCACGCCCCGCAGTTCGAGCTGTCGGCGATCCTGGTCGCCCTGCCCGTGGTGATCGCGCTGATCGCCGAGAACGCCGGCCATGTGAAGGCCGTCGGCGAGATGACCGGCGACCCGCTCGACGACGAACTGGGCACCGCCATCGCGGCGGACGGCGCGGGCAGCGTCCTCTCCACCGCCGTCGGCGGCCCGGCCACCACCACCTACGCCGAGAACATCGGCGTGATGGCCGCCACCCGCGTCTACTCCACGGCCGCCTACTGGGCCGCCGCCCTCTTCGCCCTGCTCTTCGGCCTCTGCCCCAAGTTCGGCGCGGTCGTGGCCGCGATCCCCGGGGGCGTGCTCGGCGGCATCACCGTCATCCTCTACGGCATGATCGGCCTGCTCGGCGCGCAGATCTGGGTGCACAACAAGGTGGACCTGCGCAATCCGCTGAACCTGGTGCCGGTGGCGGCGGGCGTCGTCATCGGCGTCGGCGGGGTCAGCCTGAAGATCACCGACAACTTCGAGCTGAACGGCATCGCTCTCGGCACCATCGTGGTGCTCAGCGGCTACCACGTGCTGCGCGCCTTGGCACCGGCGCACATGAAGGCGGAGGAGCCCCTGCTGGACGAGGGCACCACCTCCTACGACGACGCGGCCCCGGAGAAGCCGGCCGGCACCGGCACGGGCACGGGCCCCGGCACGGGCACCGCCGGGAAGTGACCCGGGCCGCGCGGGCGGCACCGGGACGGGCCCCGGTGCCGCCCGCGCGGGGGCGCCTTCGCGCCCCCGGTCGCGCCGTCGCACCCCGGGGGCGGTGGTCCCGGTCCCCGGGGGAGTCAAAGGGCCGCAGTCAAAGGGCCGCAGTCAATCCGGAGTTGACCGGTGTGAGCCGCCGCCGTTAGGCCGTTCCGGTCACCATCAGTGACATCACGGGACAGACGCGCGGCGCGATGTCACCGTGCGTGCATGACCACAACCGAACCACGGGCGGCGGCCGATGTGCGGGACGTGCTGGAGCGGATGCGGGCCCTGGAGGCCGCGCTCCCCCGGCAGGACGGGGTCGCCGTCTTCAACCGGGTCTATCTGTCGGTCACCGGGGAACTGGAGCGGCGCATCGCAGCGGGCCACTTCCGGGACCCGGCCCTGACCGCCGAGTTCACCGCGCGCTTCGCTCGGCGCTATCTGACGGCGGTGGACGCCGACCGGGCCGGGCGGCGCCCGCCGGCCTGCTGGCGGCCGCTGTTCCAGCACCGCCGCCACCCGGGCGTGCTGCCCGTGCAGTTCGCCCTCGCCGGAGTCAACGCCCATGTGGGGCACGATCTGGCGCTGGCCGTCGTGGACACCTGCACGGCGCGCGGCTGCGAACCGGCGGCGCTGCGGGACGACTACGAACAGGTGGACCGCGTCCTCGTCGAGCTGGAGGAGCGGGTCCGGGAGGAGCTGATGCCCGGCCCGGATCTGCTGGACGTGGCCGACCCGCTCACCCATCTCACCGGCTCCTGGTGCCTGACGCGGGCCCGGGACGCCGCCTGGGCCGCGTCCCGGGTGCTGTGGGAGCTGCGCGGGGCGGACGGGCTGTGCGAGGAGTTCCGGGAACGGCTCGACACGGGGACCGGCATGGTCGGCCGCTTCCTCCTCACACCGCTGGGCTGAGGCCCGCGCCCCCGCGCCCCGTACCCGCTCCCGTACTCCCCTCAGTCCTCCGGCAGTTCGACCGGCGCGATCTCGTCGTAGACGTCACCCGGGCCCGGGTTGGCCGGATCCGTCGTCCCGCCCAGGTGGCGCATGACGCCCCAGACGGCGTTCAGCGCGGTCTGCACGGCGCCCTCCGCCCAGCCGGCCGTCCAGGAGATGTCGTCGCCCGCGAGGAACAGGCCCCGCCGGTCCTCCGGCAGCCGGTTTTGCATGAAGTGGGTGAACAGGCGGCGCTGGTAGCGGTAGTGGCCGGGCAGGTTCGCCTTGAACGCGCCCATGAAGTAGGGCTCGTTCTCCCAGGAGACGGTGACCGGGTTGCCGATGACGTGCCGCCGGATGTCGACCTTCGGGTAGATCTCGCCGAGCGACTTGAGCATGACCTCCATCCGCTCGTTCGCGTCCAGCGGCAGCCACTTCAGGCTGTCGTCGCACCAGGTGTAGGAGAGGCAGATGACGGCGGGCCGGTCCGGGCCGTCGTCGAGCAGATACGTCCCCCGGGTCATCCGGTCGGTGAGCGTCATGCTCATCACGTCCCGCCCCGTCGGCTCGCCCCGGTCGTCGAGCGCCTCGTCCCGCCAGAACGGCCGGTCGACGGGGACGAACAGCTTGGAGGACTCCATGTAGTGGGTCCGCTCGATCGCCGTCCAGTGGTCGATCGGGAAGAGCGCGTCATCGCACTCGATCTTGGACAGCAGCATCCAGCTCTGCGCCGTGAACACCGCCGCCCGGTAGGTGCGGATGTCACCGCGGGCGTCGGTGACGGTGACGCGCCCGCCCGCCGTGCGGTGCAGCCGGGTGACGGCCGGTCGGGGCTGTCCGTCCGGGTGCAGCGCGGCGAGGGAGGTGCCGTGCGGCCAGTGGACGAGCTTCCCGGGCCGGTGCTCCCAGAGCCGCAGCGGGAGCTGCTGGCTGCCGCCGACGATGCCGCGGTGGTCGTCGTCCGCGCCGGTGTAGACCACGCGCAGGATCTCCAGGATGGAGTTGGGGAAGTCGGTGTCCCAGCCGCCGGTGCCGAAGCCGACCTGCCCGAAGATCTCCCGGTGCCGGAAGGACTTGAACGCCTCCGATTCGCAGAGGAAGCCGTAGAAGGTCTGGTTGTCGAGCTTCTCCACCAGCCGGGACCAGATCTCCCGGATCACCGGGACGTCGCGCTCGCGCAGGGCGCGCTGCATCGCGGAGAAGTCGGCGCCCTCCTCCAGGCAGGCGTTCCAGGCGTTCATGACCTGGGTGTAGACCTCGGGGAGGTCGTCCAGGGTGCGGGCGTAGTGCGACTCGCCCTTGAGGTCGACGACCGTGGAGGGGGTGGCGGGCGAGAGCGGGTTGGGGAAGGGACGGGTCTCCAGGCCGACGAGGTCCACGTAGTGCTGGAAGGCCGTGGAGGACGGCGGGAAGCGCATGGCGCCCATCTCGGCGGTCAGGGACGGGTCGCAGCCCTCGAAGCCGACGGTGCGCAGCCGGCCGCCGATCCGGTCGGCCTCGTAGACGACCGGCCTGAGGCCCATCTTCATCAGCTCGTACGCGGTGACGATGCCGGAGAGGCCACCGCCGATGACGGCGACCTCGGTGCCGTGCTCGGTGGCGGGCACGGAGCCCAGTCCGGCCGGGTGCGCCAGGAAATCGTCGTACGGATAGGGGAAGTCCGGGCCGAACATGGTGATGGGCGGCTCGGCCTGGGCCTCGGCGTGCTGCTCGTCGTGGACGGCGGTGGGCACGGACGTCATCGGCTGGGGTCTCCTGGGAAGCGGTACGGCGGGTGCGGGTGCGGGTCCGGTTGGCTGGTGCGGTGGTGCGGTGGTGCGGGTGTACGGGATCGGGCGGTCGGGTCCGGGCGGGCGCGGGCGCGCGGCGCCCCGGTGCGGGCCGGGTCACGGGTGCGCCCCGCGCGGGCGGGGCCGCGGGTGCCCGGCGCCGGCGGGTGCCGCCGGCGCCGGGCCGTCAGCGCGCGGTGAGCGAGCCGTAGAGCTCGGGACGCCGGTCGCGCAGATAGGGGTTGGCCGCCCGGGCCCGGCCGAGCAGGTCCCGGTCGGCGTCGGCGATGAGCAGTTCCTCGCCGGACCCGGCGCGGGCCGGGACGGTTCCGTCCGGGGCGGCGAGGCAGCTGAGCCCGGCGAAGTCGAACCCGTCCTCCGGGCCGCAGCGGTTGACGTAGGCGATGTGGAGCTGGCTCTCGTAGGCGCGCGCCGGGACCAGCGTCCGCGGGACCACCTCGTACGGCCGCATGAGCGCGGTCGGCACGAGCAGCAGTTCGGTGCCGGCCAGGGCGTGCGCGCGCACGGCCTCCGGGAATTCGACGTCGTAGCAGATCAGCAACCCGAGCCGGGTGCCGTCCAGTTCGGCCTGGACGACCGGCTCGTCGCCCGGGGTGAAGCGGGTGATCTCGTACTCCCCGTAGAGGTGGGTCTTGCGGTAGTGGGCGAGCGGGGTGCCGTCGGGGCCGGTCAGCCGGAGGGCGTTGTACAGGGTCTCGCCGTCGCGCTCCGGGTAGCCGAGGCCGACGGCGAGCCCGTGGCCGGCGGCGATCCGGGCGACCCGGGCGGCGGACGGCCCGTCGGCCGGCTCGGCAAGCCCGGGCAGCCGGTCGCCCACGGCGTACCCGGTCAGGAACAGCTCGGAGGTCAGCAGCAGCCGGGCCCCCGAGGCGGCGGCCCGGCCCGCCGCCTCCTCGAGAAGCCGCAGGTTGTGGGCCACATCGCCGGGGCGTCCGGAGCTCTGGAGCAGGGCGGTGCGCAGCGGCGGCATAGGGGTCCTCGGGAGGTACGAAACGGGCGATGAGGGGACGGAAAGACGGTACGGTCGCCCGCCGCGGCCGGACAAGCCGCGACCGTTGCCGCCGACAGGCGATTCATTGCGCCTGCCGGCCCCGTCCCGGCGATTCATTGCGCGGGCCCGGTCCCGTCCCGTCGTCCTCCGCCGGGAGCACCTACCGGGGCGCCCCCGAGCCGAAGCGCCGCAGCAGCGGGGAGAGGACCAGCACGGACTTGGTGCGCTCCACGTACGGCTCGCCCGCGATCTGCTCCAGCACCCGTTCGAAGTGCCGCATGTCGGAGGCGAAGATCTGTGCGATGGCGTCCGCGTCACCGGTCACGGTGGACGCGGACACCACCTCCGGGTAGCGCGAGAGACCGCGCCGGATCGCCTCGGGGGTGGTGTGGCGCCGGCAGTAGATCTCGATGTACCCCTCGGTCTCCCAGCCGAGCGCCGCCGGGTCCACCCGCACGGTGAAGCCGGTGATCGCCCCCTCGGCCCGCAGCCGGTCCACCCGGCGCTTGACGGCCGGGGCGGAGAGGCCGACCTCGGCGCCGATGTCGGCGTAGGAGCGGCGGGCGTCCCCGGCGAGGGCGTGGACGATGCGTTCGTCGAGATCGTTCAGTCGCACTGCGGATGGATCACTTCTCTGTGGGACGGGACTGCGCACGGCACGCCGGCGGGGCGGGCGCAGGGCGGCGGCCGCCGCAGCCGCAGTACAGCACAGTCCGCTCCGGCCCGGCCGCCGGGCGCCCGGCCGTTCCCGCCGGGTCTCGGCCCCGGCAGCACGGCTCGCGTACGGCAGGCCCGCCCGAGGCCCTCGGGCCGCGCCGCCCCGGGCCGCCGTCAGAGCCAGCTGGCGTGGAGCGGCTGGCCCTCCGCGTAGCCGGCGGCGCTCTGCACACCGACGACGGACCGCTCGTGGAACTCCTCCAGGGAGCCCGCGCCCGCGTAGGTGCAGGAGCTGCGCACGCCGGCGACGATCGCGTCGATCAGGTCCTCCACGCCCGGCCGGGCCGGGTCGAGGTACATCCGGGAGGTCGAGATCCCCTCCTCGAACAGGCCCTTGCGGGCGCGGTCGTAGGCCGACTCCTCGCTGGTGCGCTTCTGCACGGCCCGCGCGGACGCCATGCCGTAACTCTCCTTGTAGAACCGCCCGTCGGGGTCCTGCTGCAGATCGCCGGGCGACTCGTGGGTACCGGCGAACCAGGAGCCGATCATGACGTTGGACGCGCCCGCGGCCAGCGCCATGGCGACGTCGCGCGGATGCCGCACGCCGCCGTCGGCCCAGACGTGCTTGCCGTGCCTGCGGGCCTCGGCCGCGCATTCGAGGACGGCGGAGAACTGCGGGCGGCCCACCCCGGTCATCATGCGCGTGGTGCACATGGCGCCCGGCCCGACCCCCACCTTGACGATGTCGGCGCCCGCGTCGATCAGATCGCGCACGCCCTCGGCGGAGACCACGTTGCCCGCGACGACCGGCACCGGCGGATCGAGGGCGCGGATCGCCCTCAGGGTGCTCATCATGCTGTCCTGGTGGCCGTGCGCGGTGTCCACGACCAGGGTGTCCACGCCCGCGGCCAGCAGCCCCTCGGCGCGGCGCACGGATTCCCCGTTGATGCCGACGGCGACGGCGATGCGGAGCCGGCCGTCCGCGTCGGTGTTCGGGGTGTAGAGCGTGGCCCGCAGGGCGCTCTTGCGGGTGAGGATGCCGGCGAGGCGCCCGTCCTTGCCGACCACCGGGGCGAGCTTGCGGTGGGCGGCGTCGAGG
Source organism: Streptomyces albus subsp. albus (assembly GCF_000719865.1). Lineage (GTDB taxonomy): Bacteria > Actinomycetota > Actinomycetes > Streptomycetales > Streptomycetaceae > Streptomyces > Streptomyces albus_E. The sequence goes on from NZ_JOID01000001.1 coordinate 49,864, forward strand.
CGGTTGAAGGCGTCGCGCGGATCGACGCCGGCGTCCAGGAGCAGCAGTTCCCGGGACATCACCTCGGAGAGCTGGGTGAAGCGGTCCACGCCGTTCAGATCGGTCTCGGTGACGACGCCGACGGGCCGGCCGTCCTCGACGACGATGCCGGCGCCGTGCGCCCGCTTGGGGAGCAGGGAGAGCGCGTCGGCGACGGTCCCGGTGGGGGCGAGGGTGATCGGGGTGTCGAAGACCCGGTGCCGCTGTTTCACCCAGGAGACGACCTCGCCGACGACGTCCAGCGGGATGTCCTGCGGGATGACGACGAGACCACCGCGCCGGGCGACGGTCTCCGCCATCCGGCGGCCCGCGATCGCCGTCATGTTGGCGACCACGATGGGGATGGTGGTGCCGGTGCCGTCGGGGGTGGAGAGGTCCACGCCGTGCCGGGAACCCACGGCGGAACGGTTCGGCACCATGAAGACGTCGTCGTACGTCAGGTCGTGGGGAACCGGAGCTGTCTCGACGTGGCGCCCCGTGCCGGGCTCGAGGAAACGCATAGGTCTCACATTTCGCGTGGAACGGCGCAGGTGGCTCCCACGTGGACACGGCAAAGGACCCCCGGCTTCCCTTGCCGCTCCTCCGCGAGGGCGGGCGGGCGTGGCGGGTACGGCGGGGGTTCGCGTGCCAGGCAGTGAGACCTGCCTTACTCCGGAATTTTACCGGATCATCGGACCATGGGCCCGGTCAAGCACGTGGACCCCGGCGCCGGGCACACGCACCGGGCGGGCGTCCACGTCCGGGGCGGCCCGGGCACCCGGCCCCGCGGTGCGGTCACGCGGGCGCGGTCTCCGCTCCGTCGGGGTCGGCGCGGTCGAGCGCCGGACGCGGCTTGGGGCCCGTTTCCTGGAGGAGGTGGTCCGCGGCGGCCGTGTCCGTGACGAGGCTGGTGACCAGGCCGGAGCGCAGCACGGCGTCGATCGCGGCGGCCTTCCGCCGCCCGCCGGCGATGGCGACCACCTCGGGAATGCGGCGCAGCCGGTCGGCCTCGACGGTGATGCAGCGCTCGCCGAGGTCGCGCCCGATCCGGCGGCCGTCCACGGCGAACAGGTGCGCGGACATCTCGGCGACGGCGCCCAGCGAGGCGTAGTGGGCGCGCTCCTCGTCCGACAGCATGTCGTGGACGGTGGAGATGCCCGGCTCCCAGGAACCGATGGAGACGGCGGCGACGGTCACCTTGTCGAAGTACTCGAAGGCGCGGGCGATCCCGGGCTGGGCGCGGAGGGCCGCGGCGGTGGTGGCGTCCGGCAGCAGCATCGGCGCGTAGATGGGGTGGGCCTCGCCACCGGAGACGGTCGCCGCGCGGCGGACGGCCTCGACGGAGCCGCGTTCGGCGGTGCCGGCGTCGTAGACCCCGGTGAGCTGGACGACGGTGCAGGGCGGCAGCCGGTTGAGGGCGGCGGCCATGTGGATGGTGGAGCGGCCCCAGGCGAGGCCGAGCACATCGCCCTCGTTGACGAGTTCGCCGAGCAGGTCGGCGGCGACCTCGCCGAGGTTCTCCGGGTCCACGCCGTCGTCCTCGGCGTCGGAGGGCGATTCGACGACGACGGCGTTCCGCAGGCCGTAGCGGGCGCGCAGCGCGTCGGAACGCTCGGCATCCAGCTCGGCCGGCACCCGGATCTCGATCCGGACGAGGTCGCGTTCGAGCGCCGTCTCCAGGACGCGGGCGACCTTGAAGCGGCTGACGCCGAACTCCTCGGCGATCTGGATCTTGGATTTTCCCTCAAGGTAGAAGCGGCGGGCCATGGCCGCCGCCTGCACCAGCTCCGCGGGTCCCATCCGCATGGCTGATCGGCCCGTCGACACCGCGTTCTCCTTCACTGTTCACTGTCCCCTTCGCGAACCCGCCGCCATCCTGTCAGAAGCGGCGGTCGCCGGCCGGTCCTCGTGCCCCACCACCCCGGAGAGTTCACCGGAGTTCATCGCTCCGTGTCCTCGGGGCCCGGTGTCAGTGCCCGCAGGCCCATCCGGCCGTGGCGGTGGCCTCCTCGGCCTGACGGCGCAGGGCGCGCACCGCGGCGGCCGGGTCGTCGGCGCCGTAGACCGCGGAGCCGGCGACGAAGACGTCGGCTCCGGCCTCGGCGCAGCGCTCGATGGTGTCCGCCGAGACGCCCCCGTCGACCTGGAGCCACATCTGCAGGCCGTGCTTGGCGATGAGCTCACGGGTGCGGCGGATCTTGGGCAGCATGATGTCGAGGAAGGCCTGTCCGCCGAAGCCCGGCTCCACGGTCATGACCAGGATCATGTCGAGCTCGGGGAGCAGGTCCTCGTAGGGCTCGATGGGAGTGGCGGGCTTGAGCGCCATCGAGGCCCTGGCCCCCTTGGCCCGGATCTCGCGGGCCAGCCGGACCGGCGCGGTGGCGGCCTCGGCGTGGAAGGTGACGGAGCCGGCGCCGGCCTCGACGAAGGCCGGGGCCCAGCGGTCGGGCTGCTCGATCATGAGATGGCAGTCCAGCGGGGTGTCCGTCGCCCTGCTCAGCGACTCGACGACCGGCACGCCGAGGGTGAGGTTCGGGACGAAGTGGTTGTCCATGACGTCGACATGGAGCCAGTCGGCGCCCTGGACGGCCTTCGCCTCCTCCGCGAGGCGGGAGAAGTCGGCGGAGAGAATACTGGGACTGATCTGCACGGCCATGGGGACAGCCTGCCATGCGCGGGAGGGGCCCGCCGACGCCCGTTTCCGGCATTCCGTGACCCTCCCTCCCCAACCGCCCGAGAACGATTTCGTGACAGTGGCCGCCCGCCGCCCACCACGCGACCCGGGAAGGCGCGGGAGCGGGGCGGGAAACGCCGGGCCGCCGCCAGCGCTCGCAGCGCCACCCGCCCACCAACGCACCAACGCACCAATACGACATTAAGCAGATTATCTGCATATAGCGTGCGAGCCTGCTCCATCTCTCACCGAACCGAACGGAAAGGAACACCTGTGAAGCACAACGGGATGCGGCTCGGCCTGACGGTCCTGGCGGCACTGGCCCTGGCGGGCGGGGGCGTGTCGGCCGCCCAGGCCGACGACGGGCACGGAAAGGGCCGCCACGGCGGCCCGGTCGTCGTGGTGAACGGCGACAAGAACCACCTCGTGGTAGGGGACGAGAACGTCGCCGGACGCGACGGCGTCTCCAGCTCCGGCCACAGCGACTCCACCGGCGTCGGGGCCGGCGAGGGCGACGAGGTCGGGACGCCGGCCCAGCCGTACGGCACGGTCATCAGCCCGAGCGGCGTCGTGAAGCGGGCCCAGCCGACCACGAACTCCGCGAACCTGGGAGCCCTCGCCTACCAGGCGCAGGTCGGGCTCAAGTGCAAGGTCACGGGCCAGACCGTCGACGGCAACAACATCTGGTACCTGCTGCGCGACGGGTCCGGATGGGTCGCCGCCCGGTACGTCGTGAACACGGGCACGGTGCCGTTCTGCCCGTCCGTGGAGGATTCGGAGGAGGGCGGCACGCAGGCCCAGGCTCTCCGCGGCGCTTCGGAGGACGGCGCCATGAAGACCGGCGAGCGCACCGAGGCCGCGGACCTGGACACCGCGGCCCCGGACCGCACCGACGCGGCCGGCCCGCGGGGCTGACCCGGCCCGCTCCGGTCTCCGCACAACGCACCGCGCCCCCGTCGCACCCGACCCGGCGCACCACCCCACCCCGTGGCCGCGCACCTCTCCCGAGGTGCGCGGCCATGTCGTCCGGCTGCCGAATCGGCGCAGGTAAAGGGCAGTACAACTCCCGCGAGTCGCGCATGTGTTCGCGTAGGCTGCGGACGCTCTTCTGACGGAACACGGTCATACATGCCGACTTGACGCGGCACGGAGAAGAAAGCTCTGAGGTGATGTGTGTGCGCAGCATACGGAGATGGGGGTCGGCAGCGGCTGCCCTGGCGCTGCTGGCCGGAGCCTTTCAGGGAATGCAGGCGTCCCCCGCGGCCGCGGCCGACTGCTGGCGAGCCACGTGTTCGGGCAAGGACCCTATCCAGATGGGATGTGACGACGACGCCGAGGTACTGCAGCAGGCCACCGAACCGGATAAATCGGTCGTGGTGCGGCTGATGTGGTCACCGAAGTGCCAGGGCGTGTGGGCGAAGATCTCACGCGATCTCGACACGTCCCCCGACTACGTGTACGGGACGCTGTGGACGACGCGTGATCCCGACGGCGGCATCGAGAAGTACGACACGACAGGCCTTCTCACGGACGGCGTGGCAGGCGCCTACACCACGATGCGGAACTGGAAGACCACCAGCGCGAAGGCGTGCTGGAACGACGTTCATGCCCAGTACGACCCCGTGCCGCTGAAGTACATCAGGGACAACAACGACGCGAGTCTCCCGATCGTGCACGGCTTGTGCACCGACTGGCTGTAAGGAAGATGATGCGCACAAGACGTCTCAGGAGATACCTCTCCGCGAACCCGCTGCTGGCCATGAGCGTGGTGGCGGCATCCGCCGCCCTGGTCCCGCTGGCCTCCCCGGACACAGGGGTGCGGACGGCCTCCACCACCGCGGACAGCACGGCGGCCCGGCTGTTCTCCACACCCGGCAAGGACCTGGGCCCCGGCTACACCTCGTCCCGGGACGCGATCGTGCAGGCCACCGGCGACGCCGAAGGACTGCACATCCTCGCGGCGAGGGAAAGCGACGGGTTCTCCTTATATGAGATCGCCCGCCTCAGCCGCAAGGAACTGTCCGGCACCGGCCCCTGGACCGGCTACGTCTGCACCACGGGATCGGGAAACTACGCGGCAGCGGTCTACGCCCCGTCGGTCTGGTCCAACGAGCCCGGCGCGTACGAGAACGGCGCGTTCGCCGCGGTGATCCGCCTCTCCGACGGCAAGGTGACCGAGGTGCCCGACCGGGTACAGCTGGCGTATTTCACGCCGGGCTGCGGATCGGGCGACGAGGTCGCGTTCACCTCCAGTTCGGCCACCGACAGGTCCGCCGGTTCGACGACGGTGATATCCGTCGACGCTGCCACTGGATCGGTGGACTCCCGCCGCACGGTCGACGGCTATCTGACACACGTCACGCCCACGCGGAAGCGCACCGTCGGCGTGCTCGGCGGCGACCTCGTCGACCTGAAGGGCAGCGGCAAGAAGCTCTCCGCGCGCAAACTCGCCGCGGTGCCCGGCCCGATGTTCGCGCTGACCGCTTCGGAGAACGGCACCGTGGACATCGGCACGGTCGACGGCAGGAACAGCGTCATCTCCCGCTTCAACGGTGAGGACTTCACCGAACTGGGCCGCGCCCCGAAGGGGAAGGTCAAACTCCTCCCCGTGGCCGGCGGCGCCGCTGTCGTCGGCGACGTGGAGGGAATCGACACCGACGACGCCCCGGGGCTCTCCAAGTACGCGGTGGAAGGCCGGGTGGCCGGAATCTCCCGCCACGGTCATCTGGTGACCCACTCGGTGTTCTCCGAGCAGATGAAGGGCATCACCGCCCGCATCGGCTCACCCTCGCGCAAGGGCGCCGGGACCGTGACCGTCAGGGCGACCGCGCTGAGGACCGGTGCCGAGGCCACCACGCTCGTGGACACCGACCGCAGGCGGCCGGAGCGGGATTCCCCGCTGCCGATGGACCCGACTGCGTTCGCCATGGCCGGGCGCGATGACGAGGATCCTCTCAACTGCGGTGAGGGCATGCCGGAATCGCAGTGCCTGTCCGGCTCCGGTGCGGCCGTTTACGGCAAGGTCCACGAGATGGAGACCCCCTGCATCGTCAAGCGCAACAACCCCAGGCGCCAGGCGCTCCAGGCCAGCGCGAACATGGTCGAGTGGGCGGTCGACCAGGCTGTTCACGGCAGACTGACGGTCACCCGTCCGAAGAACTGGCACGACACCGGCCTCGACGCCTACACCCCGCAGGGCCTGTTCCCCAAGCCGTCGCTGACCGGCGGCGGTGAGATTCCCGCGCAGGTCATGCTGGGCATCCTCGCCCAGGAGTCCAACTTCAAGCAGGCCTCCTGGCACTCCATGAACGGTGACTCGGGCAACGTCACCAAGTCCGACTGGTTCGGCAACGAGAACGGCATCCACTACTACCCCAACCGTGCCAAGGCCGACTGCGGCTACGGCATCGCCCAGGTGACGACCGGCATGTCCGAGGAGCACGCCCAGCAGTTCGACACTTTGCGCGCCGGTGCCGTCACCACCGACTACGCGGCGAATATCGCCGCCGGTCTGGGCATCCTGGCCGAGAAGTGGAATCAGCTGAAGGCACTGGGCATGAACGCCAACGACGGCAGCCCGGCCTACATCGAGAACTGGTACATGGCGCTGTGGGGCTACAACTCCGGCGTCTACACCTCCGGCGCCGTCGGCGTGGGCTTCTTCAACAACCCGATCAACCCGCGCTACCCGGCCGACCGGCAGCCGTTCCTGCGCTACAGCTACGACGACGCATCCCACCCCGGCGACTGGAACTACTCGGAAAAGATCTTCGGCTGGGCGGAAGTCCCGCAGATGACCTGGAACGGGGAGGAGTCGTACTCCGAGCCGAACATGCCGTTCGGTGTCGTCAAGGCCGCCCCGCGCGACCTGTTCTGCGACCCGTCCATCAACGCGTGCGACCCGGACGCGGCCGACCCGTGCCCGAGCTGGAACTCGAGCTGCTACTGGGACGGCAGCGTGAACTGGATGGGCGCGCAGAACACCGGCAACTCCAGCACCGAGAAGCTCAGCTACTCGCTCGGCTCCGGAGAGCCCGAACTCCAGAGCAAGTACGGACACGGCCCGTGCATCGACCACCCGAGCGTCTACACCAACGCCATCATCGTTGACGACCTCGGCCGGCACGAGGACACCTACGGATGCGGCGACTTCGAGGCGGCCGACGACGGCAAGTTCACCCTCCAGACCGGGGACAACATCACCACGCTGAGGGACGACGGCACGTTCCGCGCGACCCCCTACCTCGCCCCCATCGACCTTCACCAGCTCGGCGCCGGATACGACCACCACGTCTACTTCACGCACAGCTACGGAGACACCGACTACTTCCACAAGATCACCGGCCGGTGGCAGGTCAACCAGGCCAAACTCCCCTCCGGGGACCAGCCCGGCCAGCGCTACAAGGTCTTCGTCCACCTGCCCAGCCACGGCGCGGAAGCGGTCGTCCGGTACAACTTCATCCCGGGCGACAACACGAGCGGCGCCGAGCCCGACTACTGCCGGGTCAACCAGGGCACCCGCAGCGCGGGCAAGGACACCTGGTTCGAGATGGGCACCTTCACCTTCTGGAAGGGCGGCCGGATCGAGGCGGACAACCTCCACGACGCCGGCACCGGGGACGACAACGTGGTGTTCGACGCGATCGCCTTCGTTCCGTTCAACTCCGCCGATCCCGGCCCGTGCAACCTCAATGACGGTGGTCTGTGATGCGCGCCGCCATCCGCGTTCCCACCGTGCTGATGGCTGTCGTCATCGGTGTGGGGGGAGCCGCCTCGTGCAGCCGGAACAGCCCCGAAGCCGCGGAGCCGGACCGCCCGAAGGCCACAGCGCCCGGTCCGGAGCCGTCCGGGACGCGGACGGCTCCGCGTGCCGCCGATCTGCCGGAGCACGCGGTGGGCGGCGACAAGCGGCCCAGCTTCGGCGCGGCGGACACGATGGCCACCGGATACACGGGGAAGGACTTCCTCACCCGGCTCGCGAAGGACTGGAAGCTGAAGCTGGACAAGCCCGTTGAGCAGGAGATGCCCGACGGGAAGAAGAGAACCTATGTCCACGGGCGAGGCGGGAACGGGGTGACGGTGTCGGCCGGATACGCCGATCACGAGAACCTTTCCTCCCTTCTCTGCAGAACCAGCGCGGACCAATCCCGTGGTTTCGGCTTCCTCGCTGCCTGTACAGGACTGGACGTGGCGGGAGTGGACCACGGCAAGGCGTCTTCTTGGCTCCAGCGGGCGAAGAAGGAGACCGATTCCCTGTATGAGAAGAAGGTCACCGAGACGGGAAACAAGAAGGAGTTCGTCGTCAGCGGGGTTTTCACCTCCGGGCCGGTGACCATGGTTCTGCACCGGGCTTACGACAAGTACTCGCTGCGGATCCTCGGAGGCGCGGTGGCATAGACCCGAGAGCCGGCCGCCGGAAGCCGCTTCCGGAAGCGAGGGCCCCTGCCGTCACCGGCAGGGGCCCTCGCTCCGTCCGCGTGTTCCGCCCGCATGCCCGCGGAACGCCTTACTGGTCCGCCTGCTCTACAGCGGCGAGCAGATGAGTTCTTCGCTCTTGTCCTTGTACTCCTGCATCTCGTCCGCCGTGTAGCCCGCTTCCTTCAGGCCGTCCATCAGGGTTGCCGTGTCGCCGCACAGGCGGGGACGCTGGTCGGCAAGGTAGGACTTGACGTCCTCGGCGTTCAGCTGTTCCCACGTCCGTTTGATCTCGTTGTTCTTCTCGTGGGTGTAGGAGAACTCGACCCATTCCTTTTCCCGGTCCGTCAGGCGGGACGTGTCAACGGGCGTGTCGCTTCCCCCGCACGAGACGGCCATGAGAGTGCACGCCACCACCATGAGACATAAGGGCGCCTTCTTCACGAAACTCTCTTCCGCCTAGACAGCCAGGAGCCGCCGCACTCTATCGCATGTACGTGTCAATCAACCGGGAAACATCGCGATACGCGCATACGTTGGGCGGCCGAGCGGAAGGAGGACGGGGCATACATTCCTGGACGCCACTGGGACCTCCGGGCCGTTCAGGACGTACGGCGCAGCAGGGCCAGGTACATCGCGTCGGTGCCGTGCAGATGGGGCCAGAGCTGGACGTCGGGGCCGTCGCCCAGGGCCGGGACGCCGGGCATCAGCGGCCGCGCGTCGAGGAGTTCGGCCTCCGGCGCCGGCCCGCCGCGGCCCTTCAGCACGTCGTCGACGACGGCGCGGGTCTCGGCGAGGTGCGGTGAGCAGGTGGCGTAGCCGACGACCCCGCCGACCCGGACCGCGTGCAGCGCCTCCCGCAGCAGTCCGCGCTGCAGCGGAGCGAAACCGTCCAGGTCGGAGGGGCGGCGCCGCCAGCGGGCCTCGGGACGGCGGCGCAGCGCGCCGAGCCCGGTGCAGGGCACGTCGACGAGCACCCGGTCGAAGCTGCCGGGCCGCCACGGCGGCCGGGTACCGTCCGCGGCGATCACCTGGTACGGGCCGGGGTTGCCGGCCAGCGCCCGCGCCACGAGCCGGGCCCGGTGCGGCTGCTTCTCCGAGGCGAGGAGGGACGCCCCCCGCTGCGCCGCCAGGGCGGCGAGCAGCGCGGCCTTGCCGCCGGGGCCGGCGCAGCCGTCGAGCCAGCGGCTGTCCTCCCCCTCCAGCGGGGCGCCCGCCACGGCGAGGGCGACGAGCTGGCTGCCCTCATCCTGGACGCCGGCCCGGCCCTCGCGGACCGGCTCCAGCGCCCCGGGCTCGCCGCCCTCGGACAACCGCACCGCGTACGGGGACCAGCGGCCGGGCAGCGCCGACTCCTCCCCCGCCGCGTCCAGCAGTTCACCGGCGGTCGACCGGCCGGGGCGGGCGACGAGGGTCACCTCGGGCCGCTCGTTGTCGGCCTCCAGCAGATCCTCGATGCCGGCCCGGCCGCCGCCGAGCGAGTCCCACAGCGCGGAGACGATCCACCGCGGATGGGAGTGGACGACGGCGAGGTGCTCCTCCGGGTCCTCGTCGTAGTCCGGCGCCACCCGCTCCAGCCAGCCGTCGAGATCGTCGGCCGCGATCTTCCGCAGCACGGCGTTGACGAACTTCGCCCGCCCGTCGCCGAGCACCACCCGGGCCAGCTCCACGGTGGCGCTCACCGCCGCGTGGCTGGGGATCCGGGTCCCGAGCAACTGGTGCGCCCCGAGGGAGAGCACATCCAGGACGGGCGGGTCCACCTCGCGCAGCGGCCGGTCCACACAGGCCGCGATGACCGCGTCATACGTGCCCTGCCGGCGCAGGGTCCCGTAGACCAGCTCGGTGGCGAGCGCGGCGTCGCGGCCGTCGAAGCCGTCCTCCTCGCGTGCCTTGCGGAGCAGGGGCGGCAGGACGAGGTTGGCGTAGGCGTCCCGCTCGTCGACCGCCCGCAGTGCCTCGTAGGCGAGGATGCGGACGGGGTCCTTGCGGGGACGGCGGTACGGCTTGCCGGGACGGCGGCGACGGGACTGGTCGGTGCTCACAGGGAAAGGTGCTCCGCGGGTTACGAGGACGATCCCTCCAGACTACGACGCCCCGCCGTCCGCGCCCGTGTCGCCCCAACCGCCCTGGATCATGGTCTGGAACGCCCATTCCCCGTTCCGCTTCACCAGGATGTCGGCGTACCGCAGGTTCCGGGTGTACCCGCCCGCCGTGATCACGGACTCGCTGTGGACGACGACGAGCGAGGGGGTCAGGAAGTGCGGGGTGCGCACCGACTGGAAGCTCATCTCCTCGCCGCCGCCCGCATCCCCCAGGACCCCGCTCATCGTGGCAGTGAAGCGCTCGCGGTCCCACTGCTCGGCCGAGCCGTTGCCGGCCGCGTCATCGGTGACGACGTTGAGCGGGAAGACCGCCATGTCGGCCATCGCCTCGACCTCCCCCCGGGCACTGTGGGCTTCGTACCGCGCGAACCACTCGTCCAGCGCCCGGCGGTCCTCCTCACCGGGGGTGAACGCGGCTCCGGACTCGGGGACTGCCTGCTGCTGCTCCGTCATCCTGCTCCTCTGGTCGCTTGCTCCAGCGATTAGTCAAGCTTGACTAATCGCAGGGACTGTACTGCCCCCGATCGCGCTTAGTCAAACTTGATGACTGGGAGGTGCCCGGCGCGGCGCCCGACCCGCCGGGCACCGGCCGGGCTCGCCACCGGGCCGCATCGGGCCCGGGCCCGGTCGAGCGCGGAGCACGGGGCTCGTTCAGGCGCCGGGCCCCGTCCGGCACAGAGCCGCGTCAGGCGCCGAGCCGGTCCTCCGGGCCGATGCGGACGCCGCGGGCCCAGTCGGCGCCCCGCATCGGCTTCTTGCCCTGCGCCTGCACCCACAGCAGTTCGACGGCGTGCGAACCCGTTCCGGCGTACACCGCGTTCTTCGCCGCGGACAGGGCGCCGGGCGCCAGGTCCGTCCGCTCCAGGAGCAGGCCCACCGACATGACCTTCAGCCGCTCGCCGCGGAAGAGCGTCCACGCCCCGGGCGCGGGCGAGCAGCCCCGCACGACGCGGTCCACCCGGAGGGCGGGCGCCGACCAGTCGATCTTCGCGTCCTCGACGGTGAGCTTGGGCGCGATGCTGATGCCCTCGGCCGGCTGCGGCACGGGCCGGAGCGAGCCGTCCTCGATGCCGTCCATCGTCGCGGCCAGCAGGCCGGCGCCCGCGAGGGCGAGACGGGTCAGCAGATCCCCGCTGGTGTCGGTGGGCTTGATCTCCTCGGTGATCACCCCGTACACGGGGCCGGTGTCCAGCCCTTCCTCGATCCGGAAGGTGGAGGCGCCCGTCATCTCGTCGCCGGCGAGCACCGCGTGCTGCACCGGGGCGGCGCCCCGCCAGGCCGGCAGCAGCGAGAAGTGCAGATTCACCCAGCCGTGCGCCGGGATGCCGAGGGCGGCCTTGGGCAGCAGCGCGCCGTACGCGACGACGGGGCAGCAGTCGGGGGCGATCTCCCGCAGCCGGGCGAGGAAGTCCTCGTCCCGGGGACGGGCCGGCTTCAGCACCTCGATGCCGGCCTCCTCCGCCCGCTGCGCCACCGGGCAGGCGACGAGCTTCCGGCCGCGGCCGGCGGGTGCGTCGGGCCGCGTGACGACGGCGGCGACCTCATGCCGTTCCGAGGCGATCAGGGCGTCCAGAGCGGGGACGGCGACCTCGGGGGTGCCGGCGAAGACCAGCTTCATCGGGGGGTGCACTGCCTCTCGGGTCGGTCGGTTCCCGGGCCCGAGCGCCCCGGACACCGGGTACGGGACCGGGACGGCGCCCCGCGCGGTCGGGGCCGGGGACGGGGCGCACCAGTCTAAGGGCTGTCCCGGCACACCCGGCGGGCGCCCGGCGCCGGCCACGGCACTCCCCCGGGCCTCCGGCCCGGGACGCCCACGCGGCGTTGCCGGAACCTCCGCGGGCATCCGGTGTGCGGACGCCCCTCCGCCCCGCGACGTTCCCCCACTGCCCGAAGGACGTGGGAGGCGTCCCGGCATCCGGCGCCGCGCGCCGCTCCACCGCTCCGCCGCCGAGGCGGGGCAGCCCGTGAGGGCCGGACCCGGGGGCGTACGCGCGGGCCCGCGCCCCTCCGCACCGGCCCGTGCCCCCGACACCGTGACCAGCGGGGCCCGTCGGGCGTTGGTCACGGGAGATTGACCAGCCATGGGGCCCCCGCGGGGGCCCATCCCCCGCAACGCCGGTTTCGAGAGGCTTGTTGATGGCCGACCACTCCACGCACGACACCCAGGCCCGGGCCAGCCTGCACCTGCTGGTGCGGGACATCGAGCGGGTGCGCAGACAGGCGGATGCCCTGCGCACGCTCACGGCTCAGCTCGGCACCGTCTACCGCCCCCGCCGCAGCGGCCCGTCCGCGGCGGGCTTCATCGTGTACGGGCGGGCGCCGGCGCCGACGGTCCGGCTGGCACAGGAGCTGCGGGACAGCGTCGAGACCCTGGTCACGGCCGCCGTCGACTTCGACCGCTCACTGGGCTTCTCCTGGGACGCGGTGGGCTCGGCCCTCGGGGTCACCAAACAGGCCGTGCACCGGCGTTACGGCGGCTCCCGGCGGGCCGCGGCGCGCAGCGCCGCCGAGGCCGAGGCGACCGCCACCGCCGCCGGTGCGATGACGGCCACGACGGCGACCGCCACGGCGACGGCCGGGCCGGGCCCGGAGCCGGCCACCTCGGAGCGGCAGTCACCGTCCGCGCAGCCGGTGGTCCCCGCCGCCCGTTCCCTCACCGGCCGGCCATCCGTTCCCCCGCTGCCGGAGGCCTCCCGCCCGCACGGCCTGCCCGACTCCCCCCGCCCAGGCCTGTCCGACGCTTCCCGCCCGCACGGCCTGCCGGCTCCCCGCAACGGCTGAACGGCCGGCTCTCCGGGCCCCGGCCTCTCCCGGGGCCCGCGGCCGGCCGCTCCGCCACGTCCCTCGCGGGCGTCAACTCCCGCCCCGCGAACGGCACCCCGCGCCCTTCGGCGCCTCAGCCGAGGTCCGGCGGGTCGATGCGGATCCGTACCGGCGGCCCCTCGCGGCGGGTGAGGCGGGCCGCCTGGGCGGCCTTCAGCGCCGCCGCCAGCGCGGCACCGCTGCCGGGCCGCACCCGGATCAGCGCCCGGTCCCACTGCTCGCCCGGCGGCGGCCCTCCGGGCCGGGCGCCGCCGGGTCCGGGAACATGCATCGGCACGGGGCCGAGCACCTCGGCCCCGGCGGGCAGCCGGACCGTCTCCAGGAAGCCGGCGACCGCCTCCGGCGGGCCCGCCACGGCCGCCATCCGGGAGACCGGCGGAAAACCCAACTCCGCCCGCTCCGCCAACTCCCGGGCGGCGTGCCCGGCGGGATCCCAGCGCACCAGCGCCTGCACCGGACGCAGCGCCGGCTCCGCGACCACCACGACCGTCCCCCCGGCGGGCTCCGGGCGCACCAGCGCGGCCGCGCCCAGCCAGCGGCGCAGCGTCTCCTCGCCCGCGCGCAGATCGGGCCGGCCGAGCATCGCCCAGCCGTCGAGAAGCAGCGCCGCCGCGTAGCCGCCCTCGGCGACCGGTTCCGCGCCGGGGGTGCTGACGACAAGCGCGGGCGCGTCCGGCACGGTGTCCAGCACGTGGTCGCGGCCGGAGGTGCGCACCGGCACCGCGGGGAAGGCCCGGCCCAGCTCCTCGGCCGTGCGGCGGGCGCCGAACACCTGGCCGCGCAGCCGGGCCCCGCCGCACTCCGGGCAGTGCCACCCCGGCGCCTCCCGTCCGCACCAGCCGCAGCACAGCGCCTCGGCCGGACCCACCGCCTCCAGCGGCCCCGAGCAGTGCGCGCAGCGCGCGGGCGTGCGGCAGCGTTCGCAGGCCAGCCGGGGCACATAGCCGCGGCGGGGCACCTGGATCAGCACCGGCCCCCGCTGGAGCGCGTCGCGGACCGTGCGCCAGGCCAGGCTCGGCAGCCGCGCGGCCCGCGCCGCCAGGTCCCGTGCCTCCTCGCCGTCGCCGATGGTGCGCACCCGGGGAGCGGTGACGCGGACCGTCTCGCGGTCGGCGGCCAGCGGGTGCGCCCAGCCGGTCTCGACGAGCTGCGCGGCCTCGACCGTGCGGCCGTGGGCGCCCAGCAGGAAGCCGGCTCCCTCGTGCGCCGCCCGCAGCATCAGGACCTCGCGGGCGTGCGGGTACGGGGCGTGCTCGTCGCTGTGGCTGGAGTCGCCGTCGTCCCAGATCGCGGCCAGGCCCAGCTGCCGTACGGGGGCGAACATCGCGGCGCGGGTGCCGATCACGGCCCGGACGGCGCCCCGGGAGACGGCGAGCCAGCGGCGGTAGCGCGCCTCGGGGCCGGCGTCGGCGGTGAGCAGCACATGGTGACCCGGGCCGAGCAGCGCGGTCAGCGCGGCGTCCACGCGGGCGGCGCTGCGCCCGTCGGGCAGGACGGCGAGCGCGCCGCGGCCGCCGGCGAGTGTGGCCGCCACGGCCCGGGCCAGCTCCCCGGGCCACTCGGGGCCGGGCAGCGCGGTCCACACGGCGCGGGGCGTGCCGCCGGAGGACAGGGCGCTCAGATAGCCGGGGCCACCGGCGTACCGTGCCCAGCCGCCGGGCTCCGGCCCGGGCGGCGGGGGTGGGGCCGGCGGCGACTCCTTCTTCTCGGCGCGGGCCATCCGGCGCGGCACCGCGAGCTGGACGACGTCGGCCAGGGCGCCGGCGTACCGGTCGGCCACCGCGCGGCAGAACGCCAGCAGTTCCGGGGAGAGGACGGGCTCGGGTGAGAGGACCTGCGCGATCGGGGCCAGCGTGCCCTGGTAGTCGCTGTCGGGGCGGCGCTCCACGATGAAGCCGTTGATCAGCCCGCCGCCCTCGCGGCGGCCGTCCCGCTCCCCCGCCCCGAACCGGACGCGCACCCGGACGCCGGGGCGGGCCTCGGCGTCCATGGCCGCCGGGACGGCGTAGTCGAAGTAGCGGTCGAGGTGGACGAGGCCCTTGTCCACGAGGACCCGGGCCACCGGGTCCGTCTCCGCGAGCGCGGCACCGCGCCAGGTGCGCGGCTTGGCCCGGGGGACCTTGGCCGTCCGCACCGTCTCCCGGATCAGCGCGAGCTGTTCGCCCCCGGACGCCTCGGCCGCCGGGGGGCGGTGCGCCACCGGGGGCTGGTGCGCCGGTTCCCCGCCCGGCCGCCGGTTCTCGCTGCTCACCACCCCAGTCCTACCAGAGAGCACCGACATGCCCCGCTCCGCCCCGGACGCCGGCGGGCGGAGCGCGGAGCGGCCGGACACGGCCGTGGCCCGGTACCCCTCGGCAGGGGTCCGGGCCACGGCCGGGAAACGCGGGGGTCCGTCGCGTCAGACCCCGGCGGCCTTGCGGAGCGCCTCGACGCGGTCGGTGCGCTCCCAGGTGAACTCCGGGAGCTCACGGCCGAAGTGGCCGTAGGCGGCGGTCCGGGCGTAGATCGGGCGGAGCAGGTCGAGGTCGCGGATGATCGCGGCCGGGCGGAGGTCGAAGACCTCGCCGATGGCCTGCTCGATCTTCTCCACGTCGACGGTGGCGGTGCCGAAGGTCTCCACGAAGAGGCCGACCGGCTCGGCCTTGCCGATGGCGTAGGCGACCTGGACCTCGCAGCGGGTGGCGAGCCCGGCCGCGACGACGTTCTTGGCGACCCAGCGCATGGCGTACGCCGCCGAGCGGTCCACCTTCGACGGGTCCTTGCCGGAGAAGGCGCCGCCGCCGTGCCGGGCCATGCCGCCGTAGGTGTCGATGATGATCTTGCGTCCGGTGAGGCCGGCGTCGCCCATCGGCCCGCCGATCTCGAACCGGCCGGTGGGGTTCACCAGCAGCCGGTAGTTGGCGGTGTCGAGCTTGATGCCGTCCTCGATCAGCTCGGAGAGGACGTGCTCCACCACGAACTCGCGGATGTCGGGGGCCAGCAGGCTGTCCAGGTCGATGTCCGAGGCGTGCTGGGAGGAGACCACGACCGTGTCGAGGCGGACGGCCTTGTCGCCGTCGTACTCGATGGTGACCTGGGTCTTGCCGTCGGGGCGGAGGTAGGGGATGGTCCCGTTCTTGCGCACCTCGGACAGCCGGCGGGAGAGCCGGTGCGCCAGGTTGATCGGCAGCGGCATCAGCTCGGGGGTCTCGTCGCAGGCGTAGCCGAACATCAGGCCCTGGTCGCCCGCGCCCTGCCGGTCCAGCTCGTCGTCCGCGTCCCGCTGGGAGGCGCCCCCGACGCGCTGCTCGTACGCGGTGTCCACGCCCTGGGCGATGTCGGGGGACTGCGAGCCGATGGAGACCGACACGCCGCAGGAGGCGCCGTCGAAGCCCTTCTTCGAGGAGTCGTAGCCGATCTCGAGGATCTTGCTGCGCACGAGCGTCGCGATGTCCGCGTACGCCTTCGTGGTCACCTCGCCGGCCACATGGACCAGACCGGTGGTGATCAGGGTCTCGACGGCGACGCGGGAGGCCGGGTCCTCCGTGAGGAGGGCGTCGAGGATGGAGTCGCTGATCTGGTCAGCGATCTTGTCTGGGTGGCCCTCGGTGACGGACTCGGAGGTGAACAGGCGGCGGGACACATCGCTCCCTGGGGTTGCAGCGGCTGCTGGCTGAATCTTGGCGGAACCGTTTCGAGGCTGCGGCCGCACGGTTCCGCAGGCAGTTTATCCGGAGCGGCCCGGTCGCGGACACGGCGTCTCGATCCTTGGGAGCCTTGTGACCTGCGGCACCGGCGCCGCACCAGCGGGAGTCGAGCATTCCGGCAGGCCGGAACGGTTCCGCGGGTCACGGCGTTTCGCCGCCGGGGACATCCCGGCGCACCGGCCGGCGCGGCGCGCGGCCGCCGGCGGCCGGCCTCAGGCCAGCCGCCGCGCCACCAGGTCCCACACGGTGTCGGCGAGGGCCTCCTTGGGCCCGTACGGCACCGGGGTCTCCGTGCCGTCGGCCCCCAGGATGACGGCCTCGTTCTCCTCCGAGCCGAAGGTCCTGCCCTCCCCCACCTCGTTGACGACGAGCAGGTCGCAGCCCTTGCGGGCGAGCTTGGCGCGGCCGTTGGCCAGCACGTCGTCGGTCTCGGCGGCGAAGCCGACCACGATCTGGCCCGGCCGGGCCCGGTCCGCCGAGATCTCGGCGAGGACGTCGGGGTTGCGGACCAGGGTGACGGGCTCCGGCTCCTCCCCGTCCTTCTTCTTGATCTTTCCCTCGGCGTACCGGCCGGGCCGGAAGTCGGCGACGGCGGCGGCCATGACGACGGCGTCCGCGCCGGCGGCCGCCTTCAGGACCGCCTCGCGCAGCTGTACGGCCGTGCCGACCGGGACGACATCGGCGCCCGCCGGGTCGGGCAGGTGCGTATGGGCGGCGACGAGGGTGACCCGCGCGCCGCGCGCCACGGCGGTACGGGCCAGGGCGTACCCCTGCTTGCCGGAGGAGCGGTTGCCGAGGAAGCGGACCGGGTCCAGCGGTTCCCGGGTGCCGCCGGCGCTGACGACGACATGGCGGCCGGCGAGGTCGCGGACGGCGGCGTCCGCGCCGCGCGCCAGCACCCGGCGGCAGACCTCGAAGATCTCGCCGGGGTCGGGGAGCCGTCCCTTGCCGGTGTCCGCGCCGGTGAGCCGGCCGACGGCGGGCTCGATGACGACGGCGCCGCGGCGGCGCAGCGTCGCCACGTTCTCCCGCGTGGCGGGGTGCTCCCACATCTCGGTGTGCATGGCGGGGGCGAAGACCACCGGGCAGCGGGCCGTGAGCAGGGTGTTGGTCAGCAGGTCGTCGGCGAGGCCGTGGGCCGCGCGGGCGAGGGTGTCGGCGGTGGCGGGCGCGACGACCACGAGGTCGGCCGCCTGGCCGATGCGGACGTGCGGCACCTCGTGGACGCTCTCCCACACCTCGGCGGAGACCGGATGGCCGGACAGCGCGGACCAGGTGGCCTCGCCCACGAAGTTCAGGGCGGAGGCGGTCGGTACGACGCGCACGTCGTGGCCCGACTCGGTGAGGCGGCGCAGCAGCTCGCACGCCTTGTACGCGGCGATGCCGCCGCTCACCCCGAGGACGACCCTCGGCCGCCCGGCCCCCGCTCCCGCCGCCGTCCCGTTCGGTGCCTTCGGCTCCACCGGCTCCACCGTCCACCTCGCCTCTCGCGCTCGTCCTGCCGCGCGCTCCCGTGCCCGTGCGCCGTTCAACCGGGCGCGGGCCCGCCCGCACGGGTCCATGACACACCACGGGCCCGGCAGACGCTCTGCCGGGCCCGGTCGGGCAACGCCGTTCGGCGCCTTACCGCCTGCCGCTCACTGCTTGGTGACCGGGCCGTCGACGGCCTCGGAGGTCAGCAGCCCGGCGTTGATCTCCCGCAGCGCGATCGACAGCGGCTTCTCGTGGACGTGGGTGTCCACCAGCGGGCCGACGTACTCGAGGAGCCCCTCACCGAGCTGGGAGTAGTACGCGTTGATCTGGCGCGCGCGCTTGGCGGCGTAGATCACGAGGCTGTACTTGGAGTCCGTGGCCTCGAGGAGCTCGTCGATCGGCGGGTTGATGATGCCCTCGGGCGCGGTGATGGAAGAGGACACGCTCTGCCTTCCGAAGTGCCGGTGATTACCGGGGAGGAGCCGCCGGTAACGGTGAAAAGGATGGAATGGATCAATCTACCTGCATCAAGGCTAGCAGCTCACGCGCGACGTCCTCGACGGAGGTGTTGACGAGGGTGGTGTCGAACTCCTCCTCGGCGGCGAGTTCGACCCTGGCCGCGTCCAGCCGGCGCTCGATGACCTCGGGCGGCTCGGTGCCGCGGCCCGTCAGGCGGCGGACGAGCTCGTCCCAGCTCGGCGGCGCCAGGAAGACCAACTGGGCCTCGGGCATGGCCTCGCGCACCTGACGGGCGCCCTGGAGGTCGATCTCCAGGAGGACCGGCTCGCCCGCCTCCAGGCGGTCGAGGACGGCGCGCCGGGGGGTGCCGTAGCGGTTGCCCGCGAACTCGGCCCACTCCAGCAGCTCGCCGTTGGCCACCAGCTTGTCGAACTCGTCGTCCCGCACGAAGTGGTACTGCACTCCGTCCCGCTCACCGGGGCGCGGGGAGCGGGTGGTGGCGGAGACCGAGAGCCAGACCTCGGGGTGAACGGTGCGCATATGGGCGACGACCGTGCTCTTGCCGACCCCGGAGGGGCCGGAGAGCACGGTCAGTCGCGGGCGGCGGGTCGCCCCCCGGGAGACTGCTTCACTCATGCGGTGATTATCCAGCTTCCCGGGAGTGCCGGAGAACCCCGGGCGTCAGCCCCGGAGGGCCTCAGGCGTGCGTGCCGCCGAACTCCCTCTCCAGGGAGGCGATCTGGTTGGAGCCGAGACCGCGGACCCGGCGGCTCTCGGAGATGCCGAGCCGCTCCATGATCTGCTTGGCCCGGACCTTGCCGACGCCGGGCAGGGATTCCAGAAGCGCGGAGACCTTCATCTTGCCGATGACGTCGTTCTCCTGGCCCTGCTTGATGACGTCGTGCAGGGAGGCACCGGAGTGCTTGAGCCGATTCTTGACCTCGGCGCGCTCCCGGCGAGCCGCGGCGGCCTTTTCGAGCGCGGCTGCGCGCTGTTCAGGGGTAAGGGGCGGAAGAGCCACGCCTGCGTCACCTCGGATGTCGAACTGTCGGATACGGATGGATCTCACACTGGCCACCCCGCTTGACACGGGGCGATGAGCGACGCGTTGATGCGAGCGCTCCCGACGGAGACTAGCGCTCCCGGCCGTCGGAGTCAGCGAGAACAGGCGAAAAGTCCTGGTCAGACTCTGTTGATGTGGACAATCCAGACATAAAACCCCCACTTTCGGCCAGGATTGTTCAACGAAGCGGGGCACCCGGCCCCGCCGGGCCCCGAACCGGGCTTACGCAGGGCTTACGGCCGCGCGCACCTCGTCGGCCAGCCGCGCCGCCGCCGTGCGCAGTCCGGCCGGATCCGGACCGTGCCGCAGCACCCCGCGGCTGACGCTGGGCACCACGTTGGAGACGGATGGCCCGAAGACGCCGGGGAGGTCGGCCGGGGTCGCGCCCTGGGCCCCGATGCCGGGCGCGAGGAGGGGCCCGTTGATGGCCAGATCGGCCCCGGTCTCCCCCAGCGTCGCCCCCACCACGGCGCCGACCGAACCGAGGGCGCCGGCACCGGCGTTCTCGCGGGCCATGTGGTCGAGCATCACCTGCGCCAGGGAGCGGCCGTCGGCGGTGGTGGCCCGCTGCACCTCGGCCCCCTCCGGGTTGGAGGTCAGCGCCAGGACGAACACGCCGCAGCCGGACTCCCGCGCCAGGTCGAGCGCGGGGCGGAGCGAGCCGAAACCGAGATACGGGCTCACGGTCACCGCGTCCGAGAACAGCGGGCCGCCCTTGGCCAGATAGGTGTCGGCGTACGCGGCCATGGTCGAGCCGATGTCGCCGCGCTTGGCGTCCATCAGCACCAGGGCTCCGGCGGAGCGGGCGTCGGCGACGGCCCGCTCCAGCACGGCGAGGCCGCGGGAGCCGAACCGCTCGAAGAAGGCGGACTGCGGTTTGAGGACGGCCACCCGGTCGGCCAGGGCGTCGACCACGGTGCGGGTGAAGCGCTCCAGGCCGGCGACGTCGTCGTCCAGCCCCCAATCGGCGAGGAGCGAGGCGTGCGGGTCGATGCCGACGCAGAGCGGCCCGCGGGTGTCCATGGCGCGGCGCAGCCGGGCGCCGAAGGGCTCGGGGCGGTCGTCCGGGTGCGGGTGGTGGTCCGGGAGCGGGCGGGGGTCCGGCTGGTCCGGGGAACTCATGCGGCGGCCTTCCTGGTGTCGGCGCCGACGGCATCGGCGAGGGTGGCGTACGGGCTGGCGGCCAGGCGGGCGGCGAGGCCGCGGTGGACGCGCCGGCACCAGAGCGGTCCCTGGTACACGAAGGCGCTGTAGCCCTGGACGAGGGTGGCGCCGGCGAGGATGCGCTCCCAGACGTCGTCGGCGGTCTCCACACCGCCGACGCCGACGAGCGTGACGCGGTCGCCCACGCGCGCGTACAGCCGGCGCAGCACCTGCAGGGAGCGGGTCTTCAGCGGGGCGCCGGAGAGGCCGCCCGCGCCGATCCCCTCGACGAGGTCCCGGCGGGTGCGCAGGCCGAGGCCGTCGCGGGCGATGGTGGTGTTGGTGGCGATGATGCCGTCCAGGCCCAGTTCGACGGCGAGGTCGGCGACGGCGTCCACGTCCTCGTCCGCCAGATCGGGGGCGATCTTGACGAGCAGGGGGACGCGGCGGCCGGTGACCGTGCGGTCGGCGGCCCCGCGGACGGCGGTGAGCAGGGGGCGGAGCTGCTCGGTGGCCTGGAGGTTCCGCAGACCGGGGGTGTTCGGGGAGGAGACGTTGACGACGAGGTAGTCGGCGTGGGCGGCGAGCCGCTCGGTGGACGTGACGTAGTCGGCGACCGCCTCATCCTCCGGGACGACCTTGGTCTTGCCGATGTTGACGCCGAGGGTCACCCCGGGCCGGCCGCGGCGGGCGGCGGCGCGGGCCGCGAGGCGCGCGGCGACGGCGGCCGAGCCGTCGTTGTTGAAGCCCATCCGGTTGATCAGGGCACGGTCCACCATCAGGCGGAACAGGCGGGGCGCGGGGTTGCCGGGCTGCGGCTCGCCGGTGACGGTGCCGATCTCCACATGGTCGAAGCCGAGCATCGCCAGGCCGTCGATGCCGGTGGCGTTCTTGTCGAAGCCGGCCGCGAGCCCGAACGGGCCGGGCATCTCGCGGCCGAAGGCGGTGGTGCGCAGCTCCGGGCGGCGGGCGGCGAGGACGCCCGCCACGAGCGTACGGAGCACGGGGACGCGGGCGGCGCGCCGGATCCAGCCGAAGGCCAGGTGGTGGGCGCGCTCCGGATCCAGGCGCCGGAAGAGGAGGTTGAAGAGGAGGGCGTACATCTCGGGCCGTTTCTGCGGGAGTTGAGCGGTACGGGACGGCGGGCGGCGGGCCCGGTGGGAGCGGCGGGCGGGGCTCGGTGGCGGCGGCGGGCGGGGGCCGGGCCCGGAAGCGGCGCCGGGCAGGGCGGAGCGGGGGCGCGGGAGGGGAGCAGCGCGGGGCGGAACGGGCACGGTGCGGGGGCCCGGAAGCGCGGCCGCGCGGGGCGGGGGCTCGCGCGCGGCCGCGGGAGCCCCTCGCGCCCGGCGGGCGGCGCCGTGGCCCGCCCGCGCACGGGTGGGCCGGGAGCGCGCGCCCGGAGCGTGCGGAGGGGGACACCGCGCCGGTGTCCCCCTCCGCCGCGTCACTCCTCGCGGGCGGCGATGAGGTGTTCGGCGTGTTCCTGCAGCGAGCGGACCCCGATGTCGCCGCGGGTCAGTGCCTCGATGCCCTGCACGGCGGCGGCGAGGGCCTGCACAGTGGTCAGGCAGGGGACGCCGCGGGCCACGGCGGCGGTGCGGATCTCGTAGCCGTCGAGCCGGCCCCCGGTGCCGTAGGGGGTGTTGACGATGAGGTCGACCTCGCCGTCGTGGATGAGCTGGACGATGGTCTTCTCGCCGTGCGGCCCCTCGCCCTGGTACTGCTTGCGGACGACGGTGGCGTTGATGCCGTTGCGCCGCAGCACCTCGGCGGTGCCGGACGTGGCGAGCAGTTCGAAGCCGAGGCCGACCAGTTCCCGGGCCGGGAAGATCATGGCCCGCTTGTCGCGGTTGGCGACGGAGACGAAGGCGCGGCCCTTGGTGGGCAGCGCCCCGTACGCGCCGGCCTGCGACTTGGCATAGGCCGAGCCGAAGACCGAGTCGATGCCCATGACCTCGCCGGTGGAGCGCATCTCGGGGCCGAGGACGGTGTCCACGCCGCGGCCGGAGGAGTCGCGGAAGCGGCTCCAGGGCAGCACGGCCTCCTTGACGGAGATCGGCGCGTCCAGCGGCAGGGTGCCGCCGTCGCCGCGCGCCGGGAGCATGCCCTCGGCGCGGAGTTCCGCGATGGTGGCGCCCAGGGAGATCCGGGCGGCGGCCTTGGCCAGCGGGACCGCGGTGGCCTTCGAGGTGAAGGGCACGGTGCGCGAGGCCCGCGGGTTGGCCTCGAGGACGTACAGGATGTCCCCGGCCATGGCGAACTGGATGTTGATCAGCCCGCGGACGCCGACGCCCTTGGCGATGGCCTCCGTCGAGGCCCGCAGCCGCTTGATGTCGAAGCCGCCGAGGGTGATCGGGGGCAGCGCGCAGGCGGAGTCGCCGGAGTGGATGCCGGCCTCCTCGATGTGCTCCATGACGCCGCCGAGGTAGAGCTCCTCGCCGTCGTAGAGCGCGTCGACGTCGATCTCGATGGCGTCGTCGAGGAACCGGTCGACCAGGACCGGGTGTTCGGAGATGAGGCCGGCGTGCCGCTCCAGGTACCCGGCGAGCGAGGGCTCGTCGTAGACGATCTCCATGCCGCGGCCGCCGAGGACGTAGCTGGGGCGGACCATGACCGGGTAGCCGATCTCCGCCGCGATGGCCTTGGCCTCGTCGAAGGAGAAGGCGGTGCCGTACTTGGGGGCGGGCAGCCCGGCCTGCTCCAGCACGCGGCCGAAGGCGCCGCGCTCCTCGGCGAGGTTGATCGCCTCGGGCGAGGTGCCGACGATCGGCACGCCGTTGTCCTTCAGGGCCTGGGCCAGGCCGAGCGGGGTCTGGCCGCCGAGCTGGACCACGACGCCCGCGACCGGGCCGGCCTGCTGCTCGGCGTGGACGATCTCCAGGACGTCCTCCAGGGTGAGCGGCTCGAAGTAGAGCCGGTCGGAGGTGTCGTAGTCGGTGGAGACGGTCTCCGGGTTGCAGTTGACCATGACGGTCTCGTAGCCCGCGTCGTGCAGCGCGAAGGAGGCGTGGACGCAGGAGTAGTCGAACTCGATGCCCTGGCCGATGCGGTTGGGCCCGGAGCCGAGGATGATCACGGCGGGCTTCTCGCGCGGGGCGACCTCGGTCTCCTCGTCGTAGGACGAGTAGAAGTACGGGGTGCGGGCGGCGAATTCGGCGGCGCAGGTGTCGACCGTCTTGTAGACGGGGCGGACGCCGAGGGCGTGCCGGACCTCGCGGACCACGTCCTCGCGCAGCCCCCGGATGCCCGCGATCTGGGTGTCGGAGAAGCCGTGCCGCTTCGCCTCGGCCAGCAGTTCCGGCTCCAGCTTCGGCGCGGCGGCGAGGTCGTCGGCGATCTCCTTGATGAGGAAGAGCTGGTCGGTGAACCAGGGGTCGATCTTCGTCGCCTCGAAGACCTCCTCGCGGGTGGCCCCGGCGCGGATGGCCGCCATGACGGTGTTGATCCGGCCGTCGGTCGGCTTCACCGCCGTCTCCAGCAGCGCCTTCTTGTCGCCGAGGGCCGCCGGGTCGCCGGTGAAGTCGAACTGGGAACCCTTCTTCTCCAGCGAGCGGAGCGCCTTCTGCAGCGCCTCGGTGAAGTTGCGGCCGATGGCCATGGCCTCGCCGACCGACTTCATGGTGGTGGTGAGGGTGGCGTCGGCGGCCGGGAACTTCTCGAACGCGAACCGGGGCGCCTTGACCACGACGTAGTCGAGAGTGGGCTCGAAGGACGCCGGGGTCTTCTCGGTGATGTCGTTGGGGATCTCGTCCAGGGTGTAGCCGACCGCGAGCCGAGCCGCGATCTTGGCGATCGGGAAGCCGGTGGCCTTGGAGGCGAGCGCGGAGGAGCGGGAGACGCGCGGGTTCATCTCGATGACGATGACCCGGCCGTCCTCCGGGTTGACGGCGAACTGGATGTTGCAGCCGCCGGTGTCGACGCCGACCTCGCGGATCACGGCGATGCCGATGTCCCGCAGGATCTGGTACTCGCGGTCGGTGAGCGTCATCGCCGGGGCGACGGTGATGGAGTCGCCGGTGTGGACGCCCATCGGGTCGAAGTTCTCGATGGAGCAGACGACCACGACGTTGTCGTGCTTGTCGCGCATCAGCTCCAGCTCGTACTCCTTCCAGCCGAGGATGGACTCCTCCAGGAGCACCTCGGTGGTCGGCGAGAGGGCGAGGCCCTGGCCGGCGATGCGGCGCAGCTCCTCCTCGTCGTGGGCGAAGCCGGAGCCGGCGCCGCCCATGGTGAAGGAGGGGCGGACGACCACCGGGTAGCCGCCGAGCTCCTCGACGCCCGCGAGGATCTCGTCCATGGAGTGGCAGATCACCGAGCGGGCGGACTCGCCATGGCCGATCTTCGCCTTGACGGCGGTGACCACGTCCTTGAACTGGTCGCGGTCCTCGCCCTTGTGGATGGCCTCGACGTTGGCGCCGATCAGCTCGACGCCGTGCTTCTCCAGCGCCCCGGACTCGTGCAGGGAGATGGCGGTGTTGAGCGCGGTCTGGCCGCCGAGGGTGGGCAGCAGCGCGTCCGGGCGCTCCTTGGCGATGATCTTCTCGACGTACTCGGGGGTGATCGGCTCGACGTACGTGGCGTCGGCGATCTCCGGGTCGGTCATGATCGTGGCCGGGTTGGAGTTGACCAGGATCACCCGCAGGCCCTCGGACTTGAGGACGCGGCAGGCCTGGGTGCCGGAGTAGTCGAACTCGGCGGCCTGGCCGATGACGATCGGGCCGGAGCCGATGACCAGGACGGACTGGATGTCGGTGCGCTTAGGCACGCTGGCCCTCCGGGGTGTGGTGCTTGTTGTCGCGCATGAGCTCGACGAACCGGTCGAAGAGATAGGCGGCGTCGTGCGGGCCGGCCGCCGCCTCCGGGTGGTACTGGACGCTGAAGGCGGGGCGGTCCAGCAGGCGCAGCCCCTCCACCACGTTGTCGTTGAGACAGACGTGGGAGACCTCGGCGCGGCCGTACGGGGTGTCGGACGGGGCGTCCAGCGGCGCGTCGACGGCGAAGCCGTGGTTGTGCGCCGTCACCTCGACCTTGCCGGTGGTGCGGTCCTGGACGGGCTGGTTGATGCCCCGGTGGCCGTACTTGAGCTTGAAGGTGCCGAAGCCGAGGGCCCGGCCGAGGATCTGGTTGCCGAAGCAGATGCCGAACAGGGGCGTCTCCCGCTCCAGGACGGACCGCATCAGGGTGACGGGGCCCTCGGCGGCGGCCGGGTCGCCGGGGCCGTTGGAGAAGAACACCCCGTCGGGTTCGACGGCGTAGACGTCCTCGGGGGTGGCGTCGGCCGGGAGGACGTGTACCTCTATGCCGCGTTCGGCCATGCGCTGCGGTGTCATGCCCTTGATGCCGAGGTCGATGGCGGCAACGGTGAAGCGCTTCTCGCCGATCGCGGGGACGACGTACGGCTCGGTGGTGGCCACCTCGGCGCTCAGGTCGGCGCCCTTCATCGCGGGCGCCTGGCGCACCCGCTCCAGCATGGCGTCCTCGCCGGTGATGGCGTCGCCGGAGAAGATCCCGACGCGCATCGCGCCGCGCTCGCGCAGATGGCGGGTGAGCGCCCGGGTGTCGATGCCGCTGATGCCGACGACACCCTGGGCGGACAGCTCCTCGTCGAGGGTGCGCACGGAGCGCCAGTTGGAGGGGGTGCGGGCGGGGTCGCGCACGACGTAGCCGGCCACCCAGATCTTCCGCGACTCCGGGTCCTCGTCGTTGACGCCGGTGTTGCCGATGTGCGGGGCCGTCATCACGACGACCTGGCGGTGGTACGAGGGGTCGGTGAGGGTCTCCTGGTAGCCGGTCATGCCGGTGGAGAACACCGCCTCGCCGAAGGTCTCCCCCACGGCCCCGTAGGCGCGGCCGCGGAAGCTGCGGCCGTCCTCCAGGACGAGTACGGCGGGGGTCCTGGCCCCGCGGGACGAGGTCGTCATGCTGCGCCTTCCTTGTCGTGCCGGATGGCGGCTACGTCGATGGGGCCACCGGAGAGTTCGTTGACGCGCTCGACCCAGGCGGCGTGCTCGGCCGCCCGGTCGGCGCGGAAGCCGGAGTCGAGGAGTCTGCCGCCCAGCTCCCAGGTGATCACCAGCAGGCCGTTCTCGGTGAGGACCTTGCCGGCGATGCCCTTGTCGAGGCGGGCGCCGCGCAGGTCCCCGGCCGGGATGCGGAAGTCGCGGGCTCCGGGGCGCACGACGTCGAGTCCGGCGTCGGTGAGGGTGAGCTCCGCGCGGCTGCGGGTGCCGAGGCCGTGGGCGACGATCCGGTCGAGCCACTGCCCGGCGGTCGTGGAGCCGTGGTAGCGGCCGGTGAGCGTGAGCCGCGGCGGCTCGTGCGGCGCCGTGCCCTGCCCGGTGTCCCGCTCCGTGCCCTGCTCGGGGACGGCGGCGGGCTCGGGCAGGTCGGACTGGAGGGTTCCGCGCCACTTCCAGCCCTGGCGCATCAGCCAGTACAGCAGCGCCACGAAGAGCAGCAGGCCGACGACCCAGCCGATCCGGTCGGCCCAGTCGGTGACCTCCTGGGACCGCGGCTCCGCGGCGAGGTCCGCGAGGGGCGTCAGGGGCGCGGCCAGGGCCGTCGCCGTCAGGGTTGTGAGTGTTGCCGTTGTCACCGTCACGCCAGCTTTCCGTCCACGACCGTCGCGCGGCCCCGCAGGAAGGTGTGCGTCACACGTCCCGGCAGCTCACGGCCCTGGTAGGGGGTGTTGCGGCTGCGGGAGGCGAAGCCCGCGGGGTCCACCACTCCACGGTAAGCGGGGTCGAGCAGGGTCAGGTTCGCGGGCTCACCGGGGGCGACCGGCCGGCCGTGTCCGCGGAGGCGTCCGATGGCGGCCGGGCGGAAGGACATCCGGTCGGCGACGCCCGCCCAGTCGAGCAGGCCGGTGTCGACCATCGTGTGCTGGACGACGGAGAGCGCGGTCTCCAGGCCGACCATGCCCATGGCCGCGGCGCCCCACTCGCAGTCCTTGTCCTCGTGGGGGTGCGGGGCGTGGTCGGTGGCGACGCAGTCGATGGTGCCGTCGGCGAGGGCCGCGCGCAGGGCCATCACGTCGGCCTCGGTGCGCAGCGGCGGGTTGACCTTGTAGACGGGGTCGTACGAGCGGACGAGCTCGTCGGTGAGCAGCAGGTGGTGCGGGGTGACCTCGGCGGTCACGTTCCAGCCCTTGGACTTGGCCCAGCGGATGATCTCGACCGAGCCGGCGGTGGAGACGTGGCAGACGTGCAGCCGGGAGCCGACGTGCGCGGCGAGCAGCACGTCGCGGGCGATGACCGACTCCTCGGCGACGGCGGGCCAGCCGCCCAGGCCGAGTTCGGCGGAGACGACGCCCTCGTTCATCTGGGCGCCCTCGGTGAGCCGGGGCTCCTGGGCGTGCTGGGCGATGACGCCGTCGAACGCCTTCACGTACTCCAGGGCCCGGCGCATGATCACGGCGTCGTCGACGCACTTGCCGTCGTCGGAGAAGATCCGGACCCCGGCGGCGGAGTCGTGCATGGCGCCGAGTTCGGCGAGCTGCTTGCCCTCCAGGCCGACGGTGACGGCACCGACCGGCTGGACGTCGCAGTAGCCGGACTCCTTGCCGAGCCGCCAGACCTGCTCGACGACACCGGCGGTGTCGGCGACGGGGAAGGTGTTGGCCATGGCGTGCACGGCGGTGTAGCCGCCGGCCGCCGCCGCGCGGGTGCCGGTGAGGACGGTCTCGGAGTCCTCGCGGCCGGGTTCGCGCAGATGGGTGTGGAGGTCGACGAGGCCGGGCAGCAGGATCTGCCCCGCGGCCTCCACGACGGCGGCGCCGGGGGCCTCCAGGCCGGTGCCGGTCTCCGCGACGGTGCCGCCGTCGATCAGGACGTCCAGCGGCTCGCCGCCGAGGAGGCGCGCACCGCGGATCAGGGTCTTCTTCGGCTCGCTCGTGGCGCTCATGGTCAGGCGTTCTCCTCGGTGCGGGTGGTGGTGTCGGGGGTGCCGGTGACGGCGGGTCCGGCACCGCCGAGCAGCAGGTAGAGCACGGCCATCCGGATGCTGACGCCGTTGGCCACCTGTTCGACGGCGGTGCACCGCTCGGAGTCGGCGACCTCGGCGGTGATCTCCATGCCGCGGTTCATCGGGCCGGGGTGCATCACGATGGCGTGGCCGGGCATCCGGGCCATCCGGTCGCTGTTCAGGCCGTAGCGGCGGGCGTACTCGCGCTCGGTGGGGAAGAAGGCGGCGTTCATCCGCTCCCGCTGCACGCGGAGCATCATCACGGCGTCGGACTTGGCCAGGACGGCGTCCAGGTCGTAGGAGACCTCGCAGGGCCAGTTCCCGGCGCCGATCGGCACCAGCGTCGGCGGGGCGACGAGGGTGACCTCGGCGCCCAGGGTGGTGAGCAGATGGACGTTGGAACGGGCGACGCGGCTGTGCAGCACGTCCCCGACGATGGTGATCCGGCGGCCGGCCAGGTCGCGGCCCGTGCCGTCGCCGGGGGCGCCGTGGGGCACCGGGCCGCCGTCGGGGGCGCCCGCGAGGTGGCGGCGCATGGTGAAGGCGTCGAGCAGGGCCTGGGTGGGGTGCTCGTGGGTGCCGTCGCCGGCGTTGACGACCGAGCCGCCGATCCAGCCGGAGGTGGCGAGGCGGTGCGGGGCGCCGGAGTCGTGGTGGCGGATGACGACGGCGTCGGCGCCCATCGCCTCCAGGGTGAGCGCGGTGTCCTTGAGGGACTCGCCCTTGGAGACCGAGGAGCCCTTGGCGGAGAAGTTGATGACGTCGGCGGAGAGCCGCTTGGCGGCGGCCTCGAAGGAGATCCGGGTCCGCGTCGAGTCCTCGAAGAAGAGGTTGACGACCGTACGGCCGCGCAGGGTGGGGAGCTTCTTGATCGGCCGGTCGGCGACCCGGGCCATCTCCTCGGCGGTGTCGAGGATGAGGACGGCGTCGTCACGGGTGAGATCCGCGGCCGAGGTGAGGTGGCGCTGCATCCGGTGCTCCGTGGGAGTGGGATCGGGAACGGTGTGCGGGCTTCGCGGTGCTGCGGTCCCGGCACGGCCGGGAGGGCGGCCGGGGCCCGTCCGGGCTCGTCCGGCTCGTACCGGCGCGGCCGGGCCGGGACCGGACCCGGAGGTTCCGGTACGGCGGCGCGGACGGGCCCGGACAGGTGCGGCCGGTGCCGTGCGGGGTGCCGGGCGCGCGGGCCCGGCGCGGCGCGGGGCGCTACCGCTCGCCGGGCGGGACGGTCCCGCGCCGGCCGAGGAGCACGCTGTCGCGGCCGTCCTCCTCGGTGAGCTGGACCCTGACCGTCTCCCGCAGCGAGGTGGGGAGGTTCTTGCCGACGTAGTCCGCGCGGATCGGCAGCTCGCGGTGGCCCCGGTCCACGAGGACGGCGAGCTGCACGGCGCGCGGACGGCCGATGTCGCCGAGGGCGTCGAGGGCGGCGCGGATCGTCCGGCCGGAGAAGAGCACGTCGTCGACGAGGACGACCAGCTTCCCGTCGATCCCGTCGGCGGGGATGTCGGTGCGGGCGAGCGCGCGGGCCGGGCGGAGCCGCAGGTCGTCGCGGTACATGGTGATGTCCAGCGACCCGGCGGCCTGCGGGCGGCCGGTGATCTCCTCCAGCTTGGCCGCGAGGCGGCGGGCGAGGAAGACTCCGCGGGTGGGGATGCCGAGCAGTATGACGTCTTCGGCGCCCTTGGCGCGTTCGACGATCTCGTGCGCGATGCGGGTCAGGACCCGGGCGATGTCCGGGGCCTCCAGCACGGGGCGGGCGGGCGGGACCGGCGGGCCGGACTCGGCGGATTCAGCAGGTGAGGATGCGTCCATGGGAAACGGACCTCCTTCTCCGCCTCACGGGACGGATGTTAAAGGACGTCGGGGATCGTGCCCGGTGAACGATACCAGGGCGGGTGCGCACGGCGGGCGGCGGCCCGGGGCGGGAGGAAACGGCCCCCGGCGCGGGCCCGGCCGGGCTCCCGCCGCCGGGGGTGAGCGCGGAAGCCCGCCCGACCGTACGGAACGCTGTACGGGTGGGGGTACCGGGGCCGGGCGGAGGCGCCCCACGTCCGGGCCGGATCCCGGTGGGACCCCCTCCGCTTGACGAAGCAGAATTACGCTGCGTAACATCACAGTGAGTTACCAATTCGTCCGGGGAGCTATATGTCCAGCGAATACGCCAAACAGCTCGGAGCCAAGCTTCGCGCCATCCGCACGCAGCAGGGCCTTTCCCTCCACGGCGTGGAGGAGAAGTCCCAGGGCCGCTGGAAGGCCGTCGTCGTCGGCTCCTACGAGCGGGGCGACCGTGCGGTGACCGTGCAGCGTCTTGCCGAGCTCGCGGACTTCTACGGCGTCCCCGTGCAGGAGCTCCTGCCGGGCACCACGCCCGGAGGCGCCGCCGAGCCGCCGCCGAAACTGGTCCTGGACCTGGAGCGGCTCGCCCATGTGCCCCAGGAGAAGGCCGGCCCGCTCCAGCGGTACGCGGCGACGATCCAGAGCCAGCGCGGCGACTACAACGGCAAGGTCCTCTCGATCCGCCAGGACGACCTGCGCACGCTCGCGGTGATCTACGACCAGTCCCCCTCGGTGCTCACCGAGCAGCTGATCAGCTGGGGCGTCCTGGACGCGGACGCCCGCCGCGCCGTCCAGCACGAGGACGCCTGACCGCTTGGACGGTTCCGGTCACCGGGGCCCGGTCACGGGGCGGCGCCGGTGATCGGAACCGTTCGTCCTTGAGCACGCTCCCGCCGGGGCGGTGGGGTACTTGCACACCTCGCCGCCCTGCGGCGTTCCCCGGCCGCTTCGCGGGCCTCCCCCGCCGCGGTGCGGGGATTCCCGGCGGCATCGCGGCCCGCCCGGCTGTCCGCTGGTCGCGTCGGCGGTTGTGCGCCGCCCCGGGCGAGCGGTCGCGCACGACCAGCAGGGCGGTCGTGAGGGCGGCCGCCGCGGAGCCCCCGTCGGCCGCCGCCGCAGGTCTGTGGAATCGGCGCCGAGGCCCGTCTCGGGCCGCGGGAGCGCCGCCACGGCCTGCCGTCCGTAGCCGGCGCGCTCCCGCCCTCGCGCTGGGCGAGACACTTATCACGTACGGTAACACCCTTACTGTGTCCGGGAGTTGACCACGGGATCCCCCCGCCGGACAGCTCCCGCCGGTTGACCCCGCCGATCAGCCCCCTGTCGGCCGGCCCTCCCCCGTCAGCCCCCCTCCCCCGACGGGCCCTCCGCCTCCCGTGCGGGCGGCACGGCGGGTTCCGGGTGGTAGAGGCGTCCGATGACCTCGGGAAGCAGCCGCTCGGTCAGGCGCGGCGGCAGCGCCTGGAGGACGGCCAGGACCGGCGCCATCCGCTCCGGAAGGGCGCCGTCCGCTCCGATCCCGGCCAGCGTGAGGGCCAGTTCCACCTCCTCGGGGCCGAGGGCGTCCGGGTCGAGCCCGGCCGCCGCCTCCACCAGAGCCGGATCGACCGCGGCCGGGCCCAGCGCCCGGGCCCGTGCCACGGCCCTCCCGAGATCGGACAGCAGCGAGTGAACCGTCTCCTCCCCCGCCACCGCCGCCGTGACGGTGAGATGAAGGTTGGCCGGGGAGCCGCCGAAGGCGGGCTGCGGCTGGAGGTACCAGCCGTCCGCCCGGATCTCGTCGGCCACCACGAAGACGTCCAGAAGGGCGGGGTCCTCGGCGGCCACCGCGATCAGGGAGGCCTCGGGGCGGGCCAGCACGCGGAGGCCGTCGATGGCGCCGATCCCGGCGGCGAGGGAGGCCGTCGCCTCGTGCACGCGGCGGGAGAGCTCGGTGTAGCCGTCGGTGCCGATGTGTTCCAGCACGGCCCAGGCCGCCGCGAGCGGGCCCGCGGACTTGGTGCCCTGGAGCGTGGCGTTGACGACGGGATAGCCGGGCCAGGAGGCATGCGCGAACCAGCCGTGCCGGCGCAGCTCCGCGTCCCGGAAGAGCAGCACGGAGGCGCCCTTGGCCGTATAGCCGTACTTGTGCAGGTCCACGGAGAGCGAGGTGACCCCGGGGACGGAGAGGTCGAAGGCCGGCGGGTGCGGGACGCCGTCCGCGTGGCGCAGATGGCCCAGGTACCAGCCGCCGATGCAGGCGTCGACGTGGCAGAGCACGCCGCGGCGCTCCGCCTCCGCCGCCACCTCGGCGACCGGGTCGATGACGCCGTGGGCGTAGGACGGCGCCGAGACGACGACCAGGGCGGTGTCGGGGGTGACCGCCGCCGCGAGGTCCTCCGGGCGGGCCCGGTACGTCACCGGGTCGACGGGCACGGAGACGGTGCGCAGCCCGAAGAGGGCCGCGGCCTTGTGGAAGGCCGCGTGGACGGTGGTGGGCAGGACGAGTTCGGGGGACGTGACGCCGCGCGTGCGCCGGGCGTGCTCGCGGGCGGTCAGCACGGCGAGCAGGCAGCTCTCGGTGCCCCCGCTGGTGAAGGTGCCCGCCGTCTCCGGGCCGCCGCCGAGCAGCCGGGCGGCGCGGCCCACGACGGCGTTCTCCAGCGTGACGACGCTGGGGAAGGCGGTCATGTCGAGCCCGTTGACCCCGGCGAACCGCGCCTGCGCGGCGGCGGCGAGCTCCTCGACGCCGTCGAGGCCGGAGTCGTAGACGTAGGCCATGGTGCGGCCGCCGCGCACGGGCAGATCGGTCTCGCGCAAGGCGTCGAGCCGGCCGAGGAGGCCGCGCGGGTCCGCGCCCCGCGCCACGGGGCCGGGGTGCGGACCGCGGCCGGCCGGGCTCGCGGACCGGCCGGGGCCGGCGGGAGGGGTGGAGGCGGTCATGGGGGTCTCCGTCACGTCGGGGGTCTGGGGGCCGTGGCGTGGAAGGGTGCGGCGGCGGGCGGGGTCGCGGCCCGGAGGCGCGGGCCGGCCGGCGCCGGCGCGGCGGGGCGGCGGGGCGGCGGGCGTCACGGTCATCCGGAAGGTCCCGCCGAGGGGCCCGCTGCGGCCTGTCCGCCGCACGGCTCACCGGGTGAACCTCCGCTGCCCCGGGGCGGCTCGGGGCCGGGGCCCGCATCGGCCGGACGGTCCCGCGCAGGGCCGGAGGCCGGGCCGGGCGGGGCGGGCGCGGGCGCGGAGGCCGGCCCCGGCCCCGTTCGCGGCCCCGTTCCCGGCCCCGGCACCGAGGGGGACACCGCTCCGGGTACCGGCGCGGGTGCGGGAGCAGCCCGGGTCGCCGCGTCCCGGAGGGCGTTCAGCTTGTCCTCCGTCAGGTCGTAGCGGGCCAGCAGCGGGAGGCTGAGCAGCAGGAGCAGAGCGGGGAGGGCGCCGAAGCCGGTGACGATCGCGGTGAGCGCCGAATCGGGCTGGGCCACCCGGTGCCCGGCGTCGGAGGAGACGAAGCCGCCCGCCGCCAGGACGAGTCCGTAGAGCCCGGGGCCGACGGCGAGGCCCAGGGTCTCCCCCGCCGTCCAGAGGCCGGTGAAGAGGCCCGCCCGGCGGCGGCCGCTGGTGAAGGCGTCGGCGGCGATGGCGTCGCCCAGCATGGCCAGCGGCAGCATCTGCATGCCCGCGTAGCCGATTCCGGCGAGGGCGACGGCCGCGTAGACCGCCCCGCCGGGCAGTTCGCGGGCGAAGGCGACCGTCGCGGCCCCGGCCAGGAAGCAGCCGGAGGCGGCTAGGGCGGCGGAGCGCTTGCCGGTGCGGCGGCCCACGGCCAGCCAGAGCGGCATCGCGAGCAGCGAGGGCACGATCAGGCAGGCGAAGAGGACGCTGGTGGCGGAGGGCCGGTGGAGGATGTACGTGGCGAAGTACTGGGTGCCGGCCAGCATCAGGCCCGTCGCGGCGGCCTGGGTGACGAAGGCGGCGAGCAGCCGGGCGAAGGGCCGGTTGCCGCGGGCCGCCCGGAGCTGCGCCCGCAGGCCGGGTTCGCTCGTCACCCGCAGCACGGCGGGGGCGCGTGCCGTCGCGGCGAAGGCGGCCAGCATCCCGGCGCAGAGCACGGCGCCGATGACGGCCCCCATCAGCCGGTAGCCGCCGGGCGAGCCGTGGTCGTCGCCGGAGGCGCCGGCCAGGAGCGGCGCCAGCGCGCCGGAGAGCAGGATGGCGGCGCCGAGGAAGGCGACCCGCCAGCTCATGACGCGGGCGCGCTCGTCCGGGTCGGCGGTGAGCTCGGCGGGCAGGGCCACGTACGGGACCTGGAAGCAGGCGTAGCCGGTGGCGGTCAGCAGGAAGAGCACGGCGACGTATCCGGCGGCCCAGCCGCGCTCCAGGTCCGGGGCGGCGAACATCGCGGCGAAGCAGAGCGGCATGGTGAGCGCGCCCAGCAGCATCCAGGGGCGGCGCGGACCCCAGCGGTGCGCGGTGCGGTCGGAGAGGCTGCCGATCCACGGGTTGAGCAGGACGTCCCACGCCTTGGGCAGGAAGACGAGGAGGCCGGCGAGGCCGGCGGTGACGCCGAGGATGTCGGTGAGGTAGTAGAGCAGCAGCAGGCCCGGGACGGTCCCGAAGGTGCCGGTGGCGAAGGACCCGAGGCCGTAGCCGATCCTGACCCGGGCGGCCAGGGGGCCGCCACCCGTGCCGGCGGCCACCGGCCCGGAGTTGTCGTGATCATGCTCGGGCATGCGGTGAACCTAGAGCACGGCGCGGAAACGCACCAGGCCCGCGGCGGAAGTCCGTTTCCCTTCGCGCCGCGGGCCGGGTGCGGTCCTGCGGTGTGTGCGGCTCCCCGGGCGGCTCGGCGCCGCGCGGGCCGGGGTGCCTGTCTCCGGGTCCGGGCCCGGGTCCGGGGCTAGGCCCGGCGGAGCCCCGGCTTCAGCTCCTTGAAGCGGCCCAGCAGACCGTTCACGAAGGCCGGCGAGTCGTCGGTGGAGAACTCCTTGGCGAGCTGCACCACCTCGTCGATGACCACCGCGTCCGGTGTGTCGTCCTCCCAGATCAGCTCGTACGCGCCCAGCCGCAGCAGGCAGCGGTCGACGACGGGCATCCGGTCGAGGGTCCAGCCGACGGAGTAGGTGCCGATCAGCTCGTCGATGTGACGGGCGTGCTCGGCGTACCCCTCGACCAGTTGCAGGGTGTACTCGTTGACCGGCGGCTGCCGGTCGTCGGTCCGGGCGAGCCGCAGCCAGTCCGCGAGCACCGTGCGCACGGGCGCCCCGCGCTGGTCGGACTCGAAGAGGATCTGGAAGGCGCGCTTGCGGGCCTTGGTGCGGGCAGCCACGGTCAGCCCGTCACCCGGCCGAGGTACTCACCGGAGCGGGTGTCGACCTTGATCTTCTCGCCGCTGGTGATGAAGAGCGGGACGCCGATCTCGTAACCCGTCTCCAGCTTGGCGGGCTTGGAGCCGCCGGTGGAGCGGTCGCCCTGCACGCCCGGCTCGGTGTACTCGATCGTCAGCTCGACGGCGGCGGGCAGCTCGATGTAGAGGGGGCTGCCCTCGTACATCGCCACGACGGCGTCGAAGCCCTCCAGAAGGTAGTTGGCGGCGTCGCCGACCGTCTCCGGGGAGATGTAGATCTGGTCGAAGGTCTCCGAGTCCATGAAGACGAAGTCGTCGCCGTCCTTGTACGAGAACTGCATCCCGCGCTTGTCGACGCTGGCCGTCTCGACCTTCACGCCGGCGTTGAAGGTCTTGTCGACCGTCTTGCCGGAGAGCACGTTCTTCAGCTTGGTGCGGACGAAGGCGGGGCCCTTGCCGGGCTTGACGTGCTGGAACTCGACGACGGACCAGAGCTGGCCGCCGTCGAGCTTGAGCACCATGCCGTTCTTGAGGTCGTTCGTGGATGCCACGGTTGAGGTGTCTCCTGGACTGAAGCTGATGGAACCAAGGGCGTTGCGCAGGCTACAGCGGCCACGGCACCGACGGCGAATACGAACGCGCGGCCGCCGGGCACGACTACAGGGCGAGCAGTTCCTTGGTCGTGATGGTGAGTAGCTCAGGTCCGCCGTCCGCCTCGGGACGGACGACGAGCGTGTCGTCGATCCGGACACCGCCCCGGCCCGGGAGCTGGACCCCCGGTCCGACGGTGACCGGCACACAAGCGTCCAGTTTACCCATGGCGGCCGGGGACAGCTCGGGGTCCTCGTGGATTTCCAGCCCCACCCCGTGCCCCGTCCACCGCGGCTGCCCGCCGCCGTACCCGGCCGCGTCCAGGATCTGCCGGGCCGCCCGGTCCACCTCGCGGTACTCCACGGTGGGCGCCAGGGCCTCCCGCCCCGCCCGCTGCGCCGCGAAGACCACCTCGTACAGCTCGATCTGCCAGCGGGCCGGCGAGGTGCCGATGACGAAGGTGCGCCCCAGCTCGCAGTGGTAGCCGCGGTATTCGGCGCCCAGGCAGACGCTGAGGAAGTCGCCCTCCTCCACCCGCCGGTCCGACGGGGAATGGCCGGGAACACCGGAGTTGGGGCCGGTGCCGACCGAGGTGGGGAAGGCAGGCCCGTCCGCGCCGTGGTCGACGAGGCGGCGCTCCAGTTCCAGCGCCAGATGGCGTTCGGTGCGGCCGACGAGGATCGACTCCAGCAGTTCGCCCAGGGCCTGGTCGGCGATCTCCGACGCGATCCGCAGGCAGGCGATCTCCTCCTCGTCCTTCACCAGCCGCTGCTGCTCGACGGCGCGGGCGAGGTCGGTGAGGCGCACGTGCGGGGCGGCCGCGCCGAGGGCACGGTGCCGGGTGACGGAGAGGTCGTGCTCCTCGACGGCCAGCAGTTCCGCGCCCGCCGAGGCGGCGAGGCCGGCGGCGGCCGCGGCGGAGTCCGCGGTGCCCGCGGGCAGCACCCGCACCCGCAGGTCGCCGGCCACCTGCCCCTCGGCGAGGTCCCCGGCCGGCGGGCGCGGGCAGAGGAGGACGTCGCCGACCGGGCCGCCCGGGCCGCCGGGCCCCAGCAGCAGGGCGGCGCCGGCCGGAGCCGCGCCGGCGAGATAGCGGATGTTGGCGGGGCGCGAGACGAGGACGCCGGCCTCACCGGCCGGCGCGCACCGGTCGCGCAGCTGCGAGCGGCGGGCCGCGTGCACCTCTGACATGTTCCGACCTTATGAGCGCGTTCCCGGCCCGGCCCCCCGAACGCGTCCGGACGGGGGGGTCGCGGGCGGGGCGCGGGGCGTCAGAACTGCGGGGGGCTGGCCAGGCTGCGGCTGATGGCGTCGTCCAGGGCGCGGGCCGTGGTGGCCACGTCGTACTGCGAGTTGTCGATGATCGGCAGCCCGGAGCCGTACCAGCCGGCCATCCGGCCGTGGATGCGGGCGACCTCCTCGTCGGTCAGCCGGCGGGTGCCGCTGCGCGCGGCGTTCCGCTCCAGGACGATCTCCAGCCCGGGCAGCAGCACCACGGGCACCAGCCCCGGCCCGACATGGCGCTTCCAGCCGCCGAGGCCGATCGCGGGCCGGTCGGGGAAGACGGCGTCGTCGAGGATGCAGGAGATGCCGTTGGCCAGGAAGTTGCGGGCCGCGAAGCCGCAGGTGCGGCGGGCCAGCCGGTACTGCGCCTCGGAGTGGTCGTTCCAGCCGGAGCGCGGGTCGGCGAAGCCGGAGCGGACCCACTCGCGGACGTCGTCCAGGCTGATGTGGGCGGTCGGCACCCGCCGGTTGTCCGCCCAGTGCCGCGCGACCGTCGTCTTGCCCGCGCCGGCCGGTCCTATCAGCAGCACCGCCACGGCGGCGTGGGCCGCGTCGGGTGCGGCCGTGCCCGGCCCGCCGCCGGGCGCGGGGACGGGCGCCCCGGCGGGCAGCCGCAGATGCCCGGTGGCGTCGCCGGACGGCGGCGGGGCGTGGTGCCCCTGCTGCCCCGGAGCGCCGTGCGGGCCGGTGGGCGGGGCCGGGTGCGGCGGCGGGCCGGCCGGCCGCGGATACGGCGGGGCGGGCGGGGCGGGCTGCCGGTGCGGCGGGCCCGGGTGCGGTTGCTGAGGCGGCTGGTGCGGCTGCGGCTGGTGCGGGCCCGGCGGGGCGTGCGGCGGCCGGTGGCCCGGCGGCACCGGTCCGGGCGGGCCCGGCGGCACCGGGGGCCCGCCGTGCGGCGCCGGGCCGCGCTGGTGCCCCGGATGGCCCTGCGGGCCCCCCTGTGCCCAGGAGGGGTGGGCGGGGCCGTGGGGTGGCGGCAGCGGAGCCCCCGTCGCGTGCTGCATCCGCTGAGTCTCCGTCTCGTGCGGGCGGACTGGCCGGTGTTCGAAGCGTCCGTGCGAACGAACGCCACCGAACGGTACCGTCCCCGGCCGTATCCGCAGAACGGCCGGGGACGGCGGAACGTGCCCGGTCAGCCGGTCGCGGCGTCGGCCAGGGCGCGCAGCGCGAGCCGGTAGGAGCCGAGGCCGAAGCCGGCGACGGTCCCGGAGGCGACCGCCGCGATGACCGAGGTGTGCCGGAACTCCTCCCGCGCGTACGGGTTGGAGATGTGCACCTCGATCAGGGGCGCGGTGCGCTGCGCGGCGGCGTCCCGCATGCCGTACGAGTAGTGCGTGAAGGCGCCCGGGTTGATCACGACGGGGACGCGTCCGTCGGCCGCCTCGTGCAGCCAGCGGATCATCTCGCCCTCGTCGTTGGTTTCCCGCACGTCGACCGTGAAGCCGAGTTCGGCGCCGAGACGGGTGCACTCCTCGACGAGCCCGGCGTAGCTGGTCGAGCCGTAGACGTCCGGCTCCCGGGAGCCGAGCCGGCCGAGGTTGGGGCCGTTGAGCACCAGGACGTGCCGCGGTCCGGCGGTCATGCGGAGACCTCCCCGTAGGCGGCCAGCAGCAGGGACGGGTCCGGGCCCTCCAGGACGGTCGGCTTGGCGAGGCCGTCCAGGACGATGAAGCGCAGCAGGTCGCCGCGGGACTTCTTGTCGACCTTCATGGTCTCCAGCAGCCGCGGCCACTGGTCGCCGCGGTAGGAGACCGGCAGGCCGAGGGACTCCAGGACGGAGCGGTGCCGGTCGGCGGTGGCGTCGTCCAGCCGTCCGGCGAGGCGGCCGAGTTCGGCGGCGAAGACCATGCCGATGGAGACCGCCGCGCCGTGGCGCCACTTGTAGCGCTCGTTCTTCTCGATGGCGTGGCCGAGGGTGTGGCCGTAGTTGAGGATCTCGCGCAGGCCCGACTCCTTGAGGTCGGAGGAGACCACCTCGGCCTTGACCCGGATGGACCGCTCGATGAGCT
Source organism: Streptomyces albus subsp. albus (assembly GCF_000719865.1). Classification (GTDB taxonomy): domain Bacteria; phylum Actinomycetota; class Actinomycetes; order Streptomycetales; family Streptomycetaceae; genus Streptomyces; species Streptomyces albus_E. Next base: position 89,713 of record NZ_JOID01000001.1, read on the forward strand.
CGGCGGTGTGCCGGCCGCCGGGCCGGCGGGCCTCCTCCGGATCGCGCTCGACGAGGTCGAGGATGGCGGGGTCGGCGATGAAGCCGGCCTTGACCACCTCGGCGAGTCCGCTGACGTAGTCGTGGACGGGGAGCGAGTCCAGGCTGGCGAGGTCGCAGAGGACGCCGGCGGGCGGGTGGAAGGCGCCGACGAGGTTCTTGCCCTCGGCGGTGTTGATGCCGGTCTTGCCGCCGACGGCCGCGTCGACCATGCCGAGGACGGTGGTGGGCACCGCGACCCAGCGGACGCCGCGCAGCCAGCTCGCGGCGACGAAGCCCGCGAGGTCGGTGGTGGCGCCGCCGCCGACGCCGACGATCACGTCGGAGCGGGTGAAGCCCGTCTGGCCGAGCGCCTTCCAGCAGTAGGCGGCGACCTCGGCGGTCTTGGCCTCCTCGGCGTTGGGCACCTGGATCGCGATGGCCTCGTAGCCCTGGCCCGCGAGGTCCGCGCGGAGCGCCTCACCGGTGGCCTCCAGGGCCTCGGGGTGGATGACGGCCACCCGCTGGGACCGCGGGCCGATCAGCGCGGGCAGCTCGCCGAGGAGCTGCCGGCCGATGAGCACGGTGTAGGGGTCGGTGCCGGCGGTGCCGCCGACCTCGATGGCGATGGGGGTTTCCGTCATGCCTGCCTCAGTTCGAGTGCGTCGAGGACCGCCTCGGCGACGTCCTCCGGGCTGCGGCCGTCAGTGGTCACGACGGCGCGGGCGGTCTCCGTGTACAGCGGGCGGCGCTGCTCCATGAGGGCGCGCCACTGCTGGCGGGGGTTGACGGCCAGCAGCGGGCGCGGGGCGTCGAGGCCGACGCGCTTGACGGCGTCGGCGAGGCCGACGTCGAGGAAGACGACCGGCAGCCCCGTCAGCAGCTTCCGGGTCTCCTCGTCCATGATCGCGCCGCCGCCGAGGGAGAGCACGCCGGGGTGCTCCGCGACCGCGTCCCGGACGGCCTGCCGTTCCAGGGCGCGGAAGCGCGGTTCGCCGTCCTCGAAGAAGATCTCCGGGATCGGCTTGCCCGCGATCCGCTCGACGTCGCTGTCGGTGTCCCGGTAGCCGGTGCCGAGCCGCTCGGCGAGGAGCGCGCCGACGGTGGACTTGCCGGCGCCTGGCGGGCCGATCAGCACGACGGCGGGGCCGCCGGGGCCGGAGCCGTGGCCGGGTGCGGGCCCGTCGCCCTCGTGCGCGTCCGCCCCCGTCACCGGATGGCCAGGGCGTCGAGGAAGGCGCGGACGTTGCGCCGGGTCTCGGGGACGCTGTCGCCGCCGAACTTCTCCGCCACCGCGTCCGCGAGGACGAGCGCGACCATGGCCTCGGCCACGATGCCCGCCGCGGGCACGGCGCAGACGTCGGAGCGCTGGTGGTGGGCCCTGGTGGCCTCGCCGGTGGCGACGTCCACGGTGGCCAGAGCGCGCGGCACGGTCGCGATGGGCTTCATCGCGGCCCGCACGCGCAGCAGTTCGCCGGTGGAGAGCCCGCCCTCGGTGCCGCCTGCGCGGCCGGAGGTGCGGCGGATGCCCTCCTCGGTGGAGACGATCTCGTCATGGGCCTGCGAGCCGGGCACCCGGGCCAGGTCGAAGCCGTCGCCGACCTCCACGCCCTTGATGGCCTGAATGCCCATCAGGGCTCCGGCGAGGCGGGCGTCCAGCCGGCGGTCCCAGTGGACGTGCGAGCCCAGGCCGACCGGGACGCCGTAGGCCAGTACCTCGACCACGCCGCCGAGGGTGTCGCCGTCCTTGTGCGCCTGGTCGATCTCGGCGACCATCGCCTCGCTCGCCTCCGGGTCGAGGCAGCGCACCGGGTCGGCGTCCAGCCGCTCCACGTCGGAGGGCTTGGGCAGCACGCCGTACGGGGCCTTGGCGGCGGCCAGTTCGACCACGTGGGAGACGATCTCGATGCCGGCCGTCTCCTTGAGGTAGGAGCGGGCGACGGCGCCGAGCGCCACGCGGGCGGCGGTCTCCCGGGCGGAGGCGCGCTCCAGGATCGGCCGGGCCTCGTCGAAGCCGTACTTCTGCATGCCCGCGAGGTCGGCGTGGCCGGGGCGGGGGCGGGTCAGCGGGGCGTTGCGGGCCAGTTCGGCGAGGACGGCCGGGTCCACCGGGTCGGCGGCCATGACCTGCTCCCACTTGGGCCACTCGGTGTTGCCCACCATGATCGCGACCGGGGAGCCGAGGGTCAGGCCGTGCCGGACGCCTCCGAGGAAGGTGACCTCGTCCCGCTCGAACTTCATCCGGGCGCCCCGGCCGTAGCCGAGCCGCCGCCGGGCCAGGGCGTCCGCCACCATGTCCGTGGTGACGGGCACGCCCGCGGGCAGCCCTTCCAGCGTCGCGACCAGTGCGGGGCCGTGCGACTCCCCCGCGGTCAGCCAGCGCAACCTGCTCAACGGTGCTCCTCATGCTCGCGCCCTGGTGTGTGCGGCGGCACGGCCGGGTGCGCGGCCCCGGCCCGCCGCCGTCGATCCTGCCATGCCGGGGGCCGGTGACCGGGCGCCGGTCCGCCAAACGGACAGCCGTATCAGCTCGTGGTACGGGGAGCGGGTGACGCGGTCAGCCCGCGGCGGGCGCGGAGCCGCTGGTCCGGGCGGCGAGGACGGCCTCTCCGGCGGCGCGCATGGCCGCCAGCGGCGCCGGGGCCCGGCCCGTCATCAGCTCCACCTGGAGCACCGCCTGGTGGACGAGCAGGTCGAGACCGCCGACGACGGCGCCGCCGCGCGCGGACCAGGCCGCGGCGAGCCGGGTCGGCCACGGCTCGTAGAGCACGTCGAACAGGGTGCCGGGGTGTTCCGGCACGGCCCCGGCGAGATGGTCGGTGGCGCCGGCCGGGGTGGTGGCGACGACCAGCGGGGCGTCGAACGCCTCGGCGGCGGCGTCCCAGTCCGCGGTGGTCACGGGCACCCCCAGCCGCTCGCCCCAGCCACGCATCTCGGCCGCCCGGCTCTCGCTGCGGACGTACGCCGTGACCTCGCCGGAGCAGATCCGGGAGAGCGCGGCGAGGGCGGAGGAGGCCGTGGCTCCGGCGCCGAGGATCGCGGCCCGCCCGACCCGTTCGACACCGCGCTCGCGGAGGGCGGCGACGATGCCGGGGATGTCGGTGTTCTCGCCGGTGCGGCGGCCGTCGCCGGTGAACACCACGGTGTTGACGGTCTCCACCGAGGCGGCCGTGTCGCTGATCCCGTCCAGCAGCGGGATCACCGCGCGCTTGAGCGGCATGGTCAGCGACAGGCCCGCCCAGGAGGCGTCCACGCCGCCGAGGAAGTCCGGCAGTGCGGCCTCGTCCACCTCGAAGCGGTCGTAGCGCCAGCCGTCCAGGCCGAGGGCGGCGTAGGCGGCGCGGTGCAGCACCGGGGAGAGCGAGTGCTCGATGGGCTTGCCCAGGACGGCGGCGCGGCGTGCGCCCGGGGCGGCGCCTTCCGCCGTGTCCGCCGGCGGGGTCGTCGCTGCGCTCATCCTCAGCCCTTGTTCTTCTGGTTCGCGTTGAACTCCTCCACGAGTTTCTCGTGCTCCTCGTGGGTCTCCGCGAACTTGGTGTTCTCCCCGTCGACGCCGACGAAGTAGTACCAGTCGCCGGGCTCGGGGTCGATCGCGGCCCGCAGCGCCTCGGCGCCCGGGTTGCCGATGGGGCCGGGCGGGAGGCCGCGGTAGAAGTAGGTGTTGTACGGGTGATCGGTGGTGCGGATCTCCTTGATCCCGATGTTGATCTCGCTCTGGCCCTTCAGATAGTTGAAGGCCGAGTCGAATTCGATCTTCCCGTAGGTCTCGGTGTTGCCGGGGTCGAGGCGGTTGTAGACGACCCGGGCCATCTTGCTGAAGTCGTCGCTGGTCTTGCCCTCGGCCTGGACGAGACTGGCGACGGTGACGAGCTGGAGCGGCGAATCGAGTTCCAGCTTCTCGGCGTTGGCCTCGACATCGAGCTTCTCGTACTCGGCCGCGGCACGGGCGACCATCTTCTTCAGGACGTCCTCGGGCTTGGCGTCGTCGCCCACGTCGTAGCGCGCCGGATAGAGGAACCCTTCCAGCGGGTCCATTATCTTCTCGTTGTCGTCGGCCCAGTCCGGCAGCCCCAGCTTCGCGGCCTGCTTCTCCGCCACCTTCTCCGTGGTACCGGCCTTCAGTTCGAGCCGCTTGTCGATGGTCGCGTAGACCTGCTCGTTGCGCATGCCCTCGGGGATGATGAGCGCGTTGCGGCTCTCCGGGGAGAGCATCCACTCGACGGCCGCGTCGCCCGACATCTCCTTCTTCATGGCGTAGACGCCGGGCTGGATGGAGAGGCCCTTGGGGTTCCCCTCCGCGGCGTCGACGAACGCCTGGGCGCTCTTGACCACACCGGCGCTCTTGAGGAGCCGGCCCATCTCACCGGTGCCGGCGCCCTGCGGGATCTCGACCTGGACGGAGCCGGAGCCCTCGCCGGCGAAGTCCGGGGCCGGGCCGAAGTGGGTCTGGTAGAAGTCGTACGCGAACCAGCCGCCCGCCGCGACACCGCCGCCGAGCACGACGGCGACGAAGAGACAGGCCACGCCGCTGCGGCGCTTCTTGGGCCGTCCGCCGCGGCGGCCGTCGCCACCGTCCTCGTCGTCGTATCCGTCGTCATGGCCGTCGTCGTGGCCGCCGGGCTCGTCGTAGCCGTCGCCGCGCCGGGCGGAGCGGTCATCGCGGCCGGCCGCACGGCCCCGGCGGCGGCCGGGGGCGCTGTCCGGCTCGTCCTCGAAGAAGGCGTGCCCGGGGCCGTCGTCTTCCTGCTGCCAGCCGTCGCCCGCGTGCTGCTCCTGCGGGGCGGGCCGGTACCGCGGCTGCGGGCCGGTTCCGGTGTCCGGGTGCCGGCGGCCCTGCTCCGGGTGCTCCTGCGGGTGGCCGCCGCCGTACGGCTGGGGGCCGCCGGGGCCCGGCCGCGGGGGCTGCTGCGGGTACGGGTTGCCGTACGGATCGGTGGGCTGCTGCCCGTACGGGCCGCCGTGCCCCTGCCCGCCCGCGGGGTAGCCGCCCTGACCGGTGTCCTGCGGGCCGCCGTCCCAGCCGTACTGCTGTCCGCCCTGCTGGGGGTGGGGGTACCCCTGCTGCTGCGGATAGCCGTGCTGCTGTCCCCCCTGCTGGGGATAACCCTGCTGCTGCCCGCCCTGCTGCGGGTAGCCCTGCTGGGGAGGGCCCTGGTCCGGGTACGGCTGCCCCGGGTACGGCGCGCCCTGTGCGTCCCACTGGGGCTGCTGCTGGTACTGCCCGGAGTACTGCTGCGGCTGCTCTCCGTAAGACGACTGGCCGTCCGCCGTCTGCTGCCCGTCCCAGCCCCGGTCCCCGTAGAGCGGGTCCTCGGGATGCCACGGTTCGGAACCTCGGCCCCGGCCATACTCAGTCATGGATCTCCTGGCCCACACAAGGCGGCTCCCGGTGCGCGCGTGGGGAGCGCAGTGGGCCGGTCCGCCTCATTCCGCTTGTATGCGACGGTGTTCTGATCGCACTTTCGCGCGAACGTTACCGTATCGCGATCAGGTGAGCAGTTCGACGGTCTCACCCGGGGGAGCGCCCGACAGCCGCTCGGCCTCCAGCGCGTTCTGCAGGATGACCACGGCCGCCGCCTGGTCCACCACCGAGCGTCCCTTGCGGGAGTTCACACCGGAGGCCCGCAGGCTCTGTGCCGCCGTGATCGTACTCATCCGCTCGTCGACCAGGCGCACCGGGACCGGCCGGACGGCCTCGGCGAGCTGCCGGGCGAACGCCCTGACCTTGGCCGCGGCCGGGCCCTCCGTCCCCTTCAGGGAACGCGGCAGCCCGACCACGACCTCGATCGGTTCGTACTCGGCGACGATCGCCGCCAGCCGCCGGCGGGCCGCCGGGGCGTCGCGCCCCGGCACGGTCTCCACCGGGGTGGCGAGGATCCCGTCGGGGTCGCACGAGGCGACCCCGATCCGGGCGTCCCCGACGTCGACGGCGATTCTCCGCCCGCGCCGGAGCGCCCGGCTCTCCTCCGTCATGCCGTCAGGCCGCCTTCTCGGCGACGAGCCGCTCGACGGCGGCCACGGCCTCGTCGATGGCGGCCGGGTTCTGCCCGCCGCCCTGGGCCACGTCGTCCTTGCCGCCTCCGCCGCCGCCGAGGGTCTTGGCGGCGGTACGCACCAGTTCGCCGGCCTTGATGCCGCGCTCTCGGGCGGCCTCGTTGGTGGCGATCACGGCCAGCGGGCGGTCCTTGACGACGGTGAACAGCGCCACCACGGCGGGCCGTCCGCCCTGGATCCGGCCGCGCACGTCGAGGACGAGCTTGCGCAGGTCGTCGGCGCCGGTGCCGTCCGGGACCCGCCCGGCGGCCAAAGCGACGCCCCGGACGTCCTTGGCGCCGGAGGCCAGGCCCGCGGCGGCCTGGAGGACCTTCTCGGCGCGGAAGCGCTCGATCTCCTTCTCGGCGTCCTTGAGCTTGGCGAGCATCCCGGAGATCTTCTCCGGCAGCTCCTCCGGACGGCCCTTCACCAGCTGCGTCAGCTGGGAGACGACCGTGTGCTCGCGGGCGAGGAACTGGTAGGCGTCCACGCCGACCAGGGCCTCGACCCGGCGCACGCCGGAGCCGATGGAGGACTCACCGAGCAGCTTGACCAGGCCGAGCTGGGCGGTGTTGCGCACGTGGGTGCCGCCGCACAGCTCCTTGGAGAAGTCGCCGATGGTGACCACGCGCACCCGGTCGCCGTACTTCTCGCCGAACTCGGCGATGGCGCCCTGCCGTTTGGCGTCCTCCATCGACATCACCTCGGCGGTGACGTCGAGTTCGCGCGCCAGCACCTCGTTGATCTTCTGCTCGACGTCGGTGAGGACCGTGCCGGGAACGGCGGTCGGCGAGCCGAAGTCGAAGCGGAAACGGCCGGGGGCGTTCTCCGATCCGGCCTGGGCGGCGGTCGGGCCCAGGGCGTCGCGCAGCGCCTGGTGGGTGAGGTGGGTGGCGCTGTGGGCGCGGGCGATGGAGCGGCGGCGGACCACGTCGATCACGGCGTGCGCGCCGGCGCCGAGCGTGACCTCACCGACCTGGACGACGCCCTTGTGCACGCTGACGCCCGGCACGGGCTGCTGCACGTCACGCACCTCGACGACGGCCCCGGTGTCGAGCCGGATCCGGCCGGTGTCGGCCTGCTGGCCGCCGCCCTCGGCGTAGAAGGGGGTGCGGTCGAGGACGACCTCGACCTCGTCGCCCTCCTGCGCGGCCGGCGCGGGCACGCCGTCCACGAGCAGACCGACGACGGTCGACTCGCCCTCGGTGTCGGTGTAGCCGGTGAAGACGGTGGCGCCGGCGCGGTCGGCGACCTCGCGGTAGGAGGAGACGTCGGCGTGGCCGGTCTTCTTGGCGCGGGCGTCGGCCTTGGCGCGCTCCCGCTGCTCCTTCATCAGCCGGCGGAAGCCCTCCTCGTCCACGGAGAGGCCCTGCTCGGCGGCCATCTCCAGGGTGAGGTCGATCGGGAAGCCCCAGGTGTCGTGGAGCAGGAAGGCCTTGTCGCCGGGGAGGACGGCCTTTCCGGCGTTCTTGGTCTCGGAGACGGCGGTGTCGAGGATGTTGGTGCCGGCCTTGAGGGTCTTCAGGAAGGCGGCCTCCTCGGCGAGCGCGACGGTCTCGATGCGCTTGCGGTCGGTGACCAGCTCCGGGTACTGCTCGCCCATGGTCTCGATGACGGTGTCCACGAGTTCGCCGACGACCGGCCCCGTGGCGCCGAGCAGCCGCATGTTGCGGATGGCGCGGCGCATGATGCGGCGCAGCACGTAGCCGCGGCCCTCGTTGCCGGGGGTGACGCCGTCGCCGATGAGCATCACGGAGGTGCGGAGGTGGTCGGCGACCACGCGCAGCGAGACGTCCGAGTCGTGGGCGGCGCCGTAGCGGACGCCGGTGAGCTCGGTGGCCTTGTCCATGACGACGCGGAGGGTGTCCGTCTCGTACATGTTGCGGACGCCCTGGAGGATCATCGCCAGCCGCTCCATGCCGAGGCCGGTGTCGATGTTCTTGCTGGGCAGTTCGCCGAGGACCGGGAAGTCCGTCTTGCCCGTGCCCGCGCCGCGCTCGTACTGCATGAAGACCAGGTTCCAGATCTCCACGTAGCGCTCGTCGTTGACGGCCGGGCCGCCCTCCTCGCCGAACTCCGGGCCGCGGTCGTAGTTGATCTCCGAGCAGGGGCCGCAGGGGCCGGGGACGCCCATGGACCAGTAGTTGTGCTCCTTGCCCAGGCGCTGGATGCGCTCGGCGGGCACGCCGACCACCTCGCGCCAGATGCGCTCGGCCTCGTCGTCCTCCTCGTAGACCGTGATCCAGAGCTTCTCCGGGTCGAGGCCGTAACCGCCGTGCTCGACGGAGCCGGTGAGCAGCTCCCAGGCGAGCTCGATGGCGCCTTCCTTGAAGTAGTCGCCGAAGGAGAAGTTGCCGCACATCTGGAAGAAGGTGCCGTGCCGGGTGGTCTTGCCGACCTCTTCGATGTCCGGGGTGCGGACGCACTTCTGGACGCTGGCGGCGCGCGGGAACGGCGGCTTGACCTCACCGAGGAAGTACGGCTTGAAGGGCACCATGCCCGCGGGAACCAGCAGCAGCGTCGGGTCGTCCGCGATCAGCGACGCCGACGGGACGACGGTGTGCCCCCGCTCCTCGAAGAAGCTCAGCCAGCGGCGGCGGATTTCAGCCGACTCCATCAGTGGTCCTCATTCCGGTTGTTCGGGTTGGTCGGGCCCAGCGCGGCCGGGCGGCGCGGCGGGGGCAGTTGCCGGGGGTCGTCCTGGGCGGCGATGCCCAGGGCGTCGTTGAGTTCGAGTTCGCGCTGCGCCATGCCGGCCTTGACGTCGAGGGCGAAGTCCTTGAGGCGGTGGCCCGCCTCGACGGCCTTGTCGGCGGCCTGGGCCACCAGGCTCTCCGGGGTGAGCCGCTTCAGCGTGCGGTTGACCTTGGTGGTGGCCCACACGCCCGTGGCGGCGCCCGCGGTGAACCAGAACATACGGCGGAACATCGGTCAGCCTCTCCCTCGCCGGTCGCCCCGGCCGCCCTCGCGTGCCGGGGGCACCGCTCGACTCCTGATCACGGTGCGGCGCCGCTCCCGCGGCGCGCCCTTGCGTCCGATTGCCCGGCGGACGCCGTAGCCGAACGCGGCGACCTTCACCAGCGGGCCGCCGAAGGTGGAGGCGACGGTCGAGGAGAGCGCGGAGGCGTTGGAGGTGACCTCCTGGACGTCGGACGCGATGGCGTCGACCCGGCTCAGCTGGCTCTGCGCGGAGCGGACGGTCTCGGAGGCCTCGCTCAGCAGCGGGACGGCGTGCTCGGTGACGTCCGCCACCAGCCGGGTCGCCGCTCTGAGCACCTGGGCCAGCCTCACCAGCACCACGGCGAGGAAGGACACCAGAATCGCCCAGAAGACGGCTACGAGAATCCCGGCCACTTCTCCACCGGACACCTTGGCACCGCTCCCTCAGACGACTGCGACCCGGCTGCGCCCCGGGAGGTCACCGGCCCCGGCCGGGGCCCCGCGCGCGGGGCGGCGGGCCGGTCCGCCGGGTGGTCCGGCCTGTTCGGCGGCGCGGGACCTGGCAGAAGCCTAGCGTCTCGCGCCGACGGCCCCGCACCCGATTTGCCGTGGCGCCGGAAGGCCCGTCCGGGCCGCAACGCGGACCGCCGCCTCCCCCGGTGTGCACGGGGAGGCGGCGGTTCCCGCCCGGCGGCCGCGGCCGCGTGAGGCGATACGTTTCCGCGGGCGCGGGCCGACGTGAGCGGGCGTCAGCGCGCGTAGTACTCGACGACCAGCTGCTCGTCGCAGATGACCGGGATCTCCTTGCGGTTGGGGTCCCGGTCCAGGCGGAAGGCGAGCGCCTGGAGGTTGACCTCCAGGTAGCGCGGGGTCTCGCCGTCGGTGTCGTAGCCGCCCTCGCGGGCGACGAGGAAGGGGTGCTTGGCGCGGCTGCGCTCGCGCACCCGCACGACGTCGTCCGGGCGGACCCGGAAGGACGGCTTGTCGACCTTGCGGCCGTTGACCTCGATGTGGCCGTGGACCACCATCTGGCGGGCCTGGTAGATCGTGCGGGCGATACCCGACCGCAGGACGAGCGCGTCCAGACGGCGCTCCAGCTCGACGATGAGGGCTTCGCCCGTCTTGCCTTCGACCTTCCGAGCGCGGTCGTAGGCACGGGCCATCTGGCGCTCGCTGATGTCGTACTGGGCGCGCAGACGCTGCTTCTCCAGCAGCCGGACCTTGTAGTCGCTGTTCTGCTTGCGGCCACGGCCGTGCTCGCCCGGCGGATACGGGCGGGCCTCGAAGTACTTGACGGCCTTCGGCGTCAGGGCGATGCCCAGGGCACGCGACTTCTTGACCTTGGGACGCGACTGGTTCACGGGGAAACACCCTCCATGTAAGTTAGGTGAGGCTTACCTTATCGGAGGAGAACGCATGTTTCGACCTGGGAGCCCCATGCCCGGCTCCGGCCGCTCCACGGAATCCGTGCCGGCCCCTGCCGGGACGACGGGTCAGCCGCGCCCCTGGGAAGACGCCCGGCAGCCGGTGGCCGCCGAACGCGTACGTACCCTCGCGGAGTCGAACGCCTCCGCCGCGCTGGTCATTCCGGGCACGGACTCGGGCGGTTGGGGCGCCGGTGCGCCCACGGCACGCGCCGTCACGGCGGACGGGGACGTGCTGCTGCTGATGCCTGGGGACTCCCCCGCGGCTCGCGCCGCGGCCCACGCGCAGGACGACGAGCTCACCGCCCTGATCGAGATCGCGGACGTCGCGCCCGTCGCCGTACCCCATCGTATCCGGGGCCGGGCGTGGCTCGGCGGCTGGCTGACGCGGCTCCGGGGCCGGGAGCGGGCCGAGGCGCTGGCCCTGCTCGCCGCACCGCACCCCGAGATCCGGCCCGCCGGCGGTGATCCGGCCACCCGGACGGTGCTGCGGCTGGAGGTCGGAGAGGCCGCGGTGGACGACCTCTGGGGTGCGGAAGCCGTCGAACCGGACGCGTTCGCCGCCGCCCGGGCGGATCCCCTCGCAGCCCAAGAGGCGGAGATCCTGCAGCACTTGGCGGCCGCGCACGGTGACGCGCTGCGCGGGCTGTGCCGGCTGCTCGGGGAGCGGGCCGACCGCGTCTGCGGCGCGCGCGGCCGGGGCGTACCGCTCTCGCTGGACCGTTTCGGGCTGCGCGTCCGCTTCACGGAGGGCGCCGAACCCGTCTTCGACGCCCGCTTCGACTTCCCGGAACCGGTGAGGGACGTCACAGAACTCCGCCGCGCGCTGGGGACCCTCTTCGCCGCCGCGGACGGGGACTAGCAGGGAAGCCAAGGGCATGCCCGGCGACCGGCGGGTCCGTCGCCCACGGCGCTGCGGTCCGGCCGCGGGCCCCGGCGGTCGCGGCAGCCGGCGGTGGCCGGCAGCGCGGCCGGACCGGCTCCCGCCGCACCGTGGCGTCCACCGCCGGCCGGGGCTGACCCGGCCCGGGCTCCCCGGCCCTCCGTACACGGCGGTGACGTGGATCCCGGCCGTGCGGGAGAGGGGGGCGGGAGAAGCGGTGTCCGGCCGGGCGGAGCGGCACCGCGCAAGGCCGGCCGGCAGTCAACTTCTCGGCCGTGAACGGACCGAGCTTGTTGGCTCAGTCGGTCACACCGATTCATGCTCTCCTGCGCGGCCGGCTTCCGCGCCCGGAGTCACATCAGCAGGTGACGCCCTGGCCCTTGCGGCCGGGGCCGCTTTCCATCCTTCTATACACCGTGTGTATACATGGCATGTATACATGCCGTGTGCACATCAGGTGCATACGAACCGAGAGGCATCGATGTACGGCAAGGCATTCGCCCCGGAGTACCAGGGCGCGCTCAGCGCCCTGTCCGTCAACTCCTCACTGACCGACGTCCTGGCCGTCGGCACCGAGCAGTTGCACGCGGCCGAGCGCGCCGGACGGGACGGGGAGGCGGCGCGTTCGGGACTCGCGGTGGCCGAGGCGCACCGCCGGCTGGGCCGGGTCGAGGACGCGGACCGGGCCTGGAAGGCCAGTTACCGCGCGGCGCGGCAGGCCGGGGACGTCGCGGCGATGGCCTGGGCACTGTGGAGCGGCGGCACGCTGGCCCGGCAGCGCGGCGCGCTCCCACTGGCCCGGCGGCTGCTCCAGCTCGCAGCCGACCTGGGCGAACACGGCGGGGACGTCGTCGTCCGCGGTTACTCGCTGGCCGGCCTGGCCGAGACCGGCCGTATCCAGGGTGACTACGAGGCCGTCGGCCGGCTGCACGAGCAGTTGCTCGCCGAGGCCCGGCGCCGCGGGGAGGCGCGGCACACGGTGTGGGCGCTGGAGGGCATCGCGCAGATGCACCGCAACACCGGGCGCTACGACTCGGCCTACTCCCTGTTCGAGGAAGCCGCCGAGATCGCCGCCCGCGCCGACGACCGGCGCGGTCACGCCTGGGCGCTGCGCGGTCTCGCCGATGTGGTGTCGGTGCGCGACGGGGACACCGAGCGGGCCCTGGAACTGCTGAGCGAGGCGGAGACGACGTGCCGGGCGATGCGGCTGTCCAGCGCCCTGGCCTACAACCACAAGATGCGCGGCAACGTTCTGTACCGGGCGGGGCGTTACACGCAGGCAAGGGCGCTGTACGAACAGGCGCTCGGGGAGTTCCGCGACATGAGCGAGCCGCGCGGGGAGGCCCTGTCGCGGCTGGGTCTCGCCAAGGCCCTGGCACGGCTCGGCCGCGACCCCGACGAGACGGCGGCCGAACTGGCCGAGCTCGCCGGTCTGCTGGAGCGGATCGGTCTGCGGCACGTGCGCGGGATGGTGGCCCGGGCCCACGAGGAACTGGGCATACCGACCGACACGAGGACGACGGAGCCGACACGATGACAGCGCTCCCAGCGCTCCCAGCGCTCCCAGCGCTCCCAGCGGTGACGAGGGGCGCGGCGGCCGCTCCACGGCCCACCGCACACCCGAACCGTCCGGGCACGGTGGCGGAGGGCGAGCCGCACTGCGACGCCGGCGGCCGTTCCGGCGACGTCCGCCGGACCCTTGAGCGCTGCCGTTCCCTGGTCCGGCCCGTCCTCGCCGAAGCCGTGGGGCGGCTGCACCCCTGGGTCGGTGAGATGGCCGCCTACTCCTTCGGCTGGTGCGAGGCCGGCGGCGCGCCGGCCTCCGCCTCCGGCGGCAAGGGCGTACGGCAGGCGCTCGCGGTACTCGGGGCCGAGGCGGCCGGTGCGCCCGGGCGGGCCGGGGTGGCCGCGGCCGTCGCGGTGGAACTGGTGCACACCTTCTCCCTGCTGCACGACGACATCATGGACGGCGACGCGGAGCGGCGCGGCCGCCCGACCGTGTGGAAGGCCTACGGCACCGGGCCGGCGGTGCTCGCGGGCGACGCCCTGTTCGCACTGGCCGTCGAGACGCTCGCCACGCAGCCGGCTGGGGCCGGGGCCGTGCGGACGCTGTCCGCGACGCTGGGCGACCTGCTGCGCGGGCAGGCGGACGACCTGCTGTTCGCCCGCCGTCCGTGGACGGGACCGGACCGGGTGCGGCCCGGCGAGTACCGGGCGATGGCGGAGCACAAGACGGGCGCCCTGCTGGGCTGCTCGGCCGCGCTGGGCGCCGTGCTCGGCGGGGCCGGCCCCGAGACGGCCGCCACCCTCGACCGGGCGGGCCGCCACCTGGGCGTCGCGTTCCAGATCATCGACGACGTACTGGGCATCTGGGGCGATCCGCAGGTCACCGGCAAGCCGGTCCACGGTGATCTGCGCGAGCGGAAGAAGACCCTCCCGGTGCTGCTGGCGCTCGGCTCCCCGGGCGGCGGCCGGATCGCCGCACTCCTGGAGTCCGGCGACGCACCCGGCACGGCGGCGGCGCTGATCGAGGAGGCGGGCGGCCGTTCAGGGGCCCTGGCGGAGGCCCGGAGGCACATCACCGCCGCGGAGACGGCGCTCGCCGGAGTGCCGCTGGCCCCGGAAGCCGCCGGCGAACTGCGGTCGCTGCTCGGCCATCTGGTGCGGCGCGACGTCTGAGCCGGTGGAGCGCCCCCGGTCCTCCGCACGGGCCGGGGGCGCTCCACACGGCCGGAGCGCCACCCCTCATGGTCACGCGGCCCGCGCGACCGGGACCGTCGGACGGGCCGGGCGCCCTCGGCGCCGGGGGCGACGGCCGCACGCCGGCGGTGGCCCCGGCGAGCGGGCGGCTCCGGGGCGTGCGGCCGCGTGGGCCACGTGGCCGTGCGGCCGTGCGGCGGGACGACCTCGCATCAGGCCTTTTGGCGGCCGCACGGCCGCGGCGGCCCGCCGCCGGTCGCGTGCCGTCCCGGCGGCGCGTTGACCCGGCCCTCTGACGTGCGTCAGGGTTCGACACGGCGCGTTCCGCGACCCCGCGCCGGAAGGATGACCGCCGTGATCGGCATCTCGGAGATCGAAGCCGCCGCCGAGCGGATCGCCGGGCACGTCGTGCGCACCCCGACCGTGGACAGCCCGGGGCTGTCGGCGCTGCTCGGCGCCCCGGTCACCGCGAAACTCGAACTGCTGCAGCGCACCGGCTCGTTCAAGGCGCGCGGGGCGGCGGCGAAGCTGCTGTCACTGGGCGAGGCCGAACGGGCCGCCGGGGTGGTGGCGGTCAGCGGCGGCAACCACGGGATCGCCCTCGCGGTCATGGCCGCGGCCCTCGACGTGAAGGCCACGGTGGTGATGCCGCGCTCGGCGCCCGCCCGTGCCGTGGAGATCTCCGAGGCGGCCGGCGCGTCGGTGCGGCTGACCGACGACATGGACGGGGCCTTCGCGCTCATGACGCGGCTCCAGCAGGAGGGGCTGACCCTGGTCCACCCGTTCGACGACCCGGTGGTGATCGCCGGACAGGGCACGGTCGGGCTGGAGTTCGCCGCCGACGCCGGTGAGCTGACCGATGTCCTCGTCAGCATCGGGGGCGGCGCTCTCATCTCGGGTGTCGCCGCCGCGCTGCGGGCGAGCCGGCCCGGGGTGCGGCTGTGGGGTGTGGAGACCGAGGGCGCGCAGGCGATGTCCGAGGCGCTGGCGGCGGGCGGCCCGCGGCCGGTCGCCCTGTCGTCGATCGTCTCCACGCTCAGCGCCCCGTCCGTGTCGCAGCTCACGTACGACCATGTCTCCGCCCTCGTCACCGAGGTTCTCGTGGTCCCGGACCGGGAGGCCGTGCGGGGCTCGCTGGACCTGGCCGACCACGGCAAGGTGTGGGCCGAACCGGCCGCCGGCTGTCTGCTGCCCGCCGCCCGGCGGGTCCTGGAGCGGGTCGGCGACGGGGCCCGGCTCGGCCTGGTGGTGTGCGGGGGCAACGCGACGACGGCCGACGTGTTCGCCTGGTCTCAGCGCTTCGGTCTGCGCTGAGGCCGCGGCGGCTTCCGGAAAGCGCTCGCGGAAGGGAGTGGACCGCGGACGCCTGGGGCCTGCGGGCGTGAATCCCCGGCCGGGGTTCGCTCCGGGGCGAAGGTTCCGCGCCGGGTCGGAGCGGGAGCTTCTCGCTGCCCCGGCGACCCCGGGCGACCGCGGACGCCGGCGGTACGCGGGGCGCGCGGTCGCCCGGGGTTTCCCGTCGGGTCGGGGCGGAAGCTTCTCGCTGTGCCGGACGGCCCCGGGCGCCGACCGGGAGGCCGGAGCCGCCCGCGCACCGGAAGGCGCCCCGCACCATTCTCACCACCCTCAGGCCGGGCTCAGGCCTGGTCGCGCGGGGCGCCCAGCGAGGTGAGCGGGCCGCCGTGCAGCGGCTGGGTGCGCCAGTGCGCGGTGACCGTCCGGTCCGCGAGGGAGCAGGTCAGCGCCAGGCGGTGCGGGGTCTCCAGGAACACCGTCTCCACGGCCAGCGTGCCGGCATCGGTCCAGCCGCCGCTCACCGCGGTCGGGACGGGTTTCCCGGCCACCGTCCAGCCCTCCCCGCCGAGGCGCAGGTCGAGCCGGTCCGGCCGCTCCGGCCGGTCCCGTGCCCCGGTGAGCGTGAGCGTCCAGCCGCCGGTGTCCCCGACGAGCCGGGCCGCCCGGACCGGTCCGGCCTCTCCGGAGGACGTGAACTCGGCGGCCGCCCAGTCCCGGGCCCGTTCCGGAGGTGTGGGCCGGCCCGGGGCCGGCGGCAGCGCGAGCCGGGCGAGCCGGTCCCGCAGCTCCGCGTCGACGGCCTCCCGGCCGGTCAGCGGCGCGGGGCCGAAGGCGGGCAGCAGGTGCTCCCAGACCAGGTTCAGGAACTCCGGCATGCGCTCCGTCGCCGCGGTCGTCGCGATCACCGCGTCCTGCTCCGGCAGTACCAGGCAGAACTGGCCGTACGCGCCGTCGCCCCGGTAGCCGTGCCGGGACATCCAGAACTGATAGCCGTAGCCGTGGCCCCAATCCCGCCAGTCCGCGTCGCCAATGGCTCCGGCGGTCGGTGTGCGGGGGCGCGTGGCCCGGGCCACCCACCCCTCGGGCAGCAGCCGCCGGCCCTGCCAGACCCCGTCGCTCAGATACAGCTGCCCGAGCCGGGCCACGGCCTCGGTGGCGGCGTGCAGTCCGCTGAAGCCGAGCTCGCGGCCCGTGCGGTCGCGCCGCCAGAACACCTCCCCGACGCCCAGCGGGTCCAGCAGCCGGGGCCGCAGATAGCCGGTGAGCGACTGCCCGGTCACGCGCTGGACGATCGCGGCGAGCGTGTAGGTGGCGGGCTGGTTGTAGGCGAAGACCGTGCCCGGGTCCTCGTCCGGCGGCAGCAGCAGGAATCCCCGGACGGGCTCCGCGGGGTCCCGCCGGTAGACCTCGTCGACGGTGTCCCGCCGGTGGCCGCTCGCCATGGACGCCACATGCCGTACGAGCAGGGAACGACTGCGCGGATCGGTGATGCCGGCCTCGAACTCCGGGAAGTACGAGACCACCGGCGCGTCGAAGTCGAGCAGGCCCTCGGCCTCGGCCAGGGCGGCGGCGGTCCCGGTGAAGCTCTTGCTGAGCGAATACAGCAGATGGGGACGCTCGGCGGTGTACGGCGCCCACCAGCCGGAGGCGACCGGGTGCCCGTGCCGCACGATCATCAGGCTGTGCGGCTCGATCCCGGGGGCGGCTTCGAGGGCGTCGAGGAAGGCGAGGACACCGGACGCGTCGACGCCCTGGTCGGCGGGGCGGGAAGGGCCGAAGGAGGCCGGGGCGGGGGCGGTCATGGGAGCATCCTGCCCCGGTCGGCGGCCCTCGGTCGAGGGCGCTTCCCGGCAGCCCGCCGCGAGGGGATGCGCCGGTTATCCGGCGCTCCCCTTCTCCGGATCCGCCGCCCTCTCCGGCTCCTGCCCGCGCTTCTCGGCTTCCTGCCCGCGCTTCTCGGGTTCTCCCCCGGGCTTCTCGGGTGCTCCCCCGGTCTTCTCCGGCTCCCCGGCCCGCTTCGGATCTCCCCCGGTCTTCGCCGGGCGCCCCTCCGCCGGGGGCCGGGCCGGAGCACGCTCCGGCGGGCGCGGCGGGGCCTCGCCGCGGAGGCGGGCCCGGACCCGCTCGGCGACGTCCGCGTAGCGGGCCTCCGTTCCGTAGCGCGTCGGCTCGTAGTACCGCTTGCCGTGGACGGCGTCCGGGGCGTACTGCTGCGCGGCGATGCCGCCGGGGACGTCGTGCGGATAGACGTAGCCCTGCGCGTGGCCGAGCTTCTGCGCGCCCTTGTAGTGGCCGTCCCGCAGATACGGCGGAACGGGGCCGGCCAGCCCGGCCCGGACGTCCGCGAGGGCCGCGTCGATCGCGAGGTAGGCGGCGTTGGACTTGGGCGCGAGGGCGAGGGCGATCAC
The DNA here is from genome assembly GCF_000719865.1 of Streptomyces albus subsp. albus. Classification (GTDB taxonomy): domain Bacteria; phylum Actinomycetota; class Actinomycetes; order Streptomycetales; family Streptomycetaceae; genus Streptomyces; species Streptomyces albus_E. The sequence goes on from NZ_JOID01000001.1 coordinate 107,414, forward strand.
CGCCTGGCCCAGCGCGATCCGCGCCTCCGGGAAGCCGATCAGCGCCACCGCCTGGGCCGCCGCGACGGCGGTCTGGAGGGCCGTCGGGTCGGCCATGCCGATGTCCTCGCTCGCGGAGATCATCAGCCGCCGGGCGATGAACCGGGGGTCCTCGCCCGCCTCGACCATCCGGGCCAGGTAGTGCAGCGCGGCGTCCACGTCCGAACCGCGGATGGACTTGATGAGGGCGCTGGCGACGTCGTAGTGCTGGTCGCCGTCGCGGTCGTACTTCACCGCCGCCCGGTCGACGGCCTCCTCCAGGGCCCGGAGGGTGATCTCCTTCTCGCCCTGCGAGATGGCCGATCCGGCACCGGCCTCCAGGGCGGTGAGCGCGCGGCGGGCGTCGCCGCCGGCGATCCGCAGCAGATGGTTCTCCGCGTCCGCCGTCAGGGAGACCGCTCCGCCGAGCCCGCGTTCGTCCGCGACGGCGCGGTGCAGCAGATCGCGCAGGCCGTCGTCGGTCAGCGGCTCCAGGGTGAGCAGCAGCGAGCGCGAGAGCAGCGGGGAGATGACCGAGAAGTACGGGTTCTCGGTGGTGGCGGCTATGAGCGTGACCCAGCGGTTCTCCACGGCCGGGAGCAGGGAGTCCTGCTGTGCCTTGCTGAAGCGGTGGATCTCGTCGAGGAAGAGCACGGTCTCCTTGCCGTAGCCGCCGGAGGCGCGGCGGGCGCCGTCGATGACGGCCCGCACCTCCTTCACCCCGGCCGTGATCGCGGAGAGCTCGACGAAGCGCTTGTTGGTGGCCTGGCTGACGACGTACGCGAGGGTGGTCTTGCCGGTGCCGGGCGGGCCCCAGAGGATCACCGAGGACGGGCCCGCGGGGCCGCCCTCCCCCTCGCCGACGAGCCGGCGCAGCGGAGCCCCGGGCCGCAGCAGATGCTGCTGGCCCACCACCTCGTCCAGGGTGCGCGGGCGCATCCGTACGGCCAGGGGGCTGCTCGCCGGGTCCTTGCTCTGACGGTCCTCGGCGGCGGCGGTGAACAGGTCGGGCTCCACGACGGAAACCCTAAGGCACCGCGCCGACAACACCGTCCCGGCCGGGTTCGGGGGGCGGCGGCGCACCGGCGCCCCGTCACCGCCGGGGCGGGGTGACGGGGCGCGGGGGCGGCGGCCGGCGCCTGCGGAGCCGGCGGTCCGGGGCTCAGCTCGTCCAGAAGTCCCACCAGCGGGTCAGGATCAGCATGCCGATGGTGCCGATCCAGACCACCGGCAGCACCCAGTGGAACTCCGCCACCGCGCGGCGCAGGCCGTCCGGCGCGGGGAGGAGGCGGTGCCGGATGTTGTGCGCGGTGACGTAGCTGAACATCACGATGGTGGCGACCCAGGCGAGGTTGCACCACAGGCAGAGCGAGCCGATCACGTACAACGACTGGTACATGAGCCACATGCAGAAGCCCGCGCCGAACAGGGTGCCGGCGTTCAGGCCGAGCCAGTACCAGCGGGGGAAGCGGGCGCCGCCCAGCAGGGCCACGCCGATGGCGATCACCATGCCGTAGGTCACCAGGCCCAGCATGGGGTTGGGGAAGCCGAAGACGGACGCTTGGTCGCTCTCCATGATGTTGCCGCAGGAGACGACGGGGTTGAGGCTGCAGCCGGGGGTGAAGGTGGTGCCCTCCGCCTTGGCCTCCAGCAGCTTGTACTTGTCGAGGGTGATGACCCAGGCGGCGAGGAGGCCCGCCGCGCCGGTGATCACGAGCATGAGGGCGAAGGCGCGGCCGCTGCCGAGGGCGCCGCGGACGCCGGCCGCCCCGTGCTCCCCGTGCCCGCCGCCGTCCCCGTCGGTGGCGGTCACGTCGTCCCGCTCTGTCATCGTCATATCGCCGTTTCCCGTCGCTTCCGTCGGTCCCGGCCGGTGTCCGGACGGGCCTCACGCCATTGTGGCACCGGTCGCCGCCCTTCCCCGGCCGGTCAACCGGATGAGGGACGGCGGCCGCACATTCTTCCGCACCCGCCGTACGGCGGCCATAAGCCCGGAGCGGCCCTCGCGGGCGGGCCGGAAGGGGCCCGGGACGAACCGGGGAGCGGAACCGGCGCCGGCCGGTCCGCCGAGGTGACCGGCCGGACGGAAGCACGCGGGCCGGCGGACGGCTCCGGGCGGACCGGACCGGGTCACGGAGACGGGCCGGGCTCCGGCTCACCGCCGGAGCGGCCGCGCCCGGGGACTCGGCCGGCCGGGGCGCTCTCGCCGTCGTCCTCGGCGGCCGGTGCGAGGGCCGCGGCGCGGTACCGGCCCGGAGGCATGCCCACGGCGGCACGGAAGGAACGGCTGAAGTCGGAGGCCCGGGTGAACCCCCACCGGGTGGCGATGGCGTGGACGGTGAGATGGCGCAGGGCCGGGTCGGCCAGATCCCGCCGGCACCGGTCCAGGCGCCGCTGCTTGACGTGGGCGCTCACCGACGTCCCGTGCTCCTGGAAGATCCGGTGCAGGTAGCGCAGCGAGACCTGGTGCGCCGCCGCGACCGCGGCCGGGCCCAGATCGGGGTCGCGCAGATGCTCTTCGATGAACGACGTGAAGCGCAGGAAGAGGACGTGTCCGGGCGACCGCGACGGCGCGGCCGCCTCCTCGTCCAGATGATGCGCCAGGACGGCCGCCGCCAGGTCCAGCGCGGTCTGCCCCAGCCGGACGCGGTCGAGCGCGGGATACGGCGCGGACGGCTCCTCGGCCAGCGTGTTCACGAACCGGGTGAAGACGCGGCCGATGCCCTGCGTCCCCGGCAGCGGCACGGCCAGCAGCCGGTCGATCTTGGAGCTCGGCAGGGGCACCAGCCTCTTGGGGAACTGCAGCAGCAGCGTCTCGGTCGGGCCGATGCCGTCGACCACGGCCTCGAAGGGGCGGGAACTGTCGTAGACGACGAGGCTGCCGGCCTCCAGGCGTGAGCGGTTCCGCGCCTGTTCGATGCCCTGGCGCCCGCTGCGGACCACGGCCACCTGGTACCACTCGGGGTCCAGCTGCCGGATCAGGGCGGGCGTGCGCCGGGCGACCAGCGGCCCGTACGACGTCACGGTCAGCCGGGCGGCTCCCAGCACCGTGGCCCACAGCCGCGCCTCGAACGAGGACGGCTCGGTGACCTTGATGCGGGTCCTCATCAGAGCCTGGGCCGTGACCTCCGTCCAGGCCTCGAGGCGTTCCCCGGCGGGCAGCACGGTGCTGTCGAAGACGATCTCCACAGGATTCCCGGCCCCCGGTCCGCGGTGACGTCCATGGGCGAGTCTTCCTCAGACCGCCCGGGACATCTGTGCACTGTGCGGCAAGGGTAGTGCACCGTTGGCCAATGACATGACACGGACAACACGCCAGGCTGTGGGGGCCCCGGCAAGCCGGGCCGAAGGACCTTTCACCACCAGGAACACCAGCACATGACCAGTGTGCGAGGAAGAGGGGGAGATCCCATGCGCAAGATCCGTACCGCCCTGGCAGTCGCCGTCGGGACGGCAGCAGCCATCGTGACCCTGCCCGGGACGAGCGCGACCGCCGCGACGACCGCGTGGGGCTCATGCGTCCAGGGAAGTGTCTGCTTCTACACCGGCTCCAACGGCACCGGCTCCGTGTGTGCGTGGAGCGGGGCCGACCCGGACTGGACCCAGGGCACCAGTAAGTGCTCCTGGTCGCAGACCAAGAACGTGAAGTCCGTGTGGAACCGCGGAACGAGCTCCGGCTACACCGGTGTCGCCTACTACCAGTGGAAGGACTACACCACGCGCAAGGGCTGCACTCCGCAGGGCGGGCGCGGCAACCTCGCGGGCACCTACATGCTGAAGTCCCACCGGTGGGTGGACGGCAACTGCGGTTGATGACGCCGGTGCCGGGTTCCGGCGGGGCCTGTACGAGGTGCTGCCGGCCGGCGCGCGGGGCGCGGACCATGTGACATGAACGGGGGGAGCCCGGTCGGCGAAGGCCGGCCGGGCTCGGTGCATCACACGGTCCGCGCGGCCCCGGGGCGGACCCCAGGCGCCCGCCGGCCGGCCGGGCTCAGCCCAGCGCGGCCCGGACCGCCGCGGTGACCTCGCCGGCCGGTACGGCCCGCTGCTCACCGCTCTCCAGGTCCTTGAGCTGGATCACACCCTCGGCCAGATCCCGTTCCCCGGCGACCAGGGCGATCCTCGCCCCGCTGCGGTTCGCCGACTTCATGGCGCCCTTGAGGCCGCGGCCGCCGTAGCTGAAGTCCGCCGCGACCCCGGCCCGGCGCAGCTCGGTGACGACGCCGAAGAGCGCGCGCCGCGCCTCCTCGCCGAGCGGCACCGCGTACACCTGGGTCGCCGCGGGCAGATCGAGCTCGACGCCCTCGGCGCGCAGGGCGAGCACCGTGCGGTCCACGCCGAGCGCCCAGCCGACGGACGGCAGGGCCGGCCCGCCGATCATCTCGGAGAGGCCGTCGTACCGCCCGCCGCCGCCGACCGCGGACTGCGAGCCCAGGCCGTCGTGGACGAACTCGAAGGTGGTGCGGGTGTAGTAGTCCAGCCCGCGGACCAGCTTGGCGTCGTCCTCGAAGACCACGCCCGCCGCGGTCAGCAGCTCGCGCACCTGTTCGTGGTAGGCCGTGCAGGACGCGCACAGGTGGTCGCGCATCATCGGCGCCCCGGTGAGCTGCTTCTGCACCGCTTCCCGCTTGTCGTCGAGGACCCGCAGCGGGTTGATCTCGATCCGGCGCCGGGTGTCCTCGTCGAGGTCGAGTCCGCGCAGGAAGTCCTGGAGCGCGGCGCGGTAGACCGGGCGGCATTCCTTGTCGCCGAGCGAGTTCAGCAGCAGCCGGAAGTTCCGCAGCCCCAGCGAGCGGTACGCGTCCACGGCGAGGATGATCAACTCGGCGTCCAGCGCCGGGTCCTCGGCCCCGATGGCCTCGGCGCCGACCTGCGAGAAGTGCCGGTAGCGGCCGGCCTGCGGGCGCTCGTAGCGGTAGTACGAGCCGGAGTACCAGAGCTTCACCGGGAGGTTCCCGGCCTTGTGCAGGTTGGCCTCCAGCGCGGCGCGCAGCACGGAGGCGGTGCCCTCGGGGCGCAGCGCCAGTTCGTCGCCGCCCTTGGTGGTGAGGGTGTACATCTCCTTGGTGACGATGTCGGTGGATTCGCCGACACCGCGGGAGAACAGCTCGACGTTCTCGAAGCCCGGGGTCTCGGCGTAGCCGTAGCCGGCCCGCCGCAGCGGGGCGGAGATCGCCTCCCGCACCGCGAGGTACACGGCGGAGTCGGGCGGGAGCAGGTCGTACGTGCCCTTGGGGGCCTTGAAGGTGCTCACTGGGGGAAGCTTCACATTCCTCGTCGTGGAAAGGCCTGTGCGGCCGTTCCGGGGCCGGCGGCCAGCTCCCGCAGGAAGGGGTTGGCGGCGCGCTCGCGGCCGATGGTGGTCTGGGGGCCGTGGCCGGACAGCACCACGGTCGAGTCGTCCAGCGGCAGGCACACCCGGGCCAGCGACCGGAGCAGCTCGGCGTGGTCGCCGCCGGGCAGGTCGGTGCGTCCGACGGAGCCGGCGAACAACAGGTCGCCCGAGAAGAAGACCTGCGGCACGTCGGCCTGCTCGGGCATCCGGAAGGTCACCGACCCCTTGGTATGCCCGGGCGCGTGCGCGACGCCGAACTCCAGGCCGGCCAGCTCCAGCTTCGCCCCGTCGGCCAGTTCCTTGACGTCATCGGGCTCTCCGATCGTCAGCTCGCCCATGAGCTGCTGCCCGATGGAGAGGCCGAGGGCCTTCTCCGGGTCGCTCATCATGTAGCGGTCCTCGGGGTGGATCCAGGCCGGTACGTCGTGGGCGCCGCAGACGGGCACGACCGAGGCGACATGGTCGAGGTGCCCGTGGGTGAGGATGACGGCGACGGGCTTGAGACGGTGCTTGGCGAGCGTCTCCTCGACGCCGGGGGCCGCCTCGTGGCCCGGGTCGATGATCACGCACTCCTCGCCCGCGGCGGGGGCGACCAGGTAGCAGTTGGTCCCCCAGGCCCCGGCGGGGAACCCGGCAATGAGCACAATCGTCCCCAACATGTGGTCCGGTACTGGATTCCGATCAGGTCAGAGCCTACCGGCGGCGGTCCCGTGGCCGCGAACCCGTATACGGTACGGCCAGGTTCCACGACGGCAGGGCGGATCGAGACGTACCGAAACCCCTTTTACCGGCGCAAACCCGACAGACCCAACCCGCAGACCCCCCACGTCACGAGGAGACGGACCGGTGGCCACGAGCGACCAGCGGCGGAGAGAACTCGCCCGGAAGAAGTTCGAACGGCAGCAGGAGCGCCGCGCCCAGCGGCGCAGGGCCCGCCGCCGCAACGCGGTGATCGCGGCCGCCGTGGCCGCCGTCCTGGTGGCCGGCGCGGCGGCGGCCGCCACGGCCGGCCTGGGCGGTGACGACAAGAAGAAGGACGACGCCGCGGCTTCCCCGGAGGCGTCCGCGACGAGCAAGGCTCCCGACCCCTGCGACGAGCCGGCCGAGGGCAAGCCCGGCACCGAGCAGTGGAAGAAGGAGCCGAAGATGACGATCGACACCTCGGCCTCCTACGTGATGGAGCTGGAGACCACCTGTGGCGACATCGGCATCACGATGGACGCCGCGAAGGCACCGCGCACCGTCAACTCCTTCAACTTCCTCGCGGGCGAGGGGTTCTTCGACCACACCAAGTGCCACCGGCTGACCGAGTCGGGCATCTACGTCCTGCAGTGCGGCGACCCGAAGGGGACGGGCCAGGGCGGCCCCGGCTACACCATCCCCGATGAGAACCTCAAGGACCCGAAGCTCAAGGGGAACGTCTATCCGGCGGGCACCGTCGCGATGGCCAACAAGTACAACGCCGCGGAGAAGAAGGGCCGGGACAGCGGCGGCAGCCAGTTCTTCCTCGTCTACCAGGACAGTCAGCTGCCGCCCGACTACACGCCGTTCGGGACCGTCGACGAGGACGGCATGAAGGTCCTGAAGAAGATCGCCGACGCGGGCGCCGCCGCCCCCGACGCGACGCAGAACACCGCGCCCAACGCCACCGTCGTGATCAACAAGGCGACGGTGCGCAGGTCCTGAGCCGCTCGGATTGCCAAATCCCGGCCGTCCGGATGCGGACAGCCGGGCCGGGGTTCGCCTATGTTTGGCGTGTAAACCGGTCAGGGCGTTGAGCCGGCCGGGGCCCCTCCTCCCCGCAGGGGGTGAGGAGGGCGGAACTGTGGACGATGCCCGCGAGCCGTGCGCTCGTGACGGCATCATGTGGAGGAGGCGCTGTGAGCAGCGACCCGTGGGGCCGCGTCGACGAGGCGGGGACCGTGTACGTGCGTACGGCCGAGGGCGAGAAGGTCGTCGGATCGTGGCAGGCCGGCTCTCCCGACGAGGCCCTTGCCTACTTCGAGCGCAAGTACGAAGGGCTGGTCGTGGAGATCGGCCTCCTCGAACGCCGGGTGCGGACCACCGACCTGTCGGCCAAGGACGCGATGACGGCCATCGGCCACATCCGGGAGCAGGTCGACCAGCACCACGCGGTGGGCGATCTCGACGCCCTGCGGAAGCGGCTCGACAAGCTCGCCGAGACCGTCGAGGCGCGCCGCGAGGAGCGCCGGGCGGCCAAGGCCCGGCAGTCCGACGAGGCGCGGGAGGCCAAGGAGAAGCTGGTCGCCGAGGCCGAGGAACTGGCGGGCAGCGACCAGTGGCGGTCGGCCGGCGAGCGGCTGCGGGCGCTGGTGGACACGTGGAAGGGGCTGCCCCGGCTCGACCGCAAGACGGACGACGAGCTGTGGCACCGCTTCTCCCACGCCCGTTCGGCGTTCTCCAAGCGGCGGAAGGCGCACTTCGCCTCCCTGGACGCCCAGCGCGAGGAGGCCCGCCGGGCCAAGGAGAAGCTGGTCGCCGAGGCCGAGGCGCTCTCCGGCTCGACCGACTGGGGCCCGACGGCCGCCCGTTACCGCGAGCTGATGACCGCCTGGAAGGCGGCGGGCCGCGCCCAGCGGGAGGCTGAGGAGGACCTGTGGAGCCGCTTCCGCGGCGCCCAGGACGTCTTCTTCCAGGCCCGCTCCGAGGCGTTCTCGGAGCGCGACGCCGAGCAGCGGGAGAACCTGACCCGCAAGGAGGAGCTGGCGGCCGAGGCGGAGAAGCTGCTGCCGGTCACCGACCTCAAGGCGGCCCGCGCGGCCTTCCGTTCGGTCAACGAGCGGTGGGAGGCCATCGGCCATGTGCCGCGCGACGCCCGCCCGAAGATCGAGGGCCGGATGCACGCCGTCGAGCGCGCCATCCAGGAGGCCGAGGAAGCCGAGTGGCGGCGGACGAACCCGGAGGCGCGGGCCCGCGCCGAGGGGCTGACCGGCCAGCTGCAGGCCGCCGTCGACAAGCTGCGCGGCCAGGTGGACGCGGCCCGCGCCGCCGGCAACAACGCCAAGGCCGACAAGCTCACCAAGGAGCTGGAGGGCCGCCAGGCCCTGCTGGACCAGGCGCTCAAGGGCCTGCAGGAGTTCGGCGGCTGAGCCCCGGACAGGGACGCGGAACGGCCCCGGCGCGCAGGTGGTGCGCGCCGGGGCCGTTCGCCGTTCCCAGTCCCGCTGTTCCCGGTCCCGCCGTGCTCACGGCCGGCGGGCCGAGGTGATGCGGTAGACGTCGTAGACGCCCTCCACCGTGCGGACCGCCCGCAGCACATGGCCGAGATGCTTCGGGTCGCCCATCTCGAAGGTGAAGCGCGAGGTGGCCACCCGGTCCCGGGAGGTCTGCACGGCCGCGGAGAGGATGTTGACGTGCTGGTCGGAGAGGACCCGCGTGACGTCCGACAGCAGCCGCGACCGGTCCAGCGCCTCGACCTGGATGGCCACCAGGAAGACGGAGGACTGGGTCGGCGCCCACTCCACCTCCAGGATGCGCTCGGGCTGCTGGGACAGCGAGTCGACGTTGACGCAGTCCGCGCGGTGCACGGAGACGCCGCTGCCGCGGGTGACGAAGCCGATGATCGGGTCCCCCGGCACCGGGGTGCAGCAGCGGGCGAGCTTCACCCAGACGTCGTCGACGCCCTTGACCACCACGCCCGGGTCGCCCTTCGCCCGCCGCTTGGTCCGGGGGCGCAGCGGGGCGGACTCGGCGAGATCCTCGTTGGCCTCGTCCTCCCCGCCCAGGGCGTGGACCAGCTTCTGCACGATGTTCTGCGCGGTGACGTGGCCCTCGCCGATGGCCGCGTAGAGCGAGGAGATGTCCGGGTAGCGCAGCTCGTGCGCCAGCGTGACCAGGGAGTCGCCGGTGAGGATCCGCTGGATGGGCAGATTCTGCTTGCGCATGGCCCGGGCGATGGCGTCCTTGCCGTGCTCGATGGCCTCGTCACGGCGCTCCTTGGAGAACCAGCCGCGGATCTTGTTGCGGGCCCGCGGGGACTTGACGAAGCCGAGCCAGTCCCGCGAAGGGCCCGCGCCGGGCGCCTTGGAGGTGAAGACCTCGACCAGGTCGCCGTTGTCCAGGGTCGATTCCAGCGGTACGAGACGGCCGTTGACGCGGGCGCCGATGGTGCGGTGGCCGACCTCGGTGTGCACGGCGTAGGCGAAGTCGACGGGGGTGGCGCCGGCGGGCAGCGCGATGACATCGCCCTTGGGGGTGAAGACGAAGACCTCGTTGCGGGAGAGGTCGAAGCGCAGGGACTCCAGGAACTCCCCTGGGTCCTCCGTCTCCTTCTGCCAGTCCAGCAACTGCCGCAGCCACGCCATGTCATTGATGGCGTCGTCCTTGCCGCCCGCTCCCCGGGGGGCGTCGGTGCGGACCTTGGAGGCGCCGGCGACGGCCTCCTGCTTGTACTTCCAGTGCGCGGCGATGCCGTACTCGGCGCGGCGGTGCATGTCGAAGGTGCGGATCTGCAGCTCGACCGGCTTGCCGTTGGGCCCGATAACCGTCGTGTGCAACGACTGGTACATGTTGAACTTGGGCATCGCGATGTAGTCCTTGAACCGCCCCGGCACCGGGTTCCAGCGGGCGTGGATGGTGCCGAGCGCCGCGTAGCAGTCGCGGACGGTGTCCACCAGGACGCGGATGCCCACCAGGTCGTAGATCTCCGCGAAGTCGCGGCCGCGGACGATCATCTTCTGGTAGACGCTGTAGTAGTGCTTGGGCCGGCCGGTGACGGTGGCCTTGATGCGGGCACCGCGGAGGTCGGCCTGCACCTCGTCGGTGACGATCGCCAGGTACTCGTCGCGCTTGGGGGCGCGTTCGGCGACCAGCCGCACGATCTCGTCGTACATCTTGGGGTAGAGGATCGCGAAGGCGAGGTCCTCCAGCTCCCACTTGATGGTGTTCATGCCCAGCCGGTGCGCGAGCGGGGCGTAGATCTCCAGCGTCTCGCGGGCCTTCTGCTCCTGCTTCTCCCGCTTGAGGTAGCGCATGGTGCGCATGTTGTGCAGCCGGTCGGCGAGCTTGATGACCAGGACCCTCGGGTCCTTGGCCATGGCGACGACCATCTTCCGCACGGTCTCGGCCTGGGCGGCCTCACCGAACTTGACCTTGTCGAGCTTGGTGACACCGTCGACGAGGAGGGCGACCTGGTCGCCGAAGTCGCGGCGGAGGGTGTCCAGGCCGTACTCGGTGTCCTCGACGGTGTCGTGCAGCAGGCCCGCCATGAGCGTCGCCGGGTCCATGCCCAGCTCGGCGAGGATGGTCGTCACCGCGAGGGGGTGGGTGATGTACGGGTCGCCGCTCTTGCGCTTCTGGCCGCGGTGCCAGCGCTCGGCCACCTGGTAGGCCCGCTCGATCTGGCGGAGCGTGCCGCTCTCGATCTTGGGGTCGTTGCTGCGGACGATGCGCAGCAGTGGTTCGAGCACCGGGTTGTACGGGCTGGAGCGCTGCACCCCGAGCCGGGCCAGCCGGGCGCGTACCCGGTTGGAGGAGCCGGATCGCGCCACGGCGCCGGGCGCCGGGCGGGCCGTGGCGCCCGCGCCGTTCGCGCGGGTCTCGGTGGCGGGGGGCTTCGGCTTGGGCGCGGAGAGTGGCGTCGCCGGGTCGGCCGCGCTCCCGTTCCGGCGTGCGGTCGTGTCCTGCGCCGCCGTGCTCCCGGCGGGCTTCTCCGGCTGCGTCGCGGCGGTGAGCGGCTTGGCCTTGTCCGGCAAGAGCACTCCTCAGGGGGGTGGCCTCTCCCCGCGGGCAGCCGGGGAGACGGGTCCGGACTCCCGTTGAGATCCGGACATCCATGGTATCGGCCCCCGGTGAATCGGCGCGGCCCGGCTCCGCCGCGGCCGGGGCGGCGGACATGACGGAGACATGACCGAGGGCGGACGCCCAGGTGACGCCCGCCCTCGGTCATGCTGTGATCCGCGTCTCAGCGGCCGGCTCAGACGGTGAGGAGGACCTCCAGCGGGGCCCCGGAGAGCGACCGCTCCAGCCGCTCCCGGCCGTCGAGGAAGCTCAGCTCCATGAGCATGGCCACCCCGGCGATGCCGGCCCCGGCCCGCCGGATGAGCGACAGGGAGGCCTCGGCGGTCCCGCCGGTGGCCAGCACGTCGTCGATCACCATCACACGGTCGCCGGGCACCAGGTCCTCGGCGTGTATCTCGATCTCGGCGCTGCCGTACTCCAGGTCGTAGGCCTGGCCCAGCGTCGCCCCGGGGAGCTTGCCGGCCTTCCGCACGGGGACGAAGCCCAGTCCGGCGCGGACGGCGGCGGGGGCGGCGAGGATGAACCCGCGCGCCTCCAGGCCGACGACCTTGGTCGCGCCGTGCCGCAGGCACAGCTCGGCGAGGGTGTCCGTGAGCGCGCCGAAGGCGGCCGGGTCGGCCAGCAGCGGGGTGATGTCCTTGAACGTCACGCCGGGCTTCGGGTAGTCGGCCACGTCCCGGATCCGGGCGGTGAGCAGGCTCCGCAGCTCGGCGGTGGCGAGTGGCGAGACGGTCACCGGCGCCTCCCGGAGGGGCGCCCGCGGCGGCCGCCCCGGGGGGCGGGGGGCCCGGAGACCCCGGCGGCGGCGGTGGCGCCGTGCGCACCGGTGCCGTCCTCGTCGTCCTCGGACCGCCGCGCGGTGCCCTCGGCCTCGGCGTCGCTCTCGCCCCGCGCGGCGGCCGAGGCGCGCTTGGCGAGGACCCGCCTGCGCAGGGCGGCCGTCTCCGGCTCGCGCTCCTTGAGATCGGCGACCAGCGGGGTCGCGATGAAGATCGAGGAATACGCACCGGCGGCCAGACCGACGAAGAGGGAGAGCGAGATGTCGTTGAGCATGCCGGCCCCGAGCACGCCGCCGCCGATGAACAGCAGACCGGCGACCGGGAGCAGCGCCACCACCGTGGTGTTGATGGAGCGCACCAGGGTGCCGTTGATGCTGCGGTTGGCGATCTCGCTGTACGTGTAGCGGTTCTGCTTGAGGATGCCCCGGCTGCTCTCCTTGAGACTGTCGAAGACCACGACGGTGTCGTAGAGGGAGTAACCGAGGATCGTCAGCAGACCGATGACGGTGCCGACGCTGACCTCGAAGCCGACCAGGGCGTAGATGCCCACGGTGATGGTGATGTCGTGGATCAGCGCGACGAGGGCCGCGACGGCCATGCGCCACTCGAAGGCGATGGCGAGATAGATCACCACCAGCGCCATGAAGATGCCCAGGCCCATCCAGGCCTTGTTGGCGATCTGCTTGCCCCAGCTGGGGCCGACCAGATCGGCGTTGATGTCGTCGGCCGGGATGTTCATCCCCTCGGCCAGATCGGCCTTGATCTGGTCGGACTTGGCGGTGTCGACCTCGCTGATCTGGATCCGCAGGCCGCCGTTGCCGAGTTCCTGGACGAGCGCCTGGTGGCCGGAGGCCTCCTCGGCCATCTCCTCGGCGCGCTGGGCGGAGACCGTGCTCTTCGGCGTGGTGAAGACGGCGCCACCGGAGAACTCGATGCCCATGTTGAGGCCGCGGACACCCAGGCCGACGATGGCCGTGATGGTGATCAGTACGGAGACTCCGTACCAGAGCATGCGCTTGCCGATGAAGTCGTAGCCGACCTCACCGTGGTGAAGCCGGGCGCCGAGATCGCCGAGTCGCGACATCTCAGGCCTCCTTCGGTTCGGTCGTGGCGATGACGGGGCGGCGGCGTCCGCCACGGATCGGCGGCCGCGCGCCGAGCCGCTGCGGGTCCACTCCGGACCAGGCGTGGCCGCCGCCGAAGAACTTGGTCCTGGCGACCAGGGACACCATCGGCTTGGTGAAGAAGAAGACCACGACCACGTCGAGGATCGTGGTGAGTCCCAGGGTGAAGGCGAATCCCTGGACCTTGCCGACCGTGGCGACGAAGAGCACCGCGGCGGCGAGGAACGACACGAAGTCGGCGACCAGGATGGTGCGCCGGGCCCGCGGCCAGCCGCGTTCGGCGGCCGAGGGGAGGGACCGGCCCTCGCGGATCTCGTCGCGGAGCCGTTCGAAGTACACGATGAACGAGTCCGCGGTGATGCCGATGGCGACGATGGCGCCGCAGACGGCGGGAAGGTTCAGCGCGAAGCCGATACCGGGCCCCAGCAAGGTCATGATCACGTAGGTGAGGATCGCGGAGGCCAGCAGGCTGAAGAGGGCGATCACGGACAGGCCCCGGTAGTAGGCCACCAGGTAGACCACGACCAGGGCGAGGCCGATGGCGCCGGCGATGAGCCCCGCGTTGAGCTGCTCGCCGCCGAGGGCCGCGGAGACCGTGGTGACACTGGACTCGGTGAAGCTCAGCGGCAGGGCGCCGTAGGAGAGCACGTTGGCCAGGTCCTCGGCGGACTGCTGGTTGAAGCTGCCGGAGATCTCGGCGTTGCCGCCGCCGATCCGGGTGTCGACGGAGGGCGCCGAGACGACCTCGCCGTCCAGGACGATGGCGAACTGGTTGGGCTGCTGCTTGGAGATCCGCTCGGTGGCGTCCGCGAACTGCTCGGCACCCTTGCCGTTGAAGTCGAGGGTGACGACCCAGCCCTTGCCGGTCTGGGAGTCGAAGAGCGCCTTGGCGTCGTCGACCTCCGTGCCGGCGACGTCCGTCGGGCCGAGGGCGTACTTGGCGGTGCCCTGCTCGTCACAGGCGACCGTGTTCTCGTCGGGCTTGGCGCCGTCTCCGGCCTTGGCCCGCTGCGCGGGAGAGGAGCAGTCCAGCGCGTCGAGCTTCTTCTGGAGGTCGGCGGGGATCTGCGGGCCCGGCTGCTGCGGGAGCTCCGGAGGGGCGGAGGGCGCCGGGGTCTTGGAGGGCGCCGCCAGCGGCTTCTCGGAGGCGTCGGCCGCGAGGGCGCCGGTCAGGGCCCGGCCCTGGGTGGTGGCGGAGGGCGACGGCATGCCCTCCCCCGCGTTCTCGTCGCCGGAACCGCTCTCGGCCTTCTCGCCGCCCTGGTCGGCGTCGGCCTCGTCGCCGTTCTTCTCGCCGTCCTTGTCGCCCTTGCCCGACGGGCTCGCCGAGGGCTCGGGGGCGGGCGCGCCCTGCGCGACGGCCAGTACCGGGCGGAACTGGAGCTGCGCGGTGGTGCCGACCTGCTCGCGCGCCTGCTTCTCGTTGGTGCCGCGCGGGATGTTGACGATGATGTTGCGGTCGCCCTGGGTCTGCACCTCGGCCTCGGACACACCCAGACCGTTGACGCGGCGTTCGATGATGCCGACCGCCGTGTTCATGTTGGTCGGGTTGATCGCGTCCTTCTCGCCGGGCTGGTTCTTGGCGGTGAGCGTGATGCTCGTGCCGCCGGCGAGGTCGATTCCCAGCCGTGGTGTGGTGTGCCCGGAGAGGAACATCCCCCCGGTCAGCGCCACCACGGCGATCAGGAACAGGACCAGGGTGCGCCCCGGCCTGCCCTGGGCCCCCGAGGGGCGCCGGCCCTTCTTCGGTGCTGCCACCTTCTCGATTCTCCCTGTCCAACCGCACCGCATCGGTCGTGAGCGGGCGGCCACGAAGTGTAATGGAGGACGGTGCTCCGGTGCTCCGCGGGTGCGGGCGTCCGGCGGGCGGTCGTGCGCCGCGCGGCGGGGTCGCATCCCGGTCTCGGACGGCGGCACCCGGCGCGGGCGTCACGCCCGCGGACGTGCCTACTTCGCGTCGGTGTCGCCGTCGTCCTTCTTGTTGACCTCGGCGGCCTCGGCGGCCTTGGTGTCCTCGGCGGCGCCGTCCTTGCCGAGGTCGACCGCGGGCTCGTCACCGGCCGCCGGGCGGTCCGCCGCGGTCAGCGAGGACGCGTCGTCCGGAACGACCGGGGTGCCGGCCTCGCTCTCGCCGCCGTCGAACTCGGCACCGTGCACGATGCGGTTGTACTCCGCGTCCTCGAGGACCGCGGCGACGGCGTTCTTGGCGTAGACGGCGTGGACCCCGGGAGCGACCTCCAGGAGGACCGTGTCGTCCCCGACCTCCTTGACGGTGGCGTACATGCCCCCGATCGTGCGGATACCGGTGCCCGGCTGCATCTGGTCGCGCATCGCGGCGGCCTGCTGCTGCTTCTTCTTCGCCGAGCGGGTCATGAGGACCATGGCCCCGATGAGCACGATGAAGGGGAGGAGAGTGACGATATTCACGGGACGGGGTTTCCTTCGCACGACCGCAGGGGATGCGGCCTGGTATTCGGGGGTGGGTGTGCCGTCCGGCAGGGACGGCATCGGCGGAGTCTAAGCGAGTTCGCGCCGATGGAACAACGCCCAGCATGGCACCGGGGTTCCGGGGCGGGCGAGGGGACCGCGCCGTCAGACCCCGAAGAGTCCCTGCTGCGCCCCGGAGCCGCCCGCGCTCTGCGGCGGCCGCAGTCCCAGATGCTCCCATGCCGCCGGGGTGGCGACCCTGCCGCGGGGGGTGCGGGCCAGCAGCCCCTCGCGGACCAGGAACGGCTCGGCCACCTCCTCCACCGTCTCACGCTCCTCGCCCACCGCGACGGAGAGCGTGGACAGGCCGACCGGTCCGCCGCCGAACAGCTTGAGCAGCGCGCCGAGCACGGCCCGGTCCAGCCGGTCCAGGCCCCGGCCGTCCACCTCGTAGACGCCGAGGGCGGTCTCCGCGACGGCGCGGGTGATCAGCCCGTCCGCCTTGACCTGGGCGTAGTCCCGGACCCGGCGGAGCAGCCGGTTGGCGATCCTGGGGGTGCCGCGGGAGCGGCCGGCGATCTCCGCGGCGCCGTCGGCCTCGATCTCGACGTCCAGCAGCCGGGCGGAGCGGTGCAGCACCCGCTCCAGCTCGGCGGGTTCGTAGAAGTCCATGTGCCCGGTGAAGCCGAAGCGGTCGCGCAGCGGGGGCGGCAGCAGTCCGGCCCGGGTCGTGGCGCCCACCAGGGTGAAGGGCGGCAGTTCCAGGGGGATGGCGGTGGCGCCGGGCCCCTTGCCGACGACGACGTCGACCCGGAAGTCCTCCATCGCCATGTAGAGCATCTCCTCGGCGGGCCGGGACATGCGGTGGATCTCGTCCAGGAAGAGGACCTCCCCCTCGGCGAGTGAGGAGAGGATCGCGGCGAGGTCGCCGGCGTGCTGGATGGCGGGGCCGGAGGTGATGCGGATCGGGGCGCCCATCTCCGCCGCGATGATCATCGAGAGGGTGGTCTTGCCGAGGCCGGGGGCGCCGGAGAGCAGGACGTGATCGGCGGTGGCGCCGCGCTGGCGGGCGGCGCGCAGGACGAGGTCGAGCTGTTCGCGGACCCGCTCCTGGCCGACGAACTCGCCGAGGTTCTTCGGGCGCAGCGCCGCTTCGATGGCCTGGTCCTCACCGGCGGCGCCGGCGTCCACCAGCCGCTCCCCGGCCTCGGTCGCGGCCGCGGTGTCGGTAGGGGTGTCGTCCCAGTTCATGGTCTCTCTCAGCTCGGCGGGTACCGGTTGCGCGGGGTCCGGCTCACGGGTCCGGTTTCGCGGGGGCGGCGGGCGGTTCCGGGCCCGGTCCGGGGTCAGCGGGTGCGGTTCAGGGTCTGCAGGGCGGCGCGCAGCAGCTGCGGCACGGGCGGGGCGGTGCCCGCGGCGAGGGCCTCCTCGGCCTGCGGGCCGACGGCGGCCACGGCCTCCTCGGCCTCGCGGGGGGCGTAGCCGAGGCCGATCAGGGCGGCGTGCAGCTGCTCGCTCCAGGCGGCGGGGCCGGAGGCCTTCGCGCGGGCGGCGACGCCGGTGCCCAGGGGCTCGCCGAGCCGGTCCTTGAGCTCCAGGAGCAGCTTCTGGGCGCCCTTCTTCCCGATGCCCGGTACGGCCGTGAGGGCCTTCTCGTCCCCGGTGGAGACGGCGAGCCGCAGGGCGTCGGGGCTGTGCACGGCGAGCATGGCCTGGGCCAGCCGGGGGCCGACGCCGCTGGCGGTCTGGAGGAGTTCGAACACCTGCCGCTCGTCGTCGTCGGCGAAGCCGTAGAGGGTGAGGGAGTCCTCGCGGACCACCAGGGACGTGGCGAGCCTGGCCTGCTCGCCGAGGCGCAGCCCGGAGAGGGTGTCCGGGGTGCACTGGACGGCGATGCCGATGCCGCCCACCTCGACGACGGCGCTGCCCGGGGCGATCGCGGCGACGGGGCCGCTGACGAAGGCGATCACGGTGCTTCCCCTCCGGGGGTGTTCTCGGGCCGCGCGGCGGCCGGGCTCGCGGGGGCGGCGGACGCGCCCGCGGCCGGGGTGCCCGCCGGGCGCGGGGCGCGGGAGACGCCCGGCCCGCGGCCGGGGCCGGAGCGGAGCGCCGCGTGCTGGGCGCGCGCCAGGGCCTGCGCCTGCTGGAGGCGGTTGGTGGCGGGTGCGCGCCAGATGTGGCAGATGGCGAGCGCGAGGGCGTCGGCCGCGTCGGCCGGCTTCGGCGGCGCGGCGAGCCGCAGCAGGCGGGTGACCATCGCGCCGACCTGGGCCTTGTCGGCCCGGCCGCTGCCGGTGACGGCGGCCTTGACCTCGCTGGGGGTGTGCAGCGCGACGGGCAGGCCGCGGCGGGCCGCGCAGAGCATCGCGACAGCGCTGGCCTGGGCGGTACCCATGACCGTACGGACGTTGTGCTGGCTGAACACCCGTTCCACGGCGACGCAGTCGGGGCGGTGCTCGTCCAGCCACTGCTCGATGCCCCGTTCGACCAGGACGAGCCGGTCGGGGACGTCGGCGTCGGCGGGGGTGCGGACCACTCCGACGCCGAGCATCGTCAGCGGGCGTCCGGCCACGCCGTCGACGACGCCGACACCGCACCGGGTCAGCCCCGGGTCCACGCCCAGTACGCGCACAGCGGCGCCCCTCCCCTCGATTCGGTCAGGTGTTCCTGCAGGCTATCGGCTGCCGCTGACAGCGCGACGGGCCGACGGGGTGTGTCCCGTCGGCCCGTACCCTGCGATGCCGTGCGGCCGTGGTGGCGCGGTGCCCGTGGATCAGGCCTCGACCTTCGCCATGACCTCGTCCGAGACGTCGAAGTTCGCGAAGACGTTCTGCACGTCGTCGCTGTCGTCGAGCGCGTCGATCAGCTTGAAGATCTTCCGCGCCCCCTCCTCGTCCAACTGCACCTGCATGGTGGGGACGAAGCTGGCCTCGGCCGAGTCGTAGTCGATGCCCGCGTCGACGAGCGCGGTGCGGACCGCGACGAGGTCGGTGGCCTCGCTGATGACCTCGAACGACTCACCGAGGTCGTTGACCTCCTCGGCACCCGCGTCGAGCACGGCGCCCAGCACGTCGTCCTCGGTCAGCTTGCCGTCCTCGCCCTTGGGGACGATGACGACGCCCTTGCGGTTGAACAGGTACGACACCGAGCCCGGGTCGGCCATGGAACCGCCGTTGCGGGTCATCGCCACCCGGACGTCCGAGGCGGCGCGGTTGCGGTTGTCGGTGAGGCACTCGATGAGCACCGCGACACCGTTCGGGCCGTAGCCCTCGTACATGATGGTCTGGTAGTCGGCGCCGCCGGCTTCCAGACCCGCGCCGCGCTTGACGGCGCTGTCGATGTTCTTGTTCGGAACGGAGCTCTTCTTCGCCTTCTGGATGGCGTCGTAGAGCGTGGGGTTGCCGTCCGGGTCACCGCCCCCCGTACGGGCCGCGACCTCGATGTTCTTGATCAGCTTGGCGAAGAGCTTGCCGCGCTTGGCATCGATCACGGCCTTCTTGTGCTTGGTGGTTGCCCACTTGGAGTGGCCGGACACAGCCTCGCTCCTTCAACGACCCGATGAATACGAACTCCGCGATCCTACCGGTGCGCGGCCGCCGCCCCGCGCGCCATCTCCGCGAAGAGGGCGTGCACTCGGTGATCGCCGGTCAGTTCCGGGTGAAAGGAGGTGGCCAGCAGATTGCCCTGGCGCACGGCGACGGTGTGGCCGTCGTGCACGGCCAGCACCTCGACGGCGACGCCCGTGGACTCCACCCAGGGGGCCCGGATGAAGACGCCCTCGACCGGGCCGCCCTCGATGCCGGACACCTCGACGGCCGCCTCGAAGGACTCGTTCTGGCGGCCGAAGGCGTTACGGCGCACGGTCATGTCGATGCCGCCGACGGTCTCCTGGTCCTCCCTGCCGTCCAGGATCTTGTCCGCGAGCATGATCATGCCGGCGCAGGAGCCGTACGCCGGCATGCCGGCCCGCACCCGCGCCCGCAGCGGCTCCAGCAGGCCGAAGAGACCGGCCAGTTTGACCATGGTGGTGGACTCGCCGCCGGGGATCACCAGCGCGTCCACCTCATCCAGCTCCTCGGGACGGCGGACCGGGCGGGCCGGCGCGCCGGCCGCGGCGAGGGCGGCGAGATGCTCGCGGACATCGCCCTGCAGGGCGAGGACGCCGATGGCGGGGGTGGGCACGGGCACGGGTGGCTACCTCTTCGGGGGCGGGGTGGGGACGTCGCGGCGGGGCGCGGGCGGGGGCCGGGGGCCCGGCTCTCTCCGGACCGGTCACCGGGCCGGAGGGCGCGGGCCGTCCGCGCTGCCGCGCCGCCGCGGCCCGGGACACGGTCCGAGAGCCCGCGGCGGCGGGAACGGGCTGCTACCAGCCGCGATTGGCGTAGCGCTCGCTCTCCGGGAGGGTGTCGCAGTTGATGCCGACCATGGCCTCGCCGAGACCGCGCGAGGCGTCGGCGATCACCTTGGGGTCGTCGTAGAAGGTGGTGGCCTTCACGATGGCCGCGGCGCGCTTCGCCGGGTCGCCGGACTTGAAGATGCCCGAGCCGACGAAGACGCCCTCGGCGCCGAGCTGGCGCATCAGCGCGGCGTCGGCCGGGGTCGCCACGCCGCCCGCGGAGAACAGCACGACGGGCAGCTTGCCGAGCTCGGCGACCTCCTTGACCAGCTCGTACGGGGCCCGGAGCTCCTTGGCCGCGGCGAACAGCTCGTTGTTGTCGCAGGCGCGCAGCCGGCCGATCTCGGCCTTGATCTGACGGAGGTGGCGCACGGCCTCGACGACGTTGCCGGTGCCGGCCTCGCCCTTGGAGCGGATCATGGCCGCGCCCTCGGCGATCCGGCGCAGCGCCTCACCGAGGTTGGTGGCACCGCAGACGAAGGGGGTGGTGAAGGCCCACTTGTCGCTGTGGTTGGCCTCGTCGGCCGGGGTGAGGACCTCGGACTCGTCGATGTAGTCCACGCCGAGGGACTGGAGCAGCTGGGCCTCGACGAAGTGGCCGATCCGGGACTTGGCCATGACGGGGATCGAGACGGCGTCGATGATGCCCTCGATCATGTCGGGGTCGGACATCCGGGCGACGCCGCCGTCCTTGCGGATGTCGGCGGGGACCCGCTCCAGGGCCATCACCGCGACGGCGCCGGCGTCCTCCGCGATCTTCGCCTGCTCCGGGGTGACCACGTCCATGATGACGCCGCCCTTGAGCTGCTCGGCCATGCCGCGCTTGACGCGCGCGGTGCCGGTCTCGGGGGCGGACGGAGTGGAGCTGGGGGGCGTGGTGGACACGGTTTCGACCTCATTCGCTGCGGATGACGGCGGCCCGGTCCGCCCGGGGTGGGGCGGGGGTCCGGACACCTGTGTGGGACAGCTTCGAGGAAACCGCGCGGCGGTGTCGTACGGAAAGGGCCAATTTGCCGACGGTGGCCCGAACGGAGGGGCCAATCAGGGCCGCGCCGGGCGCCTCTCAGTGGCCGGCCGTGCGGTCCGTCAGCGCCTCCGGCGGTTCGTCGTCCATTTCGAACGCCAGCGGGAACGGGGCGTGGCCGGCCAGCCGGAACCAGCGCACCGTGCGGTGCTCGCGCAGGGCGCGCGCGGCGCGCACGGAGTCGTTGTGGAAGCGCCGGGCCATCGGCACCCGGCGCACCGCCGCGGCCAGTTCGTCCGCTGCCTCGTCACCGCCGGGCGCCTCCCGGACGGCCACTACCTGGCCGGGCTCCGCGAAGACGGCCCGCAGGGCCTGGGTGAGTTCGCTCTCGGTGACCTCGCGGTGCTCCTCCTCGGCCTGCCGGGCGGCGTGCGCGGTCTGGTAGAGCACCATGGACGCGGCCGGGTCGAGCACTCCGGCGGTGGCCAGTTCCTGGGCGACCGAGGCCCGGCGCAGCAGTTGTGCGTCGAGCGCGGCGCGGGCCGCGTCGATACGGGCGTGCAGGCGGTCCAGGCGGCCCGCGGTCCAGCTGAGATAGACGCCGATGAGGGCGAGGGCCACCGCTGTCCAGATGAGTGTGCTCACGGCGGGCCACAGTACCGGCCGGTCGGGCGCCTTCGGCGCCGCCCGGGGTCACCCGGGTTCCCCGGGGCGGGTGTTCGCGCTTCGCGCGGGTTCTTTTCGCGCTTCGCGCGGGGTTCTCCTCCCTCCCACCCGCCCGTTTGCCGTTCACCCCAGGCTCGGCCCCTGAAACGCCCCTGGCTAGCCGAATGCGCCCCCGGACGGCGGCCCCGGCACGCATCCGGTCCGGCCCCTGACGGCCGGCCCCCGACGGCGGCCCCGGTGTCCGTCAGTCCGGTCCCCGGTCCCGGGCGGTGCGGCCCCGGCGGGCGTCAGTCGCGGGCCAGGCCCCAGCGGGCCCTGAGGCCCGGGCGTTCGTCGGGGGCGACGGAGGCCGTGCCGTCGGTCACCGTCTCGTAGACGGAGAGGATGTCCGCGCCGACCGTCGACCAGTCGAAGCGGCGGACGTGGCGGCTGCCCCGCTCGCGGAGTTCCCGCAGCCGCGCCGGGTCGCGCAGCAGCCGGTTCGCCGCGCCGGCCAGGGCGGCGGCGTCCTCGTTCGGGTAGATCTCCCCCGCCCGGCCGCCGTCGAGCACCTGGACGAAGGCGTCGAGGTCGCTGGCGAGCACCGGGGCGCCGGCCGACATGGCCTCGACGAGGATGATCCCGAAGCTCTCGCCGCCGGTGTTGGGCGCCACGTACAGGTCGACGCTGCGCAGCAGCCGCGCCTTGTCCTCGTCGCTGACCATGCCGAGGAAGGTGACGTGGTCCCGCATCCCGGCGGGCAGTCCGGCGACGGCCTCCTTCTCGTCCCCCCGCCCCGCGACGAGCAGCCGGGCCTCCGGGTGCTCCGCGAGGATGCCCGGGAGGGCCTTCATCAGAACGGGCAGGCCCTTGCGCGGCTCGTCGATGCGGCCGATGAAGCCCAGCGTGGGGCCCCGGCCGCCGCCATCGGCGTGCAGAACGTCTCCCAGCCACTCGTGCTTGGGTTCGGCCCGGTCGAAGAAGCCGACGTCGACGCCGTTGGGGATCACCACGGCGTCCCCGCCGAGGTGTTCGACGAGGGTGCGCCGCGCGTACTCGCTGACCGCGATGCGCGCGCTGATCTTCTCCAGCGCGGGCTGGAGGATCGGGTACGCGGCGATCATGGCCCGGGAGCGGGGGTTGGAGGTGTGGAAGGTGGCGACGATCGGGCCCTGCGCCGTCCAGCAGGCGAGCAGCCCGAGGGAGGGCGAGGCCGGCTCGTGGATGTGCAGCACCTCGAAGGCGCCGTCGTGCACCCAGCGGCGCACCCGCGCGGCCGACAGGAAGCCGAAGTTGAGCCGGGCCACCGAGCCGTTGTACGGGACGGGCACGGCGCGGCCGGCCGAGACGACGTAGGGCGGCAGCGGGGTGTCGTCGTCCGCGGGGGCGAGCACGGAGACGGTGTGGCCGAGCCCGAGCAGGTGTTCGGCCAGGTCGCGGATGTGGAACTGCACGCCGCCGGGGACGTCCCAGGCGTACGGGCAGACGATGCCGATCCTCACGACGTCTCCGTTTCCGGTGCCCGGCCGCCGCCGCTCACCGCGCGCGGTTCCAGGTCGGCGGTCCACAGGCGCTGCAGCATGTGCCAGTCCTCCGGGTGCTCGGCGATGCCGGCGGCGAAGGCGTCGGCGACCTGCTGGGTCATGACGGCCGTGCGCTCCGGGCGGGTGCCGGTCTCCGGTACCCCCACGGCGGGGTGGATCTGCCCGCGCATCGTCGTGGGGCCGTCGTACCAGAGGGTGACGGGCAGCAGCAGGGCACCGGTCTGCTGGGCGAGCAGGGCGGGCCCGGCGGGCATCCGCGCGGGCTCGCCGAAGAACGACACCTCGACGCCGGACGCGGACAGGTCGCGGTCGGCGACGAGGCACACCAGCCCGCCCTCGCGCAGCCGGCGGGCCAGGGTGCCGAACGCGCTGCCGCCGGCGTGCGGCAGCACCTCCATGCCGAGGCTCTCGCGGTAGGCGACGAACCGGTCGTACAGCGATTCGGGCTTGAGGCGTTCGGCGACGGTGGTGAAGGGCCGGCCGAGACGGGTGGTGATCCAGGCGCCGGCGAGGTCCCAGTTGGCGAGGTGCGGCAGCGCCGCGACGACGCCACGGCCGCTCTCCAGGGCGTCCTCCACCAGGTGGATGTCCTTGACCTCCAGCCCGGCCCGGATCCGCTCCGGACTCCAGACGGGCAGCCGGAACGACTCCATCCAGTACCGCATGTACGAGCGCATCCCGGCATGGGAGAGCTCGGCCAGCCGCTCCGGGGACGCGTCGGGGACGACCCGGGCGAGATTGGACTCCAGCCGCAGGACGCTCTTACCGCGCCGCTTCCACGCGGTGTCGGCGATGGTCCGGCCGAGCCGCACGGCCGCGGGCTCGGGGAGTCTCCGTACGGCGCTCCAGCCCAGCCCGTACAGCGCGTCGGTCAGCTGCTCCCTCATGCGGCACCGCCCTCGGCGGCGCCGCCCGGCGCGGGCGCGGCGTCGGCCTCGGCGGCTTCCCGGCGCACGGTCACCATGCGCTGGCCGAGGGTGACGGCGCTGCCGAGGGCGACGATCCACAGCGCTATGGGCAGCAGCACGTCGACGCCGGGAACGCCGAAGGCGTGCAGTCCGGCGAGACCGGCCGCCACCAGCGTGATGACGAGCCGCTCCGCGCGTTCCACCAGCCCGTTGACGTTCACGGGCAGTCCGATGCTCTCGCCGCGCGCCTTGGTGTACGAGACGACCTGGCCGCTGGCGAGGCAGAAGATGGCGATCGCGCACAGCAGCAGGTTCTCGCCGCGGCCCGCGTACCAGAGGGCGAGGCCGCCGAAGACCGCGGCGTCGGCGACCCGGTCCAGGGTGGAGTCGAGGAAGGCGCCCCAGCGGCTGGACCGGCCGGCTTGGCGGGCCATGTTGCCGTCGACCAGGTCGGAGAAGACGAAGAGGGTGATCACGATCGTGCCCCAGAAGAACTCTCCCTGGGGGAAGAAGACCAGGGCTCCCGCCACCACTCCGCCGGTGCCGACGAGGGTGACCGCGTCGGGGCTGATCCCGAGCCGGAGCAGCAGAGCGGCGAACGGTGTGAGAACACGCGTGAAGAAAGCACGCGCGTACTTGTTCAGCATGGCCTTCCCGGAGGGTCGCTGGAGCCGGGCGGCCGGGGGGCCGCCGGGTGGCCCATCGTAGCCAGGTCCGCCCCACCCGCCTCCGCCGTCCCCGGGGCCGGGGGGCCGGACGGCCCGTCCCGCGGGGTGCCGGTAGGCCTATGGACGCCCGGTGTCCGCGGTGCAAAGCTCGAATGACCGCAACACGTGCAGTCCGGGAGGCGGTACACGTGGGCACTTCAGGCGTCAGGACACACCCCGGGGCCGCGGGCAGGGCAGTCGCGGCCGACCGGCCCTCCGCGATACGGAATGTGGTGCTGGTCGGCCACAGCGGCTCGGGCAAGACGACTCTGGTGGAGGCGCTGGCCCTCACCGCGGGCGCGGTCAACCGGGCCGGCCGGGTCGAGGACGGCACCACGGTCTCCGACCACGACGAGATCGAGCACCGGCAGGGCCGGTCGGTGCAGTTGTCCCTCGTCCCCGTGGAATGGGGCGGAATCAAGATCAATGTGCTGGACACCCCCGGCAGGGCGGACTTCGTCGGGGAGCTGAGGGCCGGTCTGCGGGCAGCGGACGCGGCCCTTTTCGTCGTCTCCGCGGCGGACGGCGTGGACGGCGCCACCCGCATGGTGTGGGACGAGTGCGCCGCCGTGGGGATGCCGCGCGCCCTGGTGGTGACGCATCTGGAGTCCGGGCGGAGCGACTTCGAGGAGATGACCGCCGTCTGCCGGGAGGCGTTCGGCGGTGACGACCCCGACGCGGTGCTCCCCCTGTACCTGCCGCTGCGCGGCGGCTCCGCCGGCTCCCCCGCCAACGGGAACGGGAGTTCCCCCGTCACCGGGCTGATCGGCCTGCTCTCCCAGCAGGTGTACGACTACTCCTCGGGCAGCCGGGTGGCGGCCGATCCCGGACCCGGTCAGCTGCCGCTGATCGAGGAGGCCCGCGGCCGGCTCATCGAGGGGATCATCGCGGAGAGCGAGGACGAGACCCTCATGGACCGCTATCTCGCGGGTGAGGACATCGACCTCGGGACGCTGACCCAGGATCTGGAACGGGCCGTGGCGCGCGGGACGTTCCACCCCGTCCTGGCCGCCGCCCCCGCCGCTCCCGGCGCGCGGCAGGGCCTCGGCACCGTCGAGCTGCTGGAGCTGATCACCGGCGGCTTCCCGACCCCGCCCGAGCGCGAACCCCTGGCCGTCACGACCCCGGAGGGCGAGCCGCGGCCGCCGCTCACCTGCGATCCGGAGGGCCCGCTGGCCGCCGAGGTCGTCAAGACCTCCTCGGACCCGTACGTGGGCCGGGTCAGCCTGGTCCGGGTCTTCTCCGGGACGCTGCGGCCCGACGAGACCGTGCACGTCTCCGGCCACGGCCTGGCCGACCGGGGGCACGAGGACCACGACGTCGACGAGCGCGTCGGCGCCCTCTCCGCCCCCTTCGGCGGACAGCAGCGCCCGCTGGAGCGGGCCGTCGCCGGGGACCTGGCGTGCGTGGCCAAGCTCGGCCGGGCGGAGACCGGGGACACCCTCTCCGCCAAGGACACGCCGCTGCTGCTGGAGCCCTGGGTGATGCCCGACCCGCTGCTGCCGGTCGCGGTACGGGCGCACAGCAAGGCCGACGAGGACAAGCTGTCGCTGGGCCTCTCACGGCTCGTCGCCGAGGACCCGACCATGCGGCTGGAGCAGAATCCGGAGACCCACCAGGTGGTGCTCTGGTGCCTGGGCGAGGCACACCGCGAGGTCGCGCTGGAACGGCTCCGCGGCCGCTACGGCGTCCGGGTCGACGCCGAGGCGCACCGGGTGCCGCTCCGGGAGACCTTCGGCGCGAGGGCGACCGGGCGCGGCCGGCACGTCAAGCAGTCCGGCGGGCACGGGCAGTTCGCGATCTGCGAGATCGAGGTCGAACCGCTGCCGGCCGGTTCGGGCATCGAGTTCGCGGAGAAGGTGGTGGGCGGCGCCGTCCCCCGGCAGTTCATTCCTTCGGTGGAAAAGGGAGTGCGCGCCCAGGCCGAGCGCGGGGTCGCCGCCGGCTATCCGCTGACCGACATCCGGGTCACCCTCCTCGACGGCAAGGCGCACTCGGTGGACTCCTCCGACGCCGCCTTCCAGACGGCGGGCGCGCTGGCGCTCCGGGAGGCCGCGCGCGGGTGCCGCGTCGATCTGCTGGAGCCGGTCGCCGAGGTGCGGATCCTGGTGTCGGACGACTGCGTGGGGCCGGTGATGAGCGATCTCTCCGGGCGCCGCGGCCGGGTCGTCGGCACCGAACAGGCGGGCCCGGGGCGCGCGCTCGTCCGCGCCGAGGTGCCCGAGCCGGAGATCGGCCGGTACGCGGTGGACCTGCGCTCGCTCTCGCACGGCACGGGCCGGTTCAGCCGCTCGTATCTGCGCCACGAGCCGATGCCGCCGCAGCTCGCCGAGAAAATCCGCGCCGCGGACGGGCAGAGCGGATAGCGGACGAGGAGCGGGCGGGAGACGGAGAGCGGGTGGGAAACGGGACGGAAAAGGCCGGTAACCGTCCGGCGCGGGTCAACTCCCCTGCGCCGGACGGCCATCGCTCGCTACGCTGAGACGCAGGCCGGCAGGTGTGCCGGGGACGGAACCCGGGAAGAGGCCACGCAGCGGACGAGCGGTGGGGGCATTAGTGGCGAGCAGCGATTTCGACTTCAGGCCCGGGGCGCAGGTGCCGCTCTCCGGCGGGGCGGGGCAGACGGCGGCGACCGCGGCCCTGGCCTCGGCCGCCTACCGGGACAGCCCGGTCGCGGAGATCCTCAAGGCCGACAACGAATGGCACAAGTCGGCCATCACGCCGCCGAAGCTGTCGCTGTTCGAGCCCAATCTCGGTGAGGCGTTCTCCCGGGCGGTCCAGGTGCGGATGCTCGGCGGCGCCCGCAAGGCCCTCGTCCAGTCCTTCGGGATGGAGCCGCAGACCGTCGTCGAGCACTGCCTGGCCGCCAGCCGCATCCGCAAGGAGCGCGACACCCGGCTGACGGTGCTGATGGTGGTGTTCGGGCTGCTCTTCCTGCCCGGGCTGCTGCTGTGGCTCGTCATGTTCCAGCTGCGGCGCACGCTCGCCGGGGCGTCGAACAAGCGGGCCGGCGCCTTCGGCATGGCAGTGCTGGTGGCCTTCGGGGTGCTGGCCGTGGTGTTCCTGATCAAGCTGCCGTTCACGGGGTTCTGGGGCATCTATCTGCGGGCCATGATCGTCGCCCCGGTCGTCGGCTGGCTCTGGGCCAAGCAGGTCTGCGAACGCACGGCGGCCGATCTGCGGGAGCGCTGGGACGGGCTGCTCTCCGGCGGTGTCATCGGGGCGAAGATCCCGGAGGCGGTGCCGACGAACCCGAACGAGACCGCGGCCGAGCAGCTCCGGCAGAATCTGGCCAAGCTCACCGCCGAGCAGAACAGCAATCTGGTCTTCTACGCGGGCCCCAAGGGCATCCTCGGCATGGGCACCCGGTGGGGCAGCTGGCAGCTCGCCGAGGAGCTCGTGCCCAAGGACCCGGACAAGGACATCGACCCGTTCCGCAGCTGGGACATCGTCCGCGCGGTGCACGACCAGCTGAAGCTGCTGGAGCGCACTCCGCTGCACACCGGCGGTTTCACCGCTCCCGCGGTCACGCACTGGATCGTCGCCCCGGTCGGCGAGGGAGCCGGAGAGGTCTCCCGCCCCGGTGACGACGGCTATCAGATCCGGCCCGGCGAGATACAGCGCATCTGCGACCAGCAGCAGTTCGGCAGCGGCAACCGGCACTACCTGGGAGTCCAGTTCGTGCTCTGGGACGGCCAGTTGGTGATCACCCTGCTGGTCAACGTCACGGTGCTGCACCACACGTTGCGCATCGAGGTCACGGGGCACGCGCTGGGCCCGGTGCACGGGCTGTTCACCACCAAGCCCTCGCCCAAGACGGAGACGATCTCCAAGACCGTCAAGTTCTGGGAGACCAAGGAGCGTTCCCTGCCGCTGGTGGACGCCAAGGAGGTGGTGCGGCTCGCCGCACGCGCCCCGCTGACGTGGTTCCCGGCGGTCCTCGACCACATGGGCGGCAAGCTGGGCCTGCCCGAGCCGTTCGGCCTCCGGCACGCCTGGGCCGACCAGCCCTGGCGCCACCGCTTCATGGCGGACGACGCCCTGCGCGCGGCCACTCCGGTGCTGCGCGTGGTGCACCAGGCCGCCATACGCGTCCTCGAAGAGCACGACGTGGACACCGAGCGCTTCGGCAACCGGGCCGGCTTCCTCAGCGGAGCGGTCCAGGGAGCGGAGCCGGGCAAGGCGGACGTCTACAACGCCTGACGCTCCCCTGACGCTCCCCTGACCCCCGCTGGCGTCCCCTGGCATCCCCGTGTCCCGGCCTCGCCGGTTACGGAACGCGGCCGGTGACCGGCCCCGTGAGGGGCCGCGGTCACCGGCCGTGTGTTTGCCCGCCCGGGCGCGGAGCCGCGCGCGGACGGGGCCGTCGGCTGCCCGGGGGGCTCAGCTCTCCGGCCAGGCCGCGGCCAGCAGGCGGCGGGTGTCGGCCAGGAGTTGCGGCAGCACCTTGGTGTGGCCGACGACCGGCATGAAGTTGGTGTCCCCGCCCCAGCGGGGCACCACATGCTGGTGCAGATGCGCGGCGATGCCCGCGCCGGCGGTGACGCCCTGGTTCATGCCGATGTTGAAGCCGTGGGCCCCGGAGGCGGTGCGCAGCGCCGTCATGGCCTGCTTGGTGAGCGCGGCCAGCTCGGCCGTCTCGGCCTCGTCCAGCTCGGTGTAGTCGGCGATGTGCCGGAACGGTACGACCATCAGGTGGCCGCCGTTGTAGGGGTAGAGGTTGAGCACCGCGTAGACGTGCTCGCCGCGGGTGACGATCAGGCCGTCCTCGTCGGACTTGGCCGGGATGGTGCAGAACGGGCAGCCCTCGGTGCCGGGCCCGGTCGGCTTGTTCTCGCCCTGGATGTACGCCATCCGGTGGGGCGTCCACAGGCGCTGGAAGGCGTCCTGGGAACCGACTCCGATCTGCTGCTCCGGCTCACTCGTCATGACGGCCAGCATATTCGCCCGGCGCGGGCGGCAACGCGGCGAGGGGGTGGCTCCCGGCAAGGAGCCACCCCCTCCCCCGCCGCCCGCGCGGGGCGGCGGGGCCGTGCGGCCGGGCGCTCGGAAGACCGGGACGCTCAGACCTGGACGCGGCGGGCCACGGCGTCGGCGATCTCGCGCAGCGCCTCGTCCCGCGGGATGCCGTTCTTCTGCGAGCCGTCGCGGTAGCGGAAGGAGACCGCGCCGTTCGCCACGTCCTCGTCACCCGCGATGACCATGAAGGGGATCTTCTCGCGCTGGGCGTTGCGGATCTTCTTCTGCATCCGGTCCGAGGAGGCGTCCACCTGGAAGCGCAGCCCCCGCTTCTTCGCCTCGGCGGCGAAGTCCTGGAGGTACGGGACGTGGGCGTCGCCGATCGGGATGCCGACCGCCTGCACCGGCGCCAGCCAGGCCGGGAACGCGCCCGCGTAGTGCTCCAGCAGCACCGCGAAGAACCGCTCGATGGAGCCGAACAGCGCGCGGTGGAGGACGACCGGGCGCTGCCGGGAGCCGTCGGCCGCGGTGTACTGGAGGTCGAAGCGCTCCGGCATGTTGAAGTCCACCTGGATCGTGGACATCTGCCAGGTCCGGCCGATGGCGTCCTTGGCCTGCACCGAGATCTTCGGCCCGTAGAACGCGGCTCCGGCCGGGTCCAGGACCAGCTCCAGGCCCTGCTTCTCGGCCGCCTGCCGCAGTGCCTCGGTGGACTCCTCCCACACCTCGTCGCTGCCGACGAACTTCTCCGGGTCCTTGGTGGACAGCTCCAGGTAGAAGTCCTCCAGGCCGTAGTCGCGGAGCAGGTTGAGCACGAAGGTGAGGAGCGAGTCCAGCTCGGCCGCCATCTGCTCGCGGGTGCAGTAGATGTGCGAGTCGTCCTGGGTGAAGCCGCGAGCGCGGGTCAGCCCGTGCACCACACCGGACTTCTCGTACCGGTAGACCGTCCCGAACTCGAAGAGGCGCAGCGGCAGTTCGCGGTACGAACGGCCCCGGGCGTCGAAGATCAGGTGGTGCATGGGGCAGTTCATGGGCTTGAGGTAGTAGTCCTGGCCCTCGTCGAGCTGCATGGGCGGGTACATGCCGTCGGCGTACCAGTCCAGGTGGCCCGACTTCTGGAAGAGCGTGCCCTTGGTCGCGTGCGGGGTGTAGACGAACTCGTACCCGGACTCCTCGTGCCGCTTGCGCGAGTAGTCCTCCATGACCCGGCGGACGACGCCGCCCTTGGGGTGGAAGACGGCCAGACCGGAGCCGATCTCCTCGGGGATCGAGAAGAGGTCCAGCTCGGTGCCGAGCT
Source organism: Streptomyces albus subsp. albus (assembly GCF_000719865.1). Taxonomy (GTDB): domain Bacteria; phylum Actinomycetota; class Actinomycetes; order Streptomycetales; family Streptomycetaceae; genus Streptomyces; species Streptomyces albus_E. The sequence continues at coordinate 138,277 of NZ_JOID01000001.1, forward strand.
TGCGGTGGTCGCGCTTCTCCGCCTCCGCCAGGAAGGTGAGGTGCGCCTTCAGCTCGTCCTTCGTCGGCCAGGCGGTGCCGTAGATGCGCTGGAGCATCGGGTTCTTCTCGCTGCCGCGCCAGTACGCCGCGGCGTTCCGCATCAGCTTGAAGGCCGGGATGGTGCGGGTGGTCGGCAGGTGCGGGCCGCGGCAGAGGTCCTTCCAGCACAGCTCGCCGGTCTTGGCGTCGAGGTTGTCGTAGATGGTCAGCTCACCGGCGCCGACCTCGACGTCCGCGCCCTCGCCCGCGGTGGCGGAGGAGCCCTTGAGGCCGATCAGCTCCAGCTTGTACGGCTCGGAGGCCAGCTCCTCGCGGGCGGCCTCGTCGGTGACGACGCGGCGGGAGAAGCGCTGGCCGCGCTTGATGATCTCCTGCATCTTCTTCTCGACGGCCTTGAGGTCGTCGGGGGTGAAGGGGCGCTCGACGTCGAAGTCGTAGTAGAAGCCGTCCTTGACCGGCGGGCCGATGCCGAGCCGGGCCTCGGGGAAGAGCTCCTGCACGGCCTGGGCCATGACGTGCGCGGTGGAGTGGCGCAGGATGTTCAGGCCGTCCTCGGTGGCGATGCCGACCGGCTCGACCTCGTCGCCCTCGGCGAGCTCGTACGCCAGGTCCTTCAGCTCGCCGGCCACGCGGGCGGCGACGATCGAGCGGTCGCCGGCGAAGAGATCGGCCGCCGTGGTGCCCGTCGTCACCACGCGCTCTTCCCGCTCGGAATCGCGATGGATGATCACACGGACGTCTGACACCGGTCTCTCCTGACTGATGGGTTCGCGCCGCAGCGGACGCTGCGCATGCGAATCGTACCGAGCCGGACGGCCGCCCCGCGAAACGCTTTGCGTCCGGCGCCGGCCCGGGCTGTGCGCGGCCGGGACCCCGGATGGCAGGAAAGCCCCGGACGGCGAAAAGGCCCTCCCGCAGAGGAAGGGCCTGTGGCCTGCCCGGCCCGCTGCGGGGCCGTGCCGTGCGTCAAGGGTGGTGGGCGATACTGGGTTCGAACCAGTGACCTCTTCGGTGTGAACGAAGCGCTCTCCCACTGAGCTAATCGCCCTCGGAGTGCCGGGGTTTCCCCCTGCGGCTCGGGCCTGACAATACAGGGCGCGGAGGAGTTCCTTCAAACGGCTTCGGCGAGCCTGGCCCGCAGGCCGCGCTGCCCGCCCCGCATCATCAGCCGGTGGTTGGCCCGGAACAGCGGGCGGCCGGGTACGGCGAGCGCGCGCAGCAGCCTGCGGCGCACGGTCACCTCCTGTTCGAAGAGCGCGTGGCTCCCGCCGCCGCGGTCACTGCGGCGGGCCGTCACCGTCCAGCGCGCCCAGCCCTCCAGATCGCCGCTCAGGGCCGTCTCCAGCACCCCGGCCACCGGGTCGCGCCGGCTCTCACGCGCGGTGACGACCAGGTCGTACGGGAGCACGGAGCGGAAGCGGGCCCGTCCGGCGCCGGTCGGGGTGCGCTCGGCCTCCCGCACGTGCGGCCACCACAGCGGGTACTCCTCGGGCCGCTCCAGCACCGCGTAGACCGCCCCGGGCGGTGCGTCGAGCGTCCAGAGGCTGCGGAAGCGGTAGTGGTGCGGGTCCATGGGCGTCTCCTCCTCGGTCCCTGCTTTCCCTTACCCGTCTTCCCGGCCGGTGTTCCTCCTCCCGGGCTTCGCTTCCCTGCCGGCGTCGCGGTCGGCCCCGCCCGGACCGGCTCGTCCGGCCGTGGCCTCTCCCCCGGGCCGGATCGGCGGGGACCCGCGGCTCCCGGACGATCGGGCTCCGGGCATGGGATCGCAGCTCACGGCGGCGTAGAGTCTGCCCACACCAGCGACGCTCCCTCTTCGAACGGTCCGGGCCCGTCCCCCCGGCCCCGCCCGGTCCCCCGGAGGCACAGCCACCCGGCACCACGGACGCCGGGGCGGGGCGCTCTCCGTCCCGGGAGAAGGTGCGCTCCGGTGCGGACCGCCCTGTCCGGGACGGTACTCACGTTCGACTGAGTAGGGGTACCCATGCCGGGGACCGCTGAAGGCGACAGACTCCCGCCCATGAAGAACGAGCCACCGCCCGCGCCCGCTCCCGAAGGGGACGCGGAAGCCGAACTGCGGGAGATCGACCGCGCACTGGCCCGGATCGACGCCGAGCGTGCCCGGCTGCTCGCGCGCAGGTCCGAGCTGGTCGCACAGCTGTGGGGACGGCGCTCGCGCGCGTCGGCCGCGAGCGGCGGGCCCGGGAGTACGCTCCCGCGCCCGGTGGACCGGCGGGAGGCGGGCGCACCGACGGTGCGGAACGTGCTGCTGACCCTCGGCGGGATTCTCCTGGCCGTCGCCGTGATCGCCTTCACCGTCCTCAGCTGGGGCCGGATGGGCATCGGCGGCCGTGCCGCGGTGCTCGGCGTGCTGACCGTCTGCGCGCTCGCGGTGCCCGTGCCGCTGCTGCGGCGGAGGCTGGGGGCCACGGCGGAGGTGATCGCCTGCCTGGGGCTGCTCCTGCTGGTACTGGACGCCTACGCCCTGCACCGGGTGGCCCTCCCGGGCGTCGACGGCACGGCGTACGCGGCCATCGTGAGCGCGGTGCTGGCCGTGGTGTGGGCCGGGTACAGCCGGCTGTTGTCCCAGCTTGTGTCGCCGCCCGGGGCGGGGAACTCCTCCCCGGCGAGCAGTGGCGCGGTGAGCGTTTCGACCGGCGGTGCTCCGGGCGGTGGTGTCCCGGGCCGCGCCCTTCCGGACGGCGGCGGCAGGGTGCCGCGGCTGATCCCCGCCCTGGCCGTACTGCCGGCCCAACTGCCGCTGCTGCTCTGGTCCATCGCGGTGGAGGCGGACGCCTTCGGCTCCGGCGCCGCGCTGCTGGCCACGGCCGCGCTCGACGCCGTGATCGCCCTGCGCTTCGCACAGCCCGCGATACGTCGCACGGCGGCGGTCCTGGGAACGCTCGCGGGCGCCGCCGGTCTCATACCGGCGGTGTGGATGTCGGTGACCGCGTGGGACGTCGCGGAGGCGGCACGGGGAGCCCTCCTGTTGTGCGGCGCGGCCGTGGTCCTGTGGTCCGTCGCGCCCCGCCTCCCGGCATCCGGCGCGACCGCCACCCCGCCCGGGACGGCTACGGACGCCCGGCCGGTTACGGGAACGGGCCCGGGGGCGGCTCCGGGCACCGTCCCGTCATCCACGCCGAGCCGCAGCCCCGCGCCCGGCACGGCCAACGCCACCCCTGGGACAGCCAAGGGCGCCGGGCCGGTTACGGGAACGGCATCGGGCCCGGTGGCGGGCCGCAGCCCCGCGCTGGTCTCCCTCGCCCTCCGGTCACACCGCGGACCACGGGCCATTCTTCTGTCCCCGGCCGTTCCCGACGCGGTCGCCGGGCTGGCCGTCGTCACGGCGGCCGGGGGCCTGCTGCGCGTGGCTCTGCCCGCAGGGTTCGCTGTGGCGGGCTATCTGCTGTGCGCCGTGCTGCTGCCGTACGCCGTGAGCGCGGTCGGGCACCGCGCGCCGGAGCGCGCGGTGGAGCGCGGTACGGCCGTGGCCGCGGGCGTCGTTCACGCGCTCGCCCTGCTGTGGGTCCTGCCGGACACGGCCTCCGCCCTGCTGGGGCCGCTCGGCTGGGTGGACGCGGTGTGGGAGGGCGCTCCGCGCGGGGCGCGCGCCGCCGTGGCACCCGGCGTGCTCTGGTCGGGCGGTGCCGTCGTGCCGGTCGTCCTGGCGATGCTGGCCGTCTCCGTGTGCGCGGCGTCCCGGCTTCGCGCCGGGCGGCCCGGGACGGCGGCGGACGCGGGGGCGGCGACGGCCCCGGCCTCCGTCCCCGGAACAGCTACAGCCACGTGGCCCGGACACGGGGCCGCCTCGGCGGGCGCCCTCGTCCTCGCCGCCGCCGCGGCGGCGGTGCTGCCGGTGACCCTCGATCTCCTGTACCCGGTTGCGGTCCTGCTGCTCACCGCGCAGGCGGCCGTGCTGCTGGTGGCGGCCGGGACCTCGGGGCCCGTGGTGGTCTCGCGCACGGCGCTCGCCTGCGCCGTGGCGGTGGCGGGTACGGCCGCGGCCTGGAGCCTGGCCGAACGGCCGGTGACACAAGGGGCGTTGGCAGCACTGGTCGTGGCGTTCACGGTAGCCGCCGTGACATCCCCGGCCGACGACCGCGTGCGGCAGCCCGTGACGGCGTGCGCGGCGGTCGCAAGCGCCGTCGGGCTGGTGGTGGCGCTGTGCGCGGGCGCCGGCTTCCCGGCGCACCACACGGCTTTCGCCGTCCTCGCCGCGGCGGCGGCCGTGGAGCTGCTGGCGGCCCGGTTGCGGAAGCGCCCGGTCGGGCTGCCGCTGGAGGTGACGGGTGCGGTCACGGGGCTGCTCGCGGTAGGCCTCGCGATCGCAGGGCCGGCGGCCGTCCTCGCTGCCGTGCTGGCTCTGGCCGGTGTGGTGGCCGCGGGCTGCGCGCTCCGCGCCGACCGCCACCGCACCGCCGGTTACGCGGCCACGGCGCTGTTCGTCCTGGCCACGTGGGTGCGGCTCGGCTCGGCCGGGGTGGAGGCTCCGGAGGCGTACACCCTTCCGGTGACCGTCCCGGCCCTGGTGGTCGGGCTGCTGCGGCGCCGCGCGGACGCGACGGCCTTGTCGTGGGTGGCGTACGGCCCCGGGCTGTCCGTGACGTTGCTCCCGAGCCTGGCGGCGGTGTGGGCGGACAGCGGCTGGACGCGTCCGCTGCTGCTGGGCCTGGCGGCGCTGGGCCTGACCCTGCTCGGCGCTCGCGCCCGGCTCCAGGCGCCGCTGCTGCTGGGCGGCGGGGTGCTGGCCCTCGTCGCCCTGCACGAACTCGCCCCGTACCTCGTGCAGATGGCGGACGCGCTGCCGCGCTGGGTCCCGCCCGCGCTGGCCGGACTCCTGCTGCTCGGCGCCGGCGCCACGTACGAACAGCGGCTGCGCGACGCCCGCAGACTCCGCGAGCTGCTGGGCCGCATGCGCTGAACGGGCGTGCGGCGCGGGGCACTTCCCGGCGGCGGGGACCGTACCGGGCGTGGAGGGAGCGCGCGGGCCGGGAGGGGGGCGGCCGGGCGGCCCGTCACCCGACCGGTGGATTGTCACGGTCAACTCCCGGAAGACCCGCGCGCCGTGCGCGATGACGTCACTACGTTGAGTGGAATCACCCAGCTCAACACGTGCAACGCATCGGGGGCACCGCACCGTGACGACCGACCACCTCGGGAACGCCGAGAACCTCGACCCCTACAGCTCACCCAAGACCTTCTTCGGGGCCGAGCTGCGCCGCCTGCGCGAGGCCGCCGGCCTCACCCAGTACCAGCTCGGCGAGCGGGTCTTCTGCTCGCGCGACTACATCAGCCGCTTCGAGTCGGCGTCCCGCCGCCCCCAGCCGGAGGTGTCCAGGCTCCTGGACGAAGTCCTGGGCAGCGGCGAACACTTGCAGCGCCTCTGCCGACTCGCCCGGCTCTCGAAACACCCGGACTACTTCGCGGACGCGGCGGACCTGGAGAAGCATGCCGCCACGATCAGCGAGTACGCGCCAATGCTGGTACCCGGGTTGCTGCAGACGGAGGCGTACGCGCGCGGGCTGACGCGGGCAACGCTTCCTTACGCCGCCATCGAGGAGGTGGAAACCCATGTGGCCGCCCGTATGGAGCGAGGTGGCCGGCTGGACGACCCCGGAGCACCCGAGTTGTGGGCAGTCCTTCACGAAGCCGCACTCCGTGTTCCCGTCGACGGCCCAGAGGTCATGCGTGAGCAACTCGATCGACTGGTGACCTTGGGGCATGACCACAGCCGCGTCGTCGTGCAGGTGGTCCCCTACTCGGCCGGGCCGCACCCGCTGATGTACGGCACGACGCTGCTGATGACGTTCAACGATGCTCCTCCCGTGGCCTACACGGAAGGCGCGCACACGGGCCAGCTCATCGACGATCCAGCTCTGGTCGCCAAGTTCGACAGGTCATACGATCACGTGAGGGCCGCAGCACTGCCCCCGAGGGCGTCCCTGGCTTTGATCGAATCGGTAGCGAAGGACTACACATCACCATGAGCACCGACCACGACCTGAGCACCGCTGTCTGGCGCAAGTCGTCCTACAGCAACGGCGAAGGAGGTGCGTGCGTCGAGGTCGCCGACAACATCCCCGGCGCGGTCCCCGTCCGGGACAGCAAGCTCCCGGACGGCCCCTCCTTCACCATCCCCGTGGACGGCTGGGCCCTATTCGTGACGGCGGTGAGAAACGGAACTTTCCCGTTGCGCTGAAGGCCCCGCCCCCACAGCACGCCGCGTCGCACCACCGCGGGCACGCCACCGCCTCGTAAGCCCTGAAGGTCAGGCAGGGGTATGCCGTTGTCACAACTGCTGCTGTTTGACACCCGGCGGGAGGAGGCAGGGAGTCCTGACGATAAGGGTGAGCAGGTCATCAGAAACGTCACCAGCCGAGACGAAATGGCGCTGTTTCGGATGTTTGGCGTCAACGAGGTTTGCAGGTCTAACTTTTGGGTCGGACCTGTAGCCGACGATCTCAAACCCTTCCTCTTCAAGCTTGTCCCTCACTGCACGGATGGCGTCGGCGTGCCGCTCTTTCGACAGCTTCGCACGAATGTGATAGCTGAGGTTGAAACGGCCGTCGTCAGCGATTTCATTATTTTTGCCGATACACTTTGAGAAGTTCGCCGTGTGCGACTTGGGAACGATTTCAGCTTTGGCTGTGCGCGCCATGGACTCCGTCCAATGCTTCGCCCATTTTTCAGCCTTCTCCTTGCTCATCCTGGGCAGCGGATCGTTGATCGAATCCTCGGACATGCAAGCTCCCAATAGAAGAACACTGGCCAGGACCAGGGAAATTTTGCCGAATATGCGCATCGGCCCACGACCTCCTTCAAGTCAGCGGTTCGCGTTGTTGTCGGGCGTGAGACCGGCGATAATTCTCCCTTGATTCTCCAGGCTTTGACTGCCGTCGTCCCAGTAACCGCTGTGTCCCTTTGTGTCGACGAACATGCGCTGCGCACCGAAATCGGCACTCTTGGGATCCTCACCGAGTGTGGCACCCGATGCGACGTTGGCCACCAGGTCGTCCTCTGCGGCCCCCACCCACAATCGTCCGGGATCCACATGCAGCCGATCAGCACGATCGACCGTCAACCCTGGGCTGCCGAGAACCACCAAATCGTCAGCATCAAGCCCCTGGCCACCAGCGTCGGCTGCTCCTGTCGTAGTGGATCCATAACTGTGGGCGAGAACCGTCAGATGGGAGCGCTCACCTTCGTGAGCGGCGCGGAGACCGTGCGTGAAGTCGCGGAGATCTTCCGCCCCATCCTGCGCTCTTCCCTGGGTGGCAATAGCCGGGTTGAGCTCAAAATCCGGGAACTGGAATTTCGCCTCTGGGGCGTCATAGTCCAGCCAGCTGATCACGGCGACCTCGCGGCCCCGTCCGGGAAGCCACTCCGAGGCCGCATCCTGCAGTTTTCCCGCTCTCTCGATCTGACTGGACACGTTATCCAGTTGGTTGCTCGTCCCCGGGACCTGGACGGCCGTGTGCTGGGCGGTGTCCGGATTTCCGACGGCGACGGCCGCTCGGCCGTCTTTCTCCGTGCTGAACTGGAGCAGATACAGTCGTTTGTGGGCAGGAACCGTGTCCGTCTGGTCCAAGCGTTCCTTGAGCGCGTTCAGGGAGCGGTAGTTGTACCTGTCGCTGAACCCGAGATCGCCTTCCCGGAGCGCGTAGTCGTTGAGGCGCATGTCCAGCACCGTGCGGTTCGCCTGGTCCCGGGCCGTCGCGGGCAGGCCGTCCAGCGTGCCGATCCGGTCGGGATAGGCGGCCAGGTAAAGGCCCTGCTCCTCTTCGCCCAGCCCGGACCACCACGCGGCCGTGCGCTGCGGATCCTTCCCGTCGGGCAGGTCGTTCTTGTCGAGCCCGGCGAACTCGGCAACCCGGGCCGCGTCTTCCTGGGCGTGGGCGGCGCCGTACATCTTGTCGAGATCGAAGGGGTCGAGCGCCCGTAGGATCTCGCCGGCCTCGTAGGACGCAGAGGAGGCTGCGAACAAGGCCGCCTCGATCGCGGCGCGGTAGCCGCCAAGTCCGGCGTTGGCCCGTTCCTGCACGCCCGCGTACTCCGGGTCGTTGTGGTACTTGGGATCCACGGCCTGCCTGGCCTCCACCCAGCCGTCCTCCGACACATGGTGGCCCGCGTCCTCGGCCTCCGCGACCGCACGACGCAGTTTCCGCTGGGCGGTCTACATCTTGGTGCTCAGAGTGTCCAGAGTCGCGGCGATCAAGCCGGCGTTGAGCCGGGCGGTACCGAGCTTGCTCTCGGTGGCCTCCATCGCGGCGAAACCATAGTGGGCGCTGACACCGGTCCAGCCGGCCGCGTGCAGAGGGCCGGTCACCCGCCTGCCGCTTCCGGTTTGGGTATCCCCGAGCGCCTCAGCGAGTTTCTTCCAGGAGGTCGCGGCGCTCTCCAGATCGGAGAAATCCTGGCGGAGAAGGCGTGCGTAATGCTCCAACACGGAGTCTTCACCAGCCCCTGAAGCAGGCCGCTACTTCCTGCTCCTGGATGTCATTGCCTGCGACGAGGAGTCGCATGCCCTCCGCATGAGATGCCAGCTTTTCACGTAACGCCCCCAGGGCCTCCCCCCACCCTTCGCCGGTCTCCCGCAGCGAGGGCCCAACCGACCAGTCACGGAAGGCCGCCGCCGCATCGGCCAGGTCCGTGACCGCTTTGTCCAGGGGCGGTCCGAGGTCCTCCACCAAGGTGTCCGCGGCTCCGGCTGAAGCCAGTAACTCTTTCCGGGAGATGTTGAGATCCCAGGCCACGCCATACCCTCCCCGTAATCAACTGCTGCCCGAGCGTAGCCCATACGGGTGTCACTCCCGGGGGTGGCTCGCCCGGCGGGCGGGTCCGCCGGGCGAGGAGAGCGGACCGGTCGCGGTCGTCCGAGGCGCGCACGGGCGGGCCCGCAGCGGAACCGTCCGCTGCGGGCCCGCTCGTGCGTCAGTGGATCAGCTCATCAACCACTTTCTGTGTGGGGGTGATTCGGGTCAGTTCGGGGCGTGGATGCGGTCGCTGGAGTTGGCCGCGTAGTCGCGCGTGGCGCCCCGGAGGTACATCGTGTCGCCGCTGTTGCCCGAGAAGTACTGCTTGATCGAGCCGTCGAACGGCGAGGTGGAGACGTTGCGCCCGTACACGTCCGTGTAGACGGTGGTGGGGCCGCTGTTGCTGAGCCTCAGCGTGCCGGGCCGGAACTCGCGCAGCGTGCCCTTGAACGGGGAGTCCACGGAGTCCCACTGGACCCGCTGGCCGGTCTGCTGGGTGGTCCGGCGGACCTGGTCGCAGTACTGGCCGCGAATGTTCTCGTAGCAGAGGTCGACCTGGCGGGCGAGGTTGTTCGGCTTGCTCGAGTCGAAGTACCGGCTGGGGTTGAGGACGTAGAACAGCGGGCCGATGTTGAAGTTCACCCCGGCGCCCTGCACGGTCACGTCCGAGAACCAGAACTCGTGCAGGTCGTTGGTGTCGAACGGGATGTACGAGTTCGTGATGGGCTCGTAGTGCGTCTTGCCCTCGCGGATCGCCTGGACGCAGCCGGCGTCGGTGATGAGCCGGCCGAGCGACCGGGTGTCCGACGGCGAGTCACCCGGGACGGCCGGGCCGACGTTCTTGAAGCCCATGCCGAGGCCGGGGCCGGGGCAGTCCGTGGCGCCGAAGCCGCCCGGGCGGCCGAGCGGGATCAGTGCGGTGTACCGGGCCTCGAAGGTCTGCCCGTTGCGGGTGCACTTGTTGTTGTAGATCAGCTCGTGCGCGTTGTTGGCGAACGCGTCCGGCGAGTGGGTGCCCTGGTGGAATTTCAGCAGCACGTCGCAGTTCGCGATCGTGTTGCCCTGGGGCGGGAAGAAGCTCGTCCCGTTGTCGCCCTGGATCACGTTGATGTTGTTGACCGAGAGGACCTTGTGTCCGACGTGGTCCTCGTGGCGGTGGCTGTTCTCGGGCTTCGACTCGGCCAGCACCTCGCTGGTGTAGCCGAACGTCGGCCAGTCGACCGTGGAGAACAGCTCGGAACGGCGCGGGTCGTCACCGTGTTCGTGGCCGAACGTGCATCCGCCGGCATCCTTCGCGGGGTGCCAGGTCGGGTAGACCTTGCCGTCGGGCCCGTACGCCCAGTACCGCGCGTGGATCTCCTTGGAGCACTCACCGCTGCGCGGCGCGTACCCCTTGTCGTTGTCCTCGACGATGAGGTCGTAGGCGCGGCTGGTGGGTGCGTCGGCGGGCGGGAGTTCCTTGCCCCAGGAGGGGTTGTCCGCGGCTCGCAGGGTGTCCGACGGGCGGGTGTCGGCGGCCTGCGCGGTGAGGGTGGAGGCCGCAAGGCTCGCGACGGCCGCGAGGGTCGCGGCCGCCCATAATCCGGGCCGCCGGTGCCTTTGGAAGTACATGTGGGGGGTCCTTCCAGAGAGGGAGCGCGCGCAAAGGACAGCCATGGCCCTGGCCGTGCGGCACGGCCGAACGGCATGGCTTGTGCTGTCGGTTGATGCACGCCGGAATACGTGGGGTGGAAGACGTGCAGGGCCGCGATGTCGCCGAAGTGCCCCCAGGCTTCGATCGGGCCCGAATACGTTGGTCTATATACACCCCTGAAAGTTTTGGCGGCAACCCTTCTCTGTTCTGCAGCTGACCAAAAATGAACAACCGGACGGGCCGTCCCGACGGCTGCTTTTCCCATGGCTTCGACGGGTGCCCGGTGGGGGCCCGTGGGGGCGGCACCGAGAGCGGTCGCGCCGCCCGGTCCGGTATCTCGAACATGGCGGAAAGCGTTTGCCCCTGGGTGCCCCGCGGCGTACCGCTGTTCGGACGTCCATCTGTGAACGGAACACCGCCGCGGGCCCCGATGAGTTTCCGTGCCAGGGCAGGTCTCCCGTACGAGTCCCCCCTGCGAAGCGAGAGGAGAAGTGTGATGAGCGCACCCGAGGTCCTGATGGAGGGCATCGTGTTCGGTGAGTCGCCGCGCTGGCACGACGAGCGGCTCTGGTTCTCCGACTGGGGCGCGCACCAGGTGATCGCGCTTGACGTCCACGGATGCCATGAGGTGGTGGTGACCGTCCCGTCGTTCCCGATGTGCATCGACTTCCTTCCCGACGGACGGCTGCTCGTCGTGGACTCGGCGCAGCGGCGGCTGCTGCGTCGTGAACCCGACGGATCACTCGTCCGGCATGCCGATCTCTCCCGGGTCTCGGAGAAGCCGTGGAACGACATCGTGGTCGACGACCGGGGCAACGCCTACGTCAACACCATCGGTTTCGACTTTCCCGGCGGTGAGTTCGCGCCGGGCTCGATCGTGCTCGTCGCGCCGGAGGGCACCGTCCACCGGGTTGCCGACGGCCTGGCGTTCCCCAACGGCATGGCGATCAGCCCGGACGGCGCCACGCTGATCGTTGCCGAGTCCTACGCGAACCGGCTCACCGCCTACGACATCGGCAGCGACGGCCACCTCGGCAACCGGCGCGTGTGGGCGGAGACACCCGGCGACCACCCCGACGGGATCTGCATGGACGCCGAAGGCGCCGTCTGGTACGCCGACGTCGGCAATCAGCATTGCGTCCGTGTGTGCGAGGGCGGTGAGGTGCTCGCCGCGGTCGATCTGGACCGCGGAGCGTTCGCCTGCGCGCTCAGCCGCGGGGACGACCCCCGCCTGTTCGTCGTCGGCCAGACCTGGGGCGGCCCCGCCGAGTCGCGGCAACCCAGCGGACGGGTCGTGGCGTTCCCCGCGCCGGCCCCGGGCGCCGGAAAACCATGACCCGGCGGGACTCGACTCGGTGAGGCCTGACCCGGCCAGGCTTGATGTCTCCCCGACTGGTCGTCGTCGCAACGACATCACACACCGCCCCGACCCGGCATCCGCGCAGTCGCCCGCGCGTTGCCGAGCACGGCGGCCCCGCCTGACGTGATACCCCCTCGTTCGCGACCGGTGACAGCGTTCTCAACCGGCACCCCCGTGTTCGGGGTCAGGTGCGGCGGGCGGCCCAGACGGTGCGTTCGGTGCGGACCGTCAGGTCGTCGCGGCGCAGGATGCTGTGCGGGCTGCCGGTGTCGAGGAGCCGGTCGAGCGCGGTGAGGTCCTCGGGGGAGAGCCTTTCGGCGGTGGCGCTGCGGATGCGCTGCAGGATGCCGAGGGCGTAGCGGCCGATCGCCTCGCTGCGGGAGCCTTCGATGTTCACGGCGATGGCACGTTCGTCCTCGACGGTGAAGCCGGCGGCGGCCAGCATCGGGCCCCAGTCGGCGCCGCGGTGGGGCATGTGTGCGGCTTGGATGCGGTCGGCCTCGGCGTGGACGCGCTCTTCCAGGCCGGGCCGGTCCTCGGGGGCGTTCTCGGGCAGGAAGCGGGGGTGGCCGGCCAGTTCGACGACGGCGAACAGGCCGCCGGGCGCGAGCGCGTCGTGGACGGTGCGCAGCGCGCGGTCGGGGCGGGCCATGTGGTGCATCGAGGCCGACGCCCATACGAGGTCCGGTGAGCCGAGGTCGGGCCAGGCGGCTTCGTCGAGGTCGGCCTGCACGGTGTGCACGCGCTCCTGGACGCCGCGGGCGCACGCCTTGGTGCGCAGACGCTGAAGGTGTTCGGCGGACGCGTCGACGGCGGTGACGTGCGCGTCGGGGAAGCGGTCGAGGAGGGCGAAGGTGCCCGCGCCCGTGCCGCAGCCCAGATCCACGATGCGGTGTGGGCCGGTACGCAGGGGCAGCCATGCGGTGATGGAGGCCGTGTGCTCGGCGAGGACCTCGGCGTCCAGGTCGAGGATCTCCGCCAGGTCGTCGGTTCCGTGTTCGTGGTGATGACCGTGCGAAGCGCCGTGATGGGAGGTGTGCGTGGGTGATGGGTTCATGCTTCTCACACTAGGGACGGCTATGCGCCTCCGGCACGAAATCTTTCCCTCTACGCAAGACGATGGCCAGGGATGCTGCCTGCCGCGCAAGAGGCCCCGGTTGCGGAGTCCTTCGCGCGGCCGGCGCGCCATGTTGGCGGCGTAGCTTCTCGAAGCTCGATCGCCGGTTACCGGAAGGTCGTATCCGGCCCGGTACGACTCAGTCCTGCCGGCGGTAGAGGTCGCGCAGCAGGGAGATCTCGGCGCCGTGATGGATCAGCTCCCTGTTGACGTGCAGGACCCTGTTCTCCATGGGAAACCGCTCGGGACCCATCGCGGGCGGATTGTCCAGGTCGGCGTCCGAGAGTTCGCGGACCCCCGCGTTCCACCTCGCATACATCTCATCGAGCTGTTTCAGCGCCTCGTCAGCGGTCCCCGCGTAGGCGAACGCCTCGGCGTCGAAGTCCTGGCCGTCGAAGTACCATTCGACCCGATAGGCCAGGCACGAGACGATGATGTGCGCCAGCCGCCAGGCAATCGTGGTCACCGGCGCCGGCTCCGGGGCAGGGGACGCGAAGTCCATCGTCCACTCCCTTGAACCCGCCGACATCGGTGCGGCCGACGTGCCACGTGGGCGGAGGCTCCAGCAGCCGCGCACCGGCTCCCAGAAGTACTCCTCATCGGTAAGACCCTCCAGCCGTGGCCGCAGGTTCTTGCGCCAGTACCAGTCCAACTGCTCCGCGAGTCGCGCACTTCTTGTCATCCCCGCACGCTACCTACAACGGAGAAGTTGGACCGCAGCACGAGGTCTGCCAGTCCGTCACGCCTTGGTGGCGCACGACCGGCGGCCGCTCCGGCGGCGGGCGTCAGACCGTCGTCGCGGGCGCCCCGTCCTCCAGGTGGCGGTGGAACTCCCGCCACTCCTCGAAGGCCGTCTCGAACCACGGGACGCCCGCGGCGAGGGGTACCAGGTGGCGGCACGTCTCGCGGTAGTAGGAATGCCGCTTCTCGGGCCGCGGGTGCGTGTCGAGCCGCTGCACGTTGCTGAACCGGTCCGCCAGCTTGAGCAGCAGGACCTCCGGCGGGGCGGAACGCAGGCTCAGAAGGTAGCGGTCACGCACCTCCGCCGGATCCTCGTGGGCCTCGGGGTGCGGCTTCGTCACCCAGCTCACCATCTCCTCGACCCTGGGGCCGAATTGCTCGCCGACCTCCCCGGCTGTGCGGTCGGTGTCCTCCACGACGTCGTGGAGTACGGCCGCGACCAGCAGGTCCTCGTCGCGGACACCCGCGCCCGAGACGAGGATCTCCACCGCCTCCAGGAGGTGCTCCACGTACGGCTCACCGGCGGGCCTCTTCTGGTCCCCGTGGGCCTCTTCGGCGAATGCGACGGCCTCCCCCAGGCGCTGCGCCGAAACCTCCGGGGCGAGCACCGCCAACTGCCGGCGGGCGGTGTCCCAGTCGTGCCACGCGCCGAACACCCGATGGGTCATGACGACTCCTGATCCTCAGCTTCCAGCTGCCTCTTGTATTCCGGCCAGCGGGGCAGGGTCGACGGCAACTCGCCGGCCTTCGCCCTGCGGGTCTCGACCTCTCCGACGATGCGCCGACGCTGGATCTCGGTGAGGGCTTCATTTCTGATCGACTTCATCTCCGCAGGGGATTCGCACTCCCTCTCGTCGATGACGAAAGCCGCGAGCATGAATCCGTCCTCACTCTTTCTGCGGTACGTCGAGATCATGACGAACTTCGGTCCGGTCTCATCGGTCACGGGTACCTCCTGCGAGTCTCTTCCTGATCTCGGACCTGTACTCGCCGGGCCGGCGAATCGGCCACCGGACGGCCGGTCGGTGTCGGTCAGGCGGTGAGTCGGATCCGGCGGAGAAGCCACCGCACATCCTCACCGTCAGGCGTCGAAACGGCCGCGTGCGCTCTCGATGTGACCGAGGTGCTGGTGGGTCCAGCCGCATATGGCGTCGACCGCGGTGCGCAGGGCCCGGCCCGGCTCGGTGAGGGTGTACTCGACTCGCGGCGGCACGGTGGGGTGCACCTTCCGGTCGAGCAGGCCATTGCGCTCCAGCATGCGCAGGTTCTGGGTGAGCATCTTGTGGCTGATGCCGTCGACCTCGTTCCGCAGCTCGCTGAAGCGCAGGGTGCGCTCACCGAGTGCCTCGATGATCAGGAGCGCCCATTTGTTGGCGACGTCCGAGAAGATCTCCCGCGCCAGGGAGTCCGCGCGCCGCAGGTCGGCGTCCTCGGGCAGGCCCTTGAGCAGTTGCTTGGTCACCATGAGGTTCCTCAGTCACCGAAAAGTGCGTTCTTCCAGGTCAACCGTCACTCTCCTACAGTTTCCGAGTAACTACAAGAGAGCAGAACGGAAGGGCGAACACCGTGGCCACCCTTGATGTCTTCACCTACAACGTGCCGGCCGAGAGCGACTTCGGCTACTCACAGGCGATCAGGTCCGGCAAGCTGATCCACGTCTCCGGACAGCTCTCGTTCGACGAGGCGGGCGAGTTCCTCCACGCGGGCGACTTCGCCGCCCAGCTCAAGCAGACCCAGGCCAACATGGACAAGGTCCTGAAGCACTACGGCGCCACCCGGAACCAGATCGTCTCGCAGACCCTGTACGTGGTGAACCTGCGGCAGAATGCGGCGGCGACGGCGGAGGGCAACCTGGAGTACTTCGGCGGCCATCGCCCGGCCAGCACGGTCCTGGGCGTCACCGAACTGACCTTGCCCGGCCAGGTCGTTGAGATCAGCTGCGTCATCGACATGAAACTGCCCGCCTGAGGTCTCCTCCTCGCACGTCCCACAGCCCTCTGGGGGCTCCGTGCGTGGAACGGGCACAGTGACCGTTCCACGCACGCTTCCCTGATCGCCGGCAAGGGTGCGGGGCCGTCGTCCGCCTCACGGGTTGTCGTCGTCGGCGGCGAGGATGGTCCGGCCGGCCCAGAAGAGGCGTGCGCAGCGCCGGGTCATGGCGTCGGGTGTCTGGTCGGGGTGGTTGATCCACCAGCGGACCAGGGCCGTGCACAGGCCACGCCACGCGTACGTGAGAGCGTCGGCGTCGAGTGGGTCGCCGGCTCCGGCGGTGTGCAGGAGGTCGGCGCTGCCGGTCGCGGCGAGGTCGTCGATGGCGTTGCGGTAGTGGGCCGCGCGGTGGGCGGCTTCACTGCCGGGCGGAAGCGTGGGGTCGTAGAGGACGAACCATGCCTCGCGCCGGCCGTCGAGTGCGGTGAACAGGGCGTGCAGCACGCGCAGGGGTGTGGGCGCTGCGTCGGTGGCGTGGTCGGCCATGGCGGTGCGGATGGCGGCCAGCAGTTCCTCGCCGACGGGGTCGAGGCAGGCGAGGTAGAGCTCCTGCTTGCTGCCGAAGTAGTGGTGCAGGAGTGGTTTGGTGACGCCGACGCGGGTGGCGATGGCGGCCACGGTGGTGGCCTCGTAGCCGTGGCGGCCGAACTCCTGGGTTGCCGCGGCCAGGACCTGTTGTTCGCGTGCGGCCCTCGGTACGCCCTTGGTGCCGGCCTTGGAGGGGGGCGTTGTCATGGGCCCAGATCTTACCTTAGGGTAATTTACCAACGGGTAAATTCCTTGAACCCTGCTGGAGCGCCCCCATGCCCGCTGCCGCGCCCGACCCCCGTACCTCCCGCGCCCGCTCCTGGTGGGGCTGGGGCTACGCCGACGCCCACCCCGACGACGCCGAATGCGCCGCGCTCGGCGCCCTGTTGCCGGGCACCCCGGCCCGCCCGCTCCCGGTACCCCGCATCGCCGACCTGCCCATCGGCCGTCCCGCAGCGACGCCCCCGACCTCCCTGGCACACCTGGTCACCGACGACCCGCGGGCGCGCGCCGCCCATGCCATGGGCAAGGCGTACCGCGACGTCATACGGGCCCTGCGCGGCCGGCCCGGCCGGATCCCCGACCTCGTCGCCCACCCGGCCGGCGACCAGGACGTGGCCGACCTGCTGGACTGGGCCGGCGAGCACGGCGTGGCCGTCGTCCCCTTCGGCGGCGGCTCCTCGGTGGTCGGCGGCGTGGAGTACCGCGGCGACGCCCACCACGCGGTGCTCTCGCTCGACCTGACCGGAATGGACCGCGTCCTGGAGATCGACACCACCAGCCGCTCGGCGCGCATCCAGGCCGGAGCCCTCGGCCCCGTACTGGAAGACCAGTTGCGGCCCCACGGACTGACCCTGCGCCACTTCCCGCAGAGCTTCGAGTTCTCCACCCTCGGCGGCTGGCTCGCCACCCGGGCCGGCGGCCACTACGCCACCGGCCGCACCCACATCGACGACTTCGTCCAGTCCCTGCGCGTGATCACACCCGCCGGCGCCAACGCCTCCTGGCGGCTGCCCGCGTCCGGCGCTGGACCGTCACCCGACCGGTTCTTCCTCGGCTCCGAGGGCACGCTCGGCGTCATCACCGAGGCATGGATGCGCCTGCAGGAGCGCCCCCGCCACAAAGCCTCCGCGTCGGTGGCCTTCGCCGGCTTCCACCACGCGCTGGACGCCGTACGGGCCATCGCCCAGTCCGACTTCGCCCCGGCCAACTGCCGCCTGCTCGACCCCGGCGAGGCGTTGCTGTCCGGCGCCTCCCACGACGGCTCCACCGTCCTGGTCCTCGGCTTCGAGTCCGCCACCACCCCCGTCGACGACCGCCTCACGGCCGCCGTGGAGCTGGCCCGCGCCCACGGCGGCCGCGGCGGGACACCTGCGGCGGACCGCGACGCCCCGGCCGACGTCGCCGTGAGGGCTTGGCGCTCGGCGTTCCTGCGCATGCCCTACCTGCGCGACGGTCTGGCCCGCATGGGCGCCGTCGTCGAGACCTTCGAGACCGCCGCCACCTGGGACAAGATCCCCGGCCTGATCGACGCCGTCCGCACCGAGGTCGGCGCCGCCGCCTCGAAGGCCACCGGGCACCCGGCGACCGTCAACTGCCGCCTCACCCACGTCTACCCCGACGGCGCCGCCCCCTACTTCACCGTGGCCGTCGCCGGCCGGCCCGGTGACGAGGCCGAGGTCTGGGACGACATCAAAGCCGTCGCGACCGACGTCCTGCACCGCCACCGCGCCACCATCACCCACCACCACGCCGTCGGCCGCGACCACCGCACCGGCTACGACCTCCAGCGCCCGGAACCCTTCGCGCTGGCCCTGCGCGCGGCCAAGAACGCCCTGGACCCCCACCGCATCCTCAACCCCGGTGTCCTGATCGGCTGACACGGCAGCGGCGATCCCGCGAGGGTGGCGAGAACTGCCGCGACGCTTCACCGCGCCGCCCCTGCGACTACCGCTGCGAGCGCGGGCCGACGAGTTTCCGGTAGAGCTCCTCAGCCTGCGGCGCGCCCTGTTCCTCGGCCTGTGCCAGGTCTGCGACCCACTCCTCCTTGATCGCGTTCAGGAAGGTGAGCCAGCTTCCGCTGTCGTGACGGCTGCCCACCTCCTGCAGGTCCACCAGACGCTGGTTCTGACCGAGGCTGCCTTCCCCGATCTTGTCGCCCTTGTGGCCGTGGAGGACGCTCTCGGGGTTGGCCGTGGCCTCACTGGAGCGGAAGTCGTGTGTGTAGCCCACCGGGCTGGCGGCGCCCGGGCCGATGGTTTCGATGCCGACCATCAGGGCGCCGTCCTTCTTCCTGGTCGGTTCGTGGAAGACCAGCAGCATGTGTCCGTGCGACCCGTTCGGCAGGATCACGTCGCCGTTCCAGTCCTTGGCGCCGAGGCCCCCGCCGGAGATGTCGTGCCCCAGCAGGGCCGGACGGTCCGGGCCGAGGCCGCGGACCGGCGGCGCGAGCGCGTTCGTCAGGCTGGCGGGGATCTCGCCCTTCTCCTTGAACTTCCCCCGCTTGTCCGCGGTGTTCGGCTCGATGGAGACGCGGTGGGTCGCGAACCCCCGGCGTTCCACGTGCTCTCCGAGCTCGCTTTCCCCGGGCTTCCCCTCCTTCGGCCGGGTGACGCCCAGGAAGTCCGTCAACGCGGTCGGTGACTCGCCCTCGCCCAGGGCCGGGATGCGGATGGTGACCCGGCCGCCGTGCGCCAGCGCACGGATGACGTCCTTCCCGTGGTCGGCCACGTGGGCCTTGCGTCCGGCGTCGTAGAGCTGCAGCCCGTGCCGCAGAACGAGGAGGACGTTCGTGAGCAGTTCGCGGGCGCTTGCGTCCTTCCTCCGGTGCGCCTCGGTGACGTTCTCGTCCGCCCGGGGGTGCATCCGCTCGGCGGGGATGCCCGCCGGATACAGGGTGGCAATGGCCGTCTGGCGGATCTGCTCGTCCCGCTCCTCCCCCAGGACCCGTTTGTCCTCCGGTGAGACGCCGGGCGCCTGGGTGGTCATGAACCGGCCCAGCGTGTAGTCCGGAGAGGTCGGGGGTGCCTCGCCGACCGCGCGCACGTCCGGGTGGTTCGTTCTGAGGGCGATGGTCGCCGTCAGCACGCGCTTGCCCGCGGGAAGCTTCAGCCAGTCCTTGAACTGGCCGCGCGTGTACTCCTCGGCCTCCTCATGGGTGCCGATGCCCACCTCGCGAAGCCACTCGGGGTTGACGGCGGAGAGGTGCCGGATGTCCGCCATTTCCTGGTCGTTGAAGGGCTCACCACGCAGCACCCGCCGGTCGAGGGTCTTCCTCAGCCGGGCCGGCCCCTCGGCCATCCAGTGCTCGGGCCACCAGGTGCCGGGGGCGAAGATGTTGGTCTTCATCTTCTGCTGCACCGTGTGCCGCTCGATCGACCGGCTCAGCCGGGCGATCACCGCCGCACCCCTGTCGTCGTCCCGGCCCGCCTCCTCCGCGGGGGCGGACTGCTCCCCCGGCCCGGCGGCGGCCTGCCCCGTACGCTGCACCGGGGCCGGGACCCGGCCCCCGCCGGCGGCCTCGGCTCCGGCGCGCTGTACCGCCGGTGCCCCGGCACCACCCGACGCCACGCGCTGCAGATGGTGGATCCACGCACCCGTCACGGTGGCGGGCGGCCGGCCGCTCCGTGGCGGTGCCGCCGTCTCTCCACCGGCTCGGCGGCCTTCCCTCTCGCGGGAGTGCATGAGCGTTCTCCTCGATGACGGTGTTCCAGCCGTATCAGTCGTACGCCTCGCCGCCTGGCGAAGGAACGGCCGCGAGGGCACAGTTCGGTGCCCGAAGCTCCTGGCCCGGGGGTGATCGCCGGGCCGGCGGTTTCCGTGCCACCCCGCCCTCGTCTTCGGCTTCGGCTTCGGCTTCGGCTTCGGCTTCGTCCGAGGGTTCCCGCGGTCTCAGGAGACGTACGACGGCTGCGTTCCCCGCCGTGTGCTGCAACAGGTCCAGACGCGTGACGACGTTGCTCTCGGGAGCGGACCGCGCGATGCTCCCGCCCGTCCCCGAGCCGGTGCCGGCGTCCGGCGGCGCAGCGGCCGTCGAGCACCCGCCGTCGGCGCCTTCTCCTCCCGGCCCGTCGGCCGGCTGCTCTGCGGACATCCCCCCACCTTGCACCCCGCCGCCGGTCATTCGCGAGAAGGATGTGGGGCCGCACCCACGCCCATGAGGATGACTCCAACACCAGTTCGACACCTGGAAGGGACAAGCCTTGCGCATCACCCGACTCGTCGGAATCATCCTCGGCGCCACGCTGTTAACAGCCACCGCGGTGCCGGCGGCAGCGGCCGAGACCGCCTCGCCGACGGCCGAGTCCTTGGACCGTGGCGCTCTGCGCACCACGCTGGCCGCCGTCCACGAAGCCGGCATGTACGGCAGCTACTCGTCCGTTCGCGAGAGGGCTGAGCGGTGGACCGGCGCGGCCGGGCTCGCCGACGTGGACACCGGGCGTCCCGTCCGGCCCGGCATGCGACACCGCGTGGGCAGCATCACCAAGACGTTCACCGCTGTCGCGGTACTCCAGCAGGTGGAACGCGGCCGGATCCGGCTCGACGCGCCCGTCGCCGACTACCTCCCGGACCTGATCCCCGGGGGACGGGGCCGCGACGTGACCGTGCGGATGCTCCTCAACCACACCAGCGGCATCGGCGACTACGTCCTGGGCGCCTTCCCTTCCCTCGCCGAGAACTCCGCCGCCAGCCTTGACGAAGGACGCTTCCGTTCCATCCGGCCGGAAGAACTGGTGCGGCTCGGTCTGGCGGCCCCCGCCACGGGACGGCCCGGCGAACAGCCGGGGTCGTACTCCAACACCAACTACGTGATCGCCGGCCTGCTCCTGGAGAAGGTCACCGGCCGGGACGCGGGGACGTACATCACCCGCCACGTCATCGACCGGGCCGGGCTGCGCGCCACCTCCTACCCCCGCACCCCGTACATCAAGGGCCCGCACTCCCGGATGTACGAGTCGTTCCACGGCCTGATCGACCCACCGCGCGACTACAGCGTCTACGACATGTCCTGGGCGTCCACCGCGGGCTCGCTCATCTCGACGACCGACGACCTGAACCGCTTCTACCGCGCCCTGCTGACCGGCAGGCTGATCGGACCCGCCGCCCTGGACGAGATGCTGCGCACGGTCCCCGTCGCGGCCGGCCCCGCCCACATCGACTACGGCCTCGGCATCTACGTGCTCGACCTGCCCGGCTGCGGCCGCTTCTGGGGCCACGACGGAGCGGTCTTCGGTGCCGGCACGATCGCCCTGTCCAGCCGCGACGGCAAGCGCCAGTTCGCCCTGGGCCTGAACCTCATGAAGTACCAGCGCCTCAACGAGGACGGGACCGCCCTGGAACCGAGCCCGATCGACGACGCCGTCAACGAACACCTCGTCCAGGCCCTCTGCCGGACCCCGGAGTCCCGTGAAGCGGCGACCGCGGACGCCCGGCACCTG
Organism: Streptomyces albus subsp. albus; assembly: GCF_000719865.1. Classification (GTDB taxonomy): domain Bacteria; phylum Actinomycetota; class Actinomycetes; order Streptomycetales; family Streptomycetaceae; genus Streptomyces; species Streptomyces albus_E. Next base: position 159,874 of record NZ_JOID01000001.1, read on the forward strand.
CTCCCCCGGGGACTGCCCGGCACGGACCTCTCCTCCGGTGAGTGGGCCACCCGCCGCTGAGCCCGGGCCCGTCCGCGCCGCACGCATGGGCACAGCCCTTCCGGACGGGCAGGGCTATGCCTTCCGGTCGGCGCGGACGGCGTTGCGGTCGAAGATCTCCCGCAGCCGGTCCACGTCACCGGGCCCGCCGGCCCCGCGCTTGGGGAGCAGCGCGACCCCCACCGCGCTCTTGTCCCGGCTCAGCGCCACGAAGAGGTTCGCCGTCTCCACATACCGGGGGTAGAGCTCCCAGCCCAGCCGCGATTCCCCGTTCGTCACGGCGACGCGCACGCCGTCGTCGCTCACCGTGGCTGCCGGGCTCGCAGAGCTTCCCCGAAGTCCTTGGCGGCGGGGGCGAAGACCAGTTCCACCGACTGCGCCACGTCCTGCTTCTCGGTCACGGACCCTCCCGATCGGATGTTCTGCCGGATCCTGGGCCCTCGCCCGCCGCGGCCCGCACCCGGCTCCGGCCTGGTCCGGCCCCGTCCGGTCCGCACCAGGAGGGGCGGGACCGCCCTGCAGGTACGCGGCCGCCGCCGGCTGGAGCTCCCGCCCGCCGGCGGCGGTGAAGGGTGCGCAATCCCCTTGTCCCGGCGGCCGGGTTCCGATTATCGTCATTCTGACACTTAAGGAGGTCGCCGCGTGGACATCGCGGACCTGCTCGCTCCCCTCCAGCAGCCTCTCTTCACCGCACTGGAGACCCCCGTCAGCTGGGTGGAGGTGCTGGGCTTCGGCAGCGGGGCGCTGTGCGTCTGGCTCGTGGCCCGTCAGCACATCGCCAACTGGCCGATCGGCATCGCCAACAACCTGTTCTTCATCCTCTTGTTCACAGGCGCGGGGCTGTACGCGGACGCCGGGCTGCAAATCGTCTACATCGCGCTGGCGGTGTACGGCTGGCGGGCCTGGGTGACCGGCGGCCCGGAGCAGGCCTCGGGACGCCTGCCGGTGAGCCGTACGGGGATCCGTACCTGGTGGGTCCTGGGGTCCGCCGCGCTCACCGGCACCGTGCTGCTGACCCTGCTGCTGGACCGGGCCACCGACTCCACCGTGCCGTTCTGGGACGCGCTGACCACCGCCCTGTCGCTGGCCGCTACCTACGGGCAGTGCCGGAAGAAGGTCGAGTCCTGGTATCTGTGGATCGCCGCCGACATCGTCTACGTCCCCCTCTATGCCTACAAGGGGCTGTACCTCACCGCGCTGCTCTACCTGGGCTTCATGGCCCTGTGCGTGCTGGGGCTGCGCAACTGGCGGCGTGAACTGAACGCGTCCGAGGTCGCGTTGGGGCCGGCGGGACCAGTGGGGCCTGCGGGTCCGAAGGGCCCGACGGGTCCGACGAGTCCGGGGCCGGTGGAGGCCGCGGCGTGAGCACATACCAGGGCACGGACCAGGGCACGGGCGAAGACACATGCGGAGGTGCGACCGGAGGGGACGCCTCCCCGATCCGCACGGCCGACGGCACGGAGAGCCGTACGGGTGTCCGTACGGGCGGCCGCGAACCCCGGTACGGGCACGGGCTCGTGCTCGGCAAGTTCTATCCGCCGCACGCCGGCCACCACCATCTGGTGCGCAGCGCCGCCGCGCGCTGCCACCGGCTCACCGTGCTGGTCTGCGCCTCCTCCGTGGAGTCGGTCCCGCTCGCGGAGCGGGTGGCATGGATGCGCGCGGTGCACCCGGAGCAGCACATCGAGGTGGTCGGCGCCGTGGACGACGTGCCCGTCGACTACTCCGACCCCGCCGTCTGGGACGCGCACATGGCGGTCTTCCGGGCCGCCGTCCCGGACCGCGTCGACGCCGTCTTCACCTCGGAGGCGTACGGGGCCGAACTCGGCCGCCGCTTCGGGGCGGTGGCGGTGACCGTGGACGCCGACCGCACCGCGCACCCGGTCTCCGGTACGGCTGTCCGTGCGGACCCGGCCGGCTGCTGGCCCCACCTGGCCGCCCCGGTGCGCGCGGCGCTGGCCCGCCGGGTGGTCGTGGTGGGCGCGGAGTCCACGGGCACCACCACCACGGCCCGCGCCCTGGCCGGGCACTACCGGGCCCGTGGCGGGGTCTGGGCGGAGACCCGGTGGGTGCCGGAGTACGGGCGCCGGTTCAGTGCCGAGAAGATCGCGCGGCTGCGTGCGGCGAGGCCGGACGCGGACTTCGGCGAAGTGACCTGGGAATCGGCCGAGTTCGAACTGATCGCCGAACGGCAGTCGGCGGAGGAGGACGCTGCGGCGGGCGCCGGCTCCCCCGTCCTCTTCTGCGACACCGACGCCTTGGCCACCACCATCTGGCACGAGCGCTATCTGGGCGGCCGCAGCCCGGCGGTCGAGGCCGTCGCGGCCCGGGGCCGTCGGCATCTGTGGCTGCTCACCGACCACACGGGCGTCCCCTTCGAGGACGACGGGCTGCGCGACGGCGAACACCTGCGCGCCTGGATGACCGGCCGGTTCCGTACCGAACTCACCCGGCGCGGCCTGCCCCACCTGCTGCTCACCGGCCCGCCCGAGGAACGGCTGCGCACGGCCGTGGCGGCGGTCGACGAACTGCTGGCGTGCGGCTGGCACTTCACGGACCCGCTGCCGGAACGGGGGTGAACGGCGAGCCGCGTCACCTCCTCCGCGGAGACGTGGGCGCTGGGGCGGGCGCCGACGCCTGACACGCCCCCGGCCCGTCTCACCGCCCTTCGGCCCCTCCGTCCCAGCGCATAAGGTTCTGGTACAGCTCCCCCTGTTCGATGGCGTCGTCCAGCGCGTTGTGCGTATGGGGGCGCGAGGACAGCAGGTGGGACGGCATGGAGCGCTTCGTGGACTCGCTGACCGGGGTGCCCGCCTTGGCGGCGTAGAGCGTCTTGATGTCCACGCAGCGGGAGTGCCCGAACGGCGATCCGCCGGTGGCGAAGCGCATGAAGTACCAGTACATCCACATCCAGTCGTATCCCAGCGGATACGCGATGAACACCGGTGTGGCCTCCAGCTCGCGGGACACCGAGGCGAGCCACGCCGCCGCCCCGTTCATGGCCCGCTCGGGGTCCTGCCCCTCGCGGGCCAGACGGTCGCGGTCCAGGCCGCCGACCGCCAGCGCCTGCGGATCGTAGGTGTCGCTGATCGGCTTCAGCTCGGCGTAGAACGTGCGCTCCGCCGGATCGAGCGGCTTGAACGCCGTCCCGTCGTGGACACCGGCCACCGCGAGGCCGAAGCTCGACATGGAGAACGGGCCGGGCACCGGGCCGTCCGCCTCCACATCGGCTGATACGTAGAACTCAGCTTTCGCCATATCTTGTCCGTCCTGTTGCGTTCATCCGTGCCACTCCTCAGTCCGTGCCGGGCGGTGGCGGCAACTGCGCCGTCACGGTCAGTCCGGCGTGGGCGGCAGCGTCCAGAATGGCCCCCCGCAGTTCCTCGATCCGCTCCGAGGGCAGCGGGTCGCCGTCCTGACAGGTGAGATCGACAAGCCAGTCGTCGTCGTCATAGCGCCACAGCTTCAGCCGCACCCGGCCACCCTGTTCTTTGGAGCGCAACTCCCGGACACCGAGTTCCTGGTCCCAGTCGTCGCTGACGCGGCCGCGGGGCCTGAGCCCCACCCGCTCCCGGAACTCCTTGAGCCCCCCTCGGGCGAACTCGCCCCTCATCCGGACACTCAACTGGTGCCTCACTTCTCAGCGCCTCCCGGGCGGTTGATGATCCAATCACTGTCGCGGAAATGCGTCGAGATACCCGTGTGGCTTCTGTCCGGCGGGCCGTCCGAGGTGAACAGCGCCGGGGCGACCTCCCGGCCGAGTTTCTCCTCCCGGCCGCTCCTCCACTCCTCCAGCGCGGGGAACGACTCCTCCACCAGTTCCTTGACCACGAAGTTGTCCTTGGGGTGGATCACCCGCGCGGGCCGGTCGGACTCGGGCCGGTCACCCATCCACTCCTGGAGCCCGGCGAGCGCCTCGGGCGGCCGGCCGGCCAGGTCCTCCTCCCGCCCCGCCCCTTCCGGTGTTCCGGGCCGGCATGGAGACGCCATAGCCCGAACTCGCCCCCCGGCAGCATCGGTTCGCCGTCAGAAGCCGATCATGAATTGCTTGAGGCTACTACGCCGAAGCCCCGGTGACGACGCCGTACCCTGCTGCTCGGCGTCCTCGACGGCCTCCCCGGCACGGACACCGCGCCAGGCCGGCCCCGGCCACGGGGCCACTGCTGCGTCCAGCTGAGCCGGAGGCGGAGGAGCGCGGCGGGAGCCCGGGCAGCGGCACTCGGCCTCGAGGATGCCCGGGTCCCTGCGGACCGCACCGCTCCCGTACTCGTCCGTCGATTCCCGTCGGCGGACGAGGCACCGACCGGGACCGGACGGGCACCGTCCGCGAGTGTCCGCCGCGGGTATCGTCCGCCGGTGTCGTCCTGCGGCGGACGCATAATCAGTGGCCGCGACGCGGCGGGCGGCGGCACTCTTGCCGTCCATGGACCGACCCGAAAGACCCCTCCACGAGATCCGCGCCCTCCACACGGCGACGACCGTGACCGTCTATCAGGCCTACGACCCGCGCATCGGCCTGCCCGCGGCCCGCGAGGGGCGCTTCCCCGCGGCCTGGAAGCGGGACCGGATGACGTGGATCAAGCCGTCGTTCCTGTGGATGATGTACCGCTCCGGCTGGGGCACCAAGGAGGGGCAGCGGACCGTACTCGCCGTCGAGATCAGCCGCGAGGGCTTCGAGTGGGCCCTGCGCCACTCCTGCCTCTCCCACTACAAGCCCGGCGTCCACCCGGACCGCGACTCCTGGCGGCGCGAACTGCGCCGCGCGCCGGCGCGGGTGCAGTGGGATCCCGAACGGGATCTGCGGCTGCGGCCGTTGACGTACCGCTCACTGCAACTCGGCCTCGCGGGCGAGGCCACGCGCCGGTACGCGGACGCGTGGACGGTGTCCATCACCGACGTCACCCCGCTCGCCCGGCGCATCCACGGCCTGGTGCGGGAGGGCGGTCTGGCCGCCGCCGCGCGGGAACTCCCCGCGGAGACCGTGTACGACGCCGGCGACGAGCTCCTCGCCCCTCTGCGCCCCGGGCCGGCGCGTGCGGTGGCGCCGGAGACGACCTGAACCGAGGCTGTGGGGCGGCCGTTCTGGGCGTCACCAACCCTTGTAGCCGCGGTGATCGGGTTATCCAGGCTTCCCGTTCTCCTGTGACGGCGGAGCACGGCGTGGCGGCACAGGGTGCGCGGAGATCGCGCCTGTACCCGGCCGCTCCGGCACTCTCTCCGGGCCGGTCGGCGACCGTTCACGGCTCCCCGGGTGTCACTGTCAGTGCCCGGTCCTAGGGTGATGCCCATTGATCGCCCGGGTCACCGAGCACGGGCGGAATCCACGCGTGTGCCCGCAGGGGTGACGTGTGCGCTGTTGCAGGTCGGAGCGGGGTCGGAGCAGGTCCGGCCGGGCCAAGGGGAGGGGCGCAAGTGCGGCGCTGGGAGTTCGAGGACGGCAAGGCGGCCAAGTTCTGGGAGGCCGGTTCGGCCGGGGCGGTGGTCACCGTCCGGTACGGGCGGATCGGTTCGCGGGGCCGTACACAGGAGAAGGACTGCGGCTCCGCCGAGGCGGCCGAGGCATATCTCGGCAAGGTGATCGCGGAGAAGGAGCGCAAGGGGTACGTGGCCGTGGAGACCCCGGGCGGTCCCGGCGCCCCAACTTCCGGCGCGGCGGAGAGCAGCGCCGGACCGGCCGGTACGGCGAGTGCGCCCGCCTCCGCCGCACCGTCTGCTCCGGAGGCCCCGGACGAGGACACCTTTGTCCTGCCCGCCGCCTGGCGGCGCCAGTTGCGGCCGCGCCGCGGCGGGCTGCGGCGGTCCGTGGCCCCGCCCGCGAAGGACGCGGTGGAGCAGTGGCACAACCGGCTCCGCACCGGCACGGCGGCGATCGAGAGGACACTCGGGGGCGGCAGCCGCGACGAGCGGATGGCGGCGGCCGCACGAGCCCACCTCGCGGGCGAGGCCGATCCCCTCGGTGCCGCGGTGCTCGCGGCGATCACCGAGAGCTGGCAGCAGCGGTACGAAACCGTGGTGGACGCCTGGGTGTCGCTGCACGGCCTGCCGTTCGCGGCGCGCGCCGTCATGGAGCTGTTCGACGTGGAAGTCAGGACTCGCTACAACCAGCAGCACGTCCGGACCGCGGTCTCCCTCGGGCCGCTTCCCGAGGGCGCGCACCAGTACCTGAGCCATATGCGCCGGCAGGCCGCCGACCGGCTCCGGGCGCTGCTCACGGTCGCCGGCGAGGAGGCCCACCGCGAGGCCGTCGCCGCCGTCGCCGGGCACCGCGGGCAAGCGGGCGGGACGCGGCGGCGGATCGTCGCCGCCTACCTGGTGCCGGGCGAGACCCGCTGGGTGGACGAGTGCTGCGACGATCCGGGACCGAGCGGGACGGAGGACCACGTGATCCGTTCCCTGCTCTTCGAGGCGCTGTACGCGCCGGAGCAGCTTCACCGGCTGGCGGCCGGACCGGGCCCCAACCCGGTCAACGGCGGCCTCGCCACCGTCGCCACCATCGCCGAGGGCACCGGCATGGGCGTGGCGGTCCTCATCGACGCCTATCTGGCGAACAGTTATGTCTCGGCGGACTCCGCGAAGGCGATGGCCGGCGCGCTCGCCGAACTCCCGACCGACGCGGCGTTCGGGATGCTGCTGAGCCGCGTCGAGGACAAGCACGTCCGGCCGGCACTGATGGAGGCCACGCGGCGGTATCCGCTGCGGGCCGCGCGGCTGCTGGCGGAGGCGGCCGCGGGATCCGCGCGGGGAGCCGGCCCGGCCCGCCAGATCCTGGCCGCGCACGTGGCCGCGCACCGGGAGCTGCTGGAATCGCGGCTGGACGGCTTCCCCCCGCCGGTGGCGGAGATGGTGACGGCACTGCTGGACCCGGCGGACCGGGTGGCGGACGCCCCCGCCGAGGCGCTGCCCGCGCTGCTGGTTAGCCCGCCGTGGACCCGCAAGCGCGCGGTGAAGAAGCCGAGGACCGTCACCGGTCTGTCGGCGGACGCGCCGGCGCGGACGGCATGGCTGCCGGGCGAGCGGGAGGAGTGGGCGGCGACCGAGTCCTGGAGCCGGGAGTGGTACCGGCGATACCGGCTGGAGAAGGACGTTGCCGAACTCCGCAGCGGCGACGGGAAGTTCCGCGGCCTCACCATCAGCTTGTTCGCCGAGGGCCCCGAGGAACTGGTCCGCCCCCTTCTGGCCGACTGGGACCCGGACACCATCTGGGACGCCGACCAGGCGATGAGGCCGGTCGCGGCCCGCTTCGGTACCGAGGCGCTGCCGGCCCTGCGCCGGGTCGCCGCCCGGCACCCGGCCACGGTCGGCGCCATCCTGCTGCCGTACGTGGACGTGGAGGTCGCCCGGCTGATGGCCGACTGGGCCGTGCGGCTGAAGTCGGCGGCCGGCACGGCCCGTTCGTGGTTCGCCCGGCACGGCGGCGCACCGGCGGCCCTGCTCGTCCCGGACGCGGTGGGCGCCGCGGGTCCCGCCCGGCGCGCGGCCGGGCAGGCCCTGCGGATCATCGCCGCCCGGCACGGCGCCGACGTGGTGCGCGAGGCCGCCGCCGGCTACGGGGACGAGGCCGCGGCGGCGGTCGAGGAGCTCCTGTCGGCCGACCCGCTGGAGAACGCCCTGCCCGCGCGGATGCCCCAGGTCGGCGCCTGGGCCGAGCCCGGACTGCTGCCGCAGGTGCTGCTCCGCGGCGGCGGCGAAGCGCTGCCGTCCGCGTCCGTCGGGCACCTCCTCACCATGCTGGCGATCTCCAAGCCCGGCCAGGTCTATCCGGGCGTCGACGTCGTCCGGGAGGCCTGCGACCGCGGATCGCTCGCCCGCTTCGGCTGGGCGCTGTTCGAGCAGTGGCGGCTGGCGGGGATGCCGGCGAAGGACAGCTGGGCACTGCACGCGCTGGGGCCGCTGGGCGACGACGACACGGTGCGCGCGCTCGCCCCGGTTCTGCGGGCCTGGCCGGGCCAGGGCGCCCACCACCGCGCCGTGGAAGGGCTGGACGTGCTCGCCGCCATCGGCAGCGATGTGGCGCTGATGCATCTGCACGGCATCTCGCAGCGCGTGAAGTTCAAGGCGCTGAAGGTCCGGGCCACGGAGAAGATCGCCGAAGTGGCGGCCGGGCTCGGGCTCTCCGGCGAGCAGCTCGCCGACCGGCTGGTGCCGGACTTCGGCCTCGACGCGAATGGTTCGACGGTCGTGGACTACGGCTCGCGCCGCTTCACCGTCGGCTTCGACGAGCAACTGCGGCCGTACGTCCTCGACGAGGACGGCAAGCGGCGCAAGGATCTCCCGAAGCCGGGCGCGCGGGACGACGCGGAGCTGGCGCCGGCGGAGCGGAAGCGGTTCCTGGCGTTGAAGAAGGACGTGCGCACGGTCGCCTCCGACCAGGTGCGCCGGTTCGAGAGCGCCATGGTGGAGGGGCGGGCGTGGACCGCCGCCGAGTTCCGCGAGCTGTTCGTGACCCATCCGCTGCTGGGGCACCTGGTGCGGCGGCTGGTGTGGCTGTGCGAGACGGGCGCCGGCGCGGAGGCCGGCAAGGCCGGGGCACAGGCCGCTCGGGGCGGGGCGGAAGCAGCCACCGGGGCCTCCGATGCCGGTGCCTCCGGTGCGGGATCCGGTGACGGAGTGCCGGAGAACCGGGCCGTGACGGCGTTCCGGGTCGCGGAGGACCGTACGTTCGCCGACGTGGAGGACGAGGAGTTCACACTTCCCGAGGACGCCACCGTGCGGCTGGCACACCCGCTGCACCTCGGCTCCGAACTCCCCCTGTGGGCGGGGCTGTTCGCGGACTACGAGATCCTGCAGCCCTTCCCCCAGCTCGGCCGCCCCGTGCACCGGCTGACCGAGGAGGAGGCGGCCGGCGGCCGGCTCCCCCGCTTCGAGGGCATCACCGTGGACACCCGCAAGCTGCTCGGTCTGGAGCGGCGCGGCTGGCGGCGCGGCGAGCCGCAGGACGCGGGAGTCGAGTGCTGGATCACCCGGCAGGTCGCCGAGAAGCGCTGGGTGATCCTCAACCCGAGCGACGGCATAGCGGTCGGCGCCATCGACATCTTCCCCGAGCAGAAGGTGGAGGCGGTGTGGCTGCACAACCGGCCCGGTGACTGGTCCCCGCCGCACCAGGGCGTCGAACTGCCCTTCGCGGACATCGATCCCGTGATCCTCTCCGAGGTGATCGCCGACCTGACGGAGCTGACCGCCGCATGAGTACGTACGACACGTTGGAGACGACCGCCGGCGCGAGCGCGCCGGAGAACGGCCGGTCCGGGGACGGGGAGGCGTGGCAGCGGCCCCCGGCCGAGGTCCGGTACGCCGGAGAGCTGGACGCCCTGCGCGCCGCCGACGACGCGCCGCGCCCACCGGGCTGGCGGCTCAGCCTGCGCGCCGCGCGCCGCTTCATCGTCGGGGACGAGGAGGCCGGCGTCGCGCGGAAGTTCGTCGGCAACCCGTCCCTGGTCGAACGGGCCCTGGTGACCCTGGCGACCAGCCGCGGCCTGATGCTGGTCGGCGAGCCGGGCACGGCCAAGTCGCTGCTGTCGGAGCTGATCGCGGCAGCCGTCAGCGGTACGTCCACCCTGACCGTGCAGGGCGGCGCGGCCACCACCGAGGACCAGATCAAGTACGGCTGGAACTACGCCCTGCTGGTGTCCGAGGGCCCGTCGAAACGCTCCCTGGTCCCGGCGCCGATGCTGCGCGGCATGGCGGAGGGCCGGATCGTGCGGTTCGAGGAGATCACCCGCTGCCCGCTGGAGGTGCAGGACTCGCTGCTGTCGCTGCTCTCCGAACGGGTCGTGGCCATACCGGAGCTGGACGGCCCGGACGGCATGGTCTTCGCCCGGCAGGGGTTCAACGTCATCGCCACCGCCAACACCCGCGACCGCGGGGTGAACGAGATGAGCGCCGCCCTCAAGCGCCGCTTCACCTTCGAGACGGTGTTCCCGATCCCGGACCTCGACACCGAACTGGAGCTGGTGGAGGCCGAGACCACCGCCCTGCTGCGCCGCTCCGGCGTCACGGCTCCCCCGGAGCGGGATGTGCTGGAGGTCCTGGTGACCACCTTCCGCGAGCTGCGGTCCGGGGCGGGCGGCGAGGGCGCGCGGGTGGACCGGCCGGACGCCGTGATGAGCACCGCCGAGGCGGTCGCGGTGGCCCATGCGGTCGGCATCCGCGGGTGGTTCCTGCGCGGGGAACCGGGCGGCGCGGCGGACGTGGTGTCGTGCCTCGCCGGCACGGCCGCCAAGGACAGCCCGGAGGACCTGGCCCGGCTGCGCCGCTATCTGGAGCAGCGGGTGAAGGGCCGGTCCGGGGCGCGGTGGAAGGCGCTGTATCAGGCGCGCCATCTGCTGGACGGCTGACGGGAGTCACGGTCATGACAGCGACGACGGCGGAACCGGCCGCGGCCTCGGGCTCCGGAGCCGGCACCGAGGCCGCAAGGGGAGCCGGAGACGGCGCGGCGGGCGACCGGGCCTGGGCCAAGGCTGGGACGGGTGCCGATACCGGCGCCCGTCCCGATGGAGGGGCCGAGGCCGGTGCCGGTGCCGGTGCGGACGTCACCTTCCTCGGGGTGCGCCACCACTCCCCCGCCTGCGCCCGGCTGGTGGCCCGTGCCATACACGCGCTGCGGCCCGCGTACGTCCTGGTGGAGGGCCCGGCCGACATGAACGGCCGGCTGGACGAGTTGCTGCTCGGGCACGACCTGCCCGTAGCGGTGTTCAGCCACTACCGGGACGGAGAGCGGTCGGCGACGTCCTGGGCGCCGCTGTGCGACTACTCGCCGGAATGGGTGGCGCTGACCGAGGGCCGGGCGGCGGGCGCCGAGGTCCGCTTCATCGACCTGCCGGCCTGGCACCCGGCGTTCGCCGGGCGTGTGAACCGTTTCGCGGACGCGGAGGCCCGGTACGCCGAGGCCACCGCGCGGCTCTGCGAACGGTTCGCGGCCGACTCGGTGGACGCGCTGTGGGACCGGCTGTTCGAGGTCGCGGACTCCGCGGAGGTGCGGACGGACTCCGCGGAGACGGGGGCCGGGTCCGGTGCCGCCCGCTTCGGCGAGTTGTCGGAGCTTGCCGAGCGGTTGGACGCCTACTTCGCCGTCGTCCGCGGTGACGCGGAGGCCGACGAGGGCGACCGTGCCCGCGAGGCGTACATGGCGTCCTGGGTCCGGGCGGCTGCCGGACGGGCCGACGGCCGCCCGGTGCTGGTGGTGACCGGCGGTTTCCACCAGCCGGCCCTCCGGGCCCTCACCGGCTTCTCCCCCGCGGGACGGCGGCAGCACACCGACGGCCCCGGGGTCGCCGTGCCCGGAACGGGGTTCGCCGGGCCCGGAGTCGAGGTCCGAGCCGGTGCCGATTCCGGGACGGGGATCGCAGCCGGGCCGGGCCCGAGCATGACGGCCGAGGCCGAGCCCAAGAGGGAGGACGGGCCCGGGACGACCCGGCACAGGCCGGAGAGCGAGCCCGAGCCCGTGTCCCGTGCCCGGACCCGGGCCGCCCGCGAGCCGGACCCGAGCGCTGACGCGGGGGCCGGACCCGCCACCAGCCCCGGCCCCGGCCCCGCAGCGGAAGAGGAACCCGGGCCGGAAGCCGGGTCCGGTGCCCGGCCCCGCACCACGTGGCCCGGCGTGCCGGAGCCGCCGGCGGGGGCTCTGGCGGGCAGCTTCCTCGTCCCGTACTCCTTCCGGCAGTTGGACGCCTTCGCCGGCTACCAGTCCGGCATGCCCTCGCCCGGCTACTACCAGCGGCTGTGGGAGGAGGGCCCCCGGGCCGCCGCCGACACCCTCCTGCGGGAGGTCGCCGGACGGCTGCGGAAGCGGCGCCATCCGGTCTCGACTGCCGCGCTGATCGCCGCACGTGCCCAGGCGGAGGGGTTGTCCCTGCTGCGCGGCCACCCCGTCCCGGCCCGGGTCGACGTGCTCGACGGGCTGGCCGGGGCGCTGGTCGCCGACGCCCTCGACCAGCCCCTCCCCTGGACCACGCGCGGCACCCTCGCGCCGGGGAGCCATCCGGCGATCGTGGAGATGGTCGCGGTCGCTTGCGGTGACCGGACCGGCCGGCTGCACCCCGCCACCCCGGCCCCGCCCCTCGTCCATGACGTGGCGGCCGAGTTGGAGCGCCTCGGTCTCGACGGCGAGCGGCAGATCGTCCTGGACCTGACGACCCCGCGCGGGCTGGACCGCAGCCGCGTGCTGCACCGACTGCGCGTGCTGGGCGTTCCCGGTCACGAGCGGAGGTCCGGGCCGCGGCACGGGAGCGAGGCCGTCTTCACCGAGCGGTGGGAGCCCGTGCCGGCGCCCGGCCGGGACGCGGCGCTGGTGGAGGCCGGCGCCTACGGGGCGCGGCTGGCGGACGCGGCCGCGACGGCGCTGACCGAGCGTGCCCGGCGGGACGGAGCGGGTGCGGACGAACTCGCGCGCACCCTCTTCGACGCCGTGCTGTGCGGAGTCGGGCCGCCGGCCGAGGAGTTGCTGGCGGCGCTGGCCGGCCGAGTCCGGGAACTGCCGGAGCCCGGCACGCTCGGGGAGGTGCTGGCGGCCTCCCTCGGCCTGTGGCGGCACGACCGGGTGTACGGGGTGGCGCGCGGCCCGCTCCTCGCGGAGGTCGTGGAAGGGGCGGCCGTCCGCCTGCTGTGGCTGCTGGAGGGTGTGCACGGTGGATCGTCCGGCGTGGACCCCGGCCGGCTCGCGGCGGTGGCGGCGCTCCGCGACGCGCTGCTCCACGCCCCGCGACCGCTGTCCCTCGACCGGGGCACGGCGGCCGCGGCGGCCCGCCGCATGGCGGCCGACCGGCAGGTCCCGGCAGATCTGCGCGGCGCGGCCTTCGGGCTGGCCCGCGCTCTGGGCACGGACGGCGAACCGGCCACGGCGGTGGCGGAGTTCGGCCCGGATGTGCTGGGTGATTGGCTGGCCGGGCTGTTCGCCGTCTCCCGCGACGACGTCGGGGAACTGATCGGGGTGCTGGACCGCACCGTGGGCGGGATGAGCGAGAGTGCCTTCCTCGCCGCGCTGCCCGCGCTCCGCCAGGCGTTCGCCTTCTTCCCGCCCAGGGAGCGGGAGCGGATCGCCGGGCGGCTGCTGGAGACGCGCGGTGTGCGCGGTTCGGCCCGCGCCCTGCTGCGCACCGGCGGCGACCCGATGGTGCTCGCCGCCGCCCGGGCACTGGAGGAGCGGGTGAACACCCTGCTGACCCGGTACGGGCTCGGCGGGCCTCCCGAGCCGGAAACGGAGCCGGGACAGAGGCCGGGGCCGGGGCCGGAGCCGGGACAGGGGCCGGGGCCGGAGCCGGGGCCGGGGACGGCGTGGGAACCCGGACCGGCGCGGAAACCCGGGCCGGGAATCCCACCGGGGCCGCCGCGGCACGTGGCGGACGGAAGCGGGGCCGGAAACCGCCCCGGGCCCGCGGCCGCGGGCCGGCCGGCCGGAGCTCCGGCCGGACCGGAGGCCCCGGACGGACAGGCCCCGGACGACCCGGGCGCCGTCGTCGGCCGGGCCGGGAAGGCAGCCGCACAGCACGCCGTGAACGGAGCCGGGACCGCCGGCGAAACCCCGGCCGCGAGCGCCCCCCGGACCGGGACCGGGACCGGGACCGGGGCCGGGAAGGGCACCGCACACAGCACCGGCACAGTCACCGGCACCGACACCGGCACAGCCACCGAGGCCGACACGAAGGGAACCGACCAGTGACCGCTCCCGACCCCGCCCTGGAGCGGTGGCGGCTGATCCTCGGATCACCCGCCGAGCGCTGCACCGGGCCGCTCGGCTCGGAGGCCGCCGCCCGCGACGCCGCCCTCGACTGGCTGTACGGCCGCGACCCGGAACTGGCCCGGCGCGGCATTCGCCGGCCCTCCCCCGCCGACCGCCGGGGCGGCGACGGCCCCAGCGCCGTCACGGCCGTCGACTGGCTGGACGACGTGCACCGTCTCTTCCCCAGGGAGACCATCGAGCGGCTGGAGCGGGACGCCGTCGAGCGCTACGGCATCGAGGAGATCGTCACCGACCCGGCCGTGCTGGAGCGCGTCGAACCGAGCCCGGCCCTGCTCCGCGCCGTCCTGCGCACCAAGCACCTGATGAACCCGGCCGTGCTCGGGGCGGCCCGGCGCATCGTCGAGCAGGTCGTCCGGCAGCTGATGGACCGTCTCCGTCCGGAGGTGCGACGCGCGTTCACCGGCAGCCGCGACCGCCGCCCCTCCCGGCTGGCCGTCGCCCGCGACTTCGACTTCCGGACGACGGTGCGCACCAACCTCGCCCACTACCAGCCCGAGCACAAACGCCTGATCATCGAGCGTCCCTCCTTCCACTCCCGCACCCGCCGCCGACTCCGGCAGTGGCAACTCGTGCTGCTGGTGGACCAGTCGGGATCCATGGCCGGGTCGGTCATCCACTCCGCCGTCACCGCCGCCTGCCTGTGGAACCTGCCCGGGCTGAAGACCCACCTCGTGGCCTTCGACTCCTCGGTCGTCGACCTCACCGCCGATGTGTCCGACCCGGTGGAGCTGCTGATGCGGGTGCAACTCGGGGGCGGCACCGACATCGCGCGGGCCGTGGACTACGGCGCCGGCCTCGTCGACAACCCCCGCCGCTGCGTCTTCGCCGTCATCAGCGACTTCTACGAGGGCGGCGACCCGTACCGGCTGATCCACACGGTGCGGCAACTCGTCCAGCAGGGCACGACGGTGCTCGGTCTGGCCGCCCTGGACGAGGAGGCCAATCCGTCCTACGACCGGGAGCTGGCGGGCCGTCTCGCCCGGGAGGGCGCCCACATGGGCGCCATGACCCCGGGACAGCTCGCCGAGTTCGTGGCGGAGCGGCTGGGCCGGTGACGGTCGGCCCCGACGACAGCCGTGACGAGATAACCACGGCAGCACTGCAGGCGGCAGCGGTGGCAATGGCGGAGACGGCGGAGAAGACAGCGGAAACGGCGATGGACGGGGACATGGTGGAAGCGACGACAGGACCGGCACCAGCACCGACAGCGACAGCTGCACCGGCACCGGCACCGGCACCGGCCGGGAGGATCCGCGCCGACCTGCTGGCGCTGACCCCCGACACCCTCGCCGCCCTCACCAACCGCGGCCTGGTCAAGCGGGCGAGCAAGGACATCGACGCCGGCCGGGCCCCGGCCCTCACGCTGGGGCAGGACGGCCGGGTGCGGGCCGAGTACACCGGCGCCGCGGTGGCCGAACTCCCGCCGGGCGCGGGCCTGGACAACGGCTCCTGCGATTGCGGCGCCACCGGCGTGTGCCGCCATCTCATCGGCCTGGTCCTCGCGTACCAGCACGTGGCCTCCGCACCCGCCGTGCCGCACGCCGAAACCGCGCCCCACGCTCCATCCGTGCCCAACGCCGGAGCCGCACCACACGCTCCGTCCGTGCCCGCCGCCGAGTCGGGCTCCCTCGCATCCGGCACCGCTGCCCCGGCCGGCCGCCCCACCACAGGCGCCACCGGACCCGCCACAGGCACCACCGATCCCGCCTCCGGCCACACCGGCTCCGCCCCCGGCCGCACCGGCTCCGCCCCTGGCCACACCGGTCCCGCCCCCGGACCCGGCGCCACCGATCCCGCGCTCGGGCACTCCCGGCCCGGAGGTGCCGCTGGTTCCGGTGGCGTGACCGGCGCGTCGTCCCCCGCCCGCGGTCATACCGGTTCCACCCTCGCCCCCGGTGCCCCGGGCGGCCCCGCGCCGGCGCCGGCCGGAACAGGCCCCGTGCCGGCCACGTCCGCCTCGTCCACCCGCCCCGCGTCGCCGCATCTGCCGACCCCACCGACCCCACCGGCGGACTGGTCGCCGGGCGCTTTCGACGACGAGACGCTAACGGCGGCCGTCGGCACCCGGGCGGTCACGGCAGCCCGCCGCACGGCCCGCCGCGGCTACACCGCCCGGATCCACCGCGCGGTCCCCGTCCCGCCCGGGCCCACGACCCCGGACGCGGCCAACGGACGCGGCCCGTCCCCCGCTCCCGCCGGGCCGTGGGCGGAACTGCCCACGTGCACCGTCCGGTTCCCGGTACCCGGCGAGATCGGCTACGCCCTCACCGACGCCTCGGCGGCGGTACGGGGCGAGATGGTCGCCCTCGCCGTATGGGCGTTCCGCGCGGCGGACGAGTCCGGCGTCGGCGACGGCCCCGTGGAGGTGCGCATCTCCTCCGGCTCCCGCGGCACCGCCCGCCGCGGCGCCTCCTCGGCTCCCGGGGCCGCCGGCCCCTCCGGAACCACCATGCCGGAGCCTCCTGCCCCGCACTCCGGCGCCGCCATGCCGGAGCCTTCCGCCACGTCTCCCGCCGCCGCGGGCACCGCCGGCCCCTCGGACGGACCCCGGCGCGGCGCCACAGTCGCCGGCCCGGCGGCTCGCACGTCCGCGCCGACGACCGCACACACGTCCGCGCATACGCCCGCTCGTCCGTCCGCGCCGGCATCCGCGCCAACGGCCGATCGCTCCCGCCCCGCCGCGGCCGGCCCACCGGGCCCCGGCACCCACCCGTCCGGTGCACCCGGGACCGGGGCAGCCACCACCGCGCCCGGAACCGCGCCCGCAGGCATGACCGAAGTCACCATGGCAGGCACAACCGAAGCCACGAACCCGGCCACGACCCCAGCCGCGCCCGCAGGCATGCCCGGAGCCCTCTCCCCGGGCGAGCCCCTCGCGGTCCCCGCAGGCACGCGGATGACCGCCACCGGGAGTTCCCCCGCGGCGACGGCCTCCCCGACCGCCCGCTCCCTCCGCACTGCCCTCGACCTGGCCGACGGCCTCCTCCTCGACGGCGCGGCCCACGCGGGTCCCGTGCTCGCCGCCACGCTCCGCCGTACCGCGACGTCCCTGGCGTCCGCCTCCCTGCACTGGCTCGCCGCCGTCACCGCCGAACTCGCGGACCAACTGGCCGCGCACACCGCGCGGGACGCCGCGCACGACTCGCTGCGCCACGCCGCGCTCCTCGCCGAGCTCCACGCACGCCACCGCGCCGCCGGCACCACCCCGGGTGTGCTCGGAGAGCGCGAGGCGGCGGAGACGCCCCTGCGGCGGGTCCGCCTCACCGCCCTCGGCTGCCGTCTCTCCGGCACGCCCGAACACCCGTTGACGCGGACCTACTTCGCGCATGCCGACGCGGGCGTGGTGGTCGTCCTGCACAAAACGTGGCAGCCCTCCGACCGCCCCTGGGGCACTCGCCGTGTCCTCGGTACGACGCTGGCCTCCCTGGCCGCGGGCAGTGTCGTCAGCGAGACGGCGCGGCGCACGGCGAGCCGCGCCCTCACCCTGACCCGCGGCCGGCTGGCCGTCACCACGGTCACCCCGCTCGGCCCCACGGCCTTCTCGGAGCTGCCGAGCACGCTGCTGGTACGCGATCTGGCCGCGCACGCCGCGGAGTGGGACGGCCGTCCGCCCCGGCTCGTCCGGCCCCGGGTGGAGGCGGAGACGGTGCGCGTCGTCGAGATCTCCGAGGTGACGGACATCGGGTACGACCCGGCCGCGCAGCGCCTGGAAGCGACCGTCCTCGACGCGGCGGGCAACCCGGCCCTGATCTCCGCCCCGCACGAACCCTTGGCCCCAGCCGCGCTGGACGCCCTCGCCGCCGCCCTGGCGAGCGGCCCCCGCCACGTGGCCGGTGCCCTGCACCGCGACGGCGGCCGGCTCCGGATCACCCCGTACGCCGTCGCCGTCCCGGACGGCCGCGGCGGCCCGGACGGCCGCACAGGCAACGGCAGCAACACCGGCGCGGGCGCAGGCATCAACGGAACCGGCACCGGCACCGGCACCGGCACCGGCACCGGCACCGGCATCACCGTCCCCCACCTGTCACCCGGCGAGCCCGCGAACCTGCCGCCCCTCCCCGGCTCTCCCCCACCGGACCCGGTGGCCGACGCGCTCGGCTCCGCTCTGGCCGCCCTGGCCGACGCGGCCCATCTGGGGCTGCGTCATCTCACCGGCCCCACGCGCGCGGCCCTGACCCGTTCCGCCGACGACCTCGCCCGCACCGGCCTGACCGCCTGCGCCTTCGCGGTGCGCCGGTTCCTTGAGGCGCTGGCGGGCATGGAGGAGGCCCCGGCCCGATGGACAGACGCCCAGATACGCCTGCTCACCACCGCCGAACTCCACGACCGGGGGTCCGCTTCCCGGCCGTGAGCGGACCGTGAAGAGACCGAGCCGGCCCGCTCGGCCGGACACACCGCTTCACGGTTCACGCTCGCCGACGCGGCCCGCTTCCGCGCCCGGAGCCCCATCCGCCACCGGGCTGCGGTGCGGGACGATCCAAGCGGCCCACGCGGGCAGGCCCGCCGTGATCCGCCCGGTCAGCGCCATCCGGACCGTGAGCCCTCGCAAGCCCGTTCGTGCCGTGCAGGCTCTCGACAGAAGGCGAGGAGAGGTCCGGATACGGGGACCCGGCACCCGGACAGGCCGCGTCCGGGCACCGGGACGGAGCGGTGGTGTCACGCCGGATCGGTCAGCGGCACGGAAGTCCCGCTCCCGGACCGGGCGGGAGCGCCCGCATCACCCGGGCCGCCGGAAGCGGCCCCGACGGCGCCGACGGGCTCGACGTGTTCCGCCTGGGAAACCGGACGGACCACCCGCACCGCCGTATCAGTCGTATCGGCCTCCCCGGCCGCACCGCCCCGGACCGCCGTCCCCCGGATCAGGTCCGCCGCCCGCTCGGCGATCATGATCGTCGGGGCGTTGGTGTTGCCGCGCACGACCGACGGCATGACGGACGCGTCGGCCACCCGCAGCCCCGTCACCCCGTGCACGCGCAGTTCCGGATCGACGACCGGCCCGATCGGGCAGGTGCCGGCGGGGTGGTAGAGCGTCTGCAGCTCGCGCCGCGCGTAGGCGAGGAGGTCGTCGTCACCGCAGCCGGGGTCGGGGGCCAGGAAGTCCGCCCGGTGGTGCGCCCGCATCGCGGGGCGGCCGGCGATGTCCATGACCAGGCGCAGCGCGCGGACCGCCGTCGCCCGGTCCTCCTCCGTGGCGAGGTAGTTGTGCAGGATGCGGGGCTTCGCGCTGGGCATGGCCGAGCGCAGCTCGACCCGGCCCCTGCTGGTGGGGGCGAGCAGCGCGGCGCCGATGTGGTAGCCGTGGTCGGTGAGCGTGCCCAGGCCCTCCTGGTGGTACAGCGCGGGCACGACGTGGAGTTGCACGTCCGGGGCGTCGAGGCCGCCGGTGGTGCGGAAGAAGCCGCCGCCCTCGCCGGCGTTGGAGGTCAGCGGGCCGCGTCCCTCGGTCTCCAGCAGTGTCACGTTCTCCGGGCTCTCGGCGCTCAGCAGGGACTCGGTGTCGGTGAGGTGGACGACGGCCAGGTGGGGGTGGTCCTGGAGGTTCTCGCCGACGGGCAGATCGGTCCGGGGGATGATGCCGTGAGCGGCGAGTTCGTCGGCGGGGCCGATGCCGGAGAGCATGAGAATCTGCGGCGAGTTGTAGGCGCCGGCGCAGAGGACGACCTCCCGCGCGCACCGCAGTTCCTCGGTGGCGCCGCCGTGGTCGATCTCGACGCCGGTGGCCCGGTCGCCGTCGAAGAGGACCCGGTTGCACTGGACGCCGGTGCGGACCTCCAGGTTGGGCCGGTCCAGGGCGGGGCGCAGATAGGCGGCGGCGGTGCTGCACCGCAGGCCGCCCCGCTGGGTGAGTTCGTAGGTGCCGACGCCGTCCTGCTCGGGGCCGTTGAAGTCGGGGTTGTACGGATGGCCGGCCTCCTGTGCCGCCGCGAGGAACGCGTCGGTCAGCGGGTGGCGCGAGCGACCCTGGTTGACGGGCAGGGGTCCGCCCGCGCCGTGCCACTCCGACGGGCCGGCGTGGTGGTCCTCGGAGCGGAGGAAGTGCGGCAGGACGTCCTCCCACGCCCAGCCCTCGGCCCCTCCGGCGGCCCAGCCGTCGTAATCCCGCCGGTTGCCGCGGATGTAGATCATCGCGTTCATCGACGACGAGCCGCCGAGCATCCGTCCGCGCGGCAGATAGCGGCGGCGGTCGCCGAGGCCCGGTTCGGGCTCGGTCGTGTAGTCCCAGTCGTACTTGGTGCGGAAGAGCTTGGCGAAGGCCGCCGGGACGTGGATCTCCTGTGCGTCATCGGGCCCGCCGGCCTCCAGCAGCAGTACGCGCGTGTCCGGGTCCTCGCTGAGGCGCGCGGCGAGCACGCACCCGGCCGATCCCGCACCCACGATGACGAAGTCGTACATTGAGCGTCCTCTCTCTGTGGTCTCTGCGGCTGCCGCCCGGCGGCCGCTGCGACCGGGACTTCCTGGGACGTCGCTGAGGGCCCGCGAGCCGTACGGCGGGTGACGCGGGTGACAAGTGCGCCGGCAGACGAGCCACGGCCTCGGCCGGCGGAGAGGGCGTCCGTCGCCCCTCGCCCTCCCGGTCGGAACCGCTCGCGCACAGACCCCCCGGGCGGGGTGACGGACCGCACGCCCGGTTCCCGATGAGCGCCTGATCCCTTCTGCCGGCCGGCAGAGGTCGCCAGAGAACTCCCCATCTCCGCACCGGCCGACACACGGACGACCCCGGAGACGCAAACAGGCCACGGACTGACCGAGAACGCCCGAACCGGTATCACGGTCGGCGCACTCGCACCGGGCCGCTTCCCCGCGGCCGCTCCCCACGGGCCGCCTCCAGGACCACCCAGCCGTCGCCCCGCCCGCGCGACTCCCTGCCCGGCGGCAGTGAGAAGCTCGCGGGTCCGAACAGATTTGCGTAGACGCGCGGCCGTCCGGTTGGGCGCGGGCGCGACCGACCCGGGAGTACGCGACGCAATGTCATTAATGATCCCGCTCCTCATCACCGCGTGGAGCGTGTGGCGGCTCGCCCGGGGCCTGCACGCCGACGACTGGCGGAGGCCCGGCTGGTTCGCCCACGCCGCCTGGGTGTCCCTCGTCATCACGCTGATCGCCTGGTTCCGGGGACTCTTCTCCGGCGGACTGGACACCGAAGAGGCCTGCCAGTACTGGCACCACCAGCCGTACGACGAGACGTACCGCAGGGCGCACCTGGACGACTGGTCCCGCCTCTTCCCGCTGAGCAACAAGTGCAACGCCGGCTACGACCTGGTCCCGGTGTGGGTGAATCCCACCGTGGCCGTGTTCTCCCTGGCGTTCGTGGCCGCCCTGGCCGGTCTCGTGTGGACGTCGGCGAACCGCTTGTGGCGGAGACGGCGGGCTTCGTGACCACAGCGTGTGTCAGAGACACCGGGCGCGGGCCAAATCCGCTCGCGGGACGCGCCCTTCGGGTTGCAGTTCGGCGGCAGCAAGCGCTTCGAGACAGTCCGGCCGGCAACCTTTGACCGGCTTGAATCCGCTCCGGACCGACGCTTCGGCACATCCGGCGCCGGCCTCTCCGACATCGCCGCCAAGACGGTCCGGAGAGTCCGGGGGGGTGGCCTGCCCACGAGGAGCACCTGGTCTCCTGCCCGGCACTGCACTAGGCGATCGGTGAACAGCGCGCCGCGAAGCGAGCCCATCGGTTCCCGCACCCGGCGGGCCGACGAGTTGGGGGCACCGGCCGCGCCGGGCCGTCAGTACGGCAGTCCCTCCGCCGCCGCGCGGAGGGCTGCGTGCAGGCATGCGGCCAGTTCGTCGCCCGCGGCGCCGGCGTCGTCGCCGAAGCGGAGGGCGAAGTCCTCCGCCGCCGCGCGCAGCGCGCCGTTGACGGTGGCTGCGTGCACCTTGACCCGCAGGTCGTCGGGGCTCGCGCCGGACCGCCCGGCGAGCAGTTCGGCGAGGACGGGTAGCGCGTCGTCGTGCGCCTGCAGCCAGACGGCGCGGAGCGCGGGCTCGGTCCGGGTCATGCGGATCAGGTCGAGGACGGCGGGGTCGACGTGCGGGAGCGTTCCCTGCCGGCAGGCGCCGGTGAGGAAGTTCAGCAGGCCCGTGTCCGGCGGCCAGTGGCGCAGCCGGTCCGTGGCGGCGTCGAGGCCCGCCGTCAGCAGCGGGCGGACGCAGCTCTCCTTGGTGGGGAAGTGCCGCCACAGCGTGCGGGGCGAAATGCCCACGGCCCGGGCTATCTGCTCGCCCGTGGTGCCCGTGACGCCCTGTGAGGTGAACAGGCGGACGGCCTCGCGGGCGATGTCGAGGCGGAGGGCCGCCTTGCGGCGTTCGGTCAGCGACGGTTTGGCCGTCGGCGCGTCGGACGCGGCCGGCCCCGCCGACTCGGCCGGTCCCGCCCGCTCGGCCGACGTGGCCGACCCGGCCGTCTCCGCCCGGTTCACGGGTGCCGCGTCCCGCACCGTGCCCCACCGTCCCTGCCCCGTGCGTGTGTTCGGTCCCCGGCAGCATAGCCACCCGCCGCGAAATGGCACGTGCGGGCATCTTGTCACTGAGTGACACCTACCTCTACTCTCCCGATGTGACCGCGGGTAACACCCGCGGTGGACGCCAGGGCGCCGTACCGGACTTGGCCGGTCGGAGCCGGTGACGTCCGGGCGGCGGAGCCGCCACCAGCGAGCGCCGGGGCGCCCCGGCGGCCTGCGCGTACGGCCCGGCCGCCACGGACGGCAGGTGGCGGGCGGCGCCACAGCCCGCGCCGTCCCACGCCGCGCGAGAAACACCCACACCCACACGAACGGGGAGCGCCCACCATGGACCGACCCACCAGCGACCAGCCGAATCCCGCTTCCGCCGCACACCCCGGCGCCGCACACCCCGCCACCGAACACCCCGCCACCGAACACCCCGCCACCGAACGCGCGGACTCCGCGCACGCCGGCCCCGGCCGCGCCGCGTCCCCCGCACGCCGCGGCCGCACCACACCGCCTGCCCGCGGCCGTCTGCTGGTCACCGCACTCGCGGCCCTCGCCTGCCTCGGCGTCCAGACGCTCCCCGCCGCGGCAGTCACCGGCTCGGACCCCGTGGTCTCCCGCGGCGTCACCATCCCCGCCTTCTACCAGCCGCCCGAGTCCCTCCCCGAGGCCAACGGTGCCCTGGTCCGGACCGAGCCCCTCCCCCTGGCCCTGAGCCTGAGCCTGCCGGGCCTCGACGGCCCGCTCCCCGGCCGGGCGACGCGGCTGATGTACAAGTCCACCGACGCGGGCGGCAGCCCGGTCGCGGTGACGGGCGCCTACATCGAACCCACGGCGGCCTGGAAGGGCGAGGGCCCGCGTCCGCTGGTGGCCGTGGCCCCCGGCACCATGGGCCAGGGCGACCAGTGCGCGGCCTCGATGGCCCTCCAGCACCCCATCATGCTGAACGGCCGTACCGTGTCCGTGGGTTACGAGGACCTCTCCGTCTACCGGCTCCTGGCCTCGGGCGCCGCGGTGGTGGTCACCGACTACGCCGGGCTGGGCGCGACCGACCGCCTCCACACGTACGTGAACCGTCTCGACGGCGGGCACGCCCTGCTGGACGCCGTCCGCGCGGCGCGCGCCGTGCCCGGGGCGTCGGTCACCTCCGCGTCGCGCGTCGGCCTCTACGGCTACAGCCAGGGCGGCGGCGCGGCCGCGTCAGCCGCCGAACTCCAGCCGTCCTACGCCCCGGAGATCCCCCTGTCCGGCACCTACTCCGGCGCGCCTCCGGCCGATCTGACCGAGGTCATGGAGGGGATCGACGGCAGTGCCCTGGCCGGCGCCCTGGGCTGGTCGCTGAACGGTTTCCTCCAGACCGACCCCGGGCTGGGCGACATCGCGGACCGCTACCTCAACGACGCCGGCAGGGCCGCGCTGGCCGACCTGTCCACGATGTGCGTCGGCGACGCGATCTTCGGCTACGCCTTCGCCAAGAGCACGGCATGGACCAGCAACGGCGAGTCCGTCGGCGACATCGTCCGCGGCGAACCGAGGATGCGGGCCATGCTCGACGCCCAGCGCATCGGCACGCTGAAGCCGGCCGGCCCCGTGCGCCTGGTGACCGGCATCCAGGACGACATCGTCCCCCACGCACAGGCCCGTCAACTCGCCGTCGACTGGTGCCGGAAGGGCGCCGACGTCACCTACAAGGCCGTCGCCCTGCCGAACCTCGGCGACGGGCTGCTCACCAACCACCTGGTGCCGCTCCTCACCGACCAGGGCGACGCCGTCTCCTGGCTGACCGACCGCCTCTCCGGCGAGGCCACCACCTCGAACTGCCGGACCATGCCCTTCCAGCCCTGACGCGACCTCACCGCCCCTGGCGGCGCCGGAGAACCTTCTCCCACCACCCCCACCCTCACCCCCCACAGGAGCTGCCCATGCCCACCACCAGGCGCGCCTTCCTCACCGGAGCCGCGGGAATCGGAGCGGCGAGCCTGCTCACGTCTCCCGCCGCCGCGGCCGCACCGGCCCGCGTGCGGCTCACCCGGGAGGAGCACCGGGCCGTCGTCATCGGCTCGGGATTCGGAGGGGGCGTGACGGCGCTCCGGCTGGCGCGGGCCGGCGTCCCCGTGACCGTGCTGGAGCGCGGGCGCCGCTGGCCGACGGGGCCGGACGCGGACACGTTCCCGACCATGGCGCGGCTGGACAAGCGGACGCTGTGGTACGGCACCGTGCCGGCGGCGGTCCGGCCACTGGCGCGACTGCTGGGAGCCCCGCTGGACTTCGCCCCGTACGTCGGGCTGCTCGAACCGGTGCTCGGCGAGAACATGCTGGGTGTCTGCGCCTCCGGGGTCGGCGGCGGCTCGCTCGTGTACCAGGGGATGACGCTGCAGCCGTCGGAGGCGGTGTTCACCACCTGGCTGCCGGAGCAGCTCGACTACCGGCGCATGGACCGGGTCCACTATCCACGGGTCGCGCGGATGCTGAAGGTCGCGACGGCGCCGGACGAACTGATCCGCACCCCGAACTACTACGCCGCAAGGCTGTTCGCCGAACGCGTGCGGAAAGCGGGCTACGGCCTGGAGAAGATCCCGATGCCGATCGACTGGGACTACGCCCTGGCCGAGCTGCGCGGCGAGATGAAGCCGTCCTACACGAACGGCGACTGCGCGCTCGGCGTCAACAACGGCGGCAAGCACTCGGTCGACGTGACGTACCTGCGGCAGGCGGAGGCGACGGGCAGGGTCACCGTCGCGACGCACCACAACGTCACCCGCGTCGTCCGTGCCAAGGACGGGCGCTGGGAGGTGCACGCCGACCGCACCGACGACGCGGGCCGGGTGCTGGAGCAGAAGATCCTCACCACCCGGGCCCTGGTCATGGCGGCCGGCAGCCTGAACACCAGCAAGCTGCTCGTCCGCGCCGGCGCCCTCGGCGACATCCCCGATCTGCCCGACGGGCTCGGCGAGGGATGGGGGACGAACGGCGACCGGATCTACGCCTGGACCAGTCTCCAGGAGGACTTCGGCGCCGAACAGGGCGGCCCGGTGATCTACGGCAGCAAGGACTGGGACGACCCGGCGACAGCGAACACCGTCATCCAGGCCTCCCTCCCGCCCCTGGGCGTCAACGCGAGGACGACCATGCTGGTCGGATTCGGCGTCAGCCCGGACCGCGGCCGGTTCCGCTACAACGCGCTCACCGACTCGGTATCGCTCCACTGGCCCCGGAACGGCGACGCCGGCAGCCACCGGCAGATCCAGCGGCGGGTCTCGGCGCTCTCCCGGGGACTCGGCGTCCTCACGGACACCAACAACCTCGTCAACAGCACCTGGCACCCGCTCGGCGGCGCCGCGATGGGCACCGTGTGCGACCTCGAGGGCCGGGTGCGGGGCCAGCGCGGCCTGTACGTCCTCGACGGCGCCCTCATCCCGGGCACCACGGGCGCGTGCAACCCGTCGATGACGATCGCCGCCGTGGCCGAACGGGCGATGGACGCGATCACCACCCGGGACGTCGGCACGATCATCTGAGCCGGCCCGCCGCCCTCCCGTCCGGGGCCCCTGTCCACGGTCCCGTCCCGTCCCTCGGCGCGGCGGGCCGACGGTGGTTCACCGTGGTCGCGGCCGCGCAGGTGGCGAGCCCCCGGCCCGGAGGTCCCGAGCGCGCCGCGAGGGCCGCCGGCACAGTGGGACGAGAGGAGCCACCAGGGCGGGCGCCCGCCCAAGAAAGGACCGTAGCCCGGCGAGACACGCCGGGCTACACTGGTCGCATGAAGACGATCACCCAGCGCGAGTTCCGCAACAACTCCGCGGCCGTCATGGACGCGGTCGAGGCCGGCGATGTTTACCACATCACACGGAACGGTACGGAGGTCGCCGAACTGCGCCCCATCCGCCGCAGGCGCAGGCTGAGCGCCGAGGAGCTCGTGGAGCGGCATCGCGGGCTCCCCCGCGTCGACTACGCGGAGATGCGCAGGGAAGGAGACGAGTTCTTCGGCTCCGAAGAGCGCGTCGACGAGGACCCGTGGCAGCGCGGCCGTGGCTGACCGCTTCCCCTCCGGGGTCCTGGATACCTGCGTGTACATCGACCTGGGTCTGCTCGATCCCGCCGCCCTGCCCGCCGCTCCCGAGCTCACCGCCATCACCATGGCCGAATTGCAGCAGGGGGTGGCGGTGGCCCAGAACCCCGTGGCCAGGGCCGCGAGGATGGAGAAGCTGGGGGCAGCCGCCGCCGACTTCGACCCCCTGCCCTTCGACGCCGACGCCGCGGCGCGCTACGGCACGCTGGTGTCCCTCACGCTCGCGGCCAACCGCAATCCCCGTCCCCGCAGACTGGACCTGATGATCGCCGCGATCGCCTCCGTCCACGGCTTGCCGTTGTTCACCCGCAACCCGGACGACTTCAAAGGGCTCGACAGCGCGGTGACCGTCGTGACCGTCTGAGCGACCCGGGCCGGTCAGCGACGGGAGCCCCGGAAGCCCTGTCAGCGGACGACGTCGAACACGTTCAGCTGCAGGCCGTTGGCATAGGCGGCGTGCTCGACCAGTTTCAGCTTCTGCGCGTCCTTGTCCGTGGCGCTGAAAAGCCGCTTGCCCGCGCCGAGCAGGAGCGGGAAGACGAGCAGGTGGTAGCGGTCGACGAGGCCGGCGTCCGAGAGGGCCCGGTTCAGGGAGGCGCTGCCGTGGACGATGATCGGGCCGCCCTCGGTCTTCTTCAGCGCGGCGACCTCGTCGAGCGAGCGCAGGATCGTCGTCTCGCCCCAGTCCGCCACCAGGTCGTCCTCGCCGAGGGTGGTGGACACGACGTACTTCGGCATCGCCTTGTAGTCCGCGAAGTCCTCCATGGCGGGCCACACCGGGCTGAACGCCTGGTAGCTGACGCGGCCCAGCAGCATCGCGGTGGCTTCCCTCTGCTCACGGTCCTTGATGTCGTACGCCTCGGGGAGAAACTCGACGTCCTTGAAGGTCCACCCGGAGTTGCGGTAGCCGGGCTCGCCGCCCGGGGCTTCCACGACGCCGTCGAGTGACATGAAGGCCGTGCTGATCAGGGTGCGCATCTCAGTTCCTCGGTGTCTCGTGTCCGGTTCTCGGCAGGCTCGGCCGGCGCGGGTTTCCGCCGCCCTTGTGGCCGCGGCGCACCAACCATGATCTCTGACCGCCGGTCACGGGAAAACTCATCGGCCGCCGCCCGCCCGTTTCCGTCACCGGCGCCCCGGGTCCCGGTGAGGGGACCCGGGGCGCGTGCCGCCCCCGTGCGCGAGGCGGCGGCCCGGCCGGACGGTCCCGCTATCCGTGCTGCCCCGGCCGGTAGTCGCCGGCGGTGGGCTGCTGGGTGATGACGTTGAGACGGTTGAAGGCGTTGATGAGGGCGATGAAGGACACCAGGACCGTGAGCTGCTCCTCGTCGTAGTGCTTGGCGGCGTTCGCCCAGACGTCGTCCGGGACACCGCCGGCCGCGTCGGCGATACGGGTGCCCTGTTCGGCCAGCTCCAGCGCGGCGCGTTCGGCCTCGGTGAACAGCGTGGCCTCCCGCCAGGCCGCGACCAGATGCAGACGGGTGGAGGTCTCACCGGCGGCCAGGGCTTCCTTGGTGTGCATGTCGATGCATCCGGCGCAGCCGTTGATCTGACTGGCACGGAGCAGCACCAGTTCGCGCGTCGCGGGCGGCAGCGTCGATTCCCCGAGCACCCGCCCCGCCGCGGCGAGGTGCTTCAGGAAGGTGCCGGCGACCGGGCTGCCGAAGGGGTTCAGGCGAGCTTCCACGGTTGCAACTCCTGTTCGTCGTTGGTGACTACACCTCTCGGACGGAACAGCCGGGCGCGGTGTGACACGACCGCGTGTGACGTGCGCCTCCCCGGCGGTCCGCCGCGACGGCGGCGCCTCCAACGGCGGGCGTTCACGGACGCTCCCGAGCGACCGGACCCGTACGCAAAGTGATCGTACGGGCACTTTCAGTGGACAGCGTCCGGAGACCGGCGTCACGCTGGACGGGTTGCCCTGCGGGGAGTTCGCACGTCAAGCACATGAGGGGGCCGCGCATGACCACCGAGACCACGGAGACCACCGAGAACGACGAGATGACGGGAACCGCGGACGGTGGCGGTGTCGGCGGCTGCTTCCAGCGGGAGCCCGGCCCGTCGGACAGTCTGCGCACCTTCGGCGCCGTCGTCCAAGCCCTGCGCCAGCACGCCGGGCTCAGCCGGACCGACTTCGGCAAGCGCGTCAACTTCTCCAAACACACGGTCGAGTCCGTCGAGTTGGGCCGCCGCATGCCCGACCCCGCGTTCGTCGAACGAGCCGATGAGGCGTTGGGCAACACCGGCGCCCTGCGCAAAGCCGCCCAGCACCTGACCCGTGGCGAACCGGGACTCGCGTTGTGGTTCCGGCGGTGGGCACGGCTGGAGCGGGACGCGGTGAGCCTGTGGACGTACGAATGCCGGGTGGTGCCGGGGTTGTTGCAGTCGGAGGCGTATATGCGGGCGCTCTGCGAGAACGAGCTGCCACCCATGTCCGACGAGGCTGTGGAAGCCACGATCCGGGTCCGGCGGGAGCGACAGCGACTGCTCGCGGAACGTCTGACGACCGCCTTCGACTTCATCGTCGACGAGGCCGTGTTCCAGCGCCGTATCGGAGGGCCGGAGATCACCCGGGGGATGCTCGACCATGTTCTCGCGGCGGTCGCGCCGAGGAACGTCACCCTCCAGATCATGCCGGCGGCCTGCGAATACCACGCCTGCCTGGCCGGCCCGCTGCAACTGCTGGAGACTCCTGACGGAAGCTGGCGCGCCTACTCGGAAGGGCAGGAGAACGGCCGCCTGATCTCTGTCCCGAAAGCGGTCAGCAGGCTGCACATGCGCTATGCGAGACTGCGTTCGCAGGCCCTCTCCCCCGGGGATTCCGTGGGTCTGTTGCAGCGGATGCGAGGAGCCCTATGAGCAGCACGACCGGCCTCAACTGGTTCAAGTCCAGCTACAGCACGGCACAGGGCGACAGTTGCGTCGAGGTCGCCATCACGGAACGAACAGTCCACGTCCGGGACTCCAAGGACATGACGCTCCCGCACTTCCGCGTCGGCCGGGACGGCTGGGCGCGGTTCGTGCGGTACGCGGCCGCGCGCTGAGCGGCGCCGAGGCGTACCGGCGGATTCCCCCAGCGGGGCCGGCGGTACGCCTCGGCCGTTCACGCCGGCCGTGACCGGTTACGAGTAGTTCCAGCGCTGCCCGTCGGCGCGCTCCTTGCAGTAGATGATCCGTCCGCCCGCGTCGTGCGTCTGCAGGCCGAGGTGCTTGTTGGCGCAGAACTGGCCGGCCCGGTAGCAGTTGCCCGCCGGGGACATCAGTTCGCACTGGCCGTTCCACTGCCCGGTGTCACCGGAACCGCCCGAGCCACCGGAGCCGCTCCCGGAACCTCCGCCGGACGAGCTGCCGGTGCCGCTGTCGCGGGCGGGGGCCGGCGGGGTGTAGTCGGGGTCGTTCTTCCGGTCCTTGTAGGTGCCCTTCGCGGAGGGGCAGGAGTCGCCCTCGACGAGCGTGAGTTCGGCCTTGGTGCCCGGCTTGATGTCGCTGCCGGCCTTGGGGGACTGGAAGCAGACCGTGTAGTCGTCCGGGTCGCTCTCCGCGTCGTCCGCGGTGACGGTGACGTCCCTGTACGCCGAGCCGGCACTGATGTCGTCCTCGTCCAGCCCGGCCTTGGTCAGCGCCGTAACGGCCTTGGCGTAGACCGTGCCGGTGACGTCGGGGGTCTTGGGCCACGTCAGCGGGCCGCCGTCCTTCTTCGGGCAGAGGGCACCCTCTTCGACGGCTCCGTAGTCGACCGTGCCGTAGCCGATGTCCTCGAAGCAGACCTTCCAGCTTCCGGACGGCTCGGCGTCACCCTTGCTGGCGTTGTGCGCGGACGCGGTGTACCCGGCGGCCTCCGCCGCCTTGCGCGCCTTCCCGAGCGTCGTTCCCTTCTGGGAGGACATCCGCTCCGGCTGGGCCGTCACGGTCGTGGTGGCCGTCGCGGTGACTGTCTTCCTCGGCTCCGCCTGCGGATCTCCTCCCCCGCACGCGCCGAGCAGAGCGACGGCCAGCACGCCGAGGACAGCGGATCTCCCGCGCGTCACGGCACGGCCGGCTATCCGCTCCGCCCTGCCCGCGAAACGTCCCGCCCCCGGCCGTCCGTGGATCCGCTGTCCCCGCCGTGCGTTCCGTCCGGCATGAAGGTGTGTCATCGGTCCCCCCTGATGGTTCTTTTCGCGCGGAGGGAGCTCGGCCGGGCGGAGCCGCGCCGGGACGCGTGATGCGCGATGCGCACCGCCGCTTCACCGGCTCTCCGTTCACCGGCGGCTTGTCCCGGCACGCCGAATCGCTCCCGCTCCTTCCACGGAGCAGGGAGCACGGCGCGCGTCCACCGCACACAGTGTCGTCAACTGCGCGGTAGGCTAACAGGTGTTGACACAGTCAATGAGCATTACGTCAGAACCAGATGATGATTCGGGTGCGGGCGAACGCAGGCAGGGCAGAACAAGGGGGAAGAAGGGGGCGGGCGGCCTCGCCCGCAGGCGTGTCCGGCCCGCCGCCCGGCTGCGCGGGCGGCGGGCCGGTGGCCGGTTCACCAGGTGTGCGCCACGTCGACCACCAGGTGGTCGGCCGTCTGGAAGACCCGGAACGGCAGCCGGGCGCGGACGCCCAGCCCCACCTGGGTCTGGCCCTCGAAGCTGCCCGCGACCACGACGTCCCGGAAGGTCCGGTATCCGTCGACGTTCAGCCTCACGCCCGGGAGGGTCGGCTCCATCGTCTCCGGGTCGTAAGCGGGCGCGAAGGCCACGACCTCCAGGATCGCGCCGCCCTTGACCGGAATCAGATCACCGGATCCGTCCTGGCGCAGTTGGCTGACGTAGCGGACGTAGTAGCCGATCCGGTCGGCGGCCGTACCGTCGATGTCGAAGACCAGACGGTCGTAGCAGTCGTGCCGTCCGCTCCTGATGTTCACCAGCGGCTTGTAGTCGGAGTCCCACTCTGCCTTGACCCCGCTCCCCCAGGTCACGGAGCATTCCCCGGCCGGTGCCCGTGCCGGTGCCGGCCCCGCACCCGCGGCCGGTGTCGTGGTCGCCGCCAGACCGGCGAAGGCCAGTATCAGCGCGGCCAGTGTGCCGCTCAGTCGTCGCATGACTACCCCCCAGTAGTTGTCTGTACCTCTGCAACCGGTAAGACCAGGGGCTCCCTTGAATTGTTGCCCGGCATACCGGCCAACCTGCCGCGGTCCGTGAACCGGGCGCACGGGACCGGGCTCGCGGCCCCGAACCCACGCAAAAGACCGCGGGCCGGGGAGACTGTCCGTCTCCCCGGCCCGCGGCCGGTGGTGGGCGATACTGGGTTCGAACCAGTGACCTCTTCGGTGTGAACGAAGCGCTCTCCCGCTGAGCTAATCGCCCGGGCGCGGGCCCAACATTACCGCACGCCGGGGCCTGCTCAGGACCGCTGTCGCTACCAGGCCACGTCCCACGGCATCCGGAAGCCGAACTCCCAGACGTAGTAGCCGCAGCCGGCCGCGGCGATCACACCGCCGGTGATCGTCAGGATGATGTTCCGCCGCCGCACCCTGGGGTCGAGCGCCTTCTTGGCGGCCTCCTTGACCTTCCGCTTCGTCCACCGCAGCACCAGCTGGGCCCAGACGAACTCGGTCGCCCAGATCGCCATACCGGCGAATATCACGACCCAGCCGGGCCCGGGCAGAACGAGCATGGCGGCCCCGGCGGCCACGACCGCGAGGCCGACCAGGAACACCCCGACCTGCCAGCTCAGATGGAGCGGCCGGGAGGCCCGGATGAAGCGCGGGGCCCGAGAGCCGAGCCGGTGCTCGCCCCCGCCCTCCGGATCAGACTCCACTTCCGCCTCCGGCCCCGGCTCCGTTCTCGTCCCGACCACCGTCGCACTCCGGGCCCCGCTCCGCACCTCGGCGGCCGCGGCACCGGCCGGCGCCGGACCGACGACCCCCCGGCGCCCGTCACTCTCCGCATCCATGGATCAAACCTACCGGACACCCCGGCGCGGCCGGAACGGTCGTGAGTATGACCGAAGACTCCTCCATACGGGTTACGCAAAGGCCCGTAAAAGGGTCAGAGGGGTTTACAACCGGACCCTCGGTGGCATGTCGATTTCGCCGACGTGCGAATCCCCGAGCGCACACTGAGCGAAAGGCCATGGCGCTTATGAACACCACGGTCAGCTGCGAGCTGCACCTGCGCCTCGTTGTGTCGAGCGAATCCTCCCTGCCTGTCCCGGCGGGCCTGCGGTATGACACGGCCGATCCCTACGCCGTGCACGCCACCTTCCACACCGGAGCCGAGGAAACCGTCGAGTGGGTGTTCGCCCGCGACCTCCTCGCCGAGGGGCTGCACCGGCCCACCGGCACCGGCGACGTCCGGGTGTGGCCATCCCGCAGCCACGGGCAGGGGGTCGTCTGCATCGCCCTGAGCTCACCGGAGGGCGAAGCACTGCTCGAAGCCCCGGCGCGGGCGCTGGAATCCTTCCTCAAGCGGACGGACGCCGCGGTGCCGCCCGGCACCGAACACCGGCACTTCGACCTCGACACCGAACTCTCCCACATCCTCGCGGAGAGCTGAGGAGGCAGGAATCGCGGGTCAGCCACCCGCAGCAACGCAACCGCTCACCGCTCAAGCCGTCCGACTCGGGGCGACGGCTCGGGCCCGGACCAGCGCAGGACCGCGAACGACAGCGCCCTCCACCACGGTGGCTCCGCGGTGGAGGGCGCCGTCGCGCCCGGCGAGCCGCTAGAGTCGGCCGGCATCCGAAGAGGAAGCCGCCGACCACCGGCCAGGGAGCGATCCGTGCTGATCAACCACGACACCCGGTGCGCGCTCGACAGCGTCATCGATCTCGTGAACACCTCGGGGGAGGGCGACGAGCCCGACGCCCTCCAGGACCTCGCGGACCTCCACCGCTTCGTCCGCCGCCACGACATCAGCGACGTGGGCACCCTCGGCGCGGAGGACCTCGCCGCCGTACGGGACGTCCGCGCCCGCTTCGCGGAGGTCTTCGCCGCCGGAGGCACCGCGGAGGCCGCACGCCTGCTCAACGCCATGGTGGCGGCCGCCGGCACCACGCCCCGGCTGACCGACCACGACGGCTACGACTGGCACATCCACTACTTCGCGCCGGGCTCCTCAATAGCGGACCACCTCGCCGCCGACGGGGGCATGGCCCTCGCCTTCCTCGTCGTGGCCGGCGAGCGGGAGCGGCTGCGGCGCTGCGAGGCCCCGGACTGCCGCCGGGCCTTCGTCGACCTCTCCCGCAACCGCTCGCGCCGCTACTGCGACAGCCGCACCTGCGGCAACCGGCTGCACGTGGCCGCCTACCGGGCCCGGCGCCGGGAGGCCGCGGAACAGTGAGCCCGGCGGGCTCCCGGGACGGCGGGCGCGGGCCGGAACCGGGGCCTCACCACCGGTGGAGACCGAAGAGGTCGTAGACGGCGCCGAAGAGCAGCAGGGAGCCGATGACGGTGAGGAAGAGCATCAGCGGCGGCTGGGAGAGCGCGTAGAGGCAGCCGCGGCTCTCGGAGGGCGCGGCGGGCACGACGGGCGCGGCGGATTCGACGGGTTCGGCGGGTTCGGCGGCGAGCGGAACGGGGCTCCGGGGGCTCGGCTCTGCGCAGGTCAGGGGTGGTTCGGTGGCCCGAAGGGCAAGGTCGTCTTTCATCTCGGGCAGATGATGACGCACGCGCGGCCACGCACAACGCCAAGACGCCGGAATTCACCCGGAGTTCAAATGTTCTCGGCTCTACTTTCTAGATTCCGTGCTTCTTCAGAATCGCCTCGATGTCCTCGAAGTCCTCCAGCCCGGTGTCCCCGCCGCCCCGCTTGCCGCTCTTGCCGCTCTTGCCGCTCTTGCCGGACGGTTCCTCCCGGCCCGGCGGGCGTCCGGGGCCCAGGGACGGCGTCGACGCGCCCGGCGCCACCGCGCCCCGCCGCTCCCCGCCGGAGGCCGCCCGGCGTTCCGCACGGGACGAGCCGCGGCGCCTGCCCACGATCCGGGTGACGACCAGCAGCACCGCGGAGACCGCCAGGACCGCGAACCCGGCCCAGACGGACGGCTTCAGCACCAGACCGGCGGCCCAGTCGGCCGTGGCCGCGGCGACGTCACCGGCCAGATCGGCCAGCCCGGCCATCGCCAGGCCGACGGGGATCAGGGCGAGGGCGGCGATCCTGGTCGCGGCCAGGAAACGCTTCCGGTAGGCGGTGAGCAGGGCGACGGCCAGGCCGGCCGCGGACAGCGCGACGCAGACGGTCGTGGTCAGCATGGCGGTCCCCCACCGACGATCGCGGACATGGCCACTCCCATCCCCCGTGCGTTCCTGCGTCCGTTCGTTCCGTGTTCCTCTTCCATCCTGCACCCGGCCGGGCGCAGGGGCCATGCCGCGGGGCCGGGGTCGGGGACTTTCCGGGGTCCGCGTCATCCTCAGGTGCCGGTCGTGGCCGCCCGGACGGGCTGGAAGACTTGAGGCCATGAGTGACACCACCACCGGAACCACCGTCGTCCTCGACGTCTGGTGCGAACTGCAGTGCCCCGACTGCCGCACCGCCCTGGCGGACCTCCGCGCCCTGCGCGCCCGCTACGGCGACGCCCTCGAGACCCGGCTGCGCCACTTCCCGCTGGACAAGCACCGGCACTCCCACGCCGCGGCCCAGGCCGCCGAGGAGGCGGCCGCCCAGGGCGAGGGCCGGCGCTACGCCGAGGCCGTCCTGGAGCGCGCCGAGGAGCTGGGGCGGCGCGGTGAGCCGGTGCTCGTGGAGGTCGCCCGCGAACTCGGCCTGGACGCCGAGGAGATGGACACCGCCCTGGTCGACGGCCGGCACATGCTGATCGTGGACGCCGACCAGGCGGAGGGGAAGGCGATCGGGGTGACCGGCACGCCGACGTATGTGATCGGCGGCGAGCGGCTCGACGGGAGCCGCAGCCAGGAGGGACTGCGGGAGCGCGTCGAGGCGATCGCGGACCGGCTGCTCGCGGAGGGCGGGAGCCGCTCCTGACCCGCCGCCCGCGCCGGGGCCGGGCCGGCCGCGCCGGCGCGGCCCGGGCGGGAATTCCGGGCCCGGCCGGAGGCCACCGCGACCGGCCGTGACGGCACGGGCTCGTACCGGGTGCCGGCAGCCGCCCGTCGGCCGTGCGCCGGGGGTG
The DNA here is from genome assembly GCF_000719865.1 of Streptomyces albus subsp. albus. Taxonomy (GTDB): domain Bacteria; phylum Actinomycetota; class Actinomycetes; order Streptomycetales; family Streptomycetaceae; genus Streptomyces; species Streptomyces albus_E. Next base: position 195,260 of record NZ_JOID01000001.1, read on the forward strand.
CGCCCCACGGGGAACCGCCCACCGCACGGCCCGCACCGCTTCTCCCCGGCGGAGGCGGAACCCGGCCGCGGGGCGCGGCCACCGCACGGCCCGCGGCCGGGCTGGTCAGAGCAGGGGCTTGGCGAGGAGGCGGAGGGCCGTCTCGTAGCCCAGGGAGGCGTAGAGGCGCACGGCCGGGGTGTTGTCCGTGAAGACGCGCAGACCGACGGTCTCCGCGCCGGCCGCCCGGCACTCGTGTTCGGCCACGAGCATCAGGGACCGGCCGTGGCCGCGTCCCCGGAACTCCTCCGCCACCTCTACCTCGTAGACGTGGGCGTCGACTCCCTCCGGTGCGCGCTCGCCCAGCCCGAGCCAGAGCACGCCGGTGTCCGCGCCCTCGTGGGCGAGGATCCGCAGCCGGGTCCCGGAGGTGCGGACCCCGTCCGGCAGCAGCCGCGCGTGGTCGGCCCGGGCCTTGGCGCGGGCCTGTTCCGCCGGGATGCCGCGCCCGGTCCAGAAGCGCGCGTAGCTCTCCTCGGCCTGCCGCCGCCAGGCGGTGAACTCGGTGGCGTTCATGGGGCGGCTCTCGCTTCCCGCCGGGAGGGGCGGCGGGTCGCCGGGGACCCGCTTGCGCAGATTCCGGGCGAACTCGGTGTACCCCAGGGCCTCCGCCATCCGCAGGGCCGCCCCCGAGGCCTCGGGTACGGCGATCTCCGCCCGGGCGCAGCCCCAGCCGCGCAGCACTTCCTCGGCGGCCAGGACGGCCACGGTGCCGCGCCCGCGCCGCCGGTCGGGCACGGCGATCCGCAGTCCTTCGATACGGCCCACGGCGGGGCCGGACCGGGCGTCCGCCGTGAGGCCGACGGTGCCCACGGGGCGGCTGTTGACGCAGACCTCGTAGCCGCGGGCCCGCGCACCGTCGCGGTCGCGCCGTTCCGGCCCCGTGGGCCGCAGAGTTGTCGTCATCACGATGTTGTACCGGGCGCGGACGCCCGGCGTCACCCGTCGTGCGGAACCGGGCTTCCCGCCGGCTCCGCCCCGCCCGGTCCGGGGTGGCGTCGGGCGGCCGGGTCGGGGGCGGGCCGGGTCAGGACGGGTCGGGGTCGGCCGCCGAGCGTTCCGCGAAGATCCGCATCGCCTTGGCCGTGACCGGTCCGGGGGCGCCGGGCAGCGTCCGGTCGCCGACCCGGTGCACGGCCTGGACGTCGCGCAGCGTGGAGGTCAGGAAGATCTCCTCGGCCCGGTCCAGGACGTCCATCGGCAGCTCGGTCTCCCGGGCGCCGGTCCACTCGACGGTCAGGGCGCGGGTGATGCCGGGGAGGCAGCCGGAGGTGAGCGGCGGGGTGTGCGGAACGCCGTCGAGGACCACGAAGACGTTGGAGCCGGTGCCTTCGCAGAGCTGCCCCACGGTGTTGCCGAACAGGGCCTCGGAGGCGCCCTGTTCACGGGCGCGGGCCAGCGCCAGGACGTTCTCCGCGTACGAGGTGGTCTTGAGGCCGGTCAGGGCGCCGCGTTCGTTGCGGACCCAGTCCACGGTGATGACGGCCGTGGTGTCCGGCGAGGGCTTGGCCTCGCCCAGGGCGACCACCAGGGTCGGCCGGGCGGTGCCGCGGTCGGAGCCGAGCGGGGAGAGCCCGCCGGTGTAGGTGATCCGCAGCCGGCCGTAGGGCAGGGGGTTGGCGGCCAGCACGGCCTCGCAGGCGTGCCGTACCTCATCGCGGTCGGGCTCCGGCAGGCCGAGGCCGCGGGCGGAGACGGCCAGCCGGTCGAGATGGCGGCTGACGGCGAAGGCCCGGCCGTCCTGGGCCTTGAGGGTCTCGAACACGCCGTCGCCGACGGTGAGTCCGTGGTCGAGCACGGAGACGCGCGCGTCGTCCGCGTCCCGCAGTTTCCCGCCCAGCCAGATCTTCACGGTGTCTCTCCTCGCGTTCCCCGGGCCGCGGTGTGCTCCGCGGCCTGCGGCTGTCCCGCTGCCTCCGGTCGCCCCGGACGCTCCGGTGGCTCCGGCGGCTCCGGACGCTCCGACGCTATCGCGAGGAGCCGGGACGCCTTGAGTTCGGTCTCGGCCCATTCGCGCTCGGGGTCGGAGCCCCAGGTGATGCCCGCGCCGGTGCCGAAGCGCAGCCGCGTGCCGCCGGGGGCCTCGCGGTCGATCCAGAAGGTGCGGATGCCGACGGCCAGTTCGCCGGTGCCGCGGTCCGCGTCGACCCAGCCGATACCGCCGCAGTACGGGCCGCGGGGCGCCGTCTCCAGCGCCTCGATGATCCGCAGCGCGCTGGACTTGGGCGCACCGGTGACGGAGCCGGGCGGGAAGGTGCCGTCCAGGAGTTCGGGCCAGCCCGTGCCGCCGGCCAGTTCGCCGCGCACCGTGGAGACCAGGTGCACCAGCCCCGGGTGCTCCTCGACGGCGCACAGCTCCGGGACGGTCACCGAGCCGGTGGCGCAGACCCGGCCGAGGTCGTTGCGGACCAGGTCCACGATCATCACGTTCTCGGCGTGGTCCTTCTCCAGCAGATCGGCGGCGGTGCGGCCGGTGCCCTTGATCGGCCCCGACTCCACGGTGCGGCCGCTGCGCCGCAGGAAGAGCTCGGGCGAGGCGGTGGCGATCTCCACGCCGTGCGCGGGCAGCCGGACGGTGCCCGCGTACGGGGCCGGGTTGCCGCGGGCCAGCAGCGCCGTCAGGGCGTCGATGTCGGCCGTGGCGGGGTCGGGCAGCGGCGCGGAGAGCACCCGGCAGAGGTTGGCCTGGTAGACCTCGCCCGCGGCGATGTGCTCCCGGATGCGGCGGACGCCGGCAAGGTAGCCGTCCCGGTCCAGGGAGGAGGTCCACTCCCCGGGGGCGGGGCCGCGCCAGGCTCCCGGGGCGGGAGCCTGGGGCCGCGCGGGCCGTACGTCGCCGAACCGCGCGCAGACGAGCCGCCCCTCGAAGCCGGCCACCACGGCCCAGAAGCCACTGGACTCCAGGGCCGCGGGATCGCCGGTGACGTCGCGCAGGTCAGCGGCGACGAGTCCGCCGAAGCGGGCCAGAGGGACGAGGTCGGACACGGGTGCGATTCTATGGCCGGCGGGCCGCCCGGCACTCGCCCGCCGGTGACGGGCGCAGCACGCTGGGCAAACGGAATTTGAGCTGGCCCGGGAATCCGCTAGAGTTCGACACGTCGCCGGGACGCGCAAGCGGACCGGGGACAGGGTGGCACCCGGAGTGATCCGGGGAAACCGTGCGGACGTGGCTCAGTTGGTAGAGCATCACCTTGCCAAGGTGAGGGTCGCGAGTTCGAATCTCGTCGTCCGCTCGAAGTGGGGATCATCCCTGGTCCCTGCCTGGTGGAGTGGCCGAGAGGCGAGGCAACGGCCTGCAAAGCCGTCTACACGGGTTCAAATCCCGTCTCCACCTCGGACGATTAGCTCAGCGGGAGAGCGCTTCCCTGACACGGAAGAGGTCACTGGTTCAATCCCAGTATCGTCCACCGGGTCCTTCGGGACCTCGCACCACCTGCGGCTCGGCCGCCGTCCCCGGACGGCTCCGGGCCGCCCCGCGCGATTAGCTCAGCGGGAGAGCGCTTCCCTGACACGGAAGAGGTCACTGGTTCAATCCCAGTATCGCGCACGCCGTATCCCGGACGATTAGCTCAGCGGGAGAGCGCTTCCCTGACACGGAAGAGGTCACTGGTTCAATCCCAGTATCGTCCACACCGAAGGGCCGAGGGCCGGAGCGAGAAGCTCCGGCCCTCGGTCGTGTGCCGCCGGTCCCACCGCGAGGTGCGGGGGCCGGGGGCGCGGGGCTCAGGAGGAGAAGAGCATCCGGCCGAAGCTCTTCTGCCGGTGGTGTCCGTAGTGGCCGTGGCCCCCGTGATGCTGAGCGCCCCAGGCGGGTGCGGCCGGGGCCGGACCGGCGGGGTAGCCCTGCGGCGCCGGGCCGGGCGGCGGAGCCTGCTGCGACCACTGCGACTCCAGCCGGGTCAGCGACTCCAGCTCCCCGTAGTCGAGGAAGATCCCCCGGCAACCGCTGCACTGCTCGATCTGCACACCGTTGCGGTTGTACATGTGCATCGGTGCGTGGCACTTGGGACACTGCATGATCGGCTCAGCTCCTCGCGAGTCCGTCGGCACCGCCGGGGCCGCCCCCGCCGATGAGTGTGTTCACCCTACGGGGACGCCCGCGTCCCGGCCGGGGGTTCCACCGGGAGCCGGGCCATCCGGGAGCAGGCGTCGACCAGCGCCTCCTCCGGCTCGTCGAGCGCCCGGCGCGCGGCCGCGGCCCTCACCAGCGCCTGGGCCGCCGACTGGACGGTCAACGCGCGGGCGGGGACGTCGAGATGCGGCCAGGGGTCGCCGTCGGCGGGCAGGGCCGCGCCGCCCGCGGACCGGTACCCGCCGAGGAAGCGGGTCCAGTCCTCCGGGGCGAGCAGGCCCGTGGCGTACCAGGCGGCGGGTCGGGCGAGGTCCCAGGCGGGCGGGCCGAGACCCAGGTCGTCCACGTCGATCAGCAGCCAGGGGCCGCCGGGGGCGGGGCTCCGGACGAGCTGGCCGAGGTGGAAGTCGCCGTGGCAGAGGGTGTGGTCCCCGGCGCCGGGCGGCGGCTCCTCCCCGCGCGCCCAGGCCGGCAGCCGCCCGGCCGCCCGCAGGACGGCGGCGGAGGCGGAGCCCGGCGGCACGTCCCGCAGCCGCCGCAGCGCCCGCGCGGTCTTGGCGGGGCCGCGCATGGGCGGCAGCGGGCCGGGGAGCGAGCGCGGCGGTACGGCGTGCAGCCGGGCGAGCAGGACCGCCGCCGCCTCCCAGGGAGCGGCGTCGGGGTCGTCCGGGCACACCGGGATGCCGTGGGGCCAGAGGGTGGCGGGGCGGCCGTCGCGCAGCTCCGCCAGGAGGACGGGCGGCGGGGCCGGGGCTTGGGCCGGGGCTAGGGATTGAGCCGGGCGTGAAACTTGGGCCCGAGCCGGGGCTCGGCTCGGGGACGGGGCTCGGCTCGGGGACGGGGCTCGGCTCGGGGACGGGGCTCGGCTCGGGGCCTGGGTTCGAGCCGGGGCCTGGGGGCGGCCCGGCCGTAGAGGCGGGGCGGGGACCGGCAGCGGGGCCAGGAGGATGCCGTCGAGCAGGGGGTGGGCGGCGACGCGGAGGCGTACGGACAGGGCCGCGCGGTCGCTGTCGGCGGGGTGGGCCTTGGAGACGACGGAGCCGAGCCGGACCACGGTGCCGTCGGGGCGGTCGGCGAGGACCAGGGGCCGGCCGGCCTCGCCGGTCTCCCCCATGTGCTCGGTACTGCCTGTGTGCTCGGTACCGCCCCTGCCCGTGGTGTCCGTTGTGCCCTTGGTGCTCCCGCCGCCGTCGGTGCTGCCGGTGCTGCCACGACTCGGGCGCGGGCGCGGGACCGTAGTGTGCGGGGGCGTGGACGCTCCGGGCCCCCGGCTTTCTGCGCACTCTGGTGATGGCCCGGCCGTGGAGAGGGCTCCGGCCCGTGCGGCGATGCCGGCGAGTTCGCCGACGAGTGACCCGGTCATGCCCTGTCCCCTGCCCCCTTGCGGGACCGGCGCAGCCCGCGCGTGTTCACGGTCGCGCCGCTTGCGTACCGCCCCGTCGCGCGCAACCTATCCCGCTGTGCGGGCCCTCCGCGAGGGGTGGTGGGTCCGGTGCTTTCCTCCTCCGGCGCGGCGGCCCCTTCCGCCCGAACCGGTTCGTCCGACGAAGTGCCCCCGGGCGGCAGGCAGGGCCTTCGGCTCCGTTGCCGCCCGGGGCCGGGCAACACAACGCCCGGACAGCTCCCCGCTGTCCGGGCGTTCGTGCCGTCCGCCGTACCCCCGTCCCCACGGGGTGTTGCAGGCCGGAGTTCCCCGTCCCGGGCCGCTCTCCCCGGGGTCCGGTGCGCTGTCAGCGCCCCAGCAGTCCGGCCACGGACGACGCCTGTGTCATGACGGCCTCCCAGCCGCCGAAGACCACGGTGAGGAGTACCGCCAGGGGCAGCACCATCGCCGTGGCGACGAGCGGGTGACGGGTGCCGGAGCCGGCGGTGCCCGCGGACGGCGTCCGGGACGGAACCCCGACCGCACCGAGCGCCCTGCGCCCCTGCGTTCGGCCGACCGTTCGCTCGACTGTGCCCGCCATCGCCCCGTCTCCTGTCATGTCCGGAAGCGGCGGGCGTTGACCTCGGGGGACGAGTGCGTCCGCCCGCCGCTTGACTTCAACATTAGGGGCGCGGCCGGGACGGGGCGTCAGCCCGTCGTATCGACTTCCGGCCTCCCGCAGGATGACTGCCGGGCCCTCCGGCTACTCCTGTGGGTGGACATCCGCCTCCGGTCGTGCGGGTGTTCCCCGAGGGGACATCGCCCGTCACTCCCCCCGCTCCGACTCGTCGATCCTCGGGGCCGGGTGCTCGACCAGGGCGAGGACCCGGTTGGCCATGAAGCGGGCGGTGCGCACCGGGGTGCCGTTGCGGGTGACTTCACTCACCTCCACCACGCCCCGGCGCACCGCCGTCTCCACCCTGCGGCCGGCCCGGCCGGCCGTCATCTCGTACGTCCGTGTCGTGTCACCCGCGTCCACGACTATCTCCACGCGGTCACCCTTCACCGGATCAAACCCCCTTCTGCGACGGACCGTTGAGATCGCGCATCCGTGCCGGGCCACCGCGGTTCGCGCGGCTTCCCCCACTCCTTCAGGATCCCACCCGGCACTGACAATTCGCCGGGGCGGCGTATGCGCGGCCTATGCGCGCTCCGGCTCGCCGATCCGTAAGCTGTGCCTCGTCAGACCGACTGGGCAGCGGGGATTGGAACATGGCGATGATGCGGCTCCGGCGCGAGGACCCGCGTGTCGTCGGTTCGTTCAGGATTCACCGGCGGCTGGGCGCCGGCGGTATGGGCGTGGTGTACCTGGGCTCGGACAAGCGCGGCCAGCGGGTGGCGCTCAAGGTGATCCGGCCGGACCTGGCGGAGGATCAGGAGTTCCGGTCCCGTTTCGCGCGGGAGGTGTCCGCGGCCCGCCGGATCCGCGGCGGCTGCACGGCCCGGCTGGTGGCGGCCGATCTGGAGGCGGACCGGCCGTGGTTCGCCACCCAGTACGTGCCGGGGCCGTCGCTGCACGACAAGGTGGTCGAGGAGGGCCCGCTGTCGGCGGCCCGTACCGCCGCGGTCGGCGCGGCCCTCGCCGAAGGGCTGCTGGCCGTCCACGAGGCGGGCGTCGTGCACCGCGACCTGAAGCCCTCGAACATCCTGCTCTCCCCCAAAGGCCCGCGGATCATCGACTTCGGCATCGCCTGGGCGACCGGCGCCAGCACCCTGACCCATGTGGGGACGGCGGTCGGCTCCCCGGGCTTCCTGGCGCCCGAGCAGGTGCGCGGCGCGGCGGTCACGCCCGCGACCGACGTGTTCGCGCTGGGGGCCACGCTCGCCTACTGCGCGACCGCCGACTCGCCCTTCGGGCAGGGCAGTTCCGAGGTCATGCTCTACCGGGTGGTGCACGAGGAGCCGCAGCTGCACGGGGTGCACGACGCGCTCGCGCCGCTGATCCGGGCCTGTCTGGCCAAGGACCCCAAGGAGCGGCCGACGGCCCTCCAGCTCTCGCTGCGCCTGAAGGAGATCGCGGCGCGGGAGACGCACGGGCCGCTGCCGGACGCGCGGCCGGCGCCGTCCCGGCTCCCCGCCGACCGCCCCGGCGGCCGGCAGCACGGTGAGCGGCCCGGGGCCGAACACGCGCGGCAGCGCACGGAGCGGGACGGGGCCGGCACGGCGCCGGGCCCCTCGCGGACGCGCGGGTCCGCGCCGGCCCCGTCCCGCGGCGGCGCCCGCTCGGGGGCGCGGCCTGTGGGCAGGCGTGCGCCGGGTGGGCGGACGTCCCCGTCCCGCACGGGGCGCCGTACGGGCACACGGCCGCCGTCCCGGACGAACGGCACGGGGCGCCGGCCCGCGCCCGGCCCGGACCGGCGGCTGCTGCGGCAGCGGCTGGTGGTGTTCGTGACGGTGACGGTGCTGGTCGCGCTGGGGATCGCCGCGGCGCAGGGCTGCGAGGGACCGGCCCGGGGGCTGCCGGGGCCGACGGCACCGTTCGGCGCGGACTGGGCAACGGGCGGTGCCGGAACGGAAGAGGCCGGAACCGGGGGTGCCGGACGCGGCCCGGACGCGGGCGGGCCGCACCCGAGCGGCCACGTGAACGGGAGCGGCCGCGTGAGCGGCCCGGAGCGGATGGACTGAGCCGGGGGGACGGTGGCCGGAACGGCCGAGCCGGCGGGGAGGCCGCCGGGCGGTCCCGGGCTCGGCGGATGCCGTGCCCTGTCGGGGGCAGGTGCGGCGAGGCGACGCCGTCGCGGTCGCCGCCGAGCCCGAGGGTCGCGGAGGTGAGGATCACCGGCAGGCCGGCAAGGCGGCGGCCGGTCGGTCCGTGACGCCCCGTCCGGGGCCGGGTGCCGGTGGCGCCGGTCAGCCGGTGGGCCGCCCCGCCGCCACCGTGTAGAACGCCACGGCCGCCGCGGCGCCCACGTTCAGCGAGTCCACGCCGTGTGCCATCGGGATGCGCACCCACGTCCCGGCGGCCGCGAGCGCCTGCCGGGACAGTCCGGTGCCCTCCGCGCCCAGCATCAGCGCGACCCTGTCCATCCGGTGCGGTGCCGCCTCGTCGAGCGTCACGGCGCGCTCGTCGGGAGTCAGCGCGAGCAGTTCGAATCCGGCGGCGCGCACCGCCTCCAGCCCGCGCGGCCAGCCGTCCAGCCGGGCGTAGGGCACCGAGAAGACGGCGCCCATGGAGACCTTCACCGACCGCCGGTAGAGCGGATCGGCGCAGTCCGGGGAGAGCAGCACGGCGTCCATGCCGAGGGCCGCCGCGCTGCGGAAGACCGCCCCGATGTTGGTGTGGTCGTTGACGGCCTCCACGACGGCGACCCGGCGGGCGTCCGCCAGCAACTCCCCCGCCGCGGGCAGGGGTTTGCGGTGCAGGGAGGCGAGGGCGCCGCGGTGGACGTGGTACCCCGTCACGCGCTCGGCGAGGCCGGGGTCGACCACGTACACAGGGGCGGCCACGGCGTCGAGGACGTCGCGCAGCGCCTCGGCCCACTTGGCGGAGAGCAGCAGGGAGCGCATCGGGTAGCCGGCGGCGAGGGCCCGCCGGATCACCTTCTCGCCCTCAGCGATGAACAGGCCCTCCGCGGGCTCCCTGCGGCGCCGCAGTTCGACGTCGGTCAGGTCCGTGTAGTCGCGCAGCCGGGGGTCGCCGGGGTCGTCGACGGTGATGAGTTCAGCCACAGGGTGATACTGCCTTGTCCGGTGTTCTCGCCCAGAGGCCGGTCCGCCGGGCGGCGGGCGGCGGGCGGCGGGTGGAGGGCGCGGCGTACGGGGAGAGGGCGCGGGGCGCCGGTGTGCGGTCGGGGTCCGGAGCGCGGCGCCGGGATGCTCCGTCACGTGCGGAGCCGGCTCCCGCGGTGCGGGGTTCGCCCTCGGGGCTCGGCGCGGTCACCCCTCCCCGGTTCGCCGCCCGACCGTGACGACGTCGCCGATGACGATCACCGCGGGCGGCCGTACGCCCTCGTCGGTGACGCGTCGCGCCACCGTGGCCAGGGTCGCGTCCACCCGGCGCTGGGCGGCCGTGGTGCCCTCCTGGACGACGGCCACCGGCGTCTCGGGCGCGCGGCCGTGTGCGATCAGCGCCTCGGAGATCGGGCCGATCTTGTCGACGGCCATGAGCAGCACCAGCGTGCCGTGCAGCCGTGCCAGCGCCGCCCAGTCCACCAGCGAGCGCGGGTCGTCGGGGGAGACATGCCCGCTGACCACGGTGAACTCATGGGCGACGCCGCGGTGGGTGACGGGGATGCCCGCGGCCGCGGGCACGCTGATGGAGCTGGAGATGCCGGGAACGACGGTGCAGGGGATGCCGGCTTCGGCGAGTGCCTCGGCCTCCTCCATGCCACGCCCGAAGACGTACGGGTCGCCGCCCTTGAGGCGGACCACCGCCTTGCCCGCCTTGGCGTGCTCGATCAACGCGTTGTTGATGGCCTCCTGGGCCATGAACCGGCCGTAGGGGATCTTCGCCGCGTCGATCACCTCGACGTGCGGCGGGAGTTCGTCGAGGAGATCGCGGGGTCCGAGCCGGTCGGCGATGACGACGTCCGCCTCGGCGAGGAGCCGGCGGCCGCGGACGGTGATCAGATCCGGGTCGCCGGGGCCGCCGCCGACCAGGGCGACGCCGGGGGTGCGGGCGCGGTGGCGGGGCGCGGCGAGGGTGCCGTCCCGCAGGCCCTCGACGATGGCGTCGCGCACGGCGGCGGAGCGGCGCGGGTCCTGGCCGGTGAGCACGGCGACGGTCACGCCCTCGCTGCGGCCGGTGGCCGGGGTCCAGGCGGTGGCGGCCCCGGCGTCGTCGCTGCGAACGCACCACACCCGGCGGGACTCGGCCTCGGCGGAGGCGGCGGCGTTGGCGCCGGCGTCGTCGGTGGAGATCAGCGCGTACCAGGCGCCGTCGAGGTCGCCCTGCCGGTAGCGGCGGCGCTCCCAGCGGACCTCGCCGGCCGTGGCCATGGCCTCCACGGAGGGGGTGGCGGACGGCGAGATCAGCAGCACGTCCGCGCCGGCGGCGACCAGGCCGGGCAGCCGGCGCTGGGCGACCTGGCCGCCGCCGAGCACGACCACGCGGCGGCCGGCGAGGCGCAGGCCGACGGGGTAGGCGGCGGCCGGCGCGGATTCCGGCAGGGGTGCCGGCGCGGATCGCGGCGCGGGTTCCGGCGCGGGCGTGTGCGCGGGTTCCGGCCGGGCGTCGTCGTTTCGGGTCATGGCGGTGCGGCTCCTCGGGGCGGCAGGGGGCTGCGGGCCGCTACTGCGCTGGAGCGGCGGTCGGGGTGGTGCGGGGCGGGGGCGCCGGCCGTGCGTCCGGCGGCCGGTCCGCCGTGGTCCAGCCTAGAGTGCGGCGGATTACCGGGCTGTTTCGCGGCTCACTCCGGGCGGACCGGATGGGATGGGACGGGGCGGGGTGGTGCGGTCCGCGGTGCGGGTCCCGGGGTGCGCTTCGGTGTTCTGCGGCGCGGGGCGTGGGATGCGGGCGGTCGGAACTCCTTCCGGTCCGGTGGCTCTCGAATCGGTGGGCGCGGGCGGGGTGCGGGCCGGCCAGGGGGCCGGGTCCCGAGCGGTCCCGAACAGCGTTTCGCGGGACGGCCGTTCGGGGTCCGGGCCGGGCGGTGGGGGCCGGACCGGGCGGTCCGGCACCGGGCGGTCCGGCACCGGGCGGTCCGGCACCGGGCGGTCCGGCACCGGGCGCTCCGGTCCGGCTGACCGGACCGGCGGTTCCGGCCCGGCGGTTCCGGCCGTCCGGACCGGATCGCGTCCGCTCCGAGCCGGCTGACCGGACCGGAGCGGACGCGGTCCGGGCGTACCGTACCGGTCTCCGGCCACGGGCGGGACAGCGACCGGAGGGCCTGGCCCACGCGGATGCGGACCGGTTGCGGACCGGTGTGCGGACCGGTGTGCGGACCGGGCAGCGGGCCCGTCGCAGTCCCGCGCCCCGTTCCCGGGCCGGTCGCTCGGCCGCGCCCGGGGCTCGCCGGAAGCCGGGCCCGTGGCCGGGCGGCTAGGACTTCTCCGTGACGCCGGCCGAGTCGAACGTGGCCACTTCGTGCATCGCGCGGGCCGCGCTCTGCACCACCGGCAGGGCCAGCAGGGCGCCCGTGCCCTCGCCGAGCCGCAGATCGAGGTCGATCAGCGGCCGCAGTCCCAGCTTGGTGAGGGCCGCGACGTGGCCGGGTTCGGCGCTGCGGTGCCCCGCGATACAGGCGGCGAGCGACTCGGGGGCGATCGCCCGGGCGGCCAGCGCGGCCGCTCCGGCGCTCACCCCGTCCAGGATGACCGGGGTGCGCAGCGAGGCGCCGCCGAGGATCAGGCCCACCAGCGCGGCGTGCTCCAGGCCGCCGACCGCGGCGAGCACGCCGATCGGGTCCTCCGGGTCCGGCCGGTGCAGTTCCAGTCCGCGCCGTACGACCTCGACCTTGCGGGCGTGCGTCTCGTCGCTGATGCCGGTGCCGCGGCCGGTGACCTCGGCGGGGTCCTTCTCCGTGAAGACGGAGATCAGCGCGGCGGAGACGGTGGTGTTGGCGATGCCCATCTCACCGGTGAGGAGGGCCTTGTTGCCCGCGGCGACCAGATCGCGGGCGGTCTCGATGCCCACCTCGATCGCGCGCAGCACCTCCTCACGCTCCAGGGCGGGCCCGGCGGTGAAGTCCCCGGTGCCGGCCCGGATCTTCCGCGGGAGCAGGCCGGGCGTGGCCGGCAGGTCGCCGGTGACACCGACGTCGATCACACAGACCTCGGCACCGATCTGGCGCGCGAAGGCGTTGCACACGGCGCCCCCGCCGAGGAAGTTGGCGACCATCTGGGCCGTCACCTCCTGCGGCCACGGGGTGACGCCCTGGGCGTGGACCCCGTGGTCCCCGGCGAAGATCGCCACGACGGCCGGTTCCGGGATCGGCGGCGGGCACTTCCGGGAGAGCCCGCTGAGCTGGGCGGAGATGATCTCCAGCATGCCGAGGGCGCCGGCCGGCTTCGTCATCCGCTTCTGCCGCTCCCACGCCTCGCCGAGCGCCTTGGCGTCCAGCGGGCGGATGCCCTGCAGCGTCTCGGCGAGCAGGTCGTGCGGCTCCTCGCCGGGCAGGGCGCGGCGGCCGTACGTCTCCTCGTGCACCACCCAGGACAGCGGGCGCCGCTTGGACCAGCCGGCCTGCGCCAGTTCGGGTTCGGCCGGGAACTCGTCGACGTAGCCGACGCAGAGGTACGCGACGACCTCCAGGTGCTCCGGCAGGCCGAGGACGCGGACCATCTCCCGCTCGTCGAAGAAGCTCACCCAGCCGACGCCGAGGCCCTCGGCGCGCGCGGCGAGCCAGAGGTTCTCGACGGCGAGCGCCGAGGAGTACGGGGCCATCTGCGGCTGGGTGTGCCGGCCGAGGGTGTGCCGGCCGCCGCGGGTGGGGTCGGCCGTGACGACGATGTTGACGGGGGTGTCGAGGATCGCCTCGATCTTGAGTTCCTTGAACTGCTTCGCCCGTGCCTTGGGCAGCGACTTGGCGTACGCCTCGCGCTGGCGGACGGCGAGTTCGTGCATGGCCCGGCGGGTCTCGGCGGAGCGGATGACCACGAAGTCCCAGGGCTGGGAGTGGCCGACGCTGGGCGCGTGGTGGGCCGCCTCCAGGACCCGCAGCAGCACGTCGTGCGGCACGGGGTCCTTGCGGAAGCCATTGCGGATGTCGCGGCGCTCCCGCATGACGCGGAGGACGGCCTCACGCTCGGCGTCGCCGAAGCCGGGGGCCGGAGGGCCGGAGAGGGGCGCGGGCTGTGCGGTTCCGCCGGACCGGTCCGGCTCGCCGGACGGAGCGGACTCGTCCGGCCGTTCCGTGCTCGCGGCTGCCTCGGGGCTCGCCGCCGGCGCTGCGTCGGCGTCCGGCGCGGACGCGGGGGCGCCGGCTCGCGGGGCGGACCGGGCGGAGAGGAGCCGGTCGGCGAGGGCGATACCGGGGTCGGGGGCGAGGTCGGCGTCGGAAATGGGAGTGGCTCCGGTGGGGGTCGCGGCGGGGGACGGGACGGTGGCGGGGGCAGGGGTGGTGATGAGGCCGGTCTCCGCGGTGGCGGGGTGTGGCCCGGGGGTCGTCATCTCCGCGGCGGCAGCGGCCGGTCCGGGCTCGGAGGAGCCGGGAGCGGAGGAGCCGGCGCCCGTCGGTCCGGAGACAGCCGGTTCGGAGGCGGGCTCCGTCGCGGGCGTGCCGTCCTCCGGCGCGGGTTCGGCGGCGCCGTCCGCGGCCGGCCCCGCCGGGGCGGCTTCCGGCTCGGAGTCGGGCAGTTCGGTGACCGGCTGTTCGGCGGCCCCGGGCTCGACCGCTTCCGGCTCGGCGGCTGTCGGCTCGGCGGCCCCGGGATCGGCAGCGGTCGGTTCGGCCACATCGGGCCCGGCAGCCGCCGGGTCGGCGGTCTCGGCGCCGGTCTCTGCCGCACTCGGTTCGGCGAGCTCTGCCCGGCTCCCGGCAGCGCCGGGTTCTTCCGTCCGGGCCCCGGGCATGTCCGGTCCGGTCGTGTCCGCCTGAACGGCGTGAGGCTCGACGCCATCCGGCTGGGCGGTACCAGGCTCGGCGGCGTTCGACTCGTCGGTGCCGGGCTCGGCGGCGTCCGGCTCGGCGGTACCGGGCTGGGCAACGTCCAGCTCGGCGGTGCCGGGCTCGGCGGCGTCCGGTGCGGCGGTACCGGGCTGGGCTTCGTCCGGCCCGGCGGCACCGGGCTGGGCGGCGTCCAGCTCGGTACCAAGCTCGGCGGCATCGAGCTGGGCGGCACCGGGCGCGGCGGCGTCCGGCTGGGCGGCGTTCGACTCGACGGTCCCGGGCTGGGCTTCGTCCGGCTCGACGGTGCCGGGCTGGGCTGCCTCCGGCTCGGCGGTACCGGACCCGGCGGTATCCGGCTCGACTGCACCGGGCGCGGCGGCGCCCGGCTGGGCGGCGTCCGGCTCGACGGTGCCGGGCTGGGCTGCCTCCGGCTCGGCGGTACCGGACCCGGCGGTATCCGGCTCGACCGCACCGGGCTCGGCCGCGTCCGGCTGGGCGGCGTTCAACTCGGCGGCGTCCGGTGCGGCGTTCTCCGGGGCCGGGGCGGGCGTATTGGCCTCCGGCGCGGACGGAGCCGTGTCGGGCCCGTCCGCCTGAGCGTCAGCGGCATCCGCTCCGGCGCCGGACTCCGCCTCGGCCCCTGTGCCCGGTCCGGCAGCCGGCTCGCCGGAAGCGGCGGCTCCGCCGGCCTCCGGCTGTCCGCCGGGCGGGAGGGCGGCCTCGCCCGCGGCCGGTCCGGATCCGGCATCGGCCGGCGCCGTGGCGGAGGCGTCGCCGGCTGCCGACGCGGCGTCCGCCGGCTGCGCGCCGGGGGTGTCCCCCGGAGTCGGCCCGCAGTCGGCGGGTGCGGCCTGCGCTTCCTGCGCTTCCTGCGCTTCCTGCGCGATGGTCTCAACTGCCGCTTCCTGTGCGGCGTCCGAGGGCTGGGCGGCCTGCGTCGCGGACTCGACGGCCGTGTCGGCCGGGGCGGCGGCGTCGTCCGCGCTCTCCGGGCCCCGCGGCGCGGCGGCCGACTCCGCTTCCGGAGTGGCGGCCGGCGCGGTCTCCCCGGCTTCCGGAGCCGGGTCGGTCTCCGGAAGAGGCTGTACCGCCTCCGTGGCACCGTCCTTCGGCTGTCCGTGCCCGGGCTCGGCTGCGGCGGCGCGGGCCACCCGGCGCCGCCGGCCCGTTCCTGCGGCGATCTTCACGGGCCGCTCCTCCGCCCCGGTCTCTTCGGCACCGGGCCCGGCGACGGCGACGGCCACGGCGACCGCCACGGGGGCGTCCGGCCCTTCGGCGGCCTCCGGTGAACTGCCGTCACCGACCGGCCCGGCGGGCCCGGTCTCCGCACCGGCCGGTGCGTCCGCGGCCACCGGGTCCTGCGGTGAAGCCGGCGCGGCACGGCGCCGGCCGCGCCGGCCCCGGCTCGCGGCCGGCTGCGGGGCCTCCTCGGCGGAGGCGGTGGACTCGGTGGGCGCGGATGACACGGCCGCTGCCGTGTCCGGGCTGCCCGCGCCGGGGCCCGGTACTTCCGCCGCCGCCTCCGGAGGCTCGGGGGTCCCAGAGGTCTCCGGGCCGCCGGGGCCGCCGTCCGGCACCGGTCCGGCGGGGACGGTGAGTTCGGCCGCGGCCGGCTCGGGAGCGGGCTGCCCGGCGCTGCCGGCGGGCGCTTCCGGCTCGGCCTCGGGGGCGGTCTCCCCCGTTTCGGAGGCGTCCTCGGCGAGCGGCGTGAGTCGGTCCGCGCCGCCGGCCGCGCCCGTCTCCGGGGTCACGGCCGTCTCCGGGGCCGTGGCTACCGTGTCCGCGGCCGGCATGTCCGCGGCCGGGGCCGGGGCCGTCTCCGTTCCGTCCGCCGCGGCGGGGTCCTGCCCGCCGTCCGTGCCGGGTTCCCCGGGCACCGACGGCGCGGGCTGGACGGCGGCCGCGGACTGGGCCACCTCGGGGGGCAGCGGGGCGGCAGCACCTGAGGCACCCTCGCCGGCGCCGGGAACGGCAGCAGTACCGGCAGCGGTGCCGGCATCCGCATCGGCGGTGCCCGCCTCGGCCGGCGCGGCCGTCGTCGGCCCGGGGACGGTGGCCGCGGGCGAGGGGTTCGACGGGGCGTCCGTGCCGGCCGGCCGCGCCGACCGGGGCCCGTGCTGCGTCGGGATCTCGCCGAGCTGCGGGCCCGGGAGCGTGGCGGACGGCTGCTGCGCGTACGCCGGGATGTCCACCGGTGGCTGCTGCTGCGGTACGCGGGCCCGCGCGGGGGCGGGCGCCATTCCGGGGAACTGCCGGGTGGGAGCGCCCGCGGGGCCCCGGTCGGCGAGGGAGCGGACGACTCCGCCCGTCGTGCCGCCCGCCTCGGGGACCGGGGGACCCGGGTGGAGCGGCCGCCGGACGGGCGTCTGCGGCGGTGCGGCGGCGGCCGGTCCGGACAACGGCTGCTTGCTGAACGGCTGTTCGGAGGCGGGGTGCGGGATGTACGGCTGCTGCTGGTGCTCGTACGGCCGGCGCTCCTGCGGCTGCTGCTCCCGCGGCAGCTGCCCGAACGGCTGCTCTCCGTGCGGTTGCTGCTCGTAGGGCTGCTGCTGCTCGTAGGGCTGCTGCTGCTCGTAGGGCTGCTGCTGCTCGTACGGCCCGGGCGCAGGCGCGTACGGGGCGGCCGGTCCGGTCTCCGGCTGCGGCAGCGGTCCCGTCAGGGGGTCGGGCAGGGGATCGGTCAGCGGGTCGTACGCGGGCTGCTCGCTCCAGGCGCCCTGGGCGCCGGGCATGAGCAGCATGTCGTCGCCGCCGGCGGGGGCCGCCGGCTCCGCGGGGCCGGGGTAGGCGTACCCGGTGCCGGAGACATCCTGGTGGAAGGAGGAGTCCTGGTGGTACGAGGGGTCCGACTGGTACGAGGGTTCCGACTGGTACACGGGACCCGGCTGGAACGAGGGGTCGCCCGCGGAGTCGCCGGGAGCCGCGTGGTGCGGTGTCCCCTGCTGTCCGCCGGCGTTCTCCGGCAGCCCCTCGTCCGGGATCCGGCCGGTGTCAGTCATGCGTACCCCTCGCCCATCGATAGTGCTCCATCGACCCGCCCGCCCGGCGCGCCCGACCGCGACGCGAAGGCCGCTCATGGGATGGAACGAGCGTCCGCGCCGGTCGGTACGTCACACGTCCCCCGAGCTCCGTACCGAGCGCTCGAAACGCATGGTGCGTTCCGGGTATTGACGAACGAAGTGCCGAACGTCGCTGCGTCACAACAGTCCGCCAGCCTACCTGGCGCGGACGTCCCGCACGGCACGGGTGGACAAGCTCAGAGCGGCCGGCCGATCCTGTGCCCGCACAGGAAAAAGCCCACGTCACGCTGGCGTTCGGCCCATCCGGAGTCCTGCGACGTGTCCAACTCCACAGTCTGGATCAACGCGCATTCGACGCCGTATCCGCCGTCGGTGAGAGCGCGGCCGACGGCCTCCGCCTCGTCCCGGGTCCTGGCGTGCGTGACGATGCGCTCGGGCCGCCGGGCGGCGCAGGCCGCGACGACCGCGGCCCCCCCGCCGCCGATCCGGATGGTGTCCGGTTCGGGCAGATCCTCCAGGATGTGCGGCGCCGTGCCGTGCACGGTCTGGATCTGCACGCCGTAGCGGCGGGCGTTGTCGCCGGCGACGACGAGGGCCCCGGGATCCTCGTCGACGGCGATGACGGCGGCACCGAGCCGGGCCGCCTCGACCGCGGCCGCGCCGCTGCCGCAGCCGATGTCCCAGACGAGGTCGCCGACGCGCGGCCCCAGCCGGGCGAGTTGGGCGGCCCGGAGCTGCGGGGTCTCCGCCTCGGAGAGGACGCCGCCGTAGCCCTGGGCGGGCAGCGCCCAGCCGCGGGGCCCGGTGGCCAGGGCGGTGTCGCCGCCGGCCAGCCAGGCGTCCTGCTGGGTGACCGGGGAGGTGAAGCCGCCGATGGACAGCACGACGTTGGGGTCGCGCCAGGTGTGGTCGGCGACCTTGTCCGAGGTGAGGACGGTGACCCGCTCCCGGTCGGTGCCCAGCTCCTCACAGATGACGAAGGTGCGGTGCACCGGGCCGAGCAGCAGGGCGAGTTCGGCCGGGCCCGCGCCGGGCGCCGTGAGCACGGCGACCTTGCTGTGGGCGCGGCAGACGTTGACGGCCCGGCGCAGATCCCGGCTGTGCGCGGTGACGATCCGCGCGTCGTCCCAGGCCATGCCGGCGCGCGCGAAGGCGGCGGCGACGGACGAGACGGCGGGCACCACCTCGACCTCCAGGCCGTGTTCGGGGGCGCGGAGGGTGCGGACGACGCCGAAGAAGCCGGGGTCGCCGTCGGCGAGCACGACGGCGGTGCCGCGGTGGCCGACGATGCGGCGGGCGGCGAGATCGAGGCTGCCGAGCCTGATCCGCTCGGCGGCGGACGGCACTTCGGGCAGGGCCAGATGGTGCGGCGCGCCGGCGACGAGGGTGGCGGCTCCGAGGGCGGAGCGGGCGGCGGCGGTCAGCGGTGAGCCGTCCCATCCGATCACCGTGACCCGGTCGGCCATCGTCGTCAGTCTCCTGGGAAAGTCGCGCGCGGAGCCCGCGGGGGTGGGCGGGCAGGGTGAGGGTACCCCGGTGCGCCCGGGGCACCGCGCGCCGGGGCCGCCGCTTGCGGCCGGGGGCGGGGTGGCGCCGGGCGCGTCAGTTCCAGTCGGCGTACGCGGCCCGGTCCCCCTGCGCCGTCTCCTCGTCGAGGTCGTCCAGGTCCTCGGGGAGCAGGCTCCAGACGATCAGGTCGGTGCGGATGTCCGTCCAGCCGCCGTCCTCGGTGCGGGTGCGGGCTATCCAGGCGTTGCGGAGCACGCCCTCGCTGATGCAGCCGGTCTTCTGCGCGACCTGCTGGGAGGCGGTGTTGTCGGCGGCGGTGCGCAGTTCGAGCCGTTCGAAGCCCTGGTGGCGGAAGAGCCACTGGGCGACGGCGCGCACCGCCTCGCTGGCGTAGCCCTCGCCGCGGGCCCAGGGCGCGGTGACGTAGCCGATCTCGGTGGAGCGGCAGCGCCAGTTGGTGTTGCGCAGGTGGACGGAGCCGACCAGCCGCTGGGTGAGGAACTCGGCGACGGCGAAGACGATGCCGCGGCCCTCGCTGCGCTCGGCGGGGGCGGCGCGGCCGGCCCAGTCGCGGGCGTCGTCCAGGGTGTACGGGTGGGGGGCGGAGGTCCAGGCCGTGACGAGTTCGTCGTTCATCATGTCCGCGAGGGCGGGCACGTCACCCTCCTCGAACGGGCGCAGCACCAGGCGGTCGGTGCTGATCGTGATGTCCGGGAAAGTGGGGGTCATGGGCCGCTCCGGGTCCGGGGTCGCTGGACAGCCCAGCATGCAGCATCGGCGCGGTCCGGCGCAGCGCCGGGTGGTGCGGAGGGGGCGGACGGGACGGCCGCGGGCCCCGCGCGGTGGCGGGGCCCGCGGCCCGGGGACGGGCCCGGAGGCCGGTCCGGGGGCCGGTCCGGGGGCCGGTCCGGGGGCCGGTCCGGAGTGGGACCCGCGGTCAGGAGGTGACGGCTCCGAAGGCGGGGAGCACGGAGCCCTCGAACCGCTTTTCGATGAAGGCCTTGACCTCGTCGGAGTTGAGGAGCCGGGCGAGCTTCTCGACGCGCGGGTCGTCCTCGTTGCCCTTCTTCACGGCGAGGAAGTTGGCGTACGGGTTGCCCTCGGCCTTCTCCAGGACGAGCGCGTCCTTCGCGGGCTTGAGCCCGGCGCCGATGGCGTAATTGCCGTTGATCACGGCGGCGTCGACGTCACCGAGCCGGGTGGGGATCTGGGCGGCCTCCAGCTCCTTGAACTCCAGGCCCTTGTCGTCGGTGACGTCGCCGAGGGTGGCGTCGCTGCCGGTGCCGTCCTTGAGTTCGATGGCGCCGTGGTCGGCGAGGAGCTTGAGGGCGCGGCCCTCGTTGGTGGCGTCGTCGGGCAGGGCGACGGTGTGGCCGGGCTTCAGGTCCTTGATCCCGTCCAGCTGCTCGGCGTAGAGGCCCAGCGGCTCGATCTCGACGTTGACGACGGGCACGATGTGGGTGCCCTTCTGCTCGTTGAAGTCGTCGAGGTAGGGCTTGTGCTGGAAGAAGTTGGCGTCGACCTCGCCGCTCTCGGTGGCGGTGTTGGGGAGGACGTAGTCGTCGAACTCCTTGATCTCCAGCTCGAGTCCGGCGTCGGCGGCCAGCTCCTCCTTGACGTGGTTCAGGATGTCGCCGTGCGGGGTGGGGGTGGCGGCGACGACGAGCGGGGCGTCCGCGGCGGAGTCGCCGCCGGAGCCGCTGCCGGCGTCGGAGGGGGCCGAGCAGGCGCCGAGGCCCAGGGTGAGGGCCGCGGCGGCGACCGCGGTCGCGGACTTCGCGGCGGTGCGCTTGGCGGTGGTGGGCCTGCGACGGGTGGTGTTCAGCGGGGTACGCACGAAGAGTGCCTTTCTTGCGGGTGGTTCCGCCCGGCAAAGGGTCCGGGCTCGGGGTCCGGCTCCGCCCGGTGTGAAGGGGGCGGGCCGGGGGTTCGGGTGGGCCGCGCGGGGCGGCCGGGGGTGGCGCCGGGGCGCGGGGGTCAGCGGCGCGCCGCGCGGAGCCGCCGCGTCCGGACCGGTCCGGCTCCGGAGCGGCCGCGCCGGGCCAGGCCGCGCACCACGAGGTCGCCGGCCAGCTGCACGGCGCTGACCAGGACGATGAGCAGCACCACGGTGATGAGCATGAGGTCGGTCTCGAACCGCTGGTAGCCGTAGGTCTTGGCGAGGTTGCCCAGCCCGCCGCCGCCGACCGCGCCGGCCATGGCCGAGTAGCCGATGAGGGCGATCACCGTGGTGGTGAGGCCGGCGACGAGGGACGGCAGCGCCTGCGGCAGCAGCGCCTTGCGGACCACGGTCCAGGTCGATCCGCCCATCGCCTGCACGGCCTCGACGAGCCCGCCGTCCACCTCGCGGACGGCGGTTTCCACCAGCCGGGCGAAGAACGGGACGGCGCTGACGGCCAGCGGGACGACGGCCGCCGTGGGGCCGATGGAGGTGCCGACCACCAGCGTGCTGAACGGGATCAGCGCGATCATGAGGATGAAGAACGGCAGTGAGCGGCCGACGTTGACGACGGCGCCGATCACCTTGTTGACGGGACCGTTGCGCAGCAGGCCCCCCTCACCGGTGAGCACCAGCAGCACGCCCAGCGGCAGCCCGCCGAGGACCGCGTAGACGGTGGACCAGCCGACCATGTAGAGGGTGTCGAGCGTGGCGGCGTACAGCAGCGGCTGCATCTCGGACCAGGTCACCGGGCACCTCCGCGCACCAGCAGCCCGGCGGCGGTCCCGCTGGTCCCCTCGGCCTCCGGGGTGCCCGGGGCGCGCACGATCTCGATGCCCAGTCCCTGTTCGCGCAGATATCCGATCGGCACGACGTTCTCCTCGAAGGCTCCGGGCAGTTCGATCCGCATCCGGCCGATCTGGCGGCCGGCGACGGTGTCCATCGCGGCGCCCAGGACGGTGACGTCGACGTTGTACGTCCGGGCGAGCCGGGAGATCACCGGCTGGGTGGCGCTCTCGCCGTGGAAGGTGACGTCCACGACGGTCCGGTTCTCGCCGGACGCCTGGCCGGCCACCGGGAAGAGCTCCCGGGCCAGTTCGGAGCCGGGGGTGGCGAGCAGTTCCGGCACGGTGCCGGACTCCGTGATCCGGCCCTCGCGCATCAGGGCCGCGGAGTCGCAGACGGCCTTGACGACGTCCATCTCGTGGGTGATGAGGAGGATCGTCAGCCCGAGCTGCCGGTTGAGGTCGCGGAGCAGCTGGAGCACGGAGCGGGTGGTCTCGGGGTCGAGCGCGGAGGTCGCCTCGTCGGAGAGCAGCACCTTCGGGTCGCCGGCCAGGGCGCGGGCGATGCCGACGCGCTGCTTCTGGCCGCCGGAGAGCTGCGCCGGGTAGGAGCGCGCCTTGTCGGCGAGGCCGACCAGGTCGAGCAGGTCGAGGGCCTTGCGCTCGCGTTCCCGGCCGGAGAGCCCGAGGATCTCCAGCGGCAGTTCGACATTGGCCCGGACGGTGCGCGAGGAGAGCAGGTTGAAGTGCTGGAAGACCATGCCGATCCGGGTCCGGGCCCGGCGCAGTTCCGCGCCGGCGCGGGGGCCGCGCCCGGCGAGCGCGGTGAGGTCCCGGCCGTCGACGGTGACCGTGCCGGAGGTGGGCCGTTCCAGCAGGTTGACGCAGCGGATGAGGGTGGACTTGCCGGCGCCGCTCCGGCCGAGGACGCCGTACACCTCCCCCTCGCGGACGTGCAGGCCGACACCGTCCAGGGCGGTGGTCTCCCGGCCGTCCCGGGAGCGGTAGACCTTCGTCAGGTCCTTGGTGGTGATCACAGCGGAATCCGTCACTTTCGAGCGCTCGGCACACGGGGGCGCCGGCACGGGACATACGGGTACAGGGCGGGCCGCGGCCACCGGAGGGGGCACGGCCCGGCCGCGTCACCGCCAGGGCGTCCGGGCGCGGCCGGACGGGGCGGTCATGACGCGGGGCGTCGCGGCACGGTGCGCCCGGCGGACCGGGACGGCACGGCGGCACGGGGGCTCGCTTCGGGGCGCGAGAAGCGGAGAGGGGCCCTCAGGGGCGACACATTCGACACATGCGGCGAGCACCGGGCGTCTGGATCGCCTCGGTCGCGGTGATGCGGCTGCTCGTCGTGGTCATGCGCCCCAGTTAAACAGACACCGACGCCGAACGATCACAACTATCCACATGATGGACAACGCCGATCGGATCGTGGACATCACGGCAGACCGGCCGTACCAGCGGAAACCCCCGTGGCCACTGGGCAGACGGGCCCGCCGGCACTCCGGGCGCCGCCTCCGGCTGTGGCTGATGCCACGCTGTGACGGCTGGTCCGGGGGCGGGCGCGGGGGGCCGGGGCGGGCGCATTACAGTCGTGCCATGCCTCTCCACCCGCCCGGCCGCCCGCAGAGCGGCCCGTGCCACCGCCGGAGGCGGTACCGGTGATCACCGCTCTGACGCTCGCGGTCTCCGCGGCCGCTCTCGCGCTCGCCGCCTGGTGCGGCTTCGCGGCCTATCGCGATCAGCCCACCAAGGACTGGCACTTCATCGGGATGGCCGTGGTGAGCGTGCTCGCCCTGGCCCAACTGGCCGTCGGCATCGTCCGCTTGGCGGGCGGCGACCGGCCGGAGGGCGGCACCGGGATCTTCCTCGCCTATCTGCTGGGCGCGGGCGCGGCCGTGCCCGCCGCCGGGTTCCTGTCCCTGGCCGAGCGGACCCGCTGGGGCTCGGTGACGGTGGCGGCCGGAGCGCTGGTCCTGGCCGTGCTCGAGGTGCGGCTGCACGACATCTGGGGAGGCGGCCCCGGTGCCTGAGACGACCCCGGACACGGCGAGCCCGGACGCGGCAGCCCCGGACACGGCGGTCTCGGACGTGTCGGCGCAGGGCGTCACGGTCCCCGGCGCCCCCGGCTCCGCGGCTCCCGGCACCACGGGCACGGCGGCTCCGGACACCACGGCCCGGCCCGGCCCCGCCGCTCCCCCGGCGGCCCCCGCCGGGGGCCGCCTCCGGCTCGGCACCGGCCCGGGCCGGCTGTTCGTCCTGCTCTACGGCGTCTTCACCGTCGGCGCCGCCTCGCGCGCCGCCGCCGAGATCCTGATGAAGTTCGACGAGGCCCCGCTCGCCTACGTGCTCTCCGCGGCCGCCGCCTGCGTCTACGCCGTCATCCTCTTCTCCCTCGTACGGGGCGGCGAGCGCGCCCGGCGGATCGGGCAGATCTGCTGCGGACTCGAACTGACGGGCGTACTGGCCGTCGGCACCTGGACCCTGGTGGACCCCTCGGCCTTCCCCGACGCCACCGTCTGGTCCGACTACGGCATGGGGTACCTCTTCCTGCCGCTGGTGATGCCCGTGGCGGCCCTGTTCTGGCTGCGCGCCGCGCGCCGCGCCTGACCGCGTACGGCCGGACGCACCAGAGGGCCCTGCACGGAGAGCATGAGGTACGGACGCCCGGACATGCGGCGGGGCCGGCCGTCACGGCGTGCACCGTGCCGGCCGGCCCCGTCCCGCGGAGCCGCCCCGGAGGGCCGCCCCGGATCAGGCGCTGGCGACCAGGCTGCCGACCTCGGCGCCCTTCTCCAGGGTCACCAGGCTCAGCCCGCGCGAGATCTGCTCGGTGCCGACCGGCGCGTAGCCGCAGCGCCGGTAGAGCCGCAGATTGCCCTCGCTGCGGTGTCCGGTGAGGAGGCGGTAACGCTTGGCCTCCGACTCCTCGGCCAGCCGTGTCTCGATCGCGGCGAGCAGCCGCCCGCCGAGGCCGTGCCGCTGCATCCGCGGATGGACGATGAGTTTGGCGATGCCCGCGGTGCCGTCGGCGTCCACCATCCCGCGGACGGACCCGACGACCTCCGTGCCGAGCCGGGCCACGAGCACCACGCTCCGGCCCAGTTCGGCACGGAGGTCGTCCAGGGTCTGGGTCAGCGGCTGGATGCCGTAGTCGCCGTACAGCTCCGCCTCGCGCTGGTAGCAGAGGTACTGGAGTTTGAGGATCTGCTCGGCGTCCTCATCGGTCGCCGCAGAGATGGTCACGCTCATGCCCATACGCGCACGCCTCCCCTTTCGAATCGCCCGGGCGCGAGCTGAGGGTGGGGCGCCCGGGCCGGATGCCCTGACCGGAACGGCAAACGGATTCGCCGCGTCCATGGCTCCGGTCGGCTAACGCTCCCTTCCCCGAAGTCCGGGAGCCGCAACCTCCGCCGTGAGCATTCTGCGCAGACATCCCAGGCACCGGGAACGAATCGGCCCGAGACTTCCTTGTGAGATACCCAACGCGCCTGCGATTTCCCGGTACGTCGGGTCGTACGGGGACAGCATCGCGGCCAGCAGCCCGGGGCACCGGCCGGGCAGCCGGCGCACCGCGCTCCACAGTTCGCGGCGCTCCTCGGCCGCCAGCACCCGCTCCTCCACACCGGACGGTCCGGCCGCGCGGACCCGGCCGGCGGCGCCCGGCTCCCCGCCGTCCACCGTCGCGTACGGCACCTCCCGGCGGGCCCGGAGCCGGGCCCCGTGCCCCTCGCTGCGGACGGCGTCCCGCAGCCACTCCGCCACCGCCACCGCCGGCTCCGGCTCCGGCCGCGGCGGCGCACCGTCCTCCCTGCACTGCTCCAGCAGCCGCAGCCAGACGCCCTGTTCGAGGTCGGCGGCCTCCACGGCGGTGCCGTGGGCCTCGGCCGCCGCCTCGGCGGCGAGCAGCGGACGCAGCCGGAGAAGCAGGTCACTGAGTGTCATGCCGTCCGGGACACCCGGGGGATGCAGGATGGTTTCGCCTGTCCCCCGAACTCACCCGTCCGTGTCGCCGGAGCCGCCGCCCCTGACGCCGCCGCTTGACGCGAGCCGCCGACGCGGGGCCCGGCCGCGAGCCGGGCCCCGCCGGAATCAGTCCCGCAGGAAGTCCTCGCGCGCGAGGAGGGCGGTGTCGGGGTTGTCGGTGAAGATCCCGTCGATGCCGGTCGCGAAGTAGGCGCGGTAGGCGCCGAAGGCGTCCCCGTACGCGGCCGGGTCGGTCCCGCGTCGGAAGTCGGCGGGCAGGAAGGTGTTCTCGTTCCGCATCGTGTACGGGTGCAGGACGAGCCCGGCGCGGTGCGCGTCCTCGACGAGCGCGGTGGGGGCGCCCAGCTTTCCGTCGGCGCCCTTGGGGATCACCAGGTCGAGGAGCGGGCCGATGCCCTGCGCGAAGCCGGCGATCCACGCCAGCCCCTCGGGGGTGACGAGATCGGCCACGGTCCGCGGGTCACCGGCCTCCCGGAAGTCCCAGGGGCGGTCGTCGGCGGTCCACAGCAGCACGACCCGCGGCGTGGAGACCAGCCGGCTCATCCGCTCCATGCTGGTCGGCTCGAAGGACTGCAGGAAGAGAGGCGCGTTCTCCCGGTGCCGCCCGTACCGGCGCAGAAGCTTCGCCAGCCGCTCCTCCAGGCCGAGGCCGATCCCCCGGAAGTAACTGGGGTGCTTGGTCTCGACGTGCAGCCAGACCGGGCGGCCCCGGCGGCGGCCCTCGCGGTCGGCCCACTGGAGCACCTCCTCGAAGGAGGGGACCTCCCAGCGGCCGTCGTAGAGGGTGTTGTGCGGGCGGACCGCCGGGATGCGCTCCGTCGCGCGCAGGGTCTTCAGCTCGGCCAGGGTGAAGTCCTCGGTGAACCAGCCGGTGAGCTCCGTGCCGTCGACGGTCTTGGTGGTCTTCCGGGCGGCGAACTCGGGATGCTCGGCGACATCGGTGGTGCCGGTGATGTCGTTCTCGTGGCGGCAGACCAGATGGCCGTCACGGGTGGGCACGAGATCCTGCTCGATGACGTCCGCGCCCATGTCGAGGGCGAACTGATAGGCGCCGAGAGTGTGTTCGGGCCGGTAGCCGCTGGCGCCGCGGTGCGCGACGACGGCGGGCACCGGCAGGCCCCGGCCCGGGCCCCGGCCGCCCTTGCCGGCGGCGGCCGGCGCCGTGCCGGCCGTGTCCGCCGCGGCCGCCGTGCCCGCCGCGCCCAGGACGGCCGCGCCCGCACCGAGGGCCGCGGCCCCCAGGAGTGCGCGGCGGCCCGGCCCGTGCTCCGGCGACTGCTCCTGTCTCCGCGCCTGCGAACGCGACTGCGACGGCGACTGCTCCATGAGGCCCCCTGTTTCTTGTTGTGAACCTGCCCGACAACCGGGGGTGATCGTAGGCGGCTATACCTGTCCCACGGGAGGCCGCAAGCCGAACACGGGGCGAACACACTCGGACGCGCCGCGTCCGCGAGCCGGACCGATGTGCGTCTCCGGCGGCCTCGCGAGTACCGTACTCACCTGCAGACTCCCGCGATGCGGAAACTTCCCGCGCGCTGTCTCGGCCGACGACCAGGACCAGACCGGAGGGCCCGTTGTCCCGTATTGCGCTCAAAGCGCTTCTCGGATTGCTCGTGCGCGTCCTGTTCCGCCCCCGTGTCGAGGGGGTGGAGAACGTCCCCGCGACCGGACCGGTCATCCTCGCCGGGAACCACGTCACGTTCATCGACTCGCTGTTCCTCGCCCTGGTCATGAAGCGCCAGGTCTTCTTCATCGGCAAGGACGAGTACGTCACCGGCAAGGGGATCAAGGGCCGGCTGATGGCCTGGTTCTTCGGGACGTCCGGCATGATCCCCGTGGACCGCGACGGCGGACACGGCGGCGTCGCCGCGCTGATGACCGGCCGCCGGCTGCTGGAGGAGGGCAAGGCGTTCGGGATCTACCCGGAGGGCACCCGCTCCCCCGACGGCCGGCTGTACCGGGGCCGCACCGGCGTCTCCCGGCTCACGCTGATGACGGGCGCGCCCGTGGTCCCGTTCGCGATGATCGGCACCGACAAGGTCCAGCCCGGCGGCAAGGGCATGCCCCGGATCGCGCCGGTGACCGTCCGCTTCGGCGCGCCGCTGGACTTCTCCCGCTACGAGGGGATGGACCGTGACCGCTATGTGCTGCGGGCGGTGACCGACGAGGTGATGAGCGAGGTCATGCGGCTCTCCGGCCAGGAGTACGTGGACATGTACGCCACCAAGGCGAAGGCGGCCTGACCACCCCGGCCCAGCGCGATGGACGGCGGCCCCCGGCGGAAGTGCCCGCCGGGGGCCGCCGTCCATCGTTCGCCCGTTCCCGTGCGCATGCGCGCTCGGGCTCCGGTCCGCCGGCTGTCAGCAGTGGATGTACCGCAGGTAGTAGTGGGTGGCGAAGTCGCCCCGGGTGTCGATGGTGAAGTGCTTGCTCTTGCCCTTGGGTCCGACCCAGGGACCGTCGAAGTACCAGCCCTTCTGCGTCTTCACCCGCACATACGGGCAGCGGCCGTCGGCGCGGGTGTCCTTGACCGTGCCGTGGACCTTCGATCCGCAGCGCCGCCCGTTGGCGTAGCCCTCGCGGGACTTGACGGACCAGTTGTAGCAGGGGGCGTTCTCGGCTGCCGGGGCGGACGAAGCGGCCGGAGCGGCCGGAGCGGCCGAGGCGGTGCCGTGCACGGGCACCGCGAGCAGCGCGAGCGCGGCCAGCGCGATGAGCGGCTTTCGCATGACATGACTCCCTTGTGTCGGGTTGCGCCGGGTTGCGGCCGTCACGACTGTGAGCCCCGTACAGGGACACGCAGGGCGGTTCGCCGGAAAATCACCCGACCGGGGAGCGGCTCCGGGGGCACGGGCCCGACAGCGGACACACCTGGGTGCGCCGGGGTGCGCCGGGGCGGCCGGGCCGGGCGCCGCCGATCGGAGCAGCGGGACGTCGCCGGATCGGAGCAGCCGGGAGAGCGCCGGGGCCGGTGCGTGACTAGCGTCCTGTCCCATACGCCGGTCCGCTCCGCCGGTCCTCCCACCACAGGCCCGGCACCCCCGGCCCGGCCGAGAGGATGTCCCGATGCGCCTCGCCGCCCTCGTCGTCACGCTGGCCGCCGTCACGGCGACCGGCCTCCCCGCAGCGCACCCGGCCGCCGCGGAGGAGCAGCGGACCCGCCACCTGGCCGGTGCCTCACCGCAGGCGCGGCACCGGGCGCCGGCACCGGCGCGCACGGCGGCCCCCGCGGCCGTCCTCCCGCGGACCGTCCGGTGGCTGCTGGAGTCCGACGACTCCTTCCGGGAGCGCTACCGCGAGGATCACTCCCCGGCCGCCCGCCGGCTCGCCGCCCGCACCCTGCGAGCCATCGAGAGCGGGCTGATCGCCACGCACCTCCCGCGCGGCGCGCACATCCCCGAGGTCCCGCCGATGACGGTCTGGCGGGCCCACGACGACGGCTCGCGCGTCGCGCGCGTCGCCTACACGGGGACGGCCGTCCCGCCCAGCGGCATCGCCGTCCACTACGACGCGGCGGGCCGCCTCACCGGCACCGTCGAGCACGTCTTCGAGGAGCGCGGTGAGACCCAGGGCCGGGTCGCCGTGTGGCGGGACGGGCGGCAGGTGCTGGACGGCTTCGTGGAGCACACCCCCGAACCCTCTTCCTGGTCCGAGCGGTTCACCGACTGCACGGCGGACCGGGACGTGCCCGGCTGGGTCGTCCAGGCACTCGCCGAGAGCGGAGCCCCGGACGCCGGGTCGCGGACCGGTACGGGACAGGGGGCGGGCGCCGGCGGCACGGGGCGGGCCGCTCGGCCCGGCGGTTTCCGGGTGCCCTTCGCGGACACGCTCCTGCTCTGCTCCCGGCAGGCCGACCGGACCGGCTGAGGCGACGCGACATCACCGGCCGGCCGGTGCCTCCGCCGGACAGAGCGGAGTGCCCCGCGCGGACACGCGGGGCACTCCGGGGAACGCGGGGCGGCGGGCCGCTGGACGCTCCGGCAGCGCCGGCACCGGCCGGCCCGGATCTGCGGCCCGGATCAGCCCTCCGGGGAGCTCGCCTCGGCCATGGCCTCCGCCGTCGCCTTCGCCGTGGCCCACTGCTGCTGCACGGCCAGGTCGGCCTTCACCCCGGCGAGCTGCACGGCCACCGCCTCCGGCGCCGTACCGCCGCGGCCGTTGCGGGCCGCCAGGGCGCCCGGCACATTGAGCACACTCCGCACCTCGGGGGCGAGGTGCGGGGAGATCTTGGCGAACTGCTCGTCCGTGAGCTGGTCCAGCTCGATGCCGTTCCGCTCGCACTCCTGGACGCACTCGCCCGCCACCTCGTGCGCCACCCGGAACGGCACACCCCGCTTGACGAGCCATTCGGCGATGTCGGTGGCGAGCGAGAAACCGGCCGGGGCCAGCTCCTCCATCCGCTCCCGGTTGACGGTGAGGGTCGCCATCATGCCGGTGAAGGCAGGGAGCAGGACCTCCAGGGTGTCGCAGGAGTCGAAGACGGGCTCCTTGTCCTCCTGCAGGTCCCGGTTGTACGCGAGCGGCAGCGCCTTCAGGGTGGCGAGCAGCCCGGTGAGGTTACCGATCAGCCGGCCGGACTTGCCGCGCGCCAGCTCGGCGATATCCGGGTTCTTCTTCTGCGGCATGATCGACGAGCCGGTGGAGAAGGCGTCGTGGAGGGTCACGAAGGAGAACTCCTTCGTGTTCCAGATGATGATCTCCTCCGCGATCCGCGAGAGGTCGACGCCGATCATCGCCGTGATGAAGGCGAACTCGGCGACGAAGTCGCGGGAGGCCGTGCCGTCGATGGAGTTGGCCGAGGAGCCGTGCTCGAACCCCAGGTCGGCGGCCACCGCCTCCGGGTCCAGGCCGAGCGAGGAGCCGGCCAGCGCGCCCGATCCGTACGGCGAGACGGCCGTGCGGTCGTCCCACTGCCGCAGCCGCTCGGCGTCCCGCGAGAGCGCCTGGACGTGGGCGAGGACGTGGTGCGCGAAGAGGACGGGCTGGGCGTGCTGGAGGTGGGTGCGGCCGGGCATGGCCACGTCCGGGTGCGCCTCGGCCAGCCCGACGAGGGCCTCCTGGAGTTCGGCGAGCAGTCCGCCGATGATGCGGGCGTGGTCCCGCAGGTACATCCGGAAGAGCGTCGCGATCTGGTCGTTGCGGGACCGGCCGGCCCGCAGCTTGCCGCCCAGCTCGGGGCCGAGCCGCTCCAGCAGGCCGCGCTCCAGGGCGGTGTGCACGTCCTCGTCGGCGACGGTGCCGGTGAACGAGCCGTCGGCGACGTCCGCCTCCAGCCGGTCCAGCCCTTCCAGCATCCGGGCCAGCTCGTCGTCGGTGAGCAGCCCGGCCGAGCGCAGCACGCGGGCGTGGGCGCGGGAGCCCGCGATGTCGTACGGGGCGAGCCGCCAGTCGAAGTGGACGGATGCCGACAGCTGGGCCAGGGCCTCCGCCGGCCCGGAGGCGAAGCGGCCGCCCCACAGCCGGACGCCGCCGCCGTCCGGGGTCGGCTGCTGCTGGCCGTTGGTCATCGGTGCTCCTCGTGCGCGCTGAGACTGATGTGCCGGTCGTCGCCGGTTCGGTGCCGGTCATGGCGGCGGTGCCCGTCATACCGGTGATACGGGCCGCCTCCGCGACCCGGGGCGGGGCGCGGAGGCGGTGGTGTCCTGCTGTGGTGCCGCCGCGCGCTGCCGCGCGGCCGGGCCCCCGCCCGTACGGTACGGGACCGTACGGGCCGTCGGGGTGCGCCGGTTACTGGGCGAGGTCCCGCTTGGCGGCGATCTTGGAGCTCATGCCGAAGAGCTCGATGAAGCCCTTGGAGAGCGACTGGTCGAAGGTGTCGCCGGTGTCGTAGGTGGCGAGGTTGAAGTCGTAGAGCGAGGACTCCGAGCGCCGGCCGGTGACGACGGCCCGGCCGCCGTGCAGGGTCATCCGGATGTCGCCGGAGACGTGCTCGTTGGCCTCGTTGATGAAGCCGTCCAGCGCGCGCTTGAGCGGGGAGAACCACAGGCCGTCGTAGACCAGCTCGCTCCAGCGCTGCTCGACCTGCCGCTTGTAGCGGGCCAGTTCGCGCTCGACGGTGACGTTCTCCAGCTCCTGGTGGGCCGTGATCAGCGCGATGGCGCCGGGGGCCTCGTAGATCTCCCGGGACTTGATGCCCACGAGCCGGTCCTCGACCATGTCGATCCGGCCGACGCCCTGGGCCCCGGCGCGCTCGTTGAGCTGCTGGATCGCCTGGAGGACGGTGACGGGCTTGCCGTCGATGGCGACCGGGACGCCCTGCTTGAAGGTGATGATCACCTCGTCGGCCTCACGCGGGCCGGCCGGGTTGGAGGTGTACTCGTAGACGTCCTCGATCGGCGCGTTCCAGATGTCCTCCAGGAAGCCGGTCTCCACGGCGCGCCCGAAGACGTTCTGGTCGATGGAGTACGGCGACTTCTTGGTGGTCGCGATCGGGAGGTTCTTCTCCTCGCAGAAGGCGATGGCCTTGTCGCGGGTCATGGCGTAGTCCCGGACCGGGGCGATGCAGGTGAGCTCCGGGGCGAGGGAGGAGATGCCGGCCTCGAAGCGGACCTGGTCGTTGCCCTTGCCGGTGCAGCCGTGGGCGACGATGCCGGCGCCGTGCTTCTTCGCGGCGGCGACCAGGTGCTTGACGATGGTGGGCCGGGAGAGGGCGGAGACCAGCGGGTAGCGGTCCATGTAGAGGGCGTTGGCCTTGATCGCCGGGAGGCAGTACTCGTCGGCGAACTCCTCCTTGGCGTCCGCGACCTCCGCCTCGACGGCGCCGCACGCCAGCGCACGCTTGCGGATGACGTCCAGGTCCTCACCGCCCTGGCCGACGTCCACGGCGACGGCGATGACCTCGGCGCCCGTCTCCTCGGCGATCCAGCCGATGGCGACGGAGGTGTCAAGGCCGCCCGAGTAGGCGAGTACGACGCGCTCGGTCACGGGATTCTCCTTACGATGCATGCGCTGACAGGCATAAGTATGCACTGGACCGTATGTTTCGTCAACGCGCTCCGGGGGGATAGCGCGGCGGGCCCTTCGCGGGCCGTGGGCTGAACGGCATTCGGAGGCATCCGGGCGGCGTCCGAGCGGCGTCCGGGGGCCTCCGGGCGACACCCGGCCCGCATCCGGGCGCGACCCCGAGCGGCACCCGGGCCCGGGCCGGGGCAGGTTCCGGCCGGGCCGTCAGCGGCCGTCCGCCAGCACCCGCTCCAGCACGCGCGCGGCACTCCGCTCGACGTCCTTCGTGGCGGTCAGCAAGGTCAGCCCGCCGTCGCCGCGCGCCAGTCCGCGCAGCCGGTCCAGGGCCTCCCGCCCCTCCGGCCCGCCGAGCTCCGCCCGGTAGCGTTCCGCGAACTCCTCGAAGCGCTCCGGGTCGTGGCCGTACCAGCGGCGCAGCTCGCTCGACGGGGCGGCCTCCTTGCACCACTCGTCCAGTTCCGCCGCCTCCTTGGCGAGCCCGCGCGGCCAGAGCCGGTCCACCAGCACCCGCGCCCCGTCGCCCGGCCCCGCCTCCTCGTACACCCGCCGCACCCGTACGTCCCGCTTGCCGGTCACGCCGCCTCCCGTTCGCCCGGACATCATGGGAACCCCCTGGCACACAGCACGATTCTCCAAGACCCCCCGGCAGTGCGCTCTGCGGCGACCCGCCCGGAACCACTGCCGGACGGAACGCCGGACGCCCGGGTCGCGAGCGTTCGCCCCACCCACCGCATCGGGCCCCGCCCACTCTTCCGAGTGCATAGTCCAGCAGGGCTAGACTTGAGCGTTCTATCGTCACTAGACATACACTCGTGAAGTACAAGACCCTGGTCGGCAGGATCAGGAAAGCAGCCAAGGCCAAGGACATTCCCTTCGAGTTGCGCCGGCAGTGGTCATCCCGAAGCACAAGGAGATCAACGAGATCACGGCAGAGGGCATCTGCAAGGCGCTGGAATCGGAACTCGGAGAGAGGTGGTGGCGATGAAGATCTATCGTGTGACGGCACGCCGGGCGGGTAACTGGTGGGCGCTGGAAGTGCCCGCTCTGCCAGGCGTCTTCAGCCAGACCAAGCGGCTCGACAAGGCGGAGGAGGCCGCGCGCGAGGCGATCGCCGTCATGCTCGGCACCGATCCCGGGGACATCGGGGTCTCCGTCGAAACGGAACTGCCGGAGGAGGCGCGGCAGGCCCTGGAGCAGGCGGAGCGCGCGAAGCGGGCCACCTCGGAGGCCGCGGAGGCGGAGCGCCGTGCCATGCGCCGAGCGGCGGAGGTCCTCACCCGGGATCTGAGCCAGCGGGACGCCGGCCGGGTCATGGGGGTGTCCTTCCAGCGAGTGTCGCAACTCCTCGGGCCGGACCCCGCCGCCCGCAGGTCGAAGCAGGCCGGGAGCACTCGGCGCGCCAAGAAGCGGGTGGAGGGCTGAGGCTCACCGTGGCCACCGAGCGTCCCGCCGTAGGGCGGCGAGGCGCTCGCCCCGCCAGGGCGACGCCGCCCCGGGCCGGCCGCCGGAGGCGGTGCGTGGCCGTGTTGCGGCCGGATTGGCCGCCGCGCTGAGCATCCGCGGGATTTCCTCCGTACTGCTGGGAGAAGGCCGGGGGCTACTGTCGGTAGCCGGGCGCAGCGGGGAGGCAGGACCGTGAGCATCACCACTGAGACATCGACGAGGCAGCCGACGGCACCACCGTCGGCGGCCGGTATGCCGGCGCCTCAGACGACGATCCGGACGATCGCGGACTTCGGGCGCGCGGCGCGGCGGCGGGCCGAGGCCCGGATGCGGCCGCGCAGTTCCGGTGCCCTGCCCGTGCTGGGCCTGCTGTGGGCGGGAGCCCTCGCCGTGCTGGGCCTGTGGTGGTACAACACCCCGGTCGTCTCGGCGACCACCGACTGGATCACCGGGGCCGGGCGGATCACCGGGCTGCTGGCCGGCTACTCCACGGCCGTGGTGGTGCTGCTCATGGCCCGCGTGCCCGTGCTGGAGCGGCGGATCGGCTCGGACCGGGTGGCCCGCTGGCACGCGATGGCGGGCCGCTACACGATCAGCCTGATCGTGGCCCACACCGCGCTCATCGTCTGGGGTTACGCGGAGCAGGCCGGGGCCGGCCTCGTCGACCAGTTCCTCACCGTCGTCCTCGAGTTCCCGGACATGATCGAGGCAGCCATCGGCACCGTGCTGCTGGTGGTGATCGGCCTCGTCTCGGCCGGCGCCGCGCGGCGGAAGCTGCCCTACGAGCTCTGGTACTACCTGCATCTGCTCACCTACGCCGCCGTGTTCCTCGCCTTCTGGCACCAGCTCTCCACCGGCACCGAGTTCATCGCCGTCCCGGCGGCGCGGACGGCCTGGTACGCGCTGTACGGCGCGGTGACCGCGCTCATGGTCTGGTACCGGATCATCACCCCGGTCCGGCTCAACCTGCGGCATCAGCTGCGGGTGGAGTCGGTGGTCGAGGAGGCGGCGGGCGTCACCTCCGTCATCATGTCGGGGCGGGACCTGGACGGGCTGGACGCCGAGGCGGGGCAGTTCTTCCGCTGGCGGTTCCTGGCCCCGGGGCTCCGCTGGACCTCGAACCCGTACTCCCTGTCGGCCACGCCGCGCGACGACCGGCTGCGCATCACCGTCAAGGCGGCGGGCGACCACAGCGCCGCCCTGGCCGCGCTCCCCGCCGGTACCCGGGTGTGGGCCGAGGGCCCGTACGGCGCGCTCACCGCCGCCCGCCGGCAGCGGCCCCGCGGCGAGGAGCGGCGGCGCGGCACCAAGGTGCTGCTGATCGCGGGCGGGGCCGGGATCACCCCCATGCGGGCGCTGTTCGAGACGATCCCCGCCGCCCCGGGGGACCTGACGCTGCTGTACCGGGCCCGCCGCAAGGAGGACCTGGTGCTCTGGGACGAGCTGCGCGTCATCGCCGCGCGGCGGCAGGCGAAGCTGTTCTCCGCCGTCAACGAGCCCGACGGCACCCGGCCGCAGATCACCGCCGAGGGCATGGCCCGCGTCCTGCCCGACATCGCCAAGCACGACGTCTACCTGTGCGGACCTCCCGGCCTCGCCGAGGAGTTCCAGGCCATCCTGCGGGAGGCCGGGGTGCCGGCCCGCCGCATCCACCACGAGTCCTTCGAGCTGTGAGCCACAGCCAGAGCGAGCCGGAGCAGAACCCATGAGGAAGCACCCGATCCGCCGTGTCGTCCTGGGCAGCGCCGCCACCGTCTCCGGTGTCGTGCTGCTGCTGGCCCTCAAGATGCCGTACGCGCCGTGGGAGGCCGAGCGGACCTCCGCCGCGCAACCGCCGGCCGCCGGGGCGCCGGCGGCGCCCGGCGCGGGCGGCGCGGCCTCACCGGGCGCGCCGGCCGGGGACCCGGCGGGCGGCGCTCCGGCCGGCGGCGGTGCCCCGGCCGGCGGCGGCGAGGCGGGCGGCGGCGAGGCCGCGGCGCCGGGCGGCGGGCAGGGCGGGGGCGGTGGGGGCGGGGCCCAGGCGGCGCCCCGTACCGTCACCGGCGATCTCGTCAAGACGGAGTACGGGCCCGTCCAGGCCCGGATCACCCTCACCGGCGGGAAGATCACCGCGGCGGACGCCGCCCAGTCCCCGTCCGGCAACCCGCAGACGGAGTCGATCACGGCGCGGGCGGTGCCCGAGCTCGGGAAGCGCGCGGTGCAGGCGCAGAGCGCGGACATCGACACCGTCTCCGGCGCCACCTTCACCAGCGAGGGCTACAAGAAGTCCCTGCAGAGCGCCCTGGACCGGGCCGGTGGCTGAACCTCCCCGGTTCCGCCGGGTCGAGGAGGCCATGGGCACGGTCTTCTCCTTCGACGTCCGGGGCCCGCGCGCGCACGACGCCGGGCCGGCGGTCGAGGAGGCGGTGGCCTGGCTGCACCGGGTGGACGAGCTGTTCTCCCCCTACCGGGAGGACAGCGAGCTGAGCCGGCTGGCGCGCGGCGAGCTGTCCGCCGGTGACTGCGATCCGCTGATCGCGGAGGTCCTGCTGCTCTGCGAGGGCGCGGAGGAGATGAGCGACGGCTGGTTCAGCACCCGGTACGCCGGCGGGCTCGACCCGACCGGGCTGGTCAAGGGCTGGGCGGTGGAGAAGGCCTCCCAGCGGCTGGCCGAGGCCGGGGCCGCCGACACCTGCGTGAACGGCGGCGGGGACATCCAGCTGTGCGGCCGCGCCGGTCCCGGGCGGCCCTGGCGCACCGGGATCAGCGACCCGCTGCGGCCGGGCCGGCTCGCCGCGGTCGTCGAGGGCGAGGGCCGGCTCGCCGTGGCCACCAGCGGCACGGCCGAGCGCGGCTGCCACGTCCTGAATCCGCACACCGGTTCCCCGCCCCGGCACGGACTGGTCTCGGTCACGGTGCTGGCGGAGGGCCTGACGGCGGCGGACGCCTGGGCGACGGCGGCCTTCGCGCGGGGCCGCTCGGCACGGGACTGGCTGGA
The DNA here is from genome assembly GCF_000719865.1 of Streptomyces albus subsp. albus. Classification (GTDB taxonomy): domain Bacteria; phylum Actinomycetota; class Actinomycetes; order Streptomycetales; family Streptomycetaceae; genus Streptomyces; species Streptomyces albus_E. The sequence continues at coordinate 231,912 of NZ_JOID01000001.1, forward strand.
GGCGCTGCCGGACGTGGAGGCGTTCGCGGTGACGGCGGACGGCGGCACCTGGAGCACGACGGGCTTCGAGAAGTTCACGGCCTCCTGAGCCCCGGCTCCCGCACGCCGGCCCGGCACCCCATCGGCCGGGCCCGCCGGCCCTCGCGGGGACGACGCCGGCGTCCGCACCCGTCGCCGGTCTGCCCGATCGGGGCTGTTCCGCACCCGTCCCGGCTTGCCGGACGCCCGAGGGGCGGTGGCGGCCACCCCGCAGCGGGCCCGAGGCTTCCAGTTCCGGCGCACGGCCCCGGGACGCCGGGCTTTCCCGGCAGCGGGAACCGCGCGGCCCCATCGCCCTGACCGCGCGGACGGAAACGGATGCGGACCGGAGCGTTCTGGTGGGAGCGGGCCGCGGGTAGCCTCCCGGGGACGGCAAGCGCGAGGGGCCCGCGCGGGCGGGCGCCCCGACCGGCTCCGGCCATGGGCCGTGTCACCGCGCGGATTCCCCGCCATGGCCAGGGAAGCGGGCACCGAACCCCTATGAGCACGTATGTCCCCGATGCCTCGGCACTGGCCGTGCGCTGGACGGCCTCCTCGTACAGCGGCGGAAGCGACAACTGCGTCGAAGTGGCCCCGTACGGGCGGGAGACCGTGGCCGTGCGGCAGTCCGAGGATCCGTCCGGGCCCGCGCTGGTGCTGCGGGCCGACGAGTGGGCGGCGTTCATCGCCGACATCCGGGCCGGGGAGTTCGATCTGCTCTAGCCGGTGACCTCGCACACGGCGGTCCGGGTTTCCGGCCGGGTCCGGTTTCGCCGGGGGGACCGGAACCGAGCCGCCGGTCAGCCGCCCTGGTAGGTCGTGGTGCACAGCAGCTTGGAGTCGCCGTCCACCAGGTAGGCCCAGTAGCGCGTCCGGTCACCCGCCGCCCGGCGGCAGTTGTCCGCGTTGGCACCCGCCGGGGCGCGGTAGACGCCCGTGATGTGCATGATCTGGTTGTACGGGGCGGGCACCGGCTCGCGCCGGCAGTCCACGGCCGTCATCAGGCCGAGGGAGATCGCGTCGCCGGACTGCCGGCCGAGCATGCAGTAGGTGGCGTGGTAGATGCGGGAGAGGCAGAGCTTCGTGGTGTCGCCGGTGGTGGCGGACCGGTGGCTCCAGTACGACCTTCCGTCACCCGTGGGACAGGCCGTGTCGGTGGCGGTCACCTGCACCTGCGCCTGCTCACCGGCGCAGGACACGGGGTCCGGCGGAACATCGGCGCTCCAGTCGATGCTCTTGCCCCCGCGGCCCGTGTCGTAGACCGCCAAACAGTCGCCGGCCGAGATGGCTTGGAACGCCTCTTCGGTGGGATCCGGAGTGGGTGCCGGCGGCTCGGGGTCGGGCTCGTCCGCGTTCCCCTCACCGATCTCGGGGTCATCGGGGATGCGGACGGTCGGCGAAGGCGTGTACGAGGCCGGACTGGAACGGGACGGCTGCGAGTCGGCCAACAGGACCTTCAGCTCCGTCGCGTTGCTCACGCCCAGCCAGGTCAGGATCGACAGCACGGATGCGATTCCGCCGACCAGTGCCAACACCTTGGCAGTGGAATGATCACTGGATGCGCCTGCCACGATGACCTCCCCCGAGACTCAGGCGATATTAGCGATTCCGGCGCCGCTGAGAGCCGAACTCCCGTCATCCCGCCCCGGTTCCGTCCCGCACGGATTCGGCACCCCGCGGAGCGCCGCCCGGCCGGATCACCGTTCCCGCGGATCGGTCAGGTGCGGGATCGGCCCGGACGCGGGGGTGCGGTGCGGCGGCTTCGCGGCACGTCGCCGCGGCGCGGCCCGCTTGGGTCACGGCGCGTCCGGGTGACGGCCCGCCGGACGGCGGCTCGCGGCAGCCCGGCCGTTGACGTCGCCGCGACACGGGCGGTGCCCGCGCCGGGGCGGGGTCAGCCGGTGGCGGAATCAGCCGGTGGCCAGGGCGCCGGCGGGGGCGACCCGGGCCGCGCGCACCGCCGGGTAGAGACCGGCCAGCGCGCCGATGAGCAGGGTCCCCGCCACCCCGGCCGCGAGCACTTCCGCGGGCAGTGCCACCGGCCAGCCCCGGTTGGCCGCGTATCCGCCCGTGATCAGTCCGCCGAGCACGGCCCCACCCACACCGCCGAGGCCCGCGAGGACCAGGGACTCGGCGAGGAACTGGGTCCGGATCTGGCCACGGGTCGCCCCCAGCGCCCGGCGGAGCCCGATCTCGCCCCGGCGTTCCAGCACCGAGATCACCATGGTGTTGGCGACGCCGATCCCGCCGACGAGCAGGGCCACCGCCCCGATGCCGAGCAGCAGTCCGGTGAACGCCCGGTCCGCCGCGGCCCGGGCCGCGAGGGCCTCCGAGGGGCGGCTGACCTCCACCGTCTCCGGGCGGGGCGGGTTGACGGTGCGGGCGAGCACTCCGCGGACCGCGGTGACCGCGCTCTCCTCGGCCCGTACGTAGAGCAGGGTGGACCCGCCGTCGAACCCCAGCCGGTCCTCGGCCGCTTCGTAGCCCACCAGCGCCGCCCGGTCGAGTTCGGGGGCGAGCACGACCGGGTCCAGCACGCCGGTCACCGTGAACCACTCGTCCCCGATGCGGATCCGGAGATCCGGATCCGCGCGGGCGATGCCCAGCCGCCTGGCCGTGACCGAGCCCAGGACGACCGCGGGATAGCGTGCGGTCGCCCGGTTCAGCCAGCTGCCGCTGGCGGTCGTCCCGCCGAGGGTGCGCAGCAGGTCGGTGCGGGCCGCCACCACTTCCAGCGCGTTGGTCTCCCCTTCGGGGATCAGATCGCTGCGGTACACCCGGGCGTCCACCGCGCCGGTCGCGCTGACCCGGGTGACGGGCCGCAGCCGCCGCACCATGGGCACCGCCTCGGGGGGCAGTGCGGCTTCCTCGCCCGACACCGTCCGGCCCGCCGAGACCCGGAGCAGGTTGGTGCCGAGCCGGTCGAGGGTCCGGTCCAGTTCCGCGTGGCTGGAGGTGGAGATACCCATGACGGCGACCATCGCGGCGATCCCGATGGCGATGCCCGACGCGGACAGCACGGCCCGCAGCGGTCTGGCGCGCACGCCGATCAGGCTCAACTGCCAGATGTCGGCCGGGCTGAGCCGGGACGGCCGCAGGCGTGGCGTGCGGCCGTCCCGTGCGGGGCGGGTCATGGCGCGGCCTCCTCGGGCGCGGGGCGGGCGTGCGGGCCGCCGGTCCCGGGGGCCGCGCCGGCCGGCTCCCGGGGCGCTGCCGCGTCCGCCGTCCCGGGCGGGGTGGTGTGGTCGGCGACCACGCGGCCGTCGCGCATCCGCACCCGGCGGGGCAGTCTTCCGGCGAGCTCCTGGTCGTGGGTGATGACGACGACGGTCGTGCCGTCGTCGTTGAGTCCGCGCAGCAGTTCGAGGACCTGTTCGCCGGAGGCCGTGTCGAGGGCCCCGGTGGGCTCGTCCGCCAGCAGCAGCCGGGGCCGCCCGACCACCGCGCGGGCCAGCGCGACCCGTTGCTTCTCGCCACCGGAGAGCTGGTGCGGCCGGTGACCGAGCCGGCGCCCCAGCCCGAGCCGTTCCAGGCACTCGGCCGCGGCCGCGCGGCGGCGGCTCCGGGGCAGCCCGGTGTAGAGCAGGCCGTCGGCCACGCTGTCGACGGCCGGGACTCCGGCGCCGAGGAAGAACTGCTGGAAGACGAATCCGATCCGCTGGGCGCGCAGGGCGGAGAGCTCCCGGTCGGACAGCGCGTCCAGCGGGAAGCCGTCGACGGTCACGCGCCCGGCGGTGGGCCGGTCGAGGGTGCCGAGCAGATGCAGCAGGGTGGACTTGCCGGAGCCGGACGGCCCGGTGACGGCGACCAGTTCGCCGTGTCCGATGCGGAGGTCCACCTCACGGACCGCGTGGACCGGCGGGGTTCCGGGGTAGCTGCGGGAGACGCCGGTCAGTTCCACCACGGAGCGCTCCTGCCGGGCGGACGCGGCAGGGTGCTCGCGGCTGGTGCCGCTTGCGCTGCTCATGCGGCTCGTGCGGCCCGTCCGGCTCGTGCGGCTCGTGCGGCCTGTGCCGCTCTCGTCGCTCACAGCGCCGGTGTCCCGACGGTGTCGCCCTCGGCGATGCCCGGACCGCTGATCTCCACCCGGCCGTCGGCGAACAGCCCCGGTTCGACGGGCAGTACGCGGCTCTCCCCGCCCTCGACCAGCTCCACTCCGTAACCGCCCTCGCGCAGCGCGAGCAGCGCGGCGACCGGCACCGACAGCACGTCCTCACGGCGCTCGCTCTCGACCGACACCCGTACCGGGGCCCTGGTGAGCGATCCGGCCGCCTTGTCGACATCCTTGTTCCGGAGGGTGATCCGGACGGTGACGGTCTCGTCCCGGTCCCCCGGGCCGCCGCCGTTCCCTCCCTCGCCACCGTCGCCGCCGCCCTCTCCGCCGCCCCCGCCGCCGTCCACGACGGAGCCGACCGAGGAGACCGTGCCGCGCAGGGTCTTGCCGCCGGGCAGTGCGACGGTCACCTTCCCGCCCTTCGTGAACAGCCGCTGCTGCGCGAGTTTCACCTCCGCGGTGACGCTCCGTCCGGTGCGGGTCGTGGCCAGGACGGGACTGCCGGGGGCGGTCTCCTCGCCGAGGCCGGTCTCGGCCCCGCCGACCCGTACGTCGCCCGGGGCGAACAGGACCCTGCCCAGTTCGACGCGTCCGGTGGCCGGAAGGCCGAGGGAGCGCTGCCAGCGCCTGACGGCGTACGCGGTGCCGTCGGTGTACGCGTCGTCCACGGTGAAGCCGGTGTATCCGAGGTGCGCGAGGTTCCGCTCCAGCTGCCGGACGTCCCGGCCGGGGTCCGCTCCGGCGGAGAGCTCGCGGTAGGCGGGGATCCGGCCGCGGAACAGCAGGACCGGCTTGTCGTCCAGCCGGTACAGCTGTTCGCCGCGGCCGATCACCGCGCCGGTGCGGGGAAGCCAGGTGACGGTGCCGGACAGCCGGCCGGGCAGGGGCTGTCCGGGCTCGTACTCCAGCGTGCCGTTCACGGTGTCCGCCGTCACCAGATCGCCGCGGGTGACCCGGGTGGTGGACGGTGGCCCGGGGGGTTCGGCGGATTCGGCCTCGCCGCCGTCGCGCAGGAATACGACGGCGACCGCCGCGGTCGCCGTCAGCAGCAGGACCGCGGCCAGGGCGGGAACCCGCCGCGGCCTGCCGGTGCCGTTGCCGTTGCCGTCGGGGACGGATTCTTCGGGTGCGGTGCCCTCGGGTGCGGTGCCCTCGGGTGCGGTGCCCTCGGGTGCGGTGTCCTCGAGGGCCGCGTTCCCGGCCGTCGCGTTCCCGGGCCGGTCGCGGTCCGGCTTCCGGCCGGCCGGGATCCGGTCCTCGGGGTGCTCTCCCGCCACGGTCACTCCTCGGCGGGAGCTGTCGCGATCGGGCCGATCTTCTGGTGGCACTCCTTCATGGCCTTCTCGTGCTCGACGTCGCCCTCCTCGACCTCCGCCGGCTTGTCGTCCGGCGCGTCGAAGCCCTTCTCCCGCATGCAGCGGTTCAGCTTGAGCCGGTAGGCGGCGACCGCCTCGTCGTCGGGCTGTCCGCCCGGGTCGTCCCCGCCCTCCAGCTCCCGCTGGTATTTCTCGCAGGCTTTCTGCGCCCTGGTCACCGTCTCCTGGTCCTGCCCGTCCAGCGGGATGGACAGATTGCCGCCCTCGGGGTCGTCGACTTCGACGCCCTGCTCACGGAGGCACCGGGCGTACCGGAGCGTCGCCTCGTCCGCCTCGCCGGTCCCCTCGGCCTCCGCGGAGCCGGAGGAGGACTGCTTTCCCCCGGCGGACGGAAGCCCGGGATCGGAATCACCGGAACAACTGGTGAGTAATGCCAGCGGCACCGCAAGGAGCACGGGAAGTAACGCGCCGCGCACGGTTTTTTCGATCAGCAAGACAACTCCAGAGATCACCATCCGGGGATGGTTTCCCCGGCCCTTCGAAAGGCTAGGGGGCCGCGCATATGAAATCCGTAAGAGACCGCGGACAGCCAACCGCATGAATTCGGCCACGCACGGGGGGTACGAGTATTCCGCCCGTCAACCATCAACCATCAACCGCCCAAGAGGAAAGGACCCCGCGGAATCATTCCGCGGGGTCCTGTCGATCCTGTGGTGCGGTGCGCGGCGACGCCACGCGGGGAGCGCGGTCAGCCGCCGATGGATCCGCCCCAGATCGCGGACGTACCGGAGGGGCAGGTGAGCGTGTGGTTCCAGCTGCCGTAGTAATAGGTGCTGAAGATGTACCGCACGCCGTTGGAGCAGTCGACGTACACCCGGTAACCGTTCCCCGAGCAGGTCATGTAGAAGTTCCGGCCCGAGGTGCTTCCGTTCCAGCAGTTCGCGTCGGCCCGGTAGGGGGCGTCGGCGGCCGAGGTGCCGGCGACGGCGTTCCCGCCCGTGGCCTTCAGCGTCCGCGCGTCGGCGGTGTCGGTGATCGTGCGCCCCGAGGCCGACTGCGAGGTGGCGGCCGCGGTGCCGCTCTCCGCCGCCGGCGCCGCGTTGGCGGCCGGGGACAGCCCCAGCAGGGTGCCCACGGCGAGCGCGGACGTGGCACCGATCGCACCCAGGGATCTGCGGATCTTCATGTGTTCCCCCAACGTGATGGCAGAATTTTTCGTTCCCTTTTCCAGCCCTCCGGAATAGTGAATCGGTCTCCGGTGAGCGGGCATCCGCAGTCTTGTCGGGCCGGGAGACTTACGTCAAGCAAACAAGGGAGCATTCCGCTCACGCGCCGACCGGCCCGGAGCCGGCCCGGGAAAGAAACCGGCCCGCATTCTTTCCGGCCGGTAACATTTCCGCCCGGGATTCCTTCTGGCCGCCATCGGGCAATCCGCTCCGCGATGCACGCGTCCCCGCGGCTCCCCGGCCACGGCCCCGGGCCGGCGTCCGGATGCCCTTTCACCGGCACACCACCCCGGAAGGGGAAAATCCGGAAAAGCGGCGGACGAAATCCGGACTCTTGTTCTCCGGATTCCACAGGTCTCGTTCCCGGGCTTCCGTTCCGGTTTCCGGGCAGGCTTCCGGTCGTTCTCCGGACCCCGGTTCACGCCATGCCCGGGACGTGTCCGCGCACCCGGAGGTCGGCGGGATTTCCCCGCTCCCGGTTCACCATGCGAGACGGAACCGGCGCGGCCGGCGCCCGGCGCGGCCGCCGGGCGCCGTCACGCGTGAGACCGCCCGGCGGGTTGCCGGGCGGTCTCGGGGAGTTGCGTGCCGGGGCGGCGGGCTCAGGACTCCCGCTGGGCCAGCCGCAGCAGATGATCCGCGAGGGCCTGGCCGCCCGCCGGGTCGCGGCTGATCAGCAGCAGGGTGTCGTCGCCCGCGATGGTGCCGAGGATGTCGTGGACCTCGGCCTGGTCGATCGCCGAGGCCAGGAACTGCGCGGCCCCCGGCGGGGTGCGCAGGACGACCAGGTTCGCCGACGCCTCGGCGGAGATGAGGAGTTCACCGGCCAGCCGGGCCATCCGCTGTTCCTTGACCGACTCCCCCAGCGGCGCCTGCGGGGTGCGGAAGCCGCCCTCGGACGGCACCGCGTAGATCAGCTCCCCGCCCGCGCTGCGGATCTTCACCGCGCCCAGTTCGTCGAGGTCGCGGGAGAGCGTGGCCTGGGTGACGCTCAGTCCGTCGTCGGCGAGGAGCCGGGCCAACTGGCTCTGGGAGCGCACCGCCTGACGGTTGAGGATGTCGACGATCCGCCGGTGGCGGGCCGCACGGGTCTGCGGTACGGCCGGCCCGCCGTGCTCGGTGTCCTGCGCCTGGCTCATGGTGGTCAGTCTCCGGATCGTCGGTCGTCCCTGTCGCCCGCGGCTCCGTCCAGGACCGCCGGCAGGGCTCCGAGCAGCGCGTCCACCTCCGCGTCGCCGATGATCAGCGGGGGGACGAGCCGGACGACGCCGGGGGCGACGGCGTTCACGAGGAGCCCGGCCTCCTGCGCCGCCTGCTGGACGCGGGGGGCCACGGGTTCGGTGAGCACGATACCGAGCAGCAGTCCGGAACCGCGCACATGTGCGACGAGCGGGTGTCCCAGGGCCTCGATGCCGTCGCGCAGCCGCTCACCCGTGCGCTTGACGCGGTCCAGGATGCCGTCGGCGGCGATGGTGTCGAGGACGGCGAGCGCGGCGGCGCAGGAGACGGGGTTGCCGCCGAAGGTCGAGCCGTGGTGGCCGGGCGCCAGCAGCTCGGCGGCCTCGCCGAAGGCGACGGTCGCGCCGATCGGCAGCCCGCCGCCGAGCCCCTTGGCGAGGGTGACGACATCGGGCTCGACGCCCTGCGCCTGGTGCTCGAACCAGTGGCCGGTGCGGCCGATGCCGGTCTGCACCTCGTCGATCACGAGGAGGGTGCCGGTGGCCCGGGTGATCTCCCGGGCCGCGGCGAGGTATCCGGCGGGCGGCACGACGGCGCCGTTCTCACCCTGGACCGGCTCGACGATCACGAGGGCGGTGTCGGTGGTCACGGCGGCCCGGAGCGCGTCCGCGTCCCCGTACGGCACGTGGGTCACCTCGCCGGGCAGCGGCAGGAAGGGGTCGCGCTTGGCGGGCTGCCCGGTGAGGGCGAGGGCGCCCATGGTGCGGCCGTGGAAGCCGCCCTCGGTGGCGACCATGTGGCTCCGGCCGGTGCGCCGCCCGATCTTGAAGGCGGCCTCGACGGCCTCCGCGCCGGAGTTGGAGAAGTAGACCTTGCCGGGGCGGCCGAGCAACTGGAGCAGCCGCTCGGCGAGTTCGACGGGCGGTTCGGCGACGAAGAGGTTGGAGACGTGGCCGAGGGTGGCGACCTGACCGGAGACGGCCCGGATGACGGCGGGGTGGGCGTGGCCGAGGGAGTTGACGGCGATACCGCTGACGAAGTCGAGGTACTCGCGGCCGTCGGCGTCCCAGACCCGGGCCCCCTCCCCGCGCACCAGGGGCAGGCGGGGGGTGCCGTAGTTGTCCATCAGCGCCTGCTGCCAGCGCCGCGTGAGCTCCTGGTTGCCGCTCGCGCCCATCGCGTCGCCCGTGCCGCTCGCGCCGTTCGTGCCGCTCATGCCGTCTCCCCCTCCGCGTCGGGCACGACCATCGTGCCGATGCCTTCGTCCGTGAAGATCTCCAGCAGGATCGAATGCTGCACCCGGCCGTCGATGACGCGCGCGGTGTTGACGCCGCCCCGCACGGCGTGCAGGCAGCCCTCCATCTTGGGGACCATGCCGCTGGCCAGGTCGGGCAGCAGCTTCTCCAGCTCGGTGGCGGTGAGCCGGCTGATCACCTCGTCGCTGTTCGGCCAGTCCTCGTAGAGGCCCTCGACGTCGGTGAGCACCATCAGCGTCTCGGCGCCGAGCGCGGCGGCGAGCGCGGCGGCGGCCGTGTCGGCGTTGACGTTGTAGACGTGCTGGTCGTCCGCGCTGCGGGCGATGGAGGAGATGACGGGGATGCGCCCGTCGTCCAGCAGCGCCTGCACGGCGCCGACCTCGACGCCGGTGATGTCGCCGACCCGGCCGATGTCCACGCTCTCGCCGTCGATCTCGGCGTAGCGCTTGACAGCCGTCATGGTGTGGGCGTCCTCACCGGTCATGCCGACGGCCAGCGGGCCGTGCCGGTTGAGCAGCCCGACGAGTTCGCGCTGCACCTGCCCGGCGAGCACCATGCGGACGACGTCCATCGCCTCGGGGGTGGTGACGCGCAGCCCGGCCTTGAACTCCGAGACCAGGCCGAGCTTGTCGAGGTGCGCGGTGATCTGCGGGCCGCCGCCGTGCACGACGACGGGCTTGAGGCCGGCGTGCCGGAGGAAGACCACGTCCTGGGCGAAGGCGGCCTTCAGCTCCTCGTCGACCATGGCGTTGCCGCCGAACTTGATGACGACGGTCTTGCCGTGGTGGCGGGTCAGCCAGGGCAGCGCCTCGATGAGGATCTGCGCTTTGGGGAGGGCGGTGTGCTTCCGCGTGGTGCTCATGAGGAGTAGGCGCTGTTCTCGTGGACGTAGTCGGCGGTCAGGTCGTTGGTCCAGATGACGGCCGACTCGGCGCCGGCCGCCAGGTCGGCGGTGATGCGGACCTCGCGGTAGCGCATGTCGACCAGCTCGCGGTCCTCGCCGACGGAGCCGTCCCGGCAGACCCAGACGCCGTTGATGGCGACGTTCAGCCGGTCCGGCTCGAACACGGCGGAGGTGGTGCCGATCGCGGAGAGCACCCGGCCCCAGTTGGGGTCCTCGCCGTGCACGGCGCACTTGAGGAGGTTGTTCCGGGCGATGGAGCGGCCGACCTCGACGGCGTCGTCCTCGCTCGCGGCGTTCACGACCTCGATGCGGATGTCCTTGGAGGCGCCCTCGGCGTCGCCGATGAGCTGCCGGGCCAGGTCGCCGCAGACGGCGCGGACGGCCTCGGCGAACTCGTCGTAGCCCGGGGCCGTGCCGGAGGCACCGGAGGCCAGCAGCAGCACGGTGTCGTTGGTGGACATGCAGCCGTCGGAGTCAATCCGGTCGAAGGTGGTGCGGGTGGCGGCGCGCAGGGCCTTGTCGAGCTCGGGCTGCGCCACGTCGGCGTCGGTGGTGAGGACGACGAGCATGGTGGCGAGGCCGGGGGCGAGCATGCCCGCGCCCTTGGCCATGCCGCCGACGGTCCAGCCGGCCGGGCTCTCCACGACGGCGGTCTTGTGCACGGAGTCGGTGGTCTTGATGGCGAGGGCCGCCTTCTCGCCGCCGTGCGCGGAGAGCTGGGCGACGGCCGTGCCGATGCCCGGCAGCAGCTTGTCCATCGGGAGGCGGATGCCGATGAGGCCGGTGGAGCAGACGGCCACCTCCCCGGGGCTGAACTCCTCGCCCAGCGCCTCGGCGGTCTTCTCGGCCGTCAGGTGGGTGTCCTGGAAGCCGAGCGGGCCGGTGCAGGCGTTGGCGCCGCCGGAGTTGAGGATCACGGCGGAGACCCGGCCGCCCTTGACGACCTGCTCCGACCAGAGGACGGGGGCGGCCTTGACGCGGTTGGAGGTGAAGACACCCGCGGCGGCCAGACGCGGCCCGTGGTTGACGACCAGTGCCAGATCCGGGTCCCCGCTCTCCTTGATGCCGGCGGCGATGCCCGCCGCCGTGAAGCCCTTGGCTGCCGTCACGCTCACTGCGTCTCCGTCTCTTCCGTGGTCGTTTCCCCGCCGGTGGCCGTTTCCCCGCCGGCCGCTGCCGCGTGTGCCGCCGCTGCCGCCGGCGCCGCCGCGTGCGCGCCGCTCACGGGGCGATCCCGACGGCGGACAGGCCCGTCTCCTCGGGAAGCCCGAGGGCGATGTTCATGCTCTGCACCGCGCCGCCGGCGGTGCCCTTGGTGAGGTTGTCGACGGCGGCGATGACGACGATCCGGCCGGCGGCCTCGTCCAGCGCGGTCTGGAGCTGGACGGCGTTGGAGCCGAGGACGGCACCGGTGGACGGCCAGCGCCCCTCGGGGAGCAGGTGGCAGAAGGGCTCGCCGGCGGTGGCCTTCTCATACGTCTCGCGCAGCGCGTCCGCCGTGACGCCGGGCCGCGCCTTCGCCGTGCAGGTGGCGAGGATGCCGCGCGGCATGGGGGCGAGGGTCGGGGTGAAGGAGACCGTGACCGGCTCCCCGGCCGCGGCGGAGAGGTTCTGGACCATCTCCGGGGTGTGCCGGTGCACACCGCCGACGCCGTACGGGCTCATCGAGCCCATGACCTCGCTGCCGAGCAGATGCGGCTTGAGCGCCTTGCCGCCGCCGGAGGTGCCGCTCGCGGCGACGATCACGGCCTCGGGCTCGGCGAGCCCGGCCGCGTAGGCCGGGGCGAGGGCGAGCGACACGGCCGTCGGATAGCAGCCGGGGACGGCGATCCGCCGGGTGCCGCGCAGCGCGTCACGGGCGCCGGGGAGTTCGGGGAGGCCGTAGGGCCAGGTGCCGGCGTGCGGGGAGCCGTAGAACGTCTCCCAGGCGGCGGCCTCCCGCAGCCGGAAGTCCGCGCCGCAGTCGACGACGAGCACCTCGTCGCCGAGCTCCTCGGCGACGGCGGCGGACTGGCCGTGCGGCAGGGCGAGGAACACCACGTCGTGCCCGGCGAGGACCTCGGTGGTGGTCGGCTCCAGCACCCGTTCGGCGAGCGGCAGCAGATGTGGCTGGAGCTCACCGAGCCGCCGGCCCGCACTGGAGTTCGCGGTGAGGGCCCCGATCTCCACCCCGGGGTGCCCGAGCAGCAGGCGCAGCACTTCACCGCCCGCGTACCCGCTCGCTCCCGCCACTGCCACGCGCGTCACCATGTCACTCCTCCACTAGATGGCATGACTATACGAATGACCGCAGTTTTATGCAAGAAGGTGACGGTGGCCGCTGCGGTGCGTGGCCGAGGATTTCAGTTTGCGGATCTTGATCCCATAACGCTGCGTTGCGATCAGTTCCGAAGTACGACCCCGTGGCCGAGTGGGGGTGCTGTGGTTGGGTCGGCGGCGGGATGCGGCTGCTGGACGTCCGTCCAAGGGAACTGGTCACGGACACGGACGGGCTGAAGTTCGCGGCGGCCAGGGAGGGCGCTCTGCGCGGCGGCTCTGGCGGCCCGGTCGGCCCTGCAGTTGCGACGCGTGTTGCACGCTCCTCGGCCCGGAGCGCCGGGCGCTGTCCTGAGCGAGTTCGACGCCCACACAGCAGGCCGCCGCGGCTGCCCCGGGGTTCGTACGACCTCGCCCACCCCAATGGTCAGTGGCTCGTCGCGGTCCGGTTCTTCCAGACCTCGCGGGCCACGATCTTCGCGAACTCGAAGTAGGTGCGCTGCACGTTCGACGCGAACTCCTGGGTGTCGCCGTGGCGTTCACGCAACCGGTTGATGGGCACGTTCATGGCCGCGTGGTGTTCGATGTGCAGGTTGTTCCCGTTGGTGTACCAGGTCGTCAGCCAACCTCCCGTTATCGACCTGGTGTTGCGCAGGACATCGACGCTGGAGGTGTCGCACAGGATGTGCTCAGGCAGTTCCACGAGGAAGTGCAGCGGCATCGCGACCAGCAAGGGAAGCATCCACAAGCGCAGCACCAGCGGCCCTCCGCCGAAGGCGCACGCGGCGATCAGGGCGGCCGCGACGATCGCGAACCACCGGTACTCGCTGACGATCGCCTTACGGCTCTTCGGCGCGATCTGACCCATGTCGTACTGCCAGGCGCCTGTCACGCAGGTCGCGGCATCACGGACCACAGCCACGACACGGCTGACGTCGAAGAGCCCCTTCGCCAGAACGCCCAGCGTGAGCGGCTTGCGGGTGTCGAACCCGAAGAACTCCGTGTCCTCCGGCGTACCCAGGAAGCGGTGGTGCTGGAGGTGGCGGACCCGGTAGTGGCTGTAGGACACGAGCATCGGCAGACCGAGGGGGAAGCCCACCGCGCGGTGGAGCCGCGAGGCGCGGAACGCCGAGTGGTGCAGGCACTGGTGCTGAAGTTCCACCGCGTGGGTGTACGCGAGCCCCAGGATCACGATCCCGATCGCGGCAAGCCAGTACGACGACTGCACGGCCAACGTGACGCCACCCGCGAGCATGGCGGCCAGTACGCAGAGCTTGCCGATGAAGACAGCCTCGTCCTGGCGGCGGACCGGTGCCCGCTGGAACAGTAGTTGCGGAGAAGGCGCGGTCTGGGTCATCGGGATGGTTCCCCCCTGGATTTCGGTGATCCTTGGTGAATGTGCTCGTGGTTCCCGGCCCCGGAGCCCGCAGGCGCGCATGGCGAAGCGGACTCCACGGCCTCGTGGTGTCAGTTGGTGTGCGGTGAGATGAGGTGAAGAGGGTCGGGCGGAGCGGGGTCAGGAAGGGGCGGGTGCCGGCGACGGCCGGCGACGGCCGGCCGATCTGCGCAGGCCGCTGCGCAGCGACGCGGTGACCAGGAGCGAGAGCACGGCCATCGTGGCCATCGCCCAGCCCACTGGGCGCGTGCCGCCGAACAATTGGGCGAGGCCGCCGGCGGCCATCGCGCCCAGGGCCTGTCCCACCATCAGCCCGGTGCCGGACAGGCCGAACGCCTGCCCTCGCACATCCTCGGAGGTGTGCCCCACCAGCCGTTCCTGCAAAGGCAGCGACGCAGAGAACCCGAAGGCGGAAAGCCCGACCAGGGCCGCCGCGAGCGGCACCGGCGGGGTGAACGGGAAGGCCAGGAACGGCACCGCGAGCAGCACCCGCAAGGGCATGACCAGCCTGTCGCGCAGCGCCTCGGGCACAAAGCGGCCGACCGCGATGTCACCGGCGAGCATGCCGACCGCGCCGGCCGCGAGTAGGTAGCCGGCGTGCTCCCTGGCGTACGGGATGAACAGCGCCTCACAGCCCACGACCAGCCCGTTGGGGACCCACATCATCAGGAACAGCGGCCGGGTGACGGGGGACGAGAGCAGCTCGCCGTTCACACGGCGGCTGCGCTCGACGACCTTGCCGACCGCCCGCGCCGGACGGTCGTCGAGCCCGAGCCTCGACATGAGGCCCGAGGCCGTGCCGACCAGTGCCGCGATCGTGAACAGCCACGACGGCGACACCACGGCGAGCAGGACGGCGCCCACGCCGTTGCCGATGATCTGCATGCCGCCGACCGTGATGTTCATCGTGGCGCGGGCCAGCACGAAGGCTTCCTTCGGCACGATGTCCGCCAGCAGGGCGATGACGGTGCCCGACGTGGCCCCCATCACCACGTAACCGCCCGCGAGAATCAGGAACCGCATCCACCAGCTCAGACCGGGCAGCGTCTGCAGCGCGGCGGTGCTCGTCGAGACGCTCGCCATGACGATCATCGCGGTGCGCGGGCGCAACAGATCCGACGACGCCAGGAGATAGCGCGCGGTGACGAGCTGGACGAGCGGGCCGCCGAAGAGGGAGATTGCCGTAAGGAACGGCGACTCCGTCTCGTGGTACATCACGGTGCCCAGCGCCAGGCTGGAGAGCACGACCCCTGCCATCGCGAAGAGGCGCGCGACGAACAGGGCCCGGAACTCCCGGATTCCGAATATCTCGCGGTAGGTGGTCATCAGGCGAGCGACTGCTTCACGCGGGAGCGCCACTCCTCGACCTGTCGGGCCACACACTCCGGGGACGTCCCGCCGAGGCTGCGGCGTGAGTTCACGGAGTCCTCGATCCCGAGGACCGCGAAGACGTTCTCGTCGATACGGGCTTCGACCTCCTGCATCGCGGCGAGCGGCAATTCGTCGAGGCGGACCCCGTGCTTGTCGGCCAGCCGTACCAGCTGGCCGGTGATGTGGTGCGCCTCGCGGAACGGCAGCCCCAGCTCACGCACCAGCCAGTCGGCCAGGTCGGTCGCGGTCGCGTGGGCGGCCCCGGCCGCCGCCCGCATGTTGGCGGCCCGCGGGGTCATGTCGCCGATCATGCCGATCATGGCCTTCAGACAGAGCTCGAACGTGTCCGCGCCGTCGAACGTCCGCTCCTTGTCCTCCTGCATGTCCTTGGAGAAGGTCAGGGGCAGCGCCTTCATGACCGTCAGCAGCCCGAACAGCGAGCCGTGCACCCGGCCCACCTTGCCGCGCACCAGCTCGGCGGCGTCGGGGTTGCGCTTCTGCGGCATGATGGACGAACCCGTCGTCCAGGCGTCGGACAGTTCGATGAAGCTGTATTGCGGCGACATCCACAGCACGATCTCGTCAGCGAGCCGCGAGAGGTGCGTCATGCACATCGACGCGGCGGCCAGGTACTCCAGGGCGAAGTCCCGGTCCGAGACGGCGTCCAACGAGTTGCGCATCGGCCGGGCGAAGCCCAGGAGTTCCGCCGTGCGTGCGCGGTCGATGGGGAAGGACGTCCCGGCCAGTGCCGCGGCGCCGAGCGGGGATTCGTTCATCCGCTCGCGGCAGTCGCGCAGCCGGCCGAGGTCGCGCCCGAACATCTCCACGTACGCCATCAGGTGGTGGCCGAACGACACCGGCTGCGCGCTCTGGAGATGCGTGTAGCCGGGCATGATGGTCGCGGTGTTCTCCCCGGCCTGCTCGACCAGGACCGCGATGAGCTGCTGGACGAGGGCGATCGCGCGGTCGTTCGCTTCGCGCACCCAGAGGCGGAAGTCCGTGGCCACCTGGTCGTTGCGGCTGCGGGCCGTGTGCAGCCGGCCGGCGGCGGCGCCGATGAGTTCGCGGAGTCGGGCCTCGACATTCATGTGAATGTCCTCCAACTCCACCGAGAAGGGGAAACTCCCGGAGCTGATCTCGGTCCGGATGACCTCCAGACCGTCCTTGATGGCCACGGCGTCTTCCGCGGAGACGATCTTCTGCTCGCAGAGCATCGTCACGTGCGCGATCGACCCGTCGATGTCCTGCATGGCCATGCGCTGGTCGAAGCCAATGGAGGCGTTGATCTGCTCCATCACCTCGGACATGCCCTCACCGAAACGTCCCCGGATCAGACCGCTGCTCTTGTTCGTCTCGTCGCGCACGTTCTGCGCCGCCTTTCTGGATGAAGAAAAAGATCATGCCGCCAAAAACCTGCGGCACATTACCCGACGTCGATCCGGACTCCCGCGATGACCTCCCCGCATGTCTCGATCGCCGCGGCCGCGGTCGGGGCGGTGGTCACGACGTACCCCACGCGCGTGCGGGAGTCTTTGATCGTCGGGATCCGGTCCCCGACCTTGAGCGGGAGGTGGAGCTTCACGACACCGGGATGCCCCTGCCAGCGCTGTACGCCCCGGACGCCGGTGACAGTCCCCGGCGGCGGTGCGAAGAAGCGGATCGCCGCGGCGCCGGCTGAGGTCGGGACGGGCTTGCCCGGTCGGACGCCGTGGAGGGACCAGTCGACCAGGTGGTCGAGGAGATCGTGTCCCGTGGCCTGCCGGACGAGGGTGGGGATGGAGTCGCCGCCCACTCGTGTGTGCGTCTCGATGACCTCGGGCCCTTCAGGCGTCATGCGCAGTTCCGTGTGGCTGCACCCGTCGGAGATCCCGATGACCCCGAGGAACTCCGACACGTACGCGGTCATGGCGGCCGAGACGTCGGGACCGACCGGCGCCGGGACGACGTGCCCGACCTCCACGAAGGGGTTCTCCGGGTCGGTGTCCTGCGTGAACTTCCCGGTGATCGCCATGACCTGGTGGTCACCGGCACAGCTGAACGCCTCGACCGAGAACTCCGGACCGGGCAGGAACGCCTCCGCGATGTACTCGTCGGCGATGTCCGCGGGAGTGCTCACCGCCGCGGCGTCCCGGAAGCACGACACATGCTCGCTCCCCTTGCCGTGCCGCGGCTTCACGATCACGGGGTATCCGTGCTCGTCGCCGAACTTGCGGATGTCGGCGGCGTCGCGCACCACGGCGCACGGGACGGCGGAGAACGCGGCGTCCCGGAGCCAGGAGCGCATGGCGAACTTGTCCCGCGTGCGCCCGACCACCTCCGGCGAGAGCCCGGGAACGCCCAGCGCCTCCCCTATCCGCGCCGCCGGCAGCAGGCCCTGCTCGGTGAGACACAGGACCGCACTGAAGGGGCTCTCATGGTGGAGGGCCTGGAGCAGAGGGACGAGCGAGGGGTCGTCGTAGTCAACGAGGAAGGTACGCCGCGCGATCGCGACGAGGGCGTCGTCATGGCCGGCGCGGGTGTCCACCAGGGTGATCTCCGCGCCGAGCGACCGCAGGCGGTCGCACAGACCGGGCCCGCCGCCCACCACGATGACCTGCTTCGGATCGTTCACCTTCACGGCCTCTCACCCTGTCGCCAATACCCGGTCACGCGGAACCAGGACGAACTTCATGTCGTACGGATGAACCCGGACAGGTCGTCCAGCGATTCGCCGCGCAGCACGGAGAATCCGGTACGCCGGTTCACCGAGAAGGGTTCCGCCCCGGCGATGACCCCGTCCGCGTCGTCGTGGACGCGGACCACGGCCACGCCCGCGGGCCGGTCCACCTCGGTGCGTTCGTCGAAGTGGAACCGGATGCCGTGCCATGCCTCGTGCGGTGCGCGCGGCGCGGCCTTCCAGCACAGGCCGGCGCGCGCGTGGAGATAGGCGTCTTCGAGGGAGAAGCCGTGTTGCAACTCGACGAGTTCCGGCACGTGGCCCCCTGCGGGGCGGGCGGCGGCCTCGATGACGCTGATGCGCTCCGGCGTCATCTTGAACTCCACGTGCATGACGCCCTGTGCCATGCCCCAGCCCGACGCGATCCGCGCGATCGCCTCGATGAGGGCCTCGCGGTGCTCGGCCGGGATATCTTCGCCGGAGACGTGGCCGATCTCGTAACAGGCCGGTAGCGGCGAGACGAACTTCCGGGTCAGCGCGTACGTGACCACCTCGCCGTCCTGGACAACGCATTCGAGGCTGAACTCCGGCCCCGTCACATACTCCTCGACGAGCGCGCCCGCGCTGAACGCGTAATGGGTGAGCCGTGACGTCTTGAACGCCGACATCCTCGTCAGCGTCTCCTCGAGTTCGCTCCGGGAGTCGCATTTGCGCACGAACAGACTCATGGCCATGTCGACCGGCTTGACGATGACGGGGAACTCCACGGAGGCCCAGTTGACCGTGTCGCTGTCCGCGGCGCCGGCCAGGATGGCGATCGTGCGGGGCTGGGGTACGCCGTGTTCGGCGAACGACTTCCGCATGAGGGCCTTGTTCCGCGAGGCACGTATCTTGTCGACGTCGTTGTGGTAGAGGCCCAACTCCCGGGCCAGGACGTCCGCGGCGATCACGGCGAACTCGTTGCCGGCAGCCACCGCGTCGAACCGCCGTGCCCCGATCTGGGCCAGCAGCTCCTGGGGCGAGTCGGACAGCGCGGGCACCCGGATCCACTCGTGGAGCGTCGTGACGTGGTCGCCGACCGTCGAACTCTCGATCGTCGCGATGGTCAGCCGCCAGCCCTCACGGACACAGACAGCGGCCACCCGCTCCAACGACCACTCCGCGACCGGGTGGAGCAACAGAATATGCATGATCACTTGCCCTTTGGACCTGTTGAGCGATGCGTCGGTCAGGAAGCACGGCGGAGGAAGGGGGAAACGAGGAGGGCTTTCGGCTTTACAGGGCGTCGTTCTGTGCGAAGTACCGCTCGAACCCGACCATTTCCTTGCAGCGCCGCACGATCTCCCGCTTGTAGTACTTCTGGTATAGCCCGGGTTCATCGCTGACGCAGTACGACGGCAGCAGCACCGTCCTGGGGCGTTCGCTGTTGTTACGACCACTGAAGTGCGGTGCGAGCGAATGGAAGACGAGTGCGTCACCGGCGTCGAGCGCCGGGACGTCGATGTCGGAGGGATCCAGCCGACTCGGATCGAAATCGCCCTCAGGATTGTCCGGGGGGCCGGGAAGCAATTCCTGATGACCACCGCGGTAGAACCCGATGCCGCCCGACCGCTCATCGCTCGGATAGAGGTTGATGACCACCGTGGTCAGCAGATCCGGGCGCGTGTCGAGCCACTTCCAGTACAGGAAGTCCTGGTGCGCCGCATAGCCGTTGACCCCTGGCTCCTTGCGGATCAGCTTGGCCTTCAGCAACTGTGCCGGCCCGCCCAGGACGGTGGCCAGGGCGCGCATCAGCGCCGGATGTGTCGCCGCTCCCGTGAGCGTCGGGGAGATGTCCAGGACCGGGTCGAGCCGGTCGAAGGCGTACTGCCCGTCCGGGCCGCGCCGGAACTCCGTACGCAGGTTGAGGTCGTCGTCCAGCCCGTCGAGGTTCCATAGGCGTTCGCACTCCGCGCGGAACCCCGTTATCTCCTCGTCCGAGTACAGCCTGCGAAGGACGGTGTAGCCGTCCTTCCAGTACTGCTTCGTGCTTTCCGCCAGGTCCGTCACCGGCATCAACGATGGCCCCCCACTTCGTGTGCCGTGATGTTCTTTTCCGTACCGCGGGCCGTGAACTCGATGACGCGAGCCCGCAGATGGGCGGCGGCCTCGCGCACGCACTCCGGGGCCGTTCCGCCCTGGCTGTCCCGCGAGGCGACCGAGTCCTCGACCGTGATGTCCCGCCAGTCCTCGAACGCCAGCCGCGTGTCCACCGATCGCCGGGACTCCGGCGACAGCGCCCCGAGTGAACAGCCATGCTCCTCCGCCAGCCGCACCAGCCTCGTCACGAGGTGGTGGGCCTCACGGAAGGGAATCCCTCGTTCACGGGTGAGCCGGTCGGCGACATCGCTGGAGGTGAGGAAGTTGATTTCCGAGGCAGCCCGCATCGCGTCCGCCTTCGGTTCCATCAGGGTCGCGAGGGAGATCGCGACGTCCAGGGACAGCGCCAGGGTGTCGGCGGTGTCGAACAAGGGCTCCTTGTCTTCCTGCAGGTCCCTGAAGTAGCTGAGCGGCAACCCCTTGACCACCGTCTGCAGGGCGTGCAGATTCCCCATGATCCGGCCGCTCTTGGCGCGCATCAGCTCGGCCGCGTCGGGGTTGCGCTTGTGGGGCAGCGCGGACGACGAACTGACGAGTTCGTCGGGCAGCGCGATCAGGCCGACCGGCTGCGACGACCAGAACACGATCTCGGAGCCGAACCGGGAGAGGTTCAGGGCGACTGAGGCACCCGCGCTCAGGAAGTCCAGGGCGAAACCGCGATCCCCGACGCTCTCGAGCGAGTTCGCCGTCGGGCGGGCGAACCCGAGGGTCCGTGCCACGCTGTCCCGGTCGATCGGGAACCCGGTGCCGGCCAGCGCCCCCGAACCCATCGGGGACTCGTCCTGCAGTGCGGCCGCGAAGCGCAGGCGCTCGGCGTCCCGCAGGAACGCCTCCGCGTAGGCCAGGCACACGTGGCCGAAGCTCATCGGCTGCGCGATCTGGAGGTGGGAGAAGCCCGGCATGACGGTCCAGGCATGCCGCTCGGCCTGCTCCCGCAGGGCCTCCACCAGGTCCAGGAGTCGCGCGCCCAGCGCGGACACCTGGTCGCGGATCCACAGCCGCAGCGCGGTCACGGCGAGATCGTTGCGGGCGCGCGCGGTCGACAGCCAGCCGGCCTCGGCACCGAGTTGCGCCTGAAGGTACTCCTCCACCGCGGAGTGAACGTCCTCGGCCTTCGGGTCGAGCGGCTCGGCCCCCGACTCGATCTGCTCCCTGAGGGTGTCCAGCGCGCGGTGCAGGGCGGCGGCCGCGTCAACCGGCACGATCTCCTGCTCGAGCAGCATGGTGACGTGGGCCCGCGACACGGTGATGTCGTACAGCGCGAGCCGCCGGTCGTAGTGGGCCGTGGTGCCGATCGCGTCCATGCGCTGGGCGGCCAGGGCCCGCTGGTCGCCGCTCATGAGAACACCCGCGTCGCCGAACGCCGGTCGAGCTCGTCCAGGTGACGGTCGAACGCGTCGGGGGCGGAGGACCGCGCCGCCTCCGCGAGCTCCGCCCAGTCGGGACGCAGGCAGTACAGCAACAGGGCCCGGGCGATGTGCAGCCTGGCGACGGCCTCCGCGTAGACGACCGAGTGCGGTCCGTCGATGACCTCGGGGACGACCTCGTCGCCCCGGTACGCGGGCAGGTTGTGCAGGAAGATCGCGTCAGGGCGCGCCAGGGCCATCAGAGCGGGCGTGACGCGGAAGGGCGCCAGCCGCTCACGCCGGGCGTCGGCCTCGTCGGCCTTGTTCATCGGGATCCACGCGTCGGCGACCACGACATGGGCCTCCTTGACGGCGGCCTGCGCGTCCGTGGTGGCGCTGAATCCGGCCAGGTGCGCGGTCGTGTCCATCGGGAGCGCCATGTCGGCGGGCGTGGCGCAGGTGAAGCGGGCACCGACCTTGGCAGCGGTCTGGGCGAGGGACAGCGCAATGTTCGTCCCGTCCCCGACGAAGGCGACGTCGATCCCCTCCATGGCGCCGAACTGCCTCTTGATGGTGAGGAAGTCGCACAGAGCCTGGGTCGGGTGGTGCTCGTCGCACATGCCGTTGATGAACGGGACCGGCGACAAGTCACAGATCTGCCGCTGGGTGTCGAAGTCGTAGATCCGGCTCAGCAGCACGTCGTTGAAGCCGCCCGCGACGTTCACGAAGTCGGGCAGGTGCTCCGTCTTGGCGGCATGGCGACCGATGCGGGCCTCCGCGCCGTTGTAGTGGATGGCCTGGCCGCCGAGGTCGCCGATGGCCCGCTCGAACGCGGTGCGCGTCCGCAGCGACGTCTCGTCGAAGATCATGCCCATGCACCGGCCGCGCAGCAGCGCGGGAAGGTGACCGAAGCGCTTCTTGTGCTTCTCCAGCACGTCGGCGACGGTGATCACGTCGTCCACGGCGGCCGGCGTGAGATCTTCTATCGTCAGCAACCGCTTCTGCGTCATGCGATGCCGCCCTGGACCACGGTGGCGAGCTGACGAAGCCGGAGCGCGTTGAGACGGATGAACCCGGTCGCGTCGTCCTGACGGTAAGGGCCGCCCTCCTCGAAGGTAACCAGGCCCTGGCTGTAGAGGGAGTTGGGGCTCTTGCGGCCCTCGACGATGACGTTGCCCTTGTACAGCTTGAGGCGCACGGTGCCCGTGACCCGCTCCTGGCTCTTGTCGATGAGAGCCTGGAGCATCTCCCGCTCCGGGGCGAACCAGTAGCCGTTGTAGACGAGCTCCGCGTAGCGCGGCATCAGCTCGTCCTTGAGGTGCGCCTCACCGCGGTCGAGGGTGATCGACTCGATGGCGCGGTGCGCCTGGAGCCAGATGGTCCCGCCCGGGGTCTCGAACAGACCGCGGCACTTCATCCCGACGTACCGGGTGTCGACGATGTCGATCCGGCCGATTCCGTTCTCGGCGCCGAGTTCGTTGAGGCGCGTCACCAGGGCAACCGGGTCGAGCGCCTCGCCGTCGATGGCGACGGGGTCACCCTTGGCGAACTCCACCTCGATCGTGGTGGGCCGGTCGGGGGCCTCCTCCGGAGACTTGGTCCGGACCCAGGCGTCGTCGTCGGGGGTGAGCCACGGGTCCTCGAGCGACTTGCCCTCGCACGAGATGTGCAGCAGGTTGGCGTCCGCCGAGTAGGGGGCCTCGCCCCGCTTGTCCTTGGCGACGGGGATGTCGTGCAGGTCGGCGAACTCGATCAGTTGGGCACGGCCCGCCATGTCCCACTCCCGCCAGGGGGCGATGACCCGGATGTCGGGGGCGAGGGCGTAGTAGCCCAGCTCGAAGCGGAGCTGGTCGTTGCCCTTGCCGGTCGCCCCGTGGGCGACCGCGTCGGCGCCGACCTCGCGGGCGATCTCGATGTGCCGCTTGGCAACCAGGGGCCGGGCGATGGGCGTACCCATCAGGTAGTTGCCCTCGTACGCGGCGTTCGCGCGGTACATCGGGAAGGCGTATTCGGAGACCAGCTCGTGCCGCAGGTCCTCGATGTAGATGTTCTCAGGCTTGACCCCGAGCGCCAGGGCCCTCTCCCTGGCGATCTCCAGCTCCTCGCCCTGTCCGAGATCGGCGGTGAACGTCACGATCTCGGCGTCGTACTCGAGCTGGAGCCACTTCAGGATGACCGAAGTGTCGAGCCCGCCCGAAAAGGCCAGGACGATTTTGCGGGGCTTGCTCATACCTGAAGAACTCCCTCAGCATTTCTGGACAGCAGGTCGACGCGGATTGGTGCGACGGCACGAAGCAGGGGGCGGCCCTACCGTGGGTTCTCGCAGGGTGTGAGCGGTGCGCCGGACGTACGCCGGACAGCCTGAAGCGACCCCACTCTTCCCCCCACGGATCGCGAACGGCGCCGGAGATCCTCGCCACGGCACGGCTTGTCGGGCCCCGGGCGAGTTCCCGTGTGATCACGTTGCGTGAATACTTATGCACCTGTCAAGGCTTGCAAACGAAAAGTCTTACCATGTGAGATCCAGAGAGCTTCGCCCTGTCCAGGTTGAGAGAAGGGTCCGAACCACTGCACGCCGGCAGGGTAGTTCACCTCTTCGGAGCGCACTATCGGGTCCTGTGCGCAAGCGCGCGGACCGACTCGGCGCCTCACGGGCGAGCTGTTTCCTATTCAAGGCAATGCACGGCTATGCAATGAGTAAAGAGGTCGCCAGAAGCCTGTCGGAAGTCGCCGCCCGGACCCACCCCGTACACACCGGAGGCCCAGCACGTTCACCACCCGGCCATTGGGATCGCGCAGGGAAGAACCGCCGGCCGCACCACTCCTCGTCCTGCAGCAGATGAACGATCTCCGCCCCGCTCTCACGGAGCGCCGCGTGGGCCGCGTCCACGCCGTCGACCTCGATGCTCACGTCCTCCCGAGCTTGCCGACGTACTGAGTGCCGTCGTCTCACGCGTGCGCAACAAGAGTGGGCCATGTCCCGTCACTGAGCTGAACATGCCGCCGAGCGGCCGAGCGGCCGATCCGACTCCTCGGCGCCGAGCCGTCGCTCCCAGGCGCCGGAGCCGGACCCGCGCGCGACCGGTGACCCACATCACACCGGGAACGTGTCAGCTCTCGGGGCGCCGTCTCGTCCACAGGGCAACGCGAACGAGACAGGAGCAACGCCATGAAGCACCGCATCGTCGTCCTCGGCGCCGGATATGCCGGGGCCTTCGCCGCCGGAAACCTGGCCCGCCGGCTCTCGCCCGACGACACCGAGATCACCGTCGTCAACCCCGTGCCCGACTTCGTGGAGCGGATGCGGCTCCACCAGCTCGCGGCCGGCCAGGACGTTCCGTCCCGCGGGCTCGCCGACATCTTCGCCGGCACCGGCGTGCGGCTGCGCCTGGCGCGCGTCACCGGCATCGACCCCGGGCGCAGGACCGTCGCGGTGACCGGCGAGGAAGGCGACGGCGAACTCACGTACGACACGCTTCTCTACGCGCTCGGCAGCTCCGTGGCCCGCCACGGCGTTCCCGGCGTGGCCGAGTACGCCTTCGACGTGACCGGCCGGTCCTCCGCGCTGCGTCTGCGCGAGCGCCTGGCCGGCCTGGGCGCGGGAGGCACCGTGCTGGTCGTCGGCGAAGGCCTGACCGGCATCGAGACCGCCACCGAGGTCGCCGAGGCCCGCCCCGACCTCTCGGTCGCGCTCGCCGCCCGCGGGGAGCCGGGCGCCTGGCTCTCCCCGGACGCCCGCCGTCACCTGCGCCGCGCCTTCGACCGGCTCGGCATCACCGTCCACGAGCACTCCGGCATCGAGACCGTCGAGCCGGCACGGGCGGTCACCGCGGGCGGTACGTCCATCCCGGCCAACGTGACCGTGTGGTCGGCCGGCTTCGCCGTGCACCCCATCGCGGCCGCCGCCGGCCTGGAGGTCGCCGCGACCGGCCGGATCGTCGTCGACCGCACCATGCGCTCCGTCTCGCACCCCGACGTCTACGCCGCCGGCGACTGCGCCTACGCGATCGGCGACAACGGCCGGCCGCTGCCGATGTCCTGCGCCTCGGCCGGCCTCACCAACATGCGGGCGACGGCCGCGATCATCGCGCGCCTGACGGGCGGCGAAGTCCCGGAAGGAAACGGGCTCAAGTACCACGGGAACCACATCAGCCTCGGGCGCCGGGACGCAATCATCCAGGTGGTGGACGGAGACGTCCGGCCCAAGTCCTGGTATCTGGGCGGCCGGACCGCCGCGCGGCTCAAGGCGGGTGTGCTCCAGGGGGCCGGATGGGGCGTCGCCCACCCGACCTTCGGCCTGCCGAAGCGCAAGCGCCGCCTGGCCACCGCGCCCGGCCGGGCCGGTGCGAGGGTCGCCGCGTAAGTTGCCCCGCATGGACAGCGCAGCCATCGACCGGTTCGAGGCCGGCCGAAGCCGGCTCGCCTCGCTCGCGTACCGCCTGCTCGGCTCGGCCGCCGACGCCGAGGACGCCGTGCAGGACACGTTCCTGCGCTGGCAGGCCGCGGACCGCGAACGGATCGAGGTGCCGGAAGCGTGGCTGACCAAGGTGGTCACCAACCTCTGCCTCGACCGGCTCCGCTCGGCGCGGGCGCGCCACGAGCGGGCGGCCGGTGACCGGCTGCCCGAGCCGCTCCTGGAGGGCGACCCGATGCTCGGCCCGGCCGACACCTTCGAGCAGCGCGAATCGGTGTCCCTGGCCGTACTGACCCTCATGGAGCGCCTCTCGCCGGTCGAGCGCGCCGTCTACGTCCTGCGTGAGGCCTTCTCCTACCCGCACGCCGAGATCGCCGGGATCCTCGGCATCACCGAGTCCGCGAGCCAGCAGCACCTCCACCGGGCCCGAGCCCGGGTGGCGGCCGAGCGCCGCCGCGGCGAGGCCGACCCCGCGTCCGCGCGCCGGGTCGTCGAGGAGTTCCTCGCCGCCGCCGTATCGGGGCGCACCGAACGGCTGGTGGCGCTGCTCACCGACGACGTGACGGCGGTCTCGGACGGCGCCGGACTGAGCCGGAGGCTGCTGCGGTACGCAACGCCCGAGCGGGTCGCCTCCTTCGCGCGGGCAGGCTTCAAGCCCACGCCGGCGAAGCGGCGGCTGGCCGGCGGCTCGCCCGCGATGCACATCGCGCTGGTCAACGGCTCCCCGGCCGTCCTCGCCGTGGTCGGCGACCGGGTCGTGGGGGCCGTGGCGTTCGACATCAGGGGCGGCAGGGTCGCGGCCCTGCGCGGCATCGCCGCGGCGGACCGGCTCACGCGCCTCAACGAGGCCTGGCGGCGGCACGGACCGGGGGAACCGGTCATCAGCGCGTGGTGACCGGACCCGCCGGGATCCGCCAAACCCACCGGCGTTTTCGGACATCCCCCCGTCCCTCCGGAACCACCCGTCGTCATCGGCCCGTCCTGCACGGCGGTACGTCACGGGGGACATACCGCGGGGGTGCGGGGACATGCTGCGGATCGGCTTCGGCACGGAGGACCTCAACCGGCTGCGGGTGGCGGGGACCGGGGACTTCATGTGGGACGTGGTGCTGAGCCTGCAACTGCTGCAGAACCGGCACGCCGCCCTGGTCTACGACCCGTGGCGCAGACGGGTACGCGAAGCGCTGGCGCGGGCGGGGCTGATCCGGACGACCCGGGCCCTCATGGAGCTGTGCCCGAGCGCCCCCTACTTCCCGGACTTCCTCACCCCCGGCCGGGGCACAGCCGATCCGGACGCCGGGCTGGACGCCGTACTCTCCACGCCCGGACGGCGTCTGCGGCAGGAACTCACCCGGCTCTACGGGAACCGGCCGGTCCCCCCGGGCGCCCGCCGGCTCGCCGAGGGCGGGCGGGAGGCGCTGCGGCGGCTGGAGACGGCGGTGCGCCGCTATCACGCGGTGGCCGTGGCGCCCTACACGGCGGCCATCGACCGCGCCGTCGACGCGGACCGTTCGGCGCGCGCCGACTCCGCCCTGACCTCCGGAGCCGAAGGACTGCTGACCGGCTATCAGCCGGAGCTGACCTGGCGGGACGGCCGGATCGAGTGCGGCTATCCCTTCAGCCGGACGCTGGAGCTGCACGGCCGCCCGCTGACGCTGGTCCCGTCGTTCTTCTGCACCCGGTGGCCCGTCACCCTGGCCGACCCGGAGCTTCCGCCGGTGCTCGTCCATCCGCTCCAGCCGGCGCCCGGCTGGCTGGCGGACGCCGACCGTGAGTCCGGCTCCGCGGACCGGCTGCACCGGCTGCTGGGCCTCACCCGGGCCAGGGCACTGGAGTCGCTCGGCCGCCCGATGTCCACTTCGGGGATCGCCGCCACGCTCCGGCTCTCCCCCGCCAGCGCCAGCCGGCACGCCGCGGTGCTGCGCGAAGCGGGGCTGATCAGCTCCTTCCGCCACGGGCACCGCGTGCTGCACCGGCGGACGGCGCTGGGCGAGGCCCTCCTCAGGGGTGTGTGATGCGCCGCGGCGCATCAGCAGTTCTTGATCTTCCAGACCGGGGTCCAGTTGTACGAGGTGCTGGTGTTCAGAGCGGTCGAGGTCTTGATGACCCCGCCGCTGGAGTTGTAGAAGTACGCCTTCGTGCCGGTGGTCTGGTTGTTGACGTAGCCGCCGTACCCGTTCCAGTACGAGAGCGAGTAGGTGCGGCACACGTACAGGTCGAACACCTTCCACTTGCCGGCGACCGGGTCCCACACGCGGGTGCACAGGCGGCCGTACGAGCAGGTGTAGTCGTTGCCCGACGAGACGTAGCGGATGCGTTCGGCGGACGGCGAGACCTGCGGCGACGAAGCCATCGCACCCGCGTCCGCCCGGGCGCCCACCGGGGCCGGCGGTGCCGTCTGCACCCGGGCGGCCCCCGCCCGCTCGGCGGAGCCCGCGGCCCGGGCATCCTCGGACGCCTGGGCCGGCGCCGCGGCCAGCAGCGTGCCGGCGGCCAGGCCCACCGCCGCGACGATCCCCGCCGCCTTTCGACGTGTCTGCATCTGTGTTCCTCCGTGAGTCGAACGGTGAACGTGCGGGACTCATCGTGGGGCGTTCCCGGCCCGGCGGACGCAACATTCGACCGATACGCAAACAAGCGGTGTGGTTCCGGAACAGCGGGCATTTCCGGAACCCACCGCTCCCGTTCCCCTGCCGGGCACAGCCGTTTCCGCATCCCCGCCGGGCCGGGCGCCCGGCGCCGACGCGGCGGGTCACGACGACGCAGGCGCGCCGGTGCGCCCCGCCGCCGGAGAGACGCGCGGTCAGGGGGTCACGGATCCGGGGTCACCGTTCCGGACCCCGGGGGCGGAGGGCCCGCGGTGTCGGCGAGGCCGCGCATCTCGGCGGCCACGCGCTCCCACGCGGGCTCGGGGAGTTCGTGGCCGACTCCGGGCAGCGGGACCAGGCGCGAGCCGGGGATCCGGGAGGCGATCACCCGCCCCGCCCGGGGTTTGATCAGCGCGTCGTCCTCACCGTGGAGCACCAGGGTGGGCCGGGTGATGGCCTCGATCCGCCCGCCGTGCCACTGCGCGCCGATCTGGCGGCCCTGCGCCCGCTGGTCCTGTACGCCGCCGTCGGCGTTGCGTTCGGCGCTTGCCCGGGCCGCCGCCTCGTCGAAGGGGCGGTCCGAGCCGATGATGCGGCGGGTCCTCGCCGGGCTCCTCGCGCCCGGGCCGTCCTGAACGGGCGCCGTCACCCCGCCGGTCAGCCGGCGGAGGCGTCCCGGGCCGCGGTCTCCTTCTTCTCCTTGAGGCGCGCCGCTTCCCTCCGGACCTCGGCCTGCGTGGCGCGTTCCTGCCGCAGCCACTCGGGTTCGTCCCGCTTCAGCGCGTCGATCTGCTCCGTCGTCAGGGCTTCCGTGACGCCGCCGCGGGCGAGACCCGAGATGGACACGCCCAGCTTCGCCGCGACCACCGGCCGGGGGTGCGGGCCGTTGCGCCGCAGTTCCCTCAGCCACTCCGGCGGATCGGCCTGCAGCGCGTTCAGCTCGCCGCGCGAGACCACGCCCTCCTGGAACTCGGCGGGGGTGGCCTGGAGGTACACACCCAGCTTCTTCGCCGCGGTCGCGGGCTTCATCGTCTGGGTGTTCGGGTGCGACGTCATGCCGTCAAGGGTAGCGAGCGCGTGCGATACCCCTGACCACGACCCGGTAGCCTGGTCCGCGTGACAGGCTCGGTGACAGGCGCGGACAACCCTCCTTCGTTCCGGCTCGCGTATGTCCCGGGCGTGACGCCGGCCAAATGGGTGCGGATCTGGCGGGAGCGGCTGCCCGCGATCCCGCTGGACCTCCTCCCGGTGGCCGCCGCCGACGCGGCGGACGTCCTGCGGGACGGCGGCGCCGACGCCGGCTTCCTGCGGCTGCCGGCCGACCGCACGGACCTCAGCGCGATCCCCCTCTACACCGAGACGACCGTGGTGGTGGTCCCGAAGGACCACCTCGTGACGGCGGCCGAGGAGGTGGCCGCCGGGGACCTCGCCGACGAGATCGTGCTGCATCCTCTCGACGACACCCTCGCGTGGGAAACCCTCCCCGGCCGGCCCGCGAAGGAGCGCCCCGCGACCACGGCGGACGCCATCGAACTGGTGGCCGCCGGCGTGGGCCTGCTGGTCGTCCCGCAGTCACTCGCCCGGCTCCACCACCGCCGGGACCTCACGTACCGGCCGGTCACGGACGCCCCGCAGTCGCGCGTCGCGCTGTCGTGGCGGGAGGACGCCACCACCGATCTGGTCGAACAGTTCATCGGCATCGTCCGCGGGCGGACCGTCAACAGCACACGGGGCCGGCCGGCCCCGGCCCCGGCGAAGGACAAGCGGGGCGACGACAAGGGCGGCTCGCGGCGGACGCCCGCAGCCGGCAAGCAGGCCGGGAAGCCGGCGCGGAAAACGGCGGGGAAGACGGCCGGGAAAACCGCCGGGAAGGCGGTGGGGAAGTCCGCCGGGAAGAACCCGCGGGGCGGTTCCGGCGCCGCCAGGGGCGCCAAGCGCGGCCGGCCCCGCCGCCGGTCGTAGCCCGGGCGGGCAGCGCGGCCACGGCGTGCGGCAGGCATGCGGCGGGCGGGCGACAGCCGGCTCCCGCACGCTGTCCGGGCCGTCCGCGCTGTCCGAGCCGTCCACACTGTCCGGACCATCCGGGCCGCCCGAGCCGTGCCGGCGAAAAAAGTCCTCGGAAAAATGTCGGCCGAGGTGTCGATCCGGCCGTCTCCCGTTCGACGTCCGGGTGAGAGGCGGGGAAAGGCCCCGTCCGTCCGACCGAGGAGCAGCCACCGTGCCGCGTTTCCTGACTCTGATCCGCATCGACGAGAAGAACCCCCCGGCCGAGGGCCACAGCCCCGAGATGCAGGAGCGCATGGGCGCCCTGTTCGAGGAGATCACCAAGGCCGGGGTCATGCTCGACACGGCCGGGCTCACCCCGACCTCCGAGGGCACCCGTGTCACCTGGTCCGGCGGGAAGATCAGCTGCACCGACGGGCCGTTCACCGAGAGCAAGGAGGTCATCGGCGGCTACTCCATCACCCAGGCCAAGGACAAGGCCGAGGCCCTGGAGTGGGCGACGCGGTTCCTCCGGACCCACGACGAGCACTGGACCGTCACCGCCGAGGTCCGTCAGATCGCCGAGGGCTGACCGCCCCGCGATGATCCGGCGCCGCTTGCCCCCGCCCGCCCGCGGCTGCTCTGATGGGTGGCCGTGACGGCAGGGAGCACGACCGAGACGGTCGAAGCGGTGTTCAGGATCGAGTCCGCGCGGATCACCGCCGCTGTCGCCCGCGTCGTGCGGGACGTGGGCATCGCCGAGGAACTCGCGCAGGACGCGCTGGTCGCCGCGCTGGAGCAGTGGCCGGAGTCGGGCGTCCCGGAGAAACCGGGCGCCTGGCTCATGGCCACCGCCCGGCACCGCGCGATCGACCTCGTGCGGCGCCGGGAGACCTACGCGCGCAAACTCGCGGAGGTCGGACGGAGCCTGGAGGACGTGCCCCCGCCCGGCCCGGAGGACCTCGGCGACCCGGACGGCATCGACGACGACCTGCTGCGCCTGGTCTTCACCGCCTGCCACCCCGTGCTGTCCCGGGAGGCCCGGGCCGCCCTCACGCTGCGTCTGCTCGGCGGCCTGACGACCGGCGAGATCGCCCGCGCCTTCCTCGTGCCCGAGCCGACGGTCGCCCAGCGCGTGGTGCGCGCCAAGCGGACGCTCGCCAAGGCCGGCGTCCCCTTCGAGGTCCCCCGCGGCGCCGACCGGGAGGCCCGCCTCTCGTCGGTGCTGGAGGTCATCTACCTCGTCTTCAACGAGGGATACGCGGCGACGGCCGGCGACGACCTGTGCCGGCCCGCGCTGTGCGAGGACGCGCTCCGCCTCGCCCGCGTCCTGGCGAACCTGATGCCCGGGGAACCCGAGGTGCAGGGCCTGCTGGCGCTGCTGGAGTTCCAGGCCTCCCGCATCGCGGCCCGTACCGGCCCGGACGGGGCGCCGGTACTGCTCGCCGACCAGGACCGCTCGCGGTGGAACCGGATGTTCATCCTCCGCGGCGCCGAGGCCCTGCTCCGGGCGGGCCGCGGCCCGTACTCCGTCCAGGCCGCGATCGCCGCCTGCCACGCGCGGGCGGTCCGCTACGAGGACACCGACTGGGCGGCGATCGCCGCGCTGTACGGGCGGCTGCTGGAGCTGACGCCCTCCCCGGTGGTCGGGCTGAACCGGGCCGTCGCCGTCTCGATGGCGGAGGGCCCGGCCGCCGGCCTGCGCCTCGTCGACGCCCTGGCGGCCGAACCCGCCCTCAAGGACTACCACTTGCTGCCGAGCGTCCGCGGGGATCTGCTGGAACGCCTGGGCCGGGCGGAGGAGGCCCGTGCGGAGTTCGGGCGCGCGGCCTCCCTGGCCCGCAACGCCCGGGAGCGGGACCTGCTCCTGGCCCGGGCCGCGCGCTCGCCCTCCGGCGCCCCGCGGGACGGCTGAACCGGCGCCCGGCCCGGCCGGGCCGGGCGCCGGCGCGGTCACCGCTGCTGCGGCACCATCCTGGCGCGGCGCCGCACGATCCACGAGGCCATGCCGAGGACCAGGCCGGTGGACGTCAGCAGGGCCCCGAGGATCGCGACGGCGGCGGGCCACAGCAGCGCGGACGGTCCGTCGTCGAGGACCCGGCCGCGCACCGTGCTCGCCGCGACCGTGCCCTGCCGGCCGTCGTCGAGGTGGTAGCGGGAGTCCCTCGAGTTGGCGCGGTAGTCGCCGAGCACGAACAGCCGGCCCTCGGGGACCTTCACGTCGTAGGTCTTGTCCGGCACGCCGACCGGGTCGTCGCCCAGGACGTACGGCTCCGCGAGCGGCTCGCCGTTCACCGAGACCTTGTCCCCCTCGCAGCAGGAGACCCGGTCGCCGCCGGTGCCGATGACCCGCTGCATCACCAGCTGCCCGCCGGGGAACCACCGCTTGTCCTGGAAGAGGACGACGTCTCCGGCGCGCACTCCGGACCCGTCGGTCCGCTCCGCCACGATGAGGTCGCCGCGCCGGTGGGTCGGCGACATGTGGTCGCTGGACAGGGTGGTGGTGATGTAGTCGGCGCGGAGCCAGGCCACCCCCGCCACCAGTGTGCCCAGGCCGGCCACGATCAGGACCAGAGCGGCGATCGCCAGTCTCCGGCCCGGTCTTCCTTCCGCGTCGCGCACAGTGCTGTTCTCCGTCGTGTCGTGTGCCGTGTACGTGCTGCCGTGTACGTGTGTCGTGTGCCGATGAGACTAGGCACCGGCTCCGGCAGACCTCGCGGCGGGTCCGCCGGCCGCCCGGCCGCCCCTCCGGTCCGCGGGTTCAGTCCGTGCGGCGGACGAGGAGGACGGCGATGTCGTCCTGGGCGGTGCGGCCCGCCGGGGCGGCTATCCGGTCGGCCAGGGCGTCCAGATCGCTCCGGTCCCGCTCCCCGGCGGGGCCGCCCCGCAGGATGCCGTCCCGGACGGGGCCGCCGTTCCGCGCGGCCCGCACGCCCGGCCCGGCCCCGTCGGCGTCCGGGCCGCCGGCGGGCCGGCGGGAGAGGGAGCGCATCAGCTCGGCCACCCCCTCGTCATAGCTGTGCTCCCGGCTCTCCACGAGACCGTCGGTGTACAGCAGCAGGGTGGCGCCCGGGGCCAGTTCCGCGGTCACCATCGGGTACTCGTCGTCCAGTTGGCAGGCCAGCGGCAGACCGCCGGGGCAGTCGAGCTCCCGGACGGTGCCGTCCGCCTCCAGCAGCAGGGGGTACGGATGCCCGGCGCGCGCCATGCGCAGGACGCCGGTGGCCGGGTCGAGTTCGACGATGCAGCAGGTGGCGAAGAGGTCGGTGTCCAGCCCGCAGAGCATGCGGTTGCCGCAGGCCATCAGATCGGCCGGGCCGTGGCCGTCGTCGGCATACGCGAGCAGGGCCGTGCGGAGCTGGCCCATCACGGCGGCGGCCTGCGCGCTGTGCCCCTGGACGTCGCCGATCATCAGCCCGACCTTGCCGCCGGGGAGGCGGACGACGTCGTACCAGTCACCGCCGACGTCCAGCCCCTCCGAACCCGGCCGGTAGCGGACCGCGACCTCCACGCCCGGCAGCCGCGGCAGGCTGCGGGGCAGCATCACCCGCTGGAGTTCCGTCATCGCCTGCCGGCGCTGGTCGTAGAGGCGGGCGCGGGCCAGGGACTGCGCCAGGATGCCGGCGATGGCGGTGGTCACGATCTGGTCGTCGGCCGTGAAGCCCCGGGCGTCGGCATAGGAGAGGATGCAGGTGCCGACCGTGCCGTCGGCGGTGGTGAGGGGCAGCAGCGCCCAGGCGTGGTGCTCGGGTGCGGGGCGGAAGCTGTCGTCCGGGAAGGCCGCCCGGAACTCCTCCCGGGATTCGTAGAAGAGCGGGGTCCCGGCGCGCAGGGCGGCGGACATCGGGCTGCCGGCCCGCCCCATGCTGGGCTCGCCCAGCCGCCGCAGGACCTCCTCCGGGTAGCCCGCGGCACCGGCCAGCACCACGTCGCCGTCCCGGATGAGGTGGATGGCCAGCGCGTTGGCGTCGAGGGCGGGCAGCACCGTGCCGGTCATGGTGTCGACGACGTCCTGGGTGGAGAGGGCCGTGCCGAAGGCGGCGGTCAGGGTGAGGACGAACTCCCGGCGGGCGTGGCGCCGTTCCTCGTGCTCGCGCTCCTCGGTGCGGTCCTGGGCGACCCCGACCATGCCCTGCGGCCTGCCCTCCGGGTCCCGGACGACGCTCGCCTTGGCGTCGATCCAGCGGACCGCCCCGTCCGGCCGGATGATCCGGTAGAGGGCGGAGTAGAAGCCGGTCCGCATGCTGGTGCGGGCCGCGGCGTGGACGGCGGCCTGGTCCTCGGGGTGGATGTGGGCGTAGAAGGTGTCGATCCGCTCGTCGAAGGCGTCGGGCTCCACGCCGAAGAGCCGGCACGTCCGTTCGTCCCACACCAGCCGGCCGGAGTCGAAGTCCCAGTCGAAGGCGCCGATGTCCGCGCTGGCCATGGCCAGTTCCAGGCGCGCGGCCCGGGTGCGGCTCTCCACCAGCCGCACGGCCTGGTCGAGACGGGGGATGCCCGCCGGGAGCACCCGGCTCTCCCGGGAGAGGAGATACTCCAGGCGCTGCGCGGCCACGGCGGCGATGAGGCTGAGGGTGCGCTCCTCGCTCTCGGAGAGCGGCTCCGCGCGGTCCAGCTGGAGGGAGAGGACGGCCAGGCAGCGGTCCTCCATCATCAGCGGTACGGAGGCGTAGGCGCTGGGGCTCGGGAAACGGGCCGCGTCACCGCCCAGCCCGCTGTACTCGCGGGTGGGCCGCCACACCAAACGGCGTTCCCGGGCGGCCTCGGCCACCGGCAGGTCGGCCTCGGCGTCCACGGAGCCGTACTTCTCCACGATGTACTCGCCGTAGCCGGTGGTGGTGGCCAGCCGCAGCCGGCCGTCGTCCTGCCGGATGTAGACGGCGCCGGCCCGCGAGCCGACGGCGGCGAGGGCGGCCTCCTTGGCCAGGGTGAGCAGGCCGGACGCACTGGTGCGGCCGAGCAGGCCGATCACCACGCCGGCCCAGGAGGGATCGACCGGTGAGGGCACCAGTTCCGGCTCCACGGTCACACGCGCCCCCTTGCCTTCCTTCGCACCCCGGTCCCTGAGCCCATGGTCCGCCACTCTGGCCGAAATCGCATCAAGGATGTCCCCGGTTTTCGGCGCGTCGCCCGTGCTCCCGGTCCCGCCACGTGGCCGGCCACCGGAGACGTCCCCGGTGCCGGTGCCCGGGGCGGCCGGGCGGACGCTCCGTGTCACGGGCGGAGGCGCCACTTCCACGGGAGGCTCGCGCCCGCGGCCGATGACCGGCATCGCGAACGGAGCCGGTACCGCGGCGGAGCGGCGCGGCGGTCAGCCGGAGAGCACGGCCGCGGAACGGGCGCCACCCGCCGCGCGTACGCCGTCGAAGGCCGCGCGCAGCCGCCGCACCCCCTCGGCGATCTCGCCGGTGCCCGCCACCGCGGCGTACGCGACCCGGAGGTGCGCGGCCGGCGGCTCGGCCGCGAAGTAGGGCCGCCCCGGGGCCACGGCGACCCCGGCCCGGAACGCCTCCGCGGCCACCGTCTCCTCGTCCAGGCCCTGCTCCAGCCGCAGCCACAGCTGGCCGCCGCCCGAGGGCAGCAGCACCGGCCGGGCTTCCTCCGGCAGTTCCCGGGCCAGCGCGGTGGCCAGTGCCTCGCGCCGGCCGCGGAGCGCGGCCGCGATGTCGCGGAGGTGGCGGCGCCAGGCGGGCGATCCGACGAGTTCCAGCGCCGTCTCCTGGAGCGGGCGCGGCACGAAGAAGCTGTCGACGACCTGGATGGCGCGCAGCCGCCGCATCACCGGGCCGCGGGCCGCGAGGGCGGCGACCCGCAGGCTCGGTGAGGTGACCTTGGTGAGGGAGCGGATGTGGACGACGACACCGTCGGGGTCGTCCGCGGCCAGCGGCGGCGGCAGCGGCCCGGCGTCCTCGTGGGCGAGACCGCGGGCGTAGTCGTCCTCGACCACGAACGCCCCGGCCTCCCGGGCGGCCCGCAGCACCCCGGCCCGGCGGTCGGGGGCGAGCACCGCGCCGGTCGGGTTCTGGAACAGCGGCTGGCAGACGAACACCCTGGCGCCCGTGGCGCGGAACGCCTCGGCGAGCAGCCCCGTACGGACGCCCGCGGTGTCGACCGGCACCGGGACGGGCCGCAGCCCCGCGGCCCGGGCGACCGCCAGGAGCCCCGGATAGGTGGGCGACTCCACGAGGACCGCCGCGCCGGGCGGCGCGAGGGCGCGGAGCGCGGTGGTCAGGGCGCTCTGCCCGCCCGCGGTGACCAGGACGTCGGACGGGGCGAGCGCGCCGCCGGGCCCGCCGATCTCCCGGGCGAACCACTCGCGCAGTTCGGGCAGGCCCTCCATCGGCGGCCGCCCCCAGGCGCCGGGGCGCCGGCCGGCGCGGGAGAGGGCCGCGGCGAGCGCGCGTTCGGGCAGGAGCGAGGGGTGCGGATAGCCGCCGTTGAACTCGATGACGCCGGGCGGGGGCGCGGCCAGCGTGGCCAGCAGCCCGGACGCGTCCACGGCGCGCGGCAGCGGCTCGCCGGAGGCGGTGCCGGCCGGTTCGGCGCTCAGGGCCACCTCCTGCCAGGAGGTGTCGGCGGGCCGGGACGCGGGAGCGGACGGCCGGGCCCGGAAGGCGCCCGCACCGGGACGGGTGACGACCAGCCCCTCGCCGACGAGCAGGGCCAGGGCCCGCGAGACGGTCACCGGACTCACCCGGTACCGCTCGACGAGAGCCCGGCTGGACGGCAGCTTCTCCCCTGGAGAGTAGCGCTGGACCTCGGAGCGGAGGACATCCGCCAGTTCACCGACACTGCTACGCTCATGCATGAGAGACAACGATAGCGCTACCAACGCCAGGGGAATAGCGCTGCGGCCCGGCTCCCCGCACGGATCCGCCTCCCCCGGCCGGATCCCCGACAGGCCCGGGAGCCTCGGCGCGCCGCCCGGGCCCTCATCGGCCACGGAGTCCGCGCGAGGTTCGGCGGACCTGCCGGCACACACCCGGAACGGAGCCGCAGCCGGGGCCGAAGGCGCGGCCGGGCCCTCACCGTCCGCGGCCGACCCGGCGGACCGGCCGCCCGGCCCCGGGCCCGGCGTCCCGCCCGCGTATCGCCCCGCCCACTCGGGCCGGCCCACACCGCCGTACCGGCCAGAGCGCCGCACGGGAGGCGGAGACGGAAACGGCCCGGGCACCGAGGTGCATGACCGCGCCGGAGCCCGGGACGACGGCAGCGCCCGGGGCACCCGGGCCGGGGCCGAGAGCGAAGTAGCGGCCGAGCCCCGAGCCGGGTCGCCGCGGACCGGCGCCGGGTGCGCGGACCGGCCGCCCGGCCCCGCCGAGACCGCCGGAGCCGATAGCGGGGCCCGGTCCGCCGACAGCCCCGCGCACCCGGGCCCGTCCCGCCCGGCCGGACGGACGGGCCGGCGCGGTCGCCGCGCCGGGCACCGGACCGCCGCCCCGGCCCGGGGCCGCTCCCCCGCTCTCGCCGGGACCGTCCTCGCCGCGCTCGGCGTCGTCGCCTTCTCCTTCACCTTCCCCGCCACCCTCTGGGCCCTGGAGGGCATGGGCCCGTGGACCGTCACCGCCGCCCGCGCCGCCCTCGCGGCGCTCACCGCGGGCGGCTGCCTGCTCGCCCTGCGCGTCCCCGTGCCCGACCGCCGCCACTGGCCGGGCCTGCTCACCGTCGCCGCCGGGGTCGTCATCGGCTTCCCGCTGCTCACCACGCTGGCGCTGCGGACGTCGACGGCCTCGCACGCCGCCGTCGTCATCGGACTCCTGCCGCTCACCACCGCCGTGTTCGCGGCGGTGCGCACCGGGACCCGGCACTCCCGCGCCTTCTGGGGCGCGGCACTCGCCGGGGCGGCCGCCGTCACCGCCTTCGCCCTGACCCGCGGCGGCGGGGGCCCGGGCTCCGGCGACCTTCTGCTCGTCGGCGCGCTGCTGGTGTGCGCCGCCGGCTACACCGAGGGCGGACGGCTGGCGCGGCTGATGCCCGGCTGGCAGGTGATCGCCTGGGCGCTCGTCGTCTGCCTGCCCCTGGCCCTGCCGGGGCTCGCGGCCGCCCTGGCACGGGAGGCGTTCACGCCGACCGGGCCCGCGGTCGGGGGCATCCTCTGGCTCGCCTTCTCCCAGTTCCTGGGCATGGTCGTCTGGTACCGCGGGATGGCGGCGATCGGCGTCGCCCGCGCCGGACAGCTCCAGCTCGCCCAGCCCCTGCTGACCCTCCTCTGGGCGGTCCTGCTGCTCGGCGAGGAGCCGGAGCCCGCGGCACCGCTCACCGCGACCGCCGTCCTCGCCTGCATCGCCGTCACCCAGCGGGCGGACCGGCGAGGGAACCGGCGAGCGGCCCGGCGGGGGCCCGCGGGGGCCCTGTCCGTGCACGGGCCATCGGACCCGTCCGGTCCTAGACTCGAAGACGACCCGCGGACACCGCGACGCCATCGCCCTCGCGAACCAGGAGGACAGCAGATGGAAGCCAAAGTGGGCGACACACTGGTGATGCACGGCAGAAGCGTCGGCCAGCACGACAGGACCGCACAGATCATCGAAGTCCTGGGAACACACGGCGAACCCCCGTACCGGGTGCGGTTCGACGACGGGCACGAGGCGCTGATGTCGCCCGGCCCGGACAGCGTCGTCCAGCACGAACGGCGCGGCACCCAACCCGCCTAGTTCCCGGGACCGAACACCATCCCGCCCTTTCCCGCGCCGGTCCGGCGCGGCCGATACGTGACAGCGCCGGTGCCCCCGTGCGCGGACGGCTCACCCGCCGGGCCGCGCACGGGGGCACGGCCGTGCGCGGGGCCGGCCGCCGCGCGGAGAAGAGCCGGGCTCACGTACGAGCCGGGCTCACGTACGGACCGGCTCGGTGCCCCGGCCGCTGAGCTCGCCTCCCGGGAAAGCTGAGCTCAGCGCCACAGCGGCTCCGCCGCCGGATAGTGGTCGTCGACGACGCGGTCCATCGCGCCGATACGGTCCCCGGCGACCTCCCGCGCGGAGAAGAACACATGCCCCGCCACCTCCGGGATGTCCCGGGCGAAGGCCAGATGCCGCGAGAGCTCCGCCGGGTCCTGCCAGGCCGCGGGCTGCGCCGGGTCCCCGGCCTTGTAAAGCGCCTCACCGATGTGGAGCCCGACGCCCGTCCCCCGGACCGTCCCGGCCCACCACCGCACCAGCGTCGCGTAATCCGCCGCGTCGAAGCCGATATGCCAGTACACCTGCGGGACGACGTGGTCAATCCAGCGCTCGCGGACCCACTTGCGGGTGTCGGCGTACAGATCGTCGTACGTCTGCACCCCGGCGGTCGTGTCGGAACCGGCCGGATCGGAGGACCGGTTGCGCCACACCCCGAACGGGCTGATCCCGAACCGCGTCCCCGGCCTGATCCGCCGGATCAGGGCCGCCGTCTCCCGCACCAGCCGGTCGGTGTTGTCCCGCCGCCAGGCCGCCCGGTCGGGGAAACCGCCGCCGTGCGCCGCGTAGGCCGCGTCGTCGTCGAACCGCTCCCCGGCCACCGGATACGGATAGAAGTAGTCGTCCCAGTGCACGGCGTCGACCGCGTAGCGGCGCACCGCGTCGAGCATCGCCTCCCGCACGAAGCGGCGCACCTCCGGCAGCCCCGGGTTGTAGTACAGCTTGCCGCCGCAGGGCACCACCCACCCCGGGTTCCGGCGGGCGGGATGGCTCTCCGCCAGCCGCTCCGGCTCCGCGTGGTTGGCGACCCGGTACGGGTTGAACCAGGCGTGCAGCGCCAGCCCCCGGCGGTGCGCCTCGCGGACCGCGAAGGCGAGCGGATCCCAGCCGGGGTCCCGGCCCTGGACACCGGTGAGGTACTCCGACCACGGCTCGTACGGGGACGGCCACAGCGCGTCGGCGGTCGGCCGGACCTGGAGGATCACCGTGTTGAGCCGCCGCCGCACCGCCAGGTCGAGCACCGCGGCCAGCTCGGCCCGCTGCTCGGCGGCGGGAAGGCCCGGCCGCGACGGCCAGTCCCGGTTGGCCACCGACGCCACCCACATCCCCCTGGTCTCCGGCACCGCCCGGCCCCCGCCTCCCCCGGCGCCCTCCGCGCGCCACCGGGCCTCCGTACCCAGGGCGTCACCCGACACCAGCAAGGACAGGCTGCCCGCGGCGACGGCCGCGAAGCGCCGGCGGCTCATCCGGTCCGCGCCCGGCAGATCCCGTTCCATGCCCCGCATCCCTCCGCACCCCTCTCGCCGGCTTCGCCCCCAGATGTCAGCGCGGGGCCCGTGGCCAGCATTCCGCCCCGGCGACCGCGCCACACCGGAGCGGCGGGTAACGTCTGAGCCGGGCCCGCCGCCGGAGACCCCGGAGGCCGCCCGTCCGATGAAGATCAGCGAAAGGCACGATGTGACCGACATCGAACGCGTCGGAGTGGTGGGCTGCGGACAGATGGGCGCCGGGATCGCGGAGGTCTGCGCCCGGGCCGGCCTGGACGTCATGGTCGCCGAGACCACCGGCGAAGCCCTGGAGCTGGGCCGCACCCGGCTCACCACCTCCCTGGACCGGGCCGTCGGCCGCGGCAAGATCACCAAGGAGGAGCGGGACGCCACCCTGGACCGGCTGAGCTTCACCACCGACCTCGGCGAATTCGCCGACCGCGACCTCGTCATCGAGGCCGTCGTGGAGAACGAACAGGTCAAGACCGAGATCTTCCAGGTACTCGACCAGGTCGTGACCCGGCCGGACGCGATACTCGCCTCCAACACCTCCTCGATCCCCCTGGTCAAACTGGCCGTCGCCACCTCCCGCCCCGACCAGGTCATCGGCATCCACTTCTTCAACCCGGCCCCGGTGCAGCGCCTCGTCGAACTGATCCCCGCGCTGACCACCAGCGACGAGACGATCAAGCGCACCGAGGACGTCGTCACCGCCGTCCTCGGCAAGCACGCCATCCGCGCCCAGGACCGCTCCGGCTTCGTCGTCAACGCCCTGCTGATCCCGTATCTGCTCTCCGCGATCCGGATGTTCGAGTCGGGCATCGCCAGCCGCGAGGACATCGACAACGGCATGGAAATGGGCTGCGCCCACCCCATGGGCCCGCTGAAACTGGCCGACCTCATCGGCCTGGACACCGTCGCCTCGGTCGCCTACTCGATGTACGAGGAGTACAAGGAGCCCCTCTACGCCGCTCCCCCGCTGCTCCAGCGCATGGTCGACGCCGGCCGCCTCGGCCGCAAGACCGGCTCGGGATTCTACGACTACACGTGAGCCCGGACGGCCCGCCGCCCCGCTCGCCGGGACGGGCGAACGGGGCGGCGGCGGGACGCGGGAACAGGGGGGGAAGCCCCGCGTCCCGGTAACCGGGGTGGCTCCGGACTCACCTCCGACTCCATCACGGCGCACGGCCCCCGGGGAGCGTGTGCGCGGGCGCGATGAGGGTGCGCGCTTCACACGGGGTGTGCACCATCCGCACCACGGTGCGCGCCCGGGCACTCCATCACCCCCTGCCCCGGCGGACCCGACCCCGCACTCCAGCCGGCCCCGGCGATCCGGCCCCACCCCGGCGAACCCGCCGGTCCGGCCCCCGGGCGCCGAGCGGACCCAGCGCCCGCCCCCGGCGCCCGCTCCCCCGCCCACTTCGGGAACCGGCCGTCACGGGAGCCCGCCCGCGCTCACGGCCGCCCACCGCACCGGAGGTGATGAAGCATCAGCAACGCCGCCGCCATGTTCGCCGCCGGCACCTCGCCGCGCGCCACCAGATCCGGCACCAGCTTCAGCGGCACCCACTCCCGCCGGTCGGACTCGAAGGCGTCCGCCGGCCGGCCGATGTACTCGGCCTCGTCCGTCCAGTAGATGTGGTGCCGGGCGTCCGTCAGCCCGTTGGACGGTTCCACCGACAGCAGATGCCGGAGCGGGCCGGGCCGCCACCCCGTCTCCTCCTCCATCTCGCGCGCCGCCGCGAACGCACAGCCCTCACTGTCCTCGACGACACCGGCGGCCAGCTCCCAGCCGTACGTCCCCGTGATGAAGCGGTGCCGCCACAGCAGCAGCACCTCGTTCGCCTCATTGACGACCGTGGCGGCGGCGACCGGGCGGAGCCGGATCACGTAATGGTCGAGACGGCGCCCGTCGGGGAGTTCGACATCGGCGAGGTTCACCCGGAACCAGCGATTCTCGTACACGGTGCGTTCGCCGGCGTTCTTCCATCGCACGAATCCGCCACCTTCCGCCCCCGTCCAGCCGACACAGCGGACCCCTCGTCCGGGGCCCCTCAGAGCGGTACGCGCAGAGTCCGGTCGATCAGTTCGGCGGCCTCGGCGCTCGCGGCACACCTGCTCGCCACGAGGTCTTCCCGCACGGCGCGGAGCCGGTCCCGGAGCCGCCGCGACTCCATGCCCCGCACCCGCTCGGTCATCTCCACCACCGTGGCCACGGCCCGGTCCGCGTCACCCCGGCAGAGCTCGATCCGGGTGAACAGCGCCAGCCGGTGCACCCGCCCCCGGTCGTGCGCCGGGCTGTCCACCGCCGCCACCGCGTGCTCGTGCGCGGCCGCCAGATCCCCGAGGCTCAGCAGCGCCTCGGCCACCTGCACATTCACCAGCCCCGGCTGCACATAACCGGTCTCCGCCGGCTCCTGCCCGCGCCGGATGCTCTCCGCCGCCCGCTCCGCCCGCCGGATACAGGCCAGCGCCGACCGCCCGTCGCCCAGCCGCGCGTACGCCTTGGCCTGCATCGCGTACAGATCCGCGGCGAGCGCCGGGGTGAGGTGCGGCCCCGCCGCGCGCAGTGCCGTCTCGGCGAAGGCCACCGCCTGCCGGAACTCCCCCGTGTGCAGGGACTGGTTGACGAGCAGCGCGATCGTATAGGCACCCAGCCCCCGGTCACCGCTGGCCTTGGCCAGCCGCAGCGCCTGGTGGAAGTAGCGCTGCGCCAGCCCGTACGCGTCCGAGTCGTAGGCGCAGATGCCCGCGACGGCCACCAGCCCGCCGACCGCGCGGTGCAGCAGCCGCCCGGTGGCGTCCGTGTAGCCGCCGCGCAGCAGCGGCGCCGTCTCGGCGTTGAGGAAGCCCACGATCCGGGACCTCGTCGCCACCCCGCCCGCCCTGCGGTACATCTGCTCGTAATGGGCACGGGCGGTGCGCAGCATCTCGATGTCCGACAGGCCGACCCGCACCGGCCCGCGGCGCGAGACGTCCGCGTCCTCCGGCGGGTTCTCCCACTCCCAGACGGGCATCACGGCCGGCGTCCCCGTGACCGCCGGGGCTCCCACCACATGCGGGCGCTGCTGCTCGTCGGACCGCCACAGGGCCGTGGCCCGGTCGACGAAACCGGCGAGCGGCGTGCCGTGCGGTGCCCGACCCGAGCCGGGCGCGCCGAGCCCGACGTCGTCGAGCGTGAGGGCGCGCCGCACCCGCTCGCCGAGCACCTCGCAGATGATGTCCGGAACCTGGCCGCGCGGACGCTGGCCCTTCAGCCAGCGGGCGACGGCGGTGTGCTCATAACGCAGGGTCAGGCCCCGGGCCCGCCCGGCCTCGTTGACGTGCGCGGCCAGCCCGGCGTGCGAGATGCCCGCCTCGTCGAGGACGGCGTCGAGCAGGGTGTTTGGCTCCATCGCCCCTCCGGTGCGCTCGGGGTGAACACAGCGTAGTGGAGCGGCCACGGGGCCGGGCGCGAACCGGCCACCCGGCCGAGGCCGGTGGCCGGTCCGGCTGGGCACGGTCAACCGGCCGCAGCCGGCGGCCGGTTCGGTACGGTGTCGTCAGCCGGCCGGGGCCGGTGGGGAGACGGTGCCGCCGGTGGTCTCCGGCGCGGTCCGGCCGGCCGGTACCCGCGGCTCGCCGCTCCGTACCGCGAGCAGCGCCACATCGTCCGCCAGCCGGCCACCGGTGTGCCCCAGGAGCGCCGTCTGCACCCGGTCGACCAGCTCTTCCGGTGTGCCGGCCGCACCGGTGGCCAGGACGGTCTCCAGAGCGCCGGCCAGCGGGAAGAACTGCCCGGCGGCGTCCCGGGCATCCTCCGTCCCGTCGGTGTGCAGCAGCAGCAACTCGCCCGGCCGGAGCGAGGGCAGCAGCTGTTCCGGGAGCCGCTCGGGCAAGGGAAAGGCGCCGAGCGGCGGCAGAGGGTCGGCGTCACTCAGCGGCCGCACGCCGCCGGTGGGGGCCAAAGGCTTGTTATTGGGTCCCATTCCGCCGGCTTCGGGGCACTCACCCGGCTCGGGGTCGCCGCCGGGGCCGGCGCGTCCCCTGCCGGCCCCGGCCGCCCCGTCCGCCGCACCGGCCCCGGCCGCCGCCTCGTCTCGGCGGCGGTCCCGGACCGGCCCCGCACCTGCGCCGCCGTTCTCCCCCGCGGCACCGGACCCCTCGCCGTACGCGGCCGTCCGCAGCCGGTACGGCCAGGGATGGCCGCAGTTGAGCACCGACAGCTCCTCGCCCGGGCGCAGCTCCAGCAGCAGCACGGTGACGAACTCCTCGCCGAATCCGTCCCTTTCGGGCGGCTCGCGGCCATCATCCGCCCCTGGGTGCTCCCCGGGGCCCTCCCGCAGGTGCCGGCCCAGCGCGCGGTCCAGCCGGCGCAGCACTCCGGCCAGATCCGGCTCGTCGTGGGCAGCCTCGCGGAAACAGCCGAGAACGGCCGCGACGGTGCCGATCGCGGCCAGGCCGTGGCCGCGGACGTCGCCCATGACGATCCGCACGCCGTACGGGGTCGCCAGCGCCTCATAGAGATCACCGCCGACGGAGGCCCCGCGGGTCGCGGAGAGATGCCGCACCGCGGTGGTGAAGCCACCGACCGCGGCGGGCAGCGGGCGGAGCAG
Organism: Streptomyces albus subsp. albus; assembly: GCF_000719865.1. Classification (GTDB taxonomy): domain Bacteria; phylum Actinomycetota; class Actinomycetes; order Streptomycetales; family Streptomycetaceae; genus Streptomyces; species Streptomyces albus_E. The sequence continues at coordinate 276,771 of NZ_JOID01000001.1, forward strand.
TACCCGCTGTGCGGCGACGGCGACCGCGCGGGTGCGCTCCAGTTCCCGGAGCAGCCGCCGGCGCCGGCCCGTCGACAGGCAGGCGGCCACGAGCGCCGTGACGACGGCGCAGGAGACGCCGACGCGGAGCCCCGTCGCCCCGCCGTCGCCCAGGACGCCGAGCACGAGAAGGACCAGCAGCGCCCCGGCCCCGCTGACGAGGACGCAGCACCGGCGGCCGCTGCCCGCGCAGGCGAGGGCGGGCGCCGCCACGAGCAGCGGCGTCAAATCCGGCCCGGTCGGCCGCAGCAGTTCCCAGCAGCCGACGGCCAGGACCCACAGGACGGGCAGGGCTATGAGTGATCCGCGCAGCAGCGCGCGGGAGCGGCTGCCGGGGACGTGCGTGGTCCGGAGACGGTTCATGCCGGCGAACTTCCCCTCGGTGGTCCGTCCGCCGGCCCGGCCGGCAGGGTCGCCGGGCGGCGGGATGCGCCGTGACCGGTCTCCTGCGGGCGCCGCCGGGCGGTCTTCCGGCGGCCGGGTTCCAGCTGGTCTGCGGTGCCCACGGCGAAACGCGTCGAGTCTTTCGACTCGGGGCGGCGATGCGAACCCTGTTGAGCCGACTTCACTCGATCGTGCGAGTTGTTCGTTTCCCGGACGCGAAGGATAACCGGAAACGTCCAGTCCGGCAGTCCGGCTGCCGAGCGATGCCTGCACACCGTTCTGACCAGGTATTCTCCGGCGGCCCATACGATCTCGCCAGCCGCCGGCGCTCGCGGCCGGGCCGACGACGCCGCCGTTTCTGTGCTGGGGCAACGGGTGAACGTCTACGACGAGTTGACGTTCACCGCACCGGAGCGCGCGCCTCGGCGCGGGTGCGCGGCCCGGCGCCGGTGCACGCCTCAGCAGGACCGTACGCCCCGGCGGCCCCACCTCGCGGGGCTCGCCGCGGCCGTCCCCGAACGGACGAGGGGCGCCCCCGAGCGGTGAAGCTCCGGGGCGCCCCTCGCCGTCGCCGTCGGGCGTACGGGCCGCGCGGTCAGGCGCCGCGCAGCACCGCCCCCGTGCGGTCGGCGGCCGCCGCCACGGCCGCGTCGCGCGCCGCGGAGATCTCCTCGGCGGTCAGCGTGCGGTCCGGAGCCCGGAAGCGCAGCGTGTACGCGAGGGATGTGCGGTCCTCGCCCAGCTGCTCGCCGGTGAACACGTCGAACAGCCGCAGGGACTCCAGGAGTTCCCCGGCCCCGGCGCGCAGCGCGGCCGCGACGTCGGCCGCGGCCACCGAGCGGTCCACGACCAGGGCGACGTCCTGCGTGGCGACCGGGAACGTGGAGACCCGGGGCGCCCGGAGGGTGCCGGCGCCGGCCCGCTCCAGCAGATCGAGGTCGATCTCCATCGCGCAGGTGCGCTCGGGCAGCCCGAGGGCCTTGACGGCCCGGGGGTGCAGCTCACCGGCGTGCCCGACGACGCGCTCCTCGCCGTCGACGGACGCGAGCAGCGCCGCGCAGCGGCCGGGGTGCCAGGGCGCGTGCCGGTCCTGGCGGACCGTCAGCTCGACCCCGGCCTCGCGGGCGACCGTGCGGCCGGCCTCGACGGCGTCGGCCCAGTTCGCCGCGGAGCCCTTGCCCCACCAGCCGCCCGGCCGGCGGACGCCGGAGAGGACGACCGCGGCGCGGCGCGGCTGGTCCGGCAGCGCGGCGAGAAGCCCGGCGAGCTCCTCCTCCGTCGGCCGGCGGTCGACGGGCAGCCGCGGGGCGGGCTTCTCCGCACCGGTCGGCCGGAAGACCAGCCCGGTCTCGAAGAGCGCCAGGTCGTGCTCGCCGCGCCCGTCGTTGCGCCGCAGCGCGGCCAGCAGGCCGGGCAGCAGGGTGGTGCGCAGCGCGGGTTCGGTGTCGGCGAGCGGGTTGGCCAGCCGCACCACGGTGCGGCGCGGGTCGTCCGCGTCCAGACCGAGCTGGTCGAAGACGCTTTCCCCGAGGAACGGGTAGCTGAGCGCCTCGGTGTAGCCGGCGCCGGCGAGGGCGCGGCCCACCCGGCGGTGCAGCCGCTGCCGCTCGGTCAGGCCCCGGCCGGCGGGCGGCCGCGGCAGGGTGGAGGGCAGGTTCTCGTAGCCCTCCAGCCGGATGACCTCCTCGGCGAGGTCGTTGGGGTCGGTGAGGTCGGGCCGCCAGCTGGGCGCGGTGACGGTGAGTTCGTCCTGCCCGTAGACGTCGCAGCCGATCTCCTGGAGGCGGCGGACGACGGTCTCACGGCCGTAGGCGACACCCGCGACACGGTCGGGGTGGTCCGCGGCGATCTTGATGGTGTGCGGACCGGAGGGGGTGACGACCTCGGTGACACCGGCCTCGGCGGAGCCGCCGGCGAGCAGCACCAGCAGGTCGACGGCGCGCTGGGCGGCGGCCGAGGCGGCCTCGGGGTCGACGCCGCGCTCGAAGCGCTTGGACGCCTCGGAGGACAGCTTGTGGCGGCGGGCGGTCCGGGCGACCGTCACGGGGTCGAAGTGGGCGGCCTCGATGACGACGTCGGTGGTGCCGCCGGTGACCGCGCCGGTCTCCGGGTCGGTCTCCGCGTCGCCGATCTCGGTGTTGGCACCGCCCATGACGCCGGCGAGCCCGATGGGGCCGCGGCGGTCGGTGATGACCAGGTCCTCGGGGTCGAGGACGCGCTGGACGCCGTCGAGGGTGGTGAGCTTCTCGCCGGGCTCGGCGCGGCGGACGCCGATGGGGCCGTCGAGCCGGGCGCGGTCGTAGGCGTGCAGCGGCTGGCCGAGTTCGAGCATCACGTAGTTGGTGATGTCCACGGCCAGCGAGATGGGCCGCATCCCGGCCTTCTGCAGCCGCCGCTGGAGCCAGACCGGTGAGTGCGCCTCGGGGTCGAGACCGGTGACCGTGCGGGCGGTGAAGCGGTCGCAGGCGCGCGGGTCGGCGACCTCGACGGGGTGGCCGTGCTCGTTGGGCCCGGGCACGTCGAGCAGCGCCGGGTCGCGCAGCGGGACGCCGTAGGCGGTGGCCGCCTCGCGGGCGATGCCGCGCATCGAGAGGCAGTAGCCGCGGTCGGGCGTGACGGCGATGTCCAGGACCTCGTCGGCGAGTTCGAGCAGCTCGATCGCGTCGGTGCCCGGCTCGTGGCCCGGCGGGAGGACGATGATGCCCTCGTGGTCGTCGGACATGCCCAGTTCGGCGGCCGAGCAGATCATGCCCTCGGACGTCTTGCCGTAGGTCTTCCGCGCCGAGATGGCGAAGTCGCCCGGGAGCACGGCGCCGGGCAGGACCACGACGACCTTGTCGCCGACGGCGAAGTTCCGCGCTCCGCAGACGATGTTCTGCGGTTCGCCGGTGCCGTTGGCGTCGCCGACGTTCACCTGGCAGTAGCGGATGGGCTTCCGGAAGCCGGTGAGCTCCTCGATGGCCAGCACCTCGCCGACCACCAGGGGGCCCTTGAGGCCGGTGCCGAGCTGTTCGACGGTCTCGACCTCCAGGCCGGCCTCGATGAGCCGGGCCTGGACGTCACGACCGGTCTGTCCGGCGGGGAGGTCGGCATACTCCCGCAGCCAGCTGAGCGGGACCCGCATCAGATCTCCATCCCGAAGGGCCGGGTGAAGCGCACGTCACCCTCGACCATGTCTCGCATGTCCTCGACGTTGTGGCGGAACATCAGCATCCGTTCGATGCCGAACCCGAAGGCGAATCCGCTGTACTTCTCCGGGTCGACGCCGCAGGCGGTCAGCACCCGCGGGTTGACCATGCCGCAGCCGCCCAGCTCGATCCAGCCCTCGCTGCCGCAGGTGCGGCAGGGGCGGTCCGGGTCGCCGACGGACGCGCCGCGGCAGACGTAGCACTCCATGTCCATCTCGGCGGAGGGCTCGGTGAAGGGGAAGTAGTTCGGCCGCAGCCGGGTCGTCATGCCCTCGCCGAAGAGGGACTGGACCATGTGGTCCAGGGTTCCCTTGAGGTCCGCCATGGTCAGGCCCTCGTCGACGGCGAGCAGCTCGACCTGGTGGAAGACCGGGGTGTGGGTGGCGTCCAGCTCGTCGGTGCGGTAGACGCGGCCGGGGCAGATCACGTAGACCGGCGGCTCGCGGTCCAGCATCGAGCGGATCTGCACCGGGGAGGTGTGGGTGCGCAGCACGACGCCGGACTGGTCGTCGTCCGTGGCGGCGGACTCGACGAAGAAGGTGTCCTGCATGGTGCGGGCCGGGTGGTCCGGGGCGATGTTGAGGGCGTCGAAGTTCAGCCACTCCGACTCGACCTCGGGGCCCTCGGCGACCTCGTAGCCCATGGCGACGAAGATGTCCTCGATGCGCTCCATGAGCGTGGTCAGCGGGTGCCGGGCGCCGGCCGGCTCGCGGTCGAGGGGCAGGGTGACGTCCACCGCCTCCTCGACCAGCACGCGCTCGTCGCGCTCGGCCTCCAGCTCCTCCTGGCGGATCCCCAGCGCACGCTTCACCTCGCCGCGGGCGCCGCCGACGCGCTTGCCGGCGTCGGCCTTGGCGTGCGGCGGCAGGGCGCCGATCTCGCGGTTGGCGAGGGCGAGCGGCGAGCGGTCACCGGCGTGGGCCACCTTCACCTCGTGCAGGGCCGCGAGATCTCCGGCGGCGGCGATGGCGGCGAGCGCCTCGTCCCGCATCCGGGCGATCTGTTCCGGTTTCAGTGCCTCGACCTCGACAGGGTCGTACGACTTATTGGGTGCCGACATCTCTTCCCGTGTTTCCGATTGGCTGGCTGCGCGGCCCGTGCTCGGTGGCTTGCCGGCTGCCGGAGCAGCCCTGGGTGCCACCTCCCGAGTCTACGGGGCGCGGGGGGCGGGGAAGCCCGCGGCCGCTCAGGCCAGGAAGGACGGAGCGGCGACGGGCAGCGTAAATCGGAAGCGGGCGCCCCCGCCGGGGGCGCGGCCGACCTCGATCGTCCCGCCGTGGGCCTCCACGATCCCCTTGACGATGTACAGGCCCAGGCCGGTGCCGCCGCGCTTGCTGCCCCGCCAGAAGCGGGTGAAGACGCGGCTCATCGACTCCTCCGGGATCCCGGGGCCCTCATCGCTCACGGTGACGGATGTCCCCTCGCTCGGCGGGCGGTCGGCTGACACGTCGATGGTGACGGTTCCCTCGCCGTGGCGCACGGCGTTTTCCAGCAGGTTGCCGAGAACCTGGTCCACCTTGTCCGGATCCGCCCAGAGTGCGGGCAGCGGTCCGGTGACGCGGACGACGAAACGGTCCTCCGGCTCCCCCGCGCCGATGTGCGCGGCGACATGGCGCCGGACGGCGGCGGCCATGTCCACCGGCTGCCGGTGTATCTCCAGCCGGCCGGAGTCGATCCGGGAGATGTCGAGCAGTTCGGCGATGAGCCGGGTGACGCGGTCGGCGTCGGCGTCGACGGTCTCCAGCATCAGCCGCTTCTGGTCGTCCGTGAACCGCTCCCATTTGGCGAGGAGAGTGGCGGTGAAGCCCTTCACCGAGGTGAGCGGCGAGCGCAGCTCGTGGGCGACGGTGGCGATCAGCTCGGCGTGGCTCCGCTCGGTGCGGCGCCGGGCCTCGGTGCCGCGCAGGGAGATCACCAGCCGGTGCACCGGACCCAGCCGCCGACGGCGTATGTAGCGGGCGGAGACCAGCACCTCGCGGCCGCCGGGGAGTAAGAGGTTCCGCTCGGGCTGGCCGGCCCGGGTGGCCAGCCCGCCGTACGGGTCGGTGCACGCCCACCAGCGGCGGCCCTCCATGTCCTCCAGCGGCAGGGCGCGCTCCAGCGGCAGCCCCAGCACCCGCGAGGACCGGAGCGCGGTGATCCGCTCGGCGGCGGTGTTGAAGCAGATGACGCGGCCCTGCTCGTCGGCGACGACCAGGCCGTCGGGCAGATCGTCCGGATCGAGGCCGAGGGCGGTCAGCCCAGGGGTCCAGTCGGCCGCCGAGACCGGCGGCCCGGTGTCCGGCACCGGCCGCCCCGAAGTCCTGACGTCCCTCACCGCACCCCCTGAAGTCGGCCCCGGGCCGCAACCCTACTAGCTGAAAGTGACGGAGCGGCACCCTCCGGAAGCACGCTGCGCACGGGCCGAGGCATAGAGGCATACGGCCGCCGCGGTCGCGAGGTTCAGACTCTCGGCCTTTCCGTGGATCGGGACCCGCACCGCCGCGTCGGCGAGGGCCCGGGTCTCCTCGGGCAGGCCCCAGGCCTCGTTGCCGAAGATCCAGGCGGTGGGGCCGCCCATGGTGCCGGCGTCGAGCTCGCCGTCGAGGTCCCGCTCGCCGGCCCCGTCGGCGGCCAGGATCCGCAGCCCGGCCTCCCGCAGCCCGCTCACCACCCGCTCGACCGGTACGCCCACGGCGACGGGCAGGTGGAAGACGCTGCCGACCGAGGCCCGTACGGCCTTCGGGTTGTAGAGGTCGACGGAGGCGTCGGTGAGGACGACGGCGTCGGCGCCCGCGGCGTCGGCGCAGCGCAGCACGGTGCCGGCGTTGCCGGGGTCGCGGACGTTCGCCAGCACGGCGACCAGCCGGGGCCGGGCGGCGGCGATCTCCTCGAAGGGCGAGTCGAGGAAGCGGCAGACGCCCACCAGCCCCTGGGGGGTGACGGTCTGCGAGACATCGGCCAGCACCTCGGCGGAGGCGGTGTGGACCCGGGCCCCGCCGGCGCGGGCGGCGGCGACGAGGTCCGGGTACCGCTCGGCGGCCTCGGGGGTGGTGAACAGCTCGGTGAGGGCGGGTTCGCCGCCGGTGCGGTGTGCCACCGCCTCGCGTACGGCCTGCGGGCCCTCGGCGATGAACCGGCGCTCCTTGCTCCGGAAGTTCCGGCGGGCCAGCCGGCGGGCGGCGGCGACGCGGGGGGAGCGCGGGGAGATCAGCTCGGGGGTGCCCATGGGCGGCGGCTCGCTTCGTTCTCGGTGCGGTGGGTGCGGGCGGGGGTGCGGTGCGGTGCCGCCGGTGGGACGGTGCCCGCGGGCACGGCCGGGGCCACCCCCGTCTCCCCTGTTCTGGTCAACAAAGCGGACCCGCAGGCAGGGCCTGCGGGTCCGCTGAAGCCTCTCGGCCGGCGCCTGCGGATCAGGCAGCGGCCTTCGGGGCGTTGACGTCGCTCGGCAGCGCCTTCTGGGCCACCTCGACCAGCGCCGCGAAGGCGTTGGCGTCGTTCACCGCGAGCTCGGCCAGGATCTTGCGGTCCACCTCGACGTTGGCGGCCTTCAGACCCTGGATGAAGCGGTTGTAGGTGATGCCGTTGGCGCGGGCCGCGGCGTTGATCCGCTGGATCCACAGCTGCCGGAAGTCGCCCTTGCGCTTCTTGCGGTCGTTGTAGTTGTAGACCAGGGAGTGGGTGACCTGCTCCTTGGCCTTGCGGTACAGGCGGGACCGCTGGCCCCGGTAACCGCTGGCCTGCTCGAGGATCGCCCGGCGCTTCTTGTGGGCGTTGACTGCCCGCTTGACGCGTGCCACTTGTTTAACTCCTTGTACGGGGCCGCGGAATCGTCACACGGCCCGGATCGACGGGGTCCCGGTTGTGCGGCGCACCGCCCCGGAGCGCGTCCCTGGGGACGCCCGGGGCGGTCTGCGTCACTTGCCGAGAAGCTTCTTGATCTTCTTGGCGTCGGCCGGGGCCATCTCGGTCTTGCCGGCAAGACGGCGCGTCAGTGTGGACGGCTTGTGCTCGAGAAGGTGGCGGCGACCGGCGCGCTGGCGCATCACCTTGCCGGAGCCGGTGAGCTTGAAGCGCTTGCTGGCACCACTGTGCGTCTTGTTCTTCGGCATGTCGCCGTTCTCTCCTCGTAGGTGGCGCCTCCCCGGTCCGGGGACCGGCCTGCGGAAGCGTCAGTTGGTTCGGTTGGTGTCCGGGGCGGCCGCCCCGGACGGGTTTCCCGCGCGGGCCCACCGGGCCCGCGACCACGGGTCTCCCGGTGTCACGACGCCTCGGCGGGCTCCTCGGCGGACTGCTGCTCGCCGGCGGCGACCCCCTGGCTCTCCGCCTTGCGGGCCGCCTTCAGCTCGCGGGCCTCGGCCATCGCCTCGGTCTTCTTCTTGTGCGGACCGAGAACCATGATCATGTTCCGGCCGTCCTGCTTGGGGTTGGACTCGACGAAGCCCAGGTCCTGGACGTCCTCCGCGAGCCGCTGGAGCAGCCGGAAACCCAGCTCGGGCCGGGACTGCTCACGTCCGCGGAACATGATCGTGATCTTGACCTTGTCGCCCTGCTTGAGGAACCGGACGACGTGACCCTTTTTGGTGTCGTAGTCGTGCGGATCGATCTTCGGCCGGAGCTTCATCTCCTTGATGACCGTGTGCGCCTGGTTCTTGCGCGCCTCACGGGCCTTCATGGCCGACTCGTACTTGAACTTCCCGTAGTCCATGAGCTTGCACACGGGGGGACGGGCGTTCGCCGCCACCTCGACAAGGTCGAGGTCGTACTCCTGTGCGAGCTCCAGTGCCTTGGCAAGCGGCACGATGCCGACCTGCTCGCCACTGGGACCGACGAGTCGTACCTCGGGGACTCGGATCCGGTCGTTGATGCGGGGCTCGGCGCTGATGGGGCCTCCTCGGTTAGCACCCACGCGACCGTCTGGCGGACAGCCGCGTAACGTCTGATCTGACGACCACCGCGCGGCACGCAAAAACGCCCCGGACGGGACACAGGCGGAGCTCCGCGGAAACCGGGAGCACCGCCACGGTTCACCGCGGGGCGCATCGGCGGCGCCGCCCGGCCGCTGGCGCGGACCGAAGGCACTGCCTGACCGGTGACCCGCCGGCCGCGAAGCCGGTCAGGTGGGAGAACGGAGCCTCCACTTGTGGGTCGGTCACAGGAGTGTCCGACCGGTCGTACACCCAATATACCAGCGTCCGGGGCGCCCGTCGCACGGGCTCCGGCGGGCTCTAGGCTGAGGGCGTCCCCTCCACCGAAAGTGAAGTTGAGCCATGAGCGAGACCCCTCCGCAGCAGCCCGCCTCCGGCCCCGAGGGGCCGGGCCCCGACTTCGACAGCATGACCCGGGACATCGCGGAGGTACCCGCGGTCGAGGTGATCACGACGGTGGCGGTGCACCTGATGAGCGCGGCGGCGGTCAACCTCGGCCTCGCCGAGGAGGGCCCGGAGCACAAGGACCTGGACGAGGCGCGGAAGCTGATCACCGCGCTGGCCGGGCTGGTCACCGCGAGCGCCACCGAGGTCGGCTCGTACCACGCCTCGCCGCTGCGGGACGGGCTCAAGTCGCTCCAGCTCGCCTTCCGCGAGGCCTCGCTGGTGCCGGACGAGCCGGGCCAGGGCCCGGGCGAGAAGTTCACGGGGCCCGTCTTCGGCTGAGCCGGCCGAGGGCGCCCGGCCGGCCCCCCGCGGGCCGGCCGCGCACCGGTCAGCCCGGCGCATGCAGGCCCCCGGACGGCTCGGCACCGCAAGGCCGGGGGCCAACGGCCTTACGGTGCCGGGCCGGGGACCGGGGCGCGGGACCGGGGCCCCCGCCCGGCCCGGGCCGGGCGGGGGCCCGCCGGGCACAGCAGCCGACCCGGCCGGGGCGCCCGGGGGCTCCGGCCCCCGGCCGCACGACCCCCCGCCCCGGACCGCCCGGCGGCGAGCCCGCCCGGAGCGTCACCTCCGGCCGTGCCCGGCGTCCGCGTCCGCCGCCTCGTCGGCGATCTGCCGCGGCTCCCCGCGGGGATGCGTCACCCCGTGCACGACCGCGGCCAGCGCGCCGCCGGCCAGGGGCGCCAGGATGAACAGCCAGAGCTGCGCGAGGGCGTCGGGACCGGCGAAGAGCGCCGGACCGATGGACCGGGCCGGGTTCACGGACGTACCGGTGAGCGGAATGCCGACCAGGTGGACCGCGGCCAGGGCCAGACCCATCGCCAGGCCGTCGAAGCCGACCACCGCCACCCGGTGGGTGACGTCCAGGATCACGTAGACGAGCAGGAAGGTCAGCACCGTCTCGGCGACCAGCGCTCCGAAGGTGTTGACGCCGACCGGCGAGCGGTAGCCGTAGCCGTTGCTGCCGAAGGCGCCGCTCGTCTCCAGGCCCGGCACCTGCTTGGCCACGATGAACAGCAGCAGCGCTCCCGCGATGCCGCCCAGCACCTGCGCCACCCAGTACTCGACGGCCGCGCGCGGGGAGATCCGCCCGGCCATGAGCATGCCCAGGGTGACCGCCGGGTTGATGTGGCAGCCGGAGACGGGTCCCAGCGCGTAGGCCAGGGCCAGAAGAGTGAAGCCGAAAGTCAGGGCGATGCCGACGGTGCCGATGTACTCCGCGCCGAGCACGGCCGAGCCCACCGCGAAGAACACCAGCAGCAGCGTGCCGAGGAACTCGGATACGGCCTTACGCGTATCCATGACGCCCTCCTCACAGAGATCGTTACGACTCTCCGCATTGTGGGGCGCTTCCGGACATTACGCCTCTCGGGTGAAGAGCGGCTCCCCCGGCACGGCGGTCCCCTCCGGGAGCGGTGCCAGGTCCAGTCCGCGCACCAGCCGGGCCCGCAGCACCTCGTCGGCCGCGAGCGCGCCCGCCACCCGGCGCGTGGCCTCGCGGGGGTCCGCCTCCGGGCCGAGGACCAGCGCGAGGGTGCCGTCGGTCTCCTCCGCCGGGACGAGATGGGCGCGGACGACGCCCGGCTCGGCGGCCAGCACCGCGCGCAGCGCGTCCAGGACGGCCGGGTCCGCGAGCGGTTCGGGGCTCTCCCGGCCCTCGGCCAGCGCCAGCAGCGCCGGGCCGGTGAGCTCGTACGGCACCGGGCCGGCCAGATCCAGGACCACCGTGTCGGCCTGCTCGTGGGCGGCGGCCCGCAGCGCCTGGTGGAGCGGTACGGCGACCGGCCGGGCCTGCGGGTCCCAGCGGGCCAGCGTCTCGGTGGAGGTGAAGGCGGGCAGCGCGCGGCGGCCGCCGGGGGCCTGGAGGGTGGGTACGGCCATGTCGCTGGTCTTGTCCCGGCGCAGGCCGTCCGCGCCGGTCTCGGTCTCGCCGAGGACGGCGACGACGGGCACCAGCAGCCGGGTGCCGGGCAGCGCGGACAGCACCTCCGCCTCGGCCGCGCGGTCGCCGGCGTAGGCGGCGAGAGCGGCGGCCAGCCGGGGGTCGGCGGAGCCGTCGTCGTCGGAGAACGGGGAGTCCGGGATGTTCTTGAGGGCCACGGGTCGAGGGTATCGGCCGGGCCTGCGGCCCCCGGCGGGGGTCCGCCTCCGCCCGGGCCGCGGCCGGGGCGGGCAGTGACCGGACCTCTGCCCAGCCTCTCGCACCCCTTCCTGGTGACAACACCCCCGGCTCCCCCGCCGGGCGCAACGGTCCTGCCGGGCCCGGAGGCCGGCGGCCATCTCGCAGGACCGCCGGGAAGAACGGCGGGGGAGGCCGGCGGGCGTCGGAGGCGACCGTCGGGCTTCCGGCGCCGGAGGACGCCGGGCTCGCGACCCCGGAACGGAGGACACCGGCGCCGGGTGCGTCACCACCGGGAACGCCCACACGCAGGGTGTCACCGCGAGGGGCGCCGGGAGCGTCACCGGGGGCGCCCGCGCGGGGCGTCGGCACGGGACGCAGGGGCCACCGACGCTCTCAGAGCGTCGGCACGGGAGACAAGGGACGGTCGCGCACCCCGCCCGTCGGCACAGCCCGTCGGCACAGGGCGTCACCGCGAGGGACGCCGGCGCGCAGGGGCGTCAGCGCAGGGGGAAGAGGAGGTCCGGGTCGCGGTTGCGGCGGCCGGCGTGCCAGAGGACACCCGCGGCGGCGAGGAGGGCGCCGCCCGCTACGGCGGCGGACGCGGCCGGCAGGGCTCCGCCGCCCTCGCCGTTCCCGTCACCGGCGGGGCCCGCGCCGAAGTAGCGCTTCTCGTACGGGGCCGGGCTCGGCTTCTGCGGGCGCGGGGTGAGGTCGCCGCCGGCCCGGATCGCCGCGGCCGGGTCGACCATGCCCCTGCCGAGGGCGTCGTCGCGGCCGCCGGGGGGCGCGTCCCGGGCGGTGTCCTCCAGCAGCCGCTTGACCTGCGCGGGGCTCAGCCCGGGGTGGGCGGAGCGGACCAGGGCCGCCGAGCCGGAGACGAACGCGGCGGCGGCGCTGGTGCCCCAGCCCTCGTAGTAGCGGCGGTCCGGGTCGGCTATGACGACGTCCACCCCGGGGGCGCAGACGGTGGCGTACCAGCGGCGGGTGGAGAAGGGCGCGCGGGCGCCGAAGCGGTCGACGGCGGTCACGGCGATGACGCCGGGATAGGCGGCCGGGTAGGAGACCCGGTCGCCGTCCTCGCCGCCGTTGCCGGCGGAGGCCACCACCACGGCGCCCTTGCTGAGGGCGTACTGCACGGCGGAGTCCTCGCCCGGCTCGGGGTGCGCGGACTCGCTGTCGTCGCCGAGGGACAGGTTGATGACGTCCGCGCCCTGGTCCGCGGCCCAGCGGATGCCCTCGGCGAGCGCGCCGCCGCGGTTGCCGCGGGCCCGCTTACGGGCCGGGTCGCTGTCCTCCAGGATGACCCGCACCGGGAGGATCTTGGCGCGCGGGGCGATGCCGAGGACCCCTTCGCCGTTGCCGGGGCCGTGTCCGTGGCCCGCGATGATCCCGGCCATGGCGGTGCCGTGCCGGGCCCAGGCCCGGTCGCCGGGCTTTGCCCCGAAGCCGATGAAGTCCTTGCCCTCCAGCACCTGGCCGGTGAGGTCCGGGTGGTCGCCGTCGACGCCGGTGTCGAGAACGGCGACGGTGACGCCCTCCCCCTGGGTGGTCCGCCAGGCCTCCTCGGTGCGGAGCGCTTCCAGGGCCCACTCCTGGTCGCGTATGGAGTCGGCGTGCGCCGGGGCCGGGACGACGCCGGTGGCGGCGGTGGCCGCGAGGATGAGGACGAGCACGGCGGCGACCCGGCGCACCAGGGCGGTCAGCGGCCGGGCGGCGGGCGGACGGGCGGCGGGCCGGCGCCGCGGCCGGGTGCGGCGGTCCCCGGCAGGCGGGGTGCGGCGGGCCGGGGTCATCCGCGCTCCTTCTCTGTGGCGGCGTCGCGGAAGCCGCGTTCGACGCGGTCCGCGATGCCCCGGGCGTCGTGGCCGAGGCCGGCCTGGGCGGGCGCGGCGGTGGCGCCGTCCGCGGTGGCCTCCTCGGCGGAGAGCCGGCCGCTCGCCGTGCGGCCGTCGGCGAAGCCGGAGACGGCGTAGACGACGGCGGGGAGGTCCGGCAGCACCCGTACGGTCCAGGAGGCGCGCTGGGCGTCGCCGAAGTCCTCGGCCGGGGTGTCCGGCGCGGCGTACGGACGCGGGATCAGGTCGGCGCGGTCGCCGAGGTTCTCCCGTTCGAAGCGGTCGTGGAGCGCCTTCATCGCGGCCCGGTCGGTCCGGGTGACGACCAGTCCGACGGTCGTGACGCTGCTGCTGGTCGCGTCCACGTAGGTGGCGCGCAGCAGGCGTTCGCAGCCGGCCGGGGAGAGGACCTTGGCGAGCAGGGGATCGAAGGCGGCGGCGCAGTCGCCGTCCGGGGCGACGGCGATCCGCACCCAGGTGCGGTCGGTGCCGCCGGGGCCCGCGCCGTCGCCGGCGAGCGAGCGGGGGAAGATCGTGTCGACGGGGAGGCTGTGCCAGAGGCCCCGCGCCCGGGTGAACTGACTGTCCGCAGCGGCCTGTTCGCCGGAGTCGCCGGTCAGCCAGCTGCCGGCGGCGGCCCCGCCCAGCAGGCCGAGGCCGAGGACGAGGCAGCCGGCGACGGCGGCGGTGCGCACCGGCGGCCGTATCCGCGTCAGCCGTTCGACGACCGCCCGGGGGGTGAGGCGGCGGAGCCGCTGCCGGAGCGGGAGGCGGGGGAGCTCGCGGTCGCGGCCGTCCTGCCGGCCGCCGTCCCAGTTCTCCCAGTCCTCCCAGGCGAAGCGGGGCCGGGGCGGGGCGCCGGACGCGTCCACGCGGTCCGGCGCGGCACCATCTCCGGGCTCACCGGCCGAAGGCCCCGGGGGAAACCAACTCGCTCCCGGGGCAGGCGAATCCCCCGGCGTGCGCGGCGGCTGTTGGGGCTGCGGCGGCACACTCTGCCGGGCCGACGTGCCGGACGCGTCCCTCCGGCCCGACGCGGCACCACCGCCGGGCTCACCGGCCGGGGACGCCGGAGGAAACCAACTCGCCCCCGGCGCGGGCGCATCCCCCGGCGTGCGCGGCGGCTGCTGCGGCTGCGGCGGCACATCGGGCCGGGGCGGGCCGGGGACGCGGACGGAGCGCGGCCGGCCGGGCGGAGCGGCGGGCGGGCCGGGCCACGGCGGTGTGCTGCCGGGCGGCGGTGGCGGAAGATCCTCGGGCTGCCGGGCGGACGCGCGTGGGGCCTCGGCGCTCATCCGCCCCCCTTCGGTTCGTGCTCGCCCGGGCCGCTGGTCACCGTGCGGGGCAGGCTTGTTCATGGTCGGTCGTGCCACCGGCGGCCGGAAGGCCGTGGCATGGGCGTCACTCTACGACGCGGAGCCGATGGTGCGGCAACCGATGCGGATGCTTGGCCGGTTTGCCCGGGCCGTCCCCCTACCCAGCGGTAATGCCGTCTGGCAGGGTGACCGCATGGCCGCCCCGCACCGAGACCGGGCCCGCTACGACCGGGCCACCGACCGTTTCGACGCCCCTCTGGCGATCGTCGACCTGGCGGCTTTCGACGCCAATGCCGCGGATCTCGTCCGCCGCGCCGGCGGCAAACCGCTCCGGGTGGCGTCCAAGTCGGTGCGCTGCCGGGCGCTGCTGGACCGGGTGCTGGCCCGCGAGGGCTTCGCCGGGGTGATGTCCTTCACCCTGGCCGAGTCGCTGTGGCTGGCCCGCTCCGGGGTGACGGACGTGCTGCTGGCGTACCCGTCGGCGGACCGGGCGCGGTTCGCCGAACTGACGTCCGACCCCAAGCTCGCGGCGGCGGTGACCGTCATGGTGGACGATCCCGGCCAGCTCGATCTCATCGACGCGGCGCGGGCCGGGGACGGCCGCGAGGAGGTGCGGGTCTGCCTGGAACTGGACACCTCGCTGTGGCTGCTGGGCGGGCGGGTCCGCATCGGGCCGCGCCGCTCGCCGCTGCACGCGCCGGAGCAACTGGCGGAGCTGGCCCGCTCGGTGGTCCGCCGCCCGGGCTTCCGGCTGGTGGGGCTGATGGCGTACGAGGGACATGTGGCCGGGGTGGGTGACGCGGTCGCGGGCAGGCCGCTGCGCTCCCGTGCGGTGCGGCTGATGCAGGCGGCGGCGCGGCGGGAGCTCGCGGCCCGGCGGGCGGAGGCGGTGCGCGCGGTCCGGGACGTGGCGCCGGAGCTGGAGTTCGTCAACGGCGGCGGCACGGGGAGCGTGCAGCACACGGCGGCCGAGGAGGCGGTGACGGAGATCGCCGCGGGCTCGGGCCTGTTCGTGCCGCGGCTGTTCGACCACTACACCTCCTTCCGGGGCCGTCCGGCGGCGCTCTTCGCGCTGCCCGTCGTCCGCCGCCCAGGGCCCGGGGTGGCGACCGTCCTGGGCGGCGGCTACCCGGCGTCCGGAGCCGCGGGCAAGGACCGGCTTCCGGTGCCGCACCTCCCGGAGGGCCTGCGCTACGAGCCGCTGGAGGGCCCCGGGGAGGTGCAGACACCGCTGCTGGGCCGGGCCGCGGACGAGCTGCGGATCGGTGACAAGGTGTGGTTCCGGCACGCCAAGGCCGGTGAACTGTGCGAGCGCTTCGAGGAGTTGCTGCTGGTCGAGGACGACCGGGTGGTGGCCTCGGTGCCGACCTACCGGGGCGAGGGGCAGACCTTCCTCTGACCCGCCCCCGCCGGTCCCGCCGGCTCCGCTCCACAGGCGCGGCCCGGCCCGGCGGCGTCGCGACGGCCGGCCGGAGCCGGCCCCGCCCACGGGGGCCGGCCGCTCAGACCTCGCGTCCCGCCGTGCCCCCGGGCGCGGTCAGCGGTTCGACGCCCGCGGTGATCGCGTCCATCTCCGACACGTCCGGCGCCTTGTCACTGGCGTCGAAGCCGAACCGGATGACCACGAACTTCTCCGGGTCCAGCGGCGAGGGGAAGGCGACGGACTGCACGAAGCCGCCCGCGCCCTCGGCCGTCCCCAGCTTCCAGCGCACCAGATGGCCCTGCTCCCCCGCGACCGTGACGGGCTCGGACTTGACCTCCTTGCGCGAGGTGATGCCGCCGTAGGCGTCGCTGCCGGTGCTGGGGCTCTTGCCGTAGGAGGCCTCGGCGTTCTTCGCGATGTCCTCCTCGGCGACGCCCTTGGCCGTGGTGGCCTTGTAACCCTCCGCCGCCTGGGAGTTGACGCCGCCGCGGACGCACTTGAGCTTCTTGTCGCCCGGGCAGGGGTACGGGCCCGTGGTGAGGCCCGCGCCGTTCGAGCCGCTGCGGCCCTCCCAGCCCTCGGGCACGGGGAGGTAGATCCCGTTGAGGGCGTCCATGGCGCGGTCGCCGGAGCCGGGCGGGAGCTCCCCGCCGTCCGGGCCGCCCTCGCTCTCGCTCTCCTCCGGTGCGGACGGCGACGGCGTGGGCGTCGGCGTCGACGGGGCGGAGAAGCCCGGTCCGGGGGAGGACGCGGTGCCGGAGCCGTCGTCGCCGTCCAGCAGGGCGATGCCGCCGGCGATGGCCGCGACCAGGACGACGGCCGCGGTGACCAGCACGGTGACACGCACGCCGCGTGAACCGCCGGAGGACGGCTGCCGGTCCCGGATGCCGTACGGGGGCAGATCCGGCGGTTCCGGCGGTCCGAAGCCGCCGCTGTCGCCGAAGCCGCCGAAGCCGCCCGGCGGCGACGCGGCGGCCGCCTGTGCCTGCCGGGTGAGGTCGGTCCAGCCGGAGCCGTCCCACCAGCGTTCCAGGGCCGGGCCGCCGCCCGTGTGTCCGGGGTCGGGGTACCAGCCGGGGGGTGTCGTCATGCTCACGCGATCAGCCTACGGCGGACGGTTACGGTTCGTACACCAGTCCTCGCTCCCGGCGGACCGCCGCACGGCCCGGCCCGCCTAGAGCGGAGTCACGTACGCCCCCGCGATCCCCCCGTCGACCAGGAACTCCGCCGCGTTGACGAAGGAGGAGTCGTCGCTGGCGAGGAACGCGACCGCCGCGGCGATCTCCTCCGGCTCGGCGAAGCGGCCCACGGGAACGTGCACCAGCCGGCGCTCGGCCCGCTCCGGGTCCTTGGCGAACAGTTCCTTGAGCAGCGGGGTGTTGACCGGCCCGGGGCACAGGGCGTTGACGCGGATGCCCTCGCGGGCGAACTGCACGCCCAGCTCGCGGGACATGGCCAGCACGCCGCCCTTGGAGGCGGTGTAGCTGATCTGGGAGGTGGCGGCGCCCATCCTGGCGACGAAGGACGCCGTGTTGATGACCGAGCCCCTGCGCTGCCGCCGCATGTAGGGGATGGCGTACTTGCAGCAGAGGTAGACGGAGGTCAGGTTGACCTCTTGGACACGCCTCCAGGCGTCGAGGCCGGTGGTGAGGATCGAGTCGTCCTCGGGGGGTGAGATCCCGGCGTTGTTGAAGGCCACGTCGACCGAGCCGTAGGTGTCGTACGCCGTCCGGAAGAGCGCCTCGACCTGGCGTTCGTCGGTGACGTCCACGGCGGCGAACACCCCGCCGGTCTCGGCGGCGGCGGCCTTGCCGGCCCGCTCGTCGATGTCCGCGCAGACGACGTTGGCGCCCTCGGAGGCGAGCCGGCGCGCGGCGGCGAGGCCGATGCCGCTGCCCGCTCCGGTGACGACGGCGGTGCGGCCGGGGAGGCGGCGGCAGAGGGGCTGATCGGTCACGGCGGTTTCTCCTCGCTGTCGGTGCCGGGGTGGCGGGGGCCGGGAGTGGCGGGGGCGGAGGGCGGTGGGACGAGGGTCCGGGTACGCGCCGGCGGCCGGTGCCGGGGGCGCCGCCCGGTGCCGTGAGGCAGGCCGGGCGGGTCAGGCGGGTCAGGCGTCCTCCGTGCTGATGAACACGTTCTTGGTCTCGGTGAAGGCGGCCAGCGCCCCCGGCCCCAGTTCCCGGCCGATCCCGGACTCCTTGTAGCCGCCGAAGGGGGTCGTGTAGCGCACACTGCTGTGCGAGTTGACGGAGAGGTTGCCGGCCGCCACCGCGCGGGAGACCCGCAGCGCGCGCCCGGTGTCGCGGGTCCAGATCGAGCCGGACAGTCCGTAGCGGGTGGCGTTGGCCAGCCGCACCGCCTCCGCCTCGTCCTCGAAGCGCTGGACGACGGCGACGGGACCGAACACCTCCTCGACGGCGGCGCCGCCCGCCCCGGCGGACTCCAGGACGGTCGCGGGATACCAGAAGCCCCTGCCCGCGGGGGCCGTGCCGCGGATGGCGGCGGGCGCGTCCTCGGGGACGAAGGACCGTACGCGCTCCCGCTGGGCGGCCGAGATCAGCGGGCCCATGAGGGTGGCGGGGTCGGCCGGGTCGCCGGCCGTGAAGGCGTGCACGGCGGGTTCGAGCAGTTCCATGAACCGGTCGTAGGCGGAGGCCTGCACCAGGATGCGGCTGCGGGCGCAGCAGTCCTGGCCGGTGTTGTCGAGGAAGGAGCCGGGGGCGGCGGCCGCGGCCCGTTCGAGGTCGGCGTCGGCGAAGACGATGTTGGGGCTCTTGCCGCCGAGTTCCAGCGTCACGCGCTTCACGTGCGCCGCGCACCGCGCCATGACGGACTTCCCGACGGCGGTGGAGCCGGTGAAGACGACCTTGGCGACGTCCGGGTGTTCGACGAGGGCGTTGCCGGCGACGGGCCCGGTGCCGGGCAGTACCTGGAAGAGCCCCTCGGGCAGCCCGGCGTCGAGGGCCAGTTCGGCCAGCCGCAGGGCGGTCAGCGGAGTGGTCTCCGCCGGTTTGAGGAGGACGGCGTTGCCCGCCGCCAGGGCGGGGGCGGTGCCCCAGGCGGCGATGGGCATCGGGAAGTTCCACGGGGCGATGACGGCGACGACGCCCAGCGGCTCCAGGAAGGTGAGGTTCACCCCGCCCGCGACCGGAATCTGGCTGCCGGTCAGGCGTTCCACTCCCCCGGCGGCGTAGTCGAGCAGGTCCCGCGCGTTGCCGGCCTCCCAGCGGGCGTTGCCGATCGGGTGCCCGGCCTCGCTCACCTCCAGCCGCGCCAGTTCCTCCAGCCGCCCGTCGACGGCGGCGGCGAAGCGGCGCAGCAGCCGGGCCCGGTCGGCGGGCGCGAGGGCGGCCCAGGTGCGCTGGGCCGCGGCGGCCCGGGTCACGGCGGCGGCGACGTCCTCGGCGGTCGCGGCCGGGACGGTGGCGACGGTCTCCTCGGTCGCGGGGTTGAGTACGCGAAGCTGGTGCACGGCTGTCCGCTCTCCCCGGGGCGTGGCCGCCCCTGTCGTGCCGGTTCTGTGCTGGTGTCCTGATGTGCCGGTGTGGACTGTCGGCGTCCGTCCTCGGTGCGCGGCCGCCGCGGTGTCCGGCCGCCGGCGCGGGTCACATCCGTTCGAAGGAGCGGTAGCGCTCCCAGTCGGTGACCGCGCTGTCGTACGCCCGCTGCTCGACGCGCGCCATGGTGAGGTAGTGCTCGACCACCTCGTCGCCGAACGCGGCGCGGGCGAGCGGGCTGGCCTCCCAGCGGTCCGCGGCCTCGCGGAGGGTGGTGGGGACGTGCTCGGCGTCGCCCGCGTAGGCGTTGCCGGTGCAGGGCTCGCCCGGGTCGAGCTCGTTCTCGATGCCGTACAGCCCCGCGGCGATCATGCCGGCGACGGCGAGATACGGGTTGACGTCCCCGCCGGGCAGCCGGTTCTCCAGCCGGTGGGAGAGGCCGTGCCCGATGACGCGCAGCGCGCAGGTGCGGTTGTCCGGCCCCCAGGCGACGGCGGTGGGCGCGAAGGAGCCGGGCCGGAAGCGCTTGTAGGAGTTGATGTTGGGGGCGTGGAGGAGGGTGAAGTCGCGCAGGGCGGCGAGCTGTCCGGCGAGGAAGTGCCGCATCGTCGCGGACATGCCGTAGGGACCGGAGTCATCGGCGAGGACGGGGCGGCCGGCGCTGTCGCGCAGCGAGAGGTGGATGTGGCAGGAGTTGCCCTCGCGCTCGTCGTACTTGGCCATGAAGGTGAGCGCCACGCCCTCCTGGGCGGCGATCTCCTTGGCACCGGTCTTGTAGACGGAATGCTGGTCGCAGGTGGTGAGGGCGTCGGCGTAGCGGAAGGCGATCTCGTGCTGGCCGAGGTTGCACTCGCCCTTGGCGGACTCGACGACCAGGCCCGCGGCGGCCATCTCGTTGCGGATGCGGCGCAGCAGCGGCTCGACGCGGCCGGTGCCGAGGACGGAGTAGTCGACGTTGTACTGGTTGGCCGGGGTCAGCCCGCGGTAGCCGCTGTCCCAGGCCTCCTCGTAGGAGTTCCGGAAGACCATGAACTCCAGCTCGGTGCCCACCTGGGCGGTCCAGCCGCGCTCGGCGAGCCGGTCGAGCTGGCGGCGGAGCACCTGGCGCGGCGAGGCGGCGACGGGGGTGCCGTCGTGCCAGGTGAGATCGGCGGTGAGCAGGGCGGTGCCCGGATTCCAGGGGGTGCGGCGCAGGGTGGAGATGTCGGCCGTCATGCGGAAGTCGCCGTAGCCGCGCTCCCAGGAGGCCATGGCGTAGCCGTCGACGGTGTTGAGGTCGACGTCCACGGCGAGGAGGTAGTTGCACCCCTCCGAGCCGTGCTCCAGGACCTCGTCGAGGAAGAAGGGGGCCGCGAACCGCTTGCCCTGGAGTCTGCCCTGCATATCGGTGAAGGCGAGGACGACGGTGTCGATCTCGCCGCTGCCGGCGAGCCGTCGCAGCTCCTCGACGGAGAGCGGTGGGGTGCGTCCTGCCACGGTGCGTCCTCCTGGGGGTCCGGAGCCGGTCCGGGACGCGGGGCACCGTGGGGAGGTCGCCCGCCGTGCCGCCGCGTCACCGGAGGCCATAAGGTATCGGCCGAGACCATTGGCTGGGAAGAGGTGGCCATGAGCGGGGACGGGACGCCGGGCGCGGACGCGGAGAGCCGGAGCGCGGAGGCGGAGGACCGGAGCACGGACCGGCTGGCGCCGGTGCTGCGGCCCGTGCGGGCGGGCAACGGCTTCGAGGAGGCGCTGGAGCAGATACTCCAGGTGCTCCGGCTGGGCCTGGTGCCACAGGGCGAACGGCTGCCGTCGGAGCGGGAGTTGGCGGGGCGGCTCGGCGTCAGCCGGGTGACGCTCCGCGAGGTGCTGAAGGTGCTCGCCGACCAGGGGCTCGTGGAGAGCCGCCGCGGCCGCTACGGCGGAACGTTCGTCCTGCCGGGCCCCGGGGCGGGCGGCGGCGCGGAGACCGGACCGCGGCGGCGGATCGCGGAGGCGGACGTCGAGGACACGCTGCGCTTCCGCGAGGTGCTGGAGGTGGGCGCGGCCGGCCTGTGCGCGGCGGACGGCCTCACCGGCCGTTCCGCGGACCGGCTGCGCGCCGCTCTCTCCGCCACGCGCGACGCGACACCGGCGGACTACCGGCGGCTGGACACCCTGCTCCATCTGACGCTGGCGGAGCTGAGCGGCTCCCCCACCCTGGCCGCGCAGTACGCCGCCGTCCGGGCCTCCCTGAACGACCTGCTGGACCGCATCCCGCTGCTGGTGCGGAACCTGGAGCACTCGCAGCGGCAGCACGCGGCGCTGGTGGAGGCCGTCCTCGAGGGCGACGCGGACGGCGCGCGCGAGGTGATGCGCGAGCACTGCGCGGGCACGGCGTCGCTGCTGCGGGGCTTTCTCGCCTGAGCGGCGGCCCGCGCGCTCGGCGCCCCGCGCGTCCGGGCGCCCCGGCTCGCACGACGCCCCGACCTCCTGTCGGCCTGACGGCCTGACGGCCCGCCAACGGTGAGCGCCGGCCGGGCAACCAGCGACGCCGGCCATCCACCGCGTCAACCACCCGTCCGTCAACGGCGCGACGCCCACCCCGTCAACCCGCCACCACGCGCCCGTCACACCCATGGGCCGGTCGACCCGGCGTCCCCGAGCCGAAGGCACACGACGGCCGGCAGGAGTGGCGCCTCCCGGAGCGACGGCCGCCGCGCCGCTCCCGCATGCGGTCCGGTGAACGCGGGCAGACATGGCCCGTCGCCGAACGCGCGGGCGCGCCCCGGTGTTTACCGGCGGTTAACGCACGCCCCTTGCGCACGGCCGCTCACCGGCGCAATGGTATGGCGCTGAACCATTGCCCCCAGGCAGGAGCGGCTCATGGCCGACGGCATCGACTCGCGTCCCGCGACCCCCACCACCGCACCGCCGGGCGACGTCTCCCCCGGCCCCGGCGCACCCGGACACCCCGCCCACCACGGCTATCTGGAGCGGCGCTCGCTGCGCCAGGGCAGCGCCGGCTGGCTGCTGCTGACCGGCCTCGGCGTCGCCTACGTCGTCTCCGGCGACTTCTCCGGCTGGAACTTCGGCCTCGCCGAGGGAGGCTTCGGCGGACTCGCCGTCGCCACCGTCCTCATGGGCCTGATGTACACCTGCATGGTCTTCTCCCTGGCGGAACTGGCCGCGATCCTGCCCACCGCGGGCGGCGGCTACGGCTTCGCCCGGCGTGCCCTGGGCACCTGGGGCGGCTTCCTCACCGGCACCGCGATCCTCATCGAGTACGTCCTCGCCCCCGCCGCGATCTCCATCTTCATCGGCGACTACGTGGAATCCCTCGGCCTCTTCGGCCTGGAGTCCGGCCGGCCGCTGCAGCTCGCCTGCTTCGTGGTCTTCGTCGGCATCCATCTGTGGGGCGTCGGCGAGGCCCTGCGGTTCAGCTTCGTCGTGACCGGAATCGCGGTGGCCGCCCTGCTGATCTTCGCCGTCGGCGCGTTCACCGAGTTCGACGCCTCCGGCCTCAACGACATCCCCGCCGACCCGGACGCCTTCGGCTCCAGTTCCTGGCTGCCGTTCGGGCTGCTGGGCATCTGGGCCGCCTTCCCGTTCGGCATGTGGTTCTTCCTCGGGGTGGAGGGCGTGCCGCTGGCCGCCGAGGAGACCCGCGACCCGGCCCGCACCCTGCCCAGGGCGATGGCCCTGTCGATGGGCGTCCTGCTGCTGCTCGCGCTGATCACCTTCCTGGCCGCCACCGGCGCGCGCGGCTCCGCCGCCCTCCAGGACGCCGGAAACCCGCTGGTCGCCGCCCTGCAGGGGGACGGCGACCCGACCCCGCTCAGCCGCTTCGTCAACTACGCGGGACTGGCCGGCCTCGTCGCCTCCTTCTTCTCCCTCGTCTACGCGGGCTCCCGGCAGCTCTTCGCCCTCTCCCGGGCCGGCTACCTCCCCCGCTTCCTCTCCCTCACCAGCCGCCGCAAGGCCCCCTGGCTCGGGCTGCTCGTGCCGGGCGCGATCGGCTTCTCCCTGGCCGCGGCGACGGGCGACGGCGCGCGGATGCTCAACGTCGCCGTCCTCGGCGCCACCATCTCCTACGCCCTGATGTCGCTCTCGCACATCGTGCTGCGCCGCCGCGAGCCGGGCCTGCCGCGGCCGTACCGCACACCGGGCGGCGCGGCCACCTCCGCGGTCGCGTTCGTCCTGGCCTGCTCGGCGCTGGTGGCGACCTTCCTGGTGGACCAGGACGCCGCGCTCATCGCCCTCGGGGTGTACGCGGTCGCCGTGGCCTACTTTGCCTTCTACAGCCGCCACCGGCTCGTGGCCGCAGCACCGGAGGAGGAGTTCGCCGCGCTGGCCGCCGCCGAGGCCGAACTGGAACGCGACTGACGGCGGCCGTTCCGGCCGGGGACGGTCCGGGGCGGGACGAGGCCGGAACAGGAACCGGACAGGGACGAGAACGCCACCGGACAGAACGAGGGCCGGAAGCGGGGTGGGCGGAGGCCGGGCCGTACCGGCCCGCCGCATCCGAACCCGCGCGCCCGGACCCGGACCGCCACCGACAGGAGGAGCCCGACCGTGCCCGAGCCCAGGCCGCTGATCGGCGTGAGCACCTATCTCGAAGCCGTGGCGCGCTGGGGCGTCTGGGAGCAGAGCGCGGCTCTGCTCCCGTCCGGCTACCACCGGCTCGTCCAGCGCGCGGGCGGCCTCGCCGCGATGCTGCCGCCGGACGAGCCGGCCGCGGCCGCCGCCGTGACCGCCCGGCTCGACGCCCTCGTCGTCGCGGGCGGCCCCGATGTGGAACCCGTGCGGTACGGGGCCGCCCCGCACCCGATGACCGGACCGCCCGCCCGCGAACGGGACGCCTGGGAGACCGCCCTGCTGGAGGCCGCCCTGGAGTCCGGCACACCGGTGCTGGGCATCTGCCGCGGCATGCAGCTGCTCAACGTGGTACTGGGCGGCACGCTGGTCCAGCACCTGCCCGAGACGGCCGGGCCCGGCTGCGCGCACGGCGGGCCGCCCGGGGTCTTCGGATCGCATGTGGTGAAGCCGGTGCCCGGAACCCTGCTGGCGCGGGCGCTGCCGGAGGCGGTCGCCGTCCCCAGCTACCACCACCAGGCGGTGGACCGGCTCGGCCGCGGGCTGGTCCCCTGCGCGTACGCCGAGGACGGCACCGTGGAGGCGGTCGAACTGCCCGGTGCCGCGGGGCTGGTGCTCGGCGTGCAATGGCATCCGGAGGCCGGTGACGATCCGCGGGTGATGGCGGCCCTGGTCCGCGCCGCACGCTGACCGGACGGCGCGCGGCGACCGGCCCGTCCGGCCGCACCCCCGTGAACGGCCGGACGGGCCGCGCGCCGCGTCGCCGCCGCCTCCGGCATTCTGGCCCGCGGAGGGCGGCGGACCCAACCGGATTTCCCGGCCCGCGGACGAGCGGGCCGCCCACGCGGCTGCCCGCCGCTGTCGGTCCCCTGGGGCATCATCGGGGGCGTGACCCGACGCCTGATGCTTCTCGACGCCGCCAGCCTCTACTTCCGCGCCTACTTCGGGGTGCCCGATTCGGTGAAGGCCCCCGACGGCAGCCCGGTCAACGCGGTGCGCGGACTGCTGGACTTCATCGCCCGGCTCGTCCGCGACCACCACCCGGACGACCTCGTGGCCTGCATGGACGCCGACTGGCGGCCCGCGTGGCGGGTCGAGCTGATCCCCACCTACAAGGCGCACCGGGTCGCCGAGGAGAAGCCCGGCGGCCCGGACACGGAGGAGGTGCCCGACACCCTCTCCCCGCAGGTCCCGGTGATCGAGGAGGTGCTGGACGCCCTCGGCATCGCCCGCGTGGGCGCCCCCGGCTACGAGGCGGACGACGTGATCGGCACCCTCACGGCCCACGCCCGGGGCCCGGTGGACATCGTCACCGGGGACCGCGATCTCTACCAGCTCGTCGACGACACCCGGGGGGTGCGGGTGCTCTATCCCGTCAAGGGCGTCGGCACTCTGCAGCTCGTCGACGAGGCCGTCCTCCGCGAGAAGTACGGGGTGGGCGGCGCCGGTTACGCCGAGCTGGCGCTGCTGCGCGGTGACCCGAGTGACGGCCTGCCGGGCGTCCCCGGCATCGGGGAGAAGACCGCCGCGAAGCTGCTCGCGGCGTACGGCGATCTCGCCGGGATCATGGCGGCGGCCGGCGATCCGGCGTCGAAGATCAGCCCCGCGCAGCGCAGACGGCTGGAGGAGGCCCGGGAGTACATCGCCGTGGCGCCCAAGGTCGTCCGGGTCGCCTCGGACGTGCCGCTGCCCGCGTTCGACCCGGCGCTCCCCCGCACGCCCCGCGACCCGGCCGCGCTCGACGGGCTCGCCGAACGCTGGGGTCTGGGCGGCTCCCTCCAGCGGCTGCTCACCGCCCTGGAGGGCTGAGCCGGGGCGGGCGGCCGGGCGGGCAGCCGGCCGCCGCGCCGTCAGCCCACCGAGGAGTAGGCCACGACCCCGCGGAGCATCCCGTCCACCGCGCGCCGGGCGTTGCGGCGGATCGGGGTGCCGTCCGGCGCCGCCTCCGCGATCTGGCCCAGGACGTCGATGACCTGCTTGCACCAGCGGACGAAGTCGCCGGCGGGCATCTCCACCTCGCGCAGCACCTCGTCCAGCCCGTGCCCGGACGCCCAGCGGTAGGCGGACCAGGCGAAGCCCAGATCGGGCTCGCGCTGCCCGACGCCCTCGGTCTGGTTGATCCGGTGCTCCTCCTCCAGGGCGTCCAGCCGCCCCCAGATGCGCACCATCTCGGCCAGCGCCCCCTGGGCGGCGCCGGTGGGCAGCTTGGGCGGCAGGGCGTCGTCGGCGGAGCGGGCCTCGTAGACCAGCGCCGAGGCGCAGGCGGCGAGTTCGGCCGGTTTGAGGTCGTTCCACACCCCGGCCCGCAGGCACTCGGAGGCCAGCAGGTCCAGCTCGCCGTAGAGGCGGGCCAGCCGGCGGCCGTCCTCCGTCACCTCGTCGCCCCGGAGGTAGCCGAGGTCGGACAGCAGGGCGTAGACCCGGTCGAAGGTGCGGGCGATGGTGTTCGTCCGTCCTTCGATACGGCGCTCCAGCTGCCGGGTGTCCCGGCGCAGCCGGTGGTAGCGCTCGGCCCAGCGGGCGTGGTCCTCCCGGTCCGAGCAGCCGTGGCAGGGGTGGGCGCGGATCGCGCTCCGCAGCCGGGCGATCTCGGCGTCGTCGGCCGCCGGGGCGCGGCCCCTGCGGTGCCGATCGGGGGCGATGTGCCCGGCGCGGGTGCGCAGGGCGGAGGCCAGGTCCCGGCGGGAGTGCGGGGAGCGGGCGTTGAAGGACTTGGGGATGCGCATCCGGTCCAGCGCCTCGACGGGCACCGGGAAGTCGACCGGGGCGAGCCGCTTGACCTGCCGCTCGGCGGTGAGCACCAGCGGCCGTGGCCCGTCGTGGTGGTCGAAGCCGCGGTGGCCGTTGGAGCGCCCGGCGGGCAGGCCGGGGTCGAGGACCAGCGCCAGCCCGGCGTACTTGCCCGTCGGCACATGGATGACGTCACCCGGCTTGAGCTTCTCCAGGGCCGCCGCGGCGGCGACCCGGCGCTGCGCCGCGCCCTGCTTGGCGAGTTCGGTCTCCCGCTCCTTGAGGTCGCGGCGGAGCCGGGCGTACTCCTCGAAGTCGCCGAGATGGCAGGTCATGGAGGCGCGGTAGCCCTCCAGGCCCTCCTCGTTCTTCTGCACCTGGCGGGAGATGCCGACGACCGACCGGTCCGCCTGGAACTGCGCGAAGGAGGTCTCCAGCAGCTCCCGGGAGCGGTGCCGCCCGAACTGGGAGACCAGGTTGACCGCCATGTTGTACGAGGGCTTGAAGGAGGAGCGGAGCGGATAGGTGCGGGTCCCCGCCAGCCCGGCCAGCGCCTCCGGGTCCATGGCGCGCTGCCAGAGCACCACGGCATGGCCCTCGACGTCGATGCCGCGGCGGCCGGCCCGTCCGGTGAGCTGGGTGTACTCGCCGGGGGTGATGTCGGCGTGCTGCTGGCCGTTCCACTTGACCAGCTTCTCCAGCACCACCGAGCGGGCGGGCATGTTGATCCCGAGGGCCAGGGTCTCGGTGGCGAAGACGGCCTTGACCAGACCCTGGACGAACAGCTCCTCCACCACCTCCTTGAAGGTGGGCAGCATGCCGGCGTGGTGCGCGGCGATGCCCCGCTCCAGACCCTCCAGCCACTCGAAATAGCCGAGGACGTGCAGGTCCTCGTCGGGGATGGTGGCGGTGCGCCGCTCGACGATCTCCCGGACCCGGCGGCGGGCGGGCTCGTCGTTGAGCCGCAGCCCGGCGGCCAGGCACTGCTGGACGGCGGCCTCGCAGCCGGCGCGGCTGAAGATGAAGGTGATGGCGGGCAGCAGGCCCTCGGCGTCGAGCCGGTCGATGACCTCGACGCGGCTGGGCGTCCAGATCCGGCTGCGCTGGCGGCGCTCGCGCTCGCGGTCGGCCTCGCGGAGGACGCGGCCGCGGCGGCGGTCGCGGCCGCCGGTGGGGCGGCTGTTCTCCATCCGGGCCAGCCGGACCAGGTCGGGGTTGACCTCGCGCCGGCCGGCGCCGTTCGGCCCGCTCTTCTCCTCGAAGAGGTCGTACATCCGGCGGCCGGCCAGGACGTGCTGCCAGAGCGGGACGGGGCGGTGCTCGGAGACGATCACCTCGGTGTCGCCGCGCACGGTGTCCAGCCAGTCGCCGAACTCCTCGGCGTTGGAGACCGTCGCGGAGAGGGAGACGAGGGTCACGGAGGCGGGGAGGTGGATGATGACCTCCTCCCAGACCGCGCCGCGGAAGCGGTCGGAGAGGTAGTGCACCTCGTCCATGACGACGTAGCCGAGGCCCGTCAGGGACTGGGAGCCGGCGTAGAGCATGTTGCGCAGCACCTCGGTGGTCATGACGATCACCGGGGCCTCGCTGTTGACGCTGTTGTCGCCGGTCAGCAGGCCGACCTTCGCGGCGCCGTAGCGCTTCACGAGGTCGTTGTACTTCTGGTTGGAGAGTGCCTTGATGGGCGTGGTGTAGAAGCACTTGCGGCCCTGGGCGAGGGCCAGGTGGACGGCGAACTCGCCGACGATGGTCTTGCCGGAGCCGGTGGGCGCGGCGACCAGGACGCCCTTGCCGGCCTCCAGGGCCCGGCAGGCGTCGAGCTGGAACGGGTCCAGGTCGAAGTCGTACATCGCGCGGAACGGGAAGAGCGCGGTGGCCTGCTCGGCCGCCCGGCTGCGGGCGGCGGCGTAGCGCTCGGCTGGGGACATGTCGTCGGTCATCGTATGCACGAGCCTACCGGCCGCCTCGGACATCCCAGCGATCTTTTGCGGGCCCCCGGGTCCGGGCCGGGAAGGACCCGTGGACCGCCCGGTCAGGGGACGAGCAGCCGTACCGCCCCCGGCACGGTGGCGGCGGTCAGCGGCAGCGGGCCGAGCGGTTCCCCGTCGGCGTAGCCGGTGACCCCGGGTGCCTCCAGGGTGACGCTCCGGGCGCGCAGGACGGTGACCGCCGGATGGGAGAGATGGCTGCCCCGGTAGACCCGCGGGAAGACCCGCAGCAGCGTGGTGCGGCTGCAGGGGCCGACCACCGTGATGTCGAAGAGCCCGTCGTCGGTCCGGGCCCCGGGGCAGATCCGCATGCCGCCGCCGTAGGACGGGCCGTTGCCGACCGCCACGAGGGTGGCCCCGATCTCCCGGGCGGGTCCGCCGTCGAGGCTGATCCGGTACGGGATCGGGCGCAGCGCGGCCAGTTCGGCGACCAGTGCCAGGTCGTAGCGGAAGCGTCCCACGGGGCCGCGGAGCCGGTTGCCCCGGTCGTTGACGCGGGAGTCGAAGCCGGAGGCCAGCACGGTGCCGAACCAGCGGTCCCCGGCCCGGCCGAGGTCGGTCGGGCGCCCGCCGTGCTCCTTGAGCGCGGCGGCGGCCACCGCGGCGGCCGCGGCCGGTTTCCGGACCGGCAGGCCGTGGGCGCGGGCGTAGTCGTTCCCGGAGCCGGCGGCGACGACGCCCAGCGGCACGTCCGTACCGGCCACGGCCCGCAGGGCGAGGGAGACCATGCCGTCACCGCCGACGGCGATCAGGGCGCCGGTCCCGCCGGCGACGGCCGCCCGGGCGCGGTCCAGGGCGTCGGGGGCGTCGGTGCCGAGGACGGTCCGTACGGAGAAGCCCGCGTCGCGCAGGGCGCGGGCCGCGGGCTGGGCGGCGTGCGCACCGCGCCCACGCCCCGCCGTGGGGTTGACGAACAGGGTGATCTCGCTGGTCACGCCGGGACTGTATCCGCTCCGCCGGTGCCGGCGTAACCGCTGGTACGGAAGCCGTTCCTCCCGCCGGGCGTCCACCCCGCGGCCCGGGCCCCGGCAGGGGCACGGCCGCTACGTGGCGTCGTCGTAACCGTTCACCCGGGGGCTGTTCTCCTCGCGGGTCTGCTGCGGCAGCGCGGCCCGGCCGGAGCCGACCGGCTCGATGGCGTCGACGGCCTCGGGGGTCAGGTCGAGCTGGGAGGCCTCGTCGTCGCTCAGTTCCGCGTCCGGGTTGCGGCGGCGGCGCCGGCGGTCGTTGGCGAGGGCGATGCCGACGGCCGCGAAGTACAGCAGCACGATCGGCGCGGCGAGCGCCAGCATGGTGAGCGGGTCGCCGGTGGGGGTGGCGAACGCGGAGAAGATCGTGATGCTCATGACCATCCACCGCCACCAGCCGGCCATGCGGCGGCCCGAGATGACACCGCCGAAGTTCAGCATGACCAGCAGCAGGGGCAGTTCGAAGGCGAGCCCGAAGACCACCACGAGCCGGGTGACGATGTCCAGGTAGTCGTCCAGGCGGACCAGGTTGCTGAGGCTCAGGCCGTCCGGGGTGAGCCCGATGAGTGCCGCGGCGCTGGTGGGGAGGATCAGATAGGCGAAGTAGCCGCCCGCGACGAACAGGGGGAGGCCCACGCCCGCGAACATGAGGGCGTACTTGCGCTCGTTGTTGTGGAGGCCCGGCGCGAGGAACGCCCACAACTGGTAGAGCCAGACCGGGCAGGCCGCCACCACGCCGGTCATGAGGCCCACCTTGATCATGATGGTGAACGGGCCGAGGAGGCCGTCGACCGTCAACTGGGCGCAGTTGTCGCCCTTCTCGGCGATTTCGGCGAAACTCGCCGTACAGCCCACCGATTCCCGGATGGGGGCCGTCAGCCAGGCGGCGATCTCCTCGTAGAACCAGAACGCGGCCACGGTGACCACGAGGATCGCCAGTACGGCCTTCAGCAGCCGGTCGCGGAGCTCACGCAGATGCTCCGCGAGCGGCATCCGCCCCTCTGGGTCCTTCTCCCGCTTGCGGGAAGACTTCAGCAACCCCACGTTCCTCATCTTGTGCGGCGGCCTCGGCCGCCGGAAGTGGCTCTACGACGACCGTTGTCAGCTCTGCTGGGAGGCGTGGCCCGGCTCGGACACCGGACGGGAGCTGCTCACATCACCCGGGGCGGCCTGAATGGTGCGCGGCGCGGGAGGGGCCGCCTGCCCGGACTCGGGGGCGGCGGGGTCCTGGCCGCCGGCGGGGGTCTCCCCGTCCTTCTTCATCGCCTTGGCCTCGCTCTTGAGGATCCGGGCCGACTTGCCGAGCGAACGGGCCATGTCGGGAAGCTTCTTGGCACCGAACAGCAGCAGGATGACAAGGATGATCAGTACGATCTCAAGAGGTTTCAGGTTGCCGATCATGTGCGATTACCTACTCCCCGAGGCGGCGTCTGGTGGGGCCTGGCCGGGTGATCGGGGATTCTCCGACCTCCCGCGCACAGCATCGTAACGCGCAGGGGTGAACGGCGGGCAATCCCTCCGCGCACTCCCGGTTGCGGCCCCGCCTCGCACTGGAGACCGCAGATGTCAGCGTACCTCCCCCTCGGCGCGGGGAAAGAGGGCCGGGAAACCGGTCAGCCGCCCTGCGCCGCGCCCGCGCGGGAAGCGAGCGGGCTCGCGGCACGCTCCAGGTCCTCGGCCGCGCGTTCGATGCGCTCCGAGGCCTCCGCCACCTGCCGGGCCAGCCGGCGCGCCTCCGTGAGGACACGGGCGGCCAGAACGCCGAGGACGGCGATTCCGCAGAAGGCGAGAGCGACGGCGGTCATGGGCCAGAACATGGAGGGGAGCCTAACCGAGCCGGTCCGCACGGCGCCGCTCCGGCCCGGTGGACGGCCCCAACGCCTGGGGCGGCTCGGACGGCCGGAACGGCTCAGACGGTGGAGTGCAGACGCAGCGTGCGGACGCCGCCGCCGGTCAGCAGTTCCACGATCCGCTCCCCGGCCGGCTTGCGCACCGCGGCCCCGCAGTCGGGGCAGGTGAAGGAGTAGAAGGTCGTCCGGTCGCTGGCGCCGATGGCCAGCCGTATCGCCTCGGAGGCCAGCTCGAACCGGCCCCGGCAGTCCGGGCAGGCGGCCTTGAACAGCACCGCGGTGGTCACCGTCTCCATCCCCGTCCTCCCCATCGTCATCCGCCGTAGGCCGCCAGGGCCCGCCCCGCGGCCAGCCGGGCGCTCTCGGCGAGGTCCGGCGGCGAAACGATGCGGCCGTCACCGCCCAGCCGGAGCGCGAGCCGGCGCAGACTCGCGGGGTCGGGCGTGCGCAGGGTGATCCGCAGACCGCCGTCGTCCAGCTCCTCGGCGCTGTCGTGCGGGTAGTACTCGGCGACCCAGCGCCCGCCGGGGCCGACCTCGACGATCACCTCCGGGTCCTCGGCGGAGGGCTGGACCAGCCCCTCGGAGAGATCGCGGAGTTCGAGCTGCGGCGGGTCGGCGGGCTCGTCCAGCAGCCGGATCTCGGCGACGCGGTCGAGGCGGAAGGTGCGCCGGGCCTCGGAGGTCCGGCACCACGCCTCCATATAGGTGTGGCCGACGGCGAACAGCCGGATCGGGTCCACCTCGCGTTCGGTGAGCTCGTCCCGGGCCGGTGAGTAGTAGCGCAGCCACAGCCGGCGCCGCTCGGAGATCGCCCGGTCCACGTCGGCGAAGACGCCGCCCTCGGACTCGAAGGTGACCGACAGCCGCGAGCTGGCCCCCGCCGCCTCGCCGGCCGCCGCCTCCAGCTTGGCGGTGGCCCGCAGCAGGGCCTGCCGGTCGCTCTCCCGCAGACCGGGGAGCGTCGCGACGGCGCGGGCGGCGACCAGCAGCGCCGTGGCCTCGTCGGCGGCCAGCCGCAGCGGGGCGCCGGAGCCGCTGCCGGCCGCGTCCGGGTTGCGCCACCAGATGTGCTCGCCGTCGGTGTCGATGTCCAGCAGATCGCCGCCGCGGAAGCTGGTGCCGCACATGGGCAGGACGGTGAGGTCGGCGATGAGCTCGTCCTCGGTGATGCCGAAGGCACGGGCGACGTCGCCGACGCGGGCGCCGGGGCGCTCGCGCAGATACGTCACCAGGGAGAGCATCCGGCGGGTCTGGTCAATCGCGTTGGTGGCCATCTGCGGTCTCGTCGTCCCTCGTTCTCTCGGCGTCTCTCAGCCCTTGGCCACGGCGCGCAGCCGTTCGACCACGTCGGTCCGCAGCTCGGCGGGCTCCAGGACGACCACGTCGGGCCCGAACTCCACCAGCCAGGCGTCCAGTCCGTGCCCGTACGGGATCTCCAGCTCGTCCCAGCCCTCCCCCGCCTCCCGGACCGAGAGGGCCCGGGCGCGCAGCGGATAGCCCGCGCCGGCCCGCAGCCGGATCCGGGCCGTGCTGGTGGCGACCTCGCCGGCCCAGCGCTCGACCGTCTCCCGGACGGTGACGTGGTCGGGCACCCCGGCGGTGAAGGCGCCGGCGCGCGACTTGACCCGGCCGGTGATCCGGGAGAGCCGGAAGACGCGCTCGGCGCCGCGGTCGCGGTCCCAGCCGGCGAGGTACCAGTGGCCGCGGCAGCACTCCAGGATCCAGGGCTCGACGTGCCGGGTCTCGGGACGGGCCGCGGTGGCCTTGCGGTAGTCGAAGACGACCGGGCGGCGGTCGCGGCAGGCCAGCATCAGTGACTCGAAGGCCGGCTCCTGGGCCGGGATCCGCGGTTCCAGGGCGCTCTGGCCGG
This sequence comes from Streptomyces albus subsp. albus, assembly GCF_000719865.1. Lineage (GTDB taxonomy): Bacteria > Actinomycetota > Actinomycetes > Streptomycetales > Streptomycetaceae > Streptomyces > Streptomyces albus_E. The sequence goes on from NZ_JOID01000001.1 coordinate 309,888, forward strand.
TGTACGCGTCCTCGGCGAGCGGCATCCCGGCCGCGCGCAGCTTCTGCAGCGCGCCGCTGGCCGCGCCCGCGAGCCGGGCCTGCTGCCACACCTTGGCGGCCAGTTGCAGGGCGGCGGCCTCGGAGGCGTCGAGGGTGACGGGCGGCAGCCGGTTGCTGTCACGGTGCGCGCGGTAGCCGATGTCGCCCTCGAAACCCTCGACCGTCTCGATGACCAGGCCGAGCTCGCGCAGATCGTCCTTGTCCCGCTCGAACATGCGGTTGAAGGCCTCGTCCGTGGCGGCCTCGATGTACGCCTCGATGGAGGCCCTGAGTTCGCGCTTGCTGAGCGGGCGCCGGGTGCCCAGCAGGCACAGCGCCAGGTTCATCAGCCGCTCGGCCTTGGCAATGGCCATCGACGCCCTTTCTCGTTGTGCTCCCCGACCGATGACCGTACCGCTCCCGCGGTCACCGGCAAAAGCGAGGGCCCGCGCCTTGACGTGACGGCACGGGCCCTCGGAGATACGGCCTGGCAGCGGCCGGTGTGTGCCGGATCTGTGTCAGACCGCCACGAGGTCACAGACGAAGATCAGCGTCTCGCCCGGCTTGATGCGGCCGCCACCGGCGCCGCGGTCGCCGTACGCGAGGTGTGCCGGGATGGTCAGCTGGCGGCGGCCGCCGACCTTCATGCCCTGCACGCCCTGGTCCCAGCCGCTGATGACCTGGCCCACGCCCAGCTGGAACTGCAGCGGCGTGCCGCGGTTCCAGCTCGCGTCGAACTCCTCACCGGTGCTGAAGGCGACACCCACGTAGTGGACGGAGACGGTGTCCCCGGCCTTGGCCACGGGGCCGTCGCCCTCCCAGATGTCCTTGATCTCCAGATCGGCCGGCGGCTCGCCGCCCGGGAAGTCGATCTCGGGCTTCTCGATGCTCACTGAAGTGCTCCTAGAAAGAATTTCTGTCGGCGAAACCGTAACAGTCCGGCGGAGAGGCCGTGATCACTTGATGGCGAGGATGTCCACGACGAAGACCAGATCGGACTTGATCTGCTTCTGCTGCTCCTTGGTCAGCTCGTCCTGCGGGACGATGACCATGACCCGGCTTCCGGCCTTCTGCCCCTTGAGGGCCTCGCTCCAGCCGGGCATCTGCGCGATCGGGACGTCCTGCGGGGTGCCCTGGGCCCAGGTGTCGCCACCGGGCTTGCCGTCCTTCCACAGGGTCAGACCGTAGTGGACGTTCAGGGTGTCCTTCGCGCCCACCTCCTTGCCGGTGCCCTGGATGATCGTCTTGGCGACGACCTCCTTGGGCGCGTCCTTCCCCTTGGGAATGGTCACCTTCGGGGCGGTGTCGTCGGCCTTGGTGCCGACCTTCGGCAGATCGGCGTCGGTCTGCGGGACTTCCTTGCCCTCCGGCTTGGTCGGCATGACCTTCTTGAGGTCCACCACGAAGACGAGCGTGGAGTTGGCGGGGATCTTCGCCTGCTCCTGCTCGCCGTAGCCCTTGTCCGGCGGGATGACGAGCTCGACGCGGCTGCCGAGCTTCTGGCCGACCAGGCCCTCGTCCCAGCCCTTGATGACCTTGCCGGTGCCGATCTGGAAGGTGCTGGGCTCGCCGCGGTCGTAGCTGTTGTCGAAGACCTTGCCCTCCCAGGTCTGCCCCAGGTAGTGGGCGTTCAGGGCCTCGCCCTTCTTCACCTCCGCCCCCTTGCCCTCCTTGAGGACCTTGACCTTCAGGCCCTTGGGCGGGTCGCCCTCGCCCTTGGCGACCTTCGGCTTCTTGCCGTCCGCGCCGGAGACGGCGGGGACGGCGCCGGACTTGCCGTTGGACTGGGAGTCGCCGTCGCCGCAGGCCGCGACGGAGACGAGCAGCAGGGGGACAGCCAGCAGGGCTGCGATTCGGCGCACTGTTGATTCCTTGGGGGGCTGCGGTGGGAACGGAACGGACGGTGCCACTCTAACCACGGGCGGCACGGCGGCGGAGGGGTCCGGCCGAGCCGGACCCCTCCGCCGCCGTGCCGTGCCGCCGCCGTCACATTCCGGCGATCAGCTTCTCCACCCGGTCGTCCACGGACCGGAACGGGTCCTTGCAGAGCACCGTGCGCTGTGCCTGGTCGTTGAGCTTGAGGTGCACCCAGTCCACCGTGAAGTCACGGCGCTGCTCCTGGGCGCGGCGGATGAAGTCACCGCGGAGCCGGGCCCGGGTGGTCTGGGGCGGCACCGACTTGCCCTCGAAGATCTTGAGGTCGTTGCAGACCCGGGCGGCCTGGCCGCGCCGCTCCAGCAGGTAGTAGAGCCCTCGGCGGCGGTGGATGTCGTGGTAGGCGAGGTCTATCTGCGCGACCCGCGGATGGGACATGGTGATGTTGTTCTTGGCCCGGTAGCGGTCCAGGAGTTTGTACTTCATCACCCAGTCGATCTCGGTGCCGATGCGGTCGAGGTCCTCGTCCCGGATGGCCTCCAGGGTCCGGCCCCACAGCTCCAGCACCCGCTCGACGGTGCCGGTGCGGATGCCCCGGCGCTCGCAGAAGTCCACGGCCTTCTCGTAGTACTCCTGCTGTATCTCCAGGGCGGAGGCCTCCCGCCCGCTGGCGAGCCGCACCTTGCGGCGGCCGGTCATGTCGTGGCTGACCTCGCGGATCGCCCGGATCGGGTTCTCCAGGGTGAGATCCCGCATGACGGTGCCCGCCTCGATCATGCGCAGCACGAGATCGGTGGCGCCGACCTTGAGCAGCATGGTCGTCTCGGACATGTTGGAGTCGCCGACGATCACATGCAGCCGGCGGTAGCGCTCGGCGTCGGCGTGCGGCTCGTCGCGGGTGTTGATGATCGGCCGGGACCGGGTGGTGGCCGAGCTGACCCCCTCCCAGATGTGCTCGGCCCGCTGGCTGACGCAGTAGACGGCGCCGCGCGGCGTCTGCAGTACCTTGCCCGCGCCGCAGATCATCTGCCGGGTGACGAGGAACGGGATGAGGATGTCCGCGAGCCGGGAGAACTCCCCGTGCCGGGCCACGAGGTAGTTCTCGTGACAGCCGTAGGAGTTTCCCGCCGAATCGGTGTTGTTCTTGAAGAGATAGACGTCGCCCGCGATGCCCTCCTCGTGCAGGCGGCGCTCGGCGTCGACGAGCAGTCCCTCGAGAATGCGCTCGCCCGCCTTGTCGTGCGTGACCAGCTCGATCACGTTGTCGCACTCGGGGGTCGCGTATTCCGGGTGCGAACCCACGTCCAGGTAGAGGCGGGCACCGTTGCGCAGAAAGACATTGCTGCTCCGGCCCCAGGAAACGACACGGCGGAAGAGGTAGCGCGCCACTTCGTCAGGAGACAGCCGGCGCTGTCCCCTGAACGTGCACGTGACGCCGTACTCGTTCTCCAGCCCGAAAATGCGGCGGTCCATGCCTGAACATTACGCCTTGCGGCCCGCTCTGAAACCGGGTTCGGCCGCACCGTTCCGATCATTTTCGCGATCGCTTTCAACCATCGGCGGGTTATCGGTCCCCGGTCGGAGCTGCGAGGACGCTCCGGACGCACCCGTGCCCCGGCGGGACCGCAGGGGTCCGCCGGGGCACGGGTGCGCGTCGCGGGACTCGCGGCGCGGGGTCACGATCCGGCGTCGCCGGACTCCGGTTCGTCGGTGGCATCCACCTCGTCCGCCGCCGCGCCGCCACCCGGTTCCAGGAGCCGGGCGAGCCGGCGGCCCTCGACGCGGCGGAACTTCCGCTTCTGCGGGCGGGTGCGGTCGAGGACCGCGACCTCCAGCCGCTCGGCGGGGATCTCCCGCTCGCCGCCGTTGGTGTCCCGGGAGAGCGCCTGCACGGCCAGCTTGAGCGCCTCGGGCAGCGTCATGCCGTCCCGGTGCCGCTGGTCCAGGAAGCTGCTGATCTGCTCGGCGCTGCCGCCGACGGCGACCGAGCCGTGCTCGTCGACGATGGAGCCGTCGTGCGGCAGCCGGTAGATCTGGTCGCCCTCGGGGGTCTCCCCGACCTCCGCGACGACCAGCTCGACCTCGTACGGCTTCTCGCCGGCGCTGGAGAAGATGGTGCCCAGGGTCTGCGCGTAGACGTTGGCGAGCCCGCGGGCCGTCACATCGGCGCGGTCATAGGTGTATCCGCGCAGGTCTGCGTAGCGCACGCCGCCGATGCGGAGGTTCTCGTACTCGTTGTACTTGCCCGCCGCCGCGAAGGCGATCCGGTCGTAGATCTCGCTGAACTTGTGCAGCGCGCGGGACGGATTCTCACCGACGAACACGATGCCGTCGGTGTACTGCAGCACGACGAGGCTGCGGCCGCGCGCGATGCCCTTGCGGGCGTACTCGGCGCGGTCGGCCATGGCCTGCTGGGGTGAGACATAGAACGGTGTCGACACCGGCTATCCGTCCCTTTCTGTCCGTGTCGGTGACAAGTGCATTCCGGTCCGTCCGGCCTCAGAGGAGCGCGGCCCGGGGGCCGTCCGGCTCCTCGAGCCGGCGCTCGTGGACCGCGCGCGCGATCTCGGAGGACTCGTCCTCGTCGAGCCGCCGGAAGCCCTCGTCGGTGATGACCGTGACCACGGGGTAGATGCGGCGGGCCAGGTCCGGTCCGCCGGTCGCCGAGTCGTCGTCCGCGGCGTCGTAGAGAGCCTGTACGACCAGGGTGAGGGCCTGGCGTTCGGTCAGGTCCTCGCGGTAGAGCTTCTTCAGGGCGCCGCGGGCGAAGACCGAGCCCGAGCCGGTGGCCGCGTAGCCGCGTTCCTCGGAGCGGCCGCCCGTGATGTCGTAGCTGAAGATCCGGCCCTTCTCCCGGTCGGTGTCCCAGCCGGCGAAGAGGGGGATGATGGCCAGGCCCTGCAGGGCCATGCCGAGGTTGCCGCGGATCATCGTGGAGAGCCGGTTGGCCTTGCCCTCCAGGGAGAGCTGGGTGCCCTCGACCTTCTCGAAGTGCTCCAGCTCCAGCTGGAACAGCTTGACCATCTCGACCGCGAGACCGGCCGTGCCCGCGATGCCGACGGCGCTGTACTCGTCGGCCGGGAAGACCTTCTCGATGTCGCGCTGGGCGATGATGTTGCCCATCGTCGCCCGCCGGTCACCGGCCAGCACGACGCCGCCGGGGAATGTCGCCGCGACGATCGTCGTGCCGTGCGGGGCCTCGATCGCGCCCTGCACCGGGGGCAGTGGCCGGCGGCCGGGCAGCAGCTCCGGCTCGTGCTCGGCGAGAAAGTCCATGAAGGAGGAGGACCCCGGGGTCAGGAAGGCAGCCGGCAGACGCCCGGGCTTGCGAGGGTTGGCTTCCACACGTTTCCTTCCACAGATGCGGCGGCCCGGCACATCGCCTCGGGCCGGTCCCTGAACTTCCCTGTGCCGGGCGTCGTTCGGTCAAAAAGCCCGGCACGACCCGGACCTTACCCGTCTCCCGGCCGTGATCCACATGTTCCGCGGGAGAAGCGGATCCGGGGAGCGCCACGCTCGTGCGCGGCACGCTCCCCGGCGACGCCCGCGGTCGTCCGCCCCGGCGGACGGAGGTGCCCGCCGGCCGCCCGGAGCTCCCTCCGGTCTCCGGTGCCGGCGGGGGCACGCGTCGTGTGCGCCGCGGTGCCCGTGCGCACCGGAGGCGTCACGGCTGGTGACGCGCTCCGGTGCCGGCGCGGCCTACTCGCCGCCCTTCTGCACGAAGCTGCGCACGAAGTCCTCGGCGTTCTCCTCCAGGACGTCGTCGATCTCGTCCAGGACGGAGTCCACGTCGTCGGACAGCTTCTCCTGGCGCTCCTTGAGATCCTCCGAAGCCTGCGCGTCCTGCGTGGTCTCCTCGGTCTCCTGTGTGGAACGCGTGGCCTTCTGCTGGCCGCCGCCGGTGTCCTTCGTCGCCATATCCCTCACCCCGCTCGGTTCGACCCAGCTTGATTGGAACGGTCAAGATCAGACCCTACAAGGCGGGTCCGACATCGGCTCTCCGCTTGCTCGCACTTCTCGCGGAGAGCCGGGTGTCATCCCCATGATTCCCTCGTCCGGGCCGTTTCAGCCGCCGGAGAGCACCCGGACCAGATCTTCCGCGGAGCGGCAGCGGTCCAGGAGTTCCTTGACGTGGTCCCGGGTGCCCCGCAGGGGCTCCAGGGTGGGTACCCGCTGAAGCGAGTCCCGACCCGGCAGATCGAAAATCACCGAATCCCAGGAGGCCGCGGCCACGTCGTCCGCGTACTGTTCCAGGCAGCGGCCGCGGAAATAGGCGCGGGTGTCCTCCGGCGGCTGTGCGACGGCCCGCTCGACCTCGCTCTCGTCCAGCAGCCGCTTCATCCTGCCGCGGGCGGCCAGCCGGTTGTACAGGCCCTTGTCGGGCCGTACGTCGGCGTACTGGAGGTCGACGAGGTGCAGCCGGGGGGCGTCCCAGTCGAGGCCGTCCCGGCGCCGGTAGCCCTCCAGGAGCTCCCGCTTGGCCACCCAGTCCAGCTCTCCGGCCAGGCTCATCGGATCGCGCTCCAGGCGGTTCAGGACGTCCTCCCAGCGGGTGAGCACGTCCCGGGTCTGCTCGTCCGCGTCCGAGCCGTAACGGTCCTCCACATACTTGCTCGCCAGCTCGTAGTACTCCATCTGGAGCTGGACGGCGGTGAGGGTCCGGCCGCTGCGGAGCGTGATCGCCTTGCGCAGCGAGGTGTCGTGGGAGACCTGGTGGAGCGTGCGGACGGGCTGGTCGACGGCGAGGTCCACGGCGATGAAGCCGTCCTCGATCATGGACAGCACCAGGGAGGTGGTGCCGAGCTTGAGGTAGGTGGAGAGCTCGGAGAGGTTGGCGTCACCGATGATCACATGGAGCCGTCGGTACTTCTCGGCGTCCGCGTGCGGCTCGTCCCGGGTGTTGATGATGGGCCGTTTGAGGGTGGTCTCCAGCCCGACCTCGACCTCGAAGTAGTCGGCGCGCTGGCTCAGCTGGAAGCCGTGCTCGTGGCCGTCCTGGCCGATGCCGACCCGGCCGGCGCCGGTGACGACCTGGCGGGAGACGAAGAAGGGCGTCAGGTGGCGCACGATGTCCGAGAAGGGGGTCTCCCGCTTCATCAGGTAGTTCTCGTGCGTGCCGTAGGAGGCGCCCTTGTTGTCGGTGTTGTTCTTGTAGAGGTGGATCGGCTGGGCACCGGGGAGCTGGGCGGCGCGCTCGGCGGCGGTCGCCATGATCCGCTCCCCCGCCTTGTCCCAGAGCACGGCGTCACGCGGGTTGGTGATCTCCGGGGAGCTGTACTCGGGGTGCGCGTGGTCGACGTAGAGCCGGGCGCCGTTGGTCAGGATGACGTTCGCCAGGCCGATGTCCTCGTCGGTGAGCTGGCTGGAGTCCGCCGTCTCGCGGGCGAGGTCGAAGCCGCGGGCGTCCCGCAGCGGGTTCTCCTCCTCGAAGTCCCAGCGGGCACGGCGGGCCCGGTGCATCGCCGCCGCGTAGGCGTTGACGATCTGGGACGAGGTGAGCATGGCATTGGCGTTCGGGTGCCCCGGAACGGAGATCCCGTACTCCGTCTCGATGCCCATTACTCGCCGTACGGTCATGCGGCCCTCCTTGCCCGGCACCGCCCCCGGACGGGGTCGGCGCTCAAGTACCGCTGCCTTTCCGATGCGCGTGCGGTGCCCCTTCCCGCACCGCGCGGCCCGGCGGTACCGAAAGCCTAGAACGCCGTGAGGGTGGTGGGGAGATCATTTCATTCTTTGCCGGAACGCACTCGGCTGCGGATGCCCGCCGGGGGCATCCGCAGCCGGGGCGTGCTTTACAGGTACTGACCGGTGTTCGCGACGGTGTCGATGGAACGGCCGGTGTCGGCGCCCTGCTTTCCGGTGACCAGGGTGCGGATGAAGACGATCCGCTCGCCCTTCTTTCCGGAGATGCGGGCCCAGTCGTCGGGGTTGGTGGTGTTGGGGAGGTCCTCGTTCTCCTTGAACTCGTCGACGCAGGCGGCGAGCAGGTGGGAGACGCGCAGACCCTTCTGGTTGTGGTCGAGGAAGGCTTTGATCGCCATCTTCTTGGCCCGGTCCACGATGTTCTGGATCATGGCGCCGGAGTTGAAGTCCTTGAAGTACAGGACTTCCTTGTCACCATTGGCGTAGGTGACCTCCAGGAAGCGGTTCTCCTCGGACTCCGCGTACATCTGCTCGACGACGGACTGGATCATGCCGTCGACCGTGGCCGCCGGGGAGCCGCCGTGCTCGGCGACATCGTCCGCGTGGAGCGGCAGCGACGGCTTGAGGTACTTGTGGAAGATGTCCTTCGCGGCCTCCGCGTCCGGACGCTCGATCTTGATCTTCACATCGAGGCGGCCGGGGCGCAGGATCGCGGGGTCGATCATGTCCTCGCGGTTGGAGGCGCCGATGACGATGACGTTCTCCAGGCCCTCCACACCGTCGATCTCGGCGAGCAACTGGGGGACGATGGTGTTCTCCACGTCCGAGCTGACACCGGAGCCGCGGGTGCGGAAGAGGGATTCCATCTCGTCGAAGAAGACGATGACGGGGGTGCCCTCGCTCGCCTTCTCCCGGGCCCGCTGGAAGACCAGGCGGATGTGCCGCTCGGTCTCGCCGACGTACTTGTTGAGCAGCTCGGGGCCCTTGATGTTCAGGAAGTAGCTCTTGCCGGCGGGCCGGCCGGTGACCTCGGCGACCTTCTTGGCAAGGGAGTTGGCCACGGCCTTGGCGATGAGCGTCTTGCCGCAGCCGGGAGGGCCGTAGAGCAGGACGCCCTTGGGCGGCCGCAGCTCGTGCTCCTTGAAGAGGTCGGGGTGGAGGTACGGGAGCTCGACCGCGTCCCGGATCAGTTCGATCTGGTTGCCCAGGCCGCCGATCCGGTCGTAGTCGATGTCCGGGACCTCTTCGAGGACGAGCTCCTCGACCTCGCTCTTCGGTACGACCTCGTAGACGTAGCCGGAGCGGGGTTCGAGCAGCAGGGCGTCGCCGGCGCGGATGGTGACGCCCATCAGCGGTTCGGCGAGCCGCACCACCCGCTCCTCGTCGGTGTGGCCGATCACCAGGGCCCGTTCGCCGTCCTCGAGGATCTCCTTGAGGGTGACGATGTCCCCGGCGCGCTCGAACTGCATGGCCTCGACCACGTTGAGCGCCTCGTTGAGCATGACCTCCTGGCCGCGCTGGAGCTCGTCGAGTTCGATGCCCGGGCTGACATTGACCCGGAGTTTCCTGCCTCCGGTGAAGATGTCGGCCGTGCCGTCCTCGTTCGCCTGAAGGAAGACCCCGAAGCCGGCGGGCGGCTGCGCGAGGCGGTCGACCTCCTCCTTGAGGGCCACGATCTGGTCGCGGGCCTCACGGAGCGTATTGGCCAGCCGCTCGTTCTGGGCGGAAACCCCGGCCAGATTGGTCTGCAACTCGACGATCCGCTCTTCGAGAATCCTCGTGTGGCGCGGAGAGTCGGCGAGCTTGCGGCGCAGGACGGCGATCTCCTGCTCGAGATAGGCGACCTCGCCGGCGGGGTCCTCGGACCCTCGCCCCGGCCGGAAGCCGCGGTTGATGTCGTCGTCGTGGGCTGCCACGGTCCTCACCTCCTCCAAGGGGAGCTGGACGCTTCCTGACCCTACCTGGGCCGGTGCAGGTTGAAACCCCTAGATCACAAAGACGGTAGGGGTGTGTCCGATCTTCACCCTTGCGTACTCCCTCACGCCAGGGGATACCCACCGAACACCATCCGGAAGCGGCCGGTTGTATCGTCGGGACGGTCAACACCCGTCAGAGCTGGCTTCAATTGATTCACCGATGATTCACCGACGCAGGGAACGGCAGACGAGATGAGCGTGCAGGAAGAGACGGCCACCGGGGCCGCGGCGGACACGGCTCAGCCGGAGCTGGAGGTCTGGATCGACCAGGACCTGTGCACCGGGGACGGCATCTGCGCCCAGTACGCGCCCGAGGTCTTCGAACTCGACATCGACGGGCTGGCCTATGTGAAGGACGCCGACGACGAGCTGCTCACGGAGGCCGGCGCGACCACGCGCGTGCCGCTGCCCCTCCTGCGCGAAGTGGTCGATTCCGCCAAGGAATGCCCCGGCGACTGTATTCACGTACGACGGATTTCGGACAAGGTTGAGCTGTACGGTCCTGACGCGGAGTGACCGGTCACACACTTCCGGGGACGGGCAGGGCGGTCAGCCGGAACTTCCCGTCCCGCCAGTGCCATTCGACCTTCCGCTCCAGGTCCGGACAGCAGCGGGGGACATCCGGGCCGGAGTAGCCGAGGAGAGTCGCCGAGATGGTCCCGCCGTCGTCCACGGCGAAGTCCGTGACGTTCATCTTCTCCGCGGGGTCGACGAGGGTCTCCAGCACCCGGGGCGCGCCGCCGCCGGAGGCGGACCCGAGGACGTACACGCCGTGCGGCGGCGTGCCCATGCCGGCGGCGCAGCGGACCACCGCGGCCGTCTCCGGGCGGCCGTCCGCGTCGAGGTCGGCGGAGCCCCGGTCGACCACTTCGGTCTCCCCGCCACCGCACTCCAGGGGGTAGTCGGCGGCCTCGGCGTCGGGGGCGGCCTCGGGCTTCTCCGCGCCGGCGGGCTCACCCGCCTCCGCCCGCTGTTCCACGGCGACGGGCGGGGTGGCGGTGGCGTCCGGCGGCTGGACGAGGGCCGCGGCTCCGAGGACGGCGGCGAGGGCCGTCGCGGTGGTGAGCCAGTGCACCGGCCGGCTACGGGTGTGCGGAAGGTCCGCGGTGGGCTTCGAGGTCCGGGGCGCTGACGGCTGAGGGCATGCCGGGGCCTGCACGCGCTTGTGTCTCCTGGAATCCGGAGCGGATGGGGATGGCCTGCATCGTGCCATATCTCACACCGGGCGGGAACGGCGGGGTCATGACGCGCCGTTAAGCGTGGCCAAAGGTTTACACGCGACTCCGCCGCCCGGTTCCCCGTGGAGAGGGGGAGCGGGCGGCGGAAGCGGTGTGGCGGCGTCGTTCGGTGGGCGGGCCGGGGGCGGGTCAGTCGCGGGCGGTACTGCCGCCGCTGCCCGATCCCGGGCCGGTGTAGTCCTCGCCGTACGCGCCCTTGGCGGGGCGGCGGCGGCGCAGCGGCGGCTCCACGCCGTCCGCGAGGCGGCGGGCGGTGAGCAGGAAGCCGGTGTGGCCGATCATGCGGTGGTCGGGGCGGACCGCGAGGCCCTCCACGTGCCAGGTGCGGACCATGGTCTCCCAGGCGGTCGGCTCGTTGAAGGTGCCGTGCTCGCGGATCGCCTCGACGGTGCGGGCGAGCTGGGTGGTGGTGGCCACGTAGCCGCAGAGGATGCCGCCGGGGACCAGCGCCTTGGAGACGGCGTCCAGGCACTCCCAGGGGGCGAGCATGTCGAGGATGACGCGGTCGACCTCGGTGTCGGAGAGGTTGTCCTGCAGGTCGCCGACCGTGAGCCGCCAGGCCGGGTGCTCGCCGCCGAAGTAGCGGCGGACGTTCTCGGCGGCGATCTCCGCGAAGTCGGCCCGGCGCTCGTAGGAGTGCAGCATGCCCTGGTCGCCGATGGCGCGCAGCAGGAAGGTGCTGAGGGAGCCGGAGCCGACGCCGGCCTCGACGACGCGGGCACCGGGGAAGATGTCGGCCATCGCCAGGATCTGCCCCGCGTCCTTGGGGTAGACCACGGCGGCTCCGCGGGGCATGGACAGGACGTAGTCGGGGAGCAGCGGGCGCAGCGCGAGGTACGCGACGTTCCCGGTGGTACGGACAACACTGCCCTCGGGAGCGCCGATCAGCTCGTCGTGCGGGAAGGCACCCTTGTGGGTGTGGAAGCTCTTCCCGGCTTCGAGCGTGAACGTGTAGTGGCGTCCCTTGGGGTCGGTGAGCTGGACCTGGTCCCCGACCTTGAAGGGCCCGCGGCGGCGGGCGGCACCGGTCGGTTCGGACATGTGACCAGCCTACCGGTCGCCGCGGGGCCGTCCTGCCACGGCGGGTGCGCCGGGTGGTGGGGCCGTCGCCGGGGGGCCGGAGGGGCGGGCGCTCCGCGGAGGGCGGGCTCTCAGGGGTTGCGGGCCATCGCGGAGACGAAGGCGCGTTCGACGTCGGCGGTGGAGAGGACGCCGTAGACCTCGCCGGTCTCCTCGACGACCAGGTACTCGGTGGCGGGGGTGGCCCGCAGGGTCTCCAGCAGGTCCTCGCCGGCGAGGTCGGCCGGGACCCGCAGACCCGGTTTGAGGTCCTGGGACAGGCCGCCGACGGCGACCCAGGGGCGGCGGTGCTCGGGCACCCCGGCGATCGCGGCCTCGCGGACGAGGGCGGTGGGCTCGCCCTGGCCGTCGACCACCACGAGGGCCCGGGCCCCGGCCTCGTTGGCGCGGCGCAGCGCCTCGGAGAGCGGGGTGTCGGCCGTGACGGGGACCGCGCGCCGGGTGAGGTTGCGGGCCCGCAGTTCGGGGAGGCGTTCGCGGAGCCGCGCCATCCGCAGGCTGTTGCCGGCGCCGGTCCAGATGATCGCCGCGAGGATGGCTGCGAGCAGGGCGTCGGTGATGGTGTCGACCCCGCCGATGTCCTCCGGGGGGTTGCCGAGGCTGCCGGAGTGGGTGAGCAGCGGCAGCCCGACCAGGACGCCGACCGCGAGGGCCCGGCCGGTCCAGGCGGCGGCGACGGTGCCGGTCATCGGCCTGCCGGTGACCCGCCAGACGACGGCGCGGAGCATCCGGCCGCCGTCCAGGGGCAGTCCGGGCAGCAGGTTGAAGACGGCGACGATCAGGTTGGAGATCATCAGGCCGGCCAGCAGCACGCCGGGGACGGTGCCGGGCTCGACGGCGTACATGCCGAGGTAGAAGACCCCGGCCAGGGCGAGGGACAGCAGCGGGCCGACGAAGGCGAGCAGGAACTCCCGGCCCGGGGTCTCGGACTCCTTCTCGATCTCCGACACCCCTCCGAAGAACTGGAGTTGGATGCGGCGGACCGGCAGCTTGTAGTGGAGCGCGACGACGGTGTGGGCCAGCTCGTGGACGAGCACGGACCCGTAGAAGGCGACCGCGAAGAACAAGGAGACGAGGTAGCGGAGGCCGCCGAGCTCGGGCAGCACCCGGTCGAGCTGTCCGCCGAAGACCCAGGTGATCAGGGCGGCCACCAGGAACCAGCTGGGGGCGACGTAGACGGGCACCCCGAAGGGGCGGCCCATGAGGATGCCGCCTCCCGTTCCGCGCGGCCGCTTCGGCTCGCCGTCGCCACCGGCCGCTCCCCCGCCGCCGGACTGCGGCTTTCCGCTCTCGCCGCTCTCGTCCACGGTGTCCCTTCGTCGCTCGTTCCCCCGCGCCGCGGTCGTCCGGTTCCGCGAACGGACGGCCCGGGGAGGTCTGCCGTCGATGGTATGCGGACCGGTGTCGGTCCCGGGCCGTAGGGTCGTACGCCATGGGAACCAGCACAGAGCACACGGACCGCGGACCCGGCGGCCGCGGGACCGGCCCCGTGCGCGGCACGGCGGCCGCGCCGCCGGCGTCGCTGTCGCCGTCGCGCGCCGCCGACTTCATGACCTGCCCGCTGCTCTACCGCTTCCGGGTGATCGACAAGCTGCCGGAGAAGCCCAGCGAGGCGGCCGTCCGGGGGACGCTGGTCCACGCGGTGCTGGAGCGGCTGTTCGACACCCCGGCGGCCGAGCGCACGGCGCCGCGCGCCCGTGCGCTGGTGCCCGGCGAGTGGGAGCGGCTGCTGACGGCGCGGCCGGAGCTGGCTGGGCTGTTCCGGGAGGCCGGGGAGGGAGCGGAGGCCGGGGGCGGCGGCGAGGCCGGCGGTTCCCCGGACCCGGCGCGGCTGGCCGGGTGGCTCGCCGAGGCGGAGCGGCTGGTGGAGCGGTGGTTCACGCTGGAGGACCCCTCCCGGCTGGAGCCGGCGGAGCGGGAGCTGTTCGTGCAGACCACCCTGGACTCGGGGCTCCGGCTGCGCGGCATCATCGACCGGGTGGACGTCGCCCCGGGCGGCGAGGTGCGGATCGTCGACTACAAGACGGGGAAGGCCCCGCGCCCGGAGTACGCGGAAGGCCCGCTGTTCCAGATGAAGTTCTACGCCCTGGTCCTCTGGCGGCTTCGGGGCACGGTCCCGCGCCGGCTGCAGCTCGTCTATCTCGGCAGCGGCGACATCCTGACGTACGACCCGGCCGAGGAGGACCTGCGGGCCACCGAGCGGAAGCTGCTGGCCCTGTGGGACGCGATCCGCCGGGCCACGGACTCCGGGGACTGGCGGCCCCGGCGGAACCGGCTCTGCGACTGGTGCGACCACCGGGCGGTGTGCCCGGAGTTCGGCGGTACTCCCCCGCCGTATCCGCTGCTGCCCGTGGTGCCGTCGCCCGCCGGACCGGCTGACTCCGCGGGGTCCGTCCAGGGCAGAATGGGCGGCGTCTAGCGAAGGAGTCCTGCTGTGGCCATCCGTGTCCTCCTGGTCGACGACCAGCCGTTGTTGCGCACCGGTTTCCGGATGATCCTGGAGGCCGAACAGGACATCGCCGTGGTCGGCGAGGCCGGTGACGGGCTGCAGGCGCTGGACCAGGTCCGCGCGCTGCAGCCCGACGTGGTGCTGATGGACATCCGGATGCCCCGGATGGACGGGGTCGAGGCCACCCGGCAGATCACCGGGCCGGGACGGGACGGGCCGGCGAAGGTCCTGGTCCTGACCACGTTCGACCTCGACGAGTACGTGGTGGAGGCGCTCCGCGCGGGGGCGAGCGGCTTTCTTCTCAAGGACGCCCCCGCGCAGGAGCTGGTGCAGGCGATCCGGGTGGTCGCCTCGGGCGAGGCCATGCTCGCGCCGAGCATCACCCGCCGGCTGCTCGACAAGTACGCGTCGAAGCTGCCCTCGGGCGAGGAGCCGGTGCCGGACACGCTGCACACCCTGACCGACCGCGAGGTCGAGGTGCTGAAGCTGGTCGCGAAGGGCCTGTCCAACGCGGAGATCGCGGCCGATCTGTTCGTCAGCGAGACCACGGTCAAGACGCATGTGGGACATGTGCTGACCAAGCTCGGTCTGCGGGACCGGGTGCAGGCGGCGGTCTACGCCTACGAGAGCGGTCTGGTGCGGCCCGGCGCCCGGTGAGGGCGCGCGGACGCGGCGGAGGGGCCGGCCCGGGTGGCGGACCGGCCCCTCCCGCGACGGGTGGAGCGGTGGTGCGGCGGGGCCGCCCCGGTCATTCCTGGATCTTGCTGATCTCCCAGAAGCGGAAGACGGTGGACGCGTCCAGCGACCACTCCAGGCCGGCGATGTCCCGGTGCGCCACGGCATACTGCTTGCCCTGCCACAGCGGCAGCACCGGCAGTTCCTCGGCGACGATGTCCTGCAGCTCGCCGAAGTTCGCGGCGGTGGCGGCCCGGTTGGCCTCCGCGGCGGTGCTCGGGATGAGCTGCTTCACGATGCGCTTGGACTCGTAGTTGTTGGAGAGGACGTTGCCGTCGCCGAAGAACGGCGCGGTGAAGTTGTCCGGGTCGGGGTAGTCGGGCACCCAGCCCTTGACGTAGATCCCGTAGTCGCCGTTCTTGATGCCCTCTTCGTACTCCTTCAGTTCGACGCTCTTCACATCGGCGTCGAACAGCCCGCTGGCGTTGAGCTGCTGGGCGAGCTTCTGGAAGCCGGGAACGGTGCCGGGGCCGTAGCGGGTGGGGGTGGCCCAGAGGGTGACCTTCAGCCGGCCGGTGATGCCCTCCTGGCGGAGCGCCTCCTCGGCCTTGTCCCGCTGCGGACGGTCGCCGTAGACGTCGAAGAAGGCGGTGTTGTGGCTGGTGATGCCCGCCGGGACGATGGAGTACAGCGGCTTGGCGGTGTACTTGTAGACGTCGCGGACCAGCGCGCTCCGGTCGACGAGGTAGGCGATGGCCTTGCGCACGCCCTCCTTGCCGATGACCGGGTGGTCGACGTTGAAGACGAGGTGCTGGACCTCGGCGCTGGTGCCCTCGATGACCTCCAGCCCGTCCTTCTCGTCGATCGTGGCGGTCTCCAGCTCGTTGATGTCCTTGATGGACAGACCGCGGTAGGCGAGGTCCACCTCGCCCTCGCGCAGGGCGCTCTTCAGGGCGGCCTGGTCGCCGTTGAAGAGTTTCATCGTCATGCCGGAGTTCTTGACCTTGGCGGGGCCCTTGTAGTCCGGGTTGACGGAGAACTTCGCCTCGTTCTCGGGCGTGTACGAGTCGAGCTTGTAGACGCCCGAGCCGATGGCCTTGCCGTCGGTGCGGAGCTTGTCCATCTCGTACTCGCGGTGGTCCACGATCGAGCCGGCGCCGGAGGCGATCTTCATGGGGAAGGTCGCGTCGGGGAACTTGAGCTTGAAGACGACGGTCTTCTCGTCCGGGGTCTCGACCTTGTCGATCGAGGTCAGCATGACGGCCGGGCCGTTCTCGTCGTTGATCTTCAGCGTCCGGCGGAAGGAGAAGGCCACGTCCTCGGAGGTGAGGCTGTTGCCGTTGCTGAACTTGAGGCCGTCCTTGAGCTCGCAGCTGTAGATCTTGCTGGCGCTGTCCTCGAAGCCGCAGCGCTCGGCGGCCTCCGGCTGCGGTGTCGTACCGCCCCGGGGGAAGCTCATCAGCGACTGGAAGACGTTGTTGAACAGCAGCCAGGAGCCGGGGTCGTAGCCGGACGCCGGGTCGGTCGCCGCGATCTCGTCCGTCATTCCCATGACGATCGGCTCACCCGTGCCGGCCGAGTCGGCGTCCCCCCCGCCGCAACCGGCCAGCAGTCCCATCGCGATGGGGACCGCGACCAGGTGATGACGTATCCTCACGCGCTCATTCCTCACACTCTTCTTGATCGGCGCCGGCCCCCGTCGGCGCCATGACTGGTCAGGTCAGCCGACCGTGCGGCCGAGTTCCCACAGCTGCAGGACCGACGACGAGTTCAGCGCCCATTCCACACCGGTGACGGTGTTCCGGGCCGCGACGTACTGCTTGCCCTGCCACAGCGGCAGCAGCGGCACCTCCTCGGCGACGATGTCCTGGACCCGCTCGAAACTCTTGGTGGCCCCGGTCCGCTCGGCCTGCTGCCGGGTCTCCGGAATCAGCTGGCTGTGGATTTCCTCGTTGTCGTACGGGCTGTTGAGGAAGTTGTCCTCGGAGAAGAACGGGGCCGTGAAGTTGTCGGGGTCGGGGAAGTCCGGGAACCATCCCATGCCGTACGCGGCGTACTCGCGCTCGGTCTGGCTGGGGCGGAACGTCTTCCACGGAACGCCCTTGATCGTTACGTCGAAGAGGCCCGTTCTGTTCAGCTGCTTCTGCAGGGTCTCGAACTCCACGGCCGTGGCCGGGCCGTAGTGGTCCGTGGTGTACGTCAGCTCCAGCTTCACCGGGGTGTCGACACCGGCGGCGGCCAGGGTCTTGCGGGCGGCGGCCGCGTCGGGCTCGCCGTACCGGTTGAAGAAGGAGTTGACGTGCGCGTCGACGCTGCTGGGGATCATGGAGTAGAGCGGCTGGGCGCTGCGCGCGTACACGTCGCGGGCGAGTTCCTGGCGGTCGACGATCTGCGCGACGGCGCGCCGCACGGCCTTCCGGCCGGCCACCGGGTGCTCGGTGTCGAAGACGAGGTAGCGGATCTCCTGGCCGGGCATCTCGACCAGCTCGATGTCCTTGTCCTCGCCCTTCGCCAGCCGGGCGATCTGCTCGGGTGACATGCTGCGGGTCATCAGGTCGATCTCGCCGGCCTTGAGGGCCTTCTCCATCGCCGTGGAGTCCCGCAGGATCCGCAGTTCGACCTTCTCGTTCTTGAGCTTGAGCTGGCCCTGGTAGTTCCGGTTCTTCGTGAAGGTGATGGACTGGACGGCGCCGTCCTTCTCCTTCGTCTCCAGGGTGTAGGGGCCGGATCCGGAGACCTCGAAGCCGTCGCGGAGCGCGTCCCGCTTGTAGCTCTGGGAGTCCACGATCGCGGCCGCGGGCGTGGCGAGCTTGTGCGGGAAGGTCGCGTCCGGCTTCTTGAGGTGGAAGACGACTTCCAGGTCGCCGAGCGTCTCGACCCGGTCGATGTTCGAGATCAGTGAGGCCGGGCCGTTGGGGTTCTTGATCCTCAGCGTCCGCTCGACCGAGAACTTGACGTCCTCGGCGGTGAGGAGGTTGTCGTTGGCGAACTTCAGGCCCTCGCGCAGGGTGCAGCGGTACTGCTCGTTGCGCCGGTCCGAGAAGCCGCACTGGGAGGCGGCCTCGGGCACCGGCTCGCTGCCGGAGCGGGGCAGCGCCATCAGCGTCTGGAAGCTGTTGCGCAGCACGTTCCAGGAGGCCATCTCATAGGCCAGCGCGGGATCGAAGGGCGCCGGGTTGTCCTCGGTGACGATGAACTGGTCCGTGGTGCCGACGACGATCGCACCGCTCGCCGCGCCTCCCTCCGACCCACCGCAAGCGGCCAGGACCGGCACCAGCAGGCCGATGACCACCGGGAGTGCCAGAGTCTTGCGATTCATCGTCGGGAGTCTCCTGCATTGCGATCCGTCCCGGGGACCATACCGACGTCGGCACGCTGGTCACAGGGGCTGTGGTGAAGTTCTGGCGAAACATTAGTCGGGACTGCCAGGGGTACTGGAACGGGGCGAAGTTGACGCTCCATAACACCCTGATAACAGCCGCGCTCCGTCCACTATCCGGACGCCGGAATGATTGCCGCGTTCGCTGCCGTATACGGACAGAAGGGTGCGCATCCGGGCCACGCCGGACACGGAAGAGCACTGCGGCCCGCCCCTGTCGACCGGCTTGGGCGTGAGAAAGGTCACGCCGGGGATTTCCGGCGGGATCACCGGGAATTCCGCGTGCGCATTCGTTACGGAAAATGACCGGACGGGCGCCGACTGTCGTCTTCTTTCCGCCACCATACGCACCGTGTGCGGTTCAGTGCATTCCCGTGATCAATCCGTGCAGAAAGGGAAGGTCGACTTCTTCGAGAGAGCTGACGACCGTGCGCCGCGGGGCCGGTTCGATCGGTACCACGGAGGGCACCGCCACCACCGGGCAGCCCGCCGCCTCGGCCGCCGCCACCCCGGTCGGGGTGTCCTCGACCACCGCGCAGCGGGCCGGGTCCGCCCCCAGCTTGGCCGCCGCCGTCAGATACGGGTCGGGGTGCGGCTTCGTCCGCTCCAGCTCGTCCCCGGCCAGGGTGAGGTCGAAGTGCCCGGCGCCGACCGACTCCAGGACCCGGTCGATGACGCGCCGGTGCGAGGCGGAGACCAGCGCGGTCGGCACCCGGTGCGCGGCCAGCTCGGCCAGCAGCCGGGCCGCCCCGGGCATCAGCGGCACGCCGCGGCCCAGCATCTCCTCGAAGCGGTCGTTGAGGAGGACGGACAGCTCGGGGACGGTGATGTCGGCGCCGGTGACCTCGATGAGGTAGCCGGCGCTGCGGCTCATGGGGCCGCCGACCACGACCTCGCGGTGGTGGTCGTGGAGGACGTGGCCGAGTTCGGCGAAGACCTCCACCTCGACGTCCCACCAGAAGCCCTCGGTCTCGACGAGCGTGCCGTCCATGTCGAGCAGCACGGCCTGCAGGGTGGCGGATCCCTCCGCCGTCCGGGTGCCGGGTCTCCGGGTGCCGAGCGTCCCGGTGCCGAGCGCGGGGATGCCGCTGGTCATCCTTGCCCCTCTCGTGAAAGGTCGCCGGCCGTGTCCGGCCACAGAGGCCAAAGAGGGCCGGCCGCTGCCCCGGGTGGGGGCGCGACCGGCCGTGCCGGACCGACCAGTGTACGACGAGCCGCTACGGAGCGTCGCGGCGCGTACCGGCCGGGCCGGGCTGCCTGCTACCGGGCTACCGGGCGTTGAAGTACTTGGCCTCGGGGTGGTGGATCACGATGGCGTCGGTGGACTGCTCGGGGTGGAGCTGGAACTCCTCGGAGAGCTCGACGCCGATCCGGCCGGGCTCCAGCAGCCCGGCGATCTTCGCCCGGTCCTCCAGGTCGGGGCAGGCGCCGTAGCCCAGCGAGAAGCGGGCGCCGCGGTACTTGAGCGCGAACATGTCCTCCATGGCCGCGGGGTCCTCCCCGGCGAAGCCCAGCTCGGCGCGGACCCGGGCGTGCCAGTACTCGGCCAGGGCCTCGGCCAGCTGGACGGAGAGGCCGTGGAGTTCGAGGTAGTCGCGGTAGGCGTCGGCGGCGAAGAGCTTGGCCGTCTCCTCGCCGATCCGGGAACCGACGGTGACGACCTGCAGGCCGACCACATCGGTCTCCCCCGACTCCTCCGGGCGGAAGAAGTCCGCCAGGCACAGCCGGCGGCCGCGGCGCTGGCGGGGGAAGGTGAAGCGGGTCCGCTCGGTGCCGTCCTCCCCCAGGATGATCAGGTCGTCGCCCTTGGAGACGCAGGGGAAGTAGCCGTAGACGACGGCGGCCTCCAGGAGGTTCTCCGTCTGCAGCCGGTCGAGCCAGCCGCGCAGCCGGGGGCGGCCCTCGGTCTCCGCCAGCTCCTCGTAGCCGGGGCCGTCCCCGGTGCGGGACTGCTTGAGGCCCCACTGCCCCTTGAAGAGGGCGCCCTCGTCCAGCCAGGAGGCGTACTCCTTGAGCTGGATGCCCTTGACCACCCGGGTGCCCCAGAACGGCGGGGCGGGCACGGGGTTGTCCGTGGCGACGTCGGAGCGGACCCCCTCGGCCGGCTCGGGCTCGGCGATCTCCAGGTCGCGCCGGGGGACCCGGCGCTGCCGCAGTTCGGGCAGGGTCGCGCCGGGGACGCCGCGCTTGACGGCGATCAGGGCGTCCATCAGCCGCAGGCCCTCGAAGGCGTCCCGGGCGTAGCGGACCTCGCCCTCGTAGATCTCGTGGAGGTCCTGCTCGACGTAGGCGCGGGTGAGGGCGGCGCCGCCGAGGATGACGGGGTAGTCGGCGGCCAGCTTGCGCTGGTTGAGCTCCTCCAGGTTCTCCTTCATGATCACGGTGGACTTGACCAGGAGGCCGGACATGCCGATGACGTCGGCCCGGTGCTCCTGTGCCGCTTCCAGGATCGCGGAGACCGGCTGCTTGATGCCGAGGTTGACGACGGTGTAGCCGTTGTTGGACAGGATGATGTCGACGAGGTTCTTGCCGATGTCGTGGACGTCGCCGCGGACGGTGGCCAGCACGATGGTGCCCTTGCCCTCCTCGCCCTCGGCCTTCTCCATGTGCGGCTCCAGGTGGGCCACGGCCGCCTTCATGACCTCGGCGGACTGCAGCACGAACGGCAGCTGCATCTGGCCGGAGCCGAACAGCTCGCCGACGACCTTCATGCCGGCGAGCAGCGTGTCGTTGACGATCTCCAGGGCGGGGCGCTCCCGCAGAGCCTCGTCGAGGTCGGCCTCCAGGCCGTTGCGCTCGCCGTCGATGATGCGGCGCTGCAGGCGCTCGTCCAACGGGAGGGCGGCCAGCTCCTCGGCCCGGCCGGCCTTCAGCGACTTGGTGTCGACGCCCTCGAAGAGCTCCAGGAACCGCTGCAGGGGGTCGTAGCCCTCGCGGCGGCGGTCGTAGATCAGATCGAGGGCGACCTCGCGCTGCTCCTCCTCCAGCCGGGCGATCGGCAGGATCTTGGAGGCGTGGACGATGGCGGAGTCGAGGCCGGCCTTGACGCACTCGTCCAGGAACACGCTGTTGAGCACCGTGCGGGCGGCCGGGTTGAGCCCGAAGGAGATGTTCGACAGGCCGAGGGTGGTCTGGACGTCCGGGTGGCGGCGCTTGAGTTCGCGGATCGCCTCGATGGTGGCCAGGCCGTCCTTGCGGGATTCCTCCTGGCCGGTGGCGATGGTGAAGGTGAGGCAGTCGATGAGGATGTCGCTCTCGCGCACCCCCCACTTCTCCGTGAGGTCGGCGATCAGGCGCTCGGCGACGGCGACCTTGTGCTCGGGGGTGCGGGCCTGGCCCTCCTCGTCGATGGTCAGCGCGATCAGTGCCGCGCCGTGCTCCACCGCGAGCTGGGTGATCTTCGCGAAGCGCGACTCCGGCCCGTCGCCGTCCTCGTAGTTGACGGAGTTGATGACGGCGCGGCCGCCGAGCTTCTCCAGTCCGGCCCGGATGACGGCCGGTTCCGTGGAGTCCAGCACCAGCGGCAGGGTGGAGGCGGTGGCGAAGCGGCCGGCGATCTCCGTCATGTCGGCGACGCCGTCCCGGCCGACGTAGTCCACGCACACGTCGAGCAGGTGGGCGCCCTCGCGGATCTGCTCGCGGGCCATCTCCACGCAGTCGTCCCAGCGGCCCTCCAGCATGGCCTCGCGGAACTTCTTGGAGCCGTTGGCGTTGGTGCGCTCCCCGATCGCCAGATAGGCCGTGTCCTGCCGGAACGGCACGCTCTGGTAGAGCGAGGCGGCGCCCGGCTCGGGCCGCGGCGCGCGCGGGGCGGGGGTCAGGTCCCGGACGCGTTCGACGACCTGGCGCAGATGCTCCGGGGTGGTGCCGCAGCAGCCGCCGACGAGGGAGAGCCCGTACTCGCGGACGAAGGTCTCCTGGGCGTCGGCCAGCTCGGCCGGGGTGAGCGGGTAGTGGGCGCCGTCCTTGCCCAGCACCGGCAGACCGGCGTTGGGCATACAGGACAGCGGGACCCGGGAGTGGCGCGCCAGATGGCGCAGGTGTTCGCTCATCTCCGCCGGGCCGGTGGCGCAGTTCAGGCCGATCATGTCGATGCCCAGCGGTTCCAGGGCGGTGAGCGCCGCGCCGATCTCGGAGCCGAGCAGCATGGTGCCGGTGGTCTCCACCGTCACGGAGACGATCACGGGGAGGTCGGTGCCGGTCTCCCGGAGCGCGCGCTTGGCGCCGATGACCGCGGCCTTGGTCTGCAGCAGGTCCTGGGTGGTCTCCACCAGGAGGGCGTCGGCGCCGCCGGCGATCATGCCTTCGGCGTTCCGCTGGTAGGCGTCGCGGAGGACGTCGTAGGGGGCGTGGCCGAGGGTGGGGAGCTTGGTGCCGGGACCCATCGAACCCAGGACCCAGCGCGGGCGGCCGTCCCCGGCGGTGAAGGCGTCGGCCGTCTCGCGCGCGATCCGCACCCCGGCCTCGGAGAGCTCGAAGACGCGGCCGGGGATGTCGTACTCGGCCAGCGCGGCGTGGTTGGCGCCGAAGGTGTTGGTCTCCACGCAGTCCACCCCGGCCGCGAAGTAGGCCTCGTGGACCGAGCGCACGATGTCGGGGCGGGTGACGTTCAGGATCTCGTTGCAGCCCTCGAGCTGCTCGAAGTCCTCCAGGGTCGGCTCCTGCGCCTGGAGCATCGTGCCCATCGCCCCGTCGGCCACGACCACGCGGGTGGCCAGCGCCTCCCTCAGGGCGGCGATGCGGTCGGTGCTGCTGGTGGTCGATGGCTGGATCGAGCCCATGGAAAACTCCCTGAGGTGCGACGGCTGTCGGCTTTGCGCCCTTCCTGCGGGAGAGCGCACCCGGTCAGCGTAGCCGTGATGGCGCCCGGCCTCCGGAGCGTTCCACTGGGCGGACTATGTTCCGGCCACGGACAGCCGACGAACGTCCGGCGGGCAGCCCGCCGGGCGGTTCCTCGCGCGGTACCCCCGGGTCGGCATAGGCCGATACTGTTCAGCATTGCCGAATCCTTGACGATGGAGGTTTCCCGATGGCCCGGACCATCCAGTCCCTGGAGCGGGCCGCGGCGATGCTGCGGCTCCTGGCGGGCGGCGAGCGCCGGCTCGGACTCTCCGAGGTGGCCGCCGCGCTGGGACTGGCCAAGGGCACCGCGCACGGCATCCTCCGCACGCTCCAGCAGGAGGGCTTCGTCGAGCAGGACGCGGCCTCGGGCCGCTACCAGCTGGGCGCCGAGATGCTGCGGCTGGGCCAGAGCTATCTGGACGTCAACGAGCTGCGGGCGCGGGCCCTGGTGTGGACCGACGATCTGGCGCGGTCCAGCGGGGAGAGCGTCCACCTGGGCGTGCTGCACCAGAGCGGCGTGCTGATCGTGCACCACGTGTTCCGGCCGGACGACAGCCGGCAGGTCCTGGAGGTCGGCGCCATGCAGCCGCTGCACAGCACGGCGCTGGGCAAGGTGCTGGCGGCCTACGACCCGGTGGCGCACGCCGAGGCCGTGGAGGGCGGGCGGGAGGCCTTCACGGACCGCACGGTGACCAAGGCGGAGGAGTTCGAGGCCGTCCTGGACCTGACCCGGGCCCGGGGCTGGGCCTCCGACATCGAGGAGACCTGGGCCGGGGTGGCCTCCGTGGCCGCGCCCATCCACAACCGGCGCCGGATGCCCGTCGGCGCGGTCGGCGTCACCGGAGCGGTGGAGCGGGTCTGCGACGGCGCCGGGCTGCGATCGCGGCTGGTCGCGGCGGTGCGGGACTGCGCCCGGGCGGTTTCCCGGGACCTCGGCGCCGGGCGGTTCTGAACACCCTCTGTCACCCTTGCTCTACGCACTGGTCGGATCGGCGGCTTTTTCGCTCGCGGGCTCTTGACGTGCTGGGACCCGTGAAGAAAACTGCCGTTCTCCGGTCGGCATTGTCGAACACCTGACGACAATATTGATCACGGTGCCGCCAGCCGCCGACCGGTGACCGCCCTCACCGAGGGCCCGGGCCACGGGCGGGACCCCGTTGGCCCGGTCTGTCCCCCTGGACGAAGGACAAAGGAGTCGCGGGTGTCCAGCTCCGACATCTTCATCGGCGAGACCATCGGGACCGCCGTACTCATCCTGCTCGGCGGCGGCGTCGTCGCCGCCGTCACCCTCAAGCGCTCGAAGGCCCTCAACGCCGGCTGGGCCGCCATCGCCCTCGGCTGGGGTCTGGCGGTCCTCACCGGCGCCTACATCGCGGTCGGCCTCTCCGGCGCCCACCTCAACCCGGCGGTCACCATCGGCCTGGCCATCCAGGGCACCACGGAGTGGTCCGACGTACCGCTCTACTTCGCCTCGGAACTGCTGGGCGCGATGATCGGCGCCACCCTGGTCTGGCTGGCCTACTACGGCCACTTCCGCGACCACCTGACCGACCCGCAGATCCTCGCCGAGGCGAAGACGGGCCCGGAGGGTCTGGTGGAACAGGACAACGCGCCGGCCGCCGGCCCCGTGCTCGGCATCTTCTGCACCGGGCCGGAGATCCGGAACGCCGTGCAGAACCTGATGACCGAGACGATCGCCACCACCGTGCTCGTCCTCTCCATCCTCACCCTGGGACTGACCGAGGGACTCGGCGTGTCGGGCACCGGTGTGCTGATCGTCGCCCTCGTCGTGGCCGGTATCGGCTTCTCGCTCGGCGGTCCCACCGGTTACGCCATCAACCCGGCGCGCGACCTCGGTCCCCGGATCGTGCACGCGCTGCTGCCGCTGCCGAACAAGGGCGGCTCGGACTGGGGCTACGCCTGGGTCCCGGTGGTCGGCCCGCTGCTCGGCGGCGCCCTCGCCGGCGGGATCTACCAGCTGGGCTTCGCCTGAGCCCCGTCCCCGCCCCAGGCACCCACGCACCGGAGCATCGCGCCACCCCCCGTCCCGCATGTCCCGCACGCCCCTCCCGCCTCTCGGATCCCAGGAGCACACCGTGACCGACGCGCACACCGCCGGCCCGTTCATCGCCGCCATCGACCAGGGCACGACCTCCAGCCGCTGCATCGTCTTCGACACCGACGGGCGGATCGTCGCGGTCGACCAGAAGGAACACGAGCAGATCTTCCCCAAGCCGGGCTGGGTGGAACACGACGCCGCGGAGATCTGGACGAACGTCCGGCAGGTCGTCGACGGCGCCGTCGAGAAGGCCGGGATCACCGCGGCCGACGTCAAGGCGATCGGCATCACCAACCAGCGCGAGACCACCCTCCTCTGGGACAAGGCCACCGGTGAGCCGGTGCACAACGCCATCGTCTGGCAGGACACCCGCACCGACGCGCTCTGCCGCGAACTCGGCCGCAACGTCGGCAAGGACCGGTTCCGCCGCGAGACGGGCCTGCCGCTGGCCTCCTACTTCGCCGGCCCGAAGATCCGCTGGCTGCTGGACAACGTCGACGGCCTGCGCGAGCGCGCCGAGGCCGGCGAGATCCTCTTCGGCACCATGGACTCCTGGGTCATCTGGAACCTCACCGGCGGACCCGACGGCGGCGTCCACGTCACCGACGTGACCAACGCCTCCCGCACCATGCTGATGAACCTCCACACCCTGGAGTGGGACCCGAAGATTCTCAACTCGATGGGCGTGCCGGCCGCGGTGCTGCCGGAGATCCGCTCCTCCGCGGAGGTGTACGGCGAGGCGAAGAGCGGCGTCCTCGCCGGGGTGCCCGTGGCCTCGGCCCTCGGCGACCAGCAGGCGGCGCTGTTCGGGCAGACCTGCTTCGAGGAGGGCGAGGCCAAGTCCACCTACGGCACCGGAACCTTCCTGCTGATGAACACGGCGGGGACGCCGGTCAACTCGTACCACGGGCTGGTCACCACCGTGGGCTACCGCATCGGCGACCAGGCGCCCGTCTACGCGCTGGAGGGCTCGATCGCCATCACCGGCGCGCTCGTCCAGTGGATGCGCGACCAGATGGGGCTGATCAACAGCGCCGCGGAGATCGAGACCCTCGCCAGCTCCGTGGAAGACAACGGCGGCGCCTACTTCGTCCCGGCCTTCTCCGGGCTGTTCGCCCCGTACTGGCGCGACGACGCCCGCGGCGTGATCGCCGGCCTCACCCGCTACGTCACCAAGGCCCACATCGCCCGCGCCGTCCTGGAGGCCACCGCCTGGCAGACGCGGGAGATCACCGACGCCATGCGCAAGGACTCCGGCACGGAGCTGGCCTCCCTCAAGGTCGACGGCGGCATGACCTCGAACAACCTGCTGATGCAGACCCTCGCCGACGTCCTGGACGCGCCCGTGGTGCGCCCGCTCGTCGCCGAGACCACCTGCCTCGGCGCCGCCTACGCGGCCGGGCTCGCCGTCGGCTACTGGCCGGACACCGACGCGCTGCGCGCCAACTGGCGCCGCGCCGCCGAGTGGACGCCCCGGATGGACGCGGCGGACCGGCAGCGCGAGTACAAGAACTGGCTCAAGGCCGTGGAACGGACCATGGGCTGGCTCGAGAACGACGAACAGGAGCACTGAGTACCGATGACGATCCCGATCCCGCAGAGCTCTCCGGCCACCGGAGGCTCCCCGGCCGCGGCCCCGCGGCCCGGCGGCCGCGCCGAGACCCGCGACCGGCTCTCCCGGGGAACCTACGACCTGCTGGTGATCGGCGGCGGCATCCTGGGCACCTCGGTCGCCTGGCACGCCTCGCAGTCGGGTCTGCGGGTGGCGATGGTGGACGCCGGCGACTTCGCCGGCGCCACCTCCTCCGCCTCCTCCAAGCTCGTCCACGGCGGGCTGCGCTATCTGCAGACCGGCGCGGTCAAGCTGGTGGCGGAGAACCACCACGAGCGGCGGGTGCTGGCCAGGGACGTGGCCCCGCACCTGGTCAACCCGCTCACCTTCCACCTGCCGGTCTACAAGGGCGGGCCGCACGGCGCGGCCAAGCTGGGCGCGGGCGTCTTCGCCTACTCCGCGCTCTCGGCCTTCGGCGACGGCGTGGGCCGGGTCATATCCCCGGCCCGCGCCGCGGCCGCCAACCCGGCGCTGCGCACCGAGAACCTCAAGGCCGTGGCGGTCTACGGCGACCACCAGATGAACGACTCCCGGGTCGCCGTGATGACCGTACGGGCGGCGGCCGGATCCGGGGCCGCGGTCCTCAACCACGCCGAGGTCACCGGCCTGCGGTTCACCCGCGGCCGCGTCACCGGCGCCGAGCTCCGGGACCGGCTGGACGGCACCGAGTTCGGTGTGGACGCCCGCCTGGTGCTCAACGCCACCGGCCCGTGGATCGACCGGCTGCGGCGGATGGAGTACGAGCACGCCGCCCCCAGCATCCGGCTCTCCAAGGGCGCGCATCTCGTGCTGCGGCGGAAGGTGCCGTGGCGGGCCGCCATGGCCACGCCGATCGACAAGTACCGCATCACCTTCGCCCTCCCCTGGGAGGACCAGCTGCTGCTCGGCACCACCGACGAGCCGTACGAGGGCGATCCGGCGGACGTCCGGGCCACCGAGGCCGACATCGCCCAGATCCTGGACGAGGCCGCCCACTCGGTGCGCGACGAGCATCTCTCCCGGGATCTGCTGACCTATGCCTTCGCCGGCCTGCGGGTGCTGCCCGGCGGCCCCGGCGGGGTCGAGCAGGCCAAGCGGGAGACCGTGGTCACCGAGGGCAGGGGCGGCATGCTGTCCGTCGCGGGCGGCAAGTGGACGACGTACCGCCACATCGGCCGGGTCGTCATGCGGAAGCTGGCCTCGCTGCCGGACGGGGCACTCGCCGAGGACATGGAGCCGCTGTCGCGGCTGCCGCGCCGGGTGCCGCTGCCGGGGATCGCCAATCCGAACGCGGTGGCGCACCGGCTGCTGGTCAGCCGCGAGCCCGGCTCCCGGATGGATCCGCTGACGGCGCGCCAACTGGCCACTCACTACGGCTCGCTGGCGCTCGACATCGCCCGGCTCGCCGACGAGGACCCGGCGCTCGGCGAACGCATCCACCCGGACGGGCCGGAGATCTGGGCCCAGGTCGTCTACGCCCGCGACCACGAGTGGGCGGAGACGGCCGACGACGTACTGCGCCGCCGGACCACGCTGACGGTCCGCGGCCTGGACACCCCGGAGGTCCGCGCCCGGGTGGAGGAGATCCTCGCCGCCCGCACGGACTGACGGGCGGCGCCCGGAGGGGAGGCGGCCGCTCCGCGCGGCGCGGGCCTCCCACCGCCTTCCCTCCGCCGCCTCTCCCCCGTCCCGTCTCCCGTCGCCGGACCTTCCCGCGAACACGCCCCGAACAGCCTTGGCACGGGCGGCGTTTGACCGGTCGTAGGTTCGGTACCCCAGGGGTGAGGGAACGTCACGACGACAGAGGGGGCGTTCATGATGACGAACCGCATCGACCAGCCGCGGGAGTGGGACCTGGTCGGCGACCCGGTCCTGATCGCGGGAGTGGGCACCGGGTTCGAGGCGACGCTGAGCTACCGGGTCGGCGAGGGCCACGACGAGGTGACCGGGTTCTTCACGGCCGGCGGCGGGACCGGCGAGCACGGGCAGTTCCACAAGCCGGCGTCGGCGGGGCGGCCTTCAAGCTGGACCGGCTGTACGTCCAGGTCTTCGAGGTCAGCGCCGCGGACGGCGAGGAGATCAACATGGTGACCGTCCCGGTGATCTACGGCCCCCTGATCGTCCCCGGCTACATCGGCTACCGCGAGCACGCGGTGGTGCGGGGCGAGACCCTGTCGGCCATCGCCCTGGCCCACTACGGCGACTCCCGCCTCTACCGGCGCGTCCTCCGGGCCAACCCGCAGCTCGCCGACCCGGACGTGATCGTCCCCGGGCAGGTGCTGCGCATCCCCATCGGGGCGTGAACGCCCTCCCGCCGGGCAGGTTCCCCCGGGGCCGGACGGATTCCGTGTCCCCCGGCCTGGCCTGCCGGCGGCCGTGCCGGAAGCCGTAGGCTGGGTGCCGCACGTGACGGAACAGCAGCCGGGGTCCCGGGGGAAGCGCCCCGGTCTCCGGCGGAAGGAGGCGCTGGGTGATCGAGCTCGAGGGGGTTCCCGAGCTGATCGACCCGGTCATGGTGGCCGCGTTCGAAGGCTGGAACGACGCGGGCGACGCCGCTTCCGCCGCGGTCGTCCACCTCGACCGGGAGTGGAAGGGCGAGGTCTTCGCGGCGCTCGATGCCGAGGACTACTACGACTTCCAGGTCAACCGTCCGACCGTCTTCCTCGAAGACGGGGTCCGCAAGATCACATGGCCGACCACACGGCTCTCCGTGGTCCGGGTCGGCGGGGAGAAGCCGCGCGATCTGGTGCTGGTCCGCGGGATCGAGCCGAGCATGCGCTGGCGTTCGTTCTGCAACGAGCTCCTCGGCTTCGCGCACGAGCTGGGCGTGGAGATGATCGTGATCCTGGGCGCGCTGCTGGGCGACACCCCGCACACCCGTCCGGTCCCGGTCAGCGGCGTCACCTCCGACCCCCAGCTGGCCCGCACCATGGACCTGGAGGAGACGCGCTACGAGGGCCCGACGGGCATCGTCGGCGTCCTGCAGGAAGCGGCCACGCACGCGGGGGTGCCGGCGGTCAGCCTGTGGGCGGCCGTGCCGCACTACGTGTCCCAGCCGCCCAACCCCAAGGCGACGCTCGCGCTTCTCAACCGCCTGGAGGACCTGATCGGCCTGCGCGTCCCCACCGGCGAACTGGTGGAGGACGCGCGGGCCTGGCAGCTCGGCGTGGACCAGCTGGCGGCCGAGGACAGCGAGGTCGCCGAGTACGTGCAGACGCTGGAGGAAGCCCGGGACACCGCCGAGCTGCCGGAGGCGTCCGGTGAGGCGATCGCGCGCGAGTTCGAGCGCTATCTGCGGCGTCGGGACGGCAGGCCGGGCGGCGCGCCGGGCGGCCACGCCACCGGGACCGGCTCCGCGCCGGAGGGGCGCGACAGCGGCTCGTATCTGCGGGACCCCTCGGCGGGGACCGGCCGTCCGGCGAAGCCGGCCGCGCCGGAGGACACCGCCGGCGACAGCGACACGTCCGGTGACGCGGACGGCCGCCGAACGGGCGAGGACGACACGGACGGCGGCCGGAACTCCGCGGACCGGGACACGACCGGCAAGGACGGGGCCGGGACGGACGGAGCCGCGGAGAGCGGAGCCGGTGGCCGCGGAAAGAACGGGAGCGCTCGGGGCAGCCGGGGCGGCCGGCGCCGTCCGCGCGGCCGCGGGCGCACGGACGCGTCCGGCACCGGCCCCGACTCCGGCACGGGGGGCTCCTCCGCCGGCGACGGCACCGAGGACGGCCCGGGCCCCGAGGACGCCTGAGGGCCGTGGCCGGGAAGGCCGCCGGCGGCTCGCGGCCTCCGGTGCGGTGCGTCGCACGGCGGAGCGTCGCCCGCGTACGGGACAGCGCGGGCGACGCGACAACGCGACGTGGGGGCGGCCCCGGCCGGAGACGGGGAGTCCGGAGCCGGACCCCGGGCCGGTGCCCCCTCGGCCACAGCACTTCCCGGCCACAGCTCCGGTGACAGCCGACGGAACGGGGCGCTCCCGGCAGAGGGGAGCGCCCCGTTCAGCACGAGCGGGCGGCCCGCCTCAGAGGGCCACGCCCAGCAGCGCGTCCACGGCGCGGGACACCAGTCCGGGCGCCGACTCGTCCGTACCGCCGGCGGCCTCCTGCGCGGCGGCCCAGCGGTCCACCGCGGCGAGGGCCGCCGGGGCGTCCAGGTCGTCCGCCAGCGCCGCGCGGATCTCCTCGACGAGGGCGTCGGCCGGCGTCCCGTCCGGACGGGAGACGGCCGCGCGCCAGCGGTCCAGCCGGGCCGTGGCCGCGGCCAGATCGGCGTCGGTCCACTCCCAGTCGGAGCGGTAGTGGTGGGCCAGCAGCGCCAGCCGGATCGCCGCCGGGTCCACGCCCTCGCGGCGCAGCGCGGAGACGAAGACCAGATTGCCCTTGGACTTGGACATCTTCTCGCCGTGCAGGGCGACCATCCCGGCGTGGACGTACGCCTTGGCGAAGGGGCGCTCGCCGGTGAGCGCGTGGGCGTGCGAGGCGCCCATCTCGTGGTGCGGGAAGGCCAGGTCGGAGCCGCCGCCCTGGACGTCGAAGCCCATGCCGAGGTGGTCCAGCGCGATGGCCACGCACTCGATGTGCCAGCCGGGCCGGCCGGGGCCGAGGCTTCCGCCGTCCCAGCTGGGCTCGCCCTCCCGGGCGGCCATCCAGAGCATGGGGTCGACCGGGTCCTTCTTGCCGGGGCGGTCCGGGTCGCCGCCGCGCTCGGCGGAGAGCAGCCGCATCGTCTCCGCGTCGAGCCCGGCGACCTCGCCGAAGTCGGGGTCGGCCTGGACGGAGAAGTAGACGTCCCCCTCCAGCTCGTAGGCGGCACCGCTCTCCAGGAGCCGCTCCACGAGCGGCACGATGCCGGGTATGGCCTCCACGGCGCCGATGTAGTGGCGCGGCGGGAGCATCCGCAGGGCGGTCATGTCCTCGCGGAACAGGGCGGTCTCGCGCCGGGCGAGTTCGGTCCAGTCGTCCCCGTTGGCGACGGCCCGCTCCAGCAGCGGATCGTCGACATCGGTGACGTTCTGGACGTAGTGGACCTGCCGCTTGGTGTCGAGCCAGACGCGCTGCACGAGGTCGAACGCGGTGTAGGTCGCCGCGTGACCGAGGTGGGTGGCGTCGTACGGGGTGATGCCGCAGACGTAGATGCGGGCTACGGGACCGGGGGCGAGGGTGATCGCCCCTCCGGTCGCGGTGTCGTGGATCCGGAGGTCGCGGCCTCGGCCGGGCAGGGCGGGGACCTCGGAAGCGGGCCAGGCATACATGTCATGAGCGTAACCGGATGCACTGTCCGGATACGAACCGGCTGCCGCACCTGGCCGGATCGGCCGTCTTGCGCGCGGGACGGCGAAGTGCTGCGGGGTGCTCCCGCCGCCGGCCCCGCCGAAGGGCGGGCCCCGGCTCAGATCGGCGGCCAGGGAACCGCCGGCCAGTCGCCGCCGGGCTCCGGGTGGCGCCCCGTACGCAGCAGCCGGGCCACCCTCGTCCGGACGGCCTCCGTCTCGGCGGGGGTGATCAGCTCGCCGAGCCGGCCGGCCAGCGGGCCGCCGGGGGCCAGTTCCTCCGCCAGCCGCTCCAGCACCTCGACCGCTTCCGCGGGCAGCGGTTCCCCGGCCCATCCCCACAGCAGGGTGCGGAGCTTGTCCTCCGCGTTGAACGTCACGCCGTGGTCGATGGCGTACAGATGGCCGCCGGCGTCCGGCAGCAGATGGCCGCCCTTGCGGTCGGCGTTGTTGACGACGGCGTCGAAGACGGCGAGCCGGCGCAGCCGGGGGTCGTCGGCGTGGACGAGCAGGGCGGTGCGCCCCTCGCCCACGTCCGCGAAGCCGACCGCCCGCCAGCCGGGCCCGGGCTCCTCGCCCTCGACGAGGGCCAGCAGCGCGGCCTGCGGGTCCGTCTCGATCCACAGCTGGCACATGCCCTCGCCGTAGGGGCCGTCCCGCAGCACGGTGGGCGGGACGAGGTCCCAGCCGGTGGCCCGGGAGACCTCGTGGGCGGCCGCCTCACGGCGGGCGAGGCTGCCGTCGGGGAAGTCCCACAGCGGGCGCTCGCCGGCGACGGGCTTGTAGACGCAGGCCGCGCGCCGCCCGTCCAGTTCGGCGGTGCAGCGCAGCACGGCGTTCGAGGCACCGCCCACCCGGCCGTCCACGGTCAGTTCGCCGCGCGCCAGGAGAGCGAGGGTGTCGGACGGCGTGCCGGCGGGCGCCGTGCCCGCGGGGCGTGCCGCCTCCGCGGAGGTCACAGGCCCCGGCGGTATCCGTTCTGGCGCGGACATACGTGTCCCTCCGGGTCGAGCGGCAGGCTGCACAGCGGGCAGGGCGGCCGTCCGGCGTTGACCACGTCCAGCGCCCGTTTGGCGAACGCGCGGGCCATGCTCCCGCTGAGGCGCACCCGCAGCACGGGCGGGCCGTTCTCCTCGTCCTGCAGGAGTTTCTCCTCGGCCTCGGCCAGATCCTCCTCGGAACCGGCCTCCAGTTCGACGAGGGCCTGTGCCTCCACGATCATGCACTCTTCCTCGCCGTCCCAGGCCAGCGCCATGGTACCGACGCGGAACTCCTCCTCCACCGGCGTTTCGAGCGGCTCGGTGTCGGCCTCCTCGGTGGGGGCGACGGCCGGTACGGGCGCGTTGCCGCCGGTGCGGCGCACCACCTCGTCCAGCAGTTCGTCCATGCGCTCGGCGAGCGCCTCGACCTGGGTCTTCTCCAGGGCGACGCTCGTGGTCCGGCTGCCCGCGCTGGCCTGGAGGAAGAAGGTCCGGCGCCCAGGCAGTCCGACCGTACCGGCGACGAACCGGTCCGGCTGGTCGTAGAGGAACACCTGACGGGGCACGTCCTGCTCCATGTCTGCTCGGTGGTCTCGGGTGGTCGGCGGTGTCCGGCGGCGGCCGCGGCCGCGGGTGCCGGGCGGTCGCGCGGAGGGCCGTCCGCCCGCGGGCTGTCCACCCTACTGTGACCGGCGATCAGGGTGCGCCCGCACCGCCTCCGACCGCCGCGTCCCCGGCCGCGGTGCTGTCCGGTCCGGCTCCGGCGGGGGCCAGACCGGCCAGGTCGCCGGTGTCGCCGATGCGCAGCAGGAACGGGCGGAGCGGGGTGTAGCGGATGGCGGTGACGGAGCCGGGCTCGGCCGTGAGCCGCTGGAAGTGGTCGAGGTGCAGGCCGAGGGCGTCGGCCACCACGGACTTGATGACGTCGCCGTGCGAGCACATGACGTAGACGGCGCCGTCGCCGTGTTCCGCCTCGATCCGGGCGTTCCAGTCCCGCACCGCGTCGACGGCGCGCGCCTGCATCGCCCGCAGTGATTCGCCGTCCTCGCCGGGGAACGCGGCCGCGGAGGGGTGCCGCTGCACCGTGGTCCACAGCGGCTCCTCGGCCAGTTCGGCCAGTTTCCGGCCGGACCAGTCCCCGTAGTGGCACTCGCCGATCCGCTCCTCGCGGTGGAGCGGCAGGCCGGGCCGGGCGTCCAGCAGCGGGCGCAGCGTCTCCTGGCAGCGCTGCAGCGGGCTGGTGACGGCGGCGGCCAGCGGGAGTCCCGCCAGCCGGGCCGGCAGCGCGGCGGCCTGGGCGGCGCCGCGCTCGTCGAGTCCGACGCCCGGGGTCCATCCGGCGAGGATCCCGGCGGTGTTGGCGGTGGACCGGCCGTGCCGGACGAGAAGCAGCGTGGGCATGCCCGCCAGCCTAAGGGCTGCCCCGTGCTTCCCGGCGGGCTCCGGCGCCGGGACCGGCGTCCGCCGCGGGGCCCGGTCCCGTCTCCCCCGCCCCGTTTCTCCCGCCGCGCCTCTCCCGCCCTGTCCGCCGGATGGTCGCAGGCATGACTCGCGCAGACGGGGAATACGCAACCGAGTGATCGTGGACTGTGCCATCTACCAGGACGGACGCCGTGTCGAGGGCGCGCCGGACGTCACCGTCGCCCTCCGGGAGGCGCGCACCGAGCGCCACTCCTTCCTCTGGCTGGGGCTGCACGAGCCGACCCCGGAGGAGTTCGACAAGGTCAGCCGGGAGTTCGGGCTGCATCCGCTGGCCGTCGAGGACGCCCTCAAGGCGCACCAGCGGCCGAAGCTGGAGGTGTACGACGACTCGCTGTTCCTGGTGCTGAAACCGGTGGTCTACGACGCCGCCGCGGACACCGTCACCACCGAGGAGCTGATGGTCTTCCTCGGCGACTCCTTCGTCGTGACCGTGCGGCACGGCGAGGGCAGTCCGCTGGCCGCGGTGCGCCACCGGCTGGAGCGGGAGCCCGAGGTGCTGCGGCAGGGGCCGACGGCAGTGCTGTACGCGATCAGCGACGCGGTCGTGGACCACTACATCGACGTGGCCGCCGAACTCCAGCTCGATCTGGAGGAGTTGGAGACGGAGGTGTTCGCGCCGGAGGCCGTGGACGCCCGGAACACCGCGGCGCGGATCTACACCTTCAAGCGGCAGGTGGTCGAATTCCGGCGGGCCACCGTCCCGCTCACCGATCCGATGACGCGGCTCACCCACGCCGCGCTGCCGTTCGTCGACGAGTCGGCCCGGCCGTTCTTCCGTGACGTGGGGGACCACCTGACCCGGGCGAACGAGAGCGTCGAGGGGCTGGACCGGCTGCTGTCGGACGTCCTGGCCGCGCATCTCGCGCAGACCGGGGTGCGGCAGAACGACGACATGCGCAAGATCTCGGCGTGGGCGGCGATGGCGGCCATCCCGACGATGGTCGCGGGCATCTACGGGATGAACTTCGAGCACATGCCGGAGCTGCGGAGCACCTGGGGATACCCGGTGGTCCTGGTGCTGATGGGGCTCGCGATCGCCGGTCTCTTCCGCGCGTTCAAACGGCAGGGCTGGCTCTGAGGCGGGCGGGCCCGGCGGGAAGCGGGCGGCCGCCCTCCTCGCTGATCGTTTCTCCGCGACCGGTCCGCCCGTTGTCGTCCGCTCTCGATAGGGTGACAGCGGACCGGAGGGGGTAGTGGGTGAGTCTGTTCGGCAGAGCGGCGCGCGGCGGTCTCGCGCGGCCGCGCCTCGGTCCCGCCGGCTCGGACTGGTCGCCGTACGAGCGGTTCGACGAGGCGGCGCGGGCGTACTTCCTCCACGCCGATGTGGCGCTGGAGGCGGTCGGCGGAGTGCTGGGCCGGCGGCGGGTCCGCGGCTTCACGCTCGAACGCGTCGTGGATCTCACGGAGTCGGGCGCCTCGGTCTGGCAGGAGGCCGCCATCTGCGACGGCCGGCGGCTGATCCTCTGGCACAGCGAGGACGTGGCCGACGAGCAGGCGCCGGGCGGCACCGTCCTCGACTCCTCGGTGCAGGTGCTGCCGCTGG
The DNA here is from genome assembly GCF_000719865.1 of Streptomyces albus subsp. albus. Classification (GTDB taxonomy): domain Bacteria; phylum Actinomycetota; class Actinomycetes; order Streptomycetales; family Streptomycetaceae; genus Streptomyces; species Streptomyces albus_E. The sequence goes on from NZ_JOID01000001.1 coordinate 345,989, forward strand.
AGTCGATCCGGCATGTGGGGATGCGGACGATGGTCGGCCGGGACGCCTCGGGCCGCCGGGTGGACCGCGGGGTGCATCTGGTGCTGGCCACGTCCACTCCGCACGAACTCAACCCGGTGCCGGGCGGCGATCCGGAGGCGCCGATCGCCTCCGCCCGGTTCCGCCCGGAGGCGTTCCGCTTCAGCAAGTCGCTGGAGGACGGCGGGCCGGGGCAGATAGCACGGCTGATCTCCTTCGGCCGGCTGCTGGGACGCCTGGTCCCGCGCTGAGCCGCACCCATGCGGGGCCCTCGCCCCGCGTCGCCCTGAGCACCGCCCCGCGCTGTCGTCCTTGTGCGGCAAGGAGACCAACTCCCCCGCAGGGGGCCTCAAGACCGGGGAGAACCACCAGGTCCCGCACCCCGTGGCGCGACAGAGCCGGGCCACGCCGTGCGCCGACCGCCACGGGTTCCGTGCCGCCATGGAACCGAACCGCCCCGCGCCCCGTGCCGCCCGGCGCGGCGCGGCCCCGGGCCGGAGCGGCCCGGCTGCCCCGCCCGGTACGGGCGCGGTCCGGCCACCCGGCGCGGCGGGCCGCCGCCCCGCGGTGCCGGCGTGCCGTTCACACCGCCGCGTCCGCCGCGGCGGTCTCCGTCAGGCCCGCCGAGAGCCACCGCACCACCGACTCCGCGCCGTACGGCTCGCCGCCGGGAGCGATGCGGGGCAGGAAGTCCAGATCCTGGCCGATGGTGACGACCGGCGGTTCCACCCGGCCCTTCGGGCGGCGCTGCCCCAGCCCGATGGCGGCCAGCAGCCCGTTGCACAGGCACTTCCGCCCTTCCGTCCGCGCCGGGTCCCCGCCCTTGCGCGCGTAGGACACCAGGGGTTCCGCCGGGCAGCGGTAGCCGACGGTGCCGTCCGCCGCCCGGTAGGGGGTGCGCAGATAGCCGAGGTCGCAGACCCGGCGGCGGCCGGCGGCCACGGCCGGATCGGCGAGCGTCCCCGGCAACTCGGCGACCTTGAACGGGAAGGAGGTCGGCGAGGCCGCCGGATCGTTGCGCACGGTCAGTCCGGAGCGCAGCCGGCGCTCGGTCAGCTCCCGCCGCAGCGCCGGGTCGAGGCCCGACTCCTCGCAGAGCGCGAAGACGCTGCCGACCTGCACTCCCGCCGCACCGGCGGCCCGGGCCCGCGCCACCTGCTCCGGCCCGCAGGCGCCGCCGGCGATCCAGAACGGCAGGCCGAGCGCGGCCATCTTCGCGAAGTCCGGTGTGTCGCGCGGCCCGTAGACCGGTTCGCCGTCCTCGTCCAGCGTCAGCGGACCGCGCGGCGGAGCGCTGTGGCCGCCGGCGCGGTGGCCCTCGACCACGAAGCCGTCCGGCCGGGTCCGCTCGGAGCGGTGGAGGTAGGCGGCGAGGGCCGGCAGCGAGACGATGGCGAGCACGTCGGGGCGGCGCAGCGCGCCCACCTCGGCCCCGCCCAGCACCTCGGCGGGGTCGAAGGGTACCCGCAGCGGCTCGGCGTCCCCCTCGACCGCCACCTCGGCGGTGACGGGCTCCAGCCGGGACAGCCGGGTGGCCAGGCCGGGGATGCGCGCGGGGATCCCGGCGCCGACCAGGACGTAGTCCACACCGGCCAGGATCGCGCCGAACAGGGCCGGCACGGTGGCGAGTTGGACCTTCTCCAGATAGTTGACGCCGACGGGTCCGCGATGGCCCTCCTTCGCGAGCCACACCTCGCAGAAGTTGGCGACGGCGGTCAGCGCGCGGGCGGGGCACCCGGGGGCGGCGGTCAGCGGCGGCGTGGTGAGGAACCGCTCGCCGTCCCCCACGCCTCCCTCGACGAAGTACCGCTCCAGGACGGCCTCGGCGGCGCCGGGGGCGGGGAAGGCGGCCAGCGCCCGGCGCAGGTGCCCGCCGGGGTCCCCGCTCTGCAGGGTGCGGATCAGCACGGTGTCCAGCGCCGTGCCCGAGACGACGCCCATCTGCCCGGTGCGCGCCACGGCGCGGGCCAGCCGCCAGCCGGAGACCCCCACCCCCATCCCGCCTTGGATCAGCCAGGGCCGGCCGGACGCGGGGATGTCCGACGCAGGGATGTCCACGGTTCCTCCAGGGGGTCGCCGGGGGCGGGGCCGTCAGCCGCCGCCACCGGAAACCTACGCTAGCGTAGGTACGGCTCGCGCCCCTTGGGACCTTCGGCCCATTCCCGCGCCGCCACCGGGTGGTTCACTCCCCCGGCCCGCCGCCGGCCGGCCCCGCTGCCCGGCCCGCGCGGAACCGGGCACGGCACCGGCCGGGGGTGGTCAGGCCAGGCCCGCGCGCTCCAGGGCCTCGACGCCGGCGCGCAGCGCGGTGATCCGCTCGTCGAGGGTGAAGCCCGCCGGGGTGAGCGACAGGGTGGTGACCCCGGCCTCGGCGTAGGCCTGCATGCGGTCCGCGACGCGCTCGACGGGGCCGAGCAGCGAGGTGGAGTCGATGAGTTGACGGGGGACGGCCGCGGCCGCGCCCTGCTTGTCGCCGGCCAGGTACTTCTCCTGGATCTCGGCGGCCTCCTTCTCGTATCCCATACGCCGGGCGAGCTTGTTGTAGAAGTTCTGCTTCGCGCTGCCCATGCCGCCGACGTAGAGCGCGGTGTACGGGCGGAAGAGGTCCGCCAGCGCGTCCACGTCCTCGCCGAGCGCCATCGGGACGGTCGGCACCAGGTCGAAGCCGTCCAGCGTCTTCCCCGCCTTCTCGCGGCCGGCGCGGACCGCGCCCAGGGTCGTCTCCTCGGCGTGTTCCGGCGCGAAGAAGAGCACCAGGGCGCCGTCGGCGATCTCCCCGGTCTGCTCCAGGTTCTTCGGGCCGATCGCCGCGATGTAGAGCGGGATCTCCTCGCGCACCGGGTGCACGGTGAGCTTGAGCGCCTTGCCGGGGCCATCGGGCAGCGGCAGGGTCCAGTGCTCGCCCTCGTGGGTCAGCCGTTCGCGGGACATCGCCTTGCGGACGATCTCCACGTACTCGCGGGTGCGGGCCAGCGGCTTGTCGAACTTCACGCCGTACCAGCCCTCGGAGACCTGCGGGCCGGAGACGCCGAGGCCGAGCCGGAAGCGGCCGCCGGAGAGCGAGTCGAGGGTGGCGGCGGTCATCGCCGTCATGGCGGGGGTGCGCGCCGGGATCTGGAGGATCGCGGAGCCGATGTCGATCCGTTCGGTCTGCGCCGCGACCCAGGCCAGCACTGTGGGGGCGTCGGACCCGTACGCCTCCGCCGCCCAGCAGACGGAGTAGCCGAGCCGGTCGGCCTCGCGGGCGACGGCGAGGTTGTCGGCGTCCATGCCGGCGCCCCAGTAGCCGAGGTTGATGCCGAGCCGCATATCGCTCCCTTTACTGGTCGGTAACGCTTCTCCGGGCGGACTGTAGCGCGCGGGCCCCGGCCACCGGCAGTGCCGGAACGGGCCGGGCGCCCGCCCGCCGGTATGACACGCGTCACCGCGGTCCGTCCGGCGGCCAGTACTCTCTGCGCCCATGGAGCAGAGGCATCTCGGCCGAACCGGCCTGCGGGTATCGCGGATCGGGCTCGGCACCCTCACCTGGGGCCGTGACACCGGCGAGCACGACGCCGCCGAGCAGCTCAAGGCGTTCTGGGACGCGGGCGGGACCCTGGTCGACACGGCCGACGTCTACGCCGACGGCGCGGCGGAGTATCTCCTCGGGCAGTTCCTGGAGAGCCTGGTCCCGCGCCGCGACCTCGTCATCGCGACCAAGGCGGGCAGCGTCCCCGACCCGGAGCGGCGCTTCGACGGCTCGCGCGGCCATCTGCTGGCCGCCCTCGACGCGTCCCTGGAACGGCTCGGCACCGACCACGTCGACCTGTGGCAGGTCCACGCCTTCGACCCGGCGACCCCGCTGGAGGAGACGCTGCAGGCGCTGGACATCGCGGTGAGCAGCGGCCGGGCCCGGTACGTGGGCGTCTCCAACTACAGCGGCTGGCAGCTCGCCAAGGCGGCGACCTGGCAGCTCGGTGTCCCCGGCCGCACCCGGCTGGCCAGTACGCAGATGGAGTACTCGCTGGTGCAGCGCGGTGTCGAGCGGGAGGTGCTGCCCGCCGCCCTGGATCTCGGAGTGGGGCTGCTGCCCTCGTCCCCGCTGGGCCGGGGCGTGCTCACCGGCAAGTACCGGCACACCACACCGGCCGACTCGCGCGGGGCCTCGGCGCACATGTCCGGCTTCGTCGCCCCGTATCTCGACGAGGCCGCCGGCCGGATCGTGGACGCGGTCGCCACCGCGGCCGACGGGCTGGCCACCACCCCGCTGCACGTCGCCCTGGCCTGGGTCCGGGACCGGCCGGGGGTCGCGGCCCCCATCGTGGGCGCGCGGAACGCACAGCAGCTCTCGGCGGCGCTGTCAGTGGAAGCGCTTAGTCTTCCCGACGAGATCTGCCGGGCGCTCGACGACGTGTCGGCGCCCCTGCACCGCTATCCCGACCAGGACTGGAGCACGCTGTGACCACGGAGCGCCCCGCCGGCGAGACCGCTGCCGCCGCCCCGGCGCCGGAGGAGGCCCCCGCCTCCCCCGGCACGCCGGCACCGGCACCGCCCGCCGGGGAGAGCGGTGCCGGTGAGGGCGCCTCCCGGCGACCGCCGGCGGCCGAGGCGCTCGCCGCGGCCGTGCGGGCCGTGGAGCGCGGGGAGCGGCCCGCCTCGTCCTTCTTCAGCGAACCCCGGCCGGCCGCCCGGCGTCCCGCCCCCGCGGCGGAGCCCGGCCGCTCCCCCGCGCCCGCGCCGCGGGCGGCGGGGCACGGAGCCGGCCCCGCGCCCGGCTCCCCCGCGGTGCCCGGCATCCGGCCGCCCTCGCCGGAGCGGACGGCCGCGAGCGCCACGGTGCGGGAGGTGCTGGCCGCGGGCGGGGCTCCGGAGACGCTGGCGGAGCCGGTGACGGACCTCCTCGGGGAGCGGGCCGCGGAAGCGCTCCGCGAAGACCCCTGGCAGCTGCTCGCCGTACCGGGCGTCCAGCCGGAGCAGGCGGACGGCTTCGCACGGGCCCTGCTGGGCCCGGAGGCCGGCCCGGGGGACGAGCGCCGGGCCCGGGCGCTGACCACCTGGCTCCTGGAGCGGGCCGCGCTCCGGGGGCACACGGCCCTCGAGCCCTCGGCGCTGAGCGAGGCGCTGGCCCGCCAGTCGGTGCCCGACCCCGAGGCGGCGCTGCGCGACGCGATCGCCGGGGGCGCGGTGCTTGTCTTCCAGGACGCCCTGGACGCCCCCGGCGCCGGAGGGCCGGGCGGTTCGTCCCGTCCCGCCGGTGAGCCGGAGAGCGGGGAGGCGGAGGGCGGGGAGGCTGAGCAGCCGGTCCGGGTGCTGCTGGGCCTCGACCGCTACGCCCTGGCCGAGGAGAGCCTCGCGGACGGCCTGGGCCGGATCGCGAGCGGCTTCGCCCCGGACGGAAGCCCGGCCGGAACCCCTGCCGGGCCCCAGGACGGCGGCGCGGATGTCGGCGCGGACGGAACCGCGGGCTCCGGCCCGGACGCCGCCGCCTGGGAGGCCGCCGCGGAGGCCGCGCCGTCGCCGTCCGCCGCCGAGCTGATCCGGGCGGCCGCCCGGCACGGACTGGTGGCGCACACGGGCGGGGAGACGGCGCGGGCCGAGCCGCTGGCCCTGGTCGCGGCCGCGCGCGCCCTGGGCCTGCGCGCCTGGGCCGCCGTGCACACGCCGGCGGGCCGCCGGCGGGCCGGGGAACTGCTCGCCGCGGCGGGTTCCGCGGAACCGGTCGGCACGGACGGCGCGGTCGGCACGGACGGCATGGCGGACGGGGACGGCGCCGTGGTGACGGTCGCCGGTCTGCTCGCGGGCGCCGAGGGCCCGGGGCGGGACCCGGAGGGAGCGCTGGAGCTGGATCTGCTCGTCGTCCTCGACGCGCCCCAACTCGATGTGGAGACGGCCGCGATGCTCGTGGAATCGCTGCCGGACGGCGCCCGGCTGGTGCTCAGCGGTGACCCGGGCGTGCTCTGGTCGGCCGGCCCGGGCAAGGTCTTCGCCGATCTGCTGTCCGCCGGCTTCTGCCCCCGGATCACCTCGCGCACCCCGGACCCGGGCCCGATCGGCGAGCTGGTGTCGGCCGTCGGCATCGGCGAGCTGCCCTCGGTGGATGCCCCCGGCAAGGAGGTGGTGATCGTGCCGGTCCGGGACGCCGGGGAGGCCGTGCACCGCACCGTGCAGCTCGTCGCCGACTCGGTACCGCGCGCGTTCGGGGTGCCGCCGGAGCAGACCCGGGTCATCACGCCCGGCCACGGCGGAGCGGCCGGCACCCGGGCGCTGAACGCGGCCCTCAAGGAGCGGCTCAACCCGGGGCCGGGGCGGTTCGGCGGCTTCGACCCGGGCGACCGGGTGGTGTACAGCCCGGCTCCGGGCCGGGCCCTGATGGGCACCGTGGTCTCGGCCGACGCCGAGGGACTGCGGCTGGAGGGGGACGGCGGCCGGATCACGGTGCCGCGCGAGCGGGTGGCGGGCGGGGCCGTACGGCACGGCTGGGCCCTCACCGCGCACCAGGCGGCCGGGGCCACCTGGCCGGCGGCCGTGGTGGTCCTGCCCGGTGACGCGGCGCCGGCGCTGACCCGGGCCTGGGTCTACACGGCGTTCGGGCGGGCCGAGCGGCATCTGTCCGTGGTGCACGGAGTGGAGCAGGCCCTCCCCCGGGCGGTCGCCGAGGTGCCGGTGACGGAGCGCACCACCCGGCTGCGGACCCTGCTGCGCGCCCTCACCCCGCCGCCCGCGCAGGGCTGAACACGCTCACGGGCCCGGCAGCCGGGCCCTCCTGGGGAGGCCGGGGCTGCCCCGGTCTCCCGCCGGCGGTCTCCGTCGGCGGCAGGGGCCCGTGGAACCCGCGGCCGGTACGGGCTCGCGTCCCCGGGCCGACCGGTCACCGCGGCGGTCGGCTCCCGTGCCCCCGGGCCGGGCCCGGGATTCCGGCCGCGAACCGGCCCCGGGACAACCGTGTCCTGACGGCTGCGGGGCTACAGGGCCGAGGCTGCGCGAGGGCCGGCAAACCGCCGGGCGCGGCGGTCCGCCGACGGGCGAGCCGTCTCCCCGCCCCGGGCTCCGCGGGCCGCCCGGGCCCGGACGGCGCGCGGCCCGGGAGGGCGGGGACTCAGCGCCCGGTGCCGGGGGTGTCCGGGGCGAGGATTTCCAGCCCGTCGGGCAGGGCCTCCTCGGCCTCGTCCTCCTCGTCCTCCTCTTCCTCGAAGTCCTCCTCGTCGAAGACGGAGCTGACGTCGAAGCGGCAGAGGACGCGCTGCGGGTCCACGTCGTCGAAGGGAGCGTTCAGCCACTCCCCCGGCTCGGCGGGCTCGTCGGCGGCGGTCACCCAGAGGGTGGAGTCGCCCTCCTCCAGCCCGAACTCCTTGTGCCGGGAGGCGATCTCGTCGGGCTCGAACTCCCCGAACAGCACGCCCAGGGCGGTGTGCACGCTGCTGCCCACTCCGGCGATCTCCGCGCGGGCCCCGTTCACGGCGGGTTCCGCGTCCGGGTCCAGCTCCACGATCCGCTCGGCCTGGGCGAGGAGCCGGCGGGTCTCGGCGACGGAGTAGTCGCGCCGGATCAGCACGCTGAGGGCGCTGGGATTCTCCGGGCCCGTGTAGGCGGGCAGCGAGCCGTCCCCGGGAATCTCGAACGGGGTGACCTCGTCGTACGCCTCGTACAGCAGTTCGTCGTATTCCTCGGCTGCCGCCGCCAGCTCGTTGAAGGCGGTGAAGACGGCCGGGTCGTCCTCGCCCGACCGGCGCTCGACCGCTTCGAGGTGTCGGTCCAGCGCGGCTTTGACCGCCTCGGCGGCGGCGCGTACCTCGGCAGCGGATGGCTGAGCAGCATCAGACATAGTGCAGACGCTATCCGTACATGGGCCTTGCCCGCACAATAGATGCGATGCCGGAATATGAATTTCGTGACGTGTATGTGCCGCGCGGGGTCTCCCGCAGCGCGGCGACCCGCCTGCTGACCGACCACGCCGAGTACGGGCACTGGGAGTTGGACCGTCTTCTGCTCATGCGCGACGGCAGCCGCAGGGTGCGGCTGCGCCGCCGGATCATCCGCCAGCTCCGCGCCACCTGGTAGGGCGCGCCCCGCACACACGCGGGGAGCGGGCCCCGAAACGGGACCCGCTCCCCGGTCGTGCCGTCATGGGTGTGCCCGGTCCGTGGCGGGCCGGGCACACGCGTGGGGCAGCCTCAGGCCTTGACCCGGGACCGCCGGTAGAGCAGCGCACCGCCGATGAGAAGCCCGGCGCTGAGCGGCAGGGTGACCGCCAGCGAGTCGCTGCCCGTTTCGGCGAGGGTCTCGATGCCCTCGGGCTGGTCGACGAGGGTGGTCTCCTCGCCGGCCGGCGACTCGCCACCGCCCTCCGCGGTCTCCGGACCGCCCGGGCACTCCTCGCCGCCCGGGCACTCCTCACCGAGGCTGCCCGGCTCCTCGCCGCCCGGGTCACCGGGCTCACCCGGACCGCCCGGGTCTCCGGGGGTGCCCGGGTCTCCGGGGGTACCCGGACCGCCCGGACCGCCGGGGGTACCCGGGTCACCCGGGTCACCCGGGTCGCCGGGGTCTCCCGCGTCCGAGCCGCCGCCGCAGTCGTTGTCCCCGGCGGTGTTGCCCACGCCGATGACGCTGACCCCGGTGCCGCAGACGTTCACCGGGGCGTTGACCGGGGCCTGGACCGAGTTGCCCGAGGCGATGCCTTCGGAGTCACTGGCCTTGCCCTGGGCCACGGTGGCGTTGCCCGAGCTGTCGCAGTCGTTGCCCGCGGCGGGGTTGAGCAGGCCGACGACACTGGCGGTGGTACCGCAGACGTTGACGGGCGCGTTGACCGGTGCCTGGACCGAGTTGCCGGAGAGGATCCCCGGCGAGTTCGCGGCGCCTCCCTCGGCGCCGGAGTCGGCGCACGCGTAGCCGGCGGTGGCGGCGAGTACGCCGCCCGCGGCCGCTGCGGTGATCAGGCTCTTCCTCGCGACATGTCGCATGGATTCGTTTCCTCTGTCTCTGCCATTCGAAAGGCGCGCGGGCTTGTTCCCGCCCGCCGCCGGAAACGGACAGCCCCGGAGTGCGTGGCTTGCGCTCCGGGGCTCCCCGGCGATCACACCCTCGCGGGCCGTCGCTGCGTCAGGATGAGCAGGAGCTGCCGTAGGCGGGGTTCATCGCGCCGATCACCGAGACCGTCGTGCCGCACAGGTTCACCGGCAGGTTCACCGGGGCCTGGATCACGTTGCCGGACACGATGCCGGGAGAGTCCGCGCTGGACCCCTCGGCACCCGAGTCGGCGGCGGCCATACCGGCTCCGGCGAACATGATTCCGCCGGCGGCAGCGGCGACAGCCACGACCTTCTTGATCATTTCGTTCCTCCTAGTTGGCACTGCGAACCCGACCTCGGATCGCACTCCCTGTAACGAGGAAGGAGTAAAGGGGGAACGAGCCGCCGCGGCGCTTCACTCTTTCCGGCGAGAGGCACACATCGCGTTGATTTTCCGGCGCGGAGCCGGAGTTCAGCGGTGTCCGGCGGAGTTCAGCAGCGGTCGAGGAAGCGGTCGAGCACCCGGACGCCGAAGGTGAGACCGTCCACCGGTACCCGCTCGTCCACGCCGTGGAACATGCCCGCGAAGTCGAGCTCGGGCGGGAGCTTCAGCGGCGCGAAGCCGAAGCAGCGGATGCCGAGGTCGTCGAAGGACTTGGCGTCCGTGCCGCCGGAGAGGCAGTACGGCACGGCGTGCGCGATGGGGTCCTCGGCCTTCAGCGCGTACCGCATGGCGTCGACGAGCGACCCGTCGAAGCCGGTCTCCAGGGCCTTGTCGGTGTGCACGTCCTCGCGCTTCACCCGCGGGCCGAGGACGCGGTCGAGATCGGCCAGGAACTCCTCCTCGTGGCCGGGGAGGAAGCGGCCGTCGACATGGGCGGTGGCCTGCCCCGGGATCACGTTGACCTTGTAGCCGGCGCCGAGCATGGTGGGGGCCGCCGTGTTGCGCAGCGTCGCGCCGATGATCTTGGCGATGCCGCCCAGCTTGGCCAGGGTCTCGTCCATGTCCTCGGGGTCGAGCGGGGTGCCCAGCGCGTCGGACAGTTCGTCGAGGAAGGACCGCACGGTCTTGGTGACCCGCACCGGGAACTGGTGCCGGCCGAGCCGGCCGACCGCCTCGCACAGTTCGGTGATGGCGTTGTCCGTATTGGTCATCGAGCCGTGGCCGGCGGTGCCCTCCACGGTGAGGCGCATCCAGTGCATGCCCTTCTGCGCGGTCTCCACCAGGTAGAGGCGGAGGTTCTCGTTGACCGTGAAGGAGAAGCCGCCGACCTCCCCGATGGCCTCGGTGACGCCCTCGAAGAGGTCCGGGTGCCGGTCGACGAGATGCCGGGCCCCGTACACGCCGCCCGCCTCCTCGTCGGCGAGGAAGGCCAGCACGATGTCGCGCGGGGGTTTCCGTCCGCTGCGCAGCCGGTCGCGGACGACGGCGAGCGTCATCGCGTCCATGTCCTTCATGTCGACGGCCCCGCGGCCCCAGACGCAGCCGTCGGCGATCTCACCGGAGAAGGGGTGGTGCGTCCAGTCCTCCGCGTTGGCGGGCACCACGTCGGTGTGGCCGTGGATGAGCAGGGCGGGCCGGGAGGGGTCCTCACCCTCGATCCGGGCCACGGTCGAGGCGCGGCCCGGGTGCGACTCGAAGATCCGCGGTTCCAGGCCGACTTCGGCGAGTTTCTCCGCGACGTACTCGGCGGCGGCGCGCTCGCCCGGTCCGGAGTGGTCCCCGTAGTTGCTGGTGTCGATCCGGATCAGGTCCCGGCAGAGATCCACCACCTCGTCCTCGCCGGTGACGTTGCCGGTGGACTGTCCGGTGACCCTGCCGGTGGTCGCGGCGGCGGAATGCGACTCGCTCACGCTGGCCTGCCTTTCTGAGTGCGTCCCGGCCGGCCGGATCAGCGGCCGCCGCCGGGCGGGCTTCCCCACCATCCTCCCCCGCCCCGGCCCGCTCCCCAAGGGCCCCGCCGGAGGGCCGCGGCACCGGGCATCCCGCCCGCCGGGGAAGCGGCCCGCCGGCGGGACTCCGACGCCGGGCGGATACCGGGCGGGCGCCGGACGCGGGCGCCCGGGGAGGGAACCGGCCGGGTGATCGAGCGGCCCCGGATGTTTGCTATGGTTTTCCCGTCGCCACAGGCCACGGCCACGGCGGCGGACACCTCGTCCGGGTGGCGGAATGGCAGACGCGCTAGCTTGAGGTGCTAGTGCCCTTTATCGGGCGTGGGGGTTCAAGTCCCCCCTCGGACACCGAAGTCGGAAAGAAGCCCGTGTGGGCGGCGCGAGCCGCCCACACGGGCTTTCCGCTGTCCGGGAGCCGGAGCCGCCTTCCCTGCCTACCGGGCGCCGGTGGGCGTACCGGACTCGAACTGGGTGAAGAACTTCCAGACCTCCGCCGACGTCCAGGTCTGCCAGCTCTGCCCGGTGGACCCGTCCACCGGACCCGGGGTGTGGCCGCTGTCGAACGCTGCCCAGACGACCGGGTATCCGTCCCGGCAGCCGGAGTAGGCGGTGACGATGTGCCTCAGGCTGCCGTTCTGCGGCTCGGGCGGGTTCTGCTGGGCGCAGCCGTTGTTCCGGACGAAGGTGTCGCGCAGCTGCCGACCCATGGAGATGGGCAGCACGTTGTCCCGGCCGCCGTGCAGCCCCATGTACGCGACGGGCTCGGTGCCGCCGTTGCATCCGCTGAGCTGGGCGCCGGAGTAGACGGCGACCGCCCGGAGCACCGAGGCCCGGGTGCAGGCGAGGGCGTACGTCATCGCGCCGCCGTAGCTGAATCCCGCGGAGAACCGCTGGGTCTCGTCGACGCACAGGGCCGCCTCGACCTGCTGGCGCACGGCGTCGAAGAGGGCCACGTCCTGGCCGCCGGAGTTGGCCCAGCCGTTGTTGAGGCCCTGCGGCGCGACGAAGATCGTCGGGCTGCCCGTGCTCTCCGCGAGCCTTCTGAGGCCGTAGTAGGACCAGTTGTAGCCGTCGGATCCGCCGGAGTCGACCTCCTGGGCGGTGCCGTTCAGCCAGTGGAACCCGAAGACGAGCCGGTGGGGACGGTTGTTGTCGTAGTTGGCCGGGATCCTGAGGATGTACTGGCGGTTCTGGCCGCCGCTGTTGATCGTGTGCGTACCGCTGTTGAGGGTCGGGGCCTTGCCGCACCCGGCGGTCCCGGTGGCGGTACGGGCGGCGGGGGGCGCCGCCGTGGCGCCCGTCTCGCTGCTCACCGCGGTGCCGGTGGGGACCATGACGAGCAGTGCCGCGAGCGTCATGGACACCAGGAGGGAGCTGCGTCTCATCGTCTTCCTTCCTTTCGTTCTTTCCTTGTGGGCTGCCTCTGAGAGTGGGCGTCTCAGGGAGTGGAGAGCTCGAACCGCGGGACGCGGACCGAGCCGCCGAGTGCCTGGGTGGCGTAGTTGAAGATCGCGAACCGGTGGCCCATGAAGAACTGCCAGCTCGTGGCCATGGTGAAAGCGGGGCCCAGGCGGACGAAGGTGGTGCCGTCGGTGCTGTAGGAGAAGGTCGCGGGGCGGGGCGCGCCGGGGCGGATGTCGGCGGTCGCGCGCAGCCAGACCCGGCTGCCGGAGATGTCGGCGCCCGCCGCCTCGGTACCGGTGCCGGTGGTGTTCCAGTTGGCGTCCATCGTCAGCCCGTTGACCATGACCACCCGGGCCCTGCCGCCGTCGCGTTTGACGCCGATCCAGGCGGAGGCGTCGCGCAGCACGACGAGTCCGGCCCGGTCGCCGTCGCGCATCGCCGCGTGGTCGAGCTCGACCGTGGCGGTGGATGTGGGGCCCTGGATGCGGTGGGTGAGGGTGTTGCGGGCCCAGTACAGGTCGTGGGTGACGGTCGCGGTCCGCAGCGTCAGCCCGTAGTTGACGGACCACTGGGTGTTGTCCGGGTTGTGGTTCCACTCCCAGCGCGGTTTGAGGGCCGTCCCGTCGAAGGTGTCGGCACCGGTCATGGACGTGAGCTGCCGGGGCGGGGCGGTCGCGGCCGGGCTCGGATACGACGCGCCCCAGGCGCCGTCCACGAGTTGCACGACGGGCCAGCCGTCCGCCGTCCAGGTGACCGGTGCCAGGACGGGGATCCGGCCGCCGGGGTACGCGTCCACGAACGCCAGGTAGTACCAGGCCCCGTTCGGCGTCTCCACGAGTCCGCCCTGGTGCGGGACCCCGCCGCCGGGGACCGGTCCGCGGAGGTCGAGCAGGACCTGCCGCATCGTGTACGGCCCGAAGGGGCCACTCGTCGACTTGAGGATGTACTGGCCGTTGGCGGGGCGGGTCAGGAAGATGTAGTAGTTGCCGTTGATCTTGTAGAAGCGGGCGCCCTCCAGGGTGCCGACGCTCGACGGCGTACTGAACACCTGCTGGGCCCGGACCTGGCCGCGCCCGTCCGGGGAGAGCTGGGCCACGCTGATGGTGGTGTTGCCGTACGCCACGTACAGGGTGTCGTCGGTGTCGACCAGCAGGCCCGCGTCGTAGTACGCGGTGTCGAGGGTGGTGAGCCTGCTCCACGGGCCCTCGGCGGAGGCGGCGGTGTAGATGTACGTCTTCGCGAAGTCGATCTGCCCGAGCCAGTAGAACGTCCTGTTGCCCGGGCGGTAGGCCAGCGACGACGCCCAGATGCCCCGGACGTAGCCGCGGGCTCCGTTCAGGTCGTACTTGGGACCGAAGTCGAGGACCGGGACGGAGTGGCCGGCGAACTCCCAGTTGACCAGGTCGTGGCTGCGGAGGACGGGTGCGCCCGGCGAGTAGTGCATGGTCGAGGCGGAGTAGTAGTACGTGTCGCCGACGCGGATGATGTCGATGTCGGCGAAGTCCTGCCAGAGCACCGGGTTCGTGTACTGGTCCGCGGGCGCCGCGGCGGCCACCGGGCCGGGGATGCCCGGCAGGACCGGCGCGGCGGGAAGGGCCGCTCCGGCGGCCAGGCCGGAGGCCGTGGTCAGCGCCCGGCGTCGGCTCCATGCGTGATGCAGCCATGACATGTGGGGGGAACCCCTCTGCGACGTGGTGGTGGGGGACACGGTCGGGTGAGCGGGGTGGATCGGCTGTTGTGACCCTCCGGACCCGCCGTGGGGGGCGGTGTCCGGTGGCGCGGGTGGTGCGGCTCCGGGGCGGGGCTCACCAACGTTCACCGAGCGTTTCCGGGCTTCCGGCGCGGTGGCGTGGGGGGCCTTACCGGTACTGGTGTGCGGGCGGTGCGGACTGCGGGTGCCACGATGCGGGTCCGGCCGGCACGTACGGCCGCACCGACGCAGTGTTCGGCATTTCGACCAGCGGCCGAAGCATCGGACGTCATGCATGTTAGGAGACACGCGGCACTCGTCAACACCCCCACGACGCCGCCGACTTCAGCACCGCGCACCGAATGGCCCCCGGCTTTCGGGGCCGGCACGCGAACTCCGCCGGCCTCTGACCCCCTTTCCGGATGACACCCCATCAGGACGGGAGCACCCGGGACGGCTTCTCCCTCGCGTGCCGGCGCACCGGCGGTATTGACACCGCCCAAGGCCTCCCTACCATCCATGAATGTCTGACACATCGAATACCGTTCGATATATCGAAAGCCTTGCTTGTCCCGCGCCACCCGTGCCCGGCCCCTCTTTCGAAAGGAACGGACGGTGCCCCTACGACCAGGCAGGCGGTTGTTCCACCTCGTGGCGGCCGCAGCGTTGACGGTCACCACCTGTGTCACGGCCTCGGCCTCGGCCCCGGCCGCCCGGGCCGCGCCCGGAAGTCCCGCGGTCACCCCGCCGCTGGGCTGGAACAGCTGGAACAGCTTCGGGTGCGGGATCACCGAGGCACAGGTCCGCGAAGCCGCCGACGCGATGGTGTCCTCCGGCATGCGGGACGCCGGCTACCGGTACGTGGTGGTCGACGACTGCTGGTTCGATCCGCAGCGCGACGCCGCGGGCAACCTGCGGGCCAACCCGGCGAAGTTCCCCAGCGGGATGAAGGCGCTCGGCGACTACATCCACGACAAGGGCCTCAAGTTCGGCATCTACCAGGCACCGAACGAGAAGACCTGCGCGCAGGGCGTGGGCACCTACCCGGGATCGACGGGCAGCAAGGGGCACGAGCGCCAGGACGCCGCCACGTTCGCCTCATGGGGAGTGGACTACCTCAAGTACGACTGGTGTTCCTCCAGCGGCACCCGTGACGAGCAGGTCGCGCGGTTCACTCTCATGCGCGACGCCCTGCGCGCGACCGGACGACCGATCGTCTACAGCATCAACCCCAACAGCTTCCACGCCATCACGGGCGACAAGTACAACTGGGGCGAGGTCGCCGATCTGTGGCGGACGACCGAGGATCTGCTCGACATCTGGCAGAACGGCAACACCAACAGCTACCCGATGGGCGTCGGCAACGTCCTGGACGTCACCGCGCCCCTGGCGGCGCAGTCGGGCCCCGGCCACTGGAACGATCCCGACATGCTCGTCGTCGGCCGCCCCGGCCTGTCCCTGACCGAGTCCCGCTCCCATTTCGCCCTGTGGGCGCTGCTGGCCGCCCCGCTCATGGCGGGCAACGACATCCGCACCATGTCCTCCGACGTGAGCGCGGTCCTGCGCAACCCCCGCCTGCTGGCGGTGAACCAGGACGCGCTGGGCGCGGGCGGCCGCAGAGTGCGCGACGACGGCGACACCGAGGTGTTCGCCAAGGCCCTGTCCGACGGATCGGTCGCCGTGGGCCTGTTCAACCGCGGGAGCGCCACCACGACCGTCACCACCACGGCCGCGGAAGCCGGGCTGTCCGGCGGGTCGTTCACCCTCACCGACCTGTGGACCGGCGGCACGTCGAGCACATCCGGCCGGATCTCGGCGAGCGTCCCCGCGCACGGCGTCGCCGTGTACCGGGTGACCGGCGGCAGCCCGCTCGCCGCCACCACCTCCCGCCTGCGCTCCACCGGGTCCGGCCGCTGCCTCGACGTGGACGACGCCTCCACCGCGGCCGGCGCGACGGTGCTGATCTGGGACTGCCACACGGCAGCGAACCAGCTCTGGACGACCTGGGCCGGCGGCGAGATCCGGGTCTTCGGCGACAAGTGCCTGGACGCCTACGAGCAAGGCACCGCCAATGGCACCCGCGTCGTCACCTGGCCCTGCAACGGGCAGGACAACCAGAAGTGGACCCTGGGCCCCGACGGGTCGATCCGCAACGTCCACGCCGGGCTGTGCCTGGACACCGACGGGTCCGGTACCGCCAACGGGACTCCGCTCGTCCTGTGGACCTGCGACGGCCGGGCCGGCCAGCAGTGGACCCGCGTGTGACCGTCCGGCGGGCGCCGGACACCGGAGGACTGGGGGCCGTACGGGACGCCCCGGTCCCCCGCACCGGGCCCTGGTGACCGGCGTGTGCACGGGCCCGGGCCACGCCCCCGTCAGTCGCCGGCGGCGGAGATCAGCGCGTCGATGAGCTGCCGGGCGCGGGTCTCCTCCCGCAGGAGGATGTCGACCAGGGGGCCGGTGCCCGGGTCCCCGCCCGGCTCGGCCGCCGGTCCGCCGCTCGGTCCGCCGTCCGGTCCGCTCTGCCCGCCGGCGTCCCGGCCCGCGGCCTCGTCGAGGTACCGCTCGGCGGGACGGGGGTCGGGCCTCAGCTCCACGCGGTCGCCGGCCAGCACGCCGTGCACCGAGGCGTGGTCGAGCCCCAGGGCGGCCAGCCGCGCGCCGCCCGCGTACCGGGTGCCGGGCGCTGGGGCGCCGTCCTCCATCAGGTGCGGGTACCGGAGTACGACCTCGTGGGTGGCCAGGACCGCCAGCAGGACGTGCTCGGTGCCCACCGCGCGGTCGCCGAGACGGCGCGCCTGTTCGTACGTCTCCCACCTGACCCATCCGGCCGGCATCACGGCCCAGTTGACCGCGCCGTACTTGACCACCCACCGCTGCCAGAACGGCATCCGGCGGTAGCGGGCACGGCCGAGGAGAACGTCGCGGGTGGGGCGCAGCAGCGGGTGGAGGTCGTCCCCCGCGCCCGCGGAGCCCCCGCCCCCCGCGCTCCCGGGGCCGCCGTCGCCCCCGTCGAGGCGGGCGCGTACGGCCTGCGGTGCGATGCCGCACGCCCCCAGCAGCTCCACCGCGCGGTTGTCCTCCTCCAGCAGCGCCCGCAGCAGATGCACCGCGCCGAACTTGGCCGCGCCCTCCCGCCGCGCCTGCCGCATCGCCGCGGTCAGCGCCCTGGCCGCGGCGCCCGTGAGGCGGACGCCCCGGTCGCCGTCGTCCCCCAGCACGGCCTGTGCCGCGACGCTGCCCTCGGTGTCATCGGTGCCGCTCCACGCGGCGTCCCCGTCCTTCCTGGCCCGCAGCACCGCCGCCACCGCGACCTTGGTCGCCCCCTCGTCCGCGAGCGCCGCGCGGGCCGCCCCCTTGGACGTGGTGACGCCGGCGAGGAGATGCTCGGTACCGATGGCCCCGTCGGTCCCCGGCCGGGCGCCGCGGGCGGCCCCCAGGATTCCCACGGTGTTCCAGTCGGGCTCCGTGTTCGTTTCCATGCGGTCTTCTCTTTTCCTGCCGGTCCTGGCGTGCACTCGCAGCCTCCCCCGCCCCTGGCGGGGACCGCATCACCCCGGAGGCGGATCCCCGCATGCGCCTCTGGTGGGACGTCAACGGACGTGCGCCTCAAGCGGTTTGAGTCACGACAGTGGCCCCATGACTCCCGGCCCGACCGGTCCGGCCCGGCCGCTGCCGAACTCACCGGTCCCGAGCTGTACCCCATCGGGGGCACCAGGGCGGGCTGCGGGGCGGCGGATAGCGTGCGGGCATGGGGATGACGGGGAAGCGACGGGTTCTGTACCGGCAGAGCAGCGGATTCTGGCGGATGACGGCGAAGTGGGCCCTGGTCTTCGGGGCCCTGTCCCTGCTGGACGGCGGGCTGCTCCGGTCGTGGGGCGACGCTCTGGTCTGGCCGGTGATCGGGGTCCTGTTGTGGGTGCCCTTCGGGATCGGCGTCGTCTGGTACTCGAGGAAGGACCAGGACGTCGAGCTGACGGCACGGGAACTGCGGGTGCGGAGAAAGCGGCTGCCGATGGAGAAGGTGAACCTGCTGCACGTGGCGCGGCTGTGGCTGGAGGGGAGGTCGACCGCGGACGATCAGCCGGTGGGGGAATGGAAACGGTTCGACCGGGTGGTCTGGGTGCCGCTGCTGGACGGCCGGGCGTTCGGCGTGGAGTTCCGCGACCCCGCCGCGTTCGCCAAGGTTTTCGGCGCCTTCGCGGTCGCGGCGTGCGGCGGGCCCGACATCGTCCGGGCGCGGGCCGCAACGGAGACCTACCCGGAGCCGCGCCCGATCCGGCCCCGCCCCACCGGCGACGCGGGCTCCTCGCTGGACTTCCTGGACATCTTCGGCTGACAGGCCGCATCGCCGGCAACCCGCCGTCCGCGCGCAGCCGGCCGGCCCGAGGTGGCAAGGAAGAAGCTCTATCGGGGACTGACGGATCGGTTGCCTGTTCTTCCTTTCTCTCATGACGACGGGGTGCCCGTCGGAGGTTCTCTCCGGTGACCGGTGTGCTTCCACGCGATCGGGCCGGCGCCCCCTCACTGCACGAGCTCAGCCACCTCGTCCTTCACCGGCCGCCGCTGCCGGTCGGCGCTGCCGCTCGGAGTTCGGTGTTCGGCGGGAAGGGCGCCGGATTCATCCGCGAACTCGGGGGCACGCTCAACTCCATGACGACGGCGGTCAGTTCGCACTGCAAGCGCACCGACGCACCGGCAGGGAGGTTCTGTGGCCAGGATTGGCTGGACCGTTGAACAGCGGGCGACGGTCAGGCGCCACTCGCTCTTCGCGACCGTGTTCACGGTACTCGGGGTCGCCCTTTCCGTCTTCCTCATCGGCTCGGGGAACAGCGGCGGCTGGGTCGTGCTCGGAATGGTCGTCTGTATCGCGGGGGCCGGGTACTTGTTCGTCGGCTCCATCCGGAGGGACCAGCCGTAGTCGCAGCCAGGGGGATGCGCTGCGCGAAGTCGCCCCGGCCGGGAGCTGAAAGCGAGAGGACATCATGACGGGCCGGGCTGAACACAGGCCGTCCAGGGGGCCGTGGGCTTCCTTCCTTCTGGCCTCCATGGCTCTCCACGCGGTGATCACCGCCATCCTGTTCTCCGGCGGAGCGTCAGCGGGGCGGGCCTTCGGCACGCCGCTTGCCCTCCTCGCCGGTCCGGCCGTGGGCATGGGCGTCGTCCGGTACAGGAGGCTCCCGCGAGTAGCCGCGTCGCGCCCGGGCGCTCGCAACGTGACGACCGAGGCTGCCGGCAAAGGGACTGAACACCATGCGGGGCCGAGGGGTTCAGCCGGTCTCCTCGGCCCTTCCGAGAAGGGTGGAGGATGAAGAGGTTCTCCGGTGAGAACAATCGGTTCCTGAGGATGTGGCTCGTCGCCTCTTTCCTCTTCGCGCTGTTCCTCGTCTTCCTGATGATCTTCCAGGGCATGCACGGCGCTTGGGTGGGGCTGGCCGTCCTCTCCGCACTGTGTGGCACGGCCATCTACGTGACCGGCTCCCCGAGAAGTCGCTGACCGCAGAAAAACGCTGGTACAGACGAGAGAGGCCAACGCATGGACGCGAGCAGGTTCACAGGTTCCGCCAGAACTATGAGAAACCTGCGGGTGACCATATGGATCACCGTGCCGTGCGTGCTTCTCCTGCTGTTCCTCATTCTCGCCAGGGGATTGACCGAGGCGTGGATCGGCCTGGTCATCGTGGCGGCCTTCTGGGCACTGATCGCCTATCGGTTCTCCGGCACCGGAACGCGGGGCCTTCCGCCGCAACGATGAGCCTGCGGCCGCCGGCCGCCTTCCGCCCGCGCGCCTTCGCCGAGCAGGCTGCCCAACAGGCGATCGGCGAAGCCTGGTTCTCCGGAATGCCGCTCGCCGCCCGGCGTGCTCCGGCACGATGGCAGCGAGGAGGGGAGGGCCCCGGTGGCGGCCATGAGGGATCCGCTCGGCGAGTACATGGCGGCCTCCGCCCGGCGTTCCGCCGAACGGTCGGCGGCCGAGGCGGTCCGCGAGCTGGAGGAGGCACCGGCCCGGCTGGGTCTGCCGGAGGCCGAATTCCCGGAGACGAAAGCGGCCTTGCGGGCCTATCACACGGACGGGAACGACCTGGCTGAAGGCTCTCTGCTCATCGGCATCCTGGTCTTCGTACTGCTGCTTCCGCCATTCGTGTCCGCGGCAGTCTCCGGCACCACGTCCTTACCGGTCAACGAAAACGATCCCGACCCCGTGTACGTCAACGTCTACGCGGTCATCGCCGCCCTCACCCTGCCCTGGCCGCCCCTCGTCTGGCTCATCCGGCGGACCCGCGCGGGCGGCGCGTCCGTACGGCACCGGCTCACGGTCAGGACCACGCGGGCGGCCGTCCTGTGCGCCGACATCCTCGAACGGCCCTCCCTGGCAGACCTCTCCCGTCTACGTGCCCTCGACCGCCGATGCCGCCGCATCGAGCGGGACCTTCTGCGCGCGCACCACACGGTCGGGACCATCGCCTCCTCCTCCCCGCGCCACGAATCGGCCCGGCGCCACGCCGCCCACGTCGCCGGCGCCCTCCGGCAGGACCTCGTCCGGCTCGACAGCGAACCGGACACGGCCCTGCGCGACCTGGCGCGGAAACTCCTCACCATCGGCGAGCGGTACGCCCAGGGGCGCGTCGGCGCGCTGCTGCCCGAGGACGACCTGCGCGATGTCGTCCCACTGTCCGTCACCCGGGAGCACCTCAAGGAGTCGCTGCGCCTGGTGGCGGCCGTCCTCGCCGCTCTGGGCGCCGCGCTGGCGGTCCATCCGCTGCTGCCGCTCCTGGGTGCCCCCGAATTCCTGCGCCCCTGGTGCTACGTGGCCGCCGCGCTCGTCCCCGGCCTCCTGATCGCCGGCCCGCGCCGCGTCCTGTCCTACCTCAGCTTCGCCCCCTGACTCCCCGGACGAGGACCGACCGGAGCCGCGGAACCGGCCCTTGGGACGGGCCCGGCGGCGGGGCAGGCATCCGCCCGTCGGCTCGGAGGTGTCCCGTACGAGGTGCCGTGCCGGGATCCTCCCCCGTCACATATGTGTTGAAGATGTGTCGGCGCGTGGCTAGAGTGCGGAGGCCGTGCGAAATTGGCATGGACCATTCAACGCCGTGACGGGGGATCCGTGCACTTACGCACCGCGCTTCAGATCACCGCTGACGCCCCGACCCCGCCGGCGGCGGGGTGCAGCGCGGAGAGCGGGAACAGCGGCAGCGCCGGCGCCTCTCCCCCGGCGACCGAGGCCGCCACGACCACTGGCGCACCCTCAGCGAACACGCCCGACCCCAGCGCGCCGCCGCAGGAGTCGGATCCGGTGCCGTCGTTCTCCCAGGAGGGCAGGACGCGCATTCTGCGCCACGGCGATGCGGAAGCGAAGGCCACACCCAAGGAGAACGGCGTCTTCACCGCCGTCACCGTGCACAACGACACGGACGAACCAGCGCATTACGACATCGTTGTCAGCATCGGCGACGGCGTCGAAGAAAACGGTGCTCGCCAAGGCCGACGCGCGGTAGGCAACGCGCGATGCACCACGCGCAGAAGACAACCCGCAGCAGACGACTAAGGATGCCTGTGAGACACGCGTACAGGCGCCGGCGTGTTCCCGTCACCCTGGTGACGGCGATCGCCCTGGCGTTACCCCTGAGCCTGCCCGCACAAGCGGCCGGCCCCACGCCACCGGACGACGCGGCCCAAGGCTGGGCCGGGCAAGCCGATGCCGAGCCGCACCGGAAGCCGGACGAGAAGCCGGAGCCGAAGCCGCGTTCCGTGGCCAAGGGCGACCGCACGGCGGTGCTCGGCCCCGGCCACTCGGCGTCACAGGACAAGGCGTTCACCACGTCCGGGGACGGCACCGGCTTCCATCTCCTCGTCGCCGACGAGCGTGACGGCTACGCGTGGAAGGCCGCCGCGACCCTGTCCGAGGACGGCTTCGACGCCGACACCTGGATCGGCAACGCCTGCCTGACCGGGTCCGGGAAGTACGCGGCCGTCGCGTACGCGCCCCGGACCTTCACCAACAAGCCCGAGCTGATGGTGCGGGGAGCGTTCACCGCCATCGTCGATCTCGGCAGCGGCGAGGTCACCAAGCTGCCGTTCACCGCGTCCCTGGCCCACTTCTCCCCCGGCTGCGGCACCGGCCGGCAGGCGGTGTTCACCCAGCTCTCCTGGGACGGCGACGCCGAGCAGAAGACCCGGCTGATCAGCGTCGACGCGGCCACGGGCAAGCCCTCCCGGCCGGTGGCGTTCCCCGGGCAGGTCACCTCCGCCGTCCCCACCCGGGACGGCATCGTCGCCGCGCACGGCAACAAGCTGGTGCGGATCAACGGCAGCAAGGAGCGGGTGCTCGCCGCCACCACGGCGGTGCCGTTCCAGATCACGGCCGACGGCGACGGCGGCGTCACCTTCATCGACCGGCAGCCGGAGAAGACGGACACCGAGACGGTGAGCTGGGCCAAGCACCTGACCCGCTCGCAGGTGAGGGCCGGTGAGAAGGCCGCGCCGGTCACCGTCGCCTCCGGGCGGCTGCGGGACTGGGACCTGACGGGCACCCCGTCGGGGCAGGTCTTCATCACCGGCAAGGCGGCCGGGAAGGGCAGCCTGCCGGACAAGGTGGAGAACCCGGGCCGCCTCGCCAAAGGCGCCCGCATCTCCAGCCTCGGTCACGCCGCCGTCTCCACCACCTGGGCGGACGGAAAGACCAGCCTGATCACGCCCAGCGAGGCCGACGCGGTCCGCGACGCCCGCACCACGCTGCGCGTGCTCGCCACCGGGAAGACCGTCACCCTGGACGTCACCCCGAAGGCCGCCGGCGGCAACGCCCCCGTCGGACGCGCCCCTTCACCGGCCCTGGAGCTCCCGGCGGCGCCGCGGCAGGGGCCGAAGCCGCAGGGAGGCGCCGCGCCGCTCGACGAGGGCGGGATGTCCGCGCAGACGGTGCGCACCCAGCCCCTCGCCGGCAGGGCGGACAGCCCGTCCGAGGGCACGGATGAGCGCTACTGCGGGGTCGCCCGCAACGACGTCCGGAAGCAGGCGTTCCAGCCCACTCCCCGGCAGGTGGAATGGGCCGTGGACCAGGCCGTCGTCGGTGAGCTGAACTTCTACCGCTCGCCGAACTGGAAGAACACCGGCATGGGCGGCTACCAGCCTCAGGGCGGCCTGTTCCCGGCGACGGTGCTGGCCGGTGACCCCAACGGCACCCTCGACAACGAGGACCCCGACGTCACCGACCGCTGGCACATACCCTCGCAGGTGATGCTCGGCGTCACCGCGCAGGAGTCCAACATGTGGCAGGCCACGCGGTTCGCCGTCCCCGGTGTCACCGCCAACAGCCTGATCGGCAACTACTACGGCACCCAGTACACCTCCGACGGCACGCAGGCCGACCCGTGGCGCATCAACTTCTCCGAGGCCGACTGCGGTTACGGCATCACCCAGGCCACCGACGGCATGCGGCTGTCCGGCAAGGAGAAGGACGGTGAGACGGCGCTGTCCACCTACACCCAGGAGGCCGTCGCGCTGGACTACACCGCCAACATCGCCTACGGCGTGCGGATCCTCTCCGACAAGTGGAACCAGACCTACCGGGCCGGCATGAAGGTCAACGACGGCCACCCGCAGTGGATCGAGAACTGGTTCTTCGCCCTGTGGGCGTACAACTCCGGCTTCTACCCGGACGCCGACGCCGGCGGGCACAAGGGGCTGGGCTGGACCAACAACCCGGCCAACCCGCTGTGGAAGGCCAACCGCGTGCCCTTCCTGCAGAGCGCCACGAACCCGGCCGGGGACGACTACAGCCATGCCGCGCACCCGCAGGACTGGCCGTACGAGGAGAAGGTCCTCGGCTGGGCGGCCCGCCCGATCTCGGCGATGTTCGCCCCCGGCGACTTCCGGCCCGGCTATCTGGCCGCCTGGTGGAACACCAATGCGGACCGCAGCACCGTCAAGCCGCCGCTCGACCTGTTCTGCGACGCCTCCAACGACTGCGAGCCG
Organism: Streptomyces albus subsp. albus; assembly: GCF_000719865.1. Taxonomy (GTDB): domain Bacteria; phylum Actinomycetota; class Actinomycetes; order Streptomycetales; family Streptomycetaceae; genus Streptomyces; species Streptomyces albus_E. The sequence goes on from NZ_JOID01000001.1 coordinate 369,950, forward strand.
TCCAAGATCGGTGAAGACGACTCCAACGATCCCGGCCTGGGCGCCTGCAAGCTCGACGCGGGTGACTCCAAGAGCAACCCCCACTGGCTGCACTGCTGGTGGGACAAGCCGGCCGAGTGGAAGAACTGCGACACCGGGGCCGAGTGCGGCCACCAGGTGCACCGTTTCAACACCTCGTATCCGGAGCAGCCGGACGCCAACTCCTATCCGCCGCGCTGCTCCAGCGGCCTGCCCTCGAACGCGCTGATCGTGGACGAGCTGCCCGACGGCACCACGCCGGCGGGATCGGACGCGCGCGGATGCGGGGCGGTGCGGTCGGACGGCACGTTCGCCTTCACCTACCGGCCCTCCGACATCATCGACGCGGACACCGGGGACACGATCACCACCTATCCGGGGAAGATCGACACGCATCAGATCGGAGCGGCCTACGGCAACCACTTCTGGTTCACCCACACCCGCTCCCCCGAGACGTTCCCGGAGCCGGGCGACCGCATGAAGGTGACGGGCACGTGGAAGCTCGGGAGCCGGATCACCTCCCATGACGGCCAGGCCAAGGTGTACGCGCACATACCCGACCACGGGGCGCAGACCTCCAAGGCCGAGTACCGCATCAAGCACGCGCACGGCACCACCGTCAAGGCGGTCTCCCAGGACGCCAACCAGTCCAATAAGTGGGTCGACCTGGGGGCGTACCGGTTCAACGATGCCGTGCCCGAGGTCAGTCTGGACAACTTCAACGGCGGCGACGGCTCCAAGGACATCGCCTACGATGCCATCGCCTTCGTACCCGGGGACTATGACGGTCTCAACGACATCGTCTTCCCCGAGGCGGACCCGAACGCGCCCGACGTCAACTTCGTAGCCGCTCAGAATGCCGAGGAGGTCCCTGCGGGCGCCGCTCTGAAGTCGTCGGCGGCCGCCGCGCCGGAGAGCCCGAAGTGCGCGACCGGTCGCGACGGGATCCGCTGGTGCGGCTCCTACGTGCCGCTGGACGAGAAGAAGGCCATGTCTCTGAAGGGGGACGAGCGAGCCGCCACGGCCGCGGGCCCTGTCGGCTGGTGCGCGAATGTCAACGGCGCGGCCATGCAGACCAGGACGCAAGGATGTCTGCGCGGCCTGCTTCCGCTGACGGCGACACGGAACGGCGCCCCCGTCGGCAACGCGACCATGAAGGTCGTCCAGGAGATCAACCTCGACCCCAAGTCGAACGAGTTCACCACGTGGACCCAACTGTCGCTGGTCAACATGACGGGGCTCACCTCCACCACGCTGACGTCGTTCACGGAGGACTGCTGGCCGACGGGCGACTGCACGGAGAGCACCGGCCCCTGGATCGGCAGCACGACGTGGACCCCCGGTGACACGCACGTCGCCACCCGGACCAACACCTACACCTGGAAGAAGACCACCGGGGGCGAATCGAAGCTGGACTTCACGTGGAACACCGCCTGGTCCACACCGAGCGCCGGTGTCCAGGCCGTCCCGAAGTGGACCAACAACGCCTTCGACGTCCGCTGCGACAACAAGGTGGGCGGCAACACCGGATGCGTGTTCCCCCGATACACGCCGACGCTTCAGCTGAACACGAAGAAGTACCCGGCCGCTGCCGCGTACTACTGGGTGCTCATGGAGAAGCTGGCCTCACACCCGGGCAGCGAGCAGCACAACAAGCCACTGCACCGCCTGGCGGATGAGGCGAAGGCCAAGGAGAACCGGGACAAGATGTGCATGCTCGCGGTCGCGGAATGGAATCCGCATCCGAACGCGGACGGCACCAGTTGCGACGAGTACCCGTTCGCGAAATCCCGTGAGAGCGGCGGGATGACGCTATCTTCGGGCAAGCACTGCGCGCAGTTCTACGCGGACAAGCAATCCAACGGAAGCTGGATGCTGAAGCTCGACAACAACTACCCGTATCCGACCTGGAACGAGATCTGCGGCCGCGCCGCGGTCCCGGCCAAGCAGAACACGGATGCCGGTGGCGACCTCGGGCGGTTCACGTCCGAGATCCGTCTGCTCGACCAGGACGCGTATGTCGTCCAGACCGGATTCGAATACTGCGACATCAAGTCGGTCTGCGACATCAGCTGACAGCGGCACCGCGAAGGAGGCGTCCTGCCGGATCACCGTGATCCGGCAGGACGCCTCGTATCCGGGGTCAGCCCGTGACCCATTCCAGCATGCGCCCTTCATGGACCGACGGACGGCGCCGCGCGGCCGGCAGCCGCAGCGATCCCTCCACCGCGTCGCACAGGTCGGTCAGCATCGGAGCCATGGACGGCCAGAGCAGCACGTATTCGGGGTCGCCGAACGACATCTCGCCGACTTCCCCGTAGTGGCCCGTACGATGGTCGACGAACAGCAGATCACCCGTGAGGTCCTGGGCGAACGGAACCCACTGGGTGTGCGCGATGCGCCCGACCACTTCCTCCTCATAACCTTCCTCGACCGCTTCGTTCGCCATCGAGGAGAGGTTCTGATGCCATTCCAGGATTCCCTCGGTATCCAGCAGGCTGTACCCGAGGAGAAAGGCGCCGGGCTCCGTGCTGGATCTGCGGGGTGTGACACCGTCGTGTTCCGAGAGGAGCGCCTTCAGTTCACCGTGGAGCGGAAAGCCGATACCGCTCTCCAGACGGGATATATCGGCGTCCGATGCTCCTGGGCGGAGCGCGGAATAATCGCCCGGGGCGTTCCGCCGGAGCCACTCCTCGAATCGGCGCCACAATTCCTGCATGGTGTTCATCCCGTCTCTCGTGGTTCCCGCGCACAACAGCCGAGCCGTCAGTTCCTCGTGCCACGGTAGCCTCCGGCGCCCGGCAGCCGTACTGTCGAACCCCGTGACCGAGGAGGACCTCCGATGCGCAGCGTGACCTACTCGATGGGCGTCTCCCTGGACGGCTACATCGCCGGTCCGGACGGCGAGTTCGCATGGACGGAGCCCGACGAGGAGGTCTTCCGTTTCTGGATCGACGACATCCGGGAGGTGGGTGTCCACCTGCTGGGGCGGCGGCTGTACGAGACGATGCTGTACTGGGAGACCGCCGACGAGGATCCGTCGCTCGACGACGCCTCGCGCGAGTGGACCGCGCTGTGGAAGCCGCTGCCGAAGGTGGTGTTCTCCACCACGCTGTCCGAGGTCCAAGGCCGGGCCCGCCTGGCGTCCGGCGGCCTGGCTGAGGAGATCGAGCGGTTGCGGGCCGAGCCGGGCGAGGGCGACATCGCGATCGGCGGCGCGACGCTCGCCGCCGAGGCCGCCGCGCTGGGCCTGATCGACGAGTACCGGACCATGGTCCACCCGGTGCTGGTCGGGGGCGGCACCCCGTTCTTTCCGCGGCACGAGCGCCGGGTGGATCTCGACCTCGTCGAGACCCGCACCTTCGGCTCGAAGGCCGTCTACCTCCGCTACCGCGTGGCGCGTTAGCCCGTTCGTCCGCCGGGCCCCGGCCTCGCCGGTCCGGGCGGTGAGGGGGCGCACCGGGCGGACGGTCACAAGGGTGCCGGTGCCATGAGCACCGCGCGGACGGTCTTGCCGCTGGGCGGGCGGGGGACGGTCTCCCAGTGGTCGGCGAGGGCGGCGACGAGCGCCAGGCCGCGCCCGCCGGTGCTGAGCGCGTCCGGTTCGGTTGCCGTCGGCGGGAGTTGGGGGCGGAGCTCCCCGCGGGCGTCGGAGACCTCGACCCGGAGGCGGCCGGCCGGCGGGTCGAGGACGAGCGTCAGCCGGAAGCAGCGGCCGGGCAGACGGCCGTGCAGGACGGCGTTGTTGGCCAGTTCCGCGACGACGATCTCGGCACGCTCCGTGAGCTCCTGCGGAGCGCCCCAGGAGCGCAGCTCGGTCACGGCGAGGAGCCGGGCGAGCCGGGCTCCTCGCCGCGTGGACGACAGGAGTTGCGTAGACGTACTGGTGAGCGAGGCGGTGTGCGGTAGCGCGTGGTTCATGACGCCAGAGTGGATGCCGGATCCGCGCGAAGGCGAGCCAAGATCCTCGTACACCGCCGCGCGCGTACGGTCACCCGGGGTGAACAGTGCGTGAGGCGGGCCGTGACGCCGCGTCGCGAGCGCGAGGGGGCCGACGGCGATGGGGCGGTGACGTTCCGGCCCCGCCCAGCCCTTGAACGGCAGCGGCACAGGCAGCGGCAGCCGCAACCGCAGCGGCACACTGTGGTGGTTCCGGCGGACCCGGCGGACCGGCCCAGCCGCGCGCCCAGGGCGGGCCGTCACGCTGTTCCCCCCGTGGCGACGGCCCGCCCTCCCCCGTTGCCCGCCCGGCGGGTGGCTTGCCGGGCGAGGTGGGACAGACCTTAGGAAGCGCCGCGGGCGGCGGGCAATGCGCACGGTGCGCAGTCGCGGGGCGGCGGCTGTTCACGGTGCACGGTCGGCGATGCGGAACGCATGGACCAGGTCGTGGGTGCCGGGGCCCGGGATCAGCAGGGTGCGTTGCAGGAGTTGTTCGGCGGTGCGCAGATGGGCGCGGACGGTGGCGCGGCTGATGCCGAGGTGCCGGGCCGTCCGCTGGGCGTCGGTGCCGGCCTCGATCCAGGCTCGCAGGGTCCGGTGCACGGCGTGGTCCGCGCCGGACCGCAGGGGCTGGAGGAAGGCGCGGGCCCAGGTGACGGCCGCTTCGGTGGACAGCAGAGCGTCCAGCGAAGGCGTCGGCGGACGCTCGTCCACGCCGTTGCCTTCGGGCGGCGGGAGATCGCTGATCGCCAGGGCCAGGGCGAGTTCGGCGCGGCTGCGGGGGTCCCGCAGGTCGAGGCCGAGGGCGTCCTGGACGCGTCGCAGATGGGCGGTGACGGTGTTGCGGCTGACGTCGAGCAGCCGCGCCACACCGGAGCGGGGGAAGTGCAGGGCGAGGCTGGTGATGTCGAGGGTGAGCCGGGGGGCCGCCCTGATCGGGCCCAGGAGGGCGCGGGCCCAGGCGAGGGCTTCCCGACGAGGGAGCAGCCCGGCCAACGGCGGCCGGCCGTGGTAGTCGGCGACCCGTTCGGGCGTGTGGCAGGCGACGGCCAGGGCGTGGCGGGCCTGATCGTAGGCCTGCGCGGTGGCCGGCAGGGGCACGGAGGCGCTGATGCCCAGCGCGTAGTCCGGGTTGTCCCGCACCAGCGCCCGCAGGGACGCGGCCAGGCCGTCGTCCGCTCGGTGGGCCTCGTCGTCCGCTTGGCCGGCGCCGTCGTCCGGGGGCAGGAGGCAGACGAGGTGGTCGTCGTAGACGGGGCAGCGCACCATCAGGCCCCGGCCGTGATAGCCGGACTCGTCCTCGTAGGCGTCGATGAGCCTGCCGCGGTGCGACGGCGGGCAGCGCAGCAGGTGGACGCGGAGACGTCCGGCGTCCAGCAGCGGCGGCACGGCGCCGGCCGTCATCCGCCGGGCCAGCGTCGGTTCTCCGGTCATCAGGGCCGCGAGAATCGCCAAGCGAAGCCGTGCCGCCGCCCGCTGATGGCGGAGGGCGAGGTCGTCGGCCCGCCGGGCGCGCCGCACCACCTCGACCAGGGCGCCGACATGGGACGTCAGCGCCAGCGCCTCCCGCGTGAGCGGCCGCGGGCCGGCCACGACCAGCACCGGACGCGGCACGCGCCGCCCCAACGCTTCGCACCGCACGTGGTACGGGCCCGTCTGCGAGGCCGTGGCCGCCAGTTGCCCGTCGGCCAACCGCGCCGGCACCGGCTGGAGACCGCCGACGACGTCCGCCGGAAACCGGGCCGTGGAGACCTCCACCGTGCCCGAGCGGTCCACCAGGGCGATCTCCGCGCCGAGTTGCCGCCCCAGCCAGTCGATCAGCGTCTGCGGATCGGGGCCGGTTCCGGAACCGGGATCGGGATCAGCGTCCTGGCGGGCACGAGAACTCAGCTGACGCAGCAGCTCATCGAGTACCTGAGGTGTCGACACGGCCATCCTCCGCCGGCTCGTCGGCCGCTTTCTCCGGGTCGGCCGTCGCGCACTCCCCGGAGCCCGGAAGCATCGGCGGATCTCCGCACGGTGCTCCATGAGTTCCCGGCCGACCTGCCTGCTCATACGGCGTCCGATCCTACGGTGAGACCTTCCCCGTCAGTGACGGCGAGGCCTCACCGCGGGTGAGCCGGGCCGCCGTGCTCACGGGCGGCGACGAGCGCCGGGTTGGGCAGCATCACGCAGACGGCCAACGCTCTCAACGCGCAGGCAGGCAGCCAAGTCCCGGATACCTGAGGGGCATTTGCTCCGCAGCGTTGCCCCGCCTCACATGAGTCGAAGCGCTTCCGTTTGCAACGCCTTGGTGCACCGTGTCTCTACAACCTCCGCCCCCGGGCAGCTGTTGCCAACCCCCAGGAGCGCCAGCAGGATTGCCCCTGATCCGCACGTGAAATGAGAAGCCCCATCCCGGGCTTCGACGGGGGCATTTCGCGAAACCAGGTGGACGCTGCGGATGTCCTCTCGGTACGTGCCCCCTGTCTTCCGGGAAGTGGCACGGCACGGAGGAAAGGGCATCGGCATGAGAATCGGCAAGAGAAGTCCGCTGATCACACTTGGCTTAGCTGCGGCATTGATGATCCCCGCCGCCCCGGCCGGGGCACTGCCCGGGCCCAGTGGTCCGGCCGGAGAGATCGGAGTCGAGATCGGGTTCGGCAGGGGCGGGAAGTTCCTGGACCTCTCCGTGACCCTGGGCGGGCACAAGCGCGTGGTCCTGGAACTGGTCAAGGAGTATCTCGCCGCCCGCGACCAAGGCTGGAGGGAACCCGGGGGCCCCGGCACCGCCATGGCCGCGATCGAAGCGGAGGGAGCGGAGATCGGGAACCAGGCGAGAACCTTCGCCACGGGCCCTTCCAAGGTGGCCGCCGAAGCGTCGGCCGCGGAGGAGGGCGACCTGCACGCCACCGGCGTGGACACCGGCTTCTTCGACGACGCGAAGGTGAAGTTCAAGGGCAGGACCGCCACCGTCACCATCACTTCCGGCACGTTGCTGACCTGGAACGACACAGCACTGGGAGATTCCAGCCTCAGCGACACCTACATCGTGACGCTGGAACGCGAAGGCCGGACCTGGACGATCACCGACGCGTCCTACGCGCCGATCCCGAGCACGGCGGCTCCGAAACCGGAAACCCCCTCCTCCACCACGAGCACCACCGAGGCCAAGGCGGCGCCGGACGGCGTGAGCACTCTGGCGGAGCACACCTACGACCGCGACGCCGCGGTCGCGTACGCGCTGCGATGGTCCACGGTCTACAAGAGCCGGAACGGCATCGTGGTCCACGAGGCGCGCAACACGGCCGAGTACGACGACCTGGGCACCACGAACTGCGCGAACTTCGTCTCCCAGGCCCTGTTCGCGGGCGGCTGGCCCAAGAGGGGCGGCTGGAACCCGAGAGATCCCAGCAACTGGACCAACGACCTCCTTCAGAACAGCCCCACGAGGACCTGGGTCAACGCCAACTGGCTCTTCGACTTCGCCATCGAGTACCGCGGCTACGAACGGAACTTCTGGCCGCCGTCGGATCCCACCGCGGAGCCCGGAGACCCGGACTTCGCCGTCTGGGAACTGCAGCCGGGTGACCTGCTCTTCGCGGACTGGGACACCGCCGTACCCGATGGTGTGCAGGACCACGTGATGATCATCACGGGGACGTACACCAGTCAGGGCTTCACGGAACCCACCTACTCCCAGAATTCCCCGAACCGGCACAACCTGCCGCTCAGCATCGGCATGAAGATGGCGTACAACGGCCAGTACCTCGACCACGGCTACCAGCCGGTGTACACCCCGGTTCCGCTCCACGACACCTTCGACTACTGACCCTCACCAGGGCAGGGTGGAGGGCCACCCTCTCGCCCCATCGCACCGAACGACTGCCCCCTCCGGCGAACGCTGCGGGTCCTCGGACAGCAGGCCCAGATCGGCGATGACGTGCTGCCGCAGAGGGCTGACCACGCTTCTCACCTCCGACCGGCCGGCTCGGACCGCTGAACAGCGCATGCCACCGGGCCCCGGGGCTGCCATGACAGCTCCGGGGCCCGGTGCTTCGCGGGGCACGGTCGGCGGACGGCGCGTCAGCCGCTCGTCGTCCAGTTGTGCCACCGGCCGTTGTAGTGGCAGTTCTGCCAGTAGGAGTAGTCGGCCGTGCGCACGTAGACGACGATGCAACGGCGGGAGGTGCCGGTGCCGTTGTGCCCCAGCATGTCGTCGGCTCGGCCGTTGCCCGGCATCTCCTTCCAGCCGCCGGCGTTCTTCCACGTGTGCCAGATCGTGCGGTTCGGAGCGATGACGAAGACCTCGTCGGTCCGGCCGTCCTCGTTCCAGTCGACGTAGCCGGCCTTCAGGTCCGTGCCGCACATGTAGTAGCCCCGGTGGCCCCAGGCCGTGACCGGGCACCGGGCCGCGGCCGCCGCGGGCGCGGCGTTGGCGCCGGTGGCGGCCGGCGGTGCCGACGCGGCCGGCGGCGCCGTGACCGCCAGGGCCGCCAGGGCCGCGGACGCGGCGAGAAACGTCTTGGTGATGACCGTCATGAGTTCTCCCCCGTCCCCGCTCAGCACACCACGACGCGGTCGTACCGGCCGCCGACGGTCTGGAAGACCCAGCCCGACCGGTTCGGCATGGACTTGCAGCCGCTGTCCGACCAGTTCTTGACGACCACCTTGACGCGCATGGTCTTGCCGCAGAAGTTGCGCAGGTACACCCGGACTCCGCCACCGGGCTTGTTCGTGACGCTGGTGCGCTCGATGCACGCGGGCGCGGTCCCGGCGGCGGTGACCGGCCCGGCACTGCCGCCCCGGCCGGCGTCGGCCCGGTCCGCGGCCGTGGCGCCGCCGGTGAGGCCGGCGGTGAGCGCGGCCGCCGCGGCCGCCGTGGCGACTACTGATGTGATCCTGTTCATGGTTCCCCCTTGTCGGTGGTGGCCGGGGAACGGTGCGGGGCGTGGTGACCGGCACCGTTCCGTCCGGCCTGGCCCCACCGAGACTGCAGGCCAATCCGAAACGGGGCCAGGGGTATCGGGCCGACCGGGACAACGTGGGACGTCCCACGTGCTGACCTGCGAAGACGTACGCCGGAACGCCGGACCACCGGGACGCCGGGCCGCTGCGGGACCTGGCCGAAGAGGCATGGGCGCAGGGTGAACCGGGGCCAGGAGCCTGCGCCGGGGACGACGGCGGTCCGAACATGGAGGAGGTGAAGGCCCTCGGGCCCTGACGACGCTTACGGAGCGAGCCATGCCGCGCTGGAAGGAACTGCCGGATTCGCTGGACCAGAGGGTCCGGCAACTGGTCGTACAGCTCAGAAGATTGAAGGACCGCAGCGGGCTGAGCCTCGCCTCGCTCGCCGCCAAGACGGAGTACAGCCGGTCGTCGTGGGAGCGCTGCCTGAACGGAAAGGCGCTGCCCCCACGACACGCGGTGGAGGAGCTGGCACGGATCACGGGGACGGAGCCGACCCGGCTGCTGGTCCTGCACGAGGTGGCCGAGAAGGCGTGGCAGGAGCGGTCCGCGCCCTCGCAGCCGGCCGGCGCGGAGGATGGGGAGGACGGGGAGCGGCGTGGCCCGGCCGCGACGACGGCATCGGCGGCATCGGCGGCATCGGCGCAGCCTCCCCGCGAGGAGCCCGCCGCAGACTGCGACGGACGCCGGCCGGGGATCTCCAGGCGCGCCGCCGCCGTCGCCGTCGCGGCCGCCGCGCTCGCGGGGCTGTGCGCGGGACTGCTGCTGGGCACCCCGCTGAGCGGTGACAGTGACAGTGACGCCGGCGGCGGCGAGAAGGCGGGCACGGCGCTCGGCACACCGGCCGCGCAGCCGAGTTCCCCCGCCACGGCCACGTCCGCCGGTAACGGGCGGGGACGGTACGTCTTCAAGCCGGGTACGTCCTACCCCTGCGAGGTCCGCAGGTCCGGCGGCCCGGACGGCGGTGGCCTGTCCGCGGGATACAGCACGACGCGCACCGCCGTCCTCGCCGGGCCGGGCTGGGACGTCGTGGAAGCCCAATGCCTGCTCCAGCACCGCAAGTTGGACCCGGGCATCGTCGACGGGGTCTACGGACAGCAGACGATCGCGGCCGTGATGCGGCTGCAGAAGAAGGCGGGACTCCCGGCGGACGGCGTCGTGGGCCCGCACACCTGGCGGGTGCTGCGCGGATGACCACCCCCGCACCGGAGTGCGCGGCCCTGGCCGAAGGGCTCCGTGCGGCGCGGGCCCGCACGGGCCTGAGCCTGGCGGCCCTGGCCGAGCGCACCCCGTACAGCAAGTCGTCCTGGGAGCGCTATCTCAACGGCAAGCTGCCGGCTCCCCGGCAGGCCGTCGAGGCGCTCTGCGCGATGGCGGGCGAGCCTCCCGGCCGGTTGCTCGCGCTGTGGGAGCTGGCCGACGCCGAGTGGAGCGGACGCGCCCGCTCCACCGCTCCCCAGCCGGTCACGCGGGGCCCGGTGGCACCGGCGCCGCCGACCACCCCGGGGCCGGGAGCACCGGACGCCGGGCCAACGGCCGCGCGGCCCCGGCGGTTCCGGCCGTGGCACCTGCTGGCCCTCGGCGCCGGAGCCGCCGTGGCGGCCGCCGTGACGACGGCCGCCCTGTGGCTGCCTGTTGGCCCGGTGTCCGGCCGTACGGCGGCGCCGGCCTCCCCGGTGCTGGATCCGCCCCCCGGTTGCCGGGGCGAGGCATGCGACGGAAAGGATCCCGACGGTATGGCCTGCGGGCTGCCCGGCCGGGCCGACGCGCTCGGCCCGCCCCGCCGCACCAGCACCGGCGCGCACGTGGAGATCCGGTACAGCACGGTCTGCGACGCGGCGTGGGGGCGGGTCTGGCACGCGCGGGCCGGGGACGCGGTCGAGGTCTCGGCGCCCGGCGCACCGCCGCGCCGTGTCGTCATCCGGACCCCGGCGGACGCGCGTGTCTACCGCTTCACCCCGATGCTGGGCGGCGTCGACCGCGCCGGCCTGCACGTCTGCTTCCTCCCGGCCGGCGGCACGGCCCGCGAGTGCCACCCCGAGTGACGCGAACGGGGGACGGCCGGCAACGGCCTGCGGTACCGCGCCAACCGGCCTAGGAGGTGGAGTCCCGTACCGCTGCGCGCGCTTGCTGCCGCAGCCAGCGTTGTGCGGGGTCGTTGTCCAGTCGTGGATGCCAGAGCATCAGATAGGTCATGGTGCCGACGACGTCGGGGGCGGGCACGACGTGAAGTGCTGCGCGGGGCCCCGAGGTTCCCGTACCGGCACCGGCACCGGCGTGCAGGAGTCGTTTCGGCAGTGTGGCGACGAGTGCCGTTCCGGCGACGGCCCGCAGGGCCGCGTAGTGGTAGGGCACCGTGAGGCCGACGGTGCGTTCCACGCCCGCCCGGCGCAGGCTCTCGTCGACGACACCCTGCCGGCCCTGGGAGATGTCGACCACGACGTGGACGGCGCGCAGGTAACCGGCGAGGTCGAACGCGGTGCGGTCGGCCGGCGCGTGCTCACGGTCCATCACGCAGACGAACTCCTCGGTGAACAAGGGCTCGGCGCGCAAGGAGGCCGGCGGTTCGGAGCCGAAGAACGCCAGGTCCACAGCCCCGCGGTGCAGGTCGTCGAAAACTCCCTCGTGCCAGGACCGGTAGTGCAGCCGGGAGTTGGGTGAGCGCTGCATGACGTCCCGGAACAATGTCTCGCCGATGACGGAGGCGGCGTAGTCCGTGCCGGTCAACTGGAAGCTTTCCGTGGCTTTCCCGGGGGAGAATTCCTCGCGGGGAAACAGGTCCGCGATCTGCGGCAGCAGCACGGCGAGTTGCTGCCGCAGCCGTTCGGCGCACGGTGTCAGCCGGTATCCCGAGGGACCGCGGACCAGCAGCTCGTCGTGGAATGTCTCCCGCAGGCGCCGCAGCGTACGGCTCATCGCGGGCTGACTCAGATGCACCCGCCCGGCAGCGCGGGAAACATTCCGCTCTTCCAGTAAGGCCACGAGGGGGATGAGGAGGTTGAGGTCGAGCCGTTCGATATGCGTCACACGCATAGCGTCGCATGCCAACTATGCATTCGACTCATGCCCATGGCCGGTGGCATGGTCTCGGATATGAACCCGAACACGAGAATGCGTACAGCGATGATGTCTTTAGCTCTCGCCGCGTCGGTGACGGTCGGCGGGGTGGCGGTGCCCGCGCAAGCGCATGAGGGCCACCCGCCGGCGGCCGGTGAGGGCGTCGTCCCGGCCGATCCGCACTACGGGCGCGGGTGGCAGGAACTGCCGGACATCAAGAGCGGTCCGCGCCAGGAGCACGGTGTGGCAGCGCTCGGCGGGAAGGTCTATGTGCTGGGCGGCATCGTGCCCCGGGCGGGCGGCGGCGTCACCACGGTCGACCGGGTCGAGGTCTTCGACACCCGCACAGGCCGCTGGTCGGAAGCGGCTCCGCTGCCGGTGCCGATGAACCATCCGAACGTGGCGGTCGTGGACGGCAGGATCTACGTCCTGGGCGCGCTGGCGGGAGGCGCTTCGTGGGAGGCCACCGGAGCGAGCTTCGTCTACGACCCGAAGAAGGACCGCTGGTCCCCGCTGCCCCCGGTGCCGCGGGAGATGGCGCGCGGCAGCGCCGCGATGGGCGTGAAGGGCCGGACGGTCTACCTCGCCGGCGGCATGCGGACGCTGACCCCGGGCCCCGGTGGACTCCAGGACACGGTGGACAGCGTGTCGTCGTACGACGTGCACACTGGCCGGTGGCGCGAACTGGCCCCGCTGCCGCAGGCCCGCGACCACGTCGGCGGTGCGGTCGTCGGTTCCACGTTCTATGTCCTGGGCGGACGTGACCGGGGCCAGGTCCATGTGCGCGACACCGTCTACGCACTGGACCTGCGCACCGGACAGTGGTCCGAACGTGCCCCGATGCCGACCGCACGGGGCGGCCTCGCCGCGTCCGCGGTCGGCGGAAAGATCTACACCTTCGGAGGCGAGGGCAACCCGGCCCCGGGCTCGGACGGCGTCTTCGCCGAGACCGAGGTCTACGACGTGGCCCGCGACCGCTGGCAGCGCCTGGCTCCCATGCCGGTGCCGCGCCACGGCACCGCCGCGGCGACCGTCGGCGACACCGTCTACATCCCGGGAGGCGGCACCGCCGAAGGCGGGGCACCGGTCGCCGTCAACGACGCCTACCGGCCGTCCGGTCACGCACACCGGCCCTGACCCGGAGTCGGGGCCGGGACGCTCTCGCCGGAACGGCCCGGGGTCACCGCGGTGAGCACCGGGGCCACCGCGGGCTCGCCGAAGACGGTGGGCAGCGGACACGACGGCACCGTGCGTTCCCGCGGGGGAACGGCTCAGACCGTGCTCGTCCCGTCGTCGATGCCGTTGTCGCCCGCGTCCCGCAGCCGTTCGTTGTGCCAGGCGATGGCCCGTCGGATTTCCGGCTCGTGCAGGCCGGTCCGGCGGCCGAGTTCCTCCAAGGTGAGCGCGGGCCGGCCGGTGGTGAGGGCGCAGTTGACCTTCGCCGCCCAGAGTTCCTCCGGTTCGAAGGGGCGGAGCCGGTATTCCTCACGGATCTTCCCGAAGTGCTCCTCGCTGCAGGCAGTGACCCGGCGGAGACCGTCGAACCACTGGCGACGGGGATGCGCGCAAGAGGAGTCCGGGACGTAGCCGCTCACCGCCTCGTCCTCCGGGAAGGTCCGCGCGCACAGATCGCACAGTTCCAGACGGGCGGGGTCCACGCGGCGACGGTCCTTCATACGCTTCCACATCCTGACTCCAGGGTTGGCGGTACGGCGGATGACCTCGTCGGCGGGCAGCGGCGAGCGGCCGGGCCAGGGCTCTCGGCGGGTCCGCTGAACGCCGCCGCCGGGAGGGCCACGGGCCACGGCCGGCGCATCCGGCTTCCCTGCGGCCATCCTCGTGTGTACCCGGTCCCGGGCGGCCGAAGCAGAGCTATATCTCCGGGACCGCATTCCGGGCCGGGAGATAGCCGCGGGCAACGGCCCGGACGGTGCCGAGCCGGAGCGAGCCCCGGTCCGTGGGGCCGGACCCCGGGGCGGACGTCACCGGCACGCCCGGCGTGCGATGTCCCCGAGGACTCGGCGTCCGGCTGTCGGCCCGCAGCGCGGGCGACGTTCGACAGCAGGGCGTTCGCCGGTTGCCGGCCGTCGAGGCGGGTGTGCTGGACGACGACGTGCCCGGCACTACCCGGACCGGGCACCAGGAGATGGCGGCGTTCCGTCCTCTCCGGGAAGGTGTACCGGCCGCATTCCCGCGGTACCCGTCCCGGAAGCCGTACACCGGGGTTGGAGAGGAAGAGCAGCGTGCGCGCACTGACGGTCCGGCCGGGTCACAGCGGTTCGCTCGAGGTGCGGGAGGTGGAGGAGCCGAAGCCGGCGCCGGGTGAACTCCTGGTCCGCGGCATCGCCGTGGGGGTGTGCGGCACGGACCGCGAGATCGCCGCCGGCGAGTACGGCCGGGCGCCCGCGGGCCGGGACCGGCTGGTGCTGGGCCACGAATCACTGGGCCGGGTCGAGGAGGCACCGGACGGCAGCGCTTTCGCCGTCGGCGACCTGGTCGCGGGTGTGGTGCGGCGCCCGGACCCGGAACCGTGCGGCGCTTGCGCGCACGGCGAGTTCGACATGTGCCGCAACGGGCGCTACCGCGAACGCGGTATCAAGGAACTGGACGGCTACGGCGCCGGACTGTGGTGTGTGGAGGACGGCTACGCCGTCGCGGTCGACGCGGACCTGGGTCTTGCGGGCGTCCTGCTGGAACCGGCCAGTGTCGTCGCCAAGGCCTGGGAGCAGATCGAGCGCGTGGGGGCCAGGGCCTGGTTCGAGCCCCGGCGTGTCCTGGTGACCGGCGCCGGCCCGATCGGTCTCCTGGCCGCCCTGCTCGGAAAGCAGCGCGGGCTGGACGTCCACGTCCTCGACCGGGTGACGGACGGACCGAAGCCCGGGCTGGTCCGCGCTCTGGGGGCCGCCTACCACAGCGGCGCGGTGGACGACGTGCTGTCAGCCGTGCGTCCGGACATCGTCGTGGAGGCCACCGGTGCCGGACAGGTGGTGTTCGCCGCCCTGCGCGGCACCGCCTCCTACGGCGTTGTCTGCCTCACCGGAGTGTCACCCGCCGGACGCCGGCTGACCGTCGACGCCGGCACGGTGAACCGCGAGATCGTGCTGGAGAACGATGTCGTGGTGGGCTCCGTCAACGCCAATGGCCGGCACTTCCGGCAAGCCGCCGACGCCCTCGCGCGGGCCGACGCGGAATGGCTGCACCGGCTCATCACCCGCCGTCTGCCGCTCGACCGGGCGGCCGAGGCCTTCGAGCAGCGTCCGGACGACATCAAGGTGGTACTCACGCTGGAGGGATGACGCCACTGGCCGGGCAGCAAGGTAGGCGCCCACGCAACCTGCGCAAGCGATGGGCGGTCCTACCGGATGCCGGGATCGGCACGACGGTCTCGCCGATGTGCGGGCACATGAGCGGGAAACGGGCATCCGAACGCTGCACCGGGGAGAGGAATGACGCATCTGAACACCCAAGTGACCTGGGTCGACGCACGGGAGAGGCTGCCGGAGTCCGGTGTACCGGTGGCGGCGGCGATCACGGGCCGGTACCCGGCCGGCAGCGCCGATTCCGAGAACGGGTTGGGGGAGGCGTTCTGGCTGGTGAGGCCGATGTACTTCACGACCCTGCACTTCAGTGAGGACGGAACGGAACACCGGAACTGCTTCGTCGACTCCGACGGATATGTCCGCCTGCCCTACGGTCTTGCCGACAATGACACGGTGACCCACTGGGCCGAACTGCCCACCCTGCCGGGCATGACGACACACCTCGTTCTCGGGGAAGACGTGCAGCCGGCGCTCGAGAACGCGTGGCGTGCCCGCCCCGGCACCTGACACACATGACTTCGCCGACCGCTGCGGGGCAGGGTGGGCGGGTGGTCGGCGGGGGCAGCATTTGACGCGGATGCGAATGGCCAGGACGAGGCGGATGCGAGTGCGGAATCAACCGCCTCAAGCGCCACCGGGCCGTAGCCACGAAATACCACGGGCTCGCCATCCGATGCGAAACGACCGTCACGATCGCTGTCATCAACGAGTGGCTCTGACCTTGCTCGCCAGGCTCGGTCAGAGAGAAACCCGGTATCGCTGCAGGCAGCAGGCCTTTAGCCTGTGGCACGTGCATCAGTCCCGCAGGCGCGACCGGCGCCTGGCTCGTCGCGTGCCGTCGGTGTCTGCCCCGCGTCGAGCGTTCCGGCTCACGGCCGTAGGCGCCGATGTAGTCCTGGTCGGCTATTTCTCTGCGAAGCAGAAGGACTTCGAAACGCTCATGGCCTGGGCAGCCACAGAACTGGCAGCGCACAGCGCTCGGGTCGTCGCGCAGATCGTGCAGCGGCGAGGAGTCTCGGACGGCGGGGTCCGGAAGATGAGTCTGCCCTGCTCCTCGCGGACGCTTCTGAGCCGCGGGAAAGTCCGCGAGGTAGCTCAGGCCTGTGACCAGGCCAACGCTGACGCAGTGATCTTCGTTGCCTCCTTGACCGAGCACCAGCGGCGCACGCTGACAGACATGCTTGGCCGCCCCGCTGTGAGTCTCTCCGACATCCTCGCTGCCGACTGACAGCTCACGTCGCTCGTCACGCGTCCGCGGCCCTGCCGGTTGGTCGTTCGAGGGGCCGGCCCGTGCCGCAGTGCGTGGAGGCATAGGCCTGTGCCCCACCGCCCACCGCAGCTCTCGGCCGGCCCGGCATCCCGGCGATGGCCGCGTTGACGGACGCAGTGGTGCGGAGCGCTCCATCCTTGGCAGGGAGGAATGGAACCGGTGTGCCTGTGCGGACACTTATCGGTGTGGACTTCCTTCTGCACGAACGGGTCCGGTCCGGTGATCGGGCGGCGTTCGCCGAGATCTTCGACGAGCATGCGCGCGTCGTCCATGCCCATGCGGTTCGGACGACGGGTGACCGGGCCCTTGCCGAGGACGTCGTGTCCCTCACCTTTCTGGAGGCCTGGCGGCTGCGTGACAAGCTGCGCGATGACGTCAGGAGCGTCCGGGCGTGGCTCCTGGGCATCGCGACCAACGTGATGCGCAACACCGCCAGGGCGGCTCGCCGGCACCGGGAGGCGATGTCCCGTCTGCCGCCGCCGGAAGCGTTACCCGACTTCTCGGACGAAGTGGCCGGGCAGATGGCCGACGCTCAGCGGCTGGCCGCCGCGGCCCGGGCGCTGCAGCGCCTGAAGCGGAGCGAGCGAGAGGTATTCGCTCTGGTCGTCTGGTCCGATCTGGGGTACGCGGCGGCCGCTGAGGCGCTGGGAGTTCCTGTCGGCACGGTCCGTTCCCGGCTCTCCCGGGCGAGAGAGAAACTGCGCGGGCTCGTCGAGGAAGAGCTCGCGGCGGATCCGCGGACCGGCGGCGGACACATGTCGTCGAGCGGGACGGCCGCGGCCCGCGCTTCCCACAGGAGGGGCACACGATGAATCCGGAACAGCGGGAATGGTCCGAGCGTGAACAGGCGGGCCGGGTGCTGCCTCCGGTTGCCTGCCCGGACCCGGCGCCGGGACGGCTGGAAGTCCGCCGTGAGCACTTCTTGAGCGAGGTCGACCGGCAGGTGCGAGCCCGTTCTCCCCGTCCAGCACTGTGGCTGAAGGGGCGCTGGGGGCCGGCGCTGGGTACGGCAGTGGCCGTTGTAGCCACCGTCGTCGTTCTCGGTCTGGGCTCCGGTTCTCCCGGCGCTCCGCGTGACGTGCCTCCGGCCACGGCCGCGTCGGTCGAACTGCTGGAGAGAGCGGCTCTGACCGCCGCCACGACGCCGCGGACGACGGTGCGCGCCGGGCAGTACTCATACGTCAAGACGGTTGGTCATACGTCGGTGCTGTCCGAGACGAGGGACAGCGGGATGGAACTCCTGCGCGAGGACGAGGGGATGGAGCAGTGGACATCCGTGGACGGCAGTGAGCCGACTCTTCAGCGCAAGGGCGGCAAGGACAACCTGCTGCCGGACACCCCGGGCCGAGGCAGTCTGAACTCACCGACCTACGCCTTCCTCGCTGCCCTGCCGACCGATCCCGACGCCCTGCTGAAGCGGATCCACGACGACGCCCGGAAGAACCACGGAGCCGGTTCCGGCTCCACGACCGGCCCGGACCAGGAAGCCTTCGTCACGATCGGCGATCTTCTGCGCAACGGGGTCACTCCCCCCGAGACCACCGCGGCCCTCTACCGGGCCGCTGCCCTCATTCCCGGGGTGGACGTCGTTCCCGACGCCGTCGACGCGGCAGGCCGGAACGGAGTCGCCGTCGCCCGGACACACGATGGCGAACGCACTGAGTGGATCTTCGACAGAAGCACGGCCCGGCTGCTCGGTGAGCGCACCGTCCTCGTGGAGGACAACGCCTGGGGCAAGGCCGGCACCGTCGTCACCTCCGTCGCCGTCGTTGACAGCGGCATCGTCGACGAGGCCGGACAGAAGCCGTGAAGAGCCGAAGGGCTCCGCGCGCCCGGTTCGCAGCACTGTGGAACCAGTACCGGTCTCCGCAGCCCGCGTTGGAGGGCAAGGAGCTCCCGAGACCGCCCACGCCGTCGCGGGCGTCGGCTCCTTCTCCGTCTACCCGAGTTCACCGAAACGCAGGGCATCCCTGATCTCGCTGAGCTTCGCGGTCGTGGCCTGGGGCCGCTCCTGCGCTTGTTCAGCGAGCCGGAGGGCGTCGTCGATCTCGCTGAGCTTCACGGAGGACAGGACGGCCGCCCGCTCTATCAGGTCGTCCCGGGACACAGTGGTCAGCCACGTGCACGGGGTGAAGCCCGGACGCGGGAACACGAGCCGCAACACGCCTTCAAACGGCAGTCCTTCACCGGCGCCGACCGGCACTTCGACGCCCAGACCGCTGATGTCGACGCCCGCCGGAGCGACGACCTGCATCACCCGGATCCCGGACGTGTCGTCTCCCGACAGCAGTACGACCAACCTCCGCTCGTCGAACTGGACCCACCAGACTTCGCCACGTAGCACAAGTCCTCCAGACACACGACGGCAGACAGACGCCGCGCGACCCTGACGCGCTGCCCAACCGCAGCTTGCCGCCCGCATGGTCACCCGATTCAAGGACGCCGGTCACCGGGCCGCCCGGGTCGCGGGAGACGAGGTCTACGGCGGCAACCCGACGCTACGCGCCGCGCTGGAAGAACGCGGCACCGGCTCCGTCCTCGCGGTGGCCTGTTCGCACGAAGTCACCACAGGCGCCGGAAGGTTCCGCGCGTACACGCCGGCCAGGAAGGTGCCCGAGAGGGGCAGAAGCTGTCCGCAGGGAGCGCAGCCAAGGGCCACCGTGCCCGATCTGGCGCTGCCGAGGCTCTCCGGATCCACGCCCTGAGCCCGGCCGTGCCGCCGGGACGACTCGCTCCTGCGGGACGGTCGGGGGTCAGCGTTTGACGCGGCTGCGGATGGCCAGGACGGCCAGGCCGAGGAGGACGGGTTCGGCGAGGCGGGAGGCCATCTCGGTGTAGGTGCCGGCGGTGGTGAGGTCCTGGCCGGAGGAGCGGAAGACCACCGAGTTGATCACGACCCGCAGCGCCTTCTCGAACCGCTCGGTGGTGATCCGCTCCGGCCAAGACCCAGTGGGATTGGCCGGGTTGGGAGTGTCGGTGATCAGGTTGACCTCCTGCCCGACGGCGACCTGGCGGCCGGTGGTGGTCGGCTTCGGGTCGTCCACCGGCAGGCCCCACAGCAGCAGCGCGAGCAGGGTGACGGTCATGGCGCCCAGCAGCCAGGCCAGGGCGCGGCCGGCGCGCAGGCCGTAACCGGACAGGGCCCAGTACGCGGTCAGCAGCGCCCGTTCGCCGCGGGAGCGGGTGGTGTCGTGGCGGCGCATCTCGCACTCGCCGTAGTAGAAGTCGGCGGCGTCCGGCTCGTTCTTGCCGTCCTCCAGCGACTTGCGCACCTGCCGGTACAGCGCGGCCAGCGCGGCCGGTTTCAGGGCAGGGGTGTCCTCCCGGGGCGGCGGGGTCCAGCCCCGGGCCGCGGTGGCGTGAAGACGCCGGGCACGCCAGTGGTGCTCCTCGGCCAGGGTGCTTCGCAGGCTCCACCACCTCGGGACGAGCCGGTGCCACCGGACGCCGGTGGGGGTAGTGGCGAAGGTGCACCAGCCGTCCACGCGGAGCTGGTCGAGGTGGACCGCCCCGGCGAACCGGCAGGCGCTGAGGTCGATGTCGTGCAACACCAGGTGCGCGGCGTCCACCCCGTCCACGGAGGTCAGCCGCACGCCGGGATCGCGGCCTGACACAAGTGTCTCCGGCAACAGGTCGACCAAGGAGGGGAAGGGGGTGGGGCGGGCGGTAACCATCAGTGGGAACTCTAGGACCGCGTCACTCAGGTCCAATTCGGCATGACGGAACCGCAGCGTAGCCGTTGAGGCCCACCGGGTACGGTCGCAGGTCACGGCACAGGCGGCGGCTTCCAGTGTCGTCGGCTCGCTGAACAACGCACCGTCCAGCACCAGCGTGGCGCCGCACACCAGCGGACCCAGCCTCGCAGTCGCCTCGAAGCGGGCTCCCTTGAACCTGGCATCGCCGGAGAAGATCACCTCGCCGAACCCCGCATCGCCGGAGAAGGTCGCCCCGTCGAACTCGGCGTCGCCGGAAAAGGCCGCCCCGCCGAACCTAGCGCCACCGGAAAACGCCACCCCGCCGAACCTAGCGTCACCGGAAAACGCCACCCCGCCGAACCTAGCGTCACCGGAAAACGCCACCCCGTCGAACTCGGCGTCGCCGGAAAACGTCACCCCGCCGAACCAGGCGTAGCCGGAGAAGGCCGCTCCTTCGAACCAGGCGCCGCCGGGAAGGCCGCCCCTTCGAATCCGGAGTCGCCAGAAAACGTCACCCCATCGAACCCGGCGTCGCCGGAGAAGGTCACCCCATCGAACCAGGCGTCGCCGGAGAAGGCCGCTCCTTCGAATCCGGTGGCGTCGCCGGAGAAGATTGCCCTTTCGAACCCGGCGCCGCCGGAGAAGACCGCCCAGTCGAACCGGGCGGTGCCAAGGCGAGGGCGTCCAGCGGTCGGGTCGCGCAGGGCATCGAGTAACCAGTCCAGCAGCTCCGCGGTGAAGGGAGTCCCGCGGTGGTCAATGTCGGCGCCGGGGGCCAGAGCGGCCAGGTAGGCGGCGCGGTCAGGCTCTGGCGCGTGGGCCAGGCACGCGGTGCGGTCGAGGATACGGCTGCCACGGCAGCCGACCGAGTCCTCCGCGGTGGCGCCGTGGCCACAGTGCGGCCAGTCCGGCGGGGCGGTGGACGGTCGGGTGGGCGGTGTTGCAGACGTCATGTCTGGAGGACGAGCGGCGCGGGCGGGTAGTTGCGTGCCGCGCACGGTGAGAGCAGAGCACCACACTGTGCAGGTTCCACGGACAGCCGGACCCCGTCCGCCGTCGACCAACGGAAGCCGCCGATGTCCTACGGGGTCGTGTCCCGGGCTCGGTGCGGGCCTCTCCCTCGCCGTCCATCGGGCACGTGGCCCGCCCCAGCGGTCCCGTTTTCCCTTTCGGGACGACAGAGTCTGGGGACCGAGTGGTTCCTCATGGGCAGTCCGCCGGGACTTGAGCCGCCCCTTCGGTGCACCAGGGGCAGGCCCGGCCCTCTTCCGCGCTCCGCGCAGCAGCGACCGCCCATCGCGGCCCGCGCGGTCCCGGCCTCAGCCGTGCGCCAGCACGCGGAACTCGTTGCCGTCCGGGTCGGTCAGCCGTACCGCGCCGTCCCCGCCCGGGGCGTGGTCGAGGCGCTTCGCACCGAGCGAGAGCAGCCGCTCGACCTCCGCCCGCTGGTCGCCGTCCGGCGCGAGGTCGAGGTGCAGGTCCTTGCCGGGGTCCGGCAGGAGGGGCGGGCCGCCCCAGGTGATCTTCGTGCCGCCGTCCGGCGACTGGACGGCGGTCTCCTCGTCCTGGTCCCAGACCAGCGGCCAGCCCAGCGCCTCGCTCCAGAAGTAGCCCACGGCCTGCGAACCGTCGCAGGCGAGCGCCCCGAGGACGCCGCAGCCGGCGAGGAACTTGTTGCCCGGCTCCAGGACGCAGAACTCGTTGCCCTCGGGGTCGGCCAGCACCACATGGGGGACCTCCGGTCCTTGGCCGACGTCGGCGTGGTGCGCGCCCAGATCGAGTGCCCGGGCCACGGTCTCCCGCTGGTCCTCCGGGGAGGAACTGGTCAGGTCGAAGTGCAGTCGGTTCTGGGCGCTCTTCCGCGCCGGGGAGGGACGGAAGCCGAGGCGGTAACCGGCGTCGTTCCCGGACGGCACGGCGACGCCGTCATAGGGATCGTCGGCTCTCTCCAGGCGGAGGAGGCCGGACCAGAAGCGGGCCAGGC
The DNA here is from genome assembly GCF_000719865.1 of Streptomyces albus subsp. albus. Lineage (GTDB taxonomy): Bacteria > Actinomycetota > Actinomycetes > Streptomycetales > Streptomycetaceae > Streptomyces > Streptomyces albus_E. The sequence continues at coordinate 392,180 of NZ_JOID01000001.1, forward strand.
GTTCGGGCTGGTGCGCGTCAAAGGTGATTGCGAAGAGTCGGCTGCTCATTGGGCCACGCGTCCTCGGTCCGTCGGGTGCCGGCTGCCGGGCGGTGTCCCAAGTCAGCCCTCCGCGCGAGGATACGGGCGGGCCGGTCCCGGCGGCAGCCGAGTTTTCCGCGCCCGAGCGGGAAGCCTCTGACGAACGTCCCCACCCCGCCCTCGGCCCCGGCGGCCCAGAGCGATGGCCCGCAGGTAGCCCGGCCTCGGCAGTGCGTCCGAGACCCGGACCAGGCGTCCGGCTGGATCAGCGAACTCGCGACTGCGAAACCCAGGAAACTCTGCTACCGCCTCCTGCACATCGGTGCCCGGATCACCCGGGGCGGCCGCCGCCTCCTTTCGCCTATCCGCGACTCGGCCCTGGCGACACCACGACATCGCTGCCGGCCTCCGACGGGCAGCCCGGCACCAACCCCGCGCCCGCACTCTTCTCGGCCTCGCCTGATCAGAACGGACGAGGCCGACGACACCGAAGCTTGGGCCCGTCCCCCGTGCGAGCTACGGAAAGTGTCCACCGCCGGGTGACGATTCCGGGCCGCCAGATCCGTAGTTTCGAAGTCCGAAGACACCGTCACGATTGTGAGGTTTTGGTTTTGTTGAAGTATCAGCGCAACCGTGTTCGGCGCGTGACCACTCTGATCACCGCAGGGGCACTGTCCGCCGGTCTCCTGGGCATCGGATCGACCGCGACCGCATCAGCGAGCACACCACCGCACACCTCGGCTCACCAGGCGATCACCCAAGACGTTAAGCCACCGATCGTCAACAACAACTGGCGTCTCAGTGTGGCGGGCGCCCCCGCCGAGTATCTGGTGCAGGTCAGCGGCCTCACTGAGCACGAGGTCACGTTCACCCGGCGCACCGGCAACCAGACCATCGTCGACAAGTGGCTGAAGGACCCCAGCCGGTTCCGGCCGGGCTACATCACCATCGACGTGCTCGACTTCCACGGGCGGACAGTCCAGCGTTACCGGTTCGATCTCCCGCAGATCAGGAGGGTGACGAGCAGCGGAGACGGGAGCGTGCAAACGCTCACGGTCACCTTCGACCGGCTGATCATTTCTTGACACACCAGCTCCATGGGCCGGTCCGGCGCCGGCTCATGGAGCTGTGTTCGCCGTGAAGAAGCACCACGGGATGAACGTGCAGGTCCTCGACCTGACCGCGGCGCGGGCCCCCGGCATTCCCGCCGCCTCGCCGCGGAGGACGTCACATGCCGGGCCGCAAGGCGTATCAGGGCGCCGGCCCCTGCGATCCGTGCCGGTCCGTGGCAAGCACCCGCGCGGCCGGCGCCGGTGTCACAGCCGGGACCACGCGAAGATCCGCGGCCTCGGTGAACGTGCCATGGCGATCTTCACGTCTTGGCGGCTCTGGCGGAAGCTCCGCCTGCGGCACCACCCGGATCACAGCCGCCGTCCGAACCGTCGTCACCCTCGAACTCACCGCCCGATCACAACGGAAAGGGCTCAGTCTCCATGTCACCTCCCCAGCGGCCGGAACATGCGGGGAACGACGCCCCTTCTTGCGGAAAGGCAGGCCCAGCGTGAGAACCGTCCGAGTCGCACCCGGCTCACGACGGGCCGTACGGCCCGTTGTGAGCGCGGCCTCCGCCACGGCGATCGCCGCCGGACTGCTGGCCACCGGCTGCTCCGCAGGCCCCGCCGGCAGCGGGGCGCACGTGACGCCGGACCCGCCGGCCATCGCGGCCGCTCCGACAGCGCCCGCCACCGGATACGACGGGCTGACGCAGCTGCCGCTGTCCGCCTACGGGACCTCCGAGCAGGACGACCTCCTGCTGCACCGGACGCACGAGACGCTGGTCGCCCGCTGCATGAAGGGCCGCGGACACACAAGCTATGCAGACCGGAAGAAGACTTCGACCGCTGCGAAGACGACAGCGGAGAAGGAAGCCATCCACCCAGCCGGCGCCTGGGGATACATCGGGCGCGGCACCGCGAAGCGGAAGGGTTTCCACGTCGCAGTACCGGTCCCCGCTTCGAAAGGCCCGACCGGGCGGGAGCTGAGGGACTACAACGATTGCTGGGACAAGGCTGACGAGCGGATGCCGACTCTCGTGGGCACCCGGGGATGGAAGCTGACCCAGAACCTGTTCGGCCGGTCATTCCAGAAGGCGGCCGCGGACAGTCGGGTCCGCGCCGCGCGAGAGCGTTGGTCCTCCTGCATGAGCACGGCGGGGCACCCCGCCGACGATCCCGAGAAGCTGGCCACGCGTTACCTGAAGGCCAAAAAGGCGACCGCGAAGGAGATCGCCGCGGCCATGGCCGACGAATCCTGCACGCGGTCGTCGAATCTTGCCGGCGTCTACTTCGCGGTCCTCACCGGATACCAACAGCAACTCGTATCCGCGAACGCCGAAGTCCTGACCGGTTATGAGGAGCAGATCCAGGAGCAGACCGATCGGGCAGAACGCCTTCTGACTGCGTCTGACACGGCCTGAGGCCGGTCTTCGCCCCTTGACTCCGGACGGCACCGTGCCAGACCGCACCACCGTCCGGTCCACCAGCACGACAACAAGAGGAGAAACACCATGAACAAAGCCAAACGGCTAGTTCTGTCCACCCTGGCAACCGCTATGGCAGCGGCCTCCCTCACCGTCGCCACCCCGACACAGGCGTCCGCGATCAATCTCGTCGACTGCAATGGTCGATCCGACCTGCTCAAGGTCAGTTGGCACTACATTTTCGGTGGCGGTTGGAACGCTCACCACGTCTGTTTCGCCAACGCCGGAGAGCACGACTTCGATGTACCGGGAACCGAGTGGCTTGACAATCTCTCAACCGGCAACAACGTGGTCCAGTGGTATGGGGACGGCCGATGGCAGCCTGGCACTCCCATCGGCAAGTGGACCTACTACGACTTTCCGACTGTTGGGTCGGTCAAACTGGATAAGATCAGGATTCTCTGAGTAGTGGCGCCATGAGGGGCCGGCGGCCCTTGTCCGGTCGCCGGCCCCGGCCCGCTGGGCCGCCCACCACGGCCCTCAAAGATCTGTGACCCGCAGTGCTGCTGACGTGTGAGCGAGTGCAACACCGCGTCCTGGTCGCATTTCTGAGCCCCTTTGCGGAAGGGTCCAACCTGCCCGGAAATGTCACCTATTTCTTTGGGCTTCGGCGGCTGTCCCGAGGCGCTGGTTATCGGGCCCAGGTCGAACCCCGGCGGGGCATTGCGGAGCCGCAGTTCCACTTTCAGCGGTTTGACGAGGGTTTCGTATCTGATGTCTTCTAGCTTGATCTGTGTTCCCGTCGTGGAACACAGAAGGTACGAGCCGAAAGTCTCCGTCCATGGACGGTCTCCCGGGGCGAAGACGGACGTTGCCCCCGTTTCGACTTCAGCGCTCAGGGGGCCTTGGCCAGAAGCGTGCTCCTGCCTCTCCACAGCGGCTGCCGGCCACGGCAGGGCTTCGTGCTTCAGGGCTCAGCCGGTTCTCACGGACCGGTCCAAGGCGTCGAGGTAGGCGGAGAGCTGACCGGCGGCGTACAGCTGGGCCCTTCCGCGGGACGTGAGGTCGCGCCGCCACCCTTCCAGGGTGCTCGCCAGCGCTTCGAGGCTGCCGGCGTCGCGGAGTTCTCCGAGGACGGTGGCGATGGCCCCCAGGGGCCGGCCTCCCCGGCGCAGCAGGTGCGCCAGTTCGGCGTCGCGCACGTCCTGCGCCAGGTACTGGCGGTGCCCGCGCGGGTCACGTCGTGGGGTGAGGACTCCAGCGCGTTCCCAGGTGCGCAGGGTGGCCGGGTTGAGCGCGAGGTGGCGGGCGAGTTCACCGATGCTGTACGGCGCCCGGGTGCCGGCCGCGGCATCCGGGGCGGCGGCTCCGAGATGAGCGAGCGCCGCTTCGACGGTTCGCAGCGTGCCGCGGTCGCGGGCCAGGAGCGCGTGCCCGTCGTCGACGTACTCCAGTGCTTCGTCGAGCCGGCCGCCGGTGGCGGCATGCATGATGCGTCGGCTCGTCGAGTAACCGAAGGCGGGGACGAGCGCCAGGTAGGCCGCGAGGCCGGCGGCATGAGTGGCGGTGTAGTCCCGGTATCCGGTCCGGCTGCGGTGGGCCGGCGGGATGATGCCGGCGTCCTCGTAGTTGCGGACCGTCTGCGGGGAGAGGCCATGGCGACGCGCCAGGTCCACGGGCCGCATGTGACCTCCGATTGAGGGTTTCGGCGCGGATGAGCGGAGGATGCGCCGCAGAGTCTCCACCGAGCGTTCAAGGATACGATTCAGGGGCATGGCGCAGAGCAAGCACACCGTGTCCGGAGACTTCGATCTGACGATGCACGAACTGCGCGTCGTGGCGCTTTACGTGGTGTGGCACGCAGAGGACGTCCTACCGGTCTTCGAGCAGGCTGTTCCCGGTGATCCGCGCCCTCGTGCGGCGGTCGACGCGGCCTGGGCGTTCATCAACGGTGCCCGCAGGACGACATTGCAGCGCGTCACGTCCCTCGACGCTCATCGAGCCGCCCGGTCCGCGCCCTCCGAAGCCGCGCGACTGGCCGCGCGATCCGCCGGTGACGCCGCGTCGGCCGCATACCTGCATCCCATCGCCCAGGCCGGCCAGGTCGGTCACATCCTGCGGGCCTCCGCGAGCGCCGCACACATCGGAGAGCTCACGGCGGGCGGCGACCCCGCGATCGCGGATGCCCTGCTGGAACGGTCGCGGCGGCGAGCGACACCGGTACTCATCGATGTGCTCTGCCGCTATCCGCTCTCGACGGGCGGCAGCAGTCGTGTCGCCCGGCTGATGAGCACTCTGGATCATTCCCTGCGTCAGGCGGCTGAGCGGCCGCGGGGGCACACCGCGGCGAGCGGCGCCGATGTGCGCGGGAGGGAGTGCACGTCGTGATCCTCCCGAAGGTCCGCGACCCTCGCTTCGTGACGATCCGCCGTGGTGGGACTCTCACCGATGCGCATCACCGTCTCCTCGCCCTGTGGGCTGCCGCCTGCGCGGAGCACGTCCTCGGTCTCTTCGAGTCGTCCCGGCCCGGGGACCCGCGACCGCGCCAGGCGATCGAGCATGCCCGGGCCTGGGTGCGTGGCGAGGTCACGATGATGCGCGCTCGCGCGGCGGGCGGCCACGCGATGGGGGCGGCCAGAGACCTGCGCGGGGCAGCACGGCATGCCGCGTACGCCGCCGGTCAGGCCGGGGCCGTCGCCCACGTCGCCGCGCACGAGCTCGGCGCGGCCGCCTACGCGATCAAGGCCGCACGTGCGGCAGCACCGGAAGGCGAGAGCGAGACCGCGGGACGGCTCGAGTGCCAGTGGCAGCGCGATCAGCTCCCGGAGGCGGTTCGCGAGCTCGTACTTGACGACCAGCGGCTGCGCAACGACATCTGCTGGTCGGTATTCGACTGTTGAGACCGAACCGTGCTCGGCCCCGCGCCGCCGAAGACCCCGAGCCGGGCCCCGCCCGGTCCGCCCGGCTCGCCCCGCCAGGGGAACGGTTCGCGCCGCATCCCGCAGCGCCACCCCTCCGGTGAACGCCGCGGGTCCCGGGCAGCAGGCTCAGGTCCGCAGTGACGTGATGCCGTAGTGGGCGAGTTCGCGGTCGCCCAGGCGTGCGACCGCTTCGGTGAGGACGCCGGTGGCGGGGTCGACGGTGAAGCGGCACTCCACGTCCTCGTCGGGCGCCCAGAAGCTCAGGGGGAACGCCCGCATCGGCCGGACCGTCGCGGTCACCGTCGTCCCGTCCGGACCGGGAGGGACAGCGACCCGCCGCAGGTGGGAGACGATCCGCGCGGGCGTCAGCATCTCCGCCAGCCGCGCGATCACGAAGCGGCTGTTGTGCGCGTCGGGGTCGTCGCCCATGGCGACGGTCCGTTCGCCGTCACCGGCGCGCTCGACGGTGACGGTCCACCTGCGTTCCCCGGGCTCCGGAACCGGCTCCGGGTCATCGGCGATCCGGCCCATGGCCTCGCTGTGGACGGTGACCCGGGCCGTCGCGTCCAGCGGCTCCAGCAGCGTCGCGGCCATGCGGCCGAGCGCCCAGGCCGCGTCCTCGGCCTCGCTCGGGCCCGGACGGCGCCAGCCGCGCGTGCCGAACGGGCCGTCACCTTCGGGTGCGGGTACGGGCACCGGGCCGGCCAGCCCGTCGACGCGGGCGTGAGAGACCGGCGCGCCGGGCCGCGTGGTCGCCGCTTCGAGGAGGAACCCGGTGGCCGTGTCCACCACGAGGCGCGCGGAGGCGGCCCCGGGCGGGCACCACGGACTGTCCGGGTCCGCCCACACCGGGTGGGGAACGACGTCCAGCACCACGCAGGGCCGCCCGAGCGCGGTGCCGTGCCGTGCCGAGGCCGTGCCGATGTCCCGGATCAGCGAGGCCGGGTCGAACAGCGCGGCCACTCGCGGATCACCGCCCTCCGCCTCCCGGAGCCGGGCGCTGGAACCGCTCACCTCGACGGTGTGGGTGCCCTCGTCGTCCGTGCGGACGACCCGCGCCTCGAACGGTGCGTCCTCGGCCAGGGCCGCGCCCATCCTGGCGAGCGTCCACGCCGCCAGCCGTCGCCCGCCGTCCGGGGGCGGCGTGCCCAGCCAGTCGGAAGCTGCCATGAGATCCATTTCTCCTCGGTCCGCCCGGAGGACACCCATTGCCCGTACAGCAGACGGTAGGGGTGCCGGTGCGTTGCTGTGGTGGTGACTCCGGACGTAGTGACGATCCCCGCCGCGGACACGGCCGACGACCAGCGCGAGTACCTGCCCCGACGCTCACACCAGACCCATGATCAGCAACTTCGCGATGCACTCACTCGCCGGGGCAGTCGCCCATGTGCGCACTCAACGCCTCTGTTCCTCAGCGCAGTTGACACAAAATATGCGCATCGGTCACACGCCTTACGCACCCACGACCGCCTTATCTCCCCCTACGCTCTGACGGCATGCTGCGCGCAGGCCCCGGCCATCTGTCAGGGGTACCCGCGCGGCCGGAGCCACGGGGGAGCTCTCGCGATGAGAAGAACGTTACTGCGCCTTGTCACTGTCCTCGGCATCGCCCTGCTGGCCGGACCGTTCGGCCCTGGGACCACGGAGAAGGCACAGGCCGCGACGAGCAACGGGAAGATCTACAACAAGGACGGCGACATCGTCATGGCGGCGTCCTTCAATTCCGGTCTGCACTACTACCACGAACACGAGAACGCCAGCCCTGACAAGCCCAACTTCTTCCAGGTGATGGACAAGTGCGACGACGGCGAAAGTCCCGTTGTCAGCTGGACGATCGAGGGACGGGCCGTCGACGGCTGGAGCGCGGAGGACTGCACCGGCGGCCTGCTCCCCTTCAAGCTGTACTCGGTCGAGACCGGCTACAAAGAGTCGGTCATGGCGTCCGTGCAGTGGCACCTCACCGCCAAGGACGCCGACGGCAACCAGCTCGGCAGCACCAACGTGAAGAACGACTGGGCCGGCTCCTACACCGACGACGGCAGCGACCTGTACACGCATGCCAGCATCTACCGCGACGAGTACGACACCGATGGGGACACTTTGGTCCTGACCATCGTCCCCACGGAGAAGGCGAAGGGGCTCGATGTCGCCGCCATCGTCGACTCCTACACAGCACAGATCTGGGATCACGTATCGGATCGCCTCACGCGGCCGGGCACTGTCACCGACGATCAGACGGAGTCGCTCTACAAGCAGCTGTGGTGCCATGTCAGGTTCAACGCCTACGGCATCCTCGGAGGCCACACCTGGGACCTGGAGGCGGAGCGTCCGAATCTCGACTGGGAGCTGGTGACAGAAGACATCGCCATCCACGGCTGCAACTGGGGTACGACGGAGGACCAGGGGTGGTACAGCCGCCCGCCCATCGACGGCGGCGACCCCGAGAACCTCGCCCCCATGGTCGATGCCGGCCCCAACGTAAGCATCGACGAGGGTTCCGCAGTCACCCTCAAGGGCACGGCCGCCGACGACGGTGGCACCCCTGCCACGGAGTGGACGTACACCCCGGGCGACAACGTCGATGAGGGCGCTGTCTGCACCTTCGCCGACCCCACAGCCCCCCGCACCACCTTCACCTGCACCGACGACGGCACGTACACGGTGAAGCTGACCGCGGACGACGGCGTCAACCAGCCCGTCAGCGACCGCGCCACCGTCACCGTCCGCAACGTCGCCCCGACGCTGGACGTGACCGTGCCCGTGGACTGGGACGTCCACCGCGTCGAGAACGAGGTCCCCGTATCGGCCTCCTTCACCGATCCCGGCGGCAACGACACCCACACCTGCAAGATCACCTGGGACGACGGCAGCACCTCCAACTTTCCTGCGAAGGAAAGCCGTTGCGACAGCAGCCACGTCTACGACCATGCAGGCATGGACACCGTCTCCGTCGAGGTCACCGACGACGACGGCGGCAAGGACGCCGCGGAGCGCATGGTCGTCGTCTACGACCCGCGCGCCGGTCTCGCCTCCGGTGCCGGAACCCTGGACGACGGCCTGGGCTTCACCGCCCTGGCCAAATACGCGACGGCGGGCTCCACTGCGCCCACCGGGGCGGTCAAGCTCTCCGTGCCCACCGCAACCGGTCGGCTCACCATGGTTTCCACCGACCTCGACTGGCTGGTGATCACCCCGGACGCCAAGGCCGCTGTCAAGGGCCGCTCCGCGACCCATGGCTTCCTCGGCTACTTGGAGTCGGGCCGCTTCCGCGGCGTGACCTGGCCGCTTTCCCAGGGTGAGATCCCGCCCACCGCCCCCTCCTACGACAGCACCCCAAGGGCAAGCTGGGACCTGGACGCTGCGCAGCCGAAACCCCTTCGTACCGGCCTCACCGTGATCGACACGGGCTGGCTCCCGGGCCTGCCCCAGCTCCCCGCCCCGCTCGGCGACACCGTGGGCAACCTCCTCGACACCTTGCCCGCCCTCCGCCTGGACCTGACGGGGGACACGGCGGCCCGACCCGCGCAGCGCACGAGTATGAGCATGTCCCGGTAGCCGGTGGCCGGCCGGGCGGCCGTGACCGGGGTTCGTCGAGGTTTCCGGTCGGCGTCCTGCCGCCCGGCTCGGTGCGCGCGGTGCGGCAGCCCTCGGAGCCGGTTTCCGTGGCGGTACCGCTGCGAGTGAGCAGCCAGGTCGTGATGGCCGCGCGGAGGCAGGGGCGAGCCGGTGACGGTCGTAGTCCAGCGGCAGCGACCAACCGGCCTGGCCGTCTCCCTCCGGAGCCCCGGAGACTGCCGTGGCCCACGATGAGGGCCCGCCCGAGACGAGGGAGAGCGCGGTGGCTGCCATGGGGAATCCACTCGGCGAGACTGGAGGCATGGACGCGACGACCACCGCGCCCCGCGCCGAGGTACTGCGGGACCGTTACCGCAAGAGGCTGCCCGAGCGACTGCAGGAGCTGACCGGCCCTGTCGATGGCACCGTCGACCTGCCGCTCCACATCGTCTGGTCCGGGCGGACGAGCTACAGCCTGGACCGTCCGAAGTCTCGCATGACGCTCTACCGGACCGTCCTCGCAGAGGGCCTGCGCGAGGACCTGGCGGCTCTCCTCCACCACCGGCTGCTGGCCGAGCAGTGGCCCGTTCTGCGTCGCCTGGTCAGCCCCTGCATTCGCGAGGTCTGGGAGGACGCCTTCCCCGAGCTCCACCGCACCACCGCGACCACCGCGACCGCCGCGTGAAGCTCACGCCGCTCCACGAGCGTCTGCTTGCCGACATCCTCGACCTCGGCTCCCCCTATCCTCTGGTTCTCACCGGCGGATACGCCGTGCAAGCCCACGGCCTGGTCGAACGCTTCAGCCGTGACCTCGACGTCGCCACAGAGATCCATGCCCCGATGGACGATGAACAAGGGCCCCACCTCTTCTCCGACGTGATCACACGTGGCGTCAGCGGGAGCGGGGCGCGGCCGAAGTCGTCATAGGCGCTTGCGACTTGGCGCCGGAGGGCCGGGAGCGCAGCCGTCTGGCGGACCGGCCGTTCCGGCAGGGCGCTCGCGTCGCCGACGGGCGCAGTCAACGTTTGACACGGCTGCGGATCGCCAGGACCGCCGGGACCGCACCGCCGAGCCGAGGGCGGCATTCACGGACGATCTTCCAGGTCTTCATCCGGGCGAAGACGTGCTCTCGAAGCGCCCCACCGGAACGAGGTGGTTAGGCTCGCCCCATGACGGAGCCGCCCCTGACCGAAGCCGAGATCGTCGAGGCCGAACGGGAACTCGGTGTGTCCCTTCCCGGGGAGTATCGCGCGTATCTGCGCGAGGTGAGCGCGGGCGGGGCGCTCCTCCGGCTCGAGCGGACCGGACGTGGTTGGTGGTGGGCCGGGAACAACGAGGGGCGACGCGAGCTGCTGGCGATTCCCTTTCCGCATCCCGACTCCTACGCCGAGGCCGATCACGAACTGATGGCCCGTGAGCCGCAGGCTGATGCGTTCGAGGACGACGCCGCGTACCGGGAGGCCCGGTGTGCCTGGGACGACGAGGCCGACAGGTTCGAGGACTTGAAAACGGCCGGTGCGGTCGTCATCCAGGAGCACGGTTGCGGCTTCTCCACCTTGTTGGCCTTGACCGGCTCTCTGGCCGGCACGGTTTGGTGGGACGGACGGGCCACCTGTGACCGGATCGTCCCGCTGTCCTTGGACCACGTCGGTGGCGCCCGGCCCATTCGATTCGGGGAGTGGTTGGACCTCGGTTCGTGGGCTCTCCTGCCGCCAGGCTGGGGGCCATCCCTTCCGTCAAGTCCTGTTGTTCACCGTTAGGTTCTGTCTTCCCGGCCGGCGTCGCGTCCGGATGAGGATGCCTGCGAGGTCGAGCGCGCCCTGGTGGACGATCGCGCGCATGCCGGTCCGTGTGGCCGGGCCGCGCCACTGCTTGAGGCAGTTGATGCAGCGCTCCAGCGCTCCACAGAGTTGCGCTGCTCGCATGCCTCGCTGTCCCGTCGAAGAAGGGCGGGCGGCCGCCGAATCGGCCTCGCCGCAGGCGATGGCCACACTCCGTGATGTGTTGCGGAGTGCCCGCGGGGACGCAGCTCGGTCGGCGACGGGCGGCCGCGCGCTGGAGCCGCTCACCTCGACGGTGCGGGTGCCCTCGTCGTCCGTGCGGACGATCCGCGCCTCGAACGGTGTGTCCTCGGCCAGGGCCGCACCCATTCTGGCGAGGGTCCACGCCGCCAGCCGTCGCCCTTCGTCGGGGGACGGCGTGCCCAGCCAGCGGAAACTGCCATGAGATCCGTTTCTCCCTCGGTCTGCCCGGAGGACACCCACTGCACGTACAGCAGACGGTCCGGGCGCCGGTGCGTTGCTGTGGCGGTGACCTCCATGGTGTACCGCCTGTGCCGTCCCCGAGTGATGCGGCGGTTCTGGAGATGCATCCGCACCCTTGACCGCACGGCCCCTCCTCACGGAGCGACCGCCCGCACAAGGAGTGTCCCGATGTGCCCGGGGTGCGGCGCGTCGATGACCCGTGCGTCGGCCGTGGCGAACCCGGCCCGGGTGAGCAGGCGTTCCCAGACGGCCGGGCGGTAGCTGTAGCGGTAGGTGAACATCGCCTTTCCGGCGAAGCCGCCCTTATACATGCCCTGCGGCCCGTACGCGCCGGGGATGGCCGGCGGCTGCGAGAACGCGAAGACGCCACCGGGTCGGAGCCGCCTGCGGACGAGAGGGAAGAGACGGCCCGGGTCGGCGAACCAGGCGGCTCCGAAGATCGAGTAGACGGCGTCGTAAACCTCCTCGTGCCCGCTCAGGTACGCCAGCACTTCGGAACACACGAACTCCGCGCCGGTACCCGCCCACTTGGTGGTGGTCTTCTCCACCATGACCGGAGACAGATCGACGCCGCGGGCGGCGATGCCCTGCCGGGCGAGGTGGGCGAGGGCGCGGCCGGTGCCGCAGCCGATCTCCAGCACGGAGCGCGGGTTCCCCAGGAGCTCCGGGCCGGGCCCGTGGCCGGCGTACTGGGTCCAGCAGAAGCCCGGCTCCGCGTCTTCCTTGAAGGCGGAGGCGGCGAAGGTGTCCCACAGCTCCGTCTCGGCGGCGATGTCGTGGTGTGCGGGCAAGGCGATTCCTCTTCACAGGGGGACGGCCCCTGTCCACCGGAGAACCGAGGGCAGGGGCCAGGGCAGGACGGTTCAGTGACTGTCGGGGACCTTGTTGTCGCACGGCGAGCATTCCGCGCCGTCGATCGCCCACAGCTCCGCGTCGACGGCGAAGCCGATGGACGTCAGGAAGTCCGCCGTGCGCAGGCACAGGCCGTCGCGGCGACGCTCGATGAAGGGTGCGTGGTGCTTGTAGCGGCCCTCGTTGTACACGTCGCAGAGGGCCCACCACACCGGCGTGTCCAGGATGAGCTGGTGAACGCCGATGTCGACGAGCTTGCCGACTCCGAGGTGGACCTCCGGATGTTCCATGCAGCCGATGGTGTACATGACGGCGTTGCCGAGGATGCGTTGCGCCATGTCGCGGACCATCGTGTGGTCGCGCAGCAGCAGGGCCACCTCGCGGTCCCACAGGGTCATGCCGCTGTCCAGCACGTTGATCGTCAGGTGCTGGACGCGGGGCTGGACCGCGTTGAGGAGTTCTTTCGGATCCCGCGTGCGGGTGCCGACGGGCCGGTCGAGTGTGACGGTCATGAACTACTCCTTCGGAGATGCGGGGAAGGGTCGTGTGGTGCCATACCGCTGCGAGCCCGTCCCGCCTGTCAGCCCCTGCTGGGCTGGAGTGCGGCACGGGCGACTTGCACATCCCGCTTCAGCGAGGGCTACTCACTGGAGCCGGGGGCTCGGATGGAGCCCGGCGGTTACCTGGACAGCAGATCGCCTTGAACAGGACGTTAAAGGCGAGTCGTTGACCGGCGGTACGCTGTTTTCGCGAATTTGCTCACCGCGCGCCCGAGATTGCTGATGTTTTCTCCCGCACCCTGCCTGTCCCCGTGGTGCCGGGCCGGACTCCCCAGCGATGCTGAGGGGACCGAACCCGCGGAAGGAAGAGCCCTCATGACTCGTCGGTTGCGCTTCACCGGCACAGACAGCAAGGTCGACGGCTGCCCCGCCCTGCACACGGACGAAGACACCGGCGAGATCATCGTTCAGGGCACACCCGTTACCGACCCCGAAGACCTCGCACAGCTCCGGCACTTCGGAGCCGGCGAGGCAGCGGTGGCCGTGCCGCGCGAACTGCTCGTGAACTGGGGACCGAAGGAGTTGGAGCGAGTGCCGGAACGCGTCGACCGGGCCACCTTCCGCCGCCTGTTCGAGACCTTCGAGCACACCGCCTGGCGGCTGGAAACGCGGCGCGGCTACGCCTCGGACCGGCAGGACCCCGACTTCCAGGCGTTCCTGGCCACCGGCTCCTCACCCTGCGACCCCGACGAACCCTGGTTCGCCAACATCAAGGCCCAGACGGCCAACGGTAAGACGGTCGGCCGGGTCCGCGTCGCCGATGACCCGCCCACCGAGGAGCAGCTGTTCCTGCTCGACTACGCCCGGCACAACGCCGCCGTCGGCGAGGACATCCGGTACCTGTGGCGCGAGGACGCCGTACGGACCGGCCTGCCCGCCGAGGATTTCTGGATCTTCGACTCACGGCTGGTCGCCCTGCTGCGCTTCGACGACGAGGACAACTTGCTCGACATCGAGCTGATCACCGAACCGGCCGAGGTCGTGCGCTACGCCATGGTGCGCGACGCGGCGATGCACCACGCGATCCCGCGCGACCGGTTCGCCGCGCAGGTGGCCCCGAAGGAATAGCGCGTGAACGGTGAGCACTGACTACCAGCAGGCACGGGCGGCGTTGGGGGCGCGGCTGCGCGAACTCCGTTTCACGTGTCCCGGTGGCCGGCTCACGGGCAGGCAGCTCGCGCGGCGGCTCGGCTGGCCGGGCTCCAAGGTGAGCAAACTGGAGAACGGCAGGCAGACGGCCACTCCCGAGGACCTGAGGGCGTGGGCGGACGCGACGGGGCAGCCGGAGGCGTACCCCGAACTCACCGCCCGGCTGGCCGGGTTCGAGTCGCACATCAGATCCTGGCGACGAGCGCTGGCGAACGGCTTCAAGCACCTTCACGAGGGGCTGAGCGCCGAGATCGATCGCACCTCGGAGATGTGGCTCTGGGAGGAGTCGGTGATCCCCGGACTCCTGCAAACCCCGGAGTACGCCCGGCACGTCGTCCAGCGGTACGCGGAGCTGCTGGGCGGAGCCGGCGACATCGAGGCGGCCGTCCGCTCACGGGTGAAGCGCCAGGAATGGCTGTACCGGTCCGGCCACAGGCTGCACGTGCTGATCTGGGAGGCCGCATTGCGGTCGCTGATCTGCCCGCCCTCGGTGCTGGCGAGCCAACTCGACCGCCTGAGCGGCGTGATCGGCATGGACACGGTGGAGCTGGGGATCATCCCCTTCACGGCGCCCGTCAAGATCGTGCCGGCCAACGGCTTCTGGGTGCTCGACGACCGGCTGGTCGTCGCCGAGGACTGGCACGCCGAACTGTGGCTGGACGATGCCGACAACATCGCCTTGTACAAGAAGGTCTGGCAGACCCTCGGCGAGTCGGCCGTACACGGGGCCGAGGCCCGCAACGTCATCAACTCGGCACGCCGGGCCCTATACCCGCGTTGACGCCGCTGCTGTGCGCGTGGGCGGGCGCGGTCAGCGTTTGAGACGGCTGCGGATCGCCAGGACCACCACGACCGCCACGCCGAGGGCGGCGGCCCCGGCCGGGCCGTCGGCGGCGGCGAGCTCACGGCGCCTGCTCAAGTAGCGCACGTCGTGCCCTTGTTCCTGGTCCGGCGTCGGATGACGGGCATGGGTCACCTCTGCCGGTTCCCCTGTCTTTTCGGGCTGCTGCCGCCCGCTGCGCGACCTGCTCGGGGTGGACGGCCGGGTTTGCCGGTCCTGAGCGGCCGGGCTGTTCCGAGTACGCTCCGTGATGTGGTGGGCAGTACCCCGGGGACGCGGCTCGGTCGGCGACGGGCGGCCGGGCGCGAGGGCGGAGCGGGGAGCGGGGACGGCGGGCAGTCGCTCAAATGTGCTGGTAGCGCGTCCATTTCTGGCTCGCGCCCTGCTCGCGGCGCCGGTACGGCGGAGCCGTGCGGACGGGGGTATGCGCCGGGGCCCGTACAGAATGCGTACGCGGCGTGCACGTACGGACACGAAGGGTGGACAGCGCGCGAAAATGTCCGTCACGCTGAGTGGTGAGCACGAGGGCCGTGGGGAGGGTCGCGGCCCGGTACGGAGGAAAGGGCGGCGGATGGACATCGTCGAAGGGGGCCCGGCCGCTGCGGCCGGGCACGAGGCGGAAACGGGAGCCGGAGGGGAAGCCGGGGCTGGAGACGTCGGCCTGCCGCAGCAGGGGCCGGCCGGGGAGTGGGAGCGGGAGCCGTGCCCCTCGGACAGCCTGCGGACGTTCGGCGCGTTCGTCCAGGCGCTGCGCGAGCACGCGGGGCTCAGCCGCACGGATCTCGGCGTCCGGGTGCACTTCTCCAAGCACACGGTCGAGTCGGTGGAGTTGGGACGCCGGATGCCGGACCCGAGGTTCGTGGAGCGGGCAGAGGCAGCCCTCGGCAACACCGGCGCCCTCCGGAAGGCCGCCCGCCACCTCACCCGGGGCGAGCCGGGGCTCGCGGCCTGGTTCCGGCGGTGGGCGCGATTGGAACGGGAGGCGGTGAGTCTGTGTACGTACGAGAACCGGCTGGTGCCGGGCTTGTTGCAGTCGGAGGCTTATGCGCGGGCCGTGTTCGACAACAGCATTCCGCTGCTGACCGACGAGCAGACGGAGGCTCAGCTCACCGCGCGAATGCAACGGCAGGCGATGTTGCGCGACCGCCCCACCGTGCCGTTCAGCTTCATCGTGGAAGAGTCGGTTTTCCGACGCAGGCTTGGCGGTGCGCAGGTGCAGTCGAGCATGTTGGATCACGTGCTTGAGGTCACGGCACCCCGCAATGTGTCGCTTCAAGTGGTGCCTCTGGCATCAGAGTTCCATGGGTGCCTGGATGGACCTGTCCAGGTTGTGGAGACCCCGGAGGGGCGGCGGCTCGGGTACTCCGAAGGCCAGCAGAACGGTCGGCTGATCTCCGACCCGAAAGAGGTGAGTCTGCTCTGCCGACGCTATGACACACTGCGCTCGCAGGCCCTCAACCCCCAGGAATCCAGGGACCTGTTGGAGCGACTGCGAGGAGAGCGATGAACAGCGGCAAGGCGGAACTCCCCTGGTTCAAGTCCAGCTACAGCGGCACCCAGGGTGACAGCTGCGTGGAGGTGGCCATAGCTGAACAGGGCGTCCACGTACGGGACTCGAAGGACGTAACCATCCCGGCCTTCATGGTCGGACGCGAGGAGTGGGCGTCGTTCCTCGGGTTCGTGTCGGAGCGGTGAGCGGCTGATGCGCGGTGAGACGGAACTCGCCTGGTTCAAGTCGAGCTACAGCGGCGGCGAGGGCGACAGTTGCGTGGAGGTCGCGAACACCCAACAGGCCGTCTACGTACGGGACTCCAAGGACACGGCCCGCCCGGCCTTCACCGTCGGCCGCGAAGGATGGGCGTCCTTCCTCGGGTTCGCGTCGGGACAGTGAGCGTTTGGTGTGCCGTCCGCCGCCGGGATACCGGAGAGGCGGACGGCACACTTTTCTTTTCGCCGCACCCGCGACACGTGCCTCCGTGGCCCGAGAGCTTCCACCGTCCGCCCCGGACCGGTCGGCTGACTGACTGAGTGACGTGACCCTGGGTCCACAGTGACACTTGCAGCAGATAGCCGCCCCGCGACGCAGTGGCCATGACGGGCGGCCGGCTCCTCGTGCCCGCCCCGAGGGCCGGACGGCGGGCGCCACGGGTCTGAGACTTCCGGCGCACAGCGCTGAGACTCCCGGGCGCACACCAAGGACAGCGGCGACTACCGCCGCCACACCACGCCGGACCATGGGCCCGGACGAGCACCGGGCCGCGGTTCCGCGACGGGCACCGGGCCGCGGTTCTGGAAGCCCCACAGCCACCCGTACGGTCCTCGCCCTCCCGGACGCCGCCGGGTCGCGATCCGGCCTCCCTCCCCCCGCTCCGGACGTCCGGGGCGGACACCCCTGCGCGGCCCTCCGCGAGCGGCCATCCGTGACCGGCCGTCCCGTCGAGCGCCCGCCCCCGTTCATCTCCCGCCCCGCCCCGCCCCGTTCCGGCGCAACGCGCCGCTGAATTCCCGTGCGGGGCGCAGCCGTTTCCGCCGCCTTCAGAGACTTTCCCGGTACTCCATCCGGTATCGCCTCCGACGCCTCTCCGGGGTCATTATCATGGCGCGCCGAACATCACATTTCCGCAGGAATGCGGAGCGGGATTGTTACCTTCTCATCTCGGTCGATGACATGAAGAATCTGGGCCATCCGGGTCATCGCCCTTCGCGATCCATCCAGTAAGCCCCACGGGAGTGCCCCCGATGGCGTCACCGAAATCCGTCACCCCGAAGGCCGGGGAATCGCAATCGCCCGTCCCCGATTCCCTTCCGGTGTCCCCGGCCTACGATTACGAGCGGTACAGCAGACTCGCGGGGCCGCTCACCGACCCGGACGGGGGAAGCACGCCGTACCGGGTGGCCTACCGCAGTCTGCTGGCCCAGGAACCACACCGGATCCGCGCCACCCTGCTGCTCTGCGCGGCCCCCCTGGTCTCGGCGCTGCTCCTCTTCTGGCTGCTCCAGCCGGACCACTGGGTGGAGCGCCCGTACGTCTCCGGCTGGGAGTCGGCCGCGGACACGGCGATGCTCGTCTCCATCGGCCTCATCGAGTTCTTCCGGCTGTGCACGGTCTTCTCCAACGCCCACGCGACGCTCGTCGCCCGCGACCCCGTGCCCGTCACCCCGGAGCCCGGTACCCGGGTCGCCTTCCTGACCTCGTTCGTGCCCGGCAAGGAGCCGATCGAGATGGTCACCCGGACCCTGGAGGCCGCCGTCCGCGTCCGGCACCGCGGCACCGTGCACGTCTGGCTCCTCGACGAGGGCGACGACCCGGCGGCCCGCGCCGTCTGCGCCCGCCTCGGCGTCCGCCACTTCACCCGCAAGGGCGTCGAGAAGTGGAACCGGCCCTCCGGCCCGCACCGCGCCCGGACCAAGCACGGCAACTACAACGCCTGGCTGGACGCCCACGGCGGGGACTACGACTTCTTCGCCTCCGTCGACACCGACCACGTGCCGCTCCCCAACTATCTGGAGCGGATGCTCGGTTACTTCCGCGACCCGGACGTCGCCTTCGTCATCGGCCCCCAGGTCTACGGGAATTACGACACCGCCGTCACCAAGGCCGCGGAAAGCCAGCAGTTCCTCTTCCACGCGCTGATCCAGCGGGCCGGGAACGCCTATGGCTCGCCCATGTTCGTCGGCACCTCCAACGCCGTCCGCGTCAAGGCCATCCAGGGAATCGGCGGCCTCTACGACTCCATCACCGAGGACATGGCGACCGGCTTCGAGATCCACCGGGCCAGGAATCCGGAGACCGGACGGAAATGGCGCTCCGTCTACACCCCGGACGTGCTCGCCGTCGGCGAGGGTCCGGCCGCCTGGACGGATTTCTTCACCCAGCAGCTCCGCTGGTCCCGGGGCACCTACGAAACGATTCTCAAACAGTTCTGGAAGGCCCCGTTCTCCCTTTCCCCGGGGCGGCTGCTCAATTACACGCTGATGATCGTCTATTACCCGATGACGGCTCTCAACTGGCTTCTCGCCGCGCTGAGTTGCGTGCTCTTCCTCGTCGTCGGCGCCTCCGGCCTGCACGTTCCCGCCGAGATCTGGCTGATGCTGTACAGCGACGCGGCCGCCCTGCAGATCGGCCTCTACATCTGGAACCGCCGGCACAACGTCTCCCCGCACGAGCCGGAGGGGTCCGGCGGACTCGCCGGCATGGCGATGTCCGCGCTCTCCGCGCCCGTCTACGCCAAGTCGCTGATCGACGCCGTGCTGCGCCGCAAGAGCTCCTTCGTGGTGACGCCCAAGGGCGACTCGGCCAGCCCCGACCGGCTCGCCACCTTCCGGATCCACCTCTGCTGGGCCCTGGTCTTCGGGGGCTCCGTGGTGGCCGCGCTCTTCCTCGGCCATCTCCACGCCGCCATAACGGCCTGGGCCCTACTCGCCCTCGCCCTGTGCCTCGCCCCCGTGCTCGTCTGGGCCGCCGGCGAACGGCGGCCGCGGGCCGAGGACGCCGCGCGGCCCGCCGTGCCCGCGGCCCGCGCGGACTCCCCGACCGCGGAAGCCCCGGCGGGCTCCGCCCCGCGCCCGGCGGGGACGGACGCCTCCCGGCGCGGCCCGGAGCGCTCCCCCGGCCCCGTAACCACCCCCGCAACCGCCGCCGTACCTGCCGCCTCCGGGACGTGCGCGAAGGCCGCCGCGGCCCCGGCGGCGGAGCGTGACGCCCCCGCAGAGAAGGACCCGCTGTGCGCCATCTGATCAGCCCCCGCTTCCGCACCACGGCCCTCGGAGCGGCCGCCTTCCTCACCCTCGCCGGGCTCAACGCCCCCGCCGCCATCAGCTACGCCGAGCGCACCTACCACGCCTACAAGATCGAACAGCCGGAGTACAAGGCCCGGTACGGCCACTGGGAGCTGCTCGGCGTCCCCGAGAAATACCGCGTCAACGCCATCCACGCGGCACTGCTGCGCACCGGCAAGGTGCTGCTGATCGCCGGGTCCGGCAACAACGAGAAGATGTTCGAGGCGGGCACCTTCAAGACGCTGCTGTGGGACCCGGCCGAGAACACCTTCCGGCTGATCCCCACCCCCGAGGACCTGTTCTGCTCCGGCCACGCCCAGCTCCCCAGCGGCAAGCTGCTGGTGGCCGGCGGCACGGCCCGCTACGAGGTGCTGGACGGCAAGGTCGAACGCGCGGGCGGCGGAATGCTCGTCAAGAACGAGGACCCGGACCGGCCGCACCACTTCCCGCGCGGCACCGTCTTCCGCTCCCCGGACGGCAAGGAGTACCGCACCACCCGGGCCTTCGAACTCCCCGCCGCCGAGAAGAAGAAGCGCAAGGGCGGCAGGGTCACCGTCACGGCGAGCGAGGAGCGCGTCTTCGTCGAAGCGGTGCGGAAAGGAAAGAGCCAGGTCACCCGGCGCCCCGACCAGTACACCGTCGACGGGCTGAGGGGCGCGGACCGGCGGAACGTCTACGGGCTCGCGCAGTCCCTCACCCTGGACAAGCAGGACTACCACGGCCTGGACGTGGCCTACGAGTTCGACCCCGTGGCCGAGCGGTACCTGCCGGTCGACCCGATGGCGGAGGCCCGCTGGTACCCGACCCTCGCCACTCTCGAGGACGGCCGGGTCCTCGCCGTCTCCGGCCTGGACGAGATCGGCCAGGTCGTCCCCGGCAAGAACGAGATCTTCGACCCGGAGACCCGCACCTGGTCGCCCGCGCCGGAACGCTACTTCCCCACCTATCCGGCGCTCTTCCTCACCCGCGGCGGGGACCTCTTCTACTCCGGCTCCAACGCCGGTTACGGCCCCGCCGACAAGGGCCGCGCGCCGGGCCTGTGGAACGTGGAGAAGAACACCTTCCGCCCGGTGCCCGGCCTCGCCGACCAGGACCAGCTGGAGACCTCCGCCTCGGTGCTGCTGCCGCCCGCCCAGGAGCAGAAGGTGATGGTGCTCGGCGGCGGGGGCGTCGGCGAGTCCGCGAAGTCCACCGCGCGCACCGCCGTGGCCGATCTGGCGCGGAAGGACCCGCGCTTCACCCCCGGGCCCGATCTGCCGCAGGGCACCCGCTACCTCTCCAGCGTGCTGCTGCCCGACGACACCGTCTTCACCACCGGCGGCTCCGAGGACTACCGCGGCAAGGGCGACAGCGACATCCACAAGGCGCAGTTCTACCTGCCGCGGAAGAACGCCTTCCGGCCCGCCGCCTCCCCGGTCGTGGGCCGCAACTACCACTCCGAGGCGCTGCTGCTGCCCGACGGGCGGGTGGCCACCTTCGGCTCCGACCCGCTCTACGCCGACCCGGAGAACAACCAGCCGGGCACGTTCGAGCAGCGCGTCGAGATCTTCTCGCCGCCCTATCTGCACCGGGGCGAGCGGCCGCGGATCACCGGCGGGCCGGACCGGGCGGAGCGCGGGGAGACGGCCGTCTTCTCCGTCGAGTCCGCGCGGCGCCCGGCCCGGGCCCGGCTGATCCGGCCGAGCGCCGTCACGCACACCACGGACGTCGAGCAGCGCTCCGTCGAGCTGGGCCTGGAGCGGCGGCGCGGCGGGCGGCTGGCGCTGACCGTGCCCCGGGACCCGACGGTGGTGCCGCGCGGCTGGTACATGCTCTTCGTCACGGACTCCGCGGGTGTGCCGTCGGTTGCCCGCTGGGTGCACATCCGCTGACGGACCGCCCGGCCGCCGTCCCCCTCCGCGGCGGCCGGGCCCCGGCCCGGGACGGGCCCGGCCGGCTCACCGGTTGTACAGCTCGGCGATCTCGGCCGCGTACGCCTTGACTATGGCCGCCCGGCGGAGCTTCAGGGAGGGGGTCAGCAGGCCGCCCGCGACGGTGAAGTCGTGCGGCAGGACGCGGAAGGCGCGGATGGACTCGCTGCGGGAGACGGCGGTGTTGGCGCGGGACACCGCGCGCTGGATCTCCTCCTGGAGCTCGGCGTGGCGCACCACCACCCGCAGGTCCATGGGCTGCTGGAAGCGGAGCCGCTGCCAGTGGCCCACGGCCTCCTGGTCCAGGGTGATCAGGGCCGCGATGAACGGCCGGTTGTCGCCGACCACGAGGCAGCGCGAGATCAGCGGGTGCGAGCGGAGCCGTTCCTCCAGGACGAGCGGGGAGACGCTCTTGCCGCCGCTGGTGACGATGATGTCCTTCTTGCGGCCGGTGAGATGGAGGTAGCCGTCCTCGTCGAGATGGCCGATGTCCCCGGTGGCCAGCCAGCCGTCGTGGAGGACCTCCTCGGTGCCCTGCCGGTCGTCGAGGTAGCCGGCGAAAACGTTGTCGCCCCGGACCCAGATCTCGCCGTCCTCCGCGATGTGCACGGCGCAGCCGGGCAGCGGGCGGCCGACGGTGCCGAACTTGGGGCGGCCGATGGGGTGTCCGGTGACGGCGGCGGCGGTCTCGGTGAGGCCGTAGCCGTCGTAGATGGTGACGCCGGCCCCGGAGAAGACCAGCCCGAGCTCCCGGGAGAGGGGTGATCCTCCGGAGACGGCGTGCCGCACCCGGCCCCCGAGGACGGCGCGCAGCCGGGCGTAGACGGTGCGCTCGTGCAGGGCGTGCTGGACGCGCAGCGCGGGGCCCGGTCCGGTGCCGCGGAGCAGGGAGCGCCGCTCGGCGGCCTCGGCGTAGCGCATGGCGACGTCCACGGCGTGGTCGAAGGCCTCCAGCTTCTCGGCCTCCTCGGCCCGCCGGCGGGCGGTGCGGTAGATCCGCTCGAAGATGTACGGCACGGCGAAGAGGAAGGTGGGCCGGAACGAGGCGAGGGCGGGGAGGAGTCCGGCGGCGGACAGGTCGGGCTGGTGGCCCAGGCGGACGCCGTGCCGCTGGCAGGCCACCTGCACCATCAGCCCGTAGATGTGGGACAGCGGCAGGAAGGCGAGCACGGCGGGCTGTTCGCCCGGTTCGGCGAGGAGTTCGCGCCAGCCCTCGATGAGGGTGTCGCACTCGAAGGCCAGATTGGCGTGGGTGATCACGCAGCCCCGGGGACGGCCGGTGGTGCCGGAGGTGTAGGTGATGGTGGCCGCCGAGCCGGGGCTGACCCCGGCGCGCATCCGGTGCACCAAGGCGTCGGGGATGCCGCGGCCCAGCGCGGACAGCTCCCGCACACAGCCCTCGTCGAGCTGCCAGATGCGGCGTAACCCGGGGAGGTCGTCGCAGATGGCGCCGACGGTCATCGCCTCGTCGGCGTGCTCGACGATCACGGCGGAGGCGCGGGTGTCGGAGAGGATCCAGTGCACCTGCTCGGCGGAGGAGGTGGGGTAGACGGGGACGAGCTGGGCGCCGATGGCCCAGAGGGCGTAGGAGAAGAGCGTCCACTCGTAGCGGGTGCGGGACATCACGGCGATCCGGTCGCCGGGCCGGACGCCGTCCGCGATGAGGCCCTTGGCCAGGGCGGTCACCTCGCTGCGGAAGCCCAGGGCCGTGACGGGGAGCCAGCGGATGCCGTCGGGGCCGTCCTCGCGCCGGGAGAACTGCACCCGGTCCGGGGCTCTTTCGGCGATCTCGTACACGGAATCCGCGAGACCTCCCGTGCGGAGCTTCTGCACCAGGGGCGGAAGGCTGAGTTCGCGCACCGCGTCACCTCTCTCGAACCCGTACCCGCCGCGGCGGGGCCGTCGGCGAGCGCAAGTTACCGTTCGGAATCCTCGACTGCCTAGGGGTGGGCCCGAGTTCAACACTCGAAAGAGTGATGATCGGAGGTGCGGCCCGGGCCGGGGCCCGGGCCGCGGGGAGCCGCCGGGTTCAGCCGCGGGGAGCCGCGGTGCCGGCGGGCGGCGCGGAGTCCGCGGAGTCCGCCCGCGCGGCGGCCGTCCGCTCCAGCTGGAACGCCTGGTTCCCCAGCCCGATCCGGCGGTGCACCTCGGGCCGCACCGAGCGCAGCACCAGTCCGTAGACGAGGCCGCCGGTCACGGCGAGGCCGATGATGCCGGGCAGGACCCAGCGCAGCACCGAGCCGGGCTCCGCGCCCAGCAGCACGTCGAAGTCCTTCACCGTGTAGACGATGATCGTGAGCATCGCGGCGCAGGCGATGCCCGAGCTGATGAGCCGCCAGGCCTGCGCGCGGGCGGCCCCGCGGCGGACGAAGAAGGCGATGACGGCCGCGGAGGCGGTGGCCATCAGGGTGATGACGCCCAGCGCGCCGACGTTGCCCATCCAGGTGAAGAGGTTGAGCACCGGCGCGGTGGGGTCGCCGTGCGGCTTGTCGTCGGTGAGGGCGAAGACGGCGATCACGGCGAGCGAGACCGCGCTCTGCAGCAGCGATCCGGTGCCGGGGGCCCCGCTGCCGCGGGTGGTGCGCCCGAGGGCGGCGGGCAGCAGGCCCTCGCGGCCCATGGCGAAGGCGTAGCGGGCGACGACGTTGTGGAAGCTGAGCATGGCGGCGAACATGCCGGTGACGAAGAAGACGTGCATGACGTCGGTGAAGTTGGAGCCGAGCCGGCTCTCGGTGAGGA
Source organism: Streptomyces albus subsp. albus (assembly GCF_000719865.1). GTDB lineage: Bacteria > Actinomycetota > Actinomycetes > Streptomycetales > Streptomycetaceae > Streptomyces > Streptomyces albus_E. Next base: position 416,250 of record NZ_JOID01000001.1, read on the forward strand.
AGAACAGCAGTCCGGCGCTCTGTTCCTGCGCGTCCGCCACGATCCGGGCGGGGCCCGAGGCGATGTTGAGGGCCCAGGAGCTGAGGGCCAGGAAGAGGGCGGCGAAGCCGACGGCGAGGAACATGGCGCGGGCGACGACGACCTGCGGGCGCTTGGTCTCCTCGGCGTAGACGGGGGCCTGTTCGAAACCGACGAAGGACGCGAAGGCGAAGCAGAGCGCGGTGCCGAGGCCGGCCCCGGCCAGGGTGCCGGGGTCGAAGGCCGTCAGGGAGAGGCCCTCGGGACCGGGGTCGCCGATGGCCGCGGCGTCGAAGATGACGACCATGCAGACCTCGATGACGAGCAGCACGCCGAGCACCTTGGCGCTGAGGTCGATCTTGAGCCAGCCGAGCACGCCGACGATCAGCGCGGCGACGAGGGCGGGGATCCACCAGGCGACGGTCAGGTCCAGATAGGTGGCGGCGAGCCCGCTGACCTCGAAGCCGAAGATGCCGTAGATGCCGACCTGCATGGCGCTGTAGGCGACGAGGGCCACGACGGAGGCGCCGGCCCCGGCCGTGCCGCCGAGGCCGCGGGCGATGTACGCGTAGAAGGCGCCGGCGTTGTGCACATGGCGGCTCATCTCGGCGTAGCCGACGCTGAAGAGCAGCAGGACGACGCCGAGGAGGACGAAGATCAGCGGCTGTCCGACGATGCCCATCACCGCGTATGTGGTGGGCATGACACCCGCGACCACGAGGAGGGGCGCGCTCGCCGCGAGAACGGAGAGCAGCAGGCCGCCCAGGCCGATCCGGTCCGCGCGCAGCGCCCGTTCCTCGCCCTTGTACGTGCTGATGCCGGAGTCGTTGTCCGTCGGCATGGTCACCTTCCCGCTGGTCGGTTGTGTCGGCTGGATAAGAGGGGGTGCGAGGCGCGCGGAGGGCCGGTCACCGGAGGTCCGTCCCGCCGGTGGCGGCGGCGTGGGCCGCGCGGTACGTCCTCCGGGGGTCCCGGTCCGGGTAGGACCAGGGGTCCTTGGTGGCGTGGCGCCCGATGCGGTGGAAGAGGGCGGCGGCCTCCCAGGGCCGGCCCTCGTGGTACTTGGCGTGCGCCAGGAAGTTGAGGTCCACCAGGCGGCGGGGGTGCTCCTCGTAGCCCCACTCCAGCCACCAGTCGAAGGCCGCCTTCATCACCTGGCGGGCGCGGCGGCTCTTCCAGTGATCCGAGCGCGTGGGGTCGCGCGGCTCGATGCCGGCCTGGGCGAGGACGCGGTAGCGCTCGGTGTGCGCGATGACGGGCAGGGCGCACAGGGGCGAGTCGGCGGGGGCCTGTTCGGCGGCCCAGGCGGCGAAGTCGTAGACCTCGTGGAAGGGGTCGTCCCGGTCGCCCTGCTGGTGTTCGGCCAGGCAGGCCGTCATGAGGTGGTGGGCGTGGTGGTGTTCGCGGTGGCGGCCGCGCACCTGGTCGAAGATCTGCAGCCGTTCCTCGTCGGTGCCGGTGTGCCGGGCCAGGATCAGCAGGGCCAGCCAGGGGGACGGGTCGGCGGGGTACATCCGGGCGGCGGCCCGGCAGACCTCGCGGGCGGCGGCCGGCTCCTCCTTGCCCCGCAGCGCGCGGAAGACCTTGGCGCAGGCGTACAGGGCGGCGGCGTCCACGCTGTCGGGCTCGGCGAGCCGCCACTCCTCGGCCCAGGCCGCGCTGTTGGGCTCCATGCCGAGGACGACCAGCCGGTGGCCGCGGCGGTCCCAGTCCCGGCCGGTCCGGGCCAGCAGGGCGCGGCTCTCACCCCAGCGGCCCTGCACGAGCGCGTCGCGGACCCCGGCGAGTTCCGTGTCGTCGAGGGCGGGGTCGAAGGCGAAGCCGTCCTTGTTGCGCGATCTGCCCAGCGGGGGCGGTGGCGGTGGTGGAGGGGTCATCCGTGAGCTTCTTCCTCCACGGCAACACGCCACTTCCCGCCCGGTATGGGGCACTTGTCCGTGCATCTGGCGGACCCGCCGGCGGCGTGATCTCCGCAACACCGGTCGATGATCACAGACAGCAAACCGTTAGTCACCACTCCGCGTCAAGGCGTCCCCGGAGGACCGTTTCCTCACCGGATGGTTGTTTACATCTTGTTGACAACCCATTCCGCCCGGCGTCCGCCCCCGGAAGTGTAGAGCCGCAGGCCGGCGGCCTCTCCCGACGGAGGGGAGGGCTCCGCCGCCCGGGCCGGGCACTCCCCGCCTTCACCCCTCGAAGGTTTCCCGGGGCCCGGATGATTGGATGGGGGCATGGCCGGAACCGGGTTCGGAAAAGTGCGTGCGGCGGCCGCCGCCGTGCGGCTGTGGTTCTCCCCCGCCCGCATCCGCTCCCAGGGCGAGACCCCGGACTACCGCTTCTCCCTCGCCAACGAGCGGACCTTCCTCGCCTGGCTGCGCACCGCCCTGGCGCTGGTGGGCGGCGGCTTCGCGGTCGCCCAGTTCCTGCCGGACCTGCACCGGTCGGTGCGGGCCACCGTCGCCGTCGTCCTGCTGGTGGGCGGCGCGCTGGTGGCCGCGCGGGCGGTCAACCACTGGGTACGGGTGGAGCTGGCGATGCGGCGCGGCGAGGACCTGCCGTCCACGCGCTTCCCCGCCTTCCTCGCCGCCGGGGTGATCCTGGTCTCCGCGGTGATGGTGACCACGGTCGCCGTCGGCTGGGCCGGCTGATGGCCGACCCGGTCGCGCGCGACCCGGCGGCGCAGCCCGAGCGCACCGGCTTCGCCTGGCGGCGCTCGACGCTGGCGGGCACGGTGGCCGCGATCCTGGCCGTCCGGCTGGCCCTGCACGGGGACACGGGGCCCGTCGCCGCCGTGGCACTGGCGCTGACGGCCGCGGCCTGGCTCGTCCTGCTCACCGCCGCCCACCGCCGGATCCGGGCCCTGGACCGGGCGCGGCCCGAGGCCGTGTCCGTACGATCGGTCACACTGGCGGCGGGCTGTGTCGTCGCCCTGGCGGCGTGCGGGACCCTTCTGGTCCTGTGACGCGGCGCCGCGGTGGCGGCGGCCGGGCTGTCAAGTGCCGTCCGGGTATGGACGTCATACCGACTGGTCGGCATGATAAGCGGGACGTCCCTTCCCCCCAAGGAGCAGTGATGAGCAAGGACCACCCGCCCGGCCTCGACCTGGACCGTCTCCGCGGCCATCTCGACCGCGAACGCCCCGGGCTGGTGCGGGGGCCGCTGACCGCCCGGCTGATCGAGGGCGGCCGGTCGAACCTCACCTATGCGGTCACGGACGGCACCTCCCGCTGGGTGGTCCGGCGGCCGCCGCTGGGCCATGTGCTCGCCACCGCCCACGACATGAGCCGCGAGCACCGGGTGATCAGCGCCCTGCACCCGACGGCCGTACCGGTCCCGGAGACCGTGCTGCTCTGCGAGGACGAGTCCGTCATCGGCTCCCCCTTCTACGTCATGGACTTCGTCGAGGGCACCCCCTACCGCAAGTCCGAGGAACTGCTCCCGCTGGGGCCGGAGCGCACCCGCGGGGTGGTGCTCGGCCTCGTCGACACCCTCGTCCATCTGCACGCCGTCGACCCGGAGGCCGTGGGCCTCGGCGACTTCGGGCGCCCGGAGGGCTTCCTCGACCGCCAGCTGCGCCGCTGGGGCAAGCAGCTCGACGCCTCCCGCAACCGCGAGCTGGCCGGGATCGACGAGCTCCACGCTTCCCTGGGCAGGGCGCTGCCCGCCTCCCCCGCGCCCGCCGTCGTCCACGGCGACTACCGGCTGGACAACGTCCTCGTCGGCCCCGACGACTCCGTCCGGGCCGTCCTCGACTGGGAGATGTCCACCCTCGGCGACCCGCTGACCGACCTGGGCCTGCTGGTGATGTACAGCGGGCAGCGCGCGCTGCCGGGGATGCCGATCAGCACCACCGCCGACGCCCCCGGCCACCCGGCCCCGGAGGAGCTGATCGAGCGCTACGCCGCCGGCTCCGGCCGGGACGTCTCGCGGATCGCCTGGTACACCGCGTTCGCCTACTTCAAGCTCGCGGTGATCCTCGAGGGCATCCACTACCGCTACACCCTCGGCCAGACCGTCGGCTCGGGCTTCGACCGCATCGGCGCCCTCGTCCCGGTCTTCATCGACAACGGCCTCACCACCCTGAAGGAAGGCTGAGCCCATGGACTTCGCATTCGACGCCCGTACCGAGGAACTCCGCGGGAAACTCCTCGCGTTCATGGACGAGCACGTCTACCCGGCGGAGCACGTCGCCGAGGAGCAGCGGGCGGGCCTGGCCTCCCGGTGGGACATGCCCCCGGTGGTCGAGGAGCTCAAGGCCGAGGCCCGCCGGCAGGGGCTGTGGAACCTCTTCCTCCCCGACGAGGAGTACGGCGCGGGGCTGACGAACCTCCAGTACGCGCCGCTGGCCGAGATCACCGGCCGCAGCCCGCAGCTGGCGCCCACCGCCCTGAACTGCGCGGCCCCGGACACCGGCAACATGGAGCTCCTCGCCCAGTTCGCCACGGAGGCGCAGCGCAAGGAGTGGCTGGAGCCGCTGCTCGCCGGTGAGATCCGCTCTGCCTTCGCGATGACCGAGCCGGAGGTGGCCTCCTCCGACGCCACCAACATCGAGACCCGGATCGAGCGGGACGGCGACGCGTACGTCATCACCGGCCGCAAGTGGTACATCTCCGGGGCGATGAACCCGGACTGCAAGATCTTCATCGTGATGGGCAAGACCGACCCGGAGGGCGCGGACGTCCGCCGCCAGCAGTCCATGGTGCTGGTCCCCCGCGACACCCCGGGTGTCGAGGTCCGCCGGGCGATGCAGGTCTACGGCTACGAGGACGAGCACCACGGCGGCCACGCCGAGATCGTCTTCGACCGGGCGCGCGTCCCGGTGACGAACCTGGTCGGCGAGGAGGGCGGCGGTTTCGCCATCGCCCAGGCCCGGCTGGGCCCCGGCCGCATCCACCACTGCATGCGGCTGATCGGCATGGCCGAGCGGGGCATCGAGCTGATGTGCCGGCGCGCGGTGTCCCGTACGGCCTTCGGCAAGCCGCTGGCCGAACAGGGCGTCGTCCAGGGCTGGATCGCGGACGCCCGGGTGGCCGTCGAGCAGCTGCGGCTGCTGGTGCTCAAGACGGCCTGGCTGATGGACACGGTCGGCAACAAGGGCGCGCACACTGAGATCCAGGCCATCAAGATCGCGACGCCGCGCACCGTGGTGGCCCTGCTGGACCGGGCGGTGCAGCTGCACGGGGCGGCCGGCGTCAGCCAGGACACCCCGCTGGCGGAGCTGTGGGCCGCGGCCCGCACGATCCAGCTCGCCGACGGGCCGGACGAGGTGCACCAGCGCTCACTGGCGCGCCGGGAGATCAAGCGGTACCGCTGAGCCGGCGGCGGGCGCGGGACACCGCGCGCGGGAACCGGGCGGGCCCGGACCGGAGATCCGGTCCGGGCCCGCCCGGTTCCCGCGTCCCGCTACGGCCGCAGGGCGCGCAGCAGCAGGTCGGCGAGGTGGTCGGCCACCTCCTGCTGGGAGAGCGGGCCCTCCGGCCGGTACCAGGTGGCCAGATGGTGCACCGAGCCGAAGTGGTAGTCGACCACCAGGTCGGCCGGGGTCGCGGTGGAGAAGACGCCGGTGCGCTGCCCCTCCTCGATCAGGGCGCGGAACCGCTCGTGGTAGCGCCGGCGCTCGGCCCGCACCTGCTTGTTCTTCTCGGGGCTGAGCTGGTGCATCGAGCGGAAGAAGATCGTCGCGTCGTCGAGGTGTTCGAGGGTGGTGACGACGACGTCGGCCGCCGCGCCGCGCAGCCGCTCCTCGACCGGGGCGTCCGACTCCGCGAAGGCGTCGAGCCGCTCCTGCTGGAGGCGCAGCACCCGGCCGTAGATCTCGTGCAGCAGATCGTCCTTGGAGCCGAAGTAGTGGTAGAGGGCGCCCTTGGTCACCCCCGCGGCCTCCACGATCTCCTGGACGGACGTCCGGTCGTAGCCCCGGTCCGCGAAAAGGCGGGTCGCGGCGGCCAGCAGCCGCTGCGGAACGGGTGCTCCGCTGCCCTCCGTCGTTCTGGCCATCACCGCCACCTTGCCTCTCTGCTCCCGCCCCTCGCGGATCGCCGGACGACTGTAGAGGACATCCTCCACCGGGTGCGGCCGGACCGGGAAGCCCGGGAGGGTCCGGACCGCACACTAACCGGTCGGTATGACACCCGGGAAGGCGGGGGCGCGGGACCGGCGGGACGGCGGCCCGGGACGGTCCCCCGCCGGCCGGGGTCGTTCCCCGCCGGGCCGCGGAGGGTTAGCGTGCGGGGGCACAGCGCAATCGCCGGGGCCGGCGCCGCCGCGCCCCGGTCCGACGCCGAGCCCGGAGGTGCTGGATGTCCCTGTCCCGGAGAAATCTGCTGGCGGCCACGGGAGCCGTCGGCGCGGTGGCGGCCACCGCCGCGCCCGCGGCGGGCGTGGAGGCGGCGGGCGGCCGGTCCGGGCGCCGCGGCCGCCCCCGGGTCCGTACCGGCTTCGACCGGCTCGCGGCGGCGGGGTACGCGCCGCTGGAGGGGCGGAAGGCCGGGGTGGTCACCAACCCCACCGGGGTGACGGCCGACGTGCGCCACCTGGTGGACGTCATGCACGCCGACGAGCGGGTGAACCTGACGGCCGTCTTCGGCCCCGAGCACGGCTTCCGCGGCACGGCCCAGGCGGGCGGCTCCGAGGGCCGGTACGAGGACCCGGCGACGGGCCTGCCGGTCTACGACACCTACCTCAAGAGCGGGCAGGCGCTGGCGGACATCTTCACCGCCTCCGGGGTGGACACGGTGGTCTTCGACATCCAGGACGCCGGCTCCCGCTTCTACACCTACATCTGGACGATGTACGACTGCATGGTCGCCGCCGTGCTCGCCGGCAAGCGGTTCATGGTGCTGGACCGGCCGAACCCCGTCACCGGGCGGGGCGCGTACGGGCCGGTGCTGGAGAAGGAGTTCGCCACCTTCGTCGGCCGGGAGCCGATCGCGCAGGCGCACGGCATGACGGTGGGCGAGCTGGCGCTGCTGTTCAACGCCGAGTTCGTGCCGGAGGCGGCCGGGCGGGCGGTGGAGCTGGACGTGATCCGGATGTCGGGCTGGCGGCGCGGCGACTTCTTCGACGAGACGGGGCTGCCGTGGGTGCCGCCGAGCCCGAACATGCCCACGCCGGACACGGCCCTGGTCTACCCCGGCACCTGCCTCTTCGAGGGCACCAACCTCTCGGAGGGGCGCGGCACGACCCGGCCGTTCGAGCTGCTGGGCGCCGAGGGGATCGACCGCCGCTGGGCGGAGGCGGCGAACGCGCTGGAGCTGCCCGGGGTGCGCTTCCGGGAGGCGTACTTCCAGCCCGTCTTCTCCAAGTTCCAGGGTCGTACGGCCGGCGGGGTGCAGCTGCACGTCCACGACCGGGAGGCGTTCGACCCGGTGCGCACCGGGATCGGGCTGCTCGTCACCGCGAAGCGCGTGTGGGACGGCTTCACCTGGCGCTCCGACCACTGGATCGACAAGCTGACGGGCAGCACCTGGGTCCGTACGGCGATCGACCGGGGAGCGGACACCGGCGAGGTGGTCGCGGGCTGGCGGGCGGACCTGGCCGCCTTCCGGCGGGTGCGCGCGGAACATCTGCTGTACCGCGGCTGAACGGGGCGCGCACGGAGCGGAGTTGACGACTCCGGGCTTCCGGGTGCGCCGGCGGGCGGCGGCCGGTGTGATGCCGGCCGCCGCCCGTCGTGCGCGCGGTCCGGGGCGCCGCCGGGCGCCCGGGGAGGCTGCGCTGTGGCGTCTCAGCGGTGCCGGGGGAACTCCACGACCTGCTGGTACGTCGGGCGGTTCTGCCAGTGGACGACGGGGTGCGTGATGCCGCCGACCGCACGGTGGATGATCGCGTCCGAGCACCACTGGTCGCCCGGCTCGCAGTCGTCGTCGCCCGGGTAGACCTCGGTGGCCGGGGCGGCGGCCGCCCGGGTGAGCGTCGTCAGCAGGACCTCGCGGCAGGCGGAGAGCTCTCCGCCGCCGCAGAACTCCTCCTCCAGACCGCCCGCGACCGGTTCGCCGAGGACGGCGCGGAGGTCCTTGTCGACATAGCTCCACCAGCCGGCGAGGAACGCGGAGCCCGCGTGCCCGCCGGTCGCTCCGTGGCTCGCCGACGGGGACTCGTCCAGCGGGAGCTTGGCGCGGAACGCCTCGTAGAGCGGTTCGCCCAGGCCGGGGGCGAACTGGGCCTCGACGAGCAGCGGCCACCAGGCGTCCATGATCCGGATGGCGTCCGCGTGGGCGTAGGTGCGCGAACCGGCCGCCGTCTCCTTGCGCTTGGCGCCGCTGTCCGCCCAGGACTCCAGGCGCTGGACGGCCTCGGCCGCCGCCGGGTCGCTCACGGCCCCGGCGCGCAGCGCCTTCAGCAGCACGGGCAGCACGGCCTCGCCGCGCAGGTCGGTGACCCCGGCCTCGGCCATGACGCGGGTGAGGGAGGCGCGGGTGACCCCGCCCTGCTCCGTCAGCCGCTTCACGCGGGTGTCGAGCAGGTCGCCGCGGTGGACGGAGCCGCTGCCGAAGCCGGCCGCGGTGTAGTCCTTCGCCTGCCGGTTGTTCCAGGAGATGTAATAGTCCTGGTTGACCGACTGCGGGTGCTCGGCGGCCGGGGTGTACGCGGCGGTGTTGGGGCCCGGGTCGAACTCCCGCCACTCGTACGCCTTCCCGGCCTTCACGGGCAGGGAGGCGTCGACGCCCTCCGCCCGCACCGGGTTGCTGCCGCTGTTGAAGTAGGCGGTGTCGCGGGAGTCGGCGTAGAACCAGTTGAAGGTGTAGTTGACGTGCTCGGCGGCGCGCTGGAAGGACTTGGCGTCCTTGACGTAGCCGGGGTCGTTGAACATCTGGAAGCCGATGATCGACTCGGCCTCGTGCCGGTAGGTGGAGCGCAGCGAGGTGAAGGCGACCGGCTTGCCGTCCACCGTGGCGCGGTGGGTGACGATGCCGTAGTCGGTGCGGAACACCCGCATCCGGTACGAGCCCTTGGCCGTGGAGTCGGCCAGGGAGGGCTTCCAGGCGTTGCGCTTCTCCAGCTTCTCCATCGGCTCGCAGGCGTCGCCGTCGCGGTAGTGCGCGGAGTTCTTGGAGGGGGCGGAGCCGTCGGGCTCGCACAGTTCGACGGCGTAGGTGTCGGTGATGTCCTGGCCCGCGGAGGTGGCGCTCCAGGCGTAGTCCTGGCCGCGGCCGAGCTGGACGTACATGCCGACGCCGGCGAAGGACGCGCCGCGGGCGCTGATGCCGGGGCCCTGGAGCTCCTGGAGCATCAGCAGCTGGGGCGCGAAGTAGCCGGTCTGCGGGCCGAAGACGGCGACGGGGTTGCCGCTCGCGGTGTGCGCGCCGGAGACCATGAGGGCGTTGGACATGCCGTGCGGCTTGGCGAACAGGTCGGCGGGGAGCACCCCGTCGTCGTGGAGGTTCCGCAGCTTCCGCAGGTGCGCGGGCGCTTTCACCGGGGTCTCGGCGTCCTTCACGGCCGCGCCCTCGCGGTCGTACACCAGCGGCTCGGCGGTCACGGAGCCGGGGTCGGGCAGGGCGGTGCCGCGGGCTTCGTCGGGCTTGCCGGCGTACGGGAAGGACTCCCCGCCGTGCAGGGTGAGGACGGCCTCGGGGTCGTTGCGCTGCCGGAACGCCTCCCAGACGGCGGTGCCCTTCTCGGTGCCGTACTTCTCCTGCGCGGCGAGCAGCGCGATGGCGGACTGGACCTCGCCGCCACCGCCGCCGCCGAAGAGGGCGCCGATGACGGAGGCGAGCGCCACCATGTCGGTCAGCTCGAACTTCTCGATGGTGCCGATGTTGGTGATGGCGTCGACGTGCCCGGTAAGGACGTACTCGCCGGGGAAGTAGCGGCCCTTCTTGGACTTCTCGATGTAGGCGTTGATGCCGTCGAGGTAGGCCTGGGCGTCCTTCATGGCTTGCGCGCCGCGCTCGCCGGAGGCGGCGATCCGGTCGATCTGCGCCTGGAGGTCGGCCTCGGTGTACGGGGCCTGCGGCCAGAACTGCTGCTCCAGGCCCTGGTTTCCGGCGGCTCCGCCCGCGAAGGGGGTGAGCTCGCCGCGGCCTATGTGGCGGAAGAGGTCCATCAGCCACAGCCGGTCCTGGGCGGCGGCGTATCCGGCGCCGAACTCGGTGCCCTCGCGGGTGGTGCCCTGGATGTGCGGGACGCCGGTCTTCTTGTCGCGGGTGATCGTCACGTCGTCGCGGGGCCGGGTGACGGACTCGACCCGGTCCTCGGGGACGCCGAAGGAGGCGTCGTTGAAGAACTCGGTGAGGGAGGCGTCGGTGAGGGAGGGGTAGCCCGCGACGAGGTCGGTGTACGGGCCGAGTTGGTCCGAGCTGTGCGCGGGGCGGGTGCCGAGGGTGCGGTGGGCGAGGATCCCGGCGAGGGTGGCGTTGCCGTTGGCGCCGGGCGGGAGGATGTCGGAGCACTGGTCCCCGCAGTAGTCGTCCGCGGCGGACGACGAGGCCGCGGGGGAGGTCTCCCCGGCAGCGGCGGCGGGCGGGGGCGGGGACAGCAGTCCCGCGCCCAGGGCGAGCAGCGCGGTCGCGATGAGAGCCCCGCGCGGACGCGGGACTCTGCGGCTGAGGGAACGCGGGAGGCACCGGCGCATTCCTGCTCCTTCCGAAGGGGGGTGCGCCGGAGGTTACCGCCGGGTACAGGGGCGCGGAAGGGAGCTGACGTCAACTTTTCCGATGAACTGTCAACGCTGTCCGGTATCCGGGACCTTACGGAACGGCAGCCGGGGCGCAAGAGCGCCCAACCGGACAGTTTGCAGGCCAACTCCCGGAAGCGGGAGCCATTTCGGGTCGCGGTACGTCCATTCCACATCGCCGAAGCACGAGCGACGGAGGTGGGAAGCGAATGGCAGGATTCAGAAGTCTGGCCGAGCAGGTGCGTGACCCCGGGCTGACCCCCGAGCAGCGCCGCACCGCGCTGCGCCGGTGCCTGGAGAAGTTCGCACCGTACGGGCACCGGGCGACCTGGCACCATCTGTGCGGCCGGGCCGGGATCGGCACCGAGGACCGGCGGCCGGCGCCGGACCGGCTGGTCGAGGTCCTGGCGGAGCTGGAGGAGGCCCGGCGGGTCTGGCTGGCGTACGACGTGGCGTTCGGCGTGCGCCGCAAGCGGGAGAAACGGCTGGGCATACGGCAGCCGAGCGCCCTGGACGACTGGCACCGGTGCACCTGGGGCGGCTGCGGGGTGGCCTGGTGCGACGACCCCCTGGTCCATCCCGCGGCGCCGCTGGCGGATGTGCTGCGGCGCATCATCACGGCGCTGGAGTCGGAGCCCGGCTCCGTCTGCCCGGTCTGCGAGTCTCCCCGGATCACCTGGCGCGGCGGCCTGGACCACGTCCCCAGCTCCGGCCCCGTCTGCTCGGACTGCGGCATCGTCGTACCGGAACCGGTACTGACCGAGCGGGCCCTCGCCGCCTCCCGCCGCTCGCGGCGGCCCGAGCCGGCCTCCGCCACCGCCCGCTGAGCGGGCCCGGACAACGGGCCCGGGACCCGGGCCCCCTCCGCCCCTGCGTCGCGCGGCGCACGCCACAGCGTTCAGCCGCCGCGCGCCCGCCCGCGCTCGGACAGCAGCGCCGATCCGCTGCCGTAACCGCCGCGCATGTCATCGGGGTTGGAAAGCACGCACGTCTCCAGGGAGAGACAGCCGCAGCCGATGCAGTCGGTCAGATGGTCGCGGAGCCGGGCGAGCTGCTCGATGCGCTGGTCCAGCTCGGAGCGCCAGGTCTCGGAGAGCCGTGCCCAGTCCTCGCGGGTCGGCGTACGCTCGTCGGGCAGCTCGGCGAGTGCGTCACGGATGGTGGCGAGGGGGATGCCGACCCGCTGGGCGGCCCGGATGAAGGCCACCCGGCGCAGCGTGTCACGGCTGTAGCGGCGCTGGTTGCCCGCCGTGCGGCGGCTGCCGATCAGCCCCTTGGCCTCGTAGAAGCGCAGTGCGGAGACCGCGGCACCGCTGCGCGCCGAGACCTGCCCCACCGTGAGTTCCTGTAGTCCTGCTGGAATCTGCGGCACGCCGCCCAAGGCTACGCGGCCCGGGTGGGCGGCCGCCCACCGGCCGCCGGTCTTCGGCGGGCACCGGCCCCGTTGTGCGATTCCGCCCGTGTGATCCCGCCCGGAGTCGCGGCCGGGACGTTGACAGGGGCCGCACCGGGCAGCATGCTGAGCAACCGCTTAGTATCTGTCTTTGGGAGGTCATGGAGATGGCGGAGCCCCGGGTGTTCGCGTCGCTCGACGAGCTGAAGTCCGCGGTCGGCGAGGAGCTGGGCCACAGCGACTGGCTGGAAATCGACCAGAAGCGGATCGACCTCTTCGCCGAGGCGACCGGTGACCACCAGTGGATTCACGTCGACCCGGAGAAGGCCGCCGCCGGGCCCTTCGGCACGACGATCGCCCACGGGTACCTGACCCTCTCGCTGCTCCCCGTCCTCGTCCCGCAGCTGATGCGGGTGGAAGGGGTGCGGATGGGCATCAACTACGGCTCCAACAAGGTCCGTTTCCCCTCCCCCGTGCCGGTCGGCTCGCGGCTGCGGGCCACCGGGCGGATCGCGGAGGTCAGCGAGGTCGCCGGGGGCGTCCAACTGGCCGCCGTCATCACCGTGGAGCGCGAGGGCGGCGACAAGCCGGTCTGCGTCGCGGAGAGCGTGACGCGCTTCTACCTCTGACGGCTCCGGCGGCCCCGGCGCGGGGCCGCCCGTCACTCCCCCGGGCGGGCCGCGCCGACCATGCGCAGCACGAGGTCCGCGTAGAGCTCGCCGACCTCCTCCGGGGTGCGGCGGCCCTCCGGGTTGAACCACCGGGCCACGTCGACGCAGAGCGACAGCACCGCGAGGGCCGTGCCGCTCACGTCCGGTACGTCGAAGTCGCCCGCCGTGACGCCGTCCTGGATGATCCGGCGCACCACGCCGTCGGTCCGCCGGCGCACGGCGAGCAGCTCGGCGTGGTGCTCCTCGCCGAGCGCGCCCAGCTCGTACTGGACGACGCGCGCGGTGGTGTGGCGCTCGGCCTGCCAGCGGGCGAAGGACCGCACGGCCTCGGCCAGCCGCTCGGCGGGGCTGCCCGCGCCGTCCGCCGCCCGCTCCAGCAGGTCCAGGGCGAGCCGGTGGCCGACCCCGCTGATCTGGTAGAGCAGCTCTTCCTTGGTCTTGTAGTGGATGTAGAGCGCCGCCGGGCTCATGCCGGCGCGGGAGGCGATGTCCCGGGTCGTGGTGGCGTGGTAGCCGCGCTCGGCGAAGGCCTCGACGGCGGCCGTCACCAGCCGCCTGGCGGCGTCGGGCGTCACATCCGCCCACTCCTCGGTCTGCTGCGCCTCGCTGCTCATCGCGCCCCGCTCCTCCGGTGCCCGGCGGGATCTCCACCGGCGGCGAACACCTTACAGGGTACTGAGCAAGCGCTTAGGGGCGCGCGGGGAGGCGGGCGGGACGACGCGGCGGGCGGACGGGGCCGGGCGGGCCGCCGGCCACGGCCGCCGGAGCCCGCCCGTCCCCGCGCGCCCACCCGCGCGCCCTCGCCCGCCGGAAGGCCGAGCCCCCGGTCAGAAGGCGGAGACTCCGGTGAGGGAGCGGCCGATGAGCAGCTTGTGGATCTGGCTGGTGCCCTCGTAGAGGGTCATCACCCGGGCGTCGCGGACGAGCTTGCCCACCGGGTACTCGTCGATGTAGCCGTAGCCGCCGAAGACCTGGAGGGCGTTGTTGGCGCAGCGCACCGCGGCCTCGCTCGCGTAGAGCTTGGCCACCGAGGACTCGGTGGCGAACGGCAGCCCGCGCTCGATCAGATCGGCGACCCGCCAGGTGAGCAGCCGGGCGGCGTCGACGTCCACGGCGATGTCGGAGATCAGCTCCTGCACGAGCTGGTGGTGCGCGATGGGCCGGCCGAACTGCTCGCGCTCGCCCGCGTACCGCACGGCGGCGTCGAGGGCCGCCTGGGCGATGCCGACGCAGCCGGCGGCCACCGACATCCGGCCCTTGGCGAGCGCGGACATGGCGACGGAGAAACCCTTGCCCTCCGGACCGAGCAGGGCGGAGGCGGGCACGCGCACCCCGGTCAGCGTCAGCTCGGCCGTGGCCTGGCCGCGCAGCCCGAGCTTCCCGTGGATCTCGCGGCGCTCCAGGCCGGGGGTGTCCGTGGGGACGAGGAAGGCGCTGACGCCCTTGTGGCCGGGGCCGCCGGTGCGGGCGAAGAGGAGGACGACGTCGGCCACGGTGCCGTTGGTGATGAACATCTTGGAGCCGTCGATCACGTAGCTGTCGCCCTCGCGCACCGCGCGGGTGGTGAGCGCGGCGGCGTCCGAGCCGGTGCCGGGCTCGGTGAGGCCGAAGCAGCCCAGCGCCTCGCCGGAGCACAGCCGCGGCAGCCACGCGCGCTTCTGCTCCTCACTGCCCCAGGCGGCGACCGACTTGGCGACGAGGCCGAGGGAGACGGAGAGGATGCCGCGGACGGCGGAGTCGCCGCGCCCCAGCTCCTCGGTGACCAGGACGTACGCGAGGTGGTCCCCGCCGGAGCCGCCGTACTCCTCCGGGATGGTGAGCCCCAGGAAGCCCAGCCGCCCCAGCTTCTCCGGAATCGCGGGGTCCACGCGCTCGGCGCGGTCCCACGCGGCGGCGTGCGGGGCGATCTCCCGCTCGACGAAGTCCCGGGCGAGCTGCCGTGCGGCCGCCTGCTCCTCGGAGAGCTCCAGATCCACGACCTGCTCCTTCAACACCTCGGCCGGGCAACTCCGTGACCGGCCCTGCTTTTACCAACGGGTTTTAACTACCGCTGCTAGTTTTACGTCTCTCTACTATGTGGCGCATGGCCCGCCCCCGCAAGCCCCTGCTGAGCAGAGAGCGCATCGTCACAGCCGCGCTCGCGCTGATCGACGAGGACGGGCTGGCGGCGCTCTCGACCCGCCGGCTGGCGGCGGAGCTGGGGGTCAGCGGCCCGTCGCTCTACAACCACTTCGCGGTCAAGGACGAGATCCTGGACGCGGTGGCGGACACCGTCGTCGCCCAGGTGGACCTGTCGATGTTCGGCGGCGGCGAGGACTGGCGCACGGCGCTGCTGCGCTGGGGCCGCTCCTACCGCGCGGCGCTGGCCGCCCACCCCAACATCGTCCCGTTCCTCGCCCAGGGGCCGGGGCGCCGCCCGGCGGGCCTGAAGATGGCCGACGCGGTCTTCGGCGCCATGGTGGAGGCCGGCTGGCCGCCCGCCCACGCCACCCGGATCGGCGCCCTGATGCGCTACTTCGTCGCCGGCTCGGCCCTCGGCTCCTTCGCCCGCGGCTTCGTCGGCGACGCCGCCGCGTACGACCCGGCGGACTACCCGCACCTCCAGCAGGCCCACCTGCTCGCCGAGCACCAGCAGCGGGTGGACGAGGGCGCGTTCGAGACCGGACTGCAGGCCCTGGTCGACGGGCTCGCGCTGCAGTACGAGCAGGTCGCGGCCCCGGGCCGGCCGGCAGGCACCGCGCCGGCCGGCCCGCCCAGCTGACGGGGGCCGCTTGGGCGCGCCCCCGCCCCCCGCCGCCGCGCTCCGCGCCTCCGCGGCCAATCCGCCGCCGCGTCCGCGCCGGCCCACGCCCCGGGCCCCCTCACCGCGCGTCCGCGCACGCCCCGCCGTAGCCGATCCGGCCCCCGGCCGTACACATGCCGCCGCCTCCGGCCCGGCGTACGATCCGGATATGAGTGATTTCCGGCATTCCGGACTCGCGACACCGGCCCCGCCCTCCGCCCGTCCCCGGTCCGCGCCGCGGCTCCCGGAGGAGACCGCCCCGCCCCGCGGGTGAGACGGGAGCCAGCGCATGCCGGTCAAGCGACCATCGGCCATCCGTTCCAGCCCGGAAAGACTCCAGCTGGAACGGCTGCTGACGAGCGCCGTTGACGAAACCGACGCGTACGGCGCCGCCCTCTATCTGCCGCTGCCCGGCGAGGACGCGCTGCGCCTGGACATGCTGATCGGCGTACCGCTGGACTTCATCGCCCCCTGGGCGCGGGTCCCCCTGAGCGCCCCCACCCCGGGGGGCGACGCCATGCGCGGATCGCGCCTCGTCTGGATCAGCGGCACGGGCGAGCTGACCCGCCGTTACCCGCAGTCGGCGCTGATCCTGCCGTACGACTTCCGGCTGGCGGCAGCGCCCCTGCTCTCCGACGGCGTCGGCCACGGAACGATCCTGCTCTTCTGGGCCGCCTCGCACGAGGAGCACCTGCCCGACGAGGAACGGCAGCTGATCCTGGAGCTGGCCGCCGACATGGCCGGGGTGCTCCACCGCGCGGCCGAGGAGGGGAAGCCGCTGCGCCCCCTGGCCGCGACCCGCGTGCTGCCCACGCCCGGCGGCGTGCCGGCGCCCGCCGGCCGCTCCGCTCCCCTCGCGGTGGCCGACTTCCTCGAACGCCTCCCCGAGGGGTGCTGCGCCCTCGGGCTCGACGCGCGCATCACCTACATCAACCGCCTGGGCGCGGAACTCGTGGGCCGCGGCGTGGAACAACTGATGGGCGCGCTGCCGTGGGAGGCCCTGCCCTGGCTCGACGACCCGGTGTACGAGGACCGCTACCGTGCCGCCGTCATCAGCCGCAAGCCCACCTCGTTCACCGCCCGGCGCCCTCCCGACACGTGGCTGACCTTCCAGCTCTTTCCCAGCGCCACCGGGATCAGCGTGCTGATCTTCCCCACCGAGGTGGGGGACCACCCGGAGCAGCCCGGAAAGCAGGACGACGGCCGCGCCGAGCCCACCCGCGTGGGCTCCATCTACCAGCTGATGCACCTGGCGGGCGCGCTGACCCAGGCCACCGGGGTGCGGCAGGTCGTGGATCTGGCGGCGGACCATCTGCTGCCCGCCTTCGGGGCCGCCGGATTCGCCCTCATGGTCGCCGAGGGCGGCCGGATGCACCAGGCCGGCCACCGCGGCTTCCCCGACGCGACACTGGACCACTTCGACGGCATGCCGGTCTCCGGGCATGCCCCCGTGGCCCGGGCCCTCGCCCAGGGCTCGCCTGTCTTCCTCGCCACGCCGGAGGAACGGGTGCGCGTCTTCCCCGAGAGCCCCCCGCCGGACGAGATGTTCCACGCCTGGGCCTTCCTCCCGCTCATCGTCTCCGGGCGCCCGGTCGGCACCTGCGTCGTCGGCTACGAGGAGCCGCACCCCTTCCCCTCGGAGGAGCGGGCCGCGCTCACCTCCGTGAGCGGCCTGCTCGCCCAGGCCCTCGACCGCGCCCAGCTGTACGAGGCCAAGCACCGGCTCGCCCAGGGCCTCCAGCAGAGCCTGCTGCCGCAGAGCCTGCCCCCGATGAAAGGCCGTCTGGACATCGCGGCCCGCTACGCCTCCGCCACCCACGGCATGGACATCGGCGGCGACTTCTACGACCTCATCCGGCTCGACCCCGTCACCGCCGGAGCGTTCATCGGGGACGTCCAGGGGCACAACGTCACGGCCGCCGCCCTGATGGGCCAGGTACGGACCGCCGTCCACGCCCACGCCAGCGTCGGAGCACCGCCGGACGAGGTGCTGACCCGCGCCAACCGGCTGGTCACCGACCTGGACCCGGGCCTCTTCACCAGCTGCCTCTACGCCCATCTCGACCTGTTCCGGCACCGGGCGCTGCTCGCCAGCGCCGGGCATCTCCCGCCGCTGCTGCACATCCCCGGGCAGGGCACCGAGATCCTGCAGGTGCCGCCGGGGCTGCTGCTGGGCATCGACTCCGAAGCCCGGTACGAGGTCGCCGAGGTCGCCGTACCGGCCGGCAGCCTGCTCGTCCTGTACACCGACGGCCTCGTCGAGACCCCCGGAAAGGACATCGGGCTGTCCGTCGCCGCCCTGGCCGAGCGCGTCACCGCCCTGGCCGACCTCGAACGGTTGGACGATATCGCGGACGCCCTGGTCCAGCCGGTCGGCGACGGGGGCCAGCGCGCCGACGACGTCGCGCTGCTGCTGCTGCGGCCCTGCTGACGGGCGCCGCGGGCTGACGTCCCGGGCGGGTGCCCCGGGCGCCCGGGTACGGCTCCGCACCCCCGGCTCCGCACCCCCGGCTCCGCCCGCCGGTGGCTGAAACGCCCGCCGCCGGGTACGCGTGCGAGCGCACCCGAGAAGGAGGCATCCGTGTACTTCGTGGACATCGTGGAGACCGAGGGCCTGGGCAACCGCGGCTATCTGGCCGGCGGGGCCCGGACCGCCGTGGTGGTCGACCCGCCGCGGGACATCGACCGGGTCGTGGCCATGGCGGCACGGCGCGGTGTGCGGATCGCCCGGGTGGTGGAGACCCATGTGCACAACGACTACGTGAGCGGCGGGCCGGAGCTGGCCCGGATCACCGGCGCCCGTCACGGGGTGCCCGCCGACGCGCCCGCGACGTTCCCGCACACGCCCGTCCACGACGGGGACACCCTGCCGGTGGACGAGGGCCTGGCGCTGCGCGTGGTCGCGACCCCCGGCCACACCCCGCACCACGTCGCGTACGTCCTGACCGAGGACGGC
This sequence comes from Streptomyces albus subsp. albus, assembly GCF_000719865.1. Lineage (GTDB taxonomy): Bacteria > Actinomycetota > Actinomycetes > Streptomycetales > Streptomycetaceae > Streptomyces > Streptomyces albus_E. Next base: position 434,688 of record NZ_JOID01000001.1, read on the forward strand.
CGCGAGGCCGCCGCCTTCACCGGCGGCTCGCTGCTCATCGGGAGCGTGGGCCGGCCTGATCTCGTGGAGCCGCGGCTGACGGAGGAGCTGGCGCGTGCCCAGCACGCCTCGGCGCGGCGGCTGGCGCGGGAGCTCGGGGACGAGGTGCCGGTGATGCCGACCCACGGCTTCGGCAGCTTCTGCTCCTCCTCGCCGCAGACGGAGCGGGACAGCACCACCATCGGCGCCGAGCGGGAGAGCAACGACGTCCTCCGCAAGGACGTGGACGCGTTCGTCGCCGGCCTGCTCGCCGGCCTGGACGACATCCCCGCCTACTACACCCACATCGGACCGCTCAACGCCCGCGGCCCGGCCCCGGTGGACCTCTCCCCCGCCGCGGCCGCGGACGCCGGGGAGATCGCGCGGCGGCTGGCGGCCGGCGAGTGGGTGGTGGACCTGCGCAGCCGCACGGCCTTCTCCGCCGGGCACGTGGCGGGGTCGTACAACTTCGAGGCGGACGGGCAGCTCGCCACCTATCTGGCGTGGCTGATCCCGTGGGGCAAGCCGGTCACCCTGCTCGCCGAGAGCCCGGAGCAGCTCGCCGGCGCACAGCGGGAACTGGCCCGGGTCGGGATCGACCGGCCGGCCGCCGCGGCCACCGGCGACCCGCGCTCCTGGGCCGGGGACGGCGAACGGCTGCGGTCCTTCGAACGGAACACCTTCGCGGGCCTGGCGGAGACGCGCGGGAGCGGCGCGGGGAGCACGGGCGGCGCGGGCGGCGAGGCGGACGTGGTGGTCCTGGACGTGCGCCGGGACGCGGAACGCGCCGACGGCTACGTCGAGGGCTCGGCGCACATCCCCATCCATGAACTGCACGGCCGCATCGGCGAGGTGCCCCCGGGCCGGGTGTGGGTGCACTGCGCCAGCGGGATGCGCGCGGCGATCGCCGCCTCGATGCTGGACGCGGCCGGCCGCGAGGTGGTGGCGGTGGACGACGCCTTCGACGCGGCCGGTAAGGCCGGCCTGCGCGTCGTCCGTCCGGAAGCGGAGTGACCACGGCCGGAACCGGCCGCGGCGGGCAGCGGCCGGAACGCCGTGGGCGGGACCGGACGCAGGCGTGCGGAACGGCCTGCTGCCCGGGTACGCCGGGGCCGCGCCGCGCCCGGGTGCGGCGGGCTCCGCGGACGGGCCGGGCGACGCCCCGTCCCGGCTGCCCCGCCTCGCGGTGCCGCCCGGTGCCGCCCGGGGCCCGGTCCGGTGACGCGGCCGGCCCGGAAGCCGGCCGGCGGCCGGGAGGGTCTCAGGCCAGGGAGAGGAAGAGCTTCTCCAGGCGGAGCTTCATCGCGTCGCGGTCCGCCGGGTCGACGGCGCCGTCGGCCATGCAGCTCTGCAGCCCGGTCGCGATGATCGCGAAGCCGGCCCGGTCCAGCGCCTTGGACACGGCGGAGAGCTGCGTGATGACGTCCTCGCAGTCCCGGCCGTCCTCCAGCATCCGGATGATCCCCGACAGCTGGCCCTGGGCCCGCCGCAGCCGGTTGAGGACCGACTTCAGGTCCTCCGCCGCCATCTCCAGCTCCATGGCTTACTCCTTTCGATACCCCCTTGGGTATTCTACGCCATGGGCCGCGTTCCGTGTCCGGACGGCCGGGCCGGCGTCGCGCCGGAACCGGCACCGGCCGCCGGCGCGGAACGCGGTTCCCCCCGGGCCGGGGCGCCACCGGGGCTGTCCCCGGGCGGCCCGGTGGCCGCACCGCGGCGGCTCTCCGATACTGCGTCCCATGAGCGGACCACTGGGCACGCCCTCCCCGGACGCGGAGGAACCGGAGCACGACGAGCCGCACCGGGCCGGCCTCGGCGTACGGCTCAACTGGCTGCGCGCCGCCGTACTGGGCGCCAACGACGGCATCGTCTCCACGGCAGGCCTCGTGGTCGGCGTCGCGGGGGCCACCGACGCGGCGGACACCCTGCTCGTGGCGGGTCTCGCCGGGCTCTTCGCGGGCTCCCTGTCGATGGCCGTCGGGGAGTACGTCTCCGTGAGCACCCAGCGCGACTCCGAACGCGCCACCCTGGCCACCGAGCGCCGGGAGCTGGCCGAGACACCGGCGGCCGAGCTGGCCGAACTCACCGGACTCTACGAGGCGAAGGGCCTCTCCCCCCGGCTCGCCCGCGAGGTCGCCGAGGAACTCACCCGGCACGACGCCCTCGCCGCCCACGCGGAGGCTGAGCTGGGCCTGGACCCCGAAGAGCTGGCCAACCCCTGGCACGCCGCCTGGGCCAGCCTCGCCGCCTTCTCGGTGGGCGCGCTGCTGCCGCTGCTGGCCATCGTGCTGCCACCGGCCTCCGTCCGGCTGTGGGTCACGGTCGGCACGGTGCTGCTCGCGCTGGCCGCGACCGGCTGGGCCAGCGCGGCGCTGGGCGGGGCGCCGCGGGGGATCGCGGTCGTCCGCAATATCGCCGGCGGCTTCACGGCGATGGCCGTCACCCATGCCATCGGGATGCTGATGGGCACCGCGGTGGGGTGAGACCGCGGGTCCGCGCGGCGGAACCGCACCCGCGCGGACGGTGCCGGCGCGGCCCCGGCCCGGCGGGGTTCCGGAAGCCGGACGGGACGGGCGGGAGAGCCCGGCCGGGCAGGGCCGGGGTTCCGGCGGCTCCGGGCCCCGAGGGGCACCTGTCCGGGGAGCGTGCGCCACGCCGGAGAAGAAGCCCGGTCAGAACACGACCAGAGCGCGGCCGCCCCGGCCGGCCAGCATGGCGTCGAACGCGGCCGGCACCCCGTCGAGGCCGATGCGGTCGGTGACCATGCCGCTGAGGTCGAGGCTGCCCTCGCGGATGAGGCCCGCCAGCACCGGCAGGTCCCGGGCCGGGTCGCAGTTGCCGTAGACGCAGCCCGAGAGGGTGCGGCCGAAGTGGAAGATCTCCAGGGCCGAGAAGGAGACCTGGTCGTCCTTGCGGCCGATGCCGACGACCGTGGTGCGGCCGCCGCGCCGGGTCGAGGACCAGGCGGTGCGGATCGTCTGCGCCCGGCCGACGCACTCGACGGCGACGTCCGCGCCGTGCCCGCCGGTGAGCTTCCGTATCCGCTTGGCCGTGTCGTCGGCGGCGACCAGGTAGTCGGTGGCGCCGGCCTTCCGGGCGAGTTCCTCCTTCTCCGGGGAGACGTCCACGGCGATGATCTCCCCGGCCCCGGCGATCCGGGCCGCCTGGATCACCGAGAGCCCTACGCCGCCGACGCCGAAGACGGCGACCGACTCCCCAGCCCGCACCCGCGCGGCGTGGTGCACGGCTCCGTAGCCGGTGAGCACGGCGCAGCCGAGGAGGGCGGCGTCCGCCAGGGGGACGCCCTCGGGCAGCGGCAGCACACAGCGCTCGGAGACGACGGTCTCCTCGGCGAAGACGGCGCTGTTGAGGCCCGGGTGGAGCGGGGTGCCGTCCGTGCGGCGGGCGTACGGCACGGCGGCGCCGGCCAGGGCGTTGGCGCAGAGCCAGGGCTCCCCGAGGCCGCAGTAGTGGCAACTGCCGCAGGAAGGAGCCCAGTTGACGACCACCGGGTCGCCGGGGGCGACGGTGGTGACCCCCTCGCCGACGGCGGTCACGGTGCCCGCGCCCTCGTGGCCGAGGACGGCGGGGACGGGCTGGCGCAGGGTGCCGTTGGAGAGGGACAGATCGGAATGGCAGACCCCGGCGGCGGCGATCCGGATCCGCACCTGGCCGGGGCCGGGGTCGGGCAGCTCGATCTCCGTGATCTCCAGGGGTGCGTTGACGGCGGGCAGCACGACGGCGCGGGTCATGGCGGCTCTTCTCGGTCTCTCGGTCTGCGCGGACTGTTCGGTCTCGGACTGGGGCTTTCCGGGGCTTCTCGGGTGCGGGCTTTCCGGGTTTCGGGCCGGCGGGGGTGCTGGGGCCGGAGCTCCCGGGGGGGTCCGGATCTCGGGCTTTCCGGCCCCCGGCCCCGGCCCGGCCGGTGCCGCCGGCTCTCCGGCGGTACCGGGCCGCGGCGCGGGGCGGCCGGTTTCCGCCGGTGCGGGAGGTGCGGTGCCGGTGAGCGGCGCGGTACGGGCGCGGCGGCGTGCCGTACCCGTACCGCCCGCGCGGCGGTCAGAACTGGAGCGACTTGGTCTGCAGGTACTCGTCCAGTCCGTGGCGGCCCAGCTCGCGGCCCACGCCCGACTGCTTGTAACCGCCGAAGGGCGCGAGCGGGTTGAAGCGGCCGCCGTTGATGTCGACCTGCCCGGTCTCCAGGCGCCGGGCGAACGCCGCCGCCCGCTCGGTGTCGGCGGACCAGACGGCTCCGGCGAGGCCGTAGACGGTGCCGTTCGCGATCGCCACGGCCTCCTCCTCGTCCTCGTACCGCAGGATCGACAGCACGGGGCCGAAGATCTCCTCCTGCGCGATGGTCATCTCCGGGGTGACGTCGGCGAAGACGGTGGGCCGGATGTAGTAGCCGGTCTCCCGGCCCTCGGGGGCCCCGGGGCCGCCGGCGACCAGGCGGGCGCCCTCCTCGACGCCGCGCTCGATGTAACCGGTGACGCGGTCGCGCTGCTTGGCGCTGACGACGGGGCCGAGCCGGCTCGCGGGGTCCAGCGGGTCGCCGGGGACGTACTTCGCGGCGGCCGCGGCGGCCAGGGCGACGGCCTCCTCGTAGCGGGCGGCGTCCACGAGCATCCGGGTCCAGGCGCTGCACGTCTGGCCGGAGTTGGCGAAGACGTTGGCGACGCCGACGTTGACGGCGCGGGCCAGGTCGGCGTCCGGCAGGATGACGTTCGCGGACTTGCCGCCGAGCTCCAGGGCGACCGGCTTGACGGCCGCGGCGGCCGCGGCGGCGATCTGCTTGCCAACGCCGGTGGAGCCGGTGAAGGACAGCATGTCGACCCCGGGATGCTCCGCCAGGGCCTGCCCGGCGACCGGACCGAGGCCGGTGACGAGGTTGAACACCCCGGCGGGCAGCCCCGCCTCGTGCACGATCTCCGCGAAGAGCCGGGCCACGAGCGGGGTGTCCTCGGCGGGCTTGAGGACGACCGTGCAGCCGGCGGCGAAGGCCGGGGCGGCCTTGGCGACGATCTGGTGCAGCGGGTAGTTCCACGGCGTGATCGCGCCGACGACGCCGACCGGCTCGGAGAGGACGGTGGAGGTGCCCACCTTCTCCTCGAAGGGGTGCGTGGCGGCCAGCTCCGCGTAGCTCCCCGCGACCGCGACCGGCACCGCCGCGTGCACGGCCCGGGAGAACTTCAGCGGGGAGCCGAGCTCGGCGGTGACGGTCTCCGCGATCTCCTCGCGGCGCGCGTCGAGCGCGGCGTGCAGCGCCTTGAGGTGCGCGGCGCGCTCGGCGGGCGGGGTGGCGGCCCAGCCGGGGAGGGCCGCGCGGGCGGCGCGCACGGCCGCGTCCACGTCCTCCGCGCTGCCGGCCGGGACGGTGCCGATCACCGACTCGTCGGCCGGGTTGACCACGGCGATGGTGTCCCGCCCGGCGGCGGGCCGCCAGTCGCCGTCGATGTACATCCCGTCGTGGGCCTTCATCGCCTTGACCTCCAGGACAGACTGCTCGGTATGTGATCCGGGGAACCAAACTAGCGCTGTTAGTTTTCCGGCGCCAGAACGGGCGGACGTGCCACGGCTCACGTCCTCCCCGCGCGCCCGGCTCCCGGACCCGGCCCGGCCCCCTACCCACGGCCGGGCCCGCCGATGCGGACGAGGGGTACGGAGCCGGAGTCTCCCGGACCGGACACGCGGAACGGAACCGGGGCGCCCCCCAACCGGCGGACCGGTCCGCGCGCCGGAGGACCGGCGGGGAAGCTCCCCGCCTCCGCCGGCCGGCGCCGCCCGGCCCGTGCCGCCGGAGGCGCGCCGGACACCGGCCTCCCGCGGGGCTCAGCCCGCGGCCTCCACCCGGACGGGGAAGCCGTTGAGCACCGCCGTGCCCGAGAGCGGGTCGAGGCGGCTGCCGTCCAGGAGCTGGTTGACGTTCACGCCGGGCGCGGCGGAGGCCACGGAGAGCCGGGTGCCGGAGCGGTCGTGGCCCCAGCCGTGCGGGATGCTGACCACCCCGGTGCGCACCGCGTCCGTCACCTCGACTGGCACCTCCAGCTCGCCGCCCTCGCCCTTCACGCGGGCCGTGGCCCCGTCGGCCAGGCCCAGCCGGTCCGCGTCCGCGGGGTGGATCTGGAGGGTGCAGCGGTTGCTGCCGCCGGTCAGCGCGGGCACGTTGTGCATCCAGCTGTTGTTCGAGCGGAGATGGCGGCGGCCGACGAGCAGCAGTTCGCCGGTCGCCGTGTCCAGGGAGCGGCGCAGCCGGGGCATGTCGGCCGCGACGGGTTCCGGGCAGAGCTCGATCCGGCCGCTGCGGGTGCGCAGCAGCCCGGGGACGCGGGGCCGCAGCGGCCCGAGGTCGATGCCGTGCGGGTGTTCGAGGAGCTTGGCCAGGGAGAGGCCGTCCGGGCGGGCGCCGAAGCCGTCGCCGTACGGGCCGAGCCGCAGCATCAGGTCCAGCCGCCGTTCGGGCCCGGTGCGCCCGGTGAGCTCCGCCTCCAGCTCCGCCGGTTCGCGGCCGTGCACCGGCCCGTGCGGATCGGCGACGGCCTTGGCGAGCGCGCCCCCGACGGCCGTGCGGTCCACCTCGGCCGGGTCCGCGCCGTGCAGACCGGCGGCGATGAGCACGAGCCGGGCGAGGATCGCGGACTCGTCCGGCCGCCCGGGGGCGAGGGGCAGCGCCTCCCGGGTGTAGCGGACCTGGTTGCGCACGGCCAGCGCGTTGAAGGCGAAGTCGTAGTGCGGGGCGCGGGAGGGCGGGGGCGGCGGCAGCACGACGTGGGCGTGCCGGGAGGTCTCGTTGAGATACGGGTCGACGGATATGACGCAGTCGGCCGTGGCCAGCGCCCGGTCCAGGCGCTCCCCGTCGGGGGCCGAGAGCACCGGGTTGGCCGCGACGAGGACGACGGCGCGGACCCGCCCCTCCCCCGGGGTCTCGATCTCCTCGGCGAGGGCGGCGAGCGGCAGTTCGCCCTTGGCCTCCGGGTGCCCGGAGACGCGGCTGCGCCAGCGGCCGAGGGCGAAGCCCTTGCCCGGACCGGCGGGACGGGGGGCGCGGGCCGTGGCGGAGAGCGGGAACATCGCGCCGCCGGGCCGGTCGAGATTGCCGGTGAGCGTGTTCAGCACATCGGCCAGCCAGTTGGTCAGGGTGCCGAACTCGACGGTGGAGCCGCCGACCCGGGCGTACACGGCCGCGGTGGGCGCGGCGGCCAGCTCGCGGGCGGTGGCCCGGATCTCCTCGGCGGGCAGATCGCAGTGGGCCGCCACCGCCTCCGGGGTGAACTCCGCGGTGAGGGCTCGGACTTCCGCCACGCCCTCGGTGTGCTCCGCGAGCCGCCCGAGGTCGGTGAGCCCCTCGGCGAAGAGCACCTGGACGAGCGCGGCGAGCAGCGCCGCGTCCGTGCCGGGCCGGGGCGCGAGATGACGGTCGGCGAGCGCGGCCGTGCGGGTACGGCGCGGGTCGACGACGGTGAGGGTGCCGCCGCGCCGCCGCAGCGCCTTGAGCCGGCCGGGGAAGTCCGGGGCGGTGCACAGACTCCCGTTCGACTCCAGGGGGTTGGCGCCGACCAGCAGCAGATGGGCGGTGTGGTCGAGGTCCGGGACGGGGATGGCCGCGGCGTCGCCGAACATCAGCCCGCTGGAGACGTGCTTCGGCATCTGGTCCACCGTGCTGGCGGTGTAGACGTTGCGGGTGCGGAGTGCCCCGATCAGCAGCGGCGGGTAGAGCCCGCCCGCCATGGTGTGGACGTTGGGGTTGCCGAGGACGACGGCCACGGCGTCCGGGCCGTGGGCGTCGATCACCGGCCGCAGCCGGGCGGCGGCCTCGTCGAACGCCTCGTCCCAGCCGGCCTCCGCCAGGCCCCCCTCGCGGCGCACGAGGGGCTCGGCGAGCCGGTCCGGGTCGTTGTCCAGGCCGCCGAAGGCCGCGCCCTTGGGGCAGACGAAGCCGGCGCTGAACACGTCGTCGCGGTCCCCGCGGGCGGCGGTGACCCGGTCGCCGTCCAGGGTGAGGACGAGGCCGCAGGTGGCCTCGCAGAGCGGGCAGATACGCGGAGCGGTGCGGCTCATCGGTTCCCTCCGTCGGGGATGGGGCGGCCGGCGGTGCCGGAGGCGGGGGCCGGGCGGCGGGCCGGGGCGGTCGGGGCGCCCGGCCCGGCGCCCGCACCCTCGCGCGCCCGACCACGCCCCCGCACGTCCGGCCCGCCCCGGCCGGCACCACGCTCTCCGCACACCGGCCGCACGCCCGGCCGACGCACCCGTGCCCCCCGCACGCCCAGCCCGTGTCCGGGCCGCGTCCGGGCCCGTCCAGCGACCCGCCCCGCCGCGCCCCACGGGTCATTGACGGGCCCGCACCACCATTCCTATGGTTCAGCACAGGAATGGCGGGACGCGGACAGCGGGACGACGGGAGCGGACATGAGCGGGACGCACACGGAGCGGGCCGGGGGCCCCGGCGAGGAGCCGGCGGCACCGGCGTACTCCTCCGGATTCGGCAACGAGCACAGCTCGGAGGCGGTGCCCGGCGCGCTGCCCGTGGGCCGCAACTCCCCGCAGCGCGCCCCGCTCGGCCTCTACGCGGAGCAGCTGAGCGGCAGCGCCTTCACCGAGCCGCGCCACGACAACCGCCGCTCCTGGCTGTACCGCATCCGCCCCTCGGCGGCCCACCCGCCCTTCGCCCGGACGGACAACGGCGCACTGCGCGCGGCCCCGTTCGCCGGGACCGAGCCCGACCCCAACCGGCTGCGCTGGGACCCGCTGCCGGACCCGGCCCCGGGCACGGACTTCGTGGCCGGCCTGTGGACCCTCGGCGGCAACGGCGACGTCCGGCAGCGCGCCGGCATGGCCATCCACCTCTACGCCGCCAACACCTCCATGACCGACCGGGTGTTCTCCGACTCCGACGGCGAGCTGCTGATCGTCCCCGAACGCGGCGGGCTGCTGCTGCACACCGAGTTCGGCCGGCTGCGGGCCGAGCCCGGCCACGTGGCGCTGATCCCGCGCGGCGTCCGTTTCCGGGTGGAGCTGACCGGCGGCACCGCGCGCGGCTACGTCTGCGAGAACTACGGGCGCCCCTTCACCCTCCCCGAGCTGGGCCCGATCGGCGCCAACGGGCTGGCGAACCCGCGCGACTTCCTGGCGCCCACCGCGGCGTTCGAGGACCGCGAGGAGCGGGTGGAGGTCGTCAACAAGTTCTGCGGCAACCTCTGGGCCGCGGAGTACGGCCACTCACCGCTCGACGTCGTCGCCTGGCACGGCACCCTGACCCCCTACGTCTACGACCTGCGCCGCTTCAACGTCCTGGGCAGCATCAGCTACGACCACCCCGACCCGTCGATCTTCACCGTGCTGACCTCCCTGTCCGACACCCCGGGCCTGGCGGGCATCGACTTCGTGGTCTTCGCGCCGCGCTGGCTGGTCGGCGAGGACACCTTCCGGCCGCCGTACTTCCACCGGAATGTGATGAGCGAGTACATGGGGCTGATCGAGGGCGCCTACGACGCCAAGACCTCCGGGCCGGGCGGCTTCGTGCCCGGCGGCGGCTCGCTGCACAACATGATGTCCGCGCACGGACCCGACCGGGAGACCTTCGAGAACGCGAGCGCGGCCGAGCTGACACCGCAGAAGGTGGACGACGGCCTCGCCTTCATGTTCGAAACCCGCTGGCCGGTGACGGCGACCGCGCAGGCCCTCGGCGCGGGCCATCTGCAGAGCGGCTACGACCGGGTGTGGGACGGACTGGAACGGCACTTCGGACGCTGAGACGGCCGGGCCTGCGGCACGGGACGGCGGGCCGGGCCTGCGGCACGGGACGGCGGGCCGGACCTGCGGTACGGGACGGCGCGGGGCCGGCCCCGGGCGGCGGGACACGGCACGGGGCCCGGCCCGGCCGTGTCCCGCGGGGCCGGGCCCCGGCTCCCGCGCCGGACCGCCGTACGCCCGTGGGCCCGTCGGCCCGTCGGCCCTTCGGCCTGGACCGGACCGGAACGGACCGCCGCGGACCGGACCGCCGGCCACCGCGGCGCCGCGGTGCGGTACACCTGTGTCCCACGGCGCCGCCGTCCCGCACGACCGCCCGCACACCAGCGCGACCGCCCCGCAGTCCCGCAGTCCCGCAGTCCCGCAGTCCCGCAGTCCCGCAGTCCCGCAGTCCCGCAGTCCCGCAGTCCCGCAGTCCCGCAGTCCCGCAGTCCCGCACGACCGTCCCGCAGACCCCGCCGGAGCCGCAGCCGTGACCGTCTTCTCGCCCGACTCCCTGGTCCTGAACCGCAAGCTGCCCCTGTGGTACCAGGTCTCGCAGTCACTGCGCGCCTCCATACTGGGCCGCCATCCCACCGCGCCCCTGCGGCTGCCGCCGGAGGACCGGCTCGCCGAGCACTACGGCGTCAGCGTGCTCACCATGCGGCAGGCGCTGAAGGAGCTGGAGAACGAAGGCCTGATCAGCCGGCACCGCCGGCGGGGCACGTTCATCGAGCCCGCGGCCCGGCGCGGCGCGCCCGTACAGCTGCTCGGCTCGGTGGACAGCATCGTCGCCCAGCAGTCCGGCGAGACCGCCACGCTCCTGGGCCACGGCCCAGTGCCGGTACCGGCGGAGGTGGCGGAGCACTTCCCGGACCTGGAGGAGGTCGTTGAGTTCCGCCGGCTGCGCCGCGACGAGAAGACCGGCGAACCCACCAACTGGGCGGAGAACGCGGTGCGTCCGGAGATCGCGGAGCGCATCGACCCGGCGGACCTGGCGCGGCAGCCCATGACCAAGGTGCTGCGCGACGGGGCGGGCGTGCGGATCAGCAGGATCACGGACACCGTCGAGGCGCGGCTCGCGGACCCGGAGACGGCGAAGCTGCTGGACGTGCCGCTGCTCAGCCCGATCCTGCACTACACCGGTGTGGTGTACGACGAGACCGGCCGCGCCGTGGACGTGGCCCGGATCCGCTACCGGGGCGACCGGTTCTCCTTCACGGTGACGGTGGAGGCCTGAGCGGAGGGCGTTCACGCCTGCCCGTCCGAGCGGAAGAGCCCGAACAGCGGGATGCCGCCCGGCCGCCCGGCGCGGGGGCTTCCCCGGCCGGGCCCGGACGCCCCTGGACCCCATGATGTCGGCGGTCGCGACTACGATGGCCGACCGGGCGGGCCCCGCGGTCCCGGCCCCGGCGACGGGCCGGCAGCGGTCCCCGTACTCCGCGAGGCGACGGGGCGCGGCCCCGGAACAGCCGGGTACGGACCGGAGGCCCCGGCCCCGGAAAGGGCTTCCGCCACGGGCTCGGCGGGGGCGACGGGAACCGCACGGGAGGGCGGCTGCGTGACCACGCGAAGGGACACCACGGCCTCCCCGGCCGGCCACCGCACCGGCTCCGCCCGCACCGTGTCCGGCGCACCGCAGCGCATTTCCGCGCCCGCCGCCGGACCGCGCTCCGAGCCACAAGGCATCGCCGGCCCCGGGCCGGACGGCTCTCCCGCTGCCACCGGGCCGCACGGCGTCCCGGACAGCACGCGGAGCACCGAACCGGTCCCCGCCGGAGGTGCGGCGGGGACCGCCGAGGGCACGGCGGGGCGACGGGAACCGTACGGGAGGGGGGCCGCGTGACGGCGCGACAGGCGGTTTCCGCGGCGGCCGTGCCCGGCCCCTCTCCCGGGGACAACCCGCTGCTCGCCGACCTCATGCCCTGGTCGGTCCCGCCCCTGCGCACCGGGCGTTCCTGGGCGCTGGCCCCCGACCCCGGCACGCTCACCGCGCGCTGGGACCGCCTGTTGCGCAGCGAGGACCGGGCCGAGCGGGAGCGGCTGTTCCGGCCCTCCCGGGCCCGCGGGCTCCACGCCGCCCTCCCCCAGCTGCCCGGCCACGGCGGCGGCACCGGCCCTCTCGCGGAGGAGACCGGACCCTGCCCGGAGCCGGTGCGGATCCTGCACGCGCCCTTCGACCGGCAGTGGCTGATCCCGGACCAGCGCCTGCTGGACGCGGCCCGGCCGGAGCTGTGGCGGGTCGCCGACGAGCACCAGCTGTTCGTGGTCGAGCCGGGCGCCGCACCCCGCTCCCCCGCCTCCGCCCGCGCCGGCGGCCCGGGCGGCCCCGGCGGCGCGGACGTCCCGGAGGAGGAGCCGCTGGTCTTCTCCGCGCTGCTCCCCGAGGGCCGTTCCCCGGCGGGCCGGCCCGGCCGCATCCGGCCGCTGTTCCGCCGCCCCGGCGGCCGGGAGCCCAACCTCGCGCCGGGGCTGACGGAGCTGCTCACGGAGCGGCTCGGCGTCCCGGTGGACGCGGTGGACGTGCTGGCCTGGACGGCGGCCGCGGCCCGGCCCCGGGGCGAGGGCCGCTCCGTGCCGCTGCCGCTGTCGGCGGAGGTCTGGCGGGACGGTGTCGCCCTGGGCCGCAGAATCCTCTGGCTGCACACCTTCGGCGCGCGCTGCGGGGAGACACCGGACGCCCGCCCGAAGCTCCCGGGCGGCCGGCGCCCCTACGTCCGCGCCGCGCTCCCCGCCGGTCCGCACGCCCTGCCCGGCGAACCGGTGTACGACGCGGAGGAGGAGGCCCTGCTGCTCGGGGAGGGCCGGATCGCGCCGGTGCCGCCGGCCGCCTGGCGGTTCGAGGCCTCGGGCGTCCCCGTGCTCGCCCAGTGGTACGAACGGCGCACGGCCTCAGCGGAACCGGGCACCCTGGGCGCGGTCCGCCCTGCGGGCTGGCCGCCGGCCCTGACCTCCGAACTGCTCGAACTGGTCACCGTGCTGGCCCTGCTCGGCGAACTCCGCCCGGAGCGGAGCCGGCTGGCGGAGCGGCTCGCCGCCGGCCCGCGCCTCACCGCCGCGGAGCTGCGCCGCGGCGGCGTCCTGCCGGCGCCCGCGTCCGCCCGCCGCCCCGCCTCCGTACTGGACCGCCCCGAGGAGGGCCCGAACGGGCAGTTCGCCCTGCTCTAGAGCCGGCCGGTGGTGAGCAAGATCACTGCCTCTGGCGCGGAGGGCGTGGCGCGGGGTAGGACCTGTGAGCATGGACAACGCCCCGGACCGCCCCGCGCCGCAGCCGACGGCACCGCTGCCCCCGCCGCAGCCGACGCCACCGCGGCCGCAGCCGCTGCCCCTGGACGGCATCACCGTCGTCGCCGTCGAGCAGGCTGTCTCCGCGCCGTTCGCGACCCGGCAGCTGGCCGATCTCGGGGCCCGCGTCATCAAGGTGGAGCGGCCCGACGGCGGCGACTTCGCCCGCGGCTACGACACCGCGGCCCGCGGCCTGGCCTCGCACTTCGTCTGGGCCAACCGCGGCAAGGAGTCCCTGGCCCTGGACCTCAAGGACCCGCGCGGCCGGGAGCTGCTGGAGGAGCTGGTCCGGGACGCGGACGTCTTCGTGCAGAACCTGGCCCAGGGCGCCGCCGCCCGGCTGGGCCTGGACGCGGCGGCGCTGTGCGCGCGCCACCCCCGGCTGGTGGCCGTGGACATCTCCGGCTACGGCCCCGGCGGCCCGTACGCGCACAAGCGCGCCTACGACATGCTCGTCCAGTGCGAGGCGGGCCTGGTCTCGGTCACCGGCACCCCGGAGCAGCCGGTCAAGGCGGGGATTCCGGCGGCCGACATCGCCGCCGCGATGTACGCCTTCTCCGGCGTGCTCGCGGCCCTGCTGCGGCGCGGCACCACGGGACGGGGCGGACCGGTGGAGGTGTCGATGTTCGACGCGCTGGCCGAGTGGATGGGGCATCCGCTGCACCACGGGATGCACGGCGGCCCGCCGCCGGCCCGCACCGGTCTGGCACACGCCGTCATCGCCCCGTACGACGCCTATCCGACCGCGGACGGCACGCCGGTGCTGCTGTCGGTCCAGAACGACCGGGAATGGCGCCGGCTCGCTGAACAGGTGCTCGGGCGGCCGGAGTTGGCGGACGACCCGGCGTACGCGACGAATGTGGCCCGTACGGGGAACCGCGCCCGGACCGACGCGGTGGTCGCGGAGGCGCTCGCCGCGCTCACGGCGGAGGAGGCGGTGGCGCGGCTGGAGGGGGCGGGCATCGCCTGCGCCCGGCTCAACGGGGTGGCCGAGCTGGCCGGGCATCCGCAGCTGGCCGCCCGGGACCGGTGGCGCGAGGTGGAGTCACCGGTGGGCGCGCTGCGGACGCTGCTGCCACCGATCGGGCTGCCCGGCGGGGAGCCGCCGCGGCTGGGTCCGGTGCCGGCACTCGGCGAGCACACCGACACGCTGCTGGGCGCGCTCGGGCTGCCGGAGGAGCGGATCACGGCGCTGCGCCGGGAGGGCGTGATCCGCTGAGCCCCCGGGCCGTCGGGTCCGCGGGCGGGGCCGGATGCGGTACGGACCGGGGGTCTGGGCGTGGGCGGGGGCGGCGGGGCTAGCCGTGGTTGCCGAAGAGGGACCGCTTGAGCCGCCGCAGCGGCGCGAAGAGCGAGACCCGCGACACCCGCGCGCCCCGGCTCGACGTGGCGTGCCGCGCGTCGCGCGCCGTGAGTTCCCGCATCAGCAGGGTGGCCTCCTCCGTCTCCCGCTGCGGCACGGCGGGGCCGGCCAGCACGGCGAGATGGCGGTCGAGACGCGAACTGCTCGCGCTGCTCCCGCAGTTGATGGCAGGCACTCGGGGCCTGCTCCGCATTGTTATCTGTTCCATGACTCTCCCCACCCAAACGAGGGCACCCGGCCCGGGCAGGTTAACCCTACCGCCCCGGCACGTCACCCGCGCATCCGCGTATCCCTGACTCGGCTGCCCGGTAAGGCGGTTGACGTATCCCGATGGCTACCCGCCCTGCGCCGCGGCACTCCGCCGCGGTGTGCGGCGGACGGTGCGCGCCCGGCGTGTCGCGGCACGGCGGCGGGCGTGGCCGCGGTGGCGCGCCGCCGCCCGCGCCCCGGTGCACCCGGCGCGCCCGGCATGCCCCGGAGGGCCCCGGCACGTCCGTACCGGACGGCGCCCGCCGGCGGGACCCTCCCGAGCGGGGTCCCGCCGGCGGGCGGGGGTCAGGTGATCCGCCGGCCCGTCAGGCGAGCGAGCGGAGCACCGGCAGGTAGCCGCCCGACTGCCCGGAGGCGGTGGGGTGGTAGGAGTGGTTGATGGGGAAGGTCACGCTGTGGATCCAGGAGCTCCCCGAGCAGATCTCGTGCCCGGCGAAGGTGGGCCGGACGTCGCCGAAGGCGTAGCCGTGGTCGGCGGCCCGCTTGGCGGTCACGTCGTTGAGGTTGTCGGACGCGGCGTTGAGCGCCGAGCGCTCCGTCTCGCTCAGCCCGGCGATGCAGCTGCCGTTGAGCTTGTAGAGACGCGGGTAGCCGAGCACGACGACGCGGGCCGAGGGGGCCTTGGCCCTGATCGCGGAGTACACCTGGTCCAGCTTGCCGGGGAGCGTGTTGTTCATGTAGGCGCGTGCCTCCGCGACCCGGTCGAGGCAGGTGCTCTGGGAGCTCAGGACGCAGGTGGTCATCACATCGGCGAAGCCGGCGTCGTTGCCGCCGATGCTGATGCTGACGAGGCCGGTCGACGAACTGAGCGGGCCGAGCTGGTTGTTCAGCACATCACCGGTCTTGGCGCCCGAGCAGGCGGTGAAGTGGAACGACGAGGGGTTGTTGGCGGCGGCCCACAGGGGCCCGAAGGCCTTGCTGCTGCGCTTGCAGTCGCCGCTCGCGCTGTCGTAGCTGCCGGCCCCGAGGCCGGAGGCGTACGAGTCGCCCAGGGCGACATATCCGGTGGCGGCCTGTTCGCCGGCGTGGGCGGCGCCGGCGCCGGTCAGGGTCAGTGCGGCGGAGAGAAGGAGTGCGGACAGGGTGGCCGCACGGCGGAAGAGTCTCACGGGACCTCCGGGGAGCAGGATCTGTGGGGTATTCAGGGCAGTCGGTGGCGCTGAACTGTCGTGGCCATGCCAAGTCTTTTTGACGGGGTCACGTCAATTCAGACAATGCAACCGGCCGTGGGGGCGAACCTGCGTGGCATGGATATGACATCCCCCCGAAACATCCGGTCTACGCGCGTGCCGGGGGTGAAAGTTTCCCCGTCGGCCGGGATCTGACGGCGTGAAGGGATCTATCATGACTTTCCGGTCAGCAGTCCCAGCAGACCCGCGAGGATCGTTCCGCCTTGACGGGCTTGCGCCGGTTGCGCCACATTGAAGCCCGGCATCCGGCGCGTCGGGGGGCAAAGTCGCCAATGCAGACACTGAGTGACCGCGAACGGTCCGTACGGGAGACCGCCCGGCCGCTGCTGGCCGGGGCGGCCGCAGGGGTCGCGGGGCTGGGAGCGGCGCTCGCCCTCACCGGCTCGGAGTCGCCGCTGCGCGCCCCGTTCACCCTCTTCTTCCTGCTCGCCGCTCCGGCGGCCGCCATCGCCGCCGTGCTGACCGGCACCGACCCGCTGAGCCGCTGGGTGATCGCGGTGTCCGGGGCCATCGCCGTCGACGTCCTGGTCGCCCAGGGCATGCTGGCCCTGCGGCTCTGGACGGTGCGCGGCGGGATCACCGTGATCGCCGGTGTCAGCGCCGCCCTCCTCCTGTACGCCGCTCTGCGACGCCACCGGGAGCACGCCGCGGCGAGAAGCCGGATCCTCTGACGTGGACATCAGCGTCTGCCGCCCCGGCGAGCTGACGGCCGCCGACCGGGCGGCGTGGACGGCCTTCCAGGCGCGGTCCCGCCCGCCGGCCGGCCGGCCGGGGCTGGCCAACCCCTTCCTCTCACCGGAGTTCGCGCTCGCCGTGGGCCGCGCCCGGCGCGACACCCGGATCGCCGTGCTGCGCGAGGGCGGTGCCCCGGCGGCCTTCTTCCCCTTCCAGCGGACCGCCGCCGGAGTCGGCCGCGCCGTGGGCCTCGGGGTGTCGGACTGCCAGGGCGTCGTGCACCGCCCGGGATTCCGCTGGGACGCGCGGGAACTGCTGCGCGCCTGCGGGCTGGCCGTCTGGGAGTTCGACCATCTGGTCGAGGGACAGGAGCCGTTCGCGGACGGCGTCGGCGCCTCCTTCCCGTCCCCCGTCATCGAGGTGGGGCGGGGCTACGAGGCGTACCTCGCCCGGCTGCGCGCCACGTCCCCCGGTTTCCTCAAGTCCACCCTGGCCAAGGAGCGCCGGCTCGGCCGCCGGGCCGGCGAGGTGTCCTACGTCCACGACGAACGGGATCCGGCGGCGCTGCGCACCCTGATGCGCTGGAAGTCCGCCCAGTACCGCAGGACCGGGCGCAGCGACCGGTTCGCCCAGCCCTGGATCACCGAGCTGGTCGACCAGCTCTTCCACACCCGCACCGACGGCTTCCGCGGTCAGCTGTCGGTGCTCTACGCGGGCGGGCGGCCGGTGGCCGCGCACTTCGGCCCGCGCACCGGCCGCGTGCTCAGCAGCTGGTTCCCGGCCTACGACCCGGAGTACGGGGCCTTCTCACCCGGGCTCGTGCTCCATCTGCGGATGGCCGAGGGCTCGGCGGCCCAGGGACTGGAGCTGATCGATCTCGGACGGGGCGCGAAGCGCTACAAGGACGAGCTGAAGACCGGTGAGATCACCGTCTCCGAGGGCTGGGTGACCCGGCCCCACCCGGTGGCCCTGGGCCATCGCGCCCGGCGTGCGCCGGTGCGCGCGCTCCGCAATACCGTGCTCGCGCGACCCGAACTGTTCAAGCCGACCGATCGGATTCTCAGAGAGTTCGGCAGATTCCGCTCCCGCGCCCGGCGATCACATCCGCGTGATTCCTGACCGGAATTTCCCGGGTCCGCGCGGAAGAACGATCAAAAAAACAGAGAAGGGGGTGGGAGCCTTAGGGGACTTGCCATGCGGTCCCGATTGTCCATACGGTCTTATCAACCACCCGCATCGGTTCATCGGTAAACGGCTCAGGGGAGGGCCCGGAACCGCGATGACGCCGGAGCGGGGCGCGGTAGGGGGGTGCCGTGTCGGCGGCGCAGGAGTCCGCCGGAGCACGGGCCGCGCACGGTGGTAGTCACACAGCTCACGCATGCCCTGGGGCGGTCCGTGCCGTCCCGCCGCGTGCGGGAGAACCCCCCTTTCGAACCGGACACACCACCGGGCCCCCGCGGGGCGGGCGGCCCACCGGACGAGAGGGAAAGTCGAATGAGCTCATTTCTGCGCCCGGCCCGGTCGGATGAAGACCCATTAGGTCCGCCGTCACCGGCCGGCGACAACCCGGACCACCACGACCGGACAACGGACCGGTACCGCCCGGTCTCCTGTCATCTCGCGATCACCCCGCCGGTGAGCGTCGTCATTCCGGCGATGAACGAAGCCGGTAACCTTCCGTACGTTTTCAAGACCCTGCCGGGCTGGATTCACGAAGTGGTTCTGGTCGACGGCAATTCCACCGATGACACCGTACGGGTGGCCCGTGAACTCCGGCCCGACGTCAAAGTGGTCGCCCAGCGGGGCAAGGGCAAGGGCGACGCCCTCATCACCGGTTTCGCCGCCTGCACCGGCGAGATCATCGTGATGGTCGACGCCGACGGCTCGGCGGACGGCACCGAGATCGTCGCCTACGTCTCCGCGCTGGTGGCCGGCGCCGACTTCGCCAAGGGCTCGCGGTTCGCCAACGGCGGCGGCACGGACGACATGACGGGCATCCGCAAGCTCGGCAACCGGGTGCTGACCGCGCTCGTCAACGCCAAGTTCGGGGCCCGCTACACCGATCTGTGCTACGGCTACAACGCCTTCTGGAAGCACTGCCTGGACGAGATCAACCTCGACTGCGCGGGCTTCGAGGTGGAGACCCTGATGAACATCAGAGTCGTCAAGGCCGGGCTGAGAGTCCAGGAGATCCCGAGCCACGAGTACCACCGCATCCACGGCGACAGCAATCTGCGCGCCGTCCGGGACGGGCTGCGGGTGCTCAAGGTGATCCTCGGCGAGCGCGCCTCCCGGCGGTCCCGCCGCCATCCCGCCGTGGTCGCGATGCGGGCCGGCCGGAGGGAGGCCCGTTGAGGACCGACAAGCCCCGGGACGGCGGCGGCCCCCGGGACACCGGGGAGCTCCGGGTCTCCGTCGTGATCTGCGTCTACACCGAGGACCGCTGGGCGGACATCCTGGCGGCCGTCGACTCCGTGCGCGGCCAGTCCCGGCCGGCGCTCGAGACGCTGCTGGTGGTCGACCACAATCCGGAACTGCTGCGGCGGCTCACCGAACGCTACGCGGACACCGGGGAGGTGCGGGTGCTCGCCAACGCGGGCCCCCGCGGCCTCTCCGCCGGCCGCAACACCGGGATCGCCGCCGCCGGCGGCGACATCCTGGCCTTCCTCGACGACGACGCGGTCGCCGAACCGGACTGGCTGCGCCGGCTGACCGACCCGTACGCCGATCCGGCCGTGCTCGCGGTCGGCGGCCGGACACTGCCCGTCTGGGCGTCCGGCCGCCGGCCCGCCTGGTTCCCCGAGGAGTTCGACTGGGTGGTGGGCTGCTACTACCGCGGGCTGCCGCCCGGCCGGGCCCGGGTGCGCAACGTCCTCGGCGGCAACGCCTCCTTCCGCCGTGAGGCGTTCGAACTGGCGGGGGGCTTCACCACCGGGATCGGGCGGGACGGCGACGCCCGGCCGCTGGGCTGCGAGGAGACGGAGCTCTGCATCCGCCTCTCGGCGGCCCGGCCGGACGCCGTACTGCTCCTGGAGGACCGCGCGGTGATCCACCACAAGGTGCCGGCCGCCCGGGAGGAGTTCGGCTACTTCCGCGGCCGCGCCTACGCCGAGGGCCTCTCGAAGGCCCAGGTGACCCGGAGCGTGGGGGCCCGCGCCGGGCTGGAGACGGAGCGCCGGTACGCCACCCGGGTCCTGCCCGCGGGCCTCGCGCGGGGGCTGCGGGACGCCCTGCTGGGCCGGCCCGGCGGAGCGGGCCGGGCGGGCGCCATCGCCGCCGGCCTGGCCGCCGCCGCCTGCGGCTACGCGGTGGGCACCGTCCGGCGCCGCGTACTGCCCCGGCAGCCGGCGGGCGGAGCGGCGGGGGCCGCGGCGGCCGGACCGGTTCCCGCCGGAACCGGCGGCCCCGGCCCCGGCTCGCTGAACGGCTCGGGGCACGGCTCGGGGCACGGAACGGGGTGCGGACGGGACGAGCCGGCCGGCGGCGCCGGGGCGGCGAACGGCACCCCTCTCGAACGGGCAGCGGCCGCGGGAGGACTCCTGCGTCCGCGGCCCGGCGGGAGCGCGGCCGGGAACCGGGGCGGGGGCGGCGGGGCGGCCGGCCGTCCCCCGGGCGGACTCCGCAGCGGGCCGCGGCGGAGCGGTCCGGGCCGGCCTCCCCGTCCGTCCGGGCCGCCGGGACCGCCCGGACCGGTGCCGATCCTGATGTACCACGCGGTCGGTGAGACGCCCGCCCCCGCCGCGTACGGGCTGTCGGTCGCGCCCGGGGCACTGCGGACGCAGCTGGACCTGCTGGCGGACCGCGGGTTCACCCCCGTCACCACCCGGGAGCTGGCGGACGCCTGGCGGTCCGGCGGGCCGCTGCCGCCCCGGCCCGTGCTCCTCACCTTCGACGACGGCTACGAGGGCGTGCACCGCTACGCCCTCCCCGCGCTGCGGGAGCACGGCTTCACCGCGACCGTCTTCGCCACCACCGGCTGGCTGCGCGGCGCGCACGAGACACCGGGCGCCCTCGATCTCATGCTCGACTGGGACCAGTTGCGCGATCTGTCCCGGGCCGGGCTGGAGATCGGCGGGCACAGCCACACCCATCCGCAGCTGGACGCCCTCACCGCGCCCCGGCTCCGCTCCGAACTGGCGCACTGCCGGGACCTCCTCGCCGGGGAGCTGGGGCGGTGCCCGGTGTCGTTCGCCTATCCGTACGGCTACTCCAGCAGACAGGTGCGGCACGCCGTGCGAGCGGCGGGCTTCCGGCAGTCGCTCGCGGTGGGCAACGCGCCGGCGGAGCGGCGGCAGGGCCCGTACGCGCTGCGGCGGGTCACCGTCCGCCGGAGCACCGGGATCGAGGAGTTCGAACGACTCGTCGAGGGGCGGGCCCTGGGCCGCGTCTTCGCCCGGGACAGGGCCCTCACGAAGGGGTACGCCCTGGTCCGCCGCTCACGGCAAGCTGTCCGGAAGGTGACCCGCGCCGGTGACTGACACGACCACCACCGTCCCCGCGGGGGAGCGCACCGGACGGAGACCGGACGCCCCCCGCGAAGCCCGGCCGGGCCGGCTGCGGCGGCTGCTCCCGCGGCCGGCCGGTGGCAGCCCGCTGTTCCGCAACGCGTACGCGCTGATGGTGAACACCGGGATCTCCGCCGTCCTGGGGCTCGGCTTCTGGCTGGCCGCCGCCCGGTACTACACCGAGGAGGCGGTCGGCCAGGGCTCGGCGGCCATCGCCGCGATGAAACTGCTGGCCGGGCTGACCGCGCTGACGCTCACCGGGGCGATGGCGCGCTTCATCCCGGTGGCGGGGCGGGCGACGGGAAGGCTGGTGCTGCGCACCTACGCGGCGAGTTCCGTGGTGGTGGCCCTCGCGGCGCTGGTCTTCCTGCTGACCCTGGACGTGTGGGGGCCCTCGTACCGCTTTCTGCACGGCACGCTGAACGGGCTGGGGTTCGTGGCCGCCGTCGTGCTGTGGTCCCTGCTCACCCTCCAGGACGGGGTGCTGACCGGGCTGCGGAGCGCCTTCTGGGTGCCCGTCGGCAATTCCGCGTTCTCGGCGGTGAAGCTCGTCCTGCTGGTGCTGATCGCCGCCTCGCTGCCGACCGCCGGGGTGTTCGTCTCCTGGGTGGCCGCGATCGCGGTGTCCGTGGTGCCGCTGGCACTGCTGGTCTTCCGGCGGCTCGTACCGCGCCACGAGGCGGCGGCGGAACCGGCGGCGCGGCCGCCGGGCCTGCGCGAGGTCGGCCGGTTCCTCGCCGGTGACTACACCGGCTCGCTGTTCGCGCTGGCCGTGGTCTATCTCGTGCCGGTGATCGTCGCCGCGCAGGTCGGCTCGGCGGACAACGCGTACTTCTACATCGCCACCACCATCGGCGGCACGGTCAACCTGCTCGCCCTGAACATGGGGGCCTCGCTGACCGTCGAAGGAGCGCACGACCCCGGGCGGCTGGCGGAGAACTGCCGGGCCGCCCTGCTCCGGATGGCCCGGCTCATGCTCCCGGTGGGGGTGCTCCTGTTCGCCGGCGCGCCCCTGATCCTGAGCTTCTTCGGCGAGGGCTACGCGCGCGAGGCCACGCCGCTGCTGCGCCTGTTCGCGGTGGGCGCGGTACTGCGCGTCGTCATCGAGGTGTACTTCGCGGTGCTGCGCGCCCAGTCGCGCACCAGCGGACTGGCCGCCCTCCAGGGCACGTTGTGCGTCCTGGTGCTCGGGCTGACCCTGCTGCTGCTGCCGCGCATGGGGTTGACGGGCGCGGGGATCGCCGAGGTGGTGAGCCTGGCGCTGGTGGCGTCCGTCGCCGGGTGGAAACTGTCCCGGCTGCTGCGGAGGGCGGGCCGGGCGCGGCCCGAGGCGGGTGCCGGGGCGACCGGGGCGGGGTCCGGCGCGGCCCTGTCGGGGTCCGGCGCGGCCGGGGCGGATGCCGGCGCGGCCCTCTCGTCCGGCGCGGCCCTGTCGGGGTCCGGCGCGGCCCTGCCGGGGTCCGGGTCGGCTGAAGCAGGTGCCGCCGCGGCCGCGGTGGGTGTCCGGGCGGCACGGCCCGTTGAAGCCCGGGCGTCGTCGGCCTCGGGAGGCGGCACGGCGGAGGGCGCGGCGGCCGGTGGCGGAGCGGCGGGGCCGAGCGACGCGACGAGCGCGGCCCGGGGTGATGCCGGCGCGGGCCCGGACCGGGGAGCCCCGGGTTCCGGCTTCGGCGCGGGCCCGGGCTCCGGGTCCGGCTCGGGCTCAAGGCCCGGGGCCGGGGCCGGGGCCGACTCGGGCTCGAAGTCCGGGTCCGGCTCGGGCTCGGGCTCAGCGCCGGGCTCGGGCTCCGGATCCGGCTCTGCCTCAGGGTCCGGGCCTGGGTTCAGCTCGGGCTCAAGGTCCGGGTCCGGCGGCTCCGGGTCCGGCTTCTGGTCCGGCTCCGGGTCCGGCTCGGGCTCGGGCTCGGGCTCGGGCTCGGGCTCCGGGTCCGGGTCCGGCGGCGAGGCATTTCCCGGCGCGGTCCGGTGGCCGGAGGGCGGGCCCGCGCGGCACGGCACCGCCGCCGTACCGGACGGCGGACGGGAGCGCGCCGCCGTCCGGCCCGGCGCGGGAACCGGCGCCGGCGCGCCCGGGGCCGCGGGGCGTCCGTACGGCCGTCCGCACCACACGCCCACCTGGGCGAGGCGCCTGGCGCTGGACGAGGACACTCCGCGACTGGGCCTCCGCGCGGACCTGGACCATCCCGAACGCCATCCCGCGCTCGACCCGTACCAGCCGCCGTCCGGCGGACCCAGGGCGCGGCCGGACACGGAAGCCGCGGCGGACCCGGCGCCCACCGGAGCACCCTCCCGGGCGCTCCCCCGGGACCCGCACCCGCCACTCGCGCTCCCGGGCGACGGTGAGGCCGAAGCCCGTACCGGCGCCGCCTCCGGCACGGACAGCGCCGCCGGTACGGGAAGCACCACCGGCACGGGCAGCACCCCCGGCACGGGAAGCACCCCCGGCACGGGCAGCACCACCGGCACGGACCGCGCCGGTACGTACGGCACCCCCGGCACGGACGGCGCCCTCGGCACGGGCAATGCCCCCAGCACGGACCGCGTCGCCGCGGCCGTCGGGGCGGTGGCCGGGGGCGGGACCGCGGCGGTCCGGCGCCGGGGCGCGCCGGCCCTGCTCGCCCGGGCCGGGCACGCGGTCGGCTGGCTGCTGCTCGCGGCCGGACTCGCCCTGTACTGGCTGCCGTTGCGCGGCCTGGACGACACCGGCCTCGACCGGATGGGCGGCCTCGGCCTCGTCTCCGTGCTGCCGGCCGCCACCCTGGCCGGTGCGGCCCTGCTGGTGGCCGCCTTCGCCGCCGCGCTGTGGCCGGCCGCGCCCCGCCGTCCCCTGCTGACGGCCGTCCTGCTGCTGACCGTGGTGTCGCTGCACGCGCTGCCGGCCGTGCTGGAGGCCGAACCGCGCTTCGCCACCGCGTGGCAGCACCTCGGGTTCATCGACTACATCGACCGCACCGGCACCGCCGTCCCGGATCTGGACGCGCGGTGGTCCTGGCCCGGCTTCTTCGCGGCCGTGGCCTTCGCGGCCCGCGCCTGCGGAGTCATGGACCTCACCGAACTGCTGCGCTGGTGGCCGACCGTCATCCAACTGCTGTATCTCGCACCTCTGTTCCTGCTGCTCCGCGCCGTGCGGGCCTCCTGGCGGGCGAAGTGGACGGCGGTGTGGCTGTTCGCGCTGTGCGGCTGGGTCGGCCAGGACTACTTCTCCCCGCAGGGCTTCACCTATCTGCTCTATCTGGCGTTCGCGGCCGTCCTGCTGGTCTGGTTCCGGGAGCGGCGGGTGCTGCCCGGAAAGGTCCGGCCCGGCGAGACGGAGCCGCCGGCCGCCGGGCGCACCGAACGGGCCGTGCTGCTGCTGGTGCTGATCGGCCTGTTCGCGGCGACGGTGCCCACGCACCAGCTGACGCCGTTCGTGATGCTGGGCGTGCTGACGGCCCTGGTGCTCGTGGGACGGTCGTGGCTGCGCGGGCTGCCGCTGCTGTTCGCCGCCATGGTGACCGTATGGATCGGCTTCTTCGCGGAGCCGTACTGGTCCGGCCACTTCGACGAGCTCTTCGGGGGCGTCGGCGGCGTCGGCGGCAATGTGTCGTCCTCCGTCTCCGGCCGGATCGAGGGTGGCAGCGAGACGCACAAGCTCGTCCTCTACACGCGCGTGGCGCTCGCCGGCTCCGTGCTGGGGCTGGCCTGTCTCGGCTGGTGGCGCCGGCGCAGGGCGGGCTACGGCGAACGGTCGCTGCTCGTGCTGGCGTTCGTCCCGTTCCTCGGCTTCGGCATGCAGTCGTACGGCGGGGAGATGGCGCTGCGGGTCTTTCTGTTCGCGCTGCCGGGTGCCTGTGCGCTCGCCGCGCTGGCAGTCTTCCCCCGCGTGGGCAGCGGCCGGCGGGCGCCGGCCGTGCTCGCGGCGGGGCTGGCCGGACTGGTGTTCATGGGCGGCTTCCTCGTCGCCCGCTGGGGCAACGAACCGTTCGAACGGGTGCGCACCGGCGAGGTCGCCGCCATGGAGTACGTCTACGCGCACGACGAGCCGACCGTGCGGGTGCTGTGGATGAGCAACGACACGGTCGACAACGTCACCCCGGCGATGCCGTGGGGCGCCCGGGACATGGAGCGGGTCGGCTACCTGCCGACCCTCGCGCCCCGCGACGCCTCCCGGACCGGCCCGGTGATCGAGGCGCTGGAGGACGCGGGCCCGAACTCGTATCTCATGGTGGGCCGCGGCCAGTCCGTCTACCTCCACATGGACGCGGGCTACGCGCCGGACTGGGAGCGGTCGCTGCTGCGCGCGCTCGACGCCCGGCCGGAGCTGCGCCGGGTGTTCTCCCACGACCACGCCGTGCTCTACCAGCTCCGCGAACAGCCACCCGGAGCGGTCCCGGAACCGGAGCCCGGGCGGCCGGGGCCGCAGGTGACCTGGACGCCCTGGTCGGTGTACGGGGCACTCTCGGCCGGTGTGCTGATGCTGCTGCTGGCGGCGCGCGAACTGCTGCGGGTGACGGCGCCGCCGGGGGTGCGGACGCGGGCCTGGCTGCAGGGGACGCTGTGGTTCGCGCTGCCGCTGACGGCGGTGACGCTGGCTTCGCTGGTGCAGCGGTTCTGGACGATGTCCTGACCCCGCTCCGCCCGCTGTGCCGCCCGTGCCGGGGCCGGGGCCCGGCACGGGCGGCTCAGCGTTTCAGCGTTTCAGCGCTTCAGCCAGCGGACGCCGTACGGGCCGAGGTCGAACGAACGGCCGTCGACCTCCACGGCGATCGCGCGGTTCCGGACGTTCACCACGAGCACCGCCTCGTCATCGGCGAGCACCCGCACATTCGGCCGGTCGCCGGCCGCGACGTCCACCTTCGTGAAGCGGCTGCCGGGCGGGAACGCGCGCGAGTAACGGCTCAGCAGATCCATCATCGGCAGTGCCGAGCCGCCGTCACCGGCCGCGGTGCCCCGCCACAGACAGCCCGCGCAACTCGTCGTCCGCTTCTGCGGGTTCCAGTAGAAGCCGGTGGTCGCGCCGCCCTTGCTCATCGCGATGAGGGCGGCGGCGTGCACGGCGCGCCGGTGCGGTTCGCTCCAGCCGTCGCGGTCGTCGTTCTCGTCGCCCGGCTCGACGTACCACTCGGCCCACCACAGCGGCAGCCCGGTCTCCTCGCGCACCCAGCGGCTGACGGCGGTGAACTTGTCGGTGGCGCGGAACTCGTCGGGCAGGAGGGCGTCCTCACGGGTGTAGCTCGCGCCGTCGACCACGACGAAGTCCGCGCCCGTCTTGTTCTCGTTCCAGTACCGGACGGCGTCGAGGGCCCGCTGGTCGAGGCTGCCCCACGGGCCCTTGACGTCCGAGGCGTTGGTGGTCTCGCCCGGTGGCTCGCTGTCCATGACGACATACGGCCCGCCGACGAGGTTGTCCTTGTTCACCTTCTTCAGCTCGGCGTGGACGAGGTTGTAGAGGCGGGTGTAGGCCTCGGCGTCCCAGCGCCGCCTGTCGTCGTCGTAGAAGCCCTTGAGCTCGTTCCAGACGATGAAGTGCCGGACGTCCGGGTAGCGCTTGGCGACGACGCCCGCCAGTCGTGCGAAGTCGTCGTAGTAGGCGGGGTCGGGCGCCTTCTCCAGCCACTCCGGGGACCAGTCGGTCCGGCCGCGCTCGCCGCCCTTCATCCAGTCCGGCGCGCAGCACAGGGTGATGACGGGGGTGCCGCCGGTCCGCCGGATCAGGTCGATCCGGCTGTCCAGCGCGGAGAAGTCGTAACGGCCGGGAGCGGGTTCCGGGTTGTCCGCGCCCCAGCCCATGATGTGCTGGTTCTGCGGTATGGCCCGGGCGGAGAGCATCCGGTCCGCTCGCTTCCGCGCGGCCGCGCCGCCGTCGTCGGCGCTGTAGCGGGTGTGGGTGAAGCCCCAGCCGAGCTCCGGTGAGGGCTTGCCGCTCGGCATGCGCGGAGTGCCGTGCGGCTCCGGGCCGCCGTTCCGGCCGTCCGTGGTGCCGCCGGAGGGGAAGCCGCACATCACCAGCAGCAGGCTGAGGGCCGTGATGCCGAGGGCCACGAGAGCCGCCGCCCCCGGGCGCCGCCGCCGTGCTCCGGTTGTCCCCGCCGCCGTGTCCGCCACCGCCGCCGGCCCGTCCGTTCTGTCCTGACGTCTCATCACCCGTCAGCGTAGCGGGGGATACATCCGGTACGGGCGGTTCCACGACAACCGGGGGAAGAGGGGGGAGGGGGCGGCGGACCGGAGCCGGGGCCGCGCCGGCGGCCGGCCGTGACGGTTCCGGCGGTGCGCCCGCGTGTCGAGCCCCGCAGCCGCGCAACCCCGCCGCACCGGCGGCCGCGCTCCGAGCCTGCGGCCTGTCCGCGGCCGGGCGGCCGACCGCGCGTCGAGCCCCCGCCGTTCCTCCCGGCGGCCGTGCCCCACGCCCCCGTGTCCGCGGTGCGGGCGGCCGTGGTCAGCCCGTGCTGTAGGCGGCGCGCAGGGCCTCCTCGGCGGCCGCCAGGGCCGCCGCGCGGTCGAGACCGAGCCGGCGGGCGCGCTGCGCGTACGCCTGCGCCGCGGCGGCGGCCTCGCGTGCGGCGCCCTCCCCCGCGGCGGCCACGAAGGTGCCGTTGCGGCCGCGGGTCTCGATCACCCCGTCCGTCTCCAGCGCGCGGTACGCCTTGGCCACCGTGTTGGCAGCGAGCCCCAGTTGGCCGGCGAGGGCCCGTACGGTCGGCAGCCGGTAGCCGGCCGGGAGCCGCCCCGACCGGGCCTGGTCCGCCACCTGGGAGCGCAACTGCTCGTACGGGGCGTCGGCCGAACCGGGGTCGACGGTGACCTTCAGACTCACAGGTGCTTCTCCTCACGGTGGCCGGTCGGGGCTCCATTGTCGTCCACGGGCACCGGCCGTGCGCGCCGCTCTGCCGGAGCCCACGGGGCGGGACGGGGCGACAGGGTACAGCGCGCGGACGGCCGGAAGAGGCGCGGCGGGACGGCGGCCGGACGGGCCCGGTCAGCCGGCCCCGCGGTCCGTGGCCGGGAGGAACACGGCGCGGCCGGGGCCCGCCGGGTCGTGCGCGACCGGGTCTCCCGGCATCTGCCAGTGGAGGACGAAGCGGTCGCCCGCCCGGTACGCCTCCAGACCGGCCCGGCAGTAGGCGACCATGTCGTCGGGCAGCCGGTCCAGCGGGCACCAGCGGAACTCCGAGCACTTCTCCGGCTCCCGGTTGACGGGCTCACCGCCCGCCCCGTACGCGGCCTCGAAGAACCAGCCCATGCGCGGACTGCCCCCGGGGCCGCGGTGCTGGATGACCAGCGCGGCGCGCAGGTCCTCCGGCGCGAGGTCGAGCCCGGTCTCCTCCCGGGCCTCGCGGATCATCGCCTCCCGTACGTCCTCGCCGTCCTCCGCGTGCCCGGAGGGCACACCGAGGAGACCGTCGCCGTAGCCGGTGCCGGACCGGCGGGCGAGCAGCACCTCGTCCCCCCGGCGGAGGACGAGGTGGACGTCGACCACCTCGGTGTGGCGGCGGGCCGGTGTGAGACGCGCCACCAGGGCGTACCGCTCGTCGTCGACCGGCCGGCCCCACAACGCCGGGTCGCCCGACAGCTGTTCGAGCCGGGTCCGGTCCGCGAGCGGGGCGACGGCCGCCTGCAGTTCGGACGCCGGCAGCCCGGCGGGGCTCACCGTGCCCCACACCCCCTCGATCAGGACCAGCCGGCCGCCGGGACGGAGCAGCCCGGCCCAGTGCCGCAGCACGGCGGCGGGGTCGGGCATCAGCCAGAGCACGTGGCGGGCCAGGACGACGTCGTAGCGGCGGGCGCCCACCGGCGGGGCCGCGGCGTCACCGGTCAGCACCTCGGCGCCGGTGCCGGCGAGCTTGGCGCGGGCCAGCTCGGCCATGCGGGGGGAGCTGTCGACGCCGGTCACCCGGTGTCCCTGCCGGGCGGCGAGCAGCGCGAGGCTGCCGGTGCCGCAGCCGAGGTCGAGGACGTCGGACGGTTCGCCGGGCAGCCAGTCCGCCAGCCGCGCGGACCACGCGGCCCGTACGGCCGGGTCGCGCAGCCCGTGGTCGGGCTCCTCGTCGAACTCCGGGGCGGCGGCGTCCCAATAGCCGGCATCCGCGGCGACGGATCCGGCCGCGCTCCACGGGGACGGGCGGACGGCGGGCGGCGGGGGCGCCGGGGTGGACGGCGCGATGCTGTCATCGGTCACGCGGGAATCCTGGCAGCCGCCACTGACATGGATGCCGGTCCCGGGTTCCGGTGGTCGTGGCTCCGCAACCGGCCGGCGCCCCGACGGGCTGTCCCGCGCTGTTCCGTGCGCCACGGGCGTTGACGGAGAGGATCACCGGCGTGGTCGGGTGCCGTACCGGCTCCTCGGCGGGGCCCCGTCTCCCTGCCCGCGGCCGGGCGCCGCACCCCCACGGGAAATCGGTGTTTCACCTGGTCGGAGGCGGTGCCGTGTCCTGGTGGGGATTCCGGCTGCCGAAGCCGGTTCCCGGGGCCGGGCCGGGCGGCCGCGACCCGGCAGGAGCCCGGCCGGTCCCCCCTCCGGTGTCCGTCCGCGCCCGCCCGGCCGGCGACCGTCCTCGGCCCGGAAGTCCGCCACGGCGACGGCGCCGCCGGGACGGGGAAGCCGTCCCACGGCGGTGCCCGGAGCGACCGGACGGACGGCGGCCGCGTCAGCGCGGCGGGAGGGAACGGGCGCCCAGGGTCCGGTGGCGGAGGCGGCGGGCGGCCAGACGGGCCTCGGGGCGTTCGGCGCGGAGCAGGGCGAGTTCCCGGCCGAGCACCTCGCCGAGGTGGGCGAGGAAGCGGCCGGGATCGTCGGCGGCGTCCCGTCCGGAGCCGGTGTCCGGGCCGGATCCGGTACCGGTGTCCGGGGCGGACCCCGACCCGGTGTCCGGGCCGGAGCCCGTATCCGGGCCGGCCGCGTCCGGGCCGGGTTCGGCGACCACACGGTCCACGATGCCGTGCGCCAGCAGGTCGGCGGAGCGCACGCCCTGCTGGGCGGCCACCTCGTCGGCCCGCTCCGTCGTCCGGTGCAGAATCGCCGAGGCGCCCTCAGGGGGCAGCGGTGACAGCCAGGCGTGCTCCGCGGCCAGCACCCGGTCGGCCGGCAGCAGCGCCAGCGCCCCGCCGCCCGCGCCCTGGCCGAGCAGCAGGCACAGCGTCGGCGCGGGCAGGGTGACGAGGTCGGCCAGACTGCGGGCGATCTCGGCGGCCAGGCCGCCCTCCTCGGCCTCCCGGGAGAGCGCGGCACCGGCCGTGTCGACGACGGTCAGCAGCGGCAGCCCGAGTTCGGCGGCGATCCGCATGCCGCGCCGGGCCTCGCGCAGCCCGCCGGGGCCCAGCGGGGGTGCCGCGCCGTCGTGCCGGTCGTGGCCGAGGACGACGCACGGGGTGCCGCCGATGCGGGCGAGCGCGAGCAGCAGCCCGGGGTCGTGTTCGCCGGCGCCGGTCCCGCTGAGGGGGGTGACCTGCCGGCCGGCCGCCCGGAGCAGGGCCCGCACCCCGGGCCGTCCGGGGCGCCGTGAGCGCCGGATCGACGCGGCGGTGGCGGAGACGGCGGCTGCGGAGACGCCGGTGGCAGGGGTGCCGGGCCCCGCCGCGGCCCCGCCGCCGAGCTTGCCCCCGGCCCCGCCGCCGGCCCCCTGCCCGCCCGGCCCGGCGGCGCTGTCCGGTGCGGCGGCGGTCTCGGCTCCGCGCTCGTCCTCCGCCACGTCCGAGCGCCCCGTCGCGACCCCGCCGGCCGGGCCCTCGGCCCCGCCGCCGGTCCCCTGTCCGTCCGTCGCGCCGGCGGTCTCCGGCGCGGTGGCTCCCTCGGGTGTGTCGACGGTCTCCGGCGGCGTACCGGCGGTCTCCGCTCCGGGCTCGTACGCCTCCGCCGGGCTCTCCGCCCCGGCGGAGGCAGGCGCACCCTCCGCGGCCGGCGGTGTCCGCCGCGGCTCCGGGTCCGCCGCGGAGGCCCCCTCCGGAACGCCGGGAGCCGGCCCCGTCCCCTCGTGCGGTCCGCGCGCGGGCGGTGGCGCATCCGGAGTCTCCGTGCCGGCGGCCGGCCGCCGTTCCGCCGGGGCCGCCCCGGCGCTCCCGGTGGCCGGGGCCGGCGGGGCGGTGCCGGAGGCATCGTCACAGAGGACGTCCAGGGCGTTCGCGACGACCGCGGGCAGTTCCCGGGCGGGCAGCACCGCGTCGACCAGTCCGTGGGCGAGCAGGTTCTCCGCCGTCTGCACGCCCGGCGGGAACTCCTCTCCGTACAGGGCCTGGTGGACGCGCGGCCCGAGGAAGCCGATCAGCGCGCCCGGTTCGGCGGCGGTCAGATGTCCGAGCGAGCCCCAGGAGGCGAGGACCCCGCCGGTCGTCGGATGGCGCAGGTACACCAGGTACGGCAGACCGGCAGCCTTGTGCCCGGCGATGGCAGCCGTCACCTTGACCATCTGGACGAACGCGATCGTCCCTTCCTGCATCCGGGTGCCCCCGGAGGCGGGTGCGGCGAGCAGCGGCAGCCGTTCCGCCGTCGCCCGTTCCACCGCGCGGACCAGCCGCTCTCCCGCCGCCACACCGATCGATCCGGCCAGGAAGCGGAACTCGCAGGCGACCACGGCCACCCGCCGGCCCCGGATCCGGCCCTCGCCGGTGATGACGGATTCGTCCAGGCCGGTGCGCTCGCGCGCCCGTTCGAGGTCGGCGCGGTAGCCGGGGTCCCGGGTGGTGACGGGGACGGGCTCGTCCCAGGTCCGCCAACTGCCGCCGTCCAGGACGGCTTCGATCAGCTGGAGCACGGGCTCGCGTTCGCTCGGTCCGGTCATGTGGACACCCTGCCACGGCGCGGTGTCCACCGGTTCACCAGGCCGGACGCCCGCCGGCCCTCCCGTTCGCCGCCCGTTCGCCGCCCGTTCCCCCCTCGTCACCGCCCGGGGCGCCGGCACGGGCCCCGGCCGGGCCCCCGCGCGCCCCGGCCCAGGAGGGCGGCGCCGGGACGGCGTGGAGGTGGCGCGGCAGACCGCCGGGTCCGGCCGTCCCGGCCGCGGGAGGGGGTGCGGCGGCCCCTGCCGGCGTTCCGGCCGGGTGCGCCCGGACGGGGCCGGGGCGGTGGCCCGGAGTCGTCAGGGGTGCGGCCGCCGCTGGTGGCGCGGGCACCCGCCCCGTCAAGAGGCCGCCGGCGGCCGGCCCGGCGGGCGGCGTTTAGGGAGCATTGCTCCGGGAACCGGGCGGTATGGCCATTTCACAGCGCAAGAGCAGCAGCAGCGCCGACGTCACCGCCCGCCGGGTGTTCCCGGACAGCGCCGGGCCCGGCCGCTTCCTGTCCGCCGTCGACCGGCTGGAACGGACGGAAGAACTCGATCCCACCATCGACTGGCTGCGTGAGCGGATCCGCCGCCTGCCGCTCGGTCCCCTCCGGGACGCACTGCACGGCCGGTGGCTGGGACACCCGCTCCATCCGGTGCTGGTACAGGTGCCGATCGGCGCTTGGCTGTCCGCCGCCGTGCTCGATCTGCTGCCCGGTGAGCGGCGCGAGGCCGACGTGCTGGTACTCGTCGGGCTGTCCGGTGCCGGTCCCGCCGCGGTGGCCGGCTGGGTTGACTGGGCCGAACTGCAGAAACCGCAGATGCGGGTGGGGTTGCCGCACTCCGTCTCCAACGCGGTGGGCGTGCTGCTCTACGCCGGCTCGTTCGCCGCGCGCCGAGCGGGCCTGCGCGGCCTGGGTCGTGCGCTCGGCTTCGCCGGCTTCACGGTCGTCGGCATCGGCGGGGCGCTGGGCGGCCACATGGCGTACCGGCAGGCCTCCGGCGCCAACCACGCCGAGGACGTGCCGCACCGGATGCCGGCCGGCTGGCATCCGGTGGGCGACATGGCGCAGTTCCCGGTGGAGCAGCCGGTACGGCGCCGGGTGGGTGAGGTGGACGTGGTCGTCGTACGGGGGCCGGGCGGCGCCGTGCACGTCCTGGCCGACCGGTGCACCCACATGGGCGGTCCGCTGTCCGAGGGCGAGGTCGCGGACGGCTGCATCACCTGCCCGTGGCACGGCAGTGCCTTCCGGCTGACCGACGGCTGGAACGTGCGCGGCCCGGCGACCGCGCCCGAGCACTCCTTCGAGACGCGGGTGCTCAACGGCCGGGTCGAGATCCGGCTGCGCGACTGAGGCTTCGCGACCGAGGCCGGGCCGCACGACCGGGGCCCGGCGCCGTCCGGGCCTCCTCCGGCCACGGGTCCGGGGGCGGAGGAGGAACGCGGCCGTACCACCGTGAGGGTGGTACGGCCGCGTTCTCGCGCCGGAGGCAGGGGCGCCCGGGCTCCCCGGGCCTCGGGCCTCCCCGGTCTCCGGCCTCCCGGCCTCCCGGGAGGCGGCCTCCCGCACGGGCGTGGCCCCGAATGGACTTTCCCCGCAACGGCGTTCCGCGGCAGTCGCCCGGCTCCCGTGTCCTGTGCGGCCGGGTTCCGTGGAGGGCTGCGCCCCGACCTCCTCGGTTCCGTGGCCTTCCGGTCGCGCGCCGCACACACACGGGCCCCGCGCGCACGCCGGATCGCCGCCCGTTCCGCCGGACCACGCCGGCAGGGGAGCACCTCCGCCGGCGGGCGGTCCCCGCCCACGGACGAAGGCCGATTCCTCTGCGGGCGGGGCCACTTCCCCATCGCTGAGCCGACGCGTCCGAGCGGCTGCCGGCGCCGTCCGGCGCTCCGCCGACCAGCCGCTCCTTAACGACCGCTCAGCCGTTCCTTAACGGCGGCATAAGGATCGCCCCCGCCCCGTACCGGCAGCGGATTGCGGCGTTCTGCGGGGCTAGCGTGCTGAGCGCCGGGGCGGATTCCGGCCGCCGGTGCCGCACTTCGGGGGCCGCACCGGAGCGCGCGTGCCCGCCCGGCCCCCGTGCCGCACCTGAGTTCCACCGTGTAAGGAGACCCCCACGATGACCGTACGTCGCAAGGCCGCCGGAACCGTTCTCATCGGTGTCGCACCGCTGGCGCTGACCGCGCTCGCCGCCGCGCCCGCGGCCGCGCACGGCTCGATGACCGACCCGGTCAGCCGGGTGTCCGCCTGCTTCGCCGAGAATCCGGAGAGCCCGGACTCGGCGGCCTGCAAGGCGGCCGTCGCGGCCAGCGGCACCCAGGCGTTCTACGACTGGAACGAGGTCAACATCCCGGACGCCGCCGGGAAGCACAAGGAGATCATCCCGGACGGCAAGCTGTGCAGCGCCGGACGGGACAAGTACAAGGGTCTCGACCTGCCGCGGGCGGACTGGCCGGCCACCGCCCTGTCCGCCGGGAAGCACACCTTCCACTACAAGGCCACCGCCCCGCACAAGGGTTCGTTCGAGCTGTACATCACCAAGGCCGGTTACGACCCGGCGAAGCCGCTGGCTTGGTCGGACCTGGAGGCCGAGCCGTTCGCGAAGGTCACCGATCCGCGACTGGTGAACGGGGAGTACGTGTTCGACGGCACGGTGCCGGCGCGCTCGGGCCGTCATCTGGTCTACAGCGTCTGGCAGCGCTCGGACAGCCCCGAGGCGTTCTACACCTGTTCGGACGTCACCTTCGGCGGCGGCGCCGCGAGCGGTGCCGGTACGGGCACGGACGGCGCTCCGGAGGCGGCCGCCCCGGACGAGGCCCAGATCGAGGCCGCGGCCGGCAAGTCGACCGTCAGCCACGGCGGTCACGGCGGTGACGAACACCCGGCCGGGGACGCGGACGAGCCCGTCACGCGGGCCGCGCCGGCGGACGGAGCGGACGCGGACGGTGGCGCGGCGGACGGGGCCGGTAGCGGCAACTCTCCGTCGGCGGACGGCGCGAGCGGCCCCACCGGCGGCGCCGGGCAGGCGGGCGCAGACACGGAGGAGCTCGCGCAGACCGGCGGCTCCGGCTCCACCACCCCGCTCGCCGTGGGCGGTTCGGCCGTCGTGGCGCTCGGCGCCGCCGTGCTCCTCGCCTCCGCCCGCCGCCGGGCGGTCCGCCGGCGCGGCTGAGCCCGACGTCCGTGACGCCCGCCCGGGCCCCCGATGCCCCGGCACTCCGGCGTCCGGACACCCCGACGCCCTGACGGACACTCCGGCCGGACCGCCGCCCGGCCGGGCCGGAGCCGCCGTCACGGGCCGCCGCCGCCCTCTTCCCGCACGGGGAGGGGGCGGCGGTCGCGTGCGGTGCGCGCTCCCGTCCTGCCGTCGCCTTGTCCCGCGGCACTGCGGCGTGCCGTCGTGCCGTCAACACCGCCCGCGCACCGGCGGTTTCGACGGGGCCCGGCCGGACCGGGGAAGAGCGCGGGGACCGGCGGGGGACCCCGCCCGCCGGGGCCGCCCGTCAGGCGGCGCGCCGCCCCGGGGCGCCGGGCGGGTCGCCGCGGCCCCGGCGGCGGCTCCGGCGGTGCGGCCCGCGCGCCGGTGCCCCGTCCGGGCCGCCGTCCGGGTCCCGCGCCGTATCCCGCTCCAGGGCCGCCGCGGGGCGGGCCGCGGCGGCGCCGAAGCGGGCGCGCGCCCGGTCGGTGACGGCCTCGATCCGGCGGGACTTGTCGTCGGCCGGGTCGAACGTCAGTTGGCGCGCGGCGAGTTCCGCCGGTGTCAGGTCCTCCGCGCGCAGGGCGACGGCGCGCACACGGGCCCGCTGCAGGCCGAGGGCGGCGTGCAGGGCGTACGCGGCGTCGGTCAGCGCCGGGGTGTGGTCCGTGGGTTCGGCGAGGGCCCGGGTGCGGCTGGTCGTGGAGCGGTCGGCGTAGCGGACGGTGAGCGTCAGCGCCCGTGCGACCCGGCCGTCGTTGCGGAGCCGCGCCCCCAGTTCGTGCGCGAGGGTGAGCAGCGCCCGGCGGCGCCGGTCCGGGTCCAGCTCGTCGTGGCCGAAGCGGTGTTCGGCTGCGGCGGACCGGGCGGGGGCGTTCGGTGTGACGGGGGTCGGGTCGATGCCGTGCGCCTGTTCGTGGACCCGCCGCCCGGTGGACGCGCCCAGGATCCGCTGGAGGGTGGCGGGGGGTGCGGCGGCGATCCGGTCGACGCTGTGCAGCCCGTAGGTGGTCAGGGTGCGCACGGTCGCCGGCCCGACGCCGTGCAGTCCGGCGGCGGGCTTGCGGGCGAGGAAGGCGGTGACCGCGTGCGGTTCGCCGGGGACGGTGCGGATCGCGCCGGGCGGGCCGTCGTGCGCGGCCATCCGGGCGAGCAGCGGGTTGACCGCGACCCCGACGGTGCAGTCGACGCCGTACCGGGCGAGCGCCCGCACCCGGACGAGGGCCGCGAGTTCCCCCGCGTCCCGGCCGAAGTAGCGGAGCGCGCCCCGGACGTCGGCGAGTGCCGCGTCGGGCGGCAGGGCCTGGACGACGGGGGTGAACTCGGTGAGCAGTCCGCGCAGTCCCTCGTAGGTCTCCTCGTCCGGCGGGCCGCCGCCGTCGGCGGCCCGGAACCGCAGGAACAGCACATGCGGCCCGGCCGGGGCCGTCCCGCCGGCGCCCTGCCCGGCCGGGCGGTTCATGGCGGCGGCTCCGGCGGCTCCGGTTCCGGTCCCGGCAACTCCCGCTCCGGCCCCGGCACCCGCTCCGGCACTTACGGCACCTGCCCCGGCACCGGCTCCCACTCCGGCCCCGGGCCCGGCACTTGCTCCGGCTCCGGCTCCGGCTCCCTCTCCGCCTCCGCCTCCGGCTCCGGCTCCGATTTCGGAACTTGCTCCGGCTCCGGCCCCGGCGGGGGTCCTCCCGGCGGACGCGCCGCTCCCGGTCCTCCCCCCGCTCACCGGCCCGCGCTCCCCGGGCTGGAGTGCCACAGCTTGCGGCCGGTGGCGGCGCCCTCGCCCGCCGGGCGCAGATCGGCCCACGGGTGCATCTCATAGCCGTTGGCGAGCTGTATGCGGCGGCCGTTCACCGGCCCGGCACCCCCGGAGCCCTCGGCGCCGTCACCCGCACCGGCGCCGTCCCCCGCGCCGGAGGCCGGCCCGTCGCCCGCCGCCGGGCTCCCGTCCCGTACCGCCGGGTCCACGTCTCCCGGCACCCCCGGCCGGGTGCCGCCCGGTGCCGCGAGGCGGGCCGCGACGGCCTCCAGGCCGCCGTCCTTCCGGAGCCCGGCGAGTTCGGCGAGGTCCCAGGCGCGGCGGCCGACCACGGTGAGGCTGCGGGCGCCGCGCCGCTCCACGGTGCCGCGGACGAGCAGCAGCCAGGAGTGGAAGACGGTGTGCGCGCAGTCGGCGTGGCTGTCCTCGAAGAAGGTGCAGTCGGCCAGCCCCGTGCCGTCGTCGAGGGTGGTGAAGATGATGCGGCGGCCGGAGCGGATGGGCGGGGTCTGGGTGGACGCCTTGGCGCCCGCGACGAGGACGGTCTCGCCGTGCCGGGCGGTGCGCAGCCGCCGGGCCGTGACCACGCCCAGCTCCTCCAGGAAGGCCGCGTGCTCGCTCATGAGGTGCCGGGAGACGTCCATGCCGAGCACGCCGAGCTCCGCGCCGGTGCGTTCGGAGGCGTCGAGGTCGGGCAGCCCGGCCGGTTCGGTGACGAACCCCGCGCCGCCCGCGTCCGCGCCGCCCGCGCCGTCGGCGGCGTCGAGCGGGAGCTGGCCCGGGTGGGCGGCGGGGTCCTTCTGCCGGCGGTGCAGTTCGGTGATGTGCAGCAGCAGGTCGCGGCGGTTGCCGCCGAAGGCGTCCAGCGCGCCGACCTGGGCGAGCCGTTCGGCCACGGGCCGCCCCGGCCGGGCCCGGCGCCACAGGTCGGACAGGGAGGTGTACGGCTGTCCGGCGGCGATGCGCCCGGTCTCGGCCTCGCTGATGCCGTGCACGTCGGAGAGGGCGAGCCGGATGCCGTAGACCGCCCCGGCCCCTTCGGCCGCCCCGGCCCTTCCGGTCCCCTCGGTGTCCCCGGTCCTTCCGGGCACCTCCTTCCCGTGCGGCTCCCCGCGCCGCTCCCGCGGTCCGTCCACCACCCCTTCATCAGACACCAGTTCGATTCGATAAGCGGCCCCCGACCGGTTCACGTCCAGCGGCAGGATCGGCACCCCGCGCCGCCGCGCGTCCGCCAGCAGCAGCCGCTTGGGGTACATCCCGGGATCATGGGTGAGCAGCCCCGCGTAGAAGGCCGCCGGGTGGTGCGCCTTGAGCCAGGCGGACTGGTACGTCGGCACGGCGAAGGCCACGGCGTGCGCCTTGCAGAAGCCGTACGAGCCGAACGCCTCCACGATTTCCCAGGTCCGGGCCACCACCTCCGGCGCGTACCCCCGGGCGGCCGCCTCCCCGGCGAACCAGGCCCGCACCCGTCCCTGCCGCTCCGGGACGGACAGCGCGCGCCGGGCCTCGTCGGCCAGCCCCCGGTCGCAGCCGGTCATGACCGAGAGGATCTGGATGATCTGCTCGTGGAAGACGACGACGCCGTGGGTCTCGCGCAGCGCCGGCTCCAGGTCCGGGTGCGGATAGCGCGGCGCCCGCCGCCCGTGCCGGGCCTCGATGAAGGGCCGGACCATGTCGGCCGCGACCGGTCCGGGGCGGAAGAGCGAGATGTCGACCACCAGGTCGTGGAAGGTGGAGGGCTGCAGCCGGCCGACCAGATCGCGCTGGCCGGGCGACTCGATCTGGAAGCAGCCGAGGGTCTCGGCGGACCGGATCAGCTCGTACGTGGCCGGGTCGCCCGGCGGCACCCGCTCCGGGTCGTCCAAGTCCAGCCGCTCCCCGGTCGCCCGTTCGATCTCGGTCACCGCGTGCGCCATCGCGGACTGCATCCGCACCCCGAGGACGTCGAGCTTCAGCAGCCCGAGCTCCTCCACGTCGTCCTTGTCGAACTGGGACATCGGGAAGCCGTCC
This sequence comes from Streptomyces albus subsp. albus, assembly GCF_000719865.1. Classification (GTDB taxonomy): domain Bacteria; phylum Actinomycetota; class Actinomycetes; order Streptomycetales; family Streptomycetaceae; genus Streptomyces; species Streptomyces albus_E. The sequence continues at coordinate 473,408 of NZ_JOID01000001.1, forward strand.
GGGCCGGCGCTCGCGACCACCGGGGTGCGGTCGCGCATCGAGGCGTCCGAGAGCAGCACGCCGCAGGGGTGCATGGCGATGCCGCGCGGCAGCCCGTCCAGGGCCTCGACCAGCCCCCACAGCCGCTCGTCCGCGCCGTGCCCGGCCGCCACCTCGCGCAGTTCGGGCAGCTCGCGGAGGGCCGCACGGGCCTCGCGGGCACGAATGTGCGGGAAGGCCTTGGCGAGCCGGCCGGTCTCGTCCGGGTCCATGCCGAGCGCCGTCCCGACGTCGCGGATGGCATGCCGCACCCGGTAGGTCTCGGGCATGGCGACGGTGGCCACCCGGTCGGCGCCGAAGCGGTCGAAGATCGCGCGGTAGACGTCGAGGCGGCGCGCGGACTCGACGTCGATGTCGATGTCGGGCAGCGCGGCCCGGCGCTCCGAGAGGAAGCGCTCCATCAGCAGGCCGTGCTCCACCGGGTCGGCGTGCGCGATGCCGAGCAGGTGGTTGACGAGGGAGCCCGCGCCGGAGCCCCGCGCGGTCACCCGGATGCCCAGGGCTCGGGTGTCGTCCACGACCTGGGCGACGGTGAGGAAGTACGAGGCGAAGCCGAGCCGTTCGATGGTGCGCAGCTCGTCCTCCAGCCGTTCCCAGCGCCGCCGGTCGCGGTCGTGGCCGCGCAGCACCATGCCGGCGGCGCAGCGGGAGCGCAGCACGCGGTCGGCGGTGCGCCGGCCCGCGCCCACCAGGCGCGGTTCGGGGAAGTGGACGCTGCCGAGGCCGAGGTCGTCCTGGGGGTCGACGAGGCACGCGGCGGCGGTCCGCTCGGTCTCCGCCAGCAGGCGGTGCGCGGCCTGGCGCCGGAGACCGGCGGCCTCCGCGACCCGCAGGGCGGTCTCCGCCATCTCCCGGGGCCCCTTGAGCCAGCCCTCGCCGCTGTCGAGGGAGCCCGGCCGGCGCGGGTCGAGGGGGACGAGCCGGCGGGCGGAGTCCAGGACGTCGGCGACCGGGCCCTGGCCGGGGTCGGCGTAGCGGACGGCATTGGTCAGCACGGCCGGTACGCCCTGCTCGGCGGCGAAGCCCAGGGTGCGGGCGGCGAGCCGCAGCGAGCCGGGGGCGGTGGCGCCCCGGGCCTCGTCCGGCCGCCGGTGGTGGGTGACCTCCAGCCGGAGCCCGTCGCCGTACAGCTCCCGCCAGGGGGCGAGCAGCCGGGCGGCGCGGTCGGGGCGGCCGGCGGCGAGAGCGCGGCCGACCTCGGAGTCCGGGCCGAGCAGGACGGTCAGGCCGCCGCCGGCCGCGGAGCGCTCCAGGGCGTCCCGGCCGGCCAGCAGGGGGCGTCCGCTCTCCCCGGTGTGGGCGGCGGAGACCAGGCGGCACAGGGCGGCCCAGCCGGCGGCGCCGTCCCGGGCGAGGAAGACCGCGCGGGGGGTGGATTCGTCGATGAACGCCCCGCCGCGCACCGGCGTGCGCCGGCGGACCGTGGAGGGGTCCGCGCCCCGGTCCGCGCCGTCCGGGGCGGACGGTCCGCGCCCCGGTCCGCGCCGTCCCGTACGGTCCGGGCGGCCGGCGGGCGGCAGCACGTTTTCGGCCACGGCGAGCCCCGCCCCGAAGATCGGCCGCACCCCCGCCCCGGCGCAGGCGCGGGCGAACCGGACCGCTCCGGCCAGGGTGTCGCGGTCGGTGAGGGCGACGGCGTCCATGCCGCGTTCGGCGGCGCGCTCGGCCAGCCGCTCGGGGTGCGAGGCCCCGTACCGGAGGGAGAAGCCCGAGACGGCGTGCAGATGAGTGAACCCGGACATCCGCACCTCCTGCCGTTCGCACACCCCCTGACCAGCCCTGCTCTCCGTCCCCCGGCACCACCATAAACCAATTTTCGAACACTCGTACGACACGCGCGGAGCCGGCCCGGTGCCCGCCGGAGGACACCGGCCGCGGAGTCCCGTGAACGCCGCCGGCCCCCGGACACCAGGGGTGTCCGGGGGCCGGGGTCCCGCCGCGGAAGCCGCGGGGTGGTGCGTACGGGACGCGGGGGCGCGTCAGCCGATCGAGGCGCCGAACGCGGAGAGCGCCTCGGGGACCGGCTGGAAGAAGGTCGTGCCGCCGGAGGAGCAGTCGCCGCTGCCGCCGGAGGTCAGACCGAGCGCCGTGCTGCCCGCGAAGAGCGAGCCGCCGCTGTCGCCGGGCTCGGCGCAGACGGTGGTCTTGATCAGACCCGAGACCGACCCCTCCTGGTAGTTGACGGTCTCGTTGAGGCCGGTGACCTCACCGTCGTGCACCTGGGTGGTGCTGCCGCTGCGCTGGACCTGCTGGCCCACCGTCGCGTCGCCGGCCTGGGTGATCTCCTGGGTGCTGCCGTTGTAGAGATTCACCACACTGGGGTGGTCGGCGCCGGAGGCGTACTTCACCAGGGCGTAGTCGTTGCCCGGGAAGCTGGACTCCTCCATGGTGCCGATCGCGGCGCCGCCGGCGGAGTCGGACCAGCTGCTGCCCTGCTCGCCGCAGTGGCCGGCGGTGATGAAGTACGGCTCGCCGCCCTTGACCACGTTGAAGCCGAGCGAGCAGCGTCCGCCGCCGCTGTGGATGGCGTCGCCGCCGGCGGCGAAGGGCTTGAACTCGCCGGCGACCCGCTCGACGGCCGCCCGGCCGTCCAGTCCGTCGACGACCTTGTTGAGCTTCTCCAGCTTCGCGCCCTTGACCGTGCTGTCGGCCGTGACGACGACCTTGTTGGTCACCGGGTCGACGGACCAGGAGGTGCCCGGGATGGTGGCCTCGGCCTTCAGGGTGGCGCGGGCCGACTTCAGCTCGGCGAGGGAGTGCTCCACGACTCTGGCCACGGCGCCCCGCTCGCGGACGCCCTCGGCGGCGTCCTCGTCCACGACGTTGACGACGAGCTTCCGCTCCTTCGCGTCGTAGTACGTGCCGGCGGCCTCGTCCCCGAGTTCGGAGAGGAGGGTGCCGGCGAGCTTGTCGGCCGAGGCGACCGACAGGGTGGCGGGGGCCGGGGCCGGGTCCGCGGTGGTCGCGTTGGCGCTGTTCAGCGTGAACGCGCCGGCGACGAGGGCCGCGACGCCGGCTCCGGCGATCGCGATGCGGTGGCTGGGTATGCGTCGGTGCTTCAAGGAGTGGCCTCCAGTGGGGGGTTGGGCCCTGCTGTGGGGAGCGTTGGGCCCGGAGGGACGTTGCCTACACCGCGGCACGGCGGCGACCTGAGGTCGCGTTCATGCCAACGAGCCACGAGTATTGCGACGGGCGAACGGCCCACACAAGGTCAACTTCCGGTCCCGCACAGAAAAGGCGGAACCGCATCACAGCACGGACACTCATCGCTATCCGTGCTCGTCAACGCGCTCAGCGGACACTCCCCTTCACCCAGGGCGACGAAGAACAGCCGGTGGCCACTCTGGGCGAGGACTACACCTGTCTTGAAACAGCCCATGGAGTACCGGAATCCGGCACGGCCCACAGCTCGGCGGTCATTTTCCGGACGGTCCGGGACGCCGGGAGATCCGGGCGCACCCGCGGGAAACCCCGCGCCCGGTGAACGGGATCGCGGGGGTGCGGAGTTGGGAGGACCCGGATGCCGGGGCCCGTCCGGGAGCGAAGGGCCGGAGAAGGGCTCCGGACAGCGGGACCGGGCCGGAGGGGCGGGAACACCGGAACGGGGCGGGGACACCGGGAGCGGGCCGGGCACGCGCGGGGCCCGGGCCCGGAATCCGCGTCCGGTGCGTGCCCGGAAAACGGAGAGTCCCCGCCCGGTCGACTCGGGCGGGGACTCTCTCGGCCGGCGGGGGTGGTGCGCCGGCCCGGGTCTCAGTAGACGCTCACGCCGTACGCGTTGAGAGCCTCGACCACCGGCTGGAAGAAGGTCGTGCCGCCGGAGGAGCAGTTGCCGCTGCCGCCGGAGGTCAGACCGATCGCCGTGCTGCCGGAGCGCAGCGAGCCGCCGCTGTCACCGGGCTCGGCGCACACGTTGGTCTGGATCATGCCGTAGACGACGTCGCCGCCACCGTAGTTGACCGTGGCGTTCAGGCCGGTGACCCGGCCGCTGTGGGTACCCGTGGTGCTGCCGTGGCGGGTGACCGACATGCCCACGGTGGCGTTGGCCGCGCGGGTGATGTCCACACCGCCGGCGGTGCCCGGGTGGCTGACGGAGCCGTCGTAGCGCACGAGGCCGTAGTCGTTGGTGGGGAAGCTGGAGCCGACCGTCGGACCGATGACGGTGCTGCGGCCGGAGTTGGAGTACCAGGTGCCCGCGCCGTCGGTGCAGTGGCCGGCGGTGACCATGTAGTAGGTGCTGCCGGAACGCACGTTGAAGCCGGCGGAGCAGCGCCAGCTGCTGGCGTAGATGGCGTCGCCGCCCTGGACGTACTTCTGGAAGACGCCTTCCGTGCGCTCGATCTTGAGGGCACCGGCGTTCTTGCCGGCCTCCTTCTTGATCTTCGCGATCTCGGCCTTGGAGACGGTGCTGTCGACCGTGACGACGACGCTGTTGGTCTCCTTGTCGACGTGCCAGGCGGTGCCCGGGACGTCGGCCTCGAGGACGGCCTCGCTCGTGGTCGAGAGCTGGGCCGCGCCGAAGGCGTCGGCGGTGTCGGCACTGGCGGTCGCCGGGACGGTGAGTGCCGCCGCGGCCGCCAGGCCGGAGGCCATGGCGATCAGCCGGGTACGTCTCGCCACCGCGCCGTGGGGGGTCGTGCGCTTGATCCTCACTGCTTCCTCCAGAGAAGAATCGAAAGATCCGCTTGGGGTGGGCGGATCGTGAGGCGCAGTCAGGAACACTCCGGATTCCGGATACGACGTGCCCCTGACAAGCACTGAGGGGAGTATTCGGGGGTGGAACATGAGTCCACAAGGGCCCCTTTCGGCCACGCCTCGGCGCAGGCCGAACGCCCCGGCGGCACGTCGGCCGCCGGGGTGGCCCGTTCTTCCGGCGGTATTTGGACGCGGCGGGGCGGCCCCGGGTTCCCACTCCGTCCCAACTGCCCCAGGAGACACAGTCCTTGCAGATGAGACGACGCGATCACCGGCACGGGCGGAAGGGCCGCCACCACCCGCGACGCCGCTCCGCGCCCCGCGCCGGCCGCTCACGGCGCCCCCCGCCGGCCGGGCCGCCCGGCTGGCCGGTTCAGGCCGGGAGGGGGACATCACGGACGGAAAGCGGTGTCCGAAAATCGACCCTCGGATGACACCGGGCGGTAGAGATCACGCCACCGTTCGTTCACGGCCAATCAGCAGTCACAGGAACAGCACTCGCAGCAGTCGCAGCAGTCGCCGTCACACTTGCGGCACCAGCCCTCGCGCTTCTTGTGATGCCGCCAGGGATCGTCGTAGTTCTTCCGGCAGCACACCTGGCAGGTGCAGAAGAGGCCCGTCCAGACCGCGCAGCCGGCGATCAGCCCGCGCTTGCGGGGGTGCCGCGGCCCCGGCTGCCACGAACCACCCGGACCGCCGCCCGGCCCCCCGGGACCCCCGGGTCCTCCCGCTCCCCCGTATCCGCCGAAGCCGCCACCCGCCCCGCCGCCGTACGGGGACGGCCCACCCGGTCCTCCGTGCGCGCCGTGCGCCCCGCCGGACGGCGCCGGCTCTCCGCCCTTCGGGCCCGCCGCATACGGATTCCCGTACGCATTCCCGTGCGCCTCCCCGTACGGATTCCCGCCCCCCGGCGGATGCGCGCAGGCCGTGCTGCCGAAGGCCCGGTCGACGGAGCGCGCCAGTTCGTGGGCCAGCAGCCGGTGCGTCAGCGCGCCGTCCGTGAACTCGGCCTTCCGCAGCGCCCGCCGGACCCCGTGCACCGCCTCATCGCACTCCCGGCGCGCCGCGGCCAGGTCCGTACCCGTGGCCGTCAGCGGGTTCCACGCACCGGCGGCGGTGTCCGCGTCCCGGTCCTCGACCGCGTCGAGCAGGTGCGCGAGCCGCCCGAAGAGCCGGCCCGCCTCCGCCAGCGGAGCGGCGTTCTCCTCCCGCCCGGCGAGGACGGCCGTGTGGGCGAACGCCGCCGCGGTGGCCGTCTCGGTGGGCTCGGTGACCGCCCGCAGCGGCGTCCCGGGGCCGGCCGCCGCCTCGACCTCCGGCTGCCGCTCCACGGCCCGGACCAGGACGTCCGTGGGGAAGCCGAGGTCCGCGCCCGTCCGTGCGCCGGCCCGGTCCCAGGAGGCGGCCAGCCGGCGCGCCACCGCGGCCGCCGGCCGCCGGGCCAGCAGGCCGTCCCGGTCGGCGACGTGGTCCCGCAACCGGGCCGAGGCCAGCACCAGGGAGACGGCCGCGGCCAGTCGCGCGCCCTGCCCGCGGGCGACGGAGGCGGTGCGCAGGCCGCGCAGCGGGCACGGACCGGCGGTGCGCCGCCCGTTTTCCGGCCGCTCCGACTGCGCCTCGGTCAGCGCGGACACGATCAGCCCGTCGTAGTTGGTGACGACCCGGGCGAACTGCCCGTGGTCCTCGCGGAGCGCGAGACAGAGTCCGCAGAGGTGGGCCGTCCACTGCGCGCGCAGGTCCCCCGACAGCCGGTGCGGGCAGGGCCTGACGATTCCGAACACGTTTACCCCCGTACTGCTGCCGGCCCGCTCCGGCGGGCCGGTGCGGCGGCCGGGCGGCGGCGCGATGCGGTGCGATCACTTGCGATCGTTTCATCCTATGGACGCCCTGTTCACCCGGATGGATCCGGAGACTTCCGTCCGCGGTGCGCCGATCCGGCCGACGGGCTGTCACCAGGCATGTCACCGTGAAAAACTGATGCCCTTTTTAGCGTTCTGCACCAGTACCGTCACGAAAAGCGCGTGCGGGGGCTATCCGTTTGGCGCATCATCCGCATCATGGACGACCATAGGAGGGCGGACGGCAGCGACCGCGGGTAGAGAGGAGGCGTCCATGGGATCGGTGCGCAAGGCGAGTGCATGGCTGGGTCTCGTCGATGACAGCGACGAGCGCTACTACGACGACGACTATGCCGAGGATCCCCAGGACGCGGACGCCTGGGTGACCGACCCGCGGGTCCAGGTGGCCGACGAGGTGGCCCAGGACCAGGGGCGCCGGATCGCCACGATCACCCCGACCGGCTTCCGTGACGCGCGCGCCATCGGTGAGCTGTTCCGGGAGGGCATCCCGGTGATCGTGAACCTTACGACCATGGAGCCCGACGACGCCAAACGGGTGGTCGATTTCGCCGCGGGGCTCATCTTCGGCCTGCGCGGCAGCATCGAGCGCGTCGCCACCCGGGTCTTCCTGCTCACGCCGGCCGACTACCGGATCATGCCCGGCGAGGCGGCCGGCCGGGCGGCGGACGGCTTCTTCAACCAGAGCTGAGCAGGGCGCCGCCCCGGGGCCCGGTCCGGGTCACCGGGCCGGGCCCCGCGGCGAACCGGGTCACCGGAAGGCGTCGATCCCGGTGAGCGCCTTGCCCAGCACCAGCTGGTGCATCTCGACGGTGCCCTCGTAGGTGAGCACCGACTCCAGATTCGTGGCGTGCCGCATCACCGGGTACTCCAGGGAGATGCCGTTGGCGCCCAGGATCGTCCGGGACGTACGGCAGATCTCGATCGCCTCCCGCACGTTGTTGAGCTTGCCGAAGCTGACCTGCTCCGGGCGCAGCCGCCCGGCGTCCATACGGCGCCCCAGGTGGTGGGCGAGCAGCACGCCCTTGTGGAGTTCGACGGCCATGTCGGCCAGCTTGGCCTGGGTGAGCTGGAAGCCGCCGATGGGCCGGCCGAACTGCTCGCGGGTCCTCGCGTAGCCGAGCGCCGACTCGAAGGACGAGCGGGCGGCGCCCATCGCGCCCCACACGATGCCGTACCGGGCGTGGTTGAGGCAGCTGAGCGGGCCCTTCAGCCCGGTGGCCCCCGGCAGCGCCGCGCCGGCCGGCAGCCGGACGCCGTCCAGGACGAGTTCGCTGGTGACGGAGGCACGCAGCGACCACTTGTGCTTGATCTCGGGCGCGGAGAAGCCGGGGGTGTCCGTGGGGACGACGAAGCCGCGGACGCCCTCGTCGGTCCGCGCCCAGACCACGGCGACCCCGGCCACCGAGCCGTTGGTGATCCACATCTTGCGGCCGTCGAGCACCCAGTCGCCGCCGGCCTCCCGCTTGGCCCGGGTCCGCATGGCCGCCGGGTCGGAGCCGACGTCCGGTTCGGTGAGCCCGAAGCAGCCGATGACCTCGCCGGCCGCCATGCGCGGCAGCCACTCCCGCTTCTGCTCCTCGGAGCCGAAGCGGTGGATGGCGTACATCGCCAGCGATCCCTGGACGGACACCAGGGAGCGGATACCCGAGTCGGCGGCCTCCAGTTCGAGGCAGGCGAGGCCGTACTGCACGGCGCTCGCTCCCGCGCAGCCGTAGCCCTCCAGGGACATGCCGAGCGCCCCCAGCGCCCCGAGCTCCCGGGCGAGTTCGCGGACGACGGGCAGCTCGCCGCGCTCGTACCAGTCCGCGATCTCCGGGAGCACCCGGTCGGCGGCCCACCGGCGCACGGTGTCGCGCACCGCGCGCTCCTCGTCGCTCAGCAGATCGTCGATGCCCAGCGGGTCCTGCGGGTCGAACGACGGCGCTGCGGCTGCGGACATGTTCTCGGCCTCCATACGGCTGCGGCTCCCGGCCCGGCCCGGGTGATCGATCGACGCTACGGCGGGGACATCCGCCCTGTCCAGACCCGTGTGCGGCACTCCGTGCCACACCGGGGGCGGCTCAGCGGACGGCGCTCGCCCCCGCCCGGTCCCGGCGGCCCGGTGCCCGCCCGGCGGCCGGAGCGGCACCGTCCGGGCCCCCGCCCCGGGCTCCGCCGGCGGGCGCGCCGGCCCGGGGGTCGCGTCCGGCACCGCCGCCGCGCCCGGCGCCGGCCGCGGCCCCACCGGAGGCGGAACCATCCGCGGAGCCGTCAGCAGGCCCGTCCGTCGAGCCGCCCCCGGCACCGCCCGCGCCACCGCCGGGGTTCTCCCCGCCCGGCCGGGCGCACTCCATCCGGCGCGGCAGCCGCAGCGCGGCAACGGCGCCCAGCAGCAGCAGGACGGCGCTGACCGCCAGCGTGACGTGCAGCCCCCGGACGAACGCCTCCCGGGCCGCTGTGCGCAGCACGTCCGCCGCCGGGCCGCCGAGTCCGCGCGCCACCTCCTGCGCCTCGCCCAGCGAGTGCCCGGCGGCCCGCTCCGCCGCGGCCGGGACTCCGGGGAGCCGGGTGACCCCAGGGGCGTAGACGGCGTTCATGACGGTGCCGAGCAGGGCGATGCCGATGCCCGCGCCGAGCTGGTAGGAGGTCTCGCCGATGGCCGCGGCGCCGCCGGCCTGCTCGGCGGGCGCCTCGCTGAGCATCGACTCGTACGCGCCGAAGAGCGTGGTCTCCAGGCCGAAGCCGAGCAGCAGGAAGCCGGTGATGAGCAGGGCGGGCCGGTCGTGCTCGCCCATGGCGGTCAGCGAGCAGACGGCCGCAGCGGTCAGCAGGAACCCGGCCGCCACCATGGTGCGCGGGCCCAGCCGCTGGAGCATCCGGGAGCCCAGCAGCCCGGCGGCCATGGCTGCGCAGGTCAGCGGCACCATCCGCAGCCCGGTCTGCAGCGGGCTGAACCCCAGGACGAGCTGGAGGTACTGGGTGGCGATGAGCTGGAGGCCGACGAGCGCGAGCATCGCCAGCACGATGCAGCCGACGGAGGTGCCGAAGGCCGGTCGGGAGAACATCCGCAGATCGATGAGCGGGTGCTCACGCCGCCGCTGCCGGCGCACGAAGAGCAGGATCAGCAGCACGCCCGCCAGCAGCGGGACGACGGTCAGCGGATGGAGCGGGTCCCCGCCGCCGCCGAGCCGCTTCACGCCGAGGACGGTGCCCGCCAGCCCGAAGGCCGCCATGAGGGCGCCCAGCACGTCCCAGGGCCCTCTGCCGTCGCCGGTGGACTCGGGGAGGATCCAGCGGCCGACCGGGAGGCAGACGGCCATCAGCGGGATGTTGATCAGGAAGACGGAGCCCCACCAGAAGTGCTCCAGCAGCAGTCCGCCGAGCAGGGGGCCGACGGCCGCCCCGACGGCCGCGACCGCGCTCCAGATACCGATGGCCAGGGCCCGTTCCCGGCGGTCGGGGAAAACCTGGCGCAGGATCGACAGCGTGGCGGGCATGATCATGGCGCCGCCGACGCCGAGCAGGGCGCGGCCCGCGATCAGGACGTGCGGGTCGTCCGCGGTCGCGGCGACGGCCGAGGCCAGGCCGAAGATGCCGTAGCCCAGCAGCAGGACCCGGCGGCGGCCGATCCGGTCGCCGAGGGTGCCGAAGAGGATCAGCAGCGAGGCGGCGACCAGCGGGTAGGCGTCGACGATCCAGAGCAGTTCCACCGCGCCGGGGCGCAGGTCCTCCGTGACGGCCGGCACGGCGACGTGGAGGACGGTGGCGTCGAGGGCGACGAGCAGCAGGCTGACGCAGAGCACCACCAGGACGGACCAGCGGCCGCCGCCCCCGGCGGGCCGGGGATGCCGGGGAACGTCCGCCGCCCGTCGTCCGCGGGCCTTGGTCGTTCCGGACATGCGCACCTCCGCGTGTTGCTCTCGCTCTCGGCGGGCTCCGGGCGGACGGTCCCGGCCCGGGCGGGCCCGGCATCGAGAAGTGAGTGAGACGACAGGGTACGCGAGCCCTGTAGGGGGCCATGTGTCCGGGCTCACTTTTGTCAATACGACATGCCGCGCAGTCCGGGCCGCCGGGCCGGAAGCACGGGGGCGGGGCGCGCCGGCTCCCGGAAGGCCGAATTCCGCGCCACGGCGGAGGGCGGCCGTCCGGAACCGCGGCCGCGGGGGTCTCACCCCGCTGCCCCCGCCCATCGGCCCGCCCGGGCCGCCCGATGCTCCCGGGCGGCCGCGGAAGCGCAGGTCATGGCCGCCGCCGGGCCGTCCGGCGTTTCCCGCCGCCGCACCGGAAGAAGGGCGGATCCGGACCGGCGGGAAAGCCCGGACCACTTCCAGGTGAACTTTTCGCGCCCGCTGAAAGATGCTCGGATTAACGGCCTCTCGCTAATTCCTCGGGGGCGGTAATGCTTTTGAGGGAACGCCACGAATAAACTTCTCAATGAGAGCAAGTCCACATCACATCGTCATCACGAACCCGCCCGTAGCGACGGTTCGGGCGCTCACCCCCTGTAACGTCCGTTGAGTGCGTACCGACCGAATCCTCGCCCGGCTCGAACAGGAGCCCGAGCGAGCGAGCAACCGCGATGTCCCGCGGATGAGCCGAACACGCAAGGTGCTGTTCGGCTCGGCCGTCGGGTGTTACGCGGCCGTCGTGCTGGCCGTATTCGTGAGTGACCGTCTGATTCTGCTCGACTGGCAGGTCATGCTGTTCCGGCCGTACAAGCAGTGGCCGGAGCTGCACGCCGCACTCGACTACTTCGTGGTGCTCGGACAGCGCGGGCCGACCGCCGTGCTGGTCGCGGCCTGGCTGGGCTGGCGCTCCTGGAGACAGCGGACGCTGCGCCCGCTGCTGGCGCTCGGCGCGGCCCTGCTGCTGCTCAACAGCACGGTCGGCGCGGTGAAGTACGGCCTGGGGCGGCTGGGGCCGCACTACGCCACGACCGTCGGGGCGGACGAGATGTTCGCCGGCGGCGACATATTCCCCTCCGGTCACACCGCCAACGCCGTGGTGACCTGGGGCATCCTGGCCTATCTGGCGACCACGCCGCGGGCCCGCCGGGTGCTGTCGGTGGTGGCGGCCGGCTTCGCGCTCGGCGTCGGGGCGACCACCGTCTATCTGGGCACCCACTGGGTGAGCGACGTCCTGCTGGGCTGGATCGCCGGCCTGCTGGTGCTCCTGGCGCTGCCCTGGTGCGAGCCGTTGATCGCCGCGGCCAACGCCTGGCTGCTCGACTCCCGCGACCGGCTGAAGGAAGGCCGGGGCCTCGCCCCGCTCCCGTTCCCCATACCGCCCCTCCCGCCGGTCGCGGTGACAGCCGGGACCTCTCCCGCCACGGCCCCCTCCGGACGCGCCGCCGGAGCCGGTGAACCGGAGCGGCCCGCCCGCGAACCGGCCCCGCCCGCACCGCCCGCACCTTCCGCGCCCGCTCCGGCGCGAGAGCCGGTGCCGGCCGGTACCCTCGGCCGCTCCCCCGCCCCCGGGCGGAACGCCGAGCAGCCCCGGCCGTACCACGCGGCGCGCCCTCACCTCACCCGCTCGGAACGGACCCCGGTCACCCCGACCGGCAGCCGGCGCCCGCAGCCGCCCGCCGAACGGACGCCGCGCCCCGCGCCCGTGGCACCCGCGGGGCGCCGCGGGCACACCTCCGGCTGAGCGCCGGCGGGGGCGCCGCGCACACGCCGTCCCGCACCGCACGTGGCGAAGGCCCGGCACTCGGCCGAGTGCCGGGCCTTCGTCCTGCCGTGCCGCGCGGCCGGCGGCCGTCATGCCGGACCCGCCCGCCTCACCCCTATCGGGGCTTTCCGTACCGAAGTTGCCCGTATCGGGCCGCAACATCCCGTGCCGCCCCCGGGAAAGCCGGGAGTTCCTGACCACGACGGCCCGATGCGTCCGGCGCCGCTCCCGGCCCGCCGCCCTCGCCGCCGCCGTCGCGCCAGGGGCGGTTCACCCCTTCCAGCAGCGGACCACCTCACCGTCCTTCACCGCGAAGTTGATACGCCCGACCACGTACTCCATGGTGATGATGGCGTCCGGCGGCAGCGTCCGCACGGTGGTCCAGCCGTGCTGCCGGGCCCGCTCCTCCGCCTCCGCCGTGCCGAGGCCCACATAGGCGTCGCAGTCGTCGTCCGCCGGATTGGGGGGGTTCGGTGAGTCGCTCATGACAGCCACCGTACGCCTCCGGGCCCCACGCCCCCGGCCTGCACAGAACCGGCCGCCGGCCCATCCCCGAACCGTCACCGTTCTGTCACAGGATGACGCATCGTGAGCACCGGGGCCGGTGCCGGCCGCCGGAGCGCTCCCGTCCGCCCGGCAAAGCCCCCGGGGTTTTCCGCGCCACAACTTCTCCCGGCTGCCCGGAATTCCGCCCGGTATTCGGCCTCACCGGTCATCGCACGGGTATTCCCTCCTGCTCTCCACATTGCCGTTTGCGGGAGGCCGGACGAGGTATGCGCTGCCCGAGGAGAGCCATGGCAGACAAATCCGAGAACAGTGACAAGAGCGCGGCGGACAGCCGCAGCGGCAGCCAAGCGGCCCTGGACGTCCTGCGCACCGCGGGTGCTCAGCTCGCCGAGCTGACCGGCCTGCGGGCGGAGACGGTGACCCGTTTCGAACGCACCGGTGAGGGCTGGCTGATCGAGATCGAGGTCATCGAACTCCCGCGGGTGCCCGAGACGATGAGCCTGATGGCGTCCTACGAGGTCAGCACCGACCAGGACGGGCAGCTCACGGGTTACCGGCGCACCCGGCGCTACGAGCGCGGCCGGGCGGACCGCCGCTGACACCACCGCGCACCACACACCACTGGCACGAAGGGACGTGATCCCGGTATGACCGTTGTACCGGCACAACAGCAGGGCGGTTCGGGCGGCGGCAGCAGCGGCCTCTACGACGTCCTGGAACTCATACTCGACCGCGGGCTGGTGATCGACGCCTTCGTGCGCGTCTCCCTCGTCGGCATCGAGATCCTCAAGATCGACGTACGGGTGGTCGTCGCGAGCGTCGACACCTACCTGCGCTTCGCCGAGGCCTGCAACCGCCTCGATCTGGAATCCGGCCCGCGCAAGGACCCGGGCCTGCCCGACCTCGTCGGCCAGATGACCGAGTCCGGGGCCAAGGGCAAGTCCAAGGGCGCCCTGTCCGGCGCCGCCGAGACGCTGTCCGAAGCCTTCAAGCAGGGCCAGGACCGCGCGTCCGGCGACCGCGAGGCCGAGCCGGCCCGCAAGCCGCGCCGCACCACCACCCGCAGGAAGGAGGAGACCGAGTGAGCACCTACGTCTACGGCATCATGGACGGCGACCGCCCGGACCTCCCCGACACCCTCACCGGCGTCGGCGAACCGCCGCACCCGGTGCGGATCCTCCGCGCGGGCGGTCTGGCCGCGGTCGTCAGCGACTGTCCCGAGCAGCTCCGGCCCAAGCGCCGCGACCTGCTGGCCCACCAGCACGTCCTGGCGGAGGCCGGTGCCGACGGCGCCGTGCTGCCGCTGCGGTTCGGCAGCCTCTCCGCGGACGACGACGCCGTCCTGGCCGTGCTCGGCGAGCACGCCGAGCACTACCGGGCCCAGCTCACCGAGCTGGACGGCCGGGTCGAGTACAACGTCAAGGCGGTGCACCGCGAGGAGGACGTGCTCCGGCTGGTGGTCACCGAGGACCCGGAGATCCGGGCCCTGACGGAGTCCAACCGCGCCTCCGGCGGCGGCTCGCACGAGGACCGGCTGCGCCTCGGCGAGCTGGTCGCGGGCGCCGTGCGGGCCCGCGAGGCCCAGGACGGCAAGGCCGTCGAGGCGGCGCTGGCATCCGCCGCCGAGCAGCAGAGCCCGGGCCCCGAGTCCTCCGGCTGGCTGGTCAATCAGTCCTTCCTGCTGCGGCGCGACGAAGCCGCGGACTTCATGGAGTCCGTCGAGGAACTCCGGCGGGACCACCCCCACCTGGACATCCAGGTGACCGGCCCGCTGCCGCCGTACAGCTTCGTACGGGCCGTCCCGGCGCACGCCTGATGGGACTGCTCGGCGACCTCCTCCTCCTGCCGCTGGCCCCGGTCCGGGGAACCGGCTGGGTCCTGCGGCAGGTGGTGGCGGAGGCGGAGCGGCAGTACTACGACCCCTCGGCCGTCCAGCGGGAACTGAGCGCCCTCGCGGAGCAGCTCGACAACGGCCTGATCGACGAGGCGGAGTTCGACCGCCGCGAGGACGAGCTGCTGGACCGGCTCGAAGAGGTACAGCGCCGCCGGGGAGCGGCGCCGGGCGGCGGGCCTCCCCCGCCGCCCCGATGACGAGGAGATGAGCGCGATGAACAACCGGCTGGCCATGACGCTGGCCGTGGGCGCGGGCTATCTGCTGGGACGTACGAAGAAGGCGAAACTCGCCCTCGGCGTCGGCGGCATGGTGCTCGGCAAACGGCTGAATCTCAACCCCCAGCAGCTCACCGGGCTGCTGACCGAACAGCTCAGAAACAACCCGCAGCTCGCCGAGGTGCGGGACCAGCTCCGCAACGACCTGCAGGGCGTGGGCAAGGCCGCGGCGACCGCGGTGGTCACCCGCCGGCTCGACTCCCTCTCCGACCGCCTGCACGACCGCACCCTCGGCGTGCAGGACAAGCTCGGCGCGGTCGGCGGCAAGGTGTCCGGCGGCCCGGCGGACGACTCCGCCGATGACCGGGACGAGGACGAGGCGCGGGACGCCGGCGAGCCGGAGGCGGAGCGCGGCGGTACCCGGAAGAGCGGTGACGGGCAGGACGGCGGCGCGGAGCAGGGGAAACGCCCGGCCCGCAAGCCCGCCCGGCCCGCGAAGAAGGCCCCGGCCTCCGGCGCCCGGCGTCCGGCGAGCAAGGCCGCCTCCTCGGCGGGCAAGGCCGGCGCGGCCGCGAAGAAGACCACCGCCCGGCGGCGCTCCGCGGGGGGTGACGACCGTGGCTGAGAACGCCGGCGGCCCCGTGTCGTCCCTCAAGGAGAACCCGGCCCTCGACCGCCTGAAGCAGGAGGCGTCCGCCTTCGCGGCGGCCCAGGCCCAGCGGCTGCTGGTGTCCGCCGGGGAGAGGCTCGGCGGCGCGACGGCCCGCCTCACCGACGTGGCCGAGGGCCGCGCCACCGGAGGTTCCGGACTGGTCAAGCTGGCCGGCGAGAGCGGCAGGAAGTTCGCCGAGGGCAAGGGTCCCGTGCGCTCGGCCGTGGAGATCGGCGCCGCCGGCCTGAAGGACAAGGTCAAGGAGGCCTTCACGAGCATGGGCGGCAAGCGCAAGGGCGGTGGCGGCAAGGGCAAGTACGTCACCATCAGCGAGGACATCGACGTCGGGGTCCCGCTGCGCGAGGCGTACAACCAGTGGACCCAGTACCAGGAGTTCTCCACCTTCGCCAAGGGCGTGCAGGGCGTGGAGTCCGCCGACGAGACCACATCGAACTGGCGAGCGAAGATCTTCTGGTCCTCCCGCAGCTGGAAGGCCAGCACCACCGAGCAGATACCCGACGAGCGGATCGCCTGGACCTCCGAGGGGGCCAAGGGAACCCTCAAGGGTGTGGTGACCTTCCACGCGCTGGACCACAGCCTCACCCGGATCCTGATGGTCCTCGAGTACTACCCGAAGGGCCTGTTCGAGAAGACCGGCAACATCTGGCGCGCCCAGGGCCGCCGGGCCCGCCTGGACCTCAAGAACTTCCGCCGGTTCGTGATGATGCGCGGCGAGGCGACCGGCGAATGGCGCGGCGAGATCCGCGACGGGGAAGCCGTCCGCAGCCACGAGGAGGTCGTGGAGGCGGAGCGGGAGGACGAGGAACTCCCGGAGGACGCCTACGAGGAGGACGGCGAGCCCGTGGAGGACGGCGAGCCGTCCGGCGCGGACGAGGAGGCGCCCGCCGGGGAGCACGAGGGCTCCGCGGAGGACGAGGAGAACCCCGAGGACGCCTACGAGGAGGAGGAACTCCCCGAGGACGCCCACGACGAGGACGAGCTCCCTGAGGACGAGGACGCCGAGGAGGACGCCGAGTACGAAGGGGACGAGGAGGACCCGGAGTACGCGGAGGACGAGGAGCCCGAGCCCGCCGGCACCCGCCGCTGACCCCGCTCCGTCCCCGTCCCGGCGTACGGCCCCGCGGCCGCACACGGCCGCCGGGCCGTACGGACAACACCGGGGCCCGCGTCCGGACACCACAGCGGCCCGGCCGGACCGGCGCTTCCCGGCGCGGCCGGGCCGGGCTCCGCAGGGCCGGGCGCAGGGCCGGGCCCCGCGGACCAGGGCGCGGCACCGGACGCCGTTCCGGTGCCGCGCCCTCATCCGTACCGGCAGCCGAACGGCGCGGACCGGGACGGCGCGAGACCACCCGCGCGCCCGGCGGCCCCTCAGTGCGCCGCCGGGGTCCGCCCCCAGTGCCGGTGGGCCGCGACCGCCTCGGTGAAGGCCCGGCCGAAGTCCTCACCCGGCGGCCCCGTGACCGGGTCCGTGACCACACCCTGATCGGTCACCATCCCGCCGCCGTTGCGCGCGAGTTCCACCCCGCCGAGGTCCAGCGCGCCGAGCACGCCCACCCCCGCGCCCAGTCCCCCGACCGGCTTGCCGTGCCGGAAGGCGTCCCGGACGAACCGCACCGCGGCCGGATCGGCCCCGACCGCCAGGGCACTGTCGGGGCCGCCGGGCACCAGCACCGCGTCGTACAGCACCGCGGCCACGGTGGGCAGGGCGCGGGTGACGGGCCGGGCGCCCCCGCCGGCGTCGCGCACCGTGCCGTCGCGCGCCGCCAGTTCCTCGACGACCGCCCCGCCCGCGGCCTCCAGCACCTCCCGGACCGCGTCCAGTTGCGCGCCGTCCACGCCGTCCGCGACGAGGACCGCGATCTGCCGGCCGGCGATGGTGCCGGGCCCCCTCAGGCTCTCCATGCTGAGCGCCGGGGAGGGCACCGGCTCCGGGGTCCCCGTCGGCTGCTCCGGCAGCGGGACGCCGATGCCCTCGGCGACCGCGGACGCCAGTTCGTGGTCCACCAGCGCCAGTTGGTCGACGGTGCGGCCGCGGACCCGCACCGAGTTCACCTTGCCCAGCTCGAAGCGGAACGCCTCCACGATGTGCCGCTTCTCCCAGTCCGCCATCGAGTGCCAGAACAGGGCCGGCTGGCTGTAGAAGTCCTCGAAGCTCAGACTGCGCTTGCGGATCTTGCGCCCGTCCACCCGCTCCTGGAGATGGCTGTAGGCGCGCGGGTCCGTGGCGTCCGCGATGCCGGGGCAGCCGCCGCCCAGGGAGTTCTTGCCGTAGTTGGCCCCGGTGTGGATGCGCCCCTGGTGGTAGCCGTCGCGCTGGTGGTTGCGCACGGCCACGACCGGCTGGTTGACGGGGATCTGCGCGAAGTTGGGCCCGCCGAGCCGGATCAGCTGGGTGTCCAGATAGGAGAAGTTGCGTGCCTGGAGCAGGGGGTCGTTGGTGAAGTCGATCCCGGGCACCACGTTGGCCGTGTGGAAGGCGACCTGCTCGGTCTCGGCGAAGAAGTTGTCGGGGTTGCGGTCCAGCACCATCCGGCCGATGGGCCGCACCGGCACCAGTTCCTCCGGGATGATCTTCGTGGCGTCGAGCAGGTCGAAGTCGAAGGCGTGTTCGTCCTCCTCCGGTACGAGCTGGACGCCCAGCTCGTACTCCGGATAGTGGCCGGCCTCGATCATGTCCCACAGATCGCGACGGTTGTAGTCCGGATCACGGCCCTGGATCTCCTGGGCCTCGTCCCAGACCAGCGAGTGCACCCCCGGCTTCGGCTTCCAGTGGAACTTCACGAACGTGCCCCGGCCGCGCGCGTCGACGAAGCGGAAGGTGTGCACCCCGAAGCCCTGCATCGTCCGGTAGCTGCGCGGGATGGCCCGGTCCGACATCAGCCAGAAGACGGCGTGCAGCGTCTCCGGCTGCAGCGAGACGAAGTCCCAGAAGGTGTCGTGGGCCGAGGCGCCGGTGGGGATGTCGTTGTGCGGCTCCGGCTTCACCGCGTGCACGAAGTCGGGGAACTTGATGCCGTCCTGGATGAAGAAGACCGGGAAGTTGTTCCCCACCAGGTCGTAGTTGCCCTCCGAAGTGTAGAACTTCGTCGCGAAGCCCCGCACGTCCCGCACCGTGTCGGCGGACCCCCGCGGCCCCTGCACGGTGGAGAAGCGCACGAAGACCGGGGTGCGCACCGAGGGGTCCTGGAGGAACGCCGCCTTCGTGAACGCCGCGCAGGAGTGGTACGGCTCGAACCAGCCGTACGCCCCCGCGCCCCGAGCGTGCACCACCCGCTCCGGGATCCGCTCGTGGTCGAAGCGGGTGATCTTCTCCCGGAAGTGGAAGTCCTCCAGCAGCGTGGGCCCGCGCTCCCCTGCGGCCAGCGAGTCGTCGGTGTGGTCGACGACGACGCCCTGGTCGGTGGTGAGCGGACCGCCCGCGGGGTCGGGGGCCCGGTACGCCTCCCGCTGCCGCTGCTTGGGGTCCCCGGGCCGGTCCTGCTCTGCTGCCATGGAGGCTCTCCTTGCGTGTCGGGTGCGCGTCCGCCCCTGGCCGTCGGGAACCCGCCGGGTAGCCCCGCTCAGTCCGGTGAAACGCCGCATGACCTGTTCAGCCGAGCGGCTATCGGCGCCAGACGTTCCCTCAGCCCGGCCGGCTCCCGGATCTCGAAGTCGAAGCCCAGCATGGCCAGGTGGGCGACCATCGCCTCCGGGCCGGGTGCTCCGGTCCGGAGCAGGCAGCTGCGTTCGTCGACCGCCTCCAGTGTGCCGGTCATGGGGGTGACGCGCGCCGCGGCCTCCTCCAGCGGTGCGTGCAGCAGGACGACGGCGCGCAGGTCGTACGCCGCGGTCGAGACCCCCCGCGCGACATAGTCGGCGAGGTCCTCGGCCGGCGGGCGGCGCGGTTCGAACCGCGGGCCGTGCGGCGGCCTGGGTGTGAGCCGGTCCACCCGGAACGTCCGCCAGTCCCGCCGGTCCACGTCCCAGGCGACGAGATACCAGCGGTGCTCGGTGAAGACCAGCCGGTGCGGCTCCACGGTCCGCCGGCCCTCCCGGCCCTCGTGGTCGCGGTAGTCGAAGCGCACCCGCTCCCGGTCCCGGCAGGCGAAGGCCAGCTCGGTCAGTACGGCGGCCCCGACGGTCGGCCCGCCCCGCCCGCCCCGCCCGCCCACCATCGGCACGGTGAAGGAGGTGAACGCCTCGACGCGCCGGCGCAGCCGGGCCGGCAGCACCTGGTCCAGCTTGGCGAGCGCCCGGACGGATGTCTCCGCGACGCCCTCGAGACCGCCGCCGGCCGCGGTGCGCAGGACGACCGCCACCGCGACGGCCTCCTCGTCGTCGAGCAGCAGCGGCGGCAGCGCGGCCCCCGCGCCCAGTTGGTAGCCGCCGCCGGTGCCGGGGCTGGCGTGTACGGGGTAGCCCAGCTCGCGCAGCCGGCCGACGTCCCGCCGGACGGTGCGCGGGGTGACGCCGAGGCGCTCGGCGAGATCCGCACCGGACCAGTCGCGGTGCGCTTGCAGCAGGGAGAGCAGACGGAGGAGGCGTGCGGAGGTGGCCGGCATGGGGGAAGTCTCCCAGCCGCCGCGGACAGTTCCGGTCCGCGACGGCCGGTTCAGCCGCCGGCCTCGCCACGGCCTCGCGGCCGCCGGTTCAGTCCTTTCCGGCCGCCGGCTCCGTGACCCGCACCGACAGATCGTTGTCCACCGTGTAGTACGGACCGATCAGCGCCGGGCCGCGCGGAGTGGACAGCGGCCGCGCGGGATAGCCGAAGACCGCCTTCTTGTCCGCGACGTCGTCCAGGATCCGGGAGATCCGCACCGCCCCGGCCCCGGCGGACGGCCGCAGCCACAGGTCCCACGGCTCGTCACCGCCCGGCCAGGGACCGGCGAACTCCGGGTACGGCAGGGTGAAGGAGAAGCGGGTGCCGTCGGCGGCCACGGGAACCGTGCGGATCTCGGACGGATCGCGGCGGCAGCGCGCCTCGGCAACGGCACCGGGCCCCGGCACCGCCCCGTACAGCCGCCCCTCCACGGCCAGCTCCTCGTCCCGGACGTGGAGGTCGCCGGCCTCCGCGTGCCGTGCGCGCAGCCAGCTGCGGACCGAGAGGTTGCCGTGCTTGGTGGTGTACGGGATGCGGACGGCCACCGAGCCGCGCCCCGGGTCCGGATGGCGGTCGGTGATCGTCCGCAGATCGTTGATCCCGGGCACCAGCCGCACCGGTTCGGTGCCGGGGGCCGCCTCATAGGCGTCCCAGCGCCCCTCCGGCAGCACCACGGTGCTCGGCAGGACGGCGCGCAGCCGGCCGTGGCCCGCGGGGACCAGGGGGAGCCGCAGCTCGCCGGCCGCACTGTCGTCCCGTCCGCCGCGGCGGCGGAGCAGCAGGGCCGCGTCCCAGGACTCGGCGCGCCCCGGCGCCTCGACATCGAAGGTGAGCCCTCCGGCGGAGTCCGCTATGCAGTCGGCGACGGGGGCCGGGGGCGCCTCCGGGAGCTCCTCGCCGCCCGGCGCGGTGGCCGGCCGGGGGATGCCGGGGCGGAGGGGCAGATCGGCGGACGTGGTCATGCGGTACGGCCCCCTCTCAGTACGGCACCGGCGTGGGCACGGGCGGCGTACGCCCCGCCGAGCAGCGCGCCCCGGGTGCGGTGCAGCGAGCTGCGCAGCCGGCCGCGGGCCCCGCGGCCGCCGCGCTCCACGAGCTCCTGGAAGAGCGTCTCGTAGCGGCAGGCGACCCGGGAGGGGTCGAAGCGGGCGGAATCGTTCAGTGCGGCGCGGCCCATCCTGTGCCTTAAGGAGTCGTCGTTGATGAGTTCGAGGAGGGCGGCGGCGATCGCGTCGGCGTTGCCGGTGGGCACGAGCCGGCCGTCGACACCGTTGTCGATGATCTCCCCGGGCCCGTGCGGGCAGTCGGTGGAGACCACCGGCAGTCCGCAGCGCATGGCCTCCACGATGGTCATCCCGAAGGACTCCAGGCTGGAGGTGACGGCGGCGATCGACCCCTTGGTCCACTCGGGGTCGAGCGGATTCGCGGGCCCCATCAGATAGACGTGGTTGTAGAGGCCGAGGTTGTCGATCAGCCTCCGCAGTTTCTCCTTCTCCGCGCCCCCGCCGTAGATCCGCAGCCGCCAGTCGGGTCTGGCCTCGACCACCTTGCCGAAGGCGCGGATCAGCAGGTCGTAGCGCTTGACCCGGGCCAGCCGGCCGGCCGCGACCACCCACTTGCCGGAGCCGTCGGCCGGCGCGATCCGCGGCTCCGGGACGCTGTTCGGCACCGCCTCCACATGGACCCCGGGCAGCTTGAGCCGGCGCCGGTACGACACGGCGTCGGCCTCGGTGACGGTGGTGACCGCGTCGAGCCGGGGGTAGAGCCGTCCCAACTGCGCGCGCAGCGCGGCGGAATGGCTGTCCAGCGTCAGATGCTCCTGACCCACGAGGACGGGACCGCGCCGGGTCTCCCGGGCGATGTGCGCGTTGAGCCCGGGCCGGGTGCCGACGACGACGTCCGCCTCGACGGTGCGCAGATGCTCGGCGATCCGGCGGTCGGTGAGCCGGCTGTACTGCTTGTAACGGCCCTCCGCCTGGGGGAACACCCGTGCGGGCGCCCGGTGCTCGGGGCTGTCGCCCTCGTAGTCCGGACTGTCCTTGCGGAGGTCCACGAGGTGCCGCAGCCGGACGCGCGGGCCGTGGTCGAAGACGGGCGCGTCACGGTGGCGGAAGACGGAGACGATCTCCACATCGTGCTGCTCCGCCAGCGAGCGGGCGAGGTTGTAGGTGGTACGGATCGTTCCCCCGATGCCGTACGCGTTGTGAATCAGGAAGGAAATCTGCATGCGTCCCCGTATCCCACGGTTTCCGCGGAGAGCCCGGCTGGTCCCGCCTCCTCCGCCTACCGATTGGTTGGACCCGCCCCGGGCGCTTCGGGTTGGCCGCCATGACGATCCTGTTGCACAAGGGATGCGACATCGGTAGCCGGTGCGGGGAACCATTCGAATCGATAGAACGTCACTGTCCTTGCGCCGGTTACGGCTTGACGGTGCGCCGGCCAAGCGATTCACCCCCTTGAGCGACCCGGCCGGCCCTCGGACCCGGCCGGCCGCGGTGCCCGGCATCTTCCGACTGTCCCCCCATACGCGGGCGAAACACCCGGGGCCACGCCGGAGATCACCGGGCCCGGCCGGCCGGGCGCTTCCCGGCCCGTTCCCGCCGGCTTCCCGCACGCCCGCGCCGTCGGCGTTGCCCGGGCCGGCGCGGAGACCGGTCAACCCGGCGCGTACGCACAGGAGTTCACTCCCCCTCCCCCGTCGCGTCCCGCGGCACGGACCGGGCGTGACCCCGGCCGCGCGTCACCCGTTGTCCCCGTGTGGGCCGGAACGCCCGGCCGCCACCCCGAGACCGAGGAGCCTTCCGTGCCGCGTTTGCTCGACGTCAGCGATGACGTGCGTGCCGAGATCGGCGATGAAGAAGCCGACCGGTTGCTCACCGGCGAGAACGCCCCGGGCAGCTACGACTGCACCTCCTGCCGGACCCCCGGCGACACCGGGCAGGAGCGGACCAGCACCGTGCTGTTCGTCGGCGACGAAACCGCCGTGCTCGCCTTCGCCCACGCCACCTGCGTCCCGTCCCAGGTGGTGCCGGTCACGGAGGAGCAACTGCAGGGCGCCGTGCGCAGCATCACGGGCGGGGAGGAGCCGGAGGCGGCGGCCGCGCCGCCGGTGCCGGCCGTCACCCCGGGCCCGCCGGCCCCTCGCGACACCCGGCCGCCGCACGACCCCTCGCACGACCCGCTGTACGACCCGGCCCCGCACGGCCTGCGGGCCGTCCCGCCCGCCGGCCCCTTCCCCGGGGGCCCGGGCTCCGGCGCTCGGCCGGAGCCACGGCAGGCCGTGATCGGCGTCACCAGCGGGCTGGTCCTCGCCGACGGCGCCCTGTGGCCGGGGCTGGTCGTGGAGCCCACCGGCCCGATCGCCCGGCCCGGTTCCGACGGCCCCGGTGACGAGTTCCTGCCGATCCTCCTCGAACAGGGTTTCCGGTCCGTGCAGCACGTGGAGCAGAAGCCGCCGCTGCTGGCCGACTGGTCCGTGCTGCTGGTGGAGGGGCGGCTGCACGCGGTCCTCCAGCCGGCGGCCGGCGGCCCCCCGACCGCGTGGTGGCAGGCGCACGAACCGCTGACGGTGACCGACGGCTGGCGGACCGCGGCCGCGCGGACGGCGAAGGTCCTGGTCTTCGCGGCGCCCGCGGGCGCGATCGGCCGGCAGTCCCACGAGGACGTGCTGCGCGAGGCCCTGGACCGGGCGGCGGCGGCCGGTGTGCTCGTCGCCGCCGTGCTGCCGCTGGCGGGCACATGACCTCGGCCGGCGCGGGGCGCCCGGCCGCCGCGGGGGGCGGGCGCCCCGCGCCCCCGGCACGGCCGGCGGGCGCCAACCGGCCGCGCATCACCGGAAACGGGCTTTTCCCCACGGAACCGCATCCACCGGGCGTCCGGGTCGTTGGCAGGTACGTGCACTCATACGAACCGCCGGCCCGGCTCTCCCACCCCCACCCCATCCCGGGAATGCGCCCGGCGCGCGAGGCCTCCCCGGCCGGCGGGCAGCAGTCGCCGACCCCCATCTACGACTCGCTCTACGCCGAATACCGGCGCCAGTTCCGCGCCCTCCCGGGTGACCGCCTGGGCGAGGAGGACCTCGGCTTCAAGCCGTTCGGCATCGGCCCCCGCGAGCCCCGGAACACCTGGGAGCGGGTGCCGGCCCCCGAACCGCTGCGGCGGCACCGGCGGGGCGCGCCGCGGGCGCTGCCGCCCGCCGTGCGGGACCACCGCACCCCCTGAGGACGGCCGGACGGGCGGGGGCGGGGGCCTCCGCCCGCCGCTCCTCCGCCGCCGCGGTCACTTCTTGCGGCCCCGCTTCTCGCGCACCCGGACCGAAATGTGGATCGGGGTGCCCTCGAAGCCGAACTCCTCGCGCAGCCGCCGCTCGACGAACCTGCGGTAGCCCGCCTCCAGGAAGCCGGAGGCGAAGAGCACGAACCGCGGCGGCCGGACGCCGGCCTGGGTGCCGAAGAGGATGCGGGGCTGCTTGCCGCCCCGGATCGGGTGCGGGTGCGCGGCCACGATCTCGCCGAGGAAGGCGTTGAGCCGGCCCGTCGGCACCCGGGTCTCCCAGCCTTCAAGGGCCGTCTCGATCGCCGGGACGAGCTTCTCCATGTGCCGGCCGGTGCGCGCGGAGACGTTGACCCGCGGCGCCCACTGGACCTGCACCAGGTCCTGCTCGATCTCCCGCTCCAGGTAGTAGCGGCGCTCCTCGTCGAGGGTGTCCCACTTGTTGTACGCGATCACCAGGGCGCGGCCCGCGTCGACGGCCATGCTGATGATGCGGGTGTCCTGGACGCTGATGGACTCGCTCGCGTCGATCAGGACGACCGCGACCTCCGCCTTCTCCAGGGCGGCGGCGGTGCGCAGCGAGGCGTAGTAGTCCGCGCCCTCCTGCAGGTGGACCCGGCGGCGGATGCCCGCGGTGTCCACGAACTTCCAGGTGACGCCGCCCAGTTCGATCAGCTCGTCGACCGGGTCGCGGGTGGTGCCGGCCATCTCGTTGACGACCACACGCTCCTCGCCGGCCACCTTGTTGAGCAGGGACGACTTGCCGACGTTGGGACGGCCGATCAGGGCGATCCGGCGCGGCCCGCCGAGCCCGCCGCCGAAGGTCTGCTGCGGCGCCTCCGGCAGGGCCTCCAGCACCGCGTCGAGCAGATCGCCGGTGCCGCGGCCGTGCAGCGAGGAGACCGGGTACGGCTCACCCAGGCCCAGGTTCCAGAGCGCGGCGGCGTCCGCCTCGCCGCTGGGGCCGTCCACCTTGTTGGCGCAGAGCACGACGGGCTTCCCGGCCCGGCGCAGCAGCTTGACCACGGCCTCGTCGGTGTCGGTCGCGCCCACCTTGGAGTCCACGACGAAGACGACCGCGTCGGCGGCCTCGATGGCGAACTCGGCCTGGGCGGCCACGGCGGCGTCGATGCCGAGGACGTCCTGCTCCCAGCCGCCGGTGTCGACGACCTTGAAGCGGCGGCCGGCCCACTCCGCCTCGTAGGTGACGCGGTCGCGGGTGACGCCGGGCTTGTCCTCGACGACCGCCTCCCGGCGGCCGATGATCCGGTTCACCAGGGTCGACTTGCCGACATTGGGGCGGCCGACGACGGCGAGGACGGGGAGCGGGCCGTGGCCGGCCGCGGCGAGATCGCCCTCGATCTCCTCCGGGTCGAAGCCCTCCTCCGCGGCGAGCTCCATGAACTCCGTGTACTCGGCGTCGCCGAGCGCACCGTGCTCGTCGGCGGCGTGGTTCTGGTCGTTCATGAAGTGGGTCCTCGTTTTACTGTTCGTCGTTCATCGTCGGCGGACCCACGTGGTCCGCCCGTCAGGGTCGTTCAGCGGCCGGTGACGCGCCGGGCCTCCGACAGGTGGGCGCCCAGCCGGCGCTGGATGCGCTCGGTCGCCGCGTCCAGGGCCGCGCGGGTGCGCCGGCCGGTGCCGTCCCCCGCGTCGAAGGGGTCGCCGAACACCACGTCGACCCGGCTGCGCAGCGGCGGCAGGCCGGATATCACCCGGCCGCGCCGGTCGTTCGAGCCCAGGACGGCGACCGGGACGATCGGCGCCCCGGAGCGCACCGCGAAGTAGGCGAGCCCGGCGCGCAGTGAGGCGAAGTCGCCCTCACCGCGGGTGCCCTCCGGGAAGATCCCGAGGACGCCGCCGCGCTCCAGCACCCCGAGCGCTCCGCTGATCGCGGCCCGGTCGGCGCCCGAACGGTCCACCTTCAGCTGCCCGATCCCGCGCAGGAACGGGTCCAGCGGACCGATGAACGCCTCCTTCTTGATCAGGAAGTGCACCGGCCGGGGCGCGGTGCCCATCAGCATCGGGCCGTCGATGATGTGGGAGTGGTTCACCGCGAGGATCACCGGTCCGGTGGCGGGCACCTTCCAGGCGCCCAGGACCCGCGGCTTCCACAGCCCGTACATCAGCCCGACCCCGATGCGGCGGCCGACCGCCGCTCCGCTCTCCGAGCCCTTGCCCGCGGCCGCGGCGGCCGTGGCCCCGGCCTGCGCGCGCGCCGTCCTCACGCCGACTGCCCCGCACGGTCCGCGGTGTTCCCGGCGGTGGTGTTCCCGGCGGCGGCGTTCTCGACGAGGGTGACCACGCACTCGATGACCTGCTCCAGCGTCAGCTCCGTGGTGTCCACCTCGTGGGCGTCCTCCGCCTTGGCCAGCGGGGAGACCTTGCGGCCGGAGTCGGCGGCGTCCCGCTTGATCAGCGCCTCGCGGGTGGCGGCGAGGCCGGCGGCCTCCTTGCCCTTGAGCTCCCCGCTGCGGCGGGCGGCGCGGGCCTCCGGGGAGGCGGTGAGGAAGATCTTGAGGTCGGCGTCGGGGAGGACGGTGGTGCCGATGTCCCGGCCCTCGACGACGATGCCGCTCCCGGCACTCTTGGCGATCCGGCGCTGGAGCTCCGTCAGCCGGGCCCGCACCTCGGGAACGGCGCTCACCGCGCTGACCGCGGCGGTGACCTCCCGGGTGCGGATCGGCCCGGCGGCGTCGGCGCCGTCGACCGTGATGGCCGGGGAGCCGGGGTCGGTGCCGGAGACGATCGTGGGCTTGTCGGCGGCGGTGGCCACGGCCGCGGCGTCGTTCACGTCCACGCCGTTGCTCAGCATCCACCAGGTGATCGCGCGGTACTGCGCTCCGGTGTCCAGGTACCGCAGGCCGAGCGTGGCGGCCACGGCCTTGGAGGTGCTGGACTTGCCCGTGCCGGAGGGGCCGTCGATGGCGACGATCACTGCTGCCGGAGCGGTCCGGGCGGCGGTTTCCACGGTGAAGAACACCTTCCTTGTGTGCACGGGCGGGAGCGGGCCGGCGGGCGAGGCTGCCGGAGAACCTTCGGACAAGGTTACCGGCCCACCGGACCGCCCCGTACAGCCCCGGGCGTCCCGGTGGCCCCAGGGGTCACGGGAGGGCGGCCGACGGCGGCGCGGGGGCGGTACGGGGGCGGCTACTGCCGGATCGACCAGCCCTTCTCGCGCAGGGCCGCGGTGAGGACGGGGGCCGCCGCCGGTTCCACCATGAGCTGGATGAGGCCGGCCTGCTGCCCGGTGGCGTGCTCGATCCGGACGTCCTCGATATTGACCCCGGCCCGGCCCGCGTCGGCGAAGATCTTCGCGAGCTGCCCGGGCTGGTCGCCGATGAGCACCGTCACGCTCTCGTACGCCGCCGGGGCCGCGCCGTGCTTCCCGGGTACCCGCTCGCGGCCGGTGTTCCCGCGCCGGAGCACGTCCTCGATGCCGGCCGCGCCGCCGTGCCGCTTGTCCTCGTCGGCCGACTCCATGGCGCGCAGGGCCCGCACCGTCTCCTCCAGGTCGGAGGCGACCGCGGAGAGGATCTCGGCGACCGGTCCGGGGTTGGCGGAGAGGATGTCGATCCACATGGCCGGGTCGGAGGCGGCGATCCTGGTGACGTCCCGGATGCCCTGGCCGCAGAGCCGTACCGCCGTCTCGTCGGCGTCCTCCAGCCGGGCCGCGACCAGGCTGGACAGCAGCTGCGGGGTGTGCGAGACGAGCGCCACGGCGCGGTCGTGGGCGTCGGCGTCCATGACGACCGGCACGGCACGGCAGAGCGAGACCAGCTCCAGGGCGAGGTTCAGCACCTCGGTGTCGGTCGCGGCGGTCGGGGTGAGGACCCAGGGCCGGCCCTCGAAGAGGTCCGCGGTGGCCGCCATCGGGCCGGACCGCTCACGGCCCGCCATCGGATGGGTGCCCAGGTACGACGTGAGGTCGCCGCCGAGGCCCTCCAGCTCGCGGCGCGGACCGCCCTTGACGCTGGCGACGTCCAGATAGCCGCGGGCCAGGCCGCGGCGCTGGGCGCCGGCGACCGCCTCCGCGACCCGGGCGGGCGGCACCGCCACGACCGCCAGGTCCACGGGGCCGCCGGGGGCCTCCTCCGTGCCGGCGCCGAGCGCGGCCGCGGTGTGGGCCCGGGACGGGTCGTGGTCGGCGAGATGGACCCGTACGCCGCGGCCGGAGAGGGCGAGCGCGGCGGAGGTGCCGATCAGTCCGGTGCCGATGACGAGGGCGGTTCTCACGTGGATGACGTCCTTGCGGAGTGCGGCTGCGGCGCCGGTACGGGCGGCGGGCCGCGCCGTCCCGGCTCGGGTCCAGCGTAACGACCGCGGGCGTCGGGGCCCGGGCGCCGACCGCCCTGCGAGACGGCGGCGCCCGGCGGGCGCGGGCGGCGGCTAGTGCTGTGACCGGGAAGGTTTGCCGGGAAGCTCGCGGCGTCCGGTGCGGTGCATCGCAAGGCGGAGTGTCGTCCGCGTACTGGATGTACGCGGGCGATGCGACAACGCGGCATGGGGGCACCCCCGGCCGGAGGCTGGGGGAGTGCCGTGCCGGGCGCCGCGAGCCGGTGAACCTTCCCGGTCACAGCGCTAGAGCTCGACCTCGCGCATCAGCATGCCGACCTCGGTGTTGGTGAGCCGCCGCAGCCAGCCGGACTTCTGGTCACCGAGGGCGATCGGCCCGAAGCCGGTGCGGACGAGCCGGTCGACCGGGAAGCCCGCCTCGGCGAGCATCCGGCGGACGATGTGCTTGCGGCCCTCGTGGAGGCTGACCTCCACCAGGTAGTTCTTGCCGGTGTTCTCCACCACCCGGAAGTGGTCGGCGCGGGCGTAGCCGTCCTCCAGCTGGATGCCGTCCTTGAGGCGCTTGCCCAGGTCGCGCGGGATGGGGCCCTGGATCGCGGCGAGATAGGTCTTCCGCACGCCGTACCGGGGGTGGGTGAGGCGGTGTGCCAGCTCACCGTGGTTGGTGAGCAGGATGATGCCCTCCGTCTCGGTGTCGAGCCGGCCGACGTGGAAGAGCCGGGTCTCCCGGTTCGTGACGTAGTCGCCGAGGCACTGGCGGCCGTCTGGGTCCTCCATGGTGGAGACGACGCCGGCGGGCTTGTTCAGCGCGAAGAAGAGGTACGACTGGGTGGCGACGGTCAGGCCGTCGACCTTGACCTCGTCCTTCTCCGGGTCGACCCGGAGACCCTGCTCGGTGACGATCCGGCCGTTGACCTCCACGCGCCGCTGGTCGATCAGCTCCTCGCAGGCCCGCCGGGAGCCCATGCCGGCCCGCGCCAGGACCTTCTGCAGCCGCTCGCCCTCCTGATCCCCGAAGGTCGTCGGCGGCTTGGGCCGGTCCGTGCGGTGCCGGGCGCGGTTGCGCTCCTCGATCTGCGCCTCGTACTCGCGGGGACGGGCCGGGGGCTGCTGGCAGCCGCCGCGGGACGGGCCGCCGCCGCGCGGGCCGGCGCCGCGGGACGGGCCGCCGCCCCGGGATCCCGCCGGGCTCTTCGGGCCGCCCTTGGCGCCGCCACGGGCGGCCGCGCCCCGGCTGCCGCCGGAGGAGCCGGCCGGGCCCCGGCCGGGACGGCCGTCGCGGCCGGCGGTGCGGGCGCCGCGGTCGCGGTCGTCCCGCCCGGAGCGACCGCGGTTGTCGCGGTCGCGGTCACGGTCGGCGGGGCGCCGGTCGTCACGGCCCCGCTCGTCACGCCCCCGCTCGTCACGGCCCCTGCCGTCGCGGTCGCCGGGACGGCGCTCGTCCCGGCCCCGGCCGCCCTCGCGGCCGCCCTCACGGCCGCGGTCCCGGTCGAAGCCCACGTCGTAGCGGCGCTCCTCGGGACGGGGCCGGCCGTCGCGCCGCGGCCGCTCGTCGCGGCCTCCCCCGGCCTGCCGCCGGGAGTCCCCTCCCGTGCCCCGGTAGTTCTGCCTACCGGTGTCCCTGCTGTTCCTGCCGCTGCTTCGCATCAAAGTTCCGTCTGAGAGTGGCCGCTGTCGTCTGTGTCCGGAGCGTCCGGATCGAACGACGGCACTCCCTCCTGGGACTCCGGCTCGACCGCCTCCGCCTCGGGGAGGAAGGGCGCGAGCTCCGGCAGTTCGTCCAGGCCGCGCAGGCCCATCCGCTCCAGGAAGTAGTTCGTCGTCCTGTACAGGATCGCACCTGTCTCGGGTTCCGTTCCCCCCTCCTCCACCAGACCCCGCTGGAGGAGGGTGCGCATCACACCGTCACAGTTGACCCCTCGTACGGCCGAGACGCGGGACCTGCTCACCGGCTGCCGGTACGCGACCACGGCCAGTGTCTCCAGAGCTGCCTGCGTGAGCCGGGCCTGCCGGCCGTCCAGGACGAACGACTCGACGGCGTCGGCGTACTCGGGCCGGGTGTAGAAGCGCCAGCCGCCCGCCACCAGCCGCAGCTCGAAGCCGCGGCCCTGCGCCGTGTACTCGTCCGCCAGTTCGCGCAGGGCGTCGGAGACGGCGCGGCGGGGGCGCTCCAGCACCTTGGACAGGTGCTCGACGGTCGCGGGTTCGTCGACGACCATCAGGACCGCCTCCAGGGCGGGTTTGAGGTCGAGGCCGGCCACGTCCCGAGCACCGGCCGGGAGATCTCCCGCCGCCCCCGGCCCGGGTCCGTCCGCCGCCAACTCCCGGATGTCGTACGCCTCGTCCGCGCCACCGGTCCCGTGCACCGTGCTCACACCGTCTCCTTCCGCCCGGCCGCGCCGGCCCTCTCACCGGCCGGCGTCCCCGGCTCCTGGTCGAACTCGTCCGTGACGAGGGGCCGCCCGCCGTCCCCGTCCCGCGCGCCGGTCCAGCGGACCAGGAGGGAGCCGAGCGCCTCCTCCTGGTCGAGCTCCACCGCCCGTTCCCGGTAGAGCTCCAGCAGCGCGAGGAAGCGGGCGACGACGGTGAGGGTGTCGTCGGTGTCCTCGGTCAGCTCCTGGAACGTCGCCGCGCCGGCGGCGCGCAGCCGGGCGATCACGATCCCCGCCTGCTCGCGCACGCTGACCAGCGGGGCGTGGATGTGGTCCACGTACACCTGCGGCTTCGCCCGGGGCTGCATGGCCTTGACCGCGAGCCTGGCGAAACCCTCCGCCCCGATGCTGATGACGACGTCCGGCAGCAGCTCGGCGTGGTGCGGCTCCAACCCCACCGTACGGGGGTGCCGGCGGGCCTCGGTGACCAGCCGGTCGCCGAAGATGTCCGCGATCCGCTTGTACGCGCGGTACTGCAGCAGCCGCGCGAAGAGCAGGTCCCGGGCCTCCAGCAGCGCGAGGTCGGCCTCGTCCTCGACCTCGGCGGCGGGGAGCAGCCGGGCGGCCTTGAGGTCGAGGAGGGTGGCGGCGACGACCAGGAACTCGGTGGTCTGGTCGAGGTCCCAGTCCGGGCCCATGGCCCGGATGTGGACCATGAACTCGTCGGTGACCCGGGAGAGCGCGACCTCGGTCACATCCAGCTTGTGCTTGGCGATCAGTTGCAGCAGCAGGTCGAAGGGGCCCTCGAAGTTCGCCAGCCGCACGGTGAACCGGCCGTCCCCCTCGGGGCCTTCACCGGCGGCCGCACCGGCCGCACCGGCGGCGCCCGCCTCACCGTCCCCGCCGTCCCCGCCGTCCCCGCCGTCCCCGCCGTCCCCGCCGTCCTCCGCGGCCTGCGGGGCCCCCGCGGGCATCGCAGGACCCGCCGGTGCCCCGGGCCGGACCGGCTCCGCGTCCCGCGGAACGCCTGCGGGCTTCGCCGGCCCGGCCGATGTCCCGGGCCGGCCGGGCTCTGCGGGCCCGGCCGGCTCCGCGGGCCCGGCCGGCTCTGCGGGCCGGAGGACATCCGCGGCGGCGTTCCCGGCGGCCGGGCCGCCGTCGCCGTCCGCCGGCACCGGCGCGGCGGGGACCGGTCCGGAGCCCGCTCCGCCGTCGTCCTGCCCGGCACGCTCGCCGGGCACCGGCCGGGCCCGCTCCCTCTCCGGAACGGGCGCCGTCGGCGCGCTCGTTGACGCCGCGGCTTCCCCGGCGGCCGGGGGCGGCGCGGCACCGGGCTGCTGCGCGGTGTCCGGGGGCGCGTCGGCCGGAGGCGCGTACGCGGGCGCGTCGGCCGTTCCGGGAGCCGGCGCCCCGTCCGGGTCCGGGCCGGGCGCCGGGCGGGCGGACGGGCGTGCGCCCGGACCGGCGCCCAGCGGGCGGCGGCCCGGGCGGCGGGGCGGCTGGTCTCGGTCGTCGGTCGGCGGCATCACGGTCCATGGTGCGGAGGGCCGGGCGGTCTGCCGCCCGTGGAACGGGCAGGTTACCGCTCAGCTGCCGCGCAGGCGCCGTACGAGGATGCTCGCGTCCCCCCGGGACTCCAGGTCGGCGAGGACGACCGCGACGGCCTCCCGGACGATCCGGCCCCGGTCGACGGCGAGTCCGTGCTCGCCGCGGAGCACCAGACGCGCGTGTTCGAGGTCCATCAGCTCCTCGGCGGAGACATAGACCGTGATCTTCTCGTCGTGGCGCTCCCGGCCGCTGGGCCGGCGGCCGGCCGCGCGGGTGCGGCGGCGGGCCGCCCCTCCGGCGGCGGGGGTACGGGACACCGGCCCCGTCTCCTGCTGCCGCCCGCCGGCGGGCCGTACGGGAGGAACGGACGGCGCGGACCGCTCCGTTGCCTCGGCGCGGGCCGCCGGGGCTCCCCGGCCGCCGTGCTCGGGAGCGGCCTCGACGCGGGCGGTGTCGCCACCGGCCGTGCCCTCGCCACTCTCGCCGGAGGCCGCCGGGGCGGGGACCCTCGGTGCCTCCGCGGTGCTCTCTCCGCCCGTGTGCTCACGGGCGGAGGCCGGTGAGGACGCCTGGAGCGCGGTCCCCCCGGTGGTGCGGAACAGTTCGTCGGCGCCGGGAAGACTCACTCGGCGTGGCACCGGGCGAGCACCTCCCTGGCGAGCTGACGGTAGGCGGCGGCGCCCACGGAGTTGGAGGCGTAGGTGGTGATCGGCTCACCGGCGACCGTGGTCTCCGGGAAGCGGACCGTGCGGCCGATCACCGTGTGGTAGACGTGGTCGTCGAAGGCCTCGACCACGCGGGCGAGGACCTCGCGGCTGTGGACGGTCCGGGAGTCGTACATGGTGGCGAGGATGCCGTCCAGCTCCAGGTCGGGGTTGAGCCGTTCCTGGACCTTCTCGATGGTCTCGGTGAGCAGGGCCACTCCGCGCAGCGCGAAGAACTCGCACTCCAGCGGCACGATCACCTTGTGCGCCGCGGTGAGCGCGTTGACGGTCAGCAGGCCGAGGGACGGCTGGCAGTCGATGACGATGTAGTCGTAGTCGGCCAGCAGCGGCTTCAGGGCGCGCTGGAGCGTGGACTCCCGGGCCACCTCGCTGACCAGCTGAACCTCGGCGGCCGAGAGGTCGATGTTGCTCGGCAGCAGGTCCATGTTGGGGACCGCGGTCTTGAGGAGCACCTCGTCCGCCGCCATGCCCCGCTCCATGAGCAGGTTGTAGACGGTGAGGTCGAGTTCCATCGGGTTGACGCCGAGACCGACGGAGAGCGCGCCCTGCGGGTCGAAGTCGACCAGCAGCACCCGGCGTCCGTACTCGGCCAGCGCGGCGCCCAGGTTGATGGTCGAGGTGGTCTTGCCGACCCCGCCCTTCTGGTTGCACATCGCGATGACCTTGGCGGGGCCGTGGTCGGTGAGCGGGCCCGGGATCGGGAAGTACGGCAGCGGGCGCCCGGTGGGGCCGACCCGCTCCCGGCGCTGGCGGGCCGCGTCCGGGGCGAGCGTGGCCGCGTACTCCGGATCGGGCTCGTACTCGGCGTCCGGGTCGTAGAAGTGCCCCTCGGGCAGGTCCTCGTAGTCGGCGAAACGGGCGGGCTCGCCGCCACCCTGGCCGCCGGCCGTGTCGTTCACGTGATGGCCGTCCATGCTCATGTGGGCTGTCGTGCTCTGCTGGGCTGCGAAGGTGTGGACAGCTATGGATCCGGCAGATTCGAGCCCCGAGAGGCTCCGGCCCTGCGCAGCCGCATCCGGCCGGCCACCTCCGGGAGTAAATGTCGACTCATTCACAAGTCGTCTTACCTCCTTGGATGTGACCAGAAAACTTTATCGACAGGTCAGCGTGGCACTATGCCGACGGTTGGCGACTCTATGGCGTGTCGACGCCTCACAGCAACACAATCCGCCGCACCCGGCGACCTGTGTCGGAGGCGGAACTGCCCGCTGTCAAGGGCGTTTACGCCTCCGGACGGCACATTCCGGCAGGAACGAAACCGGTCGAACGGTGATGTTCGAGGCGTGTTGGCCCCGTCGTGGGAGAAGCCGGACACATGTCCGGCCGGACCTCACCCTGCGAGGTCCGGCCGAAATCACGTGGTTGACACCCCGTCATGGGGTAGAGGGGCCGCGCTCCGGGGAGTTGCGGGACGGTCAGCCGAGCAGGGCGCCGGCGTCGGCCGCGGCCATGCCGTGCGCCTCCGCCACGGGCCCGTAGGTCACCTGTCCCTCATGGGTGTTGAGGCCCTTGGCCAGCGCGGGATCCCGGCGCAGCGCCTCCCGCCAGCCCCGGCCCGCGAGTTCGGTGATGTACGGCAGCGTGACGTTGGTCAGCGCGTGCGTGGAGGTGTTCGGCACCGCGCCCGGCATGTTGGCCACGCAGTAGAAGACCGAGTCGTGGACGGTGAAGGCCGGTTCGGCGTGGGTGGTCGGCCGGGAGTCCTCGAAGCAGCCGCCCTGGTCGATGGCGATGTCGACAAGGACACTTCCCGGCTTCATCCGGGAGACCAGCTCGTTGGTGACCAGCTTGGGCGCCCTGGCGCCCGGGATGAGCACGGCGCCGATCACGAGGTCGGCGGCGAGCACGGCGCGCTCCAGCTCGAAGGCGTTGGAGGTGACGGTCTGCACCCGGGTGCCGAAGACCTTGTCCGCCTCGCGCAGCTTGTTGACGTCCTTGTCGAGCAGGGTCACGTGGAAGCCCATACCGATGGCGATCTGGGCGGCGTTCCAGCCGGAGACGCCGGCGCCGATGATCACGGCCCGCCCCGCCGGCACACCCGGCACCCCGCCGGGCAGTACCCCGCGGCCGCCGGCCGAGCGCATCAGATGGTAGGCGCCCACCTGGGGCGCGATGCGGCCGGCGACCTCGGACATCGGGGCGAGCAGCGGCAGCCGGCGGTCGGCGGTCTCCACCGTCTCGTAGGCGATGGCGGTGGTGCCGGACTCCAGCAGCGCCTCGGTGCACTCGCGGGAGGCGGCCAGGTGCAGATAGGTGAAGAGCACCTGGTCCTTGCGGAGCCGGTGGTACTCCTCGGCGACCGGCTCCTTCACCTTGAGCAGCAGGTCGGCACCGGACCAGACCTCGTCGGCGGTCTCCAGGACGGTGGCACCGGCGGCGGTGTACTCCTCGTCGGGGATGGAGGAGCCGCGGCCGGCCTCCCGTTCGACGAAGACCTCGTGCCCGTCGCGCACCAGTTCGTGCACACCGGCGGGGGTTATCGCCACCCGGTACTCGTTGTTCTTGACCTCGCGGGGGATGCCGACCTTCACGGGAACCACAGTCCTTGGATGAGGGGATCTTCCAGCAAGCCGGGACATACCGGTACATCCAGGATGCACACACTTCTTTCCGCGGCGCAGCCAGTCTAATGAAGGAGGTTTTCCTGTACAGCCTTGCAAACCAAATTTTTTTCTTGGATGCGCCACATGTTTCTTAGGCGAGTTCCGGGGTTTCGCTCAACAGGCGCCGCGCGGCGGCCCGATGGACCCCGGCGGCCACCGGATCGCCGAGCCGGTCCAGGGTGTCCGCGGTCCGCAGCCGGATCCCCGCGGCCAGCCGCCGGTCACCGGCCCGGCGGGCCGCGGCCAGCGCCTCGGCCCCGGTCCGCAGCGACTCCTCGGGCCGACCGGCCCGCTCCTGCGTCCAGGCCAGCTCGCCCAGCGCGCGGGCGTACCCCGCGTCGTCCCGCAGCCTGCGGCAGCCCGCCGCCGCCGCGCGCCAGTCGCGCAGCGACTCCTCCCAGTCACCGGCGCGGCCGTGCACCGTGCCCAGGCGCCCGTAGAGCCGCGTCTCCGCGGCCAGGTCCCCGCGGGAGAGCCGCAAGGTCAGCGCCCGGCCGTACCAGTCGGCGGCGCGCTGCCAGTCCTCCAGCTCCTCGTACGCGGCGCCGAGCGACTCCAGGGCCCGGCCCGTCAGCGCCCGGTCCCCGGCCTCCCGCGCCGCCTCCAGAGCGGAGCGGTACCGGGCCACGGCGTCGCGGATCCGGCCGGCGGCGGCGTCCAGGTCCGCCAGGTTGACGTGCGCGGCGGCCTGTTCCGGGAGGAGCCCGTGCCGTTCGGCCGCCTCCAGGGCGAGCTGGTGCAGCGGATAGAGCTCCGGGGCGGCCGCCTCCTCGCCGCGGTGCGCGAGCAGCGCCCGGGCCAGGGCCGACAGCAGCCGCCGCGCCTGCGTCGCCGGCTCGCCCTCCTCGACGGCGAGCCGCACGGCGGTCCGCAGCACCGGCAGCCGGGTGTCCAGCCACTCCCCCGCCGCCGCCCGGGAGGGGAAGCGCAGCTCCCGCGGCAGCTTCTCCAGCCAGGCACGGGCGGCCGGCTCCTCGTCGCACTCGGCCTCGGCCCTGCAGGACCGCAGCTGCCGCACGAGACGCTCCAGCATCCGGGCCCGCGCGGTCCGTATCGCGGCGGGCTTCTCCCGCTCCCGCAGCACCGCCTCCAGCAGCGGAAAGAGGCAGCCCGGCAGGCGGTAGGCAGGACCGCCGGGGAGCCCGGGGGGCTCGTCGACGGGACGGAGCATCCCCCGGGCCGCCAGCTCGGCCAGCAGCGCCCGGGCGACGGAGAGCGGGCAGCCGGCCAGCGCGGAGGCGATCTGCGCGTCGGTGAATCCGGCGGGGGCCAGCGCCAGCAGCCGGATCAGCACGGCGGCGGCCGGCGGCAGGCCGCCGTACGCGAGCCGGAAGGCGCGGGCCACCGGCCGTATCAGCGGGCCGTCCCCGGAGACGGGGGCGGCCGCGCCGGGGTCCGAGCGCGCCGCGCGGTCCGCGCCGGAGGGCAGTCCGCGCATCCCCAGCACGGCGTCCGCGACGGAGGCGGTGGGACGGCCCGCCAGCCAGCCCCCGGCGAGCAGCAGCGCCGCCGGGCGGCCGCCGCACTCCTCGACGAGCGTCTGCGCGGCCTGGGGGTCGACGGTGACGCGGGTGCGGCCCGCGTGGCGGGCGAGCAGCGCGACCGCCGCGGTGGTGCCGAGCCCGCCGAGGGTGCAGGGCCGGACGTCGGTAATGCCGGTCAGCGGTCCCTCGGAGACGGCGACCACCAGGCAGCCCGGGGTGTCGGGGATCAGCTCGTGCACCTGTCCGGGGTCGGCCGCGTCGTCCAGCAGCAGCAGGCAGCGGCGGCCGGCGAGGGCGGCGCGCACGGCCTCGGTGAGCTCGTCCTCGGCCGCTCCGGCGGGCGCGGAGCCGCCGAGCGCGCCGAGCAGATCGCGGGCCGCGTCCTCCGGGGGGACGGGGCGGCCGTCCGGCTCCGTCAGCCGGACCCGGTACAGCCCGCCCGGGTAGTCGCCGGCCACGGAGCGGGCCAGCTCCTCGGCCAGCGCCGTCCGGCCGGTCCCGGGGCGCCCCGCGACGAGCAGGACCCGGCTGCGGGCGGCCTTCCGGCCGGAGAGGGTGTCGAGGCCGGTCCGGCCGATGTCGGCGCGGAGTGCCTTCAGCTCCCGGTCGCGTCCGATGATCCCGCCCGCCGCCACCCCGGCCGGCCCGTCGGTGCCGACCGCCTGCTCCGTCACCGGCCACGCTCCGTCCGTCCGCTCCACCAGGGGCACACCGAGGGTAGTTCACCGCGGGCGGTGGTCCCGCCGCTCCGGGTCACTGGGTGGGGAACGGATGAACGGGCCCCGGCGGAGGGGACCACCGGACGCCCGAGGTCCGTGACCGGGAGCCGCCGGCAGTCCGTGTCCCGGCACGTTCCGGGCCGTTCCGGAGGGAGTCCCGGATGGTTCCGGGGGTCCGGGGTCCCGGACGGTCACGAGCGGAGGGCCCCACGGGACGGGCGTGCCGTCCGGGAGCGGCCGCCCCGGGGCGCGGGAGACCCCGGAAGAACCGGCAGGGCCCTGGCAGCCGGGGGCCCCGCGGCCGGGGAACCGGGCCCGGGGAGAAGGAGGCCCGGGGAGAGGGCGGTCCGGGGAGAGGGCGGGGTCAGGAGAACGGCCGGGCCGGCCACGGGGCCTCGGCCGGACGCAGCGTCTCCGGGCCGCCGGAGGCCCGCGCCGCCGTCAGCGCGAGCACGCCGACCACCAGGCAGTTGTTGTGCAGCTCCCCCGCCAGCACCCCCCGGACGAGGTCCGCCAGCGGCACCCGGGCCAGCTCCATGTCGGCCTCCTCCTCGGAGACTTCGAAGCGTTCGCCCTCCACCGCGGAGATCTCCCGGGCGAGGAAGATCCGCACCGCCTCGTCGCAGCCGCCGGGCGAGGTGTAGACGTCCGTGAGGACCCGCCAGTCCTCCGCCTTGACGTGGGCTTCCTCGTACAGCTCCCGCTGGGCGGCGTGCAGCGGGTTCTCCCCGGGCACGTCGAGGAGACCGGCCGGGATCTCCCAGAGCTTCTGCCGCACCGGGTGCCGGTACTGGCGCAGCAGCAGGACCCGGTCCTGCTCGTCGAGGGCGAGGACCGCCACCGAGCCGGGGTGCGTCTGGTAGTCGCGGCGGGCGGTGCTGCCGCCCGGCATGACGACCTCGTCCGTGCGGACTCCGGTCTTGTTGCCGGTGAACGGGGTCTCGGTGGCGGTGACCCGCCACTCCTCCGGGGTGTCCCGGATCTCGGGGGTGCCCATGCGCTGTTCCGCGTCCTTCCGTCGTGCCGTCGCCGGGGGGCCGGACCGTCAACACCGGCCCCCCGGCAACCGTATCGCCCGTCGTCAGACGGCGGCGCGGCCGTCGAGCACGGCCTTGACCAGCCCCGCGAAGAGCGGGTGCGGGCGGGTCGGCCGGGAGCGCAGCTCCGGGTGCGCCTGGGTGGCGACCAGGTAGGGGTGGACCTCGCGCGGGTATTCGACGAACTCGACCAGCTTGTTGTCCGGGGAGGTGCCGGAGAAGACCAGGCCGGCCTTCTTCTCCAGCTCGCCGCGGTAGGTGTTGTTCACCTCGTACCGGTGCCGGTGGCGCTCCTCGACGTAGGGCTGGTCGCCGTAGGTCTCGCGGACGATGGAGCCCTCCGCGAGCTTGGCCGGGTACATCCCGAGCCGCATGGTGCCGCCGAGGTCGCCGGCGCCCTCCACGATGGCGAGCTGCTCCTCCATGGTGGAGATGACGGGGTGCGCGGTGGCGGCGTCGAACTCGGTGGAGTTGGCGTCCGGGACGCCGGCGAGGTTGCGGGCCGCCTCGATCACGATGCACTGCAGGCCCAGGCAGAGGCCGAGCAGCGGCAGCTTGTGCTCGCGGGCGTAGGTGATGGCGCCGACCTTGCCGTCCACGCCGCGCTCGCCGAAGCCGCCGGGGATGCAGACCGCGTCCACGTCGCCGAGCTGCTCCTTGGCGCCGGCCGGGGTGCGGCAGTCGTCGGAGACGACCCACTTGATCTTCACCCGGGCGTTGTTGGCGAAGCCGCCCGCGCGCAGCGCCTCGGTCACGGAGAGGTAGGCGTCGGGCAGGTCGATGTACTTGCCGACGAGGGCGACCGTCACCTCGTGCGCCGGCTGGTGGACCCGGCCGAGGAGGTCGTCCCACTCGGTCCAGTCCACGTCCCGGAACGGCAGGTCGAGCTTGCGGACGACGTAGGCGTCGAGGCCCTCGGTGTGCAGCACCTTGGGGATGTCGTAGATCGACGGGGCGTCCTTGCAGGCCACCACGGCGTCCTCGTCGACGTCGCACATCAGCGAGATCTTGCGCTTGATGGAGACGGGGACGTCGCGGTCGGCGCGGAGCACGATGGCGTCCGGCTGGATGCCGATGTTGCGCAGCGCGGCGACGGAGTGCTGGGTCGGCTTGGTCTTCAGCTCGCCGGACGGGCCGATGTACGGCAGCAGGGAGATGTGGACGACGAAGACGTTGTCCCGGCCGACCTCGTGCCGCACCTGGCGGACGGCCTCCAGGAACGGCAGCGACTCGATGTCGCCGACCGTGCCGCCGACCTCGGTGATGACGACGTCCACGTCCTCCGTCGCCATCCGCCGGACGCGGTGCTTGATCTCGTTGGTGATGTGCGGGATGACCTGCACGGTGTCGCCCAGGTACTCGCCGCGCCGCTCCTTGGCGATCACGGTGGAGTAGATCTGGCCGGTGGTGACGTTGGCCGAGCCGTCCAGGTCGACGTCGAGGAAGCGCTCGTAGTGGCCGATGTCCAGGTCGGTCTCGGCGCCGTCGTTGGTGACGAACACCTCGCCGTGCTGGAAGGGGTTCATCGTGCCCGGGTCGACGTTGAGGTACGGGTCGAGCTTCTGCATGGTCACGC
Organism: Streptomyces albus subsp. albus; assembly: GCF_000719865.1. Classification (GTDB taxonomy): domain Bacteria; phylum Actinomycetota; class Actinomycetes; order Streptomycetales; family Streptomycetaceae; genus Streptomyces; species Streptomyces albus_E. The sequence continues at coordinate 514,150 of NZ_JOID01000001.1, forward strand.
GCAGACCGCGGGCCTTGAGCAGCCGGCCGAGACTGGAGGCGGTGAGTCCCTTGCCGAGCGAGGAGGCGACACCCCCGGTGACGAAGAGGTGCTTGGTCGTCGTGGGCTTAGCGGCGATGGCCAAGAGGGGGCTCCCGTGGTCGCGAAGTGAGGTGCGGATCGGCCCCTTTCGGACGGGGTGCCGGCGCTGCGGTTCCGGGGTGCGGTCTCATCGGACGCTTCCCACCGGTCCACGGGCCACCAGGGTATCAGCGACCGCGGACGGCCGCTTCCGGCCATCCGCGCAAGCCCCCTCGGCCACTCCGCGCGGTAGCCCACCCGATCGGCTCAGTCACCTTCGCCGGACCGTCACCGGAACCCATACCGGCGTCGTATCCTTCTCGGACACATCAGCGAGCCGGCCGGCATGGCACCACCCACGTCAGTCACCGGAACGAGAGCTCGTCACATGTTCCCTTGACCGCAAGACCCCTTCCCCGGGGCACCAAAGGCCGTTCGACTGGAGATGCACGTGGCCGGGCGCATCGAGGACTACGCACTCATCGGCGATATGCAGACCGCCGCCCTCGTCTGCCGGGACGGGACAGCAGACTGGCTGTGCCTCCCCCGCTTCGACTCCCATGCCATCTTCGCCGGTCTCCTCGGGACGGACGAACACGGCTTCTGGCGGCTGGGACCGGCCCACGCGCAGGACGCCGAGCCCCCGGCGGCCGACCGCCGGCGCTACCGCGGCGACTCGCTGGTGCTGGAGTCGGAGTGGGACACTCCGCGCGGCACGGTGAGAGTGATCGATTTCATGCCGCCGCGTGACGGCGCCCCGCAGCTGATCCGCATCGTGGAGGGCGTCAGCGGCCGGGTGCGGATGCGGTCCGCGCTGCGGATGCGGTTCTCCTACGGCTGGGTCGTGCCGTGGGTGCACAAGGTGGACGACCGCACGGTCGCGGTCGCCGGCCCGGACTCGGTGTGGCTGGACTCGCCCGTGCCGACGTACGGCGAGGACCTCACCACCTACGCGGACTTCACCATCTCGCCGGGCGAGCGGATCGCGTTCACCATCAGCTGGCAACCCTCACACAAGGAGCCCCCGCCGCTGCCGGAGCCCGAGACCTCCCTGGAGGCGACCGAGGACTTCTGGCGCGAGTGGGTGGCCCAGTGCACCTACCACGGCCCGTACCGGGACGCCGTGGTCCGCTCGCTGATCACCCTCAAGGCGCTGACGTACGGCCCGACCGGCGGCATCGTCGCCGCGCCCACCACCTCTCTCCCGGAGGACGTCGGCGGCAGCCGCAACTGGGACTACCGCTTCACCTGGCTGCGGGACGCCGCGATCACCCTCTCCTCGCTGCTGCGCACCGGCTACCGCGAGGAGGCCCGCGCCTGGCGGGAGTGGCTGCTGCGCGCCGTCGCCGGCGACCCGGAGAACCTGCAGATCATGTACGGCATCGCGGGCGAGCGCGAGCTGGGCGAGACCGAGCTGACCTGGCTGCCCGGCTACGAGAACTCCCAGCCGGTGCGGGTCGGCAACGGCGCCGCGGGCCAGCTCCAGCTCGACGTCTACGGCGAGGTCACCGAGGCCCTGCACCTGGCCCATATGACCGGCCTGGCCCGCAACGACTACGCCAGCCTGCTCCAGATCAAGCTGATCAGCTATCTGGAGGATCACTGGGACGAGCCGGACGAGGGTATCTGGGAGGTCCGCGGTCCGCGCCGGCACTTCGTGCACTCCAAGGTGATGGCGTGGGTCGCCGTCGACCGCACGGTGAAGCTGATCGAGTCGGGCGACGTGGACGGCCCGCTGGACCGCTGGCGCGATCTGCGCGACGAGATCCACCGCACCGTCTGCGAGAAGGGCTACGACAAGGAGCGGAACACCTTCACCCAGTCCTACGGCTCGCGGGAGCTGGACGCCTCGCTGCTGCTGATCCCGCAGATGGGCTTCCTGCCGCCGGACGACAAGCGGGTCATAGGCACCATCGAGGCGATCCAGCGGGAGCTGTCGACCTCGGACGGTTTCGTGCTCCGCTACCCGACCGAGGGCGAGGAGGCGGGGGTGGACGGCCTGGAGGGCGACGAGGGCGCGTTCCTGGCCTGCTCGTTCTGGCTGGCCGACGATCTGGCGATGATCGGCCGGGTCGAGGAGGCCCGCAAGCTGTTCGAGAAGCTGCTGGGGCTCCGCAACGACCTCGGCCTGCTCGCGGAGGAGTGGGACCCGCGGCTCCAGCGCCAGGTGGGCAACTTCCCGCAGGCGTTCAGCCACGTTCCGCTGATCGACACCGCGCTGCGGCTGACGGCCTCCGGGGCGTACGGGGCCTGATCCCCCGCCCGCGCACCACCGGGCCCCGGCGGACGACTGTCCGCCGGGGCCCGCGGTCTTCCCGGCCCGCCCGCCCCTCCCTGACACGAGGGGGGACCGGCCGCTCACGGGGTACCGAGAAGCCCTCCGCCGCTGATGGCGGCGGCGCTCACCCGCTCTGCTGGACGGAGACGTAGTCGACGACCATGGGCACCCCGGGCCGGGTGGCGTCGGTGGGGGTGGCGTGGCCCGCGACGCCGTCGGGGAAGGCGCCGCCCATGGCCACGTTGAGCAGCACGAAGTGGCCGTGGTGGGTGGCATTGGCCCACGTGGTGGCGTCCAGGTCCGCCGAGCTCACCGTGTGGTACTGCTGCCCGTCGACGTACCAGCGCAAGTGCTCGGTGGAGCCGGTCCGGTCGAGCTCCAGGGCGAAGGTGTGGAAGCCGGACTGGCAGCTGGCGCCGGGGCAGGTGGTGGAGCCGCCGCGGCCGTCGTACTCGTTGCAGGGGCCGCCGGGCGCCGTGCCGCAGTGGAGCACGCCCCACACGGTGTTGCGGCCGTTGACGTTCTCCATGATGTCGAACTCGCCGATGCCCGGCCAGTTCCAGTAGTCGCCGCGGAAGTCCGCGCCCAGGGTCCAGAAGGCCGGCCAGTAGCCGAGCGCCTCCTCACCCGTGATGTCGGGCATCCGGATGCGCGCCTCGATGCGCATCGTGCCGCCCTCGGGGGCCGCGAAGTCGGTCCGCCGGGTCTCGATCCGGGCCGAGGTCCACTTCCCGGAGCCGTCCTTGAGCGGGGTGATCCGCAGATTGCCCTCGCCGTCCTGGCTGACATTGGCCGGATCGTCGGTGTACGTCTGGGTCTCTCCGGTGCCCCAGTTGGCCGGGCCGCCCGGGTAGGAGGTGCCGGTGTCGATGATCCAGTCCGAGTCCGGCGGGAGCGCGCCCGCCGGTCCGTCGAAGTCCGCGCGCCAGACCTCCTGGAGGGCGCCGGCGCGGGGTCCGTTGTCGCCGGCGGGTGCGTCCGCCGGGGGTCCGGCCCAGGCCGTGGGCAGGATCATCGCGGCGCCCGCGACGAGTCCGGCCACGGCCGCGGCCAGCGTAATCTTCTTGCTCATGGGTCCGCTCTCCTCGCATGGTGGGGGTCGAGGGGCTTTTTGAGAGCGCTCTCAAGCCATGCGGAAGACAGTGCCGATCTCAGGCGGTAGCGTCAAGTCTCCGCGAGAAAAAGAGGAGTTGAAGGTGGCCGATACCCGTCCCACACTGGAGGCCGTCGCCGCGCACGCCGGAGTGTCCCGGGCCACCGTCTCGCGGGTGGTCAACGGCAGTACCGGCGTCCGCGCGGCCGTACGGGACCGGGTGGAGCGGGCGGTCGCGGATCTCGGTTACATCCCGAACAGCGCCGCGCGCTCGCTCGTCACCCGGCGTACCGGGGCGGTCGCCGTGATCGTCGCCGAACCGGAGCGGCGGGTGTTCGCCGATCCCTTCTTCGCCCAGCAGCTGCGCGGCATCAGCCGCGAACTGGCCGCGCACGACACTCAGTTGGTGCTGATGCTGGTGGAACGGCAGGAGGACTACGACCGGATCGGCCGCTACCTCGCCGGCGGCCACGTCGACGGCACCCTGATGTTCTCCCTGCACCGCGACGATCCGCTGCCCGCGATGGCCGCCGCCTCGGGCCTGCCCGCGGTCTTCGGCGGCCGCCCCGGCTGGCCGGGCGCGGAGGACGACCCCGGGCTGCTGTACGTGGACACCGACAACCGCGACGGCGCCCGGCAGGCCGTCCGGCATCTGCGGGACCGCGGCCGGAGACGGATCGCCGTCATCACCGGCCCGCTCGACCAGACCTCGGCGGCCGACCGCCTGGAAGGCTACCGGGACGCCCTCGGCGGCACCGGAGACGTCGCCCGGGGGGACTTCACCGCCGAGGGCGGCGAGCGCGCCATGCTCGAACTCCTGGACCGCTGCCCCGGCCTGGACGCCGTCTTCGCCTCCTCCGATCTGATGGCCACCGGCGCCCTGCGCGCCCTGCGCGCCCGCGGCCTGCGGGTGCCGGAGGACGTCGCCGTCGTCGGGTACGACGACATGGAGGCCGCGAGCTGGTCGGATCCGCCGCTCACCACGGTCCGCCAGGAGGTGGAGGAGATGGGGCGCCTGATGGCCGGCCTGCTGCTGCGCCGGCTCGGCGTCGCCCGGCCGCGCGAGGACCTGGCGCCGGTGATCACCCGGGCGCGGCTGATCGTCCGCGCCTCGACCTGACCGGCCGGCCGGCGAGCTCGTCGTACACGCTCAGCACCTGCGCCACCGTGTCCTCCGCCGTGGGCCACCGCGCGGCACATGCCCGCCCCGCCGCGCGCAGCCGCGCGCGCCGTGCCGGGTCAGCGAGCAGCCCGCCGACGGCCTCCGCGAGGGCCCGGGGATCGCCGTACGGGACGAACTCCGCCGCGTCACCGGCGAGATCGCGCACCGCGCCGGACTCCGCCGCGACCAGCGGCACCCCCGCCCGCAGCGCCTCCCGGACGAGCGGCAGCGGTGCCTCCCGGCGGCCCGGCAGCAGCAGGACGTCGGCGGCGGCGACCAGCTCCGCCATGTCGGACCGGTGGCCGAGCAGCCGCACCGGCAGGTCCTCGAAGTCGATCCGCCGCTGCAGCGCCCTCCGGGCGGGCCCGTCCCCGGCGACGAGCAGCAGCGGCCGCGGGCCCCGGACGCTCCACGCCCGGGCGGCGTCCAGCAGCGGCCGCATCCCCGCACCGGGGGCGAGGCGGCCGGCCGCGAGCAGCAGCGGCCGCCCCCGCGCTCCGAGAGCGGCCCGCCGGACGGCGCGCGCGTCGCGCGCCCCGGAGCGGGCCGTGCCACCGCCGCCGCTGGAGCCGGAGCCGCCGGAGCCACTGGAGCGGCCCTCCCCGGGCGGGGGCGGCAGTGGCGGCGGCGTGACGGACACCAGCCGGGCGTCCCGCGCCCCGCGTCGCCGGGCCCGGTCGACGATCTCGGTGCTCGCGCCGAGCACGACCGCGGCCGCCCGGGCCGCGCGGCGCTCCATCAGCCGCACGAGGCCCGCCCGCACCCCTTCCGCGTACGCCCCGCGGTGCCAGGTGACGACCAGCGGTGCGGAACCGCGGCCGAGTGCGAGGGAGACCCGGAACGCGGCGCGCAGCCCGTGCGCGTGGACGACGTCCGCCCCGGCGCACACGGCGCGCAGCACGGCAACCGCGGCCGGGTCCGCGCCGAGCGCGGTGGCGGCGTAGTGCGCTCCGGAGCCGGTGAAGTCGTGGGTCCGCTCGGCGCAGCGGGGGGCGCAGACGGTGACCCGCACGCCCCGGGCCACCAGTCCGGCGGCCAGTGCGCGCACCTGCGCGCCGCCGCCGGAGCGGCCGTTCCCGAGCACGTGGACGGCGTGCAGCCCCGGCTCCCGGCGCGGCGGTACGGGTGTGCTGCTCACTTCGGGGTGAACTCCTGAGGTGTCCCGGGTCGGGTCGGGTCGGGTCGCGTCGTTCGGGTCGGGTCGCGTCGTTCGGGCCGGTGCAGGCCGGGTCGTTCGTCGGGTCGGATCGTTCGGGCCGGGCCGGACCGGACCGAGTTGAGTGGGGTCGGACCGAGTGGGGACCGATCCGGTCCCGCTCCGTCTCACCCGTCCCTGTGATCCGGTCCCGTCCGATCCGGTCGGGTGGCCCGGGGCCGCGGGCCGCGGCGGCCGTGGAACGGGCGGCGGCCCGTCGCCGCCTCTCCGGCGGCGGGCGGACCGCCGGAGTCCCCAGCCCGCCCCGCACCGCCGGACCCGCTACAGCTTGCGCCGCACCCGGACCGGCCCGGAAGCACCCGGACCCACCGGGCCGGTGCAAGACGCGCCCCAGGATGCCAGGCCCCCTCCGGCGACCGGCAGCCGCCCCGACTGCCGCCGCCCGAGCGCCCGTTCAGCCTTTGCGGCTCCCCGTGACCCGGACCGGCGTCGCCCCGCGCGAGAAGACCGAGACCGGGTCCGGCCGGCGGCCCAGCGCGTCCCAGACCCGCAGCACGGGCCGGTCGAGCCAGGCGGGTCCGTCGCCGATCCGCTCCCCGGCCACCGCGGCCGCGATCAGCACGGCCGCGGACAGCACCAGCCCCGCGCGGTCGCTGCCGGCCGCGACCGCCAGCCCGAGCCCCGCGCCGAGCGCGTGCGCGCCGGAGTCCCCCAGCATGGTCCGCTCGCCGAGGTCGTCCGCGAGCAGGGCGGCCGCGGCTCCCATCGGCGCCGCGCACAGCAGCCCCGCCGCTCCCCCGCGCAGCAGCGCCGGGGCGCCCGTGGCGAGCACGGCCTTGGCGGCCCGTCCCGGCCGTACGTCCAGCAGGTTGACGAGATGCGCGGCTCCGGCGATGACGAGGGCCGCCGGCAGCACGTCCGCCGGGCGTCGCCGCAGCAGCGCGCCCGCGGCCAGTCCGGCCGCGCCGATGCCGAGCAGCTTGACCCCGCCGGTGGTGATCTCCCCGTGCCGCAGCGCGGTCAGATGGGCGCGGATCCCGCGCCGCGCGTCGTTCCGGCCCGCCAGGTCGTCGTACGCGCCGCAGGCCCCCGCCGCGAGGACCGCCAGCGCGGCGGCGCCGCGCACCCGGGCCGGGAGGCCGGGTACGGTCGCGACCGCGAGCGCGGTGCCCAGCGCCACCGCCGGCCCGGCGTACAGATCGACGGGCCGCCCGGCGTGGTTGCGCCGCTCCCACAGCGCCGCGCCGCCCGGCGGCCTGCGGCGTATCCCGGCGAAGACGGCCCGGGCCGCCCCCGCCGCGGCGAACAGCACCTGTGTGCGCCCGCGTTCCGCGCCGTCCGGCACCATCATCGTCCGCTCCCCTCACCGCTGAACCGCCCGACACCCTACGCGTCCCGGACGGCCCGGGTGGCCGGGACCGGCGAGCGGCCCCGCTCCCGGCCCCGGGCGGGAAGACTCAGCCGGGCTCCCCCGGCGCCCCGGCCGCCGCGCGGGCCGCCGCGAGCAGCTCCTCGGCGTGCGCGCGGGCCAGTTCGGAGTCCTCCTGGCCGGCGAGCATCCGGGAGAGCTCCCGGACGCGGTCCTCGCCCTCCATGGCCTGCACACCGCTGCGGGTCACCGACCCGTCGTGGGTCTTCTCCACCACCAGATGCCGGTCGGCGAAGGCGGCGACCTGCGGCAGGTGGGTGACGACCACGACCTGCGCCGACCGCGCCAGCCGCGCCAGCCTCCGGCCCACCTCCACCGCGGCCTTGCCGCCGACGCCCGCGTCCACCTCGTCGAAGAGATAGGTGGGCACCGGTGAGGCGCCGGCGAAGACGACCTCGACGGCGAGCATCACCCGGGACAGCTCACCGCCCGAGGCGCCCTTGGCGATGGGCCGCGCCGGGGCCCCCGGGTGCGGGGCGAGCAGCAGCTCCACCTCGTCGGCTCCGGACGGGCCGAAGGCGACGGTGCGGCCGTCCACCTCGATGCCGTCCGGGTCGTCCGTCTGCCGGATGTCGATGCTCACCCGGGCGTGCGGCATGGCGAGTTCGGCGAGCTCCTCCGTGACCGCGCCGGCGAGGCGCTCGGCAGCCTCGGTGCGCGCGTCCGTGAGGGTCTGCGCCAGCTCGGAGAGCCGGGCGCGCAGTTCGTCGCGTTCCGCGGCCAGTTCGCCGATCCGGTCGTCGTCGCCCTCCAGTTCGGCGAGCCGGGCCGCGCTCCGCTCCGCCCAGGCGAGGACGCCCGCGATGTCCCCGCCGCCCGGCCCGGCCGGGTCGCCGTCCTCCGTCCAGTACTTGCGGACGAGGTGGGTGAGGACGGACCGGCGCTCCTCCACCGCGGCGAGCCGCCGCGGGTCGGCGTCGAGGTCCCCGGCGTATCCGGCGAGCTCCCCGGCGACGTCCGACAGCAGGATGCCGATCTCGCCGATCCGGTCGGCGAGCGCGGCCAGCGCCGGGTCGTGCGACCGCACGGCCTCCAGGGCGCGGTGCGCGCCGGCCACCAGGGCTCCGGCGTCGACCGCCTCCAGGTCCTCCGGGTTGCCGGCCAGCGCGCCGTGCGCGGCGGTCGCGGCGGTGGCGAGGGCCTCGGCGTGGCCCAGCCGCTCGGCCTCGGCGGCCAGTTCGGCGTCCTCGCCGGACCGCGGCTCGGCGGCGGCGATCTCCTCCAGGCCGAAGCGGAGCCGGTCGGCCTCGGCGGCCCGCTCCCGGGCGCGGGTGGTCAGCTCCTCCAGCTCCGCCGCGACGGTCCGCAGCCGCTGGTACGCGACCGTGTACTCGCCGAGCGGCCCCGCGACGGCGTAACCCGCGTAGCGGTCCAGCGCCTGCCGCTGCCGGGCGGGCCGCAGCAGCCCCTGCTGGTCGGTCTGGCCGTGCACCGCGACCAGGTCCGAGGCCAGCTCGCCGAGCAGCCCCACGGGCACCGACCGACCGCCGAGATGGGCCCGCGAGCGCCCCTCGGCGGAGAGGGTGCGGCTGATGAGCAGCGCGCCGTCGTCGAGTTCGGCGCCCGCCTCCTCGGCCCGCGCCGCGGCCGGGGTGTCCGGGGGCAGCACGATCCGCCCCTCGACGACCGCCGCCTTCGACCCGATCCGCACCAGGCCCGCGTCGGCCCGTCCGCCGAGCAGCAGACCCAGGCTGGTGACGACCATGGTCTTGCCGGCGCCCGTCTCGCCGGTGACCGCCGTGAAGCCGGGTGACAGCTCCACGACGGCGTCGTCGATGACTCCGAGTGACCGTATCCGCATTTCCTCCAGCACGGACACGACCTTACGAGGTACGGGGGGCGCGGCGCGACGTACCTCCCCCGCGGCGGGCCGGGAGACCCTTCGACGGAGTGGTTCCGGGCCGTTCCGGTTGATCTCCCCGCCGGATACCGGGACGGTGCGTCACCGCACCGCCGCGGCGGCCCCGCTCAGTGCGGCGCCCCGCGCCAACCGGCCACCGGCAGCGCGAACTTGGCCACCAGCCGGTCGGTGAACGAAGCGTGGTGCAGCCGTGCCAGGCGCACCGGCACGGCTCCGCGCCGCACCTCCACGCGCGCGCCGGCGGGCAGTTCGACCGTGCGCCGTCCGTCACACCACAGCACGCCGTGCGGCGTCTCCGGCTGCACCTCGACGGCCAGCACCGCGTCCGGCGTGGTCACCAGCGGTTTGGCGAACAGCGCGTGCGCGCTGATCGGCACCATCAGCAGCGCCTCCACGCCCGGCCAGACGACCGGGCCGCCGGCCGAGAAGGCGTACGCCGTCGAGCCGGTGGGCGTCGCGCACACCACCCCGTCGCCGCCGAAGCGGGAGACGGGGCGGCCGTCGATCTCCGTGACGACCTCCAGCATCCGCTCCCGGGCGGCCTTCTCCACGGAGGCCTCGTTGAGCGCCCAGTCGTGGTGCGCGATCTGCCCGTTGTTCCGGACGACCACGTCGAGGGTCATCCGCTCCTCGACCTCGTAGTCGCGCGTGACGACGCGGTCCACGACCTTGTCGAGGTCGTCGCGCTCCGCCTCGGCGAGGAAGCCGACCCGGCCGAGGTTGACGCCGAGCATGGGCACCCCGGAGGCCCGGGCGAACTCGGCGCCGCGCAGCAGCGTGCCGTCCCCGCCGAGGACCATGAGCAGCTCGCAGCCGTCGAGCACGTCCCCCTCGGCGTCCACGAGTTCGACGACGGGCGGCAGCGTGAGCTCCGCGGCCTCCTCCGCCAGGACCCGGACTCCTATCCCGCTCCGCAGCAGCCCCTGCACCACCAGTTCGGCACTGCGCACGGCGGCCTGCCGGCCGGTGTGCGCGAGCAGGAATACCGTCCGTGCTGTTGTCGTCGTCACCGCGGCCCCTCCGCCACTGCTCGGTCCACTGCTGCGGGGTCGAATGCCGGTGCCCCGGCTCGCAGCCAGAGGAAATACTCGACGTTTCCGGACGGTCCGGGCAGCGGGCTCGCGGTGACGCCCAGCACGCCGAGACCGAGTTCCCCCGCCTGTCCGGCGACCTTGCGCACCGCCTCGGCCCGCAGCTCCGGGCTCCGCACGACGCCTCCGCTGCCCAGCCGCTCCCGGCCCACCTCGAACTGCGGTTTCACCATGAGCACGTAATCCGCGTCCGGCGCGGCGCAGCGCACCAGGGCGGGGAGGACGAGGCCCAGGGGGATGAAGGACAGATCGCCGGTGACGATGCCGGCCGGCTGCCCGCCGATGAGGTCGAGTTCCAGGTCACGGACGTTCGTACGGTCCTGGACGGTGACGCGTTCATCGCTGCGCAGCGACCAGGCGAGCTGGCCGTAGCCGACGTCCACGGCGACGACGTGCGCCGCGCCCGCGCGGAGCAGCACATCGGTGAAACCGCCGGTCGACGCGCCCGCGTCGAGCGCGCGGCGGCCCTTCACCTCCAGCCCGAGGGGGGTGAAGGCCGCCAGGGCCCCGGCCAGTTTGTGGCCGCCGCGGGAGACGTAGTCGGGGTCGCTGTCGTCGGGGACCACCACCACCGCCGCGCTGGTCTCCACCTGCGTGGCGGGCTTGCCGGCGACGCTGCCCCCGACCGTGACCCGGCCCGCGGCGATCAACTGGCCCGCGTGTTCGCGCGAGCGGGCCAGTTTGCGGCGCACCAGCTCCGCGTCGAGTCGGCGTCGTGACACTGCCACGGGTGGTTCAGCTCCTGGTGTCGTACGGGGCGGACGGGGCGGACGGGGCGGTGCGCGGGGCGGACGGGCCCGGCGGCCCGGGGCGCTGGTCGAGCTCGGTCAGGGTGTCGCGCAGGGCCCGGTGCACATCCTCGTACACGGCGATGTGCCCGTCACCGGGGAGGTGGTCCACATCGGCCAGCCGGTCGAGCGCGGCATCGACCCCGGCGCTCCCCGTGGGCGTCCGCGGGACGCCGAGGGGCGCGGGACCGGCGGGCGCGTCGGGATCGCCGCCCTCCGCTCCGGCGGCACCCTCCCCCTCCGCCACGGGTCCTTCCCCGGCGGCGGCTCCCGCCCCGGCGGCGTTCCCCTCCTCGACGGCAGGGCCGGTCACCGGCCCGGTCCCGCCCCCGGCGGGACCGGCACCGGATCGGGCTCCGGCGGCAGCGGTCCCCTCCGCTCCGGAGGTGCCCGTCTCCGGACCGCGCTCCCCGCCGCCGGGAGCGGCACCGGGTGGCAGGGGCGCCGGGTGCCTGTCGCGTTCCGCGGCGTGCGCTGCCCAGCCGGCGGGTCCGCGCGTCCCCGGGACCGGACCGCTCGCACCGGGCTCCTCCGCCGGTCGCGCCGCTGATCCCCCCGGCGCGCCCGGCCGGCCGGAGGTGTCCGCCGGCCCGTCCTGCGCGTCGGAGGACGCGGCGGTGAGCGCGGCGGGCCCCGGCCGGCCGCCGCCGGGCATCGGCTCGTTCATGCCGTTCATGCCCCCGACGCTACCCGGACCGGGCCGTCCTCCGCGCGTACCGGTCTGGGGTAACGTCGGCCGGGATGACCAGGACCATCGAGGAATGCCGCCGCGCACTGGAGCGGCTGTCGGAGAATCTCGCCGGGGCGGGCGACGACGTCCGCGGCGCCGCCGCCATGAACCGCTCCCTGAGCTGCCACATCACCGATCTCGACACCACCTTCACCGGACGGCTCGCCGACAGCCGCATCGAGGACGTGACCGCGGCCCCCGGCCCGCCCGCGGAACGCGCCCAGATCCGGCTCTCGATGACCTCGGACGATCTGATCGCGATGGTCGACGGCGAACTGCACTTCGCGAAGGCCTGGGGCAGCGGCCGCGTCCGCCTGGAGGCGGGCTTCCGCGACCTCCTACGCCTCCGCTCCCTGCTGTAGACGCCGCACCCGGTCAGAACTCGCCGGAAATCGTTCCGTCCCCCGGTGTCGACCCCTGGCCTCGCATCGCGGGCGGCTCCGCACCGAGTCCCCGTTCCACGCGCACCACCACGGCCGTCACCCGTCACGGCCGACGGCGGGAGACGGCGGGGGAGGCCGGCGGCGGGCGAGGGAGCCCCGGCGCGTGCCCGCCCCCGGCCCGGCACCGCTCCGCGCGGCTCAGCCGAGGCCCAGCCGTGCCAGCGCCTTCGCCGTCTCCAGCCCTTCGCCCGCGCCCTCGCCGGCCGCCGTCCACGCCGCGGCGCAGCCGGCCCGCAGCCCGTCCAGCGGATCGCCGCCGCCCTCCAGCAGCAGCTCACCGCCGGCCACCCGGGCCGTCCAGCCGCCGCACCGGTGGCCCTCCGGGCCGTCCCCGTCGCCCACGGCGGCCCCGGTCTCCGGGTGACCGGTCAGCAGCCCGCGCAGATCGGCCGCGACATAGGTCGGCCGGTGGTGCGGGGGCGCGACCAGCAGATGCCCGGCGTCGGTCACCCCGGTGAGCACGAGCAGCGAGTCGACCCCGCCCGCGTGCGCGCCCTCGATGTCGGTGTCCAGGCGGTCGCCGACGACCAGCGGCTTGCGGGCCCCGGTCCGCAGGATCGTCTCCCGGTGCATCGGCGGCAGCGGCTTCCCGGCGACCTGCGGCCGGCCGCCCGCGGCGATCCGCACCACCTCCACCAGCGCCCCGTTACCGGGCGCCCGCCCCCGCCCGGTGGGGATCGTCAGATCGGTATTGGACGCGAACCAGGGCACCCCGCGGCCCACCGCGTACGCCGCCTCCGCCAGCCGTTCCCAGTCCAGCTTCGGGTCGTAGCCCTGGACGACCGCCGCCGGGTCGTCCTCCGCCGACGCCACCGGCTCCAGGCCCCGTTCGCGCAGCGCCACCCGCAGGCCCTCACCGCCGACGGCCAGCACCCGGGAGCCGGCGGGCACCTGCTCGGAGATCAGCCGGGCCACCGCCTGCGCCGAGGTGATCACTTCGGCGGCCTCGGCGGGCACTCCGAGCCGGGTCAGCAGAGCGGCGACCTCCTGCGGCGTCCGCGAGGCGTTGTTGGTGACGTACGCCAGGCGCATCCCGCGCTCCCGCGCCGTCTCCAGCGCCTCCACGGCATGCGCGATCGCCTCACCGCCGGCGTACACCACCCCGTCCAGGTCGAGCAGCGCCGTGTCGTACTCCGCGCACAGCGGCCGCTCCCTCCCGTCGGTGCGGGTACGGATCCCGGTCCGGCCCTGCTCTCCCATGGACTCCCGCCCCTCGCTCGGTACTTGTCCCCCGATCATCCCGCATGGTCCACCGGCGCATAACATGCACCAATGAGCAGAACCGGTCTCACCCGCGATGGTCTGCGGCTGTCGCCGTTCCGTGGTCTGCGCTACGCACCGGAGCGGGTCGGCAGTCTGGCCGCCGTGACCTCACCGCCGTACGACGTGGTCGTCCGGCCCGACGGACTGCACCATCTGGAGACGGCCGACCCGTACAACATCGTCCGCCTCATCCTCCCGCACGGCGGCAGCCCCGACGTCTGCCACCGGCGGGCCGGGGAGACCCTGCGCCGCTGGCGCGCCGAGGGCGTCCTCAGAGCCGACCCGGAACCGGCGCTCTACGTCTACGAGCAGTACGGCGAGGGCCTGCTGCAGCGCGGCCTGATCGGCGCCCTGCGCCTCTCCCCGCCCGAGGACCGCGTCGTCCTGCCGCACGAGGACGTCATGCCGGACGTCGTCGCCGAACGTGCCGCCCTCATGCGGGCGACGGCCGCCAACCTCGAACCGCTCCTGCTCACCTACCGCAGCGACGAAGACGACAACCGTGCTGCCCGCGACGCCCGCGGGCCGCACGGCGCCACGGCCGTCATCGAGCGCGCCGTGCGCCGCGCCCCGCTGCTCACCACCACCACGGAGGACGGCCTGCGCCATCGTCTGTGGGCGGTCACCGACCCGGCCGAACTGGCCGAGGTCGACGCCGACCTCAGCCGCCGTCAGGCCCTCATCGCCGACGGCCACCACCGCTGGGCGACCTATCTGCGGCTGCGCGCGGAGCAGCGGCCCTCCCCCGGGCCCTGGGACTCCGGTCTGGTGCTGCTCGTCGACACCGCCCGCCACCCCCTGCGGGTCCGCGCCATCCACCGGCTGCTGCCGCGTCTGCGCCTTCCCGAGGCGCTGGAGGCGCTCCGCGGCTCGTTCCGCGTACGCCGGGTGGACGGGCCGCTCCCGCGCGCCCTGAAGGCGCTGAGCGACCCGGCGGACCCCGCGAACCGCGAAGACCCGGGCCCCGGAACCGCGGTTCCCGCCATCGCCACCGCCGCGACCGCGACCATGGCCGCCGGCTCCGCCGACAACGCCTTCCTGCTCGCCGGTGACGACGGAAGCTTCCACCTCGTCGACCAACCGGATCCCGCTCTGCTCGCGCGCGCGGTCCCCGGCGGCCGCCCCCGCGCCTGGCGGACCCTGGACGCGACGGTGCTGCACTCGGTGCTGCTCGAACGGATCTGGGGAGTCCCCGACGACCCGGAGCACATCCGCTACATCCACGACGCCGCGGCGGCCGTGGAGCAGGTGGAACGCCACGGCGGCACCGCCGTCCTCATGCGGCCGGTCCGCGAGGAGACCGTCCGGCAACTGGCGCAGCAGGGTGTGATGATGCCCCGCAAGTCGACGTCCTTCGGCCCCAAGCCCGCCACCGGCCTCGTACTCCGCAGCCTCACCACGGACTGACCCGCCCTCGGTCCCCCACTGCCTGTGCCCGGGCACAGGCAGTGACCGGGCACGGCATCCACTCGTACCGTCCGCGCGTCACCGGCGTCCGGCCTGGCCGTCCCACCTCCGGCACCGCTTTCCGCGCCGCCCCCACTCCGTCCCGGAACGCGAACGGGGGACGGAACCCATTGAGTTCCGCCCCCCTCACACGGCCTCCCGGCAGAGCCGGAATCAGTCCTCGCGCTCGCCGTCCCGCGCCGGCCCCCGGCTCTCGGCGGCCTCCGGCGCCTCCTGGTCTCCCCGGACCTCCTGGCCTGCCTGGACATCGCCGACGTCACCGCGAGTGCCCTGCGGCTCCCCGCCACGGTCCCCGGGCACGACCTCCGACTCGGCCCCGCTCTCGCCGTCACGGCCCGCATCCGCGCCCGACGCGGCGCTCTCCGTGCCGGATACGGGCACCTCGGCCACCGTCTCCGGCTCGGCCCCGCCCGCCGGCTCGACCTCGTCCGCCTGCTCCGCATCGGGGTCGAAGGCGTCCACGAACTCCACCCCGTCCAGCTCCGCGAGCCGGTCGGAGGCGTCCGTCGTACCGCCCTGGTCGGCCTCGAGCGCACGGGCGAACCACTCGCGCGCCTCGGTCTCCCGGCCGATGGCCAGCAGGGCGTCGGCGTAGGCGTACCGCAGACGCGCCGTCCACGGCTGCACGGAGTGCGACGCCAGCTCCGGGCTCTGCAGAGTCACCACGGCCGCGTCCGGCTGGCCCATGTCACGCCGAGCGCCCGCGGCCACCAAGCGCATCTCCACCTGTCCGGCCTTGTCCAGCCTCTGCACCTCCGGCTCACCGGCCATGGCCAGCGCCCGCTCGGGACGCCCCATACCGCGCTCGCAGTCGGCCATCACCGGCCACAGTTCGGCGGATCCGGTCATCCGGCGCGCGGCCCGGAACTCCGCCAATGCCTCGGCGTACTTGCCGACCCCGTACGCGGCGAAGCCGGCGGCTTCCCGGACGGAGGCGACCCTGGACGCGAGCCGCAGCGCGATCCTGGAGTACTCGTAGGCCTGCTCGGGCTCCTCGTCCAGCAGCTTGGCGACCATGACGAGGTTCCGGGCGACGTCGACGGCCAGGGTCTTCGGCAGGCTCATCAGGTCCTGCCGCACGTCCTTGTCGATCTCGTCACCGGTGACGTCCTCGGGAATCGGCAGCCGCTTGATCGGCTCACGCTCCCGGTCGCCCCGCTCACGGTCACCGAAGCGGCCGCCGCCGGGCCGGCCGTCGCGCCGCCCCGGCCCACCGCGATCGTCGCGCCGGCCGTAGCCACCACGCCCCCGCTCATCCCGCGCACCGCCCCCGTACGAGCGACCGCCCCGGTCCCCGTCCCGCCGCGCGCCGGGCCGGTCGTCGCGTCCCCGGAACCCGCCCCGCTCGTCATCCCGGCGGAAAGCGGGCCGCTCATCGCGACGGAACCCACCACGGTCGTCCTCACGCCGCGGCCCACGCGGACGCTCATCCCGCCGATCCCGGTCATCCCGACCCCGGAAACCGCCACGCTCGTCATCCCGGCGCGGGCCGGCCGGACGCTCACCACGCCGGTCCCGATCGTCCCGACCCCGGAAACCGCCACGCTCGTCGTCCCGGCGCGGGCCGCGCGGCTGCTCACGCTCGTCCCGCCGCGCGCCGGGCCGGTCGTCGCGTCCCCGGAACCCGCCCCGCTCGTCATCCGCTCATCCCGCCGATCCCGGTCATCACGACCCCGGAAACCGCCACGCTCGTCATCCCGGCGCGGGCCGCGCGGCTGCTCACGCTCATCCCGCCGCGCGCCGGGCCGGTCGTCGCGTCCCCGGAACCCGCCCCGCTCGTCATCCCGGCGGAAAGCGGGCCGCTCATCGCGACGGAACCCACCGCGGTCGTCCTCACGCCGCGGCCCACGCGGACGCTCATCCCGCCGGCTCTGCTCACCCCGGCCGGAGAAGCCGCGCTCGTCCCGTCTCACGCGCCCCACAGGGTCCCCCCTGCAGTACCATCGGCGCTGAAAGGCTTAGCTTCCGGGTTCGGAATGTAACCGGGCGTTTCCCTCACGCTATAACCACCGAAACTCTATCGGATAACCCCGCAAAACGGGATCACGACAAGTTCCAAGCGAACAAGCACACTCTTCAATTGAGTCAAGCTTGGTTCAACCGGGACAACTGTTCGTTATCCGGGAACCACACAGTGGACGCGAGCACCTGAGGACAAGCCCTCGGCCTATTAGTACCAGTCAACTCCACACCTCACGGTGCTTCCATATCTGGCCTATCAACCCAGT
>NZ_JOID01000002.1 GCF_000719865.1 Streptomyces albus subsp. albus
AGCCGTCAGCTCAGGCACCCCGTCATCCGACCGCGACTCCAGCGACATCCCACGCTCCCCATCCCGCCAACGACCATAGCCATCAGCAAGACGAACGACGCAACCCTGCTCGAATCACGAGTTTCCCAACGGAGTCGTTCACGCCCGGGAGGAAGCGCTTCTCAAGATAGGGGTGACCCGCACCGGCGCACGGGTCTGCACTGTTGACCTCAGCCGGGTCGCTTCTGGTTCTCGATGTACTCCTTGATGATCGCCAGCGGTGCGCCGCCGCAGGAGGCGGCGAAGTAGGACGGGGACCAGAAGTGGTCGCCCCACAGGTACTTGCGGATGTGGCCGGGGAACTCCTGGCGGAGCCTGCGGGCGGAGACGCCCTTGAGGGAGCCGACCAGCCGGGAGATGGCGACCTTGGGCGGGTAGTGCACGAGCAGGTGGATGTGATCGCGTTCGCCGTTGAACTCCACCAGTTCGGTTTCGAAGTCGGCGCACACGGCCCGCATGATCTCTTCGCAGCGCGTAAGGATCTCGTCAGTGAACGGGCCGCGCCGGTACTTGGGTGTGAAGACCAAGTGAGCATGAAGGGTGCAGACGACCGTGCGGCCCCTGCGAATGTTGGGGTTTGGCTCCCAGCGTGGTGACATAGATCAACTGTAGTACGATGCCCGGCATGAAGATCGTGACACAGGTGAAGCTGATGCCGGAGGCCGACCAGGCCGCCGCACTCGGCGCGACCCTGCGCACGGTCAACGACCTGGCGTGCTGGGTCTCCGAGGTGGCGTTCGCCCATGGTGTGCCGCGTGAGTACGAGCTGCGCAAGCACACCTACGCCCACCTCAAGGAACAGGGCCTGGGCGCGCAGGCGGCGCAGCACGTCATCAAGAAGGTCCGCGACGCGTACACGACGCTGCACGCCAACATCCGGGCCGGGAACTACGGCAAGCCGGGTTCGAAGCGGCGCCGGAAGGTGGAGTCCAAGCCGGTCGCGTTCCGGCCCGAGGCTGCGCAGCCGTACGACGACCGGTGTTTGAGCTGGCAGTACGACCAGCAGACGGTGTCGATCTGGACTACCGCAGGCCGTCTCAAGGGCGTGCGGTTCACCTGCTCCGCCGACGCGTTCAAGGTGCTCCAGCCGTACCGCAAGGGCGAATCCGACCTGATCGAACGTGACGGCGTCTTCTACCTGATCGCCACCTGCGAGGTACCCGAGGCCGAGACGTACGAGCCGGACGGCTTCATCGGCGTGGACCTCGGCATCGCCAACATCGCCACCACATCCACCGGCTACCAGGCCGCCGGACGGCAGCTCAACCGCTACCGCGAGCGTCAGCTTGCCCTGCGGGCCAAGCTCCAGAAGAAGCGCACCAAGTCCGCCAAGCGCCGACTGAAGGAGCGATCCCGCCGCGAGGCGCGGCACGTCAAGAACACCAACCACATCATCTCCAAGACGATCGTGACCGAGGCTGAACGCACCTCGGCCGGGATCTCCCTGGAAGAACTCAAGGGAATCCGGCAGAGGGTACGGCTCCGCAAGCCCCAACGGGTCGCACTCCACTCCTGGGCGTTCGCCCAGCTCGGAGACTTCATCGTCTACAAGGCCAAACGGGCCGGTGTGCCTCTGGTCTTCGTTGATCCCGCGTACACGTCGCAGACGTGCGCCGAGTGCGGCCACGTCGACAAGCGCAACCGTGTCGACCAGGGGGTCCGTGCCAGTACCGTGCGATCCCGATGTTCTTACGACCGGGGAGGGAGAGCAGGGGGGAGAGCGTGCACTCGTCGTCACGGGCGAAGTAGGCGCCCTCCTGTGGTGGCACCTTCTTCCCGGTGAAGCGGATCCATTCCGTACCCGGTCCGCAGTCGTTGCGCCAGTACATGCGCGGATGGCTGGAGATGATCTCGAAGCCGCTGCGGATCAGCAGCCCCATGAAGAGCAGATTGATGAAGTGGGTCGCGCGCAGCCACGCCGGAAAGCCGAGTTCTGGGTCCGCGGCCGCGGCGACGGCAGTATCGATCACGGGGGTCCTCCTGGTCGTTGAACCGCCTGATGCCCCCTTGTTTTACATAGAATTTATTTGTTTTAACGATGCCCTGCTGGGCCTAAACGTTCCCTGCCGTTGGTCCCGGGACATGCGTCGGTATTGCTTGGGGGATGTGGGACCTTCGGCCCTGGTGCTGCCGCGGCGGAGTACCTCTCAGATGCGAGGGAGGAGACCGCGGACAGGCCCTCGGGGGCATCGCTCCCGAGGGCCTGTCCGTGCGTGGCCGGGCGCGGCGCGGAGCCGTGGAGGAGGGCACCGCGCACTCACCGGACCGCTACGTCCCGGCGCCGGTCCCCGCTCCGGCTCCGGGCCGGCTTCCCGGCGTGGGAAGAACGGGACGTGCCGCGCCGTCCTTGGGGCACACCCAGGAGGCGGTTCCGTCGACCACTTCGGCCACCGGGGGATGGCCGTGCCCGCGGACCGGGCACGGGGGGGTCGGCGTGCCGCCGGCCACCTCCTGGACGGCCTCCTGCAGTTGCCCGGCGAGGAGCGCCGCCGCCTCGGCCTCGCCCAGTCCTTCGCCGAGGAGCACGTTGACGGCGGAGCCGTCGCGGAAGGCCAGGGTGACGGCCACCGCGGCGCCCGGGCCGGCGTTCTCCCCGGCGTCCGCTCCGGTGCCGTGGGCGCGCCCCTCGTCCGCCCGGCCCTCGTTCTCAGTTCGGCCCTCGTCCGGGCGCAGCCGGAGCCGGGAGGTGAAGGCCGCCGGGCCGGTCTCCGGAGCGCCGGGCTCGTCCGGTGCGCCGGCCGTCACCTCCAGGGTGTGGCCGGCCGGGTCCCCGAGCTGGCGCAGGATCTCCTCCGCCCAGCTCCGTACGACGGTGGTGCTCAGGCGCATCGCTACTTCTTCGCCTTGACGGCGGCGGCCCAGGTGAGGGTGCCCACGCCGGGCCGCCCTCCGATCCGCACCGGGAAGGTCATGTAGTCCTGGAACTGCACGACGTCATCATGCCGGACGGGCTTGAGCGTGCCGTGGAACAGATAGTTCTTGCCCACCACGTGCCCGGCGTTCCTCGGCATGGCCTTGCCGTTCTTCCACCACGAGACGCCCCGCTCCCGAACCGGGCCGGTGATGACGGACTGTACCCGCGCGGAGATCCTGAAGCCCCAGTTGATCGTGGAGTGGCGGCAGTTGAAGCGGGCGTGGAGCGTGCCGTTGGCGTCGCTCCAGCTCGGGTTCTTGTCGCAGCGCAGGATGGCCGGCCTGCGGCGCTTCTCTCCCGGCGCCGCGGCCGGGGTCCGGGCTCCGGCCGGCGCCGCGAGGGGTACGGCCGACGGCGCGCCCAGGACGGACCGCAGCTGTTTCCGTTCCGCCGGGGTCAGCTTGGGGGCGGAGCCGTCCCGTTCCGGGGCCAGCGTGATGCGGAGGCTCGACTTCCCGTTGTCCCTGAGGGCGGTCGAGGTGAAGCTCCGCGGCCGGTCCGGGCCGCGCTCCGCGGCTCCCGGGTGGCCGGCGGCCCCGGCCGCAGCCGGCTGTTCCACGCCCGCGGCCCCCGGCTTCGCGGGTGCCGCCTGTGCCGTCCCGATGGCGGGCGCGACGAGCGCCAGCGCCACCGCGCTGATCATCGTGGTGTTCTTCATCGTCGTGCGCATGTGAACTCCCCCGAGCCGCCGCGATTCGCCGAGGGCACCCTGCCCACGGGGCGGCGGCGCGCGGGGACCAATCTAGGAGAGCAGAGGGGGCTATTGATGCTGTTCCGCAGCAATTGGCGATATTCAACCCGCTCTGTCTGATTCGCCAATTTATGTGATGAGCGGCGTGACGGGCGGCGTGGGGAGGGCGCGGAGGAAGGTGAGCCGGGGGTCGGGAATAACCGGAGTAGCTCTCCGGTTGTCCGGCCGGCACGCGGAAACGCGCACGCCGGACGACGGCACGCCACACCGCGCACGCCGGAGGGCGGCGCGCGCGCCGCGTCCGCGCCCGGATCAAGACCCACCAGGGAGGCAGGCCGCATGGCCACCGAGCACGACACCATCCGCGGCACGGCGCGGGGAACCGCCCCGGTCCCGCTGTCCGTACTGGACCTCGCCACCGTCGGCAGCGGAACCACCGCCGGGGACGCGCTGCGCACCAGCGCCACACTCGCCCGCACCGCCGAGCGGCGCGGCTACCACCGCTTCTGGGTGGCCGAGCACCACTCCATGCCCGGTATCGCCAGCTCCTCCCCGGCCGTGATCCTCGCCCACCTGGCGGCGCACACCGAGCGCATCCGGCTGGGCTCCGGCGGCGTGATGCTCCCCAACCACGCCCCGCTGGTGATCGCCGAACAGTTCGGCACCCTGGAGGCCCTCGCCCCGGGCCGGATCGATCTCGGCCTCGGCCGCGCCCCGGGCACCGACGGCGCCACGGCCGCGGCCCTGCGCCGTACCGACCGCCTGCACGAGGGCGCGGACGACTTCCCGCAGCAACTCCTCGAACTGACCCGCTTCCTGGACGACGGCTTCCCGGACGGCCATCCGTACAGCCGCATCCACGCCGTCCCCGGCCCCGTCCAGGCCACCTCGCCCGGCGGTGTGCAGTCCACCGGCCGGCCGGAGATCTGGCTGCTCGGCTCCAGCGGCTTCAGCGCACAGCTGGCGGGCTCCCTCGGGCTGCCGTTCTCCTTCGCCCACCACTTCTCGGCGGCGAACACCCTTCCGGCGCTGGAGCTGTACCGGGAGTCCTTCCGCCCCTCGGCCGTCCTCGACGAGCCGTACGCCGCCATCGGCGTCGCGGTGCTCGCGGCGGAGGACGAGAAGGAGGCCCGCCGCCAGATCATGACCGGCGCCCTGTCGATGCTCCGCCTGCGCACCGGCCGGCCCGGCCTCGTCCCGACCCCGGAGGAGGCCGAGGACTACCCGTGGAGCGCGCGGGAGCGCGACTTCGCCGACAGCTGGATCGGCAACATCGTCCACGGCACGCCGGACGTGGTGCGCGAGGGCCTCGACGCGCTGGCGAAGCGCACCGGGGCCGACGAGATGATCCTCACCTCGAACGTGCACGGCACGGACGCCCGCCTCCGCTCCTACGAGCTGATCGCCGACGCCTACGGCATGCCGGGCGGCTCCGGCACGGAGTGAGCCCCGAGGCGGCCCGGGAAGCCCGCACCCCCGCGAACAGCCCGGCGGCCCGCGGACGTTGACGGCGCGCTGCCGTCGCCCCGCGGCCCCCGGGGCGGGGTGCCCCGCTGTCGGTCGCGCCCGGTACGGTACGGAGCGTGACGGGGAGCCACGGGGAGTGTGGGGTACGGGGGGCTGCGGTGGACCTGCCGGAGCGGATCGCCGCGGTGCGCGCGGGGAGCGGTGAACCGGCCGCGATGGTCGGTGAGTTCCGGCGTACGGCGGTGCTGCTGCCGCTGTCCGGCGGCCGCTTCATGACCGGCCATGAGGGCGGGGTCCGCTGGATCTACGCCTTCACCGGCGAGCGGCAGCTCGCGCGGTTCGCGCGGGCGCGCGGGGCGGCGCCGGGCGAGGCGTGGGAGTACGCGGCGGTGCTCGGGGCGCGGGTGCTCGACGTGCTCGTCCCGGAACTGCCCGGGCCCGCCGGGGTCGCCGTCGACGTGGCGGACGAGGACGGCTCGATGCTGCTGCCGCCGGTGCGCGGCGTCGTCCCGGACGAGGCTGCCGGGGACGCGGCGGCGGCAGCGGAGGGGGCAGCGGCAGCCACGGGGGCGGCAGCGGCGACGACGACGGGGGCACCGGGGGCCGCCGGCGCCCCCGCGGGCGCCGGCCCCGCCGTACCGCGGCAGCGGCCGAGCGGGTGGGCCCGGTGAGCGGGGAGGAGGATCTGCGGTTCGGCCGGGAGTCCGTGCACCTGATCACCAAGGGCCTGAACGCGGCGATCGGCGAGCTCAAGGAGATCGGCAGCGCGACCGACGCCGTCATGGGCAGCGGTATGCGGAACCTGGAGCTCACCGCGATGGAGGCGGGCGGCGCCGAACTGGCCGACGCCTTCGAGGGCTTCTGCGACCGCTGGGAGTGGGGCGTCCGGGCCCTCGTCCAGGACGCCAACGAGCTCGCGGCCCGCCTTGGCCTCGCCGCCGGCCTGCTCCACGAGGAGGACCGCTACTGGGGCGCCACCTTCAAGGTGACCGCCAACGCCGTGGTGGCGACCGGCAATCCGCACGCCACCGAGGAGGAGATCGCCGAGCAGAGCTACCGGGAGATCGTCACCCCGGACGCCCCCGACTACAGCGCGGAGTCCTTCCGGCAGGCCGGTGAGGACATGAAGCAGACCTGGCTCGACACCGGCCGCGGCGTGGTCACCGAGGGGCAGGGCGGCCAGGCGGCCTCCGGCCTCCGCGATCTGATCGGCATGGACGACGACGCCTACGCGCAGGGCGTCGACGAGGTCTTCGGCCCCTCCCCGGAGCAGCGCGCGGCCCAGCAGGAAGCCGGGCCGGACCGGGAGCCGGCCCAGGACCCGCCCGGGAGTGAGCCCTGATGGCGGGCGTCGGGGATTTCATCCCGGACCCGGTCGAGGAGTGGGCCGAGGACCGCGCCGAGGAGGCCGGCGACTTCGTCGAGGGCCTGGGCGACGGGACGGCGGACGCACTGGAGAGCGTCGGCTGGCAGGACGGCGCCAACTGGGTCCGCGAGAAGTCCGGTTCGGCGGCCAACGCCATGGGCGCCGATGTGGCCGAGCTGGACCTCGGGCAGAGCGAGGACCCGAAGAAGCTGATCCACGGCAGCCCGGGCAAGCTGCGCTCCACGGCCGGCCATCTCGCCGATTTCCGCCGGGCGTTCGAGAACGTCGGCAACGGCCTCAAGAAGGTGGACGCCGGCGCGCTCAAGGGGGAGGCGGCCCGCGCCTTCGAGGAGAAGGTGGCCGGGGAGCCGAAGCGGTGGTTCGCGGCGGCCGACGCCTGCGAGAAGGCCGCCAGGGCGCTGAACGACTTCGCCGACACCGTGGAGTGGGCCCAGGGCCGGGCCCGGACGGCGATCGACCTGTACCAGCGGGGCAAGCGGGCCGCCGCGCAGGCACGGGCCGATCACTTCGAGCAGCTCGCGGCGTACGGCGCGGCCCTCGAGACGTACAACGCCCTACCGGCGGAGAAGCGGGACGCGGCGGACCGCCCCCGCAAGCCGGGCGACCCGGGCGACGTGGGCAAGGCGGAGTTGACGGCCGCCCGGGATCTGCTGGAGGAGGCGCGCCGGCAACGGGACGCGGCGCTGCGCACGGCCGCCGCCTCGGTGGGGGCGGCCCGCGACAAGGCCCCGGCGGCACCGTCCTACGCCGAGCAGGTCCAGGACGGCCTGCTCGGGATGCATCTGGAGGGCTCCCACCGGGTGGGCGGCCTCCTGCGCGGCAGCGCGGGCGTCCTCAACTACATCCACGCCGTCAACCCGCTGCACCCGTACAACCTCACCCACCCCGCCGAGTACGTCACCAACCTCAACGCCACCACGGCCGGCCTGGTCCAGACGGTCAACGACCCCGGCGCGACGGCCAAAACCCTGTACGACCAGTACCAGAAGGACCCGGCGGAGGGGCAGGGCCGCCTCCTCCCGGAACTCCTCGGCACGCGCGGCGCGGGCGCGGCGAAGAAGATCGCCGGCGCGGGCCGCCACACCGCCGGAGGCAAGAGCGCGGCCCGCGGGGACCTGGGCAAGGACGGCCCCGAGACCCACAAAACGAAAGACTGCGACCGGACGTGCAAGGGCACGGACCCCGTCGACCTGGCCACCGGCCGGATGTACCTTCCGCAGACGGACGTGGTCGTCCCCGGCGCGCTGCCGCTGGTCTTCACCCGCCGCGTGGAGTCCGGTTACCGCAGCGGCCGCTGGTTCGGCCCGTCCTGGTCGTCCACCGCCGACCAGCGGCTGGAGATCGACGCGGAGGGCGTCGTCCTCGTCACCGAGGACGGCCTGCTGCTCGCCTATCCGCACCCGGCGCCCGGACAGCCGACGCTCCCCGCGATGGGCCCGCGCCAGCCCCTCGACCGCACCCCCGGCGGCGACTACGTCCTCACCGACCCGGAGACCGGCCACGTCCGCCACTTCACCGGCCCGGAGGGCGCGGAGCCCGGCGGCGACGGCGAAGCCCGGCTGGCGGAGATCACCGACCGCAACGGCCACCGCCTCACCTTCGAGTACGCCACGGACGGCACGCCCCTCGGCATCGTCCACGACGCGGGCCACCACGTGCGGTTCACCACCGAGGACGGCCGGATCACGGCCCTGCACCTGGCCGCGGCCGCCGACGACGGCTCGGACCTGGAGCTGGTCCGCTACGGCTATACGGACGGCGACCTCACCGAGGTCACCGGCTCCTCCGGCCTGCCGCTCCGCTTCACGTACGACGACGAACGCCGCGTCATCGCCTGGACCGACACCAACGACCGCCGCTACGACTACGTCTACGACAACCAGGACCGCTGCATCGCCGAAGGCGGCACGGAGGGCCATCTCGCCCTGCGCATCGACTACGGCACCGCGGACCCGCGGACGGGCCACCGCACCACGACGGTCACGACCGCCCAGGGGCACACCAGCCGCTATCTGATCGACCGCCGGTCCAACGTCATCGCGGAGACCGACCCCACCGGCGCCGTCACCCGCACCGCGTACGACGCCCACGACCGGGTGATCTCCCGCACCGATCCGCTCGGCCACACCACGGCCTTCCGCTACGACGAGGCCGGCCGCCTCACCGCCGCCGTCCACCCCGACGGCAGCGAATCGACCGCCTCCTACAACGACTTGGGCCTGCCGACCGCCGTCACCCACCCCGGCGGCGCGGTCTGGCAGCAGAGCTACGACGAGGCGGGCAACCGCCTGACCCTCACCGACCCGTCCGGCGCCACGACCCGCTACACGTACGACGACCGCGGCCACCCGGCGTCGGTGACCGACGCCCTCGGCCACACCACCACCGTCCGCTGCGACCAGGCCGGCCGCCTGCTGTCCGTCACCGACCCGCTCGGTGGCGAGACGGCGTACGAGCGCGACGCCCTCGGCCGGATCGTCACCGTCACCGACCCGGCGGGCGGCCGGACCCGCCTGGCCTGGTCGGTGGAGGGCAAACTGCTGCGCCGCACGGGCCCGGACGGCGCGGAGGAGTCCTGGACGTACGACGGCGAGGGCAACTGCACGACGTACACGGACGCCGTCGGCGCCGTAACGCGCTACGAGTACACCCACTTCGACCTGCTGGCGGCCCAGACCGGCCCGGACGGCGTCCGGTACGAGTTCGAACACGGCCCGGACCTGCTCCTCCGCACGGTCACCAACCCCCAGGGCCTGACCTGGACTTACTCCTACGACGCCGCGGGCCGCCTGGTCTCCGAGACGGACTTCGACGGCCGCACCCTCACCTACGCCTACGACGCGGCGGGCCGCCTGGCCTCCCGCACCAATGCCCTCGGCGAGACCATCCGCTTCGCGCACGACGCGCTGGGCCGCATCACGTCCAAGGACGCGGCGGGCACGATCACGCACTACACGTACGACCGGGCCGGCCGCCTGACGGAAGCGTCGAACCCGGACGCGACGGTGCTCCTGCACCGCGACCGCCTCGGCCGCATCAAGTCGGAGACCGTCAACGGCCGTACGACGTCGTACCGTTACGACGCCCTGGGCCGCCGCATCAGCCGTGTGACCCCCATGGGCGCGCAGGCCACCCGGACCTACGACGCGGCGGGCCGCACCGCGTCCCTGTCCACCTCGGGCCACGCCTTCACGTACGCCCACGACCCGGCGGGCCGCGAACTCTCCCGCCACTTCGGCGAGCGGGTCACCCTCACCCAGACCTGGGACCCGGCGGGCCGCCTCACCACCCAGTCCCTCCTGGCCCAGCCGACGAGGCTCCGGGACCCCGGGACTGCGGGGCCGGACGCGGCGGCCTGGGAGCCGGGGGCGGCGGGTGCGGCCGGACCGGGCGTGATGCCGGGCGCAGGTGCGGGAAGCGCACCCGCACCGGGCACCGGGGCCGCGGCTGCGGCCGCACCGGGCGCGGGGACGGCCGGCAACGGGACGACCGGCTCCGGGCCGGCGGGGTCGTCCGGAACGACCGACGCCGCCGAGATCCGCCAGCACCGGGCGTACGCCTACCGCCCGGACGGCCACCTCACCGCCGTACACGACCAACTAGGCGGCGGCGAATGCCGCTTCGACCTCGATGCCGCAGGCCGGGTGACGGCGGTCCACGCCGCGAACTGGGCCGAGCGCTACGCCTACGACGCGGCGGGCAACCAGACCGAGGCAGCCTGGCCCTCCGCCCACGCCTCGCCCGAGGCGACGGGCCCCCGCACCTACACCGGCACCCGGATCACCCACGCCGGCGCCATCCGCTACGAACACGACGCGCAGGGCCGCATCACCCTCCGCCAGAAGAAGCGCCCCTCGCGCAAGCCGGACACCTGGCGCTACGAGTGGGACGCGGAGGACCGCCTGACGGCGGTGGTGACCCCGGACGGCACGCGCTGGCGCTACCTGTACGACCCCCTGGGTCGCCGCACGGCCAAACAACGCCTGACCGCCGACGGCTCAATCGCCGAGGAAGTGACGTTCACTTGGGACGGCACGACCCTCGCGGAACAGACGACAACATCCCTGGACCTGCCGAACCCGGTCACGCTCACCTGGGACCACGACGGCCTGCGCCCGATCGCGCAGACCGAACGCATCACGGCGGCCGGCGCCCCGCAACACGTCATCGACGCCCGCTTCTTCGCCATCGTCACCGACCTGGTCGGCACCCCCACCGAACTGGTCGACGAGTCCGGCACCATCACCTGGCACACCCGCACCACCCTCTGGGGCACCACCACCTGGGCCGCCGACAGCACGGCCTACACCCCCCTCCGCTTCCCGGGCCAGTACTTCGACCCCGAAACGGGCCTCCACTACAACTACTTCCGCTACTACGACCCGGAAACGGCCCGCTACACCAGCCCGGACCCGTTGGGACTGGCACCGTCTCAGAACCCCTCAACTTATGTCCGCAATCCACACAAGTGGGCCGATCCGCTCGGTCTTGCTCCGTGCCCGCGGAGTTTCGCTGATGCCAAGGCGCAAGCGCTACGGGACGCAGGTATACCTGAAGGCGCCGAGCCGCTCGACGTGAATGACTACGTGTCGGCCACCGGGCCTGAGTGGCAGGGTTCGAAGCAGCTCATGGATGATAACCATCAGCCGATCTATTATCGGGAAGAATACTACGAGACGCCATCCGGAGAGCTCATCACTTTCCAAGATCACTGGTTCGGCCATCAGAGGCCCGGAGAGCCCGGGTATCAGCCTCCACATGTCCACGTTCGACCATTCGATGATCCGAGGAACGGGCAACTCCCCGGGTGTGAGGAGCATTACTACTATGACTGAATCCTGGAGAGGTCTGCTGCGTAATGGCGACTTGCTCGCTCCCTATTATGTGCAAATTCCCGATATTGATCGCGTTGTAATTCACTCCACATACCTGGATCGCAGAGGCCCAACACTGGTGTTGCGATTGGACCTTCCCAGGTTTGCGGACAGGCCCTTGCCGGAGTGGATTGAGGCCGGATGTGATCGGATCCAATGCCACGTAAAGTTCCTCGCGTTGAGTGACGTCCGTATTCAGCGCGTCCGGTTTCCGGCCGAAGCAAGGATCAACATTGATCGGCGGGAGGATGGCAGGATCGGCGTCCGTGTAGCTTCGGATATTGGTGATATGGAATTCATTAGCAGTGATTCTCTTACGGTCGGGCACATCGGCGCGTTCCGATCACGTGATGGTTCGGAAGGCCGGCATTTTTTCGCGAGCAAGTTGGACAGGCGGCGGTTCGGGGACTTTCTTCCTGCTGCACATGAGAAGGGCTTCTATGGGTAAGAGCGGGTGGATGAGCAGAGTCGGCGGCGATCCAGAAGACCTTTTGGATCTGTTCGATGAGTTTCCGGAGTTGACCGGTCAAGCTCTTTTTTCAGTGCATATTGATGAGCGGGACTGTCGGATCGATCTGGGCTTCGAGAACGCTGGCTTGCCGTCCCGCCCTCGCCGGGCATGGGTGGAGCAGGGCCTCAATGCGTTTGAAATGCACCTGACCTTCTTTGGTATCCGAGACCTGGTTCTCGAAGGTTGGACAGGGACTCCGAAGCACACAGTTCACTTCGGGTGGATGGAGGAAGGCCGCACTCCCGCGCGGGATTCCGAGGTGCGGATGGAAATCAGAGGTACTGGGGAGTTGATCTGCTTCACGGCGCAGTCCGTCAAGCTGACAGACGTGAGGGCTTACCGGGCCTCGCAGGCCATATGATATGGAATTGAGGCTTTATGTCTGCCTACCACCGGGGCGGGGAGGTCCGACTCGTCCGGACGCCGGAGCCACACCCGGCTTTACGTGGATCACTTCGCTGAGAAACTGTGTTGTTGACGCTCGGGGTAGTTGAATCGCGAGTAGGGGGATGGGTGGCGTGCTTGGCGTTCGCCAAGAACTCGAGGCCGTGGTCACGGCGATTCTGCCACTACACCGTGCAGGGCGGTGCCAGGATCTCCTGGTCGAAAACCTACCTACAGGGGCTTCGCCCGTTTGGCAGCCCAACGTCCATTCAGTCAAACAGGTTGGAAAGAGTTCACGGTCACGCGCTTGCAGCCCGGCAAAGCAGCCTTGATCGCGTTCCGGCCGCCCTCGCGCAAGCGGTTCTGAGGCCGCTCAGAGCGGGCTATCGCACCGCGGTCGACGAGCTCGCACCGATGGCGGCGTCACCAGCAGTGGCGTTGCGTCGGCCCAGTGACCGGTCACACTTACACAAAGCCTGTTTCGGACAGGCGTTGCCACGCTGTTTGTACGTGGGCCTCTGTGAAGAGGCGCTCCTTCCGGTGGTTCCACGTCTTGATGCACGCCGTTACCGATTCGGGGTTTGGCGGAGGCGTCACGATTTCTTCGGCAGCGAAAAGAACGGTACTCAACAGTTCCATGCCGAACGCGTCTTCAAAGCCTGCTGTCAGGGATTCGAACCTGGCAGCGGTTTCTTCGAACTCCGGATACTGCTTCAGGAACTGTTCAGCTTCGTTGACCGAATCTTTATTGAGTTCCAGAACTGCCTGGGCTCCGCTAGTGCCGTCCCCAAATCCAGTGAGGAAGTGGCCCTCCATCGCAGACACCGCCCTGTCAAGGGGCTGTGAATATGGGCCGTAGATACCCTTCTCGAAATGAAGCCCCAATGTTAGATGCAGCTTCTGCAGAAGGTACGCAACTTTGTGGGCTTCGAGAAGTGAAACGCGTTGTTCAAAAGCGAGACCGCGTGAAATCCCACTTTTGATATACCGATTGAGTGCGGCGAGAAAAGCTGCGCGTTCACGCGTCATCTCGGGCGCCCGGGTGGCATTCGGCATCGATGATGCGCTGGGCGCTCCAGACGGTTCGTAAACACGAACTTCGACGCCGGGAATCGTGCCCAGGGTTCGGCGGATCATTGGCTCGACTTCACGCCAGGAAAGACCGCCGTTTCCACACCCGAGGGGCGGTACGGCGATGGACTTGATCCCGCGCTCAACGATTTCGTCACGCAGCGCTACGAGCCCTGAGGCGATGTCTTCGATCCGTGACGGCGCGCGCCAGTGGCGCTTCGTTGGGAAGTTGATGACGAACCGTGGGCCGCCCACTTGCCCGACCTCGTGCACGTGCATCCGACCGACCATGACATCGCCGCGATCACAGGACGCCTTGTAGTCATTGAAGTTCTCCGGATATGCCCGCTTGAACTGCAAGGCGATGCCTTTGCCCATGACGCCCACGGTATTGACCGTGTTAACAAGGGCATCGACATCTGCCAGGAGCAGGTTGCCGGTGCCACGCGTGATCATTGCTGCCCTTCCTTGGGTTCGCCCAGTACGGTGCAGCCATGATCTCCCAGTCGACGACACTTGGCATCATGCTGAGGTCGGTGAAATGTCTGGTGATCTCGCTTGCGCAGTTGCCGTCGCTGAACACGAAGGGTCTGTGGGACTCCATGACGCCGTCGACGGACGTGACCAGGTAGACAAGCGGGGACTGCCCGTCCTGGTAGGTGACGACGCCGCCCCGGCTGATGACGTAGAGCATGGGAGAGCGCGGAGCGAAGTAGAACGGGACGTAGTCGGCTGGACAGCCGTAGGGCGGAACAGTGATCTGCCGCGACCGCCGTTCGGCTTTGACCGCCCTGTCTCCGCACTCTCTCAGCACGCCCCCGCGGCTCTGCATGACGGTGTCCGAGACCAACTGCTTCTCGACGAGGATGTCACGCAGGTTGCGCACGTGCGTGAAGTGGAACAGTCGTCGTTCCCCAACGTTCATCACAAGAGCTGAGTACACCACACCTGCGCCCGGTGCAGGCTGGCTGTTGGGCCGTCAACCACTGGTGTTGCCAGCTTTTTTGCTGCTGCGGTCTCCAACGGGAACAGTGGTGGACGTTGCCGTATCTCAAGACGCAGTTCTGCAAACTTGGGGCAGAAGCGTGACTGGCGAGATGCTGCTGAGCGCTGGAGCGCATGGAGTCCTGCGCCTTTTGGCTGGCTGAGTCGGGGGAACGTATCCACCGGTTCATACGCGAGGCCAAGGCGGGGGAGTGGGACGATCTGGTCTGATCCGGGGCGGTGAGGCCGGTCCCCGCTGCGGCACGCTGCCACGTGCTCGCTTGATCACTGCTGCGGATCGGCCGGGGCGCGCGGATCTCGCAGGTCGCGCAGGTCCCGGACGAAGCGCAGGCCCGGGCGGCCGTCCAGTTCCGTTTCGCCGGTGGCGGTGAAACCCGTGCGGGCCAGTACGGCCCGGGAGCCCGCGTTGTCCAGGGTGGTGGCGGCGTGCAGCCTCGTCAGGCCGTACTCCGTGGCGGCGCGGGCGCAGATCTCGCGGACTGCGGCCGTGGCGAGGCCGCGCCCGGTGGCCCTTTCGGCGATGCGGTAGCCGAGCTCCGCCGAGCCGTCAGCCGCCGCGTCGACCAGGTTGACGCGGCCCAGCACCTCACCGTCCTCGTCCACCAGCACGTGGAAGAAGCAGACGCCCGCGGCCTGCTCCTCCAGCAGCGCGCGGAGCCGGGCGTCGAAGTGCGCGAAGTAGTCGTCGCCGCGGTCGGGGATGGAGGCGGCGAAGAAGGCCCGATTCTCCCGCTCGAACTCCAGCAGCGCGCGGGCGTGTTCGGGACGGAGGAGCTGGAGCTGCTGCGGCATGCCGTCAGGCTAGCGGTGTGGTGCGCGACGGGTCCGGCCGCTCCATGTGCGAGGCCGGGGCTTGCCGGCCTGGCGGGTTGGCCGGCGCCACGTCGTCAGCATCCGGAACCTCTCCTTTCCTACAACCCTTCAGGTTCACCAGAGGTCACCTTTGTGCCCACAGGTATCTCCTGGAAGGAACCCATGCCCCAGTCCCACCACAAGCGCTCCCGGCGTCCCGTCGTCCTGGGCGCCACCGCCGTCGCGGCAGCCCTGGCCGGCGGCCTGCTCATCGCCCTGCCCGGCGCCGCAAGCGCCGCGCCCTCCGGTCTCGCCGACGACTTCAACGGCGACGGCTACCGCGACCTGGCGACCGCCGCGCCGGGGGCCGTCGCGAACGACAAGGAGAAGGCCGGCGCCGTCGTCGTCAACTACGGCTCGTCGAGCGGGATCAGCGCCTCCCGCAAGAAGATCACGTCGCAGAGTTCCTCCGGTGTGCCGGGCGCCTCCGAGGCGGACGACCGGTTCGGCACCGAGCTGGCGCACGGCGACCTCAACAACGACGGCTACGGCGATCTCGTCGTGGGCATCCCCCTGGAGGACGTCCCCGGGGACATCGACCGTGGCACGGTGACGATCCTGTGGGGCAGCTCGTCCGGTCTGTCCGGCGGCACGACGATCAGCGATCCGAACCCGTCGGGCCACGACCGGTTCGGCCAGTCCCTCGCGGTCGGCGACTTCACCGGCGACGGCAGGACGGACCTGGCGGTCGGCTCCACCGGCAAGGACGTGTGGATCTTCAAGGGCGGCTTCACCACGTCGGGCGGCGCAGCGGGGACGCTGCGCTTCGACGCGCAGATCGAGTCCGGCGCGTATCCCAAGGGCGCCGTCCAGTTGGCCGCCGGGGACTTCGACGACGACGGGGCGGACGACGTGGTGGTGGCCTCCTCCGCGGGCAACTTCGTCTACCGTGGCGCCCCGGCCGGGCCCACGCTCCAGACCGAGGTGGGCAAGGGTTACGCGAGCGCGCTCACCGTGGCCGACTTCGACCTCGACGGGCACGACGACCTGGTCGTCGGCATTGACTCCGTCGACGTCCTGGACACGACGGCGGACGGTGGTTACGTCACCGTGTTCCCGGGCGGCGCGGCGGGCGTCGACGCCTCCCGCGGCACCGTCTTCAGCCAGGCCACCGAGGGTGTGCCGGGGGCGGACGAGTCCAACGACTCGTTCGGTGGCGCGCTCGCCGCGGGCGACGCCGACGGCGACGACTTCCCGGACCTGGCGGTCGGTGCCTACTTCGAGACCATCGGCTCCGCCTCCCACACCGGTAACGTCTGGGTGCTGCGCGGCGGCCCCTCCGGCCTGACCGCGACCGGAGCCCAGTCCTTCAACCAGGGGACCTCGGGGGTACCGGGCGCCAATGAGTCGTCCGACTGCTTCGGCGGCGTCGTCCACCTCGCCGACCTCACCGGGGACGACCGTGCCGACCTGTCCGTCGGCGCGGCCGGCGAGAACAGCGACGACGGAGCCGTGTGGATGCTGCGCGGCGCCTCGGGCGGCATCACGGCCTCCGGCGCGGTGAGCTTCAGCGGGCCGACCGTGGGCATCGCCCGCTCCGGGGACGACCCCATGTTCGGGAAGACCATGTCGGGCTCCTGAACACCCGGAAACACAGCCGGAGGGGGCGGCACCGGAGGATCCCGGTGCCGTCCCCTCCGTTGTGCCGGCTGATGACCTGGTGCGCCATGGCCGGCGACGTCGCCTGTCGCGCACCCGGTGATCGTGGTCCACAAGCGGCCGCGCCCGCTGCCGCACGGCGGAACCGTCGTCCGCGCCGGCCGCCCCCATCCGGCGCTGCCGGTCAGGAGGACAGCGGTGCGCCGGCGCCGCTTCCCGCCCGCCGCAACACCCAGACCAGCAGCAGCACGGACGCCACCGCCGCGAACGCGCACCAGGTGGAGACGAACTCCGTCCGCCACAGCGCCGCGCAGATCACCGCACCGGCCGAGAGGACGGCACCGAGCCGCCGCAGCGCGGGATCGGCGGACAGCAGCAGGGCGCCCAGCGTGGCCAGCAGATATCCGGCGAAGACCAGCGGTAGCAGCGGCACGTCGACGGCGTAGCCGATGGTGCGGCCGCGCACCTCGGCCGTGACGGCCCCCGTGGCCAGGGAGTACGCGAGGACGGCCGCGGTGACGCAGCCGGCGGCGACCGGTACGGCGGCGCCCGGCGCGGCGGCGATCCGTGCGGCGGCGGTCCGTACGGCGGTGTCCGGGGCAGCGCCGGTCCGTACGGCCGCCCGCCCGTGCCCGTGCGGGCGCCCGTGGACGGAGCCAGGGCCGGGCGGCCCGGCGAGCAGCACGCCGAGCGGGACCCACAGCGGCAGCAGCGGCAGCGCGATCACCGCCCAGGCGAGGACGACGGGGCCGGAGCCCCCGCCGTGGCGCCAGAGAAAGGACTCGACGATCTGGTGGGCACCGAGGAGCAGCGGCAGGGCGGCGAGGGGCAGATCGCCGCGGCGGCGTACCCCGGCCAGCGCGGCCGCGCCGACCGCGCAGATGCCCGCGCCCGCCACGAGATCGGCCGTCGCACTCCAGCACATGGCACCACCCGGGGAACGAAAGCCCGGGAACCGGAGGCCGGGACACCGCCGTCCCACGCTAAGTGATCACGGTGGACCCGGCCACCGGGACCCCTGCCACCGGAACCACCGGCCCCGGGCAGCGGAGAGCCCCGCCGGGCGCGGGAGGTGCCAGGCGGGGCTCCGCTCTGTGGGTGCGGCGGGCACGGCGCGGTGAACGCGCCGTGCCTCGCCGCGGGGGGTGGCCCCGCGCAGGACGGTGACGTGGGGTGTGCGTCACCGGCCCCCGCGGGCTCCGTGACGCGGGATCAGAAGGTCACGTCACTGCACAGGTAGTACGACTGGTCCATGTGCGAGGCCTGCCAGATCGTGAACACGACGTGGTTGCCGGTGCGGCCGGGGGCGCTCACGTCGAACGAGATGTTCTGCGCGGGGGCGAAGCGGCCGGTCGTCTTCACCAGCTCCAGGCTGCCCCAGGTCAGCTTCTGCGTGGCCGGGTCGAAGCCCTGCTTGGTGACGTAGACCTGGAAGAAGTCCGCGCCGTGGCTGGCCTGGTCGTACAGCTTCATCGTGAAGTTGTTGCTGATCTTGGTGGTCTTCCACGGGCCCACGGCGTCCATGGCGCGGTAGCGGCCGCTCTCGGTGTTGCCGCCGCTGCAGAGCTGGCCGTCGGGGATCGCGGAGCGGAAGTTGCCGCCGACGCCGTTGCGGTACAGACCGTTCCAGTTCCACATGGCGTTCGGGTTGTCCTGCCACGCCTGCC
Organism: Streptomyces albus subsp. albus; assembly: GCF_000719865.1. GTDB lineage: Bacteria > Actinomycetota > Actinomycetes > Streptomycetales > Streptomycetaceae > Streptomyces > Streptomyces albus_E. The sequence continues at coordinate 18,462 of NZ_JOID01000002.1, forward strand.
AGCACATCGGGTCTTCCTGCTGCATGGCGGGGTTCATGTGGTCGCCGCCCCAGCGCTGGTGACAGCTGTAGGCGCGGGCACCCGGGTCGACGATCGAGCCGTGCGCCGCCGCCGTGTCGGCCCAGGGGACCAGGCAGAGCAGCGAGGCGAAGAGCAGCGCGAAGGCGCGCAGCGCCCATCTCGGGGATTCAAGGACTCCGTGGACACGCATGGTGGGGGTCTCCGGTTTCGGCTGGGGGGACGTCCGGGTGCTCCTGGGGTGGAACCGATGTGGGAGCGCTCCCATGGTTATGGACAGCGTTACCCGGAGGCGCAGGGCCGAAAACTTCGATTCTCAACTGGTTTGATTGCAGAGCTACTTCGGCCGCATTCCGGGCCGGGGCCACCGATGGCCGGTGAGCAGTGCCTGAGGGGCCGTCAGCCCCGCATCCGTCAGCCCAGCAGTCGTCAGCCACGCCCCGGAACCCGCACTCGCGTGCCGCGTCCGTGCGGCCACCGGCCCGGCCGCGAACCGAACCGCCGGCCTCCCGCCCCGGCGCGCCCCCCGTCTCAGCCGTCCAGCAGGGACGACACCCGCTCCGGGTGCAGCGGCCGGGCGTAATACCAGCCCTGGCCGGTGTCGCAGCCGAGACGGCGCAGGCGGTCGGCCTGGTCCGCGTTCTCGACGCACTCGGCGGTCACGGTCAGCCCCAGCCGGTGGGCCAGGCCGACGAGCGCCTCGACGATGGTCTCGTCCGCCGGGTTGGCGTGGGCCTTGTCGCGGAAACCCCGGACGAACGCCCCGTCCAGCTTCAGGACGGAGGCGGGGAGCCGGCTCAGATAGGCCAGGTTGGAGTAGCCGGTGCCGAAGTCGTCGATGGCGATGGTGACGCCCATGTCGCTCAGCGCCCGCAGCGCCTGGAGGGGGCGGCCGGCGGAGCCCATGACGGCCGACTCGGTCAGCTCCAGCTGGAGCAGGTGCGGCGGCAGGCCCGTCTCGGCGAGGATCGCCGCCACGTCGGCGACGAGGTCGGAGTCCCACACCTGCCGGACGGCCACGTTCACGCTGACGAAGATCGGCCGCTCCGGCCGCTGCAACTGCCAGAGCCGGGCCTGGCGGCAGGCGTTGCGGAGCACCCAGCGCCCGAGCTGGACGATGGCGCCCTCCTCCTCCGCCAGCCCGATGAACCGATTCGGCCCCAGGGTGCCGAACTCCGGGTGCCGCCACCGCACCAGCGCCTCGACACCCTGCACGGCACCGCCGTCCAGGCTCACCAGCGGCTGGTACTCGAGGGTGAACTCGCCCCGTTCGATGGCCGGCCGCAGCGTGCTGGCCAGCGCCTGCCGGTTGACGCGGTGGGCGTTGCGCTCCGGGTCGAAGAGGGTCCAGCGGGCCTTGCCGTCGGCCTTGGCCCAGTAGAGCGTGGTGTCGGCGGCCTGCATGAGGGCGGTCGCGGTGGTCCCGGCGGCGGCGCGCTCCACGACACCGATGCTCGCCGACAGCGACAGCCGCTGTCCGGCCAGGTCGAAGGGCTGCAGCAGCGCGTGGAGGACGGCGTCGGCCAGCTCGGAGAGCTGTTCGGTGCCGGTGGACTCCTCGACCAGGACGGCGAACTCGTCCCCGCCGAGCCGGGCCACGAGATGGGCGCCGCGTCTGCCGTAGCCGGCGCGGTCGGCGCAGTGCGCCAGGCGCTGGCCGACGGCGTGCAGCAGCCGGTCGCCGATGCGGTGCCCGAGGGTGTCGTTGACGGCTTTGAAGCCGTCCAGGTCCAGGTAGCAGATGCCGATGCGGCCGCTGCCGCCGCGGTCCTGCCCGGCCGCGTCGAGCGCCGCGGCGAGCCGTTCGAAGAACAGGGCGCGGTTGGGCAGCCGCGTCACGGGGTCGTGCATCCGCAGATGGTGCAGCCGGGCCTGGAGGTCGCGCCGGTCGCTGATGTCCGCGACCGACAGCAGCGCGCGGGAGGGCGCGGCGCCGGGGCCGTCCTCCGGGAGCGGTGCGACGGTGACCTCGGCCCACAGGGGCCCGCCCTCGGGGTTCTTCAGCCGGCGGGTGCAGCGCATCCGTTCGCGGTGGCCGCGCAGCACCTCGCGGTACGCGGCCCGGGTGCGGGCGTCGTGGAAGAGGTCGAGGAGTTCCGCGGCGGGTTCGGCGGCGAGCCGGGCGGGGTCGGCTCCGAGCAGGGCGCCCAGGGCGTGGTTGGCGGTGACGACCCTGCCGTCGCCGTCGAGGACGGCCATGGCGAGCCGGGCGGCGTTGAAGGCGGCGGAGTGGTCGCGGGCCTCGGCCGGCGGCACGGAGCGGGTGGCGGGCGCGAGGCCCGGCCCGGTGGGCGGAGCGGGGGAGAGGCCGGTGGGCGGTACGGGGTCCGGACCCCGCCCCGGTGTCGTGGCGGTGGTGGGGGTGGGGCCGCCCGGGGCCGGGTTCCGCGGGGGCGAGGCCGGCGGGCCGGGCCGTGCCGCGGTGGGGGAGCCCGGTGGCGGGGTGGCCGTCCGGTGGCCGGGCGGGGCGGATGCCGGTGCCGGCCTGAGCGCGGGTGCGGGCGCCGGAGCCGAGGGGGGCGCGGGGCGTGCCGGGGCCGTGCCGCCCGAGGGCGCGCGGCGCCACACGGCCACGCCGCCCGCGATCGTGCGGCCGGTGACCGGGGCGCCGGCGGGCGCGGGCCCGCCCGCCGCCGCCGGCGGGGGAGCGGGGAGGCCGGGCGGGGGTGGCGGAGAAGCCGTCCGGGAGGCCTGGGACCTGCGGAAGATCTGGCTACTCTCCGTGAAGGTCGGCAGGGTGATTTCCGGTCCCGCGCCTGGCCTGCTGGGTGATCCGCTCACCGTTCACTCCCGCTGAGGACTCGACTCGTACGAATGGCGGAACCGGCCGCTCCGGTGCCGTGAGGGCTTCCGGGGGAGGGGTCCGCGCTGGAAATGTGCCGATCATAGAGGTTGGTGCGGTCTCGTTCCATCGAACGGCCCACGGAGGGGCGTACGGCAGAGCGGCTGTCCGATCGTTTCTGCGGGAGAGCGTCCGAAGGCGCGATGGTCAACGAGTGTGCGTGACGTTGAGTTACGCACTGGCGTGCCGGCTCACCTCACCCGACTGGATCAATGAAACATGGTGAGTATGTAAATATCCCCGCAAAGTGGACGCGTGTCCTGTCCCACGTCCGGGGAGGCCGACGTGTCGCACTCGCTGACGTCCGGGGGAGCGGAGGGCCGGTCCGTCCGGTCCCGGCCGCGGCTCCGCCGGGCGGCCGCGGGCGGGATGTCCTTCACGGCGATGCTCGCCACCTCGCTGGTCGCCGGGCCGGCCACGGCCGCCGTGCTCGACGACGCCTGTTCCCTGACGCGCACCGCCGTCCACCACTCGGAAGGGCTCGACACCTGGAACCCGGACTATCCGAAGCCCCGGAACGAGCTCCGCGCGGTCATGGTCTTCCTCTCCTTCCCGGACGCCGAGCCGGTCGTCACGCCGGACGAGCTGGTCTCCGACTACTTCCCGGAGACCGCGCGCTTCTTCGAGCGCGCCTCGTACGGGAAGTTCCGGCTCCACGTCGATCCGGTGCGCACATGGCTGAAGATGCCCGCCGCCTCGACCACCTACGGCATAGGGCGGGACTGGGACACCGAGCTGCGGGCGGCCTATCTGGGCGACGCGATGGGCCTGGCCGACCGGGTGGTGGACTTCTCGGGCTACGACATCGTCTATCTGGTCGCCGACCCGGACGCCCCGGGCGTCGACTCGGACGCCACCAAGGTCGTCAACTTCGACGAGCCCATGCGCGTCGACGGGGCGGACGTCCGGAGGATCGTCACCGTGTTCGAGCAGCGGCCGCCGGACCGCAATGTGCTCGCCCACGAGACCGGCCACGTGTTCGACCTGCCCGATCTCTACCACCGCCCGAAGCACGGCAAGGGCGACTGGGACACCCATGTGGGCGACTGGGACCTCATGGGCAGCCAGTTCGGCCTCGCGCCGGACTTCTTCGGCTGGCACAAGTGGAAACTCGGCTGGCTGGACCGGGGAGACGTCAACTGCGTCAGCGACGAGGGCGCGAGCGCGCACCTGCTCGTGCCCGTCGCGGCGCGTGCCGGGCGCGGCGCGGTCGCCGGGACCCGGCTGCTGGTGATCCGTACCGACCCCTCGACGGTGCTCGCCGTCGAGGCGCGGGCCGCCGTGGGCAACGACCTGACCACGTGCACCGAGGGGGTGCTCGTCTACCGGGTGCACAGCGAGACGGGTTCCGCCGAGGGGCCCGTCAAGGTGCTGGACGGACACCCGCACTCGGGCGCCTGCTGGGACGGCTCCGTCCTCCCGGCGCTGGCGGACGCCCCGCTGGGCGTGGGGGAGCGGCTGACGGACCCGGAGAGCGGGGTTTCGGTGGAGGTGCTCGGCACGGATACGCGCGGACGCTGGACGGTACGGGTGGACCGGCCCGCGGAGCGGTCGGCGGAGCTGTGAGCGGGGGCGCGGGGACGACGGGGGCGGGGGCAGCCCCGGGGTTCGGGCCGTAGCGGGCGGGCTGTTCCGGGGCCGCCTGCGCCCCTCCCGGGCCCCGCGAGAAGGGGCCCGTACATGACGAAAGGCTTTCCCGCCGGAGCGGAAAAGCCTTGGTCAACGGTGAAACCGTAAGTGCGCCGCCAGGGACTCGAACCCCGGACCCGCTGATTAAGAGTCAGCTGCTCTAACCAACTGAGCTAGCGGCGCCCGACGGGAAAGACATTAGCATCCGCATCCGGGTCCGCGAAAATCGGAAAGCCGCGGTGAGCTCAGCAGGCGCCGGTGGGGGCGGTGAGAGCCGGGACGGGCAGCGCCCGCCCGGCCGCGGCACCGCCCGGAACGGCCCGGGCACAGGCCCACCGCAGTGTCTCGGCGCCGGGCAGCCAGGGATGCCGGACATCGGGCGCCGCAAGCCAGCGGGAGAGCGACGGACGGGCGGAGCCGGCTCCGGACCCGGTGCCGGGAAGGCCGGCGCGGGGAAGTCCGGTGCCGGGAAGACGGGTGCCACGGTCGGCGGGGCCGGGGTCGACCAGGCCGGGGCCGGGGGCGGGGCCGGGGCCGGGGCCGGGGGCGCCGGCGTGTGCGGACGCGACGGCGGAGGGCCGGCGCTTCCCGGACGCCGTGGCGGCGGAGGCGGGCAGGCGCAGCGGCGGTACGGTCACCGCGTCGCCCGTGCCGTGGCAGAGCAGCGGCGGTACGGCCGCGCCCCACTCCGCCGCGGCGAGCAGGGCGGGCAGCCGGCGGGCCGTGCCGGGCTCGGTGAACAGCAGCAGTCGCCCGCGGTGCACGGCCACCGGGCCGGAGCCGGGGCCTTCCGACCACAGCCGGTCCAGCAGCCGGCGGCCGAACATGCCCGGAGCACTGATCACGTCGAACGCCGTCCCGCAGGGCAGCACGACCGGGGATTCCGGCCGGGCCGCCCAGAGGGCCAGGACGCGCTGCGGGGCCGGGGCGGCCGACGCGAGCCAGGCCGCCCCGGCGGCTGTGACCCGGGCCGGGACGAGGGAGCCGTCGTCCGGCGCGGGAGCCCGGAAGAGGGCGAAGCGGGTGGATCCGTCGGGGTGCTGCCACGGTCGCGGCTGCCAGTCGCTCATGGCGTCCATGTTTATCGGTCGGAGCCCCGCGTATCCGGTGCTTGCCGGAATTCGGCGGGGCGTGGCGGGATGGCTGCCCTCCGGGGCACCCCCCGCGGGCGGTCCGGCCGGGCTCAGTCCGCGGAGGAGTCGCTGTCGCGGAGGAGTTCGCGACCGAAGTCGATCATGCGCCGGGTGTAGTCCTCCGACCACTCCGCGCGCTCGGCGATGGCCGCCTCCGGCAGCCGGTCGAACCGCTTCGGGTCGGCGAGCTGCGCCGCCGCGATCGCCTGGAACTCCGCCGCCCGGTCGGCGGCCGCGCGGAACGCCAGCGTCAGCTCCGTCGAACGGGACAGGAGCTGCCGGGGGTCCTCGATCGACTCCAGATCGAAGAAGTGCTCGGGGTCCGCGACCGCCTCGGGCGGCTCGAAAAGGAGCGCCGCCGGCTTGCGGTGGCGCGGCGCCCCGCCGCGGTCGCGGTGATCGGGAGCCGAATGCGGCTCGGTCATCTACGTGCCTCCCGGCTGTTCGGTTCGCTCGGGCGCCCGGACGGGCCTCCCGCGCCCGCGCACCCCGTCCATTGTCCAGGGACGCGCAAGAGGGCCCGCGGGTGAGCACCCGCGGGGCACGGCTCACGGCTCACGGGGCACGGCTCGCCGGTCACGGCCGCCAGCGCACCCGGTGTTGCGCCAGCCGCGTCATCACGGCGTGGTTCGCCTCCCAGCCGTCGGGGAACTTCACGGTCACCCCCAGCTGCACCGGTTCCGTGGACGGGTGCCCGTCCAGCAGCTCCGTCACGCCTTCCCGGCACACCACGACGCACGCGTGCCGGTGGCGGGAGGTGAGCACGCACAGCCGGCCGGTCTCCAGATGGAAGGCCGTGGCGTCGGGACGGCCGGAGAGCGGGTGCAGCACGACCGTCACGTCGAATTCCCGGCCCTGCAGCCGGTTCGCCGTGTCCACGGTGACCTCGCCCGCGCCCAGGGCGGCGAGCGCCTCCCGCACGGCCGCCGCCTGGTCGCGGTGCGCCGTGCCGACGGCGATCCGGCCGGCGTCCAGCGGCACCGCGTCCCGGCGCTCGTCGGCCGTCACCCCGCGCCGGTCCAGCAGCCGCCGCACCACCTGGGCGACGGCGCCCACGGCCTCCGGATCGGTCCGCGGCGTGTGCCGCGCGGGCAGCTCCAGCAGGCCCCAGCCGGACCCGGCGGCCTCGTCCAGCACCCGGTCCACCGGCGAGCCGTCCGCCGCCGCGCCGAAGGACAGCCGCCGGTCGTCCGGCCCCGTGCCGCTGCGGAACGGCGTGTAGGGGTAGAAGGCGCCGGACACCAGCGGCGCCGCCGACGCGGGCAGCCGCCAGGACACCGGCAGCCGGTGCTGCGGCAGCGCCGGGTTGTGCGCGAGCAGGGTGGAGACGGCGCTGGCCGACGGGTCGTACGACAGCCCGGCCCACTGCTCGGCGCCGACGACGCTGAACGGGTCGAGCTGCCCCGGATCGCCGACGAACAGGGCGCGCTCGAAGAGGCCCGCGACGGCCAGCAGGGCGTCCGAGCGCATCTGGTACGCCTCGTCGACGATGGCGTGCCGCCAGGGCTCGGTGTTCTTGACGTGGGCCCACTTCGCGGCCGTGGAGATCACGACCTCCATCCCCGCCAGATCGGCGGCCTTGGCGGAGGTGCGGACCGCGGGGTGCCCGTCGAGGATCTTGTCGTACGGGTCGGGGTCGCTGCTGTGCAGCCGGCCGACGGGGAGCTCCGGGTCGGCGGTCGCCAGCCGGTCGACGAGATCGTCCACCTGGGCGTTCGTCTGCGCGACCACCATGAGGCGGTGCCCGGCGGCGGCCAGCTCGCGCGCGGCCCGGACGACCAGGGTGGACTTGCCCGCGCCGGGCGGGGAGTCCACGACCACGCCCCGGTACGGGCTGTGCAGGGTGTCGTGGAGGATCGCCTCCGTCGCACGGGCCGCCTCCGCGCCGGGATCGAACAGGGCACGGCCCGGGCCCGGGGGGTGCTGCGGGCCGGGGCCGCCGCTGCTCTCCGCCGGGGGACGGGCCGGTGAGGGGAGGCCGGTGCCGGTCACGGGGAATCCTTCCGGGGCATCGGACCCCGCCCCGTCGCGCGGTGGTTGGGGCGGTTCAGGGGCGGAGTGCGGGAGTCCCCGCGGGTGCGGAGGGGCCGCTCGGGACCGGCGTACGAACCTGCCGGGCGGGGGCGGCGGGCCGGAGCACGGCCGGCCCCGGCGGGAGCGGGAGCGGTTGCTCCGCCCGGGGTCGGCGCGCCCTCGCGCTCCGCGGCCGGGGTCCGGCTTCCGGTCCCGCCGAGGGGAGGAGGCGGGGACACGAGGATCACAGGAAGTCCTCCGGGGTCGTCGGATCCGGGCTGGTGTCGAGAACGGCGGGACGCCCGGCGAGGGCGGCGAGGCCGGACGCGCCAGCCGGGTTGGCGGGACCGGCCGGTGCCGGACCGCCGGCGTCCGGGACGACCGGTGGGCCGCCGTGGGTCCACGGGGTCCGTTCCGGATCGGGCAGGTCCGGCCCGCCCCGGGGAGCGTGTTCGAACAGCGTCCAGCACACGCGGTCGCCCGGCTCCGGCACCGAGCCCTCGTCCGGCACCTTGCCGCGGCCCATGCCGCCCGTCAGCCGGACGACGACGCCCTCCGGCCGCCGCTCCACGAACTCCCCGGGCTGGCTCCTGCCGTCAGGCAGCGCCCGGTACACCTTCGTCCGCTCGGCCAGATGCGGCAGGTCGTCCGTCCGGACCGTGACGAGGGGACGCGGCATCGGCCGCCGCCCCTCCGAGTACGCCATCTCCACCGCCGCGACCTCGCCCGCGAAGGCCTCGCCGGCCAGCCGCCGGGCCGCCATCACCAGCGGATCGTCCAGCGCCTCCTGCGCGTCGAGCTGGGCCTGCGCCGTCTCGCGCGTGGCGAGCTTCTGCGCGGCCGTCACCGCGTCGTCCCGCTTGGGCTGCGGCGGCTCGCCGGCCCGGACGCGGTCGCGGTGCGCCGTGTACGACCAGCGGTCCCGCTTCCAGCGGTCCGCGACCCGGCCGCCCGGCGGCAGCTCCCGCAGCAGATCGACCCCGCGCCACAGGGCGTCCCAGGTGGGCCGCAACTGGCTCTCGACCAGGGCGCGGATCTCCTCCTCGGCCGCCGTCACGTCCCGCCGCGCATCGCGCAGCCGGCGGGGAGCCCCCGCCTCCGCGGCGGCCGCCGCCTCCGACCGCGCCCGGTCGTAGCGGCCCATCGCCGGTGCCAGCCGCTTGTTGTCGAACGCGGGGTCGGTCGCCGGACCGGCGGGCGGGCACAGCAGCAGGCCGTCCCCGTCGCGCTCCACCTCCGCGCGGAGCGCCGCTTCGGCGCCGGTCAGCCCTTCCGGGGGGTCGATCCAGCCGAGCAGCGCGCCCAGATGCTGGTCCTCGGCGCCGCTCTGGCCCGTCGTCCAGTGCCGAGACAGCAGCCCCGTCATCGGCAGCAGCAGGGAAGAGCCCGGCACCCGGGACCGTTCGCCGTAGTGCGTCAGCCAGCGTCCGAGCAGCGGCACCCGGGGCGGCGCCGGATGAGGCGCCTCCGGATCCTGCTCGGCGGTGCGCCGGAAGCGCATCGAGCGGCCCAGCAGCCGGACGAACGAGACACCGGCCGCGCTCGGCACCAGCAACTGCGGCGCGTCCGCGCAGAGTTCGACCTGCACTGGCACCTTCTTGCCGGACTCGGGGTCGGTCTCCTTGCGCTCCTCCAGTTCGACGCCGTCCGCGTAGGCGTCGATGTACGGCAGCAGCGCCTCGGCAAGCTCCGCCAGGAAGGCCGACCGCAGATCGCGGTCGCGCGGCTGGGGCACGACGAGCAGCCGGGGCGCCGCGCGGTCGCTGCCGACCAGGGCGCCGAGCGGGGCACCCGCCTCACCGGCCGTGGTCAGCGGGACGAAGGCCATCGGCCGGTCCGAGAGGTGGCGGTGCCGCACCGTGGCCCCCGGCCGGGCCCGCCCGGCGGCCACGGCCTCCATCCGCGCGAGGGTGGTGATCAGCGACATGCGGGGTCCTCCTTCCGGCGCCCGGCGGCGGGGAGTTCCGTACTCCGCTCCGTACCCCGCGCGGTGCTCCCCGCGGCGGCCGGGGCCTCCGCGGTGCTCCCCGCGGCGGCCAGGGCCTCCGCGCGCAGGGCCGCCGCCCGGCGGAGCGCTGCCACGGCCGGGTCGGCCGGATCGCCGCGCTCGCCGTGGGCCGCCGCCAGCACGCTCTCCACGGTGGTCAGCCCGCCCAGCTCGCCCCGCACACCGCGCCCCAGCGCCTCCACGGCACCGGTCTCGCGGGACCGGGCCCGGCAGTGGAAGGCCAGCTCGCAGGCGGCCAGGCACTCCGGGGCGTAGGCGGCGGGCACCGCGTCGACGGCGGCCGTCAGTTCCTCCGCCGGCCGGGTCGGCGTCCGGTCGTCGTCCGCGAGCCGCAGATCGAACGTCGTGCCCTCGGGCAGCGCGGCCGCGATGTCCTCGATGCGGGTCAGCCGGTCCAACTGGCGACGGGTTACAGCGAGTTGCTTGCGCACGTCGACGGGCTCGGCCGTGGGGAGGTTGGAGAAGTCCTTGGGGCAGACCAGCAGGATCGTGGACCGCACCCGCCCGGCACCGAGCGGTCCGGCCTCCGGCCCGGTCCCGGTTCCGTGCGGTCCGGTCTCGGCTTCGTGCGGTCGGGCGTCCGGTGCGCGCCCGGTGCCGTGCGGTCGGGCGTCCGCTCCGTTCCCGGTTCCGCGCGGCCCGGCGTCGGGTCCGTTCTTGGCGCCGTCCGGCCCGGCGTCCGGCCCGGTCCCGTGTGGTCCGGTGCCCGGCTCGTTCCCGGTCCCGTGTGGTCCGGTGCCCGGCTCGTTCCCGGCTCCGCGTGGTCCGGTGTCCGGTCCGTTCCCGGTTCCGCGCGGGCCGCTGTCCGGCCTTTCCCCGGTCCCGGGGCCGTCGGCGGGCACGTCTCCGGGCCGCTGCCCGTGCGCCGCGTCCGCCGACCGGGCCCGCGCCTGCGCGGGCAGCGCGGCCGCGCCGCCGGGGCCCGGCCGCCGGTCGATCTCCTCCGCCAGCCCGCGCAGCGCCAGGACGTACACCGCCGCCTGCCGGGCCGCCGCGCCGACCTTCGCGGCGTCCGCCGAACCGTCCACGACGGGGAAGGACTTGACCTCCACGACCGTGCAGCTCCCGTCCGGATGCACGGCGACAGCGTCGGGCTCCAGCATGGCCGGCGAACCGGCGACGTCGAGCCGCACCATCGGGTGGAACAGCAGCGTCCAGCCCCCGGCGGCGAAGGCCTCCGCCAGCGCGAGCCGGGTGCGCGCCGTGCGGCCCTCCGGGCCGGGCGCGGAGAGGTCGGGCACGCTCACCTCGCCCGGCTCCGGCGCGGGCTCCGCGCCACCGAACCGTTCGCGCAGCAGCCGGATCAGCTCCGCGCCGCCGTCGGCCCGGACCCGCGCTTCGAAGACGTTGCCCCGGACGAAGGCGAACTCCGAGCGGCCGAAGCCCGCCGGGGACCCGAGGGCTCTGGCGAGAGCCGACTTGTCGACCCCGGCCCCGTCGAGCAGCGCCCGCCGGCGGCAGCCGGGGTTGGCGGCCAGCGCGGCCAGGGCGCGGGCGTCCAGCGGACGGGGCGTGGCGTCCCGTCCGCGCAACTCGGCGAGCCGCTGCCGGAGCGGCGCCACCGGTCGGTGCGCGGCCTGCGGCGACGGCGCCGGGCCGGCCGCCGGGCCGGCCGTCGCCTCGCGGCCGTGCTCGCGGTTGTGGAGGGAACCGTTCATCCGCCGAAGTCTCGCATCCCCCACCGACAGCCGCGGCGGACCCCCGCGCCCGGTGCGGCGGTCGCCGCCGCGGGGTGGGTCCGGCCGGGCGCGGGACGACCGCGCCGCCGGGGCCGTACCCGGGGGCTGTGCCTCGTGCCGGTCCGGGCCCCGCACCGGGCCTGTCTCCGGTGTCCGGCCGGTGCCGTGCGTTCCGTGCCCGGTCCGGTCCGGCGTCCCGTGAACGTGGCGGAGCCCGGGAGTCGTATCCAGCTCCCGGGCCCCTGGGGATGCCACCCAATTGCGCACGCCGATGGCGTTTAAGAGGACGGGTCAGTCATGAAGCCGTCGTGTTCTGCCTTTGAACTACCGCACCGCGAGAGGTGCAGGCGAGAGTTGAACTCGCATCCGACGGCGTGTGCCCGTTCTCGGTCGATCCGGCGATCGGTGGCGATGCTGAAGCTGGAGCGAGAGTCTGAGATTGAGCGCGGCTGCCTCTGCCGGTTGGGCCACCCCGGCCCGTGGTCCCCATGGGGACGTTGTGCCGGGGGGAAGGACTCGAACCTTCACTGACACCGCTTCTTCAGGCTGAACTTCAGTTTCAGCTTGCGCTCCGCGCGCGGACCGGTCCTCACCCGGCCCACGCCTGGTCGCGCACCCCCGCGCTCGCACGCGGGGGCGATCGTGGATGCTACCCGCGCCCGGCGTCAGCCGAACAGGTAGCCGAACACCGCGTCCCCGACACGCTGGTCGGTGACCTCGGCGCCGTTGGCCTCCTCACGGGCGAACTTCACCGCCTGCTGGAGCCTCTCGACCCGCTCCAGCACCTCGTTCACCCGCCGGGCCGGCAGCGCCCCGGAGAACTTCACCGTCGTCCAGTACCCGACGGGCACGTCCTCGTAGTACACCTCGACCTGCGCCGGGTGCTTCTCGGTGGCCTCGGCCTTGACGTGGTTCCGCGGCACCTTCTTCGTCCGGATCGTGCGGACCGCGTCCGTCTTCCACCAGTCCGTGGAGGGGTCGAGCGACCAGGACTCGGCGGCGTCCAGGACGGGAAGCTTCTTGACGAAGGTGTGCAGATCCGTGAGCTGCTTCTCCAGGAACAGCAGGTAGCTGACCGGAACTTGGGAAAGGACCGTCCGCCCGTCGACGGTGACGTCGGCGCGGGCGGTGCAGTTGGCCCAGTCCTTGGTGGCGGTCACGTCGAACAGGCGCGTGAGCGAGGCGGACATGTCGCGCAGCACGTCCTCGGCCTTGATCTGCACCCGGGTGGACTCGGGCGGCAGGACCTCGCCCTCCTCGTCCTTCGGCTGGTACGTACGCGAGATGCCGGCCAGCAGCGCGGGCTTCTGCAGCTTGTGGTGCGCCGCGGTGACGTCCTGGTACGACTTGCTCTTGACGCTCTTCTCGACAGCGATGATCTGATTGAGCTTCGCCACTGCGTCCCCCCCTTCGAACGGGTAGGAACGTACCGCATCGCACACACCCGGGCGCCAGCGATTTTCGGGCCGCCGGCCGGGCCGTCAGCCGTGCAGGGCGAGGAAGTCGGCCACCGGCGCCGACCGCCGGTACGGCAGCAGTTCGCGCGCCGTCCGGTCGAGCATGGCCCGGATCCGGGTGGACCGCACCTGCTCCAGCAGGGCGATCACCTCCCGCCCGGCCGCCGCCGCCTCCTCGATCTCCCCGCCGCGTGTCAGGTCGCCGGCGAGCTGAGCGGTGAACAGCGCCCGGTTGCGCACGAAGTGGGGTTGCTGGAGCCGTACCGCGCGCCGCGCGTGCCGGGCGGCGCGCGGCCAGTCGCCCAGGGCCGACCAGCACTGCGACTCCAGTCCCTCCAGCTCCGCCTCGCCGAAGAAGGACATCCATTCCGGATCGGCGTCCGAGGGGCCGCGGGCGAACAGGATCCGGGCGCGCAGCAGCGCCTGTTCGCAGGCGGCGCGGTCGCCGAGCCCGGCCCAGCCCCCGGCCTCGCGGAGGGCCAGCAGCGACAGCAGCCGGTGGGAGGGGAGTTGACGGGCGGCCTGCTGCGCGGCCTGGGCGGCCCGGACGGCTTCCCGGGGCCGGCCCGCGTCCCGGGCGAGGAACGCGGTGTTGCAGAAGGCGTGCGCCTCCAGGCCGGGGTCGCCGGAGACCCGCGCGGTGGCGAGCGCCTCGGCGTAGTGGGAACGGGCGTCGTCGAGCCGTCCGGAGTCGTGGGCCAACCAGCCCACGGAGAGGGCGAGTTCACCGGCGCCCACGTACAGCCGGTCGCGGACCGGCTGGCGGGGGGCGCCCGCGTCGAGCAGGGCGTAGGCCTCGCGCAGGGGCCGGGTGGACCGCCGGTAGAGGCCGTCCCCGCCCTGCCGGTCGTCCAGCACGCGGATCAGGCGGACCGATTCCTCGACGGCCTCGGCGTCGGCGGAACCGGCGCGGAGGCGGGGGGAGGCGGCGGACGCCGGTCCCAGGGCGGCGGTCGCCACGGCGGCGGTTCCGCCGGTCATGAACGCGCGACGCAGCACGTCGCTCTCCTCGGGGGTGTCGGCTGATGGACGGGGGATTCCGGCCGCGTCCGCGAGCGGTTCCGGCGGGCCCGCGAGCAGGTCCGCGAGCAGGCCCGCGGACCGGTCCTGGAGGCCGCCCGCGGGCGGAACCCGGGGCGGGCCCGGGAACGCGCCCGGCGGAGGGCCCGGAGACCGTCCGGGGAGGGCGCGCGACCCGCGGCCGCGCACCGACTCCCGGGCCTGGAATCCCATGTCCTGGAGCGTGTGCCCCGGGAACATGTGCCGGAACACCCGTTCATACGCGTAGTTGGGGCAGCGGATCTCACCGGATTCGACCCGCCCGATGTAGCGCGCGTCACACGAGACCTGTTCGCCGATCTCGCGTGCGGCGCGGCGCACCGCGGCGGCGAACTCGCCCGGGGAGCGGGAACCGCGCAGCTCGCGGAACGCGGTGTTCGGCCGCGGCGGGGGCCGGTTTCCGGAGGACGACGACGATGACGCCATGGCGAGCCCTCCCTGGCGGTGCGCGGTGCTGTGCCCCGGTCGGGGCGGGGCCTGCGGGCGGCGGGCGGGTGCCGGCACCGCCGCCGATGGCAGCAGACCGTACTCCTTGTAGCGGAGTTGTTACACGCGGTTTGATGACAAAACGGATATCCCGCCCACGATCCGCCATGAACCGCCATCCTTTCCAGCGGTGTGCCGCCGTTGCCGTTGACATCCCCCGGTCGTTGTTCCCGGTGGACACGGAGCGTTCGGCTCCCTTCAAAGGAGGGTTTCTCTTGTTGAAGTCCGGCGTGGACACCAGTGGTTCAAGGGCGGCGGCCGGATACGGCCGCGGAGCGGACCGGGGCGCCGCCGCGGAGCGCGGACAGCGCGGTTACGGAAACGCTTCCGCACACGGCTTCGGCCGCTGCGATCTCGTCACCGTGCCGGCCCGGCAGGGGCTGGAGGCGGTGGACATCCTGCGCCGCGGCGGCGCGGACCGGCGGCCGGGCGGTACCGGCGGCACCGGCGGGGCCGGTACCGGCGGCGTCGGGCCCGTCCTGCACGACGGCGGCTGCGACACCATCGGCTTCCTCGTCCCGGCGGGCACCGCCGAGCGCTGGGACCTCCCGGGCAGCGCCTGCATCCGCACCCCCGCCCCCGACTCCCGGCCGGCCACGGGTTCCGACGCCCCGCCCGTGGCCGGTACGGGCTGGCTGGTGCCGCCCGAGGCGGCCGCCGACGTCACCGACCCGGCCGCGCTGCGGGCGGCGCTGGGCGAGGCCGGCCGGCTGATCGAGGCCGTCGACCGCTGCCGCTGAGGCGGACGGGCCGTGCCGGGCGCGCTCGGCCGGGACCCCGGCCGCTGCTCCGGCGCCCCCGCCGACGGATACTGGCCCCATGGCGAAAGGCAGGGCCAAGGCCCGTACGGACGGCGGGCGCGGGCGGTCGCGGGCGGCCGAGCCCCTGGGCGAACGGGTGGACGGCGGCCTCGCCGAGCTCATCCCGGACCGCGAACGGCCCCGGGCCTGGACGCTCACCGTCGACGGAGCGCCGCAGTCCCATGTGGACCTCGACGATCCGGCCCACCTCGACTTCGCCTACCAGCGCCGCCTCGGCCACATCGCCGACCTGGCCGCGCCGCCCGGCCGCCCGCTGCACGTCCTGCACCTCGGCGGCGGCGCCTTCACCCTCGCCCGCTATGTGGCGGCGACCCGCCCCCGCTCCACCCAGCAGATCGTCGAACTCGACGCCGGGCTCATCGCGTTCGTGCGGCGCGAGCTGCCCCTGGACAGCGGCTGGCGGATCCGGGTGCGCACCGGCGACGCCCGCGCGGGGCTGGCGAGGATCCCCGAGGGCTGGGCCGATCTCGTCATCGCCGACGTGTTCGGCGGCGCCCGCACCCCCGCGCACCTCACCAGCACGGAGTTCACCGCCGAGGTGCGGCGCGTGCTGCGTCCCGGCGGCTGGTACGCCGTGAACGTCACCGACGGCCCGCCCCTCGCGCATCTGCGGGCGCGGATCGCCACCGTCCGCGCGGTCTTCCCCGAGCTGTGCCTGGCCGCCGACCCGGCCGTGCTGCGCGGCAGACGGTTCGGCAACGCCGTGCTGCTGGCCGCGGACGGGCCGCTGCCCGTCGCGGAGTTCACCCGCCGGGTGGCCGGCGACCCGCACCCCGGACGGGTCGAACACGGGCGCGCCCTGGACGACTTCACCGGGGGCGCGGCCCCCGTCACGGACGCGGCGGCACAGCCCTCACCGGCCCCTCCGCCGGACACCTTCGGCTGACGGCTGACGGCTGACGGTTCATGGTGCATGGCCGCCGGGCCCGGAACTCCGCACCGGTCGCCGGGTCGTGGCCGGTGCTGTCGCCACTGCCGGCGGCGGCCGAGAGGGCCCGCCGGTCGCGCGGATGCCGGTGAACAGCTCGGCGCAGACGGCTCGTTCAGCCCTCCACGACCTGCACCTTCGGCGGGTGGCCGTTCCAGGTGCAGAACACGGAGGTCGTCCGCGCGCCCGAGGTGAAGTTCACCCGGATCCACTCGGTCTGCTCCCACACCTGCATCTCCCAGCCCGCGTCCGGGGTCGCCGACACCAGGCTCGCCGAACGCTCACCGAGGTCGAAGACGACACGTCCGCCCGCCACGGGATAGCTCTTGACCTCGCCGTCGGAGGCGGGCGAGGAGGGGGGCGTCGACGGCTTCGCCGGCTGCGAGGGCCCTCCGCCCCCGGGCTTCCGCCCGCTGCCGGACGGCTCGGGCGACCGATCAGGCCCCTCCGGCCGCTCCGGCGGAGAGGTATCGGCGGAGGCCGGCGGCTCGGAACCGGGGCTCGCGGAGGCGCCGTTCTCCGCGCCGCCCCTCGCTCCGGCGTCCCCGCCCGCCACCGCGCCGGCACCGACCGGCAGGGCGCGCGGGCGGTCGTAGGCCGTGCCGGTGAGCGCGGTGTGGACGCCCCACCAGGACAGGGTGGTGGCGGCCCCCGTCGCCAGGAGCCAGGCCGCGCCCTGTGCCAGTCCTCGTAGCATCGCCTGCATCCTCCCTCAGCCGGCGCGACGTTGACGATCCGGCCCCCGGCCGCACTCCCACCGCACTTCCGCCGCACTCCCGCCGTACTCCCGGCCGCACCGCCGTGGGACGGCCGGCTCCGCATGGCGTACGGTGCCGCCCATGGCACGTGTGCTCGTGGTCGAGGACGACCAGTTCGTACGCTCCGCCCTCATCCGGCACCTCTCCGACGCCTCGCACAGCGTACGCAGCGTCGGCACCGCCCTGGAGGCGCTCCGCGAGGTGGCCCAGATCGGCTTCGACGTCGTCATCCTCGATCTGGGGCTGCCCGACCTCGACGGGGCCGAGGCCCTGAAGATGCTGCGCGGCATCACCGACGTGCCCGTCATCATCGCCACCGCGCGGGACGACGAGACGGAGATCGTCCGGCTCCTCAACGACGGCGCCGACGACTATCTGACCAAGCCGTTCTCCGTCGAGCACCTGTCCGCCCGGATGGCGGCCGTGCTGCGCCGCTCGCGGGCGGCCGGTGGTGAACCGCACGCGCGCGTGCTGCGCGTCGGCGGGCTGCTCGTCGATCCGCTGCGCCGCCAGGCCGAACTGGACGGGGTCCCGCTCGATCTGACGCGGCGCGAGTTCGATCTGCTGGCCTTCCTCGCCGGGCGGCCCGGGGTGGTGGTGCCCCGGCGGGAGCTGCTGGCCGAGGTGTGGCAGCAGTCCTACGGCGACGACCAGACCATCGACGTCCATCTCTCCTGGCTGCGGCGCAAGTTGGGGGAGACGGCGGCCGCGCCCCGCTATCTGCACACGCTGCGCGGGGTCGGCGTCAAGCTGGAGCCGCCCCGGTGAGCGGCCGGGCGGGAACCGCGCGTGCGGGCCTGGCGGTGAGCTGCGCGGCGGGAGCGGCGGCCGGCGGGCGGGTGGCTGTGGGGTGGCCGGTATGAGATGGGCGCTGGTCAAGATCTGTCTGGCGGTCACCGCCATGGTCGTGGTCGCCTTCGCCGTGCCGCTCGGTCTCGTGGTGGGGGAGATGGCGCGGGACCGGGCCTTCGCGAACGCCGAGCGGCAGGCCGCCGCCATCGGTCCGGCCCTGGCCATCACCACCGACCGCGCGGAGCTGGAACGGGCCGTCGCCAGCACGGAGTCGGGCGCGGACGGCCGGATCGCCGTCCATGTGCCGGCCACCGGGGGCGGGACGGGAGAGGAGGCGGCGGACGAGGCGGAAGGCGCAGCCGGAGACGCGCCGGGGGACGGCGGCGGATCCGGGTCCGGGGACAGGGAGGCCCGGGCCGCACCCGAAGCCGCAGCCCTACCCGAAGCCCCAGCCGAAGCCGGGGCCGCGGCCGGAGCCGTGGAGATCGGCCGGAGCCGCGCCTCCGGTGCCGACCTGGCCGCGGCGACCCGGCGCGGCCGGGGCTCCGTCACCGCCGTGCCGGGCGGCTTCGCGCTGCTCCAGCCGACCGCCGTCGGCGCCGGGAAGACGGCCGTCGTCGAGGTGTTCGTGCCCGACGCGGAGGTCACGGCCGGGGTGCGCACCGCCTGGCTGGTGCTGGGCGGGGTCGGGCTGACGCTGATCCTCGGCTCGGTGGCGGTCGCGGACCGGCTCGGCACCCGGATGGTCCGCCCGGCCGAGCAACTCGCCGGAGCCGCGCAGGAGCTCGGCTCCGGACACCTCGCCACCCGCGTCCCTGTCGCCGGACCGGCCGAACTCCGCGCCGCGGCGACCGCGTTCAACTCCATGGCCGACGAGGTCGTCCGGCTGCTCGCGGGCGAGCGGGAGCTGGCCGCCGACCTCTCGCACCGGCTGCGCACCCCCCTCACCGTGCTCCGTCTCAACGCGGCGTCGCTCGGCGACGGCCCCGCCGCCGACCAGACCCGGGCGGCCGTGGCCCAGCTGGAGACCGAGGTCGACCAGATCATCCGAACCGCCCGCGAACAGCGGCCGCCGGGACGGCCCGCGGAGAGCCCCGGGGCGGCGGACGGCGGCGCGGGCTGCGACGCCTCCGAGGTGATCCGGGACCGGATGGCCTTCTGGTCGGCGCTCGCCGAGGACGAGGGCCGCACCGCCGGGCTCGCCGGCGTCGAGCGGGCCGCCCGGGTGCCCGTGGCCCGCCCCGAACTGGCCGCGGCCGTCGACGCCCTGCTCGGCAACGTCTTCCGGCACACCCCCGAGGGCACGGACTTCGCGGTGGACGTCCACCACGCCGACGGCGCCGTGATCGTGCTGGTCTCGGACGCCGGACCGGGCATCGACGACCCCGAGGCGGCGCTCCGCCGGGGACACGGCGGCGGCGGGCGCGGCTCGACCGGGCTGGGGCTGGACATCGTGCGCCGGGTCGCGGAGTCCACGGGCGGTGACGTGCGCGTCGGCCGCTCCGTGCTCGGCGGCACGGAGGTGCGGATGTGGCTCGTCCTCGACGGCGGGCGGCGGCGGTCCGGCGGCCGCCGCGTGGACCGGCTGATGCGGCGCGGCCGGTGGGGGCGGCGGGGACGGCCGGGGCGGACGACGGGGGACGCCGGCACACCGGTGTGAGGCGGCGGAGTACGCCGGGCGTGCCGGGCGGGGTTCGGGACGGACGGCCGGGGTCGGCGCGGCCGGGCGGACGGCAGGCTTGGGGCCCGGGGGAAACCGCGGGCGCGCCGGCGGACGCGGCACCGTTCTCCGGGGCCGGGGTTAAGCGCGGTCGATCCCCGTCTTAAGGCAGTGATAAATGCCGAACTCCCCTGCGAAATAGGCGCTTTCGCCGGAATCCGGTTGGCTACCGTACTCCGCGTACCCGCCTCCGCGTGGCAGCGGGGGCAGGGACGGGAGAGCAGCGCGCGGCGGTGTGGGGCCTGACGGCAGGACGAGCCGGAGCCCGGAACCCGCCGCCCGTGAGCCGCCACCCCCCACAGGTGCGCCCCGGCCGGCAGCCCCCACCCCGGCCGGGGCGCGACCGCGTCCGGCCCCTCCCGCGTTCCCCGGGAGGGGCCGGACGCCGGTCCGGCTAGGCGGCCGGAACCGGTCCGCTGTCCGCGCCCGCCACCGGGTCCGGTTCCGGGTCGGTCACCGGGTCCGGCAGGACGTTCGTCCGGGACAGCCGCGCGTACCAGTGCGCGCTGCTCTTCGGCACGCGGGCCAGGGTGTCGTAGTCGACGCGGATCAGGCCGAAGCGCTTGGCATAGCCGAACGACCACTCGAAGTTATCCAGCAGCGACCAGAGGAAGTAGCCGCGCACATCGGCCCCGTCGGTCATCGCCCGGTGCACGGCGGCGAGATGGCCGTGCAGATACGCGATCCGCTCCGGGTCGTGCACCTTTCCGCCGGGGCCGGGCCGGTCCTCGTACGCGGCGCCGTTCTCGGTGACCAGCAGCGGCAGCCCGGGTGCCTCGCGGGTGAAGCGCATCAGGAGTTCGTGGAGGCCGGTCGGGTCCACCGACCAGTCCATGGCGGTGAGTTCGCCGGGCGGCTGGTGGAAGGCCACGTCCTCGGCGCCGATCCAGGGGGAGTGGTCGCTCTTCCCGTGGCCGTCCCGGCGCGGACCGTCCGCGCCGTCGCCGGCCGACACCACGGTGGGCGCGTAGTAGTTCAGGCCCAGCGCGTCGAGCGGGTGTTTGGCGGTGGCCAGGTCACCGTCGCGGACGAAGGACCAGTCGGTGATCCCCGCTGTGTCCGCGAGCAGGCTCTCCGGGTAGCTGCCGTGCAGCATGGGGTCGCTGAAGACGCGGGTCGCGAGGGCGTCGATCCGCCGCTGGGCGTCCGCGTCGGCGGGGGATCCGGTCAGCGGCCGCACCACGCCCGCGTTGAGGCTGACGGTGATCTTCCCCTGGCCGGGCAGGACGGAACGCAGCGCCGTGGCGCCCAGGCCGTGGGCGAGGTTGAGGTGGTGGGCGGCGCGCAGCGCGGCGGCCGGATCCGTCCGCCCCGGGGCGTGCACCCCGGAGCCGTAACCCAGGAAGGCGCTGCACCAGGGCTCGTTGAGGGTGGCCCAGAGCTCGACGCGGTCGCCGAGGGCCTCGCCGACCAGCCGCGCGTACTCGGCGTAGCGGTACGCGGTGTCGCGCTCGGGCCAGCCGCCCGCGTCCTCCAGCTCCTGCGGCAGGTCCCAGTGGTAGAGAGTCGCCATCGGCTGGATGCCGGCCGCCAGCAGCTCGTCCACGAGGGCGCGGTAGAAGTCCAGACCGCGCTGGACGGCGGGGCCGCGGCCGGTGGGCTGGACCCGGGGCCAGGCGACGGAGAAGCGGTAGGAGCGGTAACCCAGCTCCTTCATCAGGGCCACGTCCTCACGCCACCGGTGGTAGTGGTCCGTGGCGGTGTCCCCGGTGTCGCCGCCGGCGGTCCGGCCGGGGGTGTGGGAGAAGGTGTCCCAGATGGAGGGGGTGCGGCCGTCCTCCCGGACGGCGCCCTCGATCTGGTAGGCGGCGGTGGCGGTGCCCCAGAGGAAGCCGGGCGGGAAGCGGAACTCCCCGGAGGGCGGCACCCGGGGGGTCTCGGAGACGTCGTGGACGTCGGGCACATCGGTCATGGAAGCGCTCCCATCAGAGTCGTCGGGCGGAGCAGTGCGAGGTGCGGAGCAGTGTGATCAGGGGGAACAAGGGCGGGGTGGGCGGCGGGCGCGCGCCGGCCGGGTCCGGCCCGGCACCGGGCGGCCGGGCGGCGGGAAGGGGGGTCAGCCCTTGACGGCGCCCTGCATGATGCCACCGACTATCTGCTTGCCGAAGAGGGTGAACGCCAGCAGCAGGGGCAGCGTCCCCAGCAGCGCGCCCGCCATGATCACCGACTGGTCGGGGATGTAGCCGCGGCCCAGTCCGGTCAGCGCCACCTGCACCGTGGGGTTGTCCTGGGTGAGCGCGATGATCGGCCAGAAGAAGTCGTTCCAGGCCTGGACGAAGGTCAGCATGGCGAGGACGGCCATCGCGGGCCGGGCCGCCGGGAACACCACGTGCCACACCACCCGCAGACTGCTCGCTCCGTCCACCCGCGCCGCCTCGATGATCTCGCTCGGCAGCGCCTCCACGAGGTACTGGCGCATGAAGAACACCCCGAAGGCGCTGACCAGCGTCGGCAGGACGACGGACTGGAGCTGGTTGGTCCACTCCAGCTCGGCGATGGTCATGAACAGCGGCACCACACTGAGCTGCGGCGGGATCATCATCGTGCCGATCACCAGCATCAGCAGCACCTCGCGGAAGCGGAACCGCAGCTTGGCGAAGGCGAAGCCGGCGATGGTGCAGAAGAGGACGGTGCCCACCGTGATGGTCCCGGCCACCACGGCCGTGTTGAGCAGCGCCAGCCCCATGTGGGCGTCGGTCCAGGCGGTCTGCAGATTGGGCAGCAGATCGGAGCCGAACCAGAAGGGCGGCGGGGTCTGCGAGAGCCGGGTGTTGTCGCGGGAGGCGGCGACGGCCGTCCACACCAGCGGGAAGAGCGAGCCCGCGGTGAAGAGGATGAGCACGGCGTAGCTGATCCGGCCGCCGTACGACTGGCCGCCGGCCCGGCCGGCCCTCCCGGCCGCGCCGCGCGGCTTCCCGCCGCGCCCGCCGGCTCCTCCGGTCCCGTCGGCCGTGCCGGCCGGTACGAGGGTCTTCACGTCAGCTCCTCCTCAGCCGTCGGGCGATCAGCCAGTTGACCAGGGCGATCAGCAGCAGGATCAGGAACATCGCCCAGGCGATCGCCGAGGCCCGGCCGAGATGGAAGTTGAACCAGCCCTGCTCGTACATATAGAGCCCGAGGGTCTGGTACGCGTGGTCCGGCCCGCCCTTCTGCCCGCCCGCACCCCCGAAGAGCAGCGGCTCGCCGAAGAGCTGGGTGGCCCCGATGGTGGAGACGACGACCGTGAAGAGGATCGTCGGCCGCAGCGAGGGGATGGTCACATGGCGGAACTGCTGCCATCGCGTGGCCCCGTCCAGCGCCGCCGACTCGTACAGATCGCGCGGTACGGCCTGCATGGCGGCCAGGTAGATCAGGGTGTTGTAGCCGGTCCACCGCCAGATGACGATCGAGGCCACGGCGAGCTGCGAGGTCCAGTGCCCGGTCTGCCAGTTGATGTTCTCGATGCCGAGGAAGCCCAGCGCCCAGTTGATCATTCCGTAGTCGCGCCCGAACAGCAGCACGAAGACGAGCGTGGCGGCCGCCACGGACGTCGCGTACGGGGCGAGCATCGCGACCCGGAAGAACATCGCGCCACGCAGCCGGTAGTTGAGGATGTGGGCGAGGCCGAGGGCCATCAGGAGCTGCGGCACGGTGGAGATCACACCGATGGTGAAGGTGTTCCGCAGGGCGTTCCAGAAGAACTCGTCCTCCAGCAGCCGGGTGTAGTTGTGCAGCCCGGCCCACTCCATGGTGGTCGGTTCGTGCAGCGACACCCGGTGCAGTGAGGCCCAGCCGGTGTAGAGCAGCGGGAAGAGCCCGAAGGCGGTGAAGAAGAGGAAGAAGGGCGAGATGAAGAGGTAGGGGCTCCAGCGGACGTCGCGGCGGTAGCGCCGGCTGCGCCGCGCGGCCTGCCGGTCCGCCTTCCGCGCGGCCTTCGGGTCCGTTCTCCCGTCCGCCCTCGGGTCCTGCTTTCTGGCGGCCTGCGCGGAGGACTTCCGTCCCGTCCCGCCGGCCGCCCGGGACATCGTGCGGGGGGCCGCGTCCCCCGGTCCCCCGGAAGCGGGGGTTCCGGGGGACGCGGCCGCGGAGGAGTCGGCAGTCAACCGGCTCACCGGTCCAGCAGGTTGTCGATGTTCTTCAGCGCGGCGTCCCAGCCCGCCTCGGGCGACTTGCCCTGCTGCTCGACCTGGAGGACGCCGACGTCGGTGAACGCCGTCTGGATCGCCAGATCCTTCTCGCCGAGGACGAGGGTGGGCATGTCCTCCGCGGCCTTGCTGAAGATCTCGCCGATGGGCGCGTCACCGAAGTACGCGTGCTCCGCGCCGGCGACGTCCGGCATCTCGTACGTGGTCGGCGAGCTGGGGAAGGAGGCCTGCTCCCGGAAGAGCTTGGCCTGCTGCTCGGGCGCCGTCAGCCAGGTGGCGAGCTTGACCGCCTCCTCCTTGTTCTTCGCCGCCTCCGGCACGGAGAGGAAGGAACCGCCCCAGTTGGCGGGCCCCGGGGCCGGCGCGATGTCCCACTGGTCGGCGGCCTTGGGCCCCGCCTTCTCCTTGATGTAGCCGAGCATCCAGGCGGGGCAGGAGACGGTGGCGAACCGGCCGTTCGCGTACGCCTGGTCCCACGGCTTGTCGAACTGCTTGAGGCGGGCCGTCATCTTCCCCTCTACGGCGCGCATCGCCAGGTTCCAGGAGTCCTTGACGGCCGGGCTCTTCTTGTAGATCAGCTCGCCGTCGCGGTCGTAGAAGCGCTCCACGCGGCCGGAGACCGAGGCGTTGAAGAGGCCGGTGGCGGTGTCCATGTAGACGGTGCCGGAGGGCGCCTTCTTCATGTACTTCTCGCCGGTCTCGACGTACTTCTCCCAGTCACCGGCCCAGAGGGCGCCGACCTTCTCGCGGTCGGTGGGCAGCCCGGCCTTCTCGAAGAGGTCCTTGCGGTAGCAGATGGCCATGGGGCCGATGTCGGTGCCGAGGCCGATGGTCCGGCCGTCCTCGGCGGTGGCCTGGTCCCACTTCCAGTCCAGCCAGTTCTTCTTGTCGACGCCCTCGGCCCGGCCCAGGTCGACGAACTTGCCGGCGTGCCGGTTGACCGTCTCGGCGATGTTGCCGACCTCGATCGCCTGGATGTCCTGCAGCCCGCTGCCGGTGCCGAGGTGGGTGAGGAGCTGTGGGTAGTACTGGTCCGCCCGCTCGATGGACGTCTCCTTGATGACGACGTCCGGGTTCAACTTCTGATACTCGTCGTAGAGCCCGGCCTGCTTGAAGCCGAAGACGCCGAAGACGCCGACGGTGACGGTCTTCTTGCCGCCGGCGCTTTCCCCGGAGCCTCCCCGGCCACTGCCGCCACTGTCGTCGGCGCAAGCCGCCAACAGACCGGTGAGAAGGGCGGCGGTGGACGCTATGGCTGCCGTACGCCGGGAGATGTGGGCTGATCTGCGCATGACATCCTCCTGGTCCCTGCGTATCGTCCCCCTGCCGAACTGGTGCAACGGAAAACCATGTCGGTGGGCATGGTGGAGGGACGTACGAGAGATGTACGCGTTCTCTTCTTGAGAGCGCTCTCATCCGTGACGTCTTGAAGGTTCACGGCTCACCGGGAGAGTGTCAAGGCCGTAGGACGGAACGTGCTGACGGGGGAGTGATGTTGAATGGTCCAACAGCCACGGACGCAGGCTGGGAGCGGGAGGCGGACCATGCCGATGACGAGAAGACACGGTGGCAGGCCCACCCTGGAGGAGGTCGCCGCGCGCGCGGGGGTCGGACGCGGCACCGTCTCCCGCGTGATCAACGGATCGCCCCGCGTGAGCGAACGGACCCGGACGGCCGTGGAACACGCCATCGCGGAGCTGGGGTACGTACCCAACCGGGCGGCGCGGGCGCTGGCCGCCAACCGCACCGACGCCGTCGCCCTCGTGATCCCCGAGACCGAGACCCGGCTCTTCGCCGAGCCGTACTTCTCCGACATCATCCGCGGCATCTCCGCCGAACTCGCCGAGACCGAGATCCAGCTGCTGCTCACCCTGATCCGCACCCCCAAGGAACGCCACCGGCTGACCCAGTTCCTCGGGGCGCACCGGGTGGACGGCGTCCTGCTCGTCTCCGTCCACGCGGACGACCCGCTGCCCGATCTCCTGGAGGAGATCGAGATGCCCGCGGTCCTCAGCGGCCGCCGGGCCGCCGGGGAGTCCGTGCCGTACGTCGACTCCGACAACGTCGGCGGCGCGGCCGCCGCCGTCGAGCATCTGATCGGCCGGGGCCGCCGCCGCGTCGCGACGATCACCGGCCCCCTGGACATGTACGTGGCCCAGTGCCGCCTCGACGGCTACCACCAGGCCATCGCCGCGGCCGGGCACGAACCGGACGAGGCCCTGGTCGAGCCCGCCGACTTCACCGAGGAGGGCGGCCGCCGCGCCATGCGCCGGCTGCTGGAGCGGCGCCCGGACCTCGACGCCGTCTTCTGCGCCTCCGATGTGATGGCCTCCGGGGCCCGCCAGGTGCTGCGGGAGGCGGGCCGCCGCATCCCGGAGGACGTGGCCCTCGTCGGCTTCGACGACTCGCCGGTGGCCCGTCACATGGACCCGCCGCTGACCAGCGTCCGCCAGCCGATAGAGGAGATGGGCCGGACGATGGCCCGGGTGCTGCTCCGCGAGATCGGGCAGCCCGACTCCGGCAGCCGGCAAGTCGTGCTCCCCACCGAACTGGTGCGCCGCGGCTCGTCCTGAGCGCGGCACCCGGCGGAGGGCCGGGCGCGGAAGGGTGGGCGCGGAAGGGCCGGACGCGGAAGGGGGAGCCGGCGGGCCGCCGGCTCCCCCGGAGAGAGCGCGTGTCACGCAATCCGTCCCGGTGCGGGGGCGGGGCGTCCGGTCACCGGCCGCCCCGCCGGACCGCTACAGCGGCGGGTACGCGTTCGCCAGCAGCTCCTCGAACTGCGCCTGGAACCAGTGGCCGGAGACCGGCGCGTCCGGCAGGGCACCCGACGGGTTGTTCAGGTTGCGCGGGTTCCCCTCGTAGGTGGGGTCGCACATCTGGTCGAAGCCCTTGCCCTCGTCGTTGTCGATCTCCTTGCTGGCGCCGTCCGACTCGCCCGGGGGCTTGACCCACGCGTAGGCGTCGATGCCCGGGGCGGGCGCGGCGGTGGGCCGCTCACCGAGACCGGCACCGGCCTGGTTGCACCAGTTGCCCTGGTGAATGCGGCGGTCGACGCGGCTGCCGTTCACGTACTCGTCGACGGTGGTCTTCTCCGCCGGTCCGGTCGGACGGTCGGGGCCGCCCCAGCCGTTGCGGGAGGTGTCGATGACGACACCGACCTCCTCGTTGAAGCCGGCGGAGACCGCCTCCTCGCGGAACGCCTGCGAGAAGGTCTGGATGTCCACGTAGCGGTTCCAGTCCACCCACTTCGACTGGCGCACCATCTGGCCGTTCACGGACTCGTCGATGGAGAAGTACGGCTCCTCGATGGCGCCGTAGTTGGCGACGTTGGCGGCGAAGCCGGCCACGTCGTCGACGGTGGCGCCCTCGGAGGTGGCCGCCTCGTGCAGCAACTCGGCGGTCGGACCGAAGTTGTCGTCCCAGCCGATCCAGCCGTGGTGGCCGATGTCGATGTAGTTGTAGACGTTCCCGATGTCGCCGAAGGTGGCGAGGGCGTAGCCGACGCCCTTGACGTAGTTGCCGTTCGCCTTCATCACATCGCAGTTCTCGGTGGCCGTGGCGCTGTCACCGACGTTGGTGATGAGGTTGGGCAGCGAGTCGATCTCGATGGTGTTGACGATCCGGATGCCGGCGTACTTCGGGTCCGACAGGATCTCGGCGATCGGGTCGATGAACTCGTTCTTGTAGCGGTCGATCTCCGTCGGGCCGAGTTCGCCCTGGGAGGCCAGCGCCGCGCAGTCCCGGCCGGGCAGGTTGTACGTGACCATCTGGAACACGTCGGCGTCCTGCTCCAGGGCCGCGTCGAGGTGGTCGCGCAGGCCCATGGTGTTCTCACCCGCGGAGCCCGACTCGATCGCGGAGATGCGGTCCAGCCACACCGCCGTCGGCTGGTCGGCGATGGCCTCGCCGCCGCTCTTGGCGGCCTGTGCGGACCAGTCCGGGTTCACATAGACCTTGGCGCCCTCGAAGGGGTTGTCCACGCGGTCGCCGGGCGGGTCGGCCGGCTCACCGGGGTCCCCGTCCCCCGGACCGCCCGGGTCGCCGGGGCCGCTGCCGTCGGCCGTGCAGGTGACGCCGTTGAGCGTGATCGTGCCCGGGACGGCGTTCGACCCGCTGAACGTGGCCTGGAAGCCGAAGGACGCCGTGCCGCCGGAGCTCAGGGCACCGCCCCACGAAGGGCTGGCGACCGTGACGGCGGCGCCGCTCTGGGTGATGTCGGCGTTCCAGCCCTGCGTCACCTTCTGGTTGCCGGCGAACGTCCATCCGACGTTCCACGAGCTCAGGGCGTCACCGGTGTTGGTGACGGTGACGTTGGCGGTGAAGCCCGTGTCCCACTGGTTCTGCACCTTGTATTCGGCCGTGCAGCCCGCGGCGGCCGGGGCCGCGGAGGCGGTGCCCGTCAGCGCGGTGCCGGTGCCGGCGGCCGCGAGCATGAGGGCACAGGCCGTGAGGGCGGTACGTCTCGGCCGCTTGCGGCGGCCCGTCGGTGAGATGGTGCGGCTCATCAGCGATCCTCCTGTAGATCGTGCGATGGTGCGCGAGAACGGGTGCCGGGGCGCCCGCTGTGCCGCCGGACCGCCGTCCGGACCAGGTGGAGTGGTCCGGCCGGGCCGCCGTGCGGGCACGCCTCCTCGCCGCACCCGCCGCCACGCAGGCGGGTGTCGGTGAAGGAGAGAAACGGAGCCGTCCGTACGGGACGGCGGATGGCGCTCTTCGGAAGCGGAGCCGGGCATGACGCGGGCGGCGGCGGGGGGTGGTGCCCGCTCGCTCGCGCTGCGGCCGGCGGCCGAGGGGGGTGGGTTCTGTGGGGCGTGGAGGTGTCCGCTTCCGCCGTGGAGGTGGGGGGCATCCGCGGCGGGGAGGGGACGGGGGCGGGGGGTCTCAGAAGGGCTCCGCGGTCATCGGTCGCGTCGTGCGACGCCCTCCCAAGACTGTGGAAGCGCTCCCATTTCTGTGCCAGACCATAGCCCCGCCCTTCGAGGGTCAACAAGAGAGCGGACGGATCTTTCCTTTAAGTCCCTGTTAAACGGCGGGGAGTTGGCGGGCTCACCCCTCCCCGGATCCCGTCCGGGGCTCGCATACATGTGGGAGCGCTCCCAGAAACCGCCCTTCAGTGCGCGCTCCGGGGAAGCGCCTCCGCGGGCGCCTCCGGGCCGGGGCCGGGCAGGAGCCGGGCCGGAGGGCCGGGCAGGGCCTCGGGCGACCCGGAACTCCTCTCGACGGGGCCCGAGGGGAGGGGCCCCGCCCCTTCCCTCGGGCGGGCCGGTGCGGCGGCTGCGTTCCCGCCGCGGTCCGCCGGGCGTCCGCCGTGCCCCACCGGCTCCTCGCGGGGACCCTGCATGACGAAGGCCCGGTCTGCTTCCGCAGACCGGGCCTTGTCGTTCAGGGTGAGTAACGGGACTCGAACCCGCGACATCCTGGACCACAACCAGGTGCTCTACCAGCTGAGCTATACCCACCATGACCGGCTGTGCACCGGCCGAGAAAAAGTGTACACGTTCTGAAGGGGCGCTCGCGCCAGCCTTTCCGCGGGAGCCTCCGGACCCCCGGACGCTCCCGCGGAAGACGGTGCCGGATCTAGCCCGCGGGCAGCTTGTGCTTGGCCGCGATCGCCTTGGCGGTCGACGAGTCCGGGCCGGGCGAGGGCACGAAGACCGCCTCCCGGTAGTAGCGGAGCTCGGCGATGCTCTCCCGGATGTCCGCCAGCGCCCGGTGGTTGCCGCTCTTCTCCGGGCTGTTGAAGTACGCCCGGGGGAACCAGCGCCGGGCCAGCTCCTTCACCGAGGAGACGTCCACGATCCGGTAGTGGAGATAGCTCTCCAGGTCCGGCATGTCCCGGGAGAGGAAGCCCCGGTCGGTGCCGACGGAGTTGCCGCACAGCGGGGCCCGGCCGCGCTCCGGCACGTGTTCGCGGACGTAACGGAGCACCTGCCGCTGAGCCTCCTCCAGGGTCGTCCCGCCGTCGAGCTCGGCGAGCAGGCCGGAGGCGGTGTGCATCTCGCGCACCACCTCCGGCATGGTGGTCAGCGCCTCCGCCGGCGGACGGATCACGATGTCCACCCCCTCGCCCAGCACATTCAGCTCGGAGTCGGTGACCAGGGCGGCCACCTCGATCAGAGCGTCGTCGGCCAGCGAGAGGCCGGTCATCTCGCAGTCGATCCACACCATGCGGTCGTTCATGCGCCTCACCCTACGGGGCGGTCGCGCTGACCGGGCACGGAGGACCGCCCGACCGCCCGTCCGCCGTGCTCCGCGAGCCGTCCGGCGTACGTCTCCGCGTCGGGCAGGGACGGCTCCCCGGCCGGTGTGCCGTGGCCGCTCTGCTGCAGGGCGTTCGCGCGGCGCAGCGCCGCCAGCGAGGCGGCGGCGGACGCCGGCCCGTCCGGGCGCGGGTCACCGGCCGCCGGCCGGTCGGAGCGGTCGGGTCTGTCCGGCCGCTCCAGGCGCTCCGCCCGGTCCTGCCGCTCCGCCCGCTCGGCCCCGGTCTGGGGCCGGCGGGCCCGGTAGGCCGCCCGGTACGCCGCGGGGGAGGACCCGAGCTGGCGGCGGAAGTGCCCGCGCAGCGCGACGGGTGAGCGGAAGCCGCAACGGCCCGCCACCTCGTCCACGGAGTAGTCGGAGGTCTCCAGGAGCCGCTGCGCCTGGAGCACCCGCTGCGTGATCAGCCACTGCAGCGGGGCGCTCCCGGTGAGCGACCGGAACCGCCGGTCGAAGGTCCGCCGGCTCATATAGGCGCGCGCGGCGAGGGTCTCCACGTCGAACTGCTCGTGGAGATGCTCCAGCGCCCAGGCGACGACCTCCGCGAGCGGGTCGGCGCCGATCTCCTCCGGTAAAGACCTGTCGAGATAGCGCTCCTGCCCGCCGGTGCGCCGGGGCGGCACCACCAGGCGCCTCGCGAGCGCTCCGGCGGCCTCGGCCCCGTGGTCGGTCCGCACGATGTGCAGACAGAGATCGATGCCCGCCGCCGTTCCGGCGGAGGTCAGCACGTCGCTGTCGTCGACGAACAGTTCCCGCGGGTCCACATGGACCGACGGGTACCGCTTGGCGAGCGTCGGCGCGTACATCCAGTGCGTCGTGGCGGGCCGGCCGTCGAGCAGCCCGGCCGCGGCCAGCACGAAGGCGCCCGTGCACAGCCCGACGATCCGGGCGCCCTCCTCATGGGCCCTGCGCAGCGCCTGCAGCGCCTCCTGCGGCGGCGGCGATGTGATGGACCGCCAGGCCGGCACGACGACGGTCCCGGCGCGCGCGAGCGCCTCCAGGCCGTACGGCGCGGTCAGTTCGAGTCCTCCGGTCGTCCGCAGCGGGGCCTCTTCACCGGCGCACACCAGAAGCCGGTAGCGGGGAACGCCGGCGTCCTGGCGGTCGATACCGAATACGGACAGCGGGATGGAGCTCTCGAATATGGGGCCGCCGCTGAAGAGCAGCACTGCGACGATCTCCCGGCGGCGGCGGCCGGAAAGCTTCCGGGCGGCCTCCGGTACGGTCGTGGAGTCCTGGCTCATGGAACTAAGCCCCCCTCGGTGGTCGCGGCTCCTCGATGGTGTCGAACCTGCACGTTTCCCCTCGGTCCTGCACGAGTCCCCCGCCGTGAATGGCCAAGATCGAATCTACTGTGTCCCATGTGGTCGGCGAGACAAGTTCACCACCCACCGCTAAGTCGACATGGCAACTTGGCGTAAAGCATTCGATCACGAAGCGTCGCACTCGACGGCCCCGGTGGGAAGTGGGCCCGGTGGCCAACACGCCGCCGCCGTAGGGGGCGAGAGCCGTTCGCGGCCGTTTCTTCGCAGGTGGGAAGGGGGTTGGGGGCGGGGTTCGCCAAAGGGTGTACTGGTGCGCCAAGTTGGCCGAAAAGAAGTGGGATCAGGAGTTCGAGTCCGGCGGTTGTACGGAGCGCGCCGTGCGCGCGCGTGTGCGCCCGCCGTGCGCCCCCTCGCCGTGCGGCGCCGGCCCCCGGCCCGCCGCCGTCCGGGCCTCCGGCGGCCCGGCCGCCGGAGGCCGCCGCGGAGGCGGCCGCGCCGTCCTTCCCGCGCGGGAGCCGGCGTCGCGCGGCTTCTCCGCCGCTCCGGGCCGGCCGGCCCGGGCGCGCCGCGGACCGGCGGGCATTGCGCTGCGGGCCCGCCTCCGGCATGCTCCCGGAAAGCCGCAGCCGGCGGCTGCGCCGGTTGCCGGCCCCGGGCCGCCCGGTGGCGGAGCCTGGGCAGGCGGGGCAACTCGCCGTACCCTTGGGGCCAAGGGCTTGGGAAGTGGATTCCCGGACTATCGCCCCCGCGACCGCTCGGCCGCCAACCGCCGTTCCCTCCGCAGAGGACATTCTTCGCCGAGATACCGATGGCCGGTCACGAGATCCCCGAACCCGCCGACCGCAAGCAGGTCGCCGATCCCCTGGCGCACCTGGAAGCGGCGGACGAGACGCGCCAGACCTGCGATCCCGCCTTCCGGCACGGAGTCGTCGTCGGTTTCGACGGCTCCACCTCCAGTGAGCGGGCCCTCGCCTACGCCATCGGCATGGCCCGGCGCACCGGCAGCGGCCTGATCATCGTCCATGTGGCCAACCGGCTGCCCACCACCGTCTGGGCGGGCTGCGAACCCCCGGTCTTCGTCGATGTGCCGGACCACCGCACCGAGGTGCTCGGCCTGGAGCTGGCCTGCGCGGACCATCTCGCCGAGGTGTCGTGGATCCTGGTCGAGCGGGGCGGCGACATCTGCCACGAACTGGAGGAGGTCGGCCGGGAGTACGCGGCCGACGCCATCGTCGTGGGCTCCACGCACGGCCTGGCCGGCCGGATCTTCGGCTCGGTCGCCGGGCGGCTGACGCGCCGGGCCCGGCGCCCGGTCGTCACCGTTCCCTGACCGGGCGGCGGCCGGTTCCCGCCGTGCCCGGCCGGGGCCGCGGCCGGTTCACGCCCGATACCGGACGGGGGCGCGCACCCGGCGCGCGGCGCCAGGAGTCGCGATCGCGTACGCGGCGCGCCGGCCCGGACGCGCCGCGTGACGCGGGATGTCCGGAACCCGCCGCGCCCCCCTGCCTCCCAGCGCCCCTTTCTCGCCTCGGGTGCCGCCGCCGTCGCGGCCGGTTTCCGTCACCCCTCGCGGGACCGGCCGGCGCGGGGCTCCCGCGCCGCGATCGGCGCCGGGCTTCCGTCCCGGGAACGGCGGCCGGGGAGCCGCCCACCGCCCCGGACCCCGCCCGCAAGTGCGGAAACTACTCGCGCGTATGAGTGAAATCGGCCCAGGTGGCGGGTATTTGACCTGTGAAGTGCTGCCGCCTTCCGGACGTGACGGTCACCGGCGGGCGGCATCCGGGCCGGCGTACAGGGCAGCGCGGGCCCCGGGGGAGACCGCCCCCGCGCGTACGGTGGCACGCGCGGGGGCCGGCCCCGTCTCCCCGGCGTTCTCCGGGCCCGCGTGGGCCGGATGCCGCCGGGCGCTGCCTCGGCCGACGGGTGGAACAGCTCTGGGGCGGCAGCTCACCGAGCCGGTTCGCGCGCCTGCCGCCTGAATCTCAGGTAGTCGTCGTAACCCGCTTCGCGCAGCACTGCTTCCACCCTCCCCGCCGCCTTTCCGGCGCTGTCCCCGGCCGCGAGCAGTTCCCGCATCGCTTCGGTGAACAGGGTGATGTCCTGCTGCCGCAGGGCGTGTTCGCAGTCGGCGCTGCCCTTCTGCGCCCTGAGACCGAGGGTTTGCCAGGCGGTTTGCGCCTCGCGGTCGGGCACGCGGAAGTAGGCGTGGTTCACCCAGCCGGCGATCCTGCCGTAGTCGGCGCAGATGGGCCGGAGGCGGGCCAGGTAGGGCAGCCGGATGTTCTCGGTGTCCACGGCCGAGCGCAGGACGGTGCGCAGGTAGTCGTCGTTGGCCTCGGCGTGCTCCAGCAGAAAGCGGCCGCCCAGCCGGTGCCAGGCATGGACCTGCCGTGCCCTGGTGCCGGCGGCCACGGCGGGGGCTGTGGCCTGTATCCATTGCCGGGTGGTCTGCTGAGACGTGGCGGCGTCGGGGACCATGGTGTGGAACGCCGCCAGGGAGACGGGCTCCACCACGGCGACCGCCACCGCCGCCGCCACGGCCGTGGCCGTTCCCAGGCGGGCCCCGAGGCGGCGGGCACCGGCCGCCCGGCCGACGCGCGGTGCGGGCTCCTCGCCCGCCGCGTCCTCCGCCTGCCGCGTCCCACCCGGCCGCACGCGCCGGAGGAGTGATCCCGCCGCGGCCGCCAGGAGCGCGCTGATCGCGGCGAGCGCGAGGACGCCGTTGACCAGACGGGGCAGCGTCCACGCCATGGTGTCCCAGACCGGACGCCAGGAGCAGTCGCTCTCCAGCGTGTTCAACGGCCCGACGCAGCCGTCCGAGGAGACGAGCAGGGCCATTCCCACGAGCCCGAGCAGGGCCGAGGACTCCGCAACGATCAGGGCGGCGACCAGTCGGCGTCCCCGGCCCGACTGCGTCGCCGCGACGGAAGCGGCCACCGCCGCCGGCACCAGCAGGGCGGCGAACAACCACGTCAGATACTGCGCTTCGTGCAGGCCGGCCCCGTCCCGCGGGGCGGTCGGCGGTGCGGGCAGCAGGGCCTGCGCGCCCGCGACGGCGAGCCAGGCCGCGACCCCGCCCAGCAGCCCGGGTCCCAGGACCCGGCGCAGAGGCGGCAGCGGCTCCCCCGTCGCCCCTGGCGGGCTGTCCCCGCCCGGCAGGGCGTTGGTCACCCAGCGGGGAGTGCCAGGGGGCCGGCCGAGCGCCCAGGCCGTCAGCGGTACCACCCATAGGACGGCCAATGCGGATGGAATTAGCGGATAGGCGACGAAGCCGCCCAGGATCGGCCAGGCGGCCGCCAGGGTGGACACGACGGCCGAACCCGCCGCCTCCGTGTCACCGGTGGCACCCGCACCGCCGGAACCGGGGAACACGTTCAACACGCTCTGTCGCATGGCGCTGTCGCTGTACGACGCCCCGGCCGCCCAGGACGTGCCGTCCATGGTCCACCAGGCGAACCACGCGGACAGCACCAGCGTGGCGGCCCCCAGACCGGCCAGCAGCGGCGGGCGGAGGGAGTGCCCGCGCCAGGTACCGGCCCACAGCCGGGCGCACTGAGTGACCCACCAGGCGAACGCGACCCCGGCGCACACGACGAGAAGTAGGACGGCGGGCCGTGGCGGAACCCACTGGGCGTCGCTCACCCCGTATCCGGTGATCAGCCCGCCGGCACCGAGTCCGGCACCGAGCCACAGACCCGCCCGCACTCCCGAGGGGATCCTGTCGCCCGTGAGGACCGCGTAGGCCACCGACCGCCACAGTGCGGTCCCGATTACCCCGGCGACCAGGGCGGCCGGGGCCAGCGAGACCAACTGGATCCGCCACAGGCTGTACAGGTTGTAGGCCCACAGATACGTCAGCAGGTGGGTGGTGAGCATCGCCGCCGCGGCCCCGGTCAGGAACATCGGCAGGGCGCGGGCCCCGAAGAGCGGGGCCGGGTCCGCCAGGGCGCCTCGGCGTTCGTCCCAGCGCGGGTGCGTGCCCCAGAACTCCCGCAGCGGGCCGAGCGCGCTCCGGAGCCGGCCGCTCGCCGCGGTCGGCTCCGGGACGTCCCACTTGTGCGGGTCCGCGCCCCAGCGCACCGCCGCCAGATCCGCGAAGACCTCCCGGCCGCGCAGCACGTCCGACCGCGCGAGGAAGACGAGGGCGGCGGTGAGAGCGGGCAGCAGCAGGCCGCGGGTGAGCGACGGGAGGTCGGTGGGCTCGCCCCACCAGGTGAGGAAGCCGTGGACCCGCCTGCCCGACCAGAGGAGATAGGGCAGGAGGACCAGCGCGAGGAACACGCGCCAGACGGCGACCGTGCCGTAGGTGACGGTGATGTCCCGGTTCGCGATGTGGGCGAACTCGTGCAGCAGGACGGCCCGGAAGCGCTCCGGGTCACGGCGCCGGCAGGCGATCAGGCCACCGGACAGGCACACGGTCGGCCGGCGGTTGCGGCCGAAGACCACGGCCCCCGTGGCCACCGAGGCCCGGTCCACGATCACCCGGGGGACCCGGGCCAGGCCGGCGGTCGCCGCCAAGCCGGCCAGCAGCGCACGGATGTCACCGTCCGGATCCACCGATTCCAGCGGAACGGCACGCCGGCGCCTGGCCTTCCAGACGGGCAGCAGGACGAACAGGAGCGCGGCGGTGACCAGCAGCAGGATCGGCCAGCTGTAGAGGAGCCACGGCGCGGGCGGTGGCGCGTGCTCCTCCATACAGGCCCGGTAGGCCACGGCCTGGCTCAGGGCGTTGATCGCCGAGGCCATGTCCCCGTTACGGTCCGGATCGATCCCTGCCGCGAGGGTGCAGTCGATCGCATCCGTGTGGCGCAGGGAGTTGACGACGGGCAGCATCATCGCCCCGCCCGAGGCGAGCAGCAGGACCACCAGCAGGGCGAAGCGCACCGTGGTCCCGGCGCCCATCGCCCGTTCGTCGATCCGGGGCCGAGCGGCCGTCACCCCCATGGCGTGCTAGCCCTCCGGCGTGGGACCGGCCACGGCGGGCGGGCCCGGCTCGCCCTCGTCCGGGGGAGGCGGCTCGGCGAGGACCAGCCCGGCCACGACCGTGTTGGCGATCTCCGAGGCCTGCGGGGCGGCGAGACCGCGCTGTTCGGCGGTCTCCAGCACCAGCCGCTTCACCTCGGCGAGCTGTTCGCGGGTGAGCGGTGGCACCACGACCGGCGGAGGGCTTCTCCGGAACAGCCTGCGCAGCGCACCGGCCGACGCTCTCGACGCGCGCTCCAGGGCGATGTCGCCGATGCGCCGGGCCGCCTGGTCCAGGGCCAGCCAGACAACCGGGGTGACCAGCACGGCGATCTCGCCGACGCCGAAGCCCAGCGGTTCCCGCCGCTGTCCGTGACCGCTCAGGCGGCGGACGGCGGCGGCGTCGTCCAGCTCCAGGACCCCTTCCAGCAACGGAAGTTCCTCCGGTGCGAGTTCGGTGATGACCTCGCGGACCAGATCGCGGACCGCGCGTCCTCCGGACGCGTGTGCCTCTGCAGCCATGTGTCCCCCCGAGGACCCGGTGCTCTCCCTGGCGACCGGGTCGGCCGACGACCACTGTGGCACGTCCGCCGACCGCCTGCCGGTGATTCCCCGGTCTCCGCCGGGCGGCCCTGCGCGCCCGACGACTGGTGGGTGCGGCCCGGCGGCACCCGTCGCGCGAGTGCCGGGCCGTCCCTCTCACCCCGGCCCAACGACCGGAGAGGCCAAGCGTCACACGATCCGGCGGAAAGCCCCGGGGGCGGCCCCGGAGCAGGACAACCTCACTCCACCGTCACGGACTTGGCCAGGTTGCGCGGCTTGTCGATGTCCCGGCCCAGGGCCAGCGCCGAGTGGTAGGCCAGCAGCTGGAGCGGGATGCCCATCAGGACCGGGTCCAGCTCGTCCTCGTTCTTCGGCACCACGATCGTGTGGTCGGCCTTCTCCTGCTCCCGGTGCGCCACCGCGAGGATGCGGCCGCTGCGGGCCTTGATCTCCTCCAGCGTGGCGCGGTTCTTCTCCAGCAGTTCGTCGTCCGGGACGATCGCGACGGTCGGCACGGCCGGCTCGATCAGGGCCAGCGGGCCGTGCTTGAGCTCGGACGCCGGATACGCCTCGGCGTGGACGTAGCTGACCTCCTTGAGCTTCAGCGAGGCCTCGCGGGCCACCGGGAAGCCCCGCACGCGGCCGACGAACATCATGCTCTTCGCGTTCGCGTACTCCGCGGCCAGCTCCGCGATCCGCTCCTCGTCGCGCAGGATCCCGGCGATCTGCTCCGGGAGGCGGCGCAGTCCGGCGATGATCCGCTTGCCGTCGGCGACGGAGAGATCGCGGATGCGGCCGAGGTGGAGGGCGAGCAGGGCGAAGGCCACGGCGGTGTTGGTGAAGCACTTGGTGGAGACGACGCAGACCTCCGGGCCGGCGTGGACGTAGACGCCGCCGTCCGTCTCCCGGGCGATGGCGCTGCCGACGACGTTGACGACGCCCAGCACCCGGGCCCCCTTGCGCTTCAGCTCCTGCACGGCGGCGAGGGTGTCGTAGGTCTCGCCGGACTGGCTGACGGCGATGTAGAGGGTGTCCGGGTCCACCACGGCGTTGCGGTAGCGGAACTCGCTGGCCGGCTCCGCGTCCGCCGGGACGCGGGCCAGCTCCTCGATCAGCTGGGCGCCGATCTGCCCCGCGTGGTACGCCGAGCCGCAGCCGAGGATCTTGACCCGGCGGACGGCGCGGGCCTCGCGGGCGTCGAGGTTGAGGCCGCCGAGGTGGACGGTGGAGAAACGGTCGTCGATCCGGCCGCGCAGCACCCGGTCGACGGCGTCGGCCTGCTCGGAGATCTCCTTGTGCATGTAGGTGTCGTGGCCGCCCATGTCGTACGACTCGGCCGCCCACTCCACGGTGGTCGGGGAGGCGGAGGTGCGGCTGCCCTCGGTGGTGTAGGTGCGGTAGTCGTCGGCCTTGACGGTGGCCATCTCGCCGTCGTCGAGGGTGACGACCTGGCGGGTGTGGCTGACCAGCGCGGCCACGTCCGAGGAGACGAACATCTCCTTCTCGCCGATGCCGAGGACCACGGGGGAGCCGTTGCGGGCGACGACGATCCGGTCCGGGTAGGCGGCGTGCAGCACGGCGATGCCGTAGGTGCCGTCGATCATCCGGAGGGCGCCGCGGACCTTCTCCTCCAGGGTCTCGGAGGTGTCGCGGCCGATGAGGTGGGCGAGGACCTCGGAGTCGGTCTCGGAGCTGAACTCGACGCCGTCGGCGAGGAGTCTGGCGCGCAGCTCGGAGGCGTTGTCGATGATGCCGTTGTGGACGAGGGCGACCTGCCCGGTGGCGTCCAGATGGGGGTGCGCGTTCTCGTCGTTCGGGGCGCCGTGGGTGGCCCAGCGGGTGTGGGCGATGCCCGTGGTGCCGGAGAAGCGCTTGGGGAGGCGGGCCTCCAGGTCGCGTACCCGGCCCTTGGCCTTGGCGGTCTTCAGGGCGCCGGCCTTGCCGGGCCCGGCGGCCCCAGCGGTCTTTCCGGCTCCGCCTGCCTTCCCGGCTCCGGTCGTCTTGCCGGCCTTGGCGCCGATGGCGATGCCGGCCGAGTCATAGCCCCGGTACTCCAGCCGCTGCAGACCTTCGAGCAGCAGCGGGGCCGCGTCTCGCTGACCGATGTAACCGACGATTCCACACATGGATGTACCTCAGACCCTCGTTGTCGTGCCGCGTGCCGTGTCTGCGTGCCGTGTCTGCGTGCTGCGTTCTGCTCCGGTGGCGGACTGTTCCGCTCCGCTCGCCCGTGCCGGGGCCGGTCCTGCTGCCGGTGCTGCCGCCGTCCCGGGTGCCGGGCGGCGGTCAGCCGTAGATCATCCGGCGCAGCTGCCTCAGGGAGAGCTCGGGGGGCGCCACCGCGCGGTGCGGCAGTTCCGCCGCGATCCGGTCGTAGATCTCCGCGTTCGCCAGCCCGGCGGACCGCAGTTCGCGGTGGCGGCGGCGGACGAAGTCCTCGACCGTCTCGTCGAAGTACGCCAGGACGTCCAGCACCACCCGGACCGCCTCGCCGCGATGGAGCGGCGTGGAGCGGACCAGGTGGTCGACGAGGTCGTCGTGGGACGCGGGGCGTTCGAGCATGCGTCGATAGTGGCCGTGAACGCCATGATTCTGCAAGAAATCTGCCCGGAATCGGGCAGGGGGCGCCGGAAGAGGGTCCGGAAACGCTAGAAGCGGCCGAGTACGGCCTTCTTGGCGGCGGTGAACTCCTCGTCCGTGAGGACCCCCGCCTGCCGCAGCTCGCCCAGTTCCCGGAGCCGCCGCAGCAGCGCGTCGTGGTCCTCGCCGCCCGGGCTCCGGGGGGCGGGGAGGGGGTCCGGCGTCTTGGCCAGGGCCACGGCGGGCCGGCCGCCGGTTCCGGCCCCGCCTCCGGCTCCGTCCCCGCTCCGGTCCGGCCCGGCGGCGGCGGGCGCGGCCGGATGGGGCAGCCGGGCGGCCACGGCCGCGGCGGCCAGGGCCATCAGGGGGTCCTTGCGGAAGCCGTACAGATCGACGGCGTACGGGTCGTGCTTGGCCGGCATGCGGCTGCCGCCCGCCACGGCGCCGGACCCCTTCGGCAGGAAGCGGAGGTAGCCGTTCTCCAGCCCGGCCGACGGCGACCACTCCACCCCCTCCACATCGCGCAGGGCGAGGGCGCGGGGCCCGCCGGACTTCTTCGACTCGTCCGTCTTCCAGTTCCACTCCAGCCGGATCTGCTCACCGTCGAAGGAGACCGTGCCGTCCCCGGCGCTCGCCGACAGCGGCACGGACGGGCCGGGCAGCAGATAGCGGTCGGTGGGGCCGGAGGGCACCTGCTCCAGGAGGAGGGTGTTGCGCACCTCGTCGACGAAGTACCCGGCGAGATCGGCGCGACCCGGTTCCACGGCCAGCTGGTAGGGGTCGTTGGCGCCGTCCAGCTTGCTGCCGGTGACCTGGAGCAGCGGGTCGGCGCCGTGCCGGAGCCGCAGCCGCAGCCGGCCGCCCTTGCGCCCCGGTTCGTGCGAGACCCCGGCCACGGCCGCGAGGGGGACGGCCAGTTCGCCGAGGGTCCGGCGCAGCAGGCTGACGCTCTTGTCGTGCCCGGGCACGATCCGGACGGTCTCGCCGTCGAAGGTCCAGGTGCCGTCCCGCTGGGTGATTTCCGCCATGGGCCGATTCTGTCAAATGACGCGCGGGCGGCGGGGGTTGAGCCGGACTCCGCCGCCCGGGTCGCCCCCGGCCCCGCCCCCGGCCCCCGCCGCTCAACCGCCTTGCGGCGTACCGCCGTTCGCGCGCCCTTCGGTCGTACGGAGTCCCGCCGGCCCGGAGCCGCAGGCGGCGGGGCCGCACCGGGGCGGGCCGGTGCCGAGGCGGCGGATTGGTCTACACCTAAATTGGTCTACACCCTTGACCCCGTCGGGGCGCGCCGGTCTCATGGGACCCGTCGGTCGCTCCACCCCCACGGACAGAAACCGTCGAAAGGGATCGTCGTGCGACGAACTGGCGCCTCCAGCAAACAACCCCGATCCATCGCGAGAGTCCTCTGCGCGTTACTGCTCGTCGCCACGGGCGGAGCCGTGGCCACCGGATCCGCCTCGGCCGCGCCGGAGCGCGGCACCGGGGCCGGCACCGGGGCCGCCCCGGACGCCGGCTTCGACCGGCTCGTGCCCGCGCCCGCCTCCGTACGGGCCGGCGGCAAGCCGTACCGGATCGGCCCCAAGACCCTGATCCGCGTGGACCGTTCGCGCGAGGGCCGGCGGATCGGCGAGCACCTCGCCTCGGTGCTGCGCCCGTCCACCGGCTACAAGCTGCCCGTCACCACCCGTCCCGGCCGCGGCGGCATCGAACTGCGGCTCGGCGCCGCGGGCGGGTCCGCGGAGCAGGCCCGGGGCGGCGCGGAGGAGAAGGGCGCGGTTGCCGAGGGCTACCGGCTGCGCTCCACGCCGACCGGCGTCACCATCACCGCCCCGCGCCACGCGGGTCTGTTCCGGGGCGTCCAGACGCTCCGTCAGCTGCTGCCGGAGCGGGTGGAGGCGGACAGCCGGCAGCCCGGCCCGTGGACCGTCCCCGGCGGCACCGTCGCCGACGCGCCGCGCTTCGCGTACCGGGGCGCGATGCTGGACGTCTCCCGGCACTTCTTCACCGTCGAGCAGGTCAAGCGCTACATCGACCAGATGGCGCTCTACAAGATCAACAAACTGCATCTGCACCTCTCCGACGACCAGGGCTGGCGGATCGCGATCGACTCCTGGCCCCGGCTGGCCACCTACGGCGGCACCACGGAGGTCGGCGGCGGCACCGGCGGCTACTACACCAAGGACGACTACCGGGAGATCGTGGCCTACGCCGCCGAGCGCTATCTGGAGGTCGTCCCGGAGATCGACATGCCGGGCCACACCAACGCCGCCCTGGCCTCGTACGCGGAGCTGAACTGCGACGGCGTCGCCCCGCCGCTCTACACCGGCATCGAGGTCGGCTTCAGCTCGCTCTGCGTGGACAAGGAGATCACCTACGACTTCGTCGACGACGTGGTGCGCGAACTCGCCGAACTGACGCCGGGCCGCTACCTCCACATCGGCGGCGACGAGGCCCACGCCACCCCGCACGAGGACTACGTGGCGTTCATGGAACGGGCCCAGGAGATCGTCGGCCGGCACGGCAAGACCGTCGTCGGCTGGCACCAGATCACCGGGGCGAACCCGGTCGAGGGCGCCGTCGCCCAGTACTGGGGCACGACCGGCACCGAGCCGGAGGTGGCCGAGGCGGCCAACGACGGCACT
The DNA here is from genome assembly GCF_000719865.1 of Streptomyces albus subsp. albus. Taxonomy (GTDB): domain Bacteria; phylum Actinomycetota; class Actinomycetes; order Streptomycetales; family Streptomycetaceae; genus Streptomyces; species Streptomyces albus_E. Next base: position 60,176 of record NZ_JOID01000002.1, read on the forward strand.
CCCGTCATCCTCTCGCCCGCCAACCGGGCCTACATCGACATGAAGTACAACGAGGACACCCCGCTCGGGCTGAGCTGGGCCGGCTACGTCGAGGCGCGGCAGTCCTACGACTGGGACCCGGGCAGCTACCTCCAAGGCGTGGCGGAGGACAAGATCCTGGGCGTCGAGGCGCCGATGTGGTCCGAGACGCTGGAGACCAACGACCACATCGAGTTCATGGCCTTCCCCCGCCTCCCGGGCATCGCCGAACTGGGCTGGTCCCCGGCCGCCACGCACGACTGGACGGACTACCGTCAGCGCATCGCCACCCACGGCCCCCGCTGGGACGCCCTGGGCATCGACTACTACCGCTCCCCGCAGATCCCCTGGGCGGACTGAGCAGCTGAACAGACTGGTGGACGCCCTGTGTTCTGCACCGGACGTCCACCGGTTGTGGGGACGGCAGAAGAGCGGGCGCCCGCAAGGTGCCCGCATGTTCGGCCCTTCACCTCGGCTGGCTCAGAGCCGCGTCGGCGAGTCGGTGAATTCTCCAGTACAGACGCAGGCGATGCTCGGTGGCCGCGTCATGAACGTGCACGAGGTCGGCAATCGACGACAGGTCGTCCAGCCGGAGACGCACCGCTAGGCGGGCCAGGTCTGAGAGTGGGTCACCGAACGCGGCCAGCTCCCAGTCGACCAGGACCAACTGCCCAGTGTGCTGACGGATCAGATGGCCGGGCTGGAGGTCGTGGTGCAGGAGCCGGGGCTGGACGTCCAGCGCGGTGTTGTTGATCTCGTTGCGCAGGCTACGAGCTTCGGAAGCCAGGTGCGGGGCGGCGGTCTCGTAGGCTTCCAGACGGCTGTGGAGGTAGGCGGGCCAAGTCGGGTAGTGGAGAGCGCCCGCTACCCGACCCGCGTGGTCACCGGGTATGCGGTGGACCGTGTTGAGAGGAATGGCGAGTTCGGCGAGGAGTCGCCCGGCGGGGACCGACTCGGCGGTGACGAAGCGCTGTGCCGTCCACGGCGGGTCACCGCCGGTGCCGGCTCTGAGCAGTCGCGGTGCCGGAGAGCCGTGAGCGGCAAGGAGGCGGAGAGTGGCGGCCTCGTTCGTGGCGCGGGCGGCGGTGCCGTAATGCTTGAGAACGTACGGTGTCGGGGCGTCGACGAGCCAGACCCGGTTGGCCTGCCCAGTGGTGATCTCATGTGCGGTCGGTGGTACGCGGCCGTCAATGATCGGCACTGGCAACTCAGGCGACATCGCCCAGGTAACCGGTCGGGATCTCGCCTGACCGGGCAAGGGCGGCGATCGGGGCGCGGAGCGCGTGCGGCAGGAGGTTAACCGAAGGAACCCTTTCCAGCGGCACCCATTCCAGGCCGGTCTGGACGTCGTCGGCCTCGTGGCCGCCGAGGTCGTGGGGGTCACCGGTCGGAGTGCAGAGGAAGACTGTCTCGATGCGGTGGGTGGCCGCCTCCGTGGCGGCGTGCTCGTGGTTGGCGCCGATGTACTCGCGGACCCACAGCAGCCGGTCTGAGGTGACGGCCAGGCCGGTCTCCTCGTATACCTCGCGGCGCGCGGCGTCGGCGAGGTTCTCGCCCGGGTTCTGTCCGCCGCCGGGCAGGAAGTAGCAGCCCTGGCCTTCCCAGACGGCCCGGATGAGGAGGACGTGGCGATCGTGGAGGACGACGGCCTTGGCGGAGGTACGGATGACGGGGGTGACGGTCTCGGGCATGAGCTCTACGGTCTTCCTGCCTGGTCGGGTGATGGGCTGGGCTCATCGCTCGGTCTTGCCGAACGTCGTGCGGCGTCCGGTGAGCCGGCGGCAGATGAGCTGCCAGGGGCCTACGAGCCGTACGAAGGGTTGTACGGGGCTGGTGGCGATGAGCGCGGCCCATCGTAGAGGCGTAAGACGCGGGGAGGTTGGGACGGCGCCGCCCGGTGGGCGGGCGGCGGCGTGCAAGCGTGGGACCAGGGACATCAGCCGCGCCGTGAGGACCGGTCCATGCAAGGCCACGCCTACGGCCGAGACCGCTGCCCATACCGGGCCGCTCCACCACGAGGAGAGGACGGCCGCTGCGGTGATCGGAGCGCCGAACAGCCAGGCCGCTTCATCGGCCCACTCCCGCAGGACCAGGGCACCTCTTGCTGTGCGGGACAGCGAGCCCGGCAGGTGGGCGACCGCACGGGCATGCCGGTCGGGGCGCGCGGAGGCGGTAAAGGCGAGGGCGTGGAGGTTGGTCACCCCCCTGAGGTCAGTGTACGGCTCGTCCAGGACGGCGGTATCGACGGCAGTGATGCCCTTGCCGAGCAGGGTGAGGCGGTGGCCGGTACCGAGGTCCTCCATTGGCTCGGGAAAGCCGCCGAGTGTCCGCAGAGCGGGCAGATGGACGCCCATCCCGCACCCGACCCCATAGACCATCGGGCGCAGCAGCGCCCGCAGAGGCCCTGGAAGCCGGGACGTGGTCAGGTACTCGTGGAGCCGGACACGGGAAAGCTCAATGCCCAGTGAACGGCGGACCTGGTACATCCACTCGCCGGCCAGAAGCAGCCCCGCCGGACCGTCCCGGAAAGGATGCCTGAGCAGCAGGGGCAGCCTCTGCTCCTGGGCCAGGGCAGGGAAGCCACCCGTACGGCGTCGATGGGCGAGCGCGGCCTTGGCGAAGGCCCGTAGTGCGCGTACATCCGCGATTGCGTCGGCATCGTAGACGAGCACGAACGTGTCGCCTCCGTCTTGCTCCTCTCGCCAGCCCAGGGGTCCGAGTACCTCATTCAGGTGATCGACGGCGAAGTTGAGCTGACCCGCCTTCCGGCCACCGGTGTCTGGCTGGTGGAGGTGTACCAACCGCAATGCCTGGGAGGGTCTGGTACCCGTGAGTCCTGCGACAACTTGGGCGGTCGTCGGCTCCGCGTCGAACAGTTCGGTGAGGACGGCCAGCCGGTCCTCTGGCTGCACCGTGTTGACCGCAGCCGCTACAGCGCCTTGACGAGGCCCGGGGAACAGACCACGCAGACGGTCAGGGACGAGAGGGAACGTGTCGGCGAGGTATGGCAAACGAGTTCGCAGGCTCTTGCGGGCGGTGTCCTCGCGTTCGGTGGTGATGGCGACGACAGCGGCACGGTGCGACGGGTAGTCCAAGGCGGTGAACACGGTGATCACCTTTTCCGCCACGGCCTGCTCACGCAGCATGGGCAACAGCAGGACCAGCCATGGGGGCCGGTCTCCGCAGGGTTCCGGGGCTCGGGAGGCGTTGTCCAAGAGCCACCGGCCGGACAGTTCCACAGTCACGGCAACCCACACTGCGCGGGCCAGAAGGCAGGTCACCAAGATGGGAACAACGAGCTGAAACCACGAGGACGACAACGTCATCACTCCTCTCCGAGAAGGCGGTACACCTCACGTACTTGGTGCGCCACGTGGGGCCATGTGAATTCCTGAGCCCGGTCGCGGGCAGCGGTTCTGCGGGCGGTATGGCAGGCTGTGCCGGCTTCCGCCAAGAGCACCTCGGTCGCTTCCGCCGCGGCGAGGGAGTCACCCGGTGGGGTGAGGACCGCGCCCGGGCCGTTGCCCGTGTAGTGGCGGACGCCGCCAACATCCGTGGCCACTACGGGTGTCCCGCAGGCGAGTGCCTCGAGTAGTGCATTGTTAGCCGTCGCGCCGAGCAGAGGCAGCAGAACCACCGTCGCCGCCCGATAGAGGGAGACGAGCTCCGCCTCACCGATGCCTTCGAGGACACGGATAGCAGGATGCCGGTTCTGGGCGGCGTCCCTGCGAGTGACGAGCGCCAGCCGGATCTGCCTGCCGTACCTGTGGTGGAGCCGGTCGTGGACGGCGTCGAGGACGTCCCAGTCGCGGAGCCACCAGCCGACGGTCAGCACCAAGGGCGGCGCTGAGAAGTCCGGCGTGCCCAAAGGACTGAACGTGTCGGTGTCGACTCCGTGCGGCACCAGATGAATGCGTTCCTCGGCAAGGTGACGGGCGAAGAAGTCACGCTGCGAGGGAGAGACAACGATGACGTGGTTTGCGCGGGACGCCACCTTCTTCCACGCGGCATGCGGCATGAGCATGGTCAGGTTCTCGGGCGGCTGGTGGTAGGTGACCGCCGTCGGTACGTGCCGGTGGCGCGAGAACCAGAACTGCTCCTCACCGTAGAGAACATGCGCCGGGTGCCGGGAAGCCAGAATGCGCAGGTCGGTTGCGAAGTGCTCGGCCGGATAGAACGATGGCGGATGCCAGGGGCGTGCCAACTGGTGAGCGGCCGACGCAACCCGCCGGGTGAGGAGGCCGATGGGAGCGGTGACGCGGTGGACCTCGGGCAGATGGTCGAGCAACTGGTCGTAGCCGCCGTGCGTGCTGTGCCAGGGCACGCGGACGACCGAGGCGATCACGGTGCGGGACACGACGTCTCCTCGGGGGGTGGAGGGAGTAGTCCGTGGCTCCGGAGAGTTGGGCAGACGGCATTGCGCCGTGTGAGTCTGACGATCGGAGAGTGATCCGCTTCGAGAGCGTTGATATGGCTCTCCCAGCGACGGCGGTGTTGGCCGTGGTGTGCCGGCCCCCACCAGAGGATTGAGTCACGGGCAACCAGGTGGCGGTATGTCTCCCGGTTGCCGCTGAACAACTCCTCGCCGGTGGCGGCGCGATGCAGGGAACGCCTAACTAGCCTCGGGAGACAGACTCTCAGTGGTAGGTCGAGCCATATGGTCAACTCGGCTCGGTCCAGCAGCATCTCGGCGGCTGTGCCTCCGTAGTTGCCGTCTGCGATCCAAGCGTCACGGGACAAGGCATCCTGTAGACGCCGAAGGAAGAGAGGGGATGCGACCGGAGTCCAGTCCGGTCCCCAGAACAGCTCATCCAGATCTAGGTGAGACAGGCCGGTGTGTTCGGCGATGGCGGCGGCAAGAGTGGACTTGCCGGACGCCACCGGCCCGATGAGGGCGATGCGGCGAGGGGTCACGGCAGGCTCCGCAACACCGCGTCGGCGAGCTTCCGCAGCAGGTCGGGGGCGTGCACGCCTGCCGTCAGACGGATGACCGGCACGTGCGTCACGAGCAGGTCGACCAGTCGGTTGGCCCGTTCAGCCAGTTCCTCGATTGTGTTCTTCCGCGGGGCGAACCAGGGGAGGAGCCAGTCTTCGTCGTGAGGCGTGCAGCACACCGAGGCGAGCTCGGCACCGGCCTCGCGGGCGTCCAAGTACCGGATCGCCGGCTCGCCGACTTCGTCGGAGAACCGGGGCAGCACCACTGAGTGCAGCGCGGCTGAGTCGTGAACCCTGGTGCCGAATGCACGGGCGAAGCTCCGCGGTGTGCGAGAGAGCTTGACCGGTGTCCCGAAAACGTGGGGCAGACCGGGCGCTGAGAGTGCGGCCTTGCGTGTGGGCAGGCCCGTCAGTGTGCCTGCGGCGAGCCGTACTGACAGCGGAACGCCCACCACGGTCTCCGCATCTTGGGACACCATCGCGCGGTCGGAGGCCAGGATGTCGGCTCGGCCGTGCGCTGCCAGAGCGGTGAGGATGGTCGTCTTGCCCGCCCCCGAAGGGCCTGCGATCAGCACTCCACTGCCGGTCACGGAGGCGGCAGCCGCGTGGAAGGACGCCCAGTTCCGGTTCTCCCCGCACCGCAGGACCGTCTCGCGGATCATCCGCACGAGGTAGCGCTCGCCGCGAACGGCCCCCGGATGCAGAACCACGTGCAGCAGTCCCGTGGCGTCACGCGCGTAGAGATGGTCTTGCTGCAGGTGTGACTGTGGTTCGGGGCGCCACCAGACCGCGTCTTGAAGACGGACCATGCGGTACGGTTCGCCGCGGAAGGGCGTGACCGGCAGGTACGGCATCGGGGCGAGCCGGGTCATGAGAGAGGTGAACAGGCTCTCGTCACGCCGTACGCGGATACCGGTTTCCTGCCCGCACGGCAGGGCGTGGACTGCCTCCGGTACGAAGTCGAGCAGATGGGCGAGTTGCTCGGGTGCGAAGTCCGTGTCCACCGACACGTGAAAGCGATGCCCGGCGAAGAAGACGGTCGACGTTCCCGAGATCATGACCGGCCTCCGCCCACGCCTGCCGGCTTCCGTCCGGGATGGACGAGCTCCTCGGCCCCACCACGAACCAGCCGGCGGGCGATGTCGATCCCCATCTTGACCGCGTGATCCATGTTGCCGATCTCGTAACGCCAGGTGCCGAACCGGCCGCGCGGATGGATTCGCCGCGCCTCCAGCCATGGGACGACCGTGGCCAGGAGCTGGTCCCGGTCAAGGGTGGGCACGGGGTAGGCGTACGGGACAACCTCCACGTGGGTGCCCGCGAGCGGGGCCCGCTCGGGAACGAGGCCGTGACGCCGCAGTGCGGCATCGCACGCGTCGGCCAGCGCCGGGAGGTCGGCCCGGGTGCCCGGAGACATGGACGTCTCGGTCATCCACGCACTGAACGTGCTGGTGTCACCGTGGGGGACGTTGGCGGGAGCGTACTTGCCGAAGTTCGTCGCCCGGTAGAACGGCACATCCGGCTGGGGAAAGTACAGCCAGGAACGTTCGTCCGTGGTCGGCGCACGGTAGCCCAATCCGACCATGACCACGGTGTTGTGGCGCAGACGGCGACCCGCGCGCCGCACATTCCGTGGCGCGGTGGCCGTCATCGCAGCGAGCTGGTCAAGTGGAAGGGTGGCGACCAGGTTCTCGTACGGAAGCGCGGGCCCGTCCTCTATCCCCACTGTCCGCTCATCGGTGTTGATGGACACGGCACGTGTACCGGTGCGGACGTCGTTACTCAGGCGGGCGGACAGGCGGCGCCAGATCTCTCCTGTACCGCCGTGGGCGGGGAACGTGAACGTCGAGTTCGGCCCCCAACGCCGCATCGGAGGTTCAGCCGCTCCCAGGAAGGCCCGCAGGGTCTCGTCGAGATTGACCGGTGCGACGCGCTCGGTCACCCAGGAAACGCTCATCCGTTCGGGTGGCGTCGCCCACACCTTCGTGTTGTACGGAGTGAAGAACCGTTCCACGAGCGCGGAGCCGTACTGAGCCCGCAGCCAGTTGGCGAAATTCGAGCCGGGAGGCAGGGCCTGCCGCTGCAGGCAAGCGGTGACCAGGTCGTCCAGGCATTCCTGCGCTTCCGCACGTGGCAGATGGTGCAGATGTTGCTGGAACGGATACGGCACCCATCCCTTGCCGTACCGCACGAACGAAGACCGGTCGTGGTGCAACAGCTCTTTCTCGGAGAAGAGTTCTGTCAAGAGGCGGTCGAACTCACCGAAGTGGGAGAACACGACGTGGCCGCCGAGGTCCCAGGTGAACCCCGCGTTGTCGACCACGGACGATGCCAGGCCGCCGACGGTTCGAGCGGCCTCGATCAGAATCCAGTCGTTGTGTCCCAGCCGGTCGAGTTCATCCGCACAGGCGAGGCCGCAGGGCCCGGCGCCCAGGATGACGATGCGGCCGGAGCGGGGTGGCGAAAGGGGAACAGGCACAGTGGAGCTCCTACAGGGTTATGGGAAGTGCCGACTGCGGTGGAGCGTAAGGAATGCGGCCATTCCGCAGGATTGAGACGGACGTAATGCCGGCACCCGGGACGATTGCGTCGTCAGGCGGAATAGATCAGAAGCCCAGCCGCACACCCTGCTTTATAGTTCCCACAGGCCGGCCCGAGCGCGGGCCATGAAGACGGGCGGAACCTGCTCGTGATCACGATGAGCAGACGGCAGGTCAACTGGGGTGGCGGGGAGAGTCCCGTCGGACTCTTGGAGTGCGAGTTGTGCCCACACGACTTTGCCTGGGCGAGGCACCGGGAAGTAGAAGCCCCAGTCCTGGCTCATCATCGTCACCAGGAATAGACCCCGACCGCCTTCAGAGTCCGTGCCAACCCTTTTGACCACGGGCGCTCGACGGTCGTCGTCCTCCACGAGCAGCAGTAGCCGGCGACTGTCCGCCCTCAACGTCAGTGTGATAGCGCGAGCATGGGAGAGCGAAGAATGCGAGGAGGGCTCAACGTCCGGCTGTGTGTGCCTTATCGCGTTTGTGGTCAGCTCTGATACCAACAGCCGTGCCGTCTCGACGGGATCGGAGGGGAATCCCCAGCAACGCAGGACATCGACGGTGTGACGCCGGGCCCAGGACACCGCGCTCGGTGTGTCTGCCAAGATCAACTGACTTGTGGCGAAGAGCGTTTCGGACACGGAAGTGCCTCCCAGTTCGGGAGTTGAAGGGGGGACTGGACCGGATCGCCGTGGCTCCCCGGTCGGATTCGCTCTGGCGAAGGACCGCACGTAATCGGTGACGGCGCCATGGATCGTGCCGACGCCGACGATTAGCCAACGGTGTGTGACCAGAATGGCGCAGGGGGTGATGTCCTCGGTACGTCCCCGCACTGCCTCGACCCTGAACTTTCACCGAACTTCGGAGCCATCTCGCCTCATCGCGCCCGTGACCACTGGCCACGGGTGCCAAGCTTGGGAGCATGGCGGAACTTAACGGCAAGCCGGTCGGCTCGGACGCTCTTCAGGCTTTGGCGCTGACCAACTACGGCCACTTCACGTCGATGCGTGTCGAGCATGGCCGGGTACGTGGACTGTCCCTGCATCTGGAAAGGCTGGTGCGCGATTGCCGGGCGGTGTTCGACGCCGACCTGGATCCCGAGCGCGTCCTGGAGTTCGTCGGCCGGGCCGCTCCCGGGACCGGACCCTGTGTTGTCAGGGTGACTGTCTTCGATCCGGCATTGGATCTTGGACGCATCGGATCGGACGCGCACCCTCATGTGCTGGTGACCACCCGTTCGGCAGGCAACCTGCCGCTCCCGCCGCTGCGAGTCCTGTCGACTGTGTACAGCCGGGATATGCCCGAGGTGAAGAGTGTCGGGATCTTCGGTTCGCTGCGGCACCGGCGTGCGGCGCAGCGTGCAGGCTTCGACGATGCGTTGTTCGTGGACGACCGGTCTGCGATCTCCGAAGGCGGCACCTGGAACATCGGCTTCATCCAGGGCGAGCAGGTGGTGTGGCCGGATGCGGAGTGCCTGGTCGGCACCACCATGCGGCTGCTCCAACAGGTCCACGCCTCGGTCTCGACCACCGTGAGACTCGGCGATGTGGCCGGATTCGACGGGGCCTTTGCCACCAATGCCGCCATCGGCGTCCGGGTCATCACTCGCGTGGACGACCGCTCCCTCCCTGAGGCGCACCCGCTGATCGAGAAATTGCGTAAGGAATACACCGAACTTCCCGGAGACCTTTTGTAACGGCATGACAGGGGAGTGGTCTCGGTCTTGGAGCGGCGGGAAGTCGACAGCTCACAGGGGAGAGGAGTGACTGAGATGGCGACCGTCGAAAGATGGACCGGCGTCGAGGTGCGGGCCCTGCGGCAGGCCAAGCGCATGAGCATCGAGGCGTTCGCCGGCCATCTGGGGGTGAGCAGTCGCATGGTGTCCAAGTGGGAGGCCCGCGGCCAGGCCATCCAGCCCCGTCCGGTCAACCAGGCAGCGCTGGATACGTCACTGGCCGCCTCCGGTCCGGAGGTGCACGAGCGGTTCGTAAGCCTCACCAGCTCGCTGACCTCGGTTGTGTCGGACCAGGAGGCGCACCGTGCCTCGGCCATGCCGCGGCAGCACCGGATCCGGCACACCGGCGATGGCAAGCAGATGGCTCTTGTAGAGGCAGGGATTTTCCTGTCCGGCTCGGAGAACGCGCCTGTATGGCTGCCGGATTTTTATGTCGATGTTTTCCCGGTGACCAATTCGGACTACGCACGGTTCATCGTGGCCACGGGGCACCGGCCCCCGCGACACTGGCCGAAGGGCAAGTGTCCGGACAGTCTCTTCGACCATCCGGTCGTCTTTGTCACCTGGCACGACGCCCAGGCCTATGCCACCTGGGCCGGAAAGGGACTTCTCACCGGCCGACAGTGGGAAAAGGCGGCCCGCGGGCCGCACGGCGCTCTGTACCCATGGGGGGACCAGGCCACGCCGGCCAAGTGCAATAGCAGGGAGGCCGGCATAGGAAGAACCACACCCGTGAGCCGCTACCACAGCGGTGTCAGTCCGTACGGCATCTATGACCTGTGCGGCAATACCTGGGAATGGTGCGCCGGCGAGACCGAACCCAGAAGGTACGAACTGAAGGCGGGCGCGTTTACCAGTCCCTTCGCCCGGGCCACCCCCTCAGCTTTCAACGACGCGGACGCCTCCATGCAGGACGACGACACGGGCTTCCGCTGCTGCACGGCGGTGGACGAGAAGTCGCAGATCCAGGCCCTGGACCGCCCGCGGACGTTTCCCGGCGAGCTTCCGTCACTCGAGTAGCGCTGACGAGCACCGAGGCCCCCGCCGGCTGGTGTCGGCCGGGCCTCATCGGGTTCAGACCCCTCGCCCGCTCAGTTCCCCGATCGGTTCGGGGGATTGGCGAGAGCCGAGGGTCTGAGCGCGCAGGACTCAGTGGCACTGCATCACGGCGTGGACTTCGGCGCGGTGAGTGACGGGACGACCACCGCAGGCCCGCACCGGTGAGGTGTCGGCGCGGGGGTGCGCCCGAGTCCTCCGACCGGTGTGGCGGCCGTCCCTCACACGGGCCGGGCCCTCGGCTCCTTGGTGAGAGCTCGTGTGTCAGGCGGTGAAACCGCCGTCGACGTGGATCGAGGCTCCGGTGACGTACGCGCTCTCCGGACTTGCCAGGTGGGCGATGGTGGCCGCGATCTCGGCCGCTTCCGCGTAGCGGCCGACAGCGGTGAAGCCGGCGATCATCCCGGCGTTCGGCCCGTCCGCCGGGTTGGTGTCCGTGTCGGTGGGGCCGGGATGGACGAGATTGGCCGTGATGCCACGCGGGCCGAGTTCCCGGGCCAGACCCTTGGTCATCCCGACCAGGGCCGTCTTGCTCATCGAGTACAGCGCCAGTCCGGGGAACGGCGCGCGGTCGGCGACATTGCTGCCGATGCTGATGATGCGGCCGCCCCGGTCCATATGGCGCGCTGCCGCCTGGGACGCCGCGAACGGTGCCCGGACGTTCACCGCCAGCGTGCGATCGATCTCCGCCGGCCCCAGGGTTTCCAGCGGGCCGACGAGGAAGACGCCGGCGTTGTTGACCAGGATGTCGAGTCTGCCGAATACCGTGGCGGCCTCGTCCACCGCGGCGGTGAGCGCTTCGGGGACCGCGCTGTCGGCTTGAAGGGCGTGGGCCCGACGCCCGGCGGCCTGGATGCGCTCCACTACCTCGGCTGCGCGTTCCGCGCTGTTCTGATAGGTCAGGACGACGTCGGCGCCGTCTTCGGCCAGTCGTAGCGCCACGGCGGCACCGATGCCCCGGCTTCCGCCCGTGACCAGGGCCACATTTCCTTCGAGTCGGTTCATGACGTCGAGCATTGCCTGCGCCGGCGCCGGAAGCTGGCGGGAATTCGACCTGACGTTCGACCCGCTCGTGCCGGGCCCGTCGTCGATGCGCATGAGCCAACCCCCGGCGTGGACGGGCTGGACGTGCTTTCCGCGCTACTCCGGGCCGTGGCCGGGAACGGCCGAGACGGGCCGCCTCATCCGATGGTGGGGTCGTGCCCGCGTTCCGTGTGGCTCGGTTCTCGCGGACGGCCGCGGTCCGGCTTCCGGGGCGCCCTTTTCGGGTCGCGGTGGGCTTAGCGGGTGGGGCGGCGGGAGTTGAGGGTTCTGCCCGGATTTTCACTCCATCGTGTGAGGAATCCTCAAGTTCCTTGTTGCGCCCGCCGCCTGCTGCTGAGAGTGGCCACACCGCGACTGCTCGGGCCGTCGTGGTCGGAAAGGTGTGCACGGGGGGTCGAAGGTGAATGCGTTCGATCGGAATTTCTCATTCCGCTCTTTCTCGGCGGTGACCGCTGCCATGCCCGGTCGCGGTGCGCCGCCGCCGCTCGCGTCGCAGAGCTGCCCTGTCCGGTTTGCGGGTGGTGAGGTCGCGCTCCGGGGCGGCGGGGGCGTGAACCCCGTCGGTCTTCCTGGTTCGCCCCGGCAGGGGTCGGCCCGCGCTCACCGGCGGTGGCCGCCCGCGCCGGCTCGCGGTGGGTGCCTCCGGCCGCCGGCGGGGGCGCGGCTCGGAGCGTGGACCGGAGCGCGGACCGGCGCGCGGCCGAAGTTTTCCGCTCCGACTGTGTAAACGACTACATCGCCGTGCGCGGTTCACGGCCACGTTGGTATGCGGCACCACGGCACAGGGGGATCGGGTGAACACTACGGGAGCGGTCAACAGGCTCGTCGTCTTCGGCGACGCCTGCGGCTCGGGCAGGCTCGGGATGCACGCCAAGAGACGGATGCGGGACGGGATGTACGCGGCGTTCGGCGAGGCGTACGCCTCGGTGGACATCGCACCCGGACGCCTCCACCAGGAGGACCGGGGCGACGGCATCCTCACCGCCCTCGACCCGGCGGTGCCGCCGGCGCTCATGGTCGGGCGCTGGCTGGACACCCTCTACCAGTGCCTGCGCGAGCACAACGCGGGCAGCGCGGAGCGGCTGCGGCTGCGGGTGGGGATGAACGCCGGGCCGGTGATGAACGACGGCCGCGGGCTGGTCGGCCGGGCCGTGGACCTCGCCTGCCGGCTCTGCGACAGCCCGGTGGCCAAGGACATCATGGCCGGTGAACCCGGCGCGGACCTGCTGCTGGTCGTCTCCGACTGGCTGTACGAGAACGTGGTGGCCGAGGGCGGCCGGTACGTCGAGCCCGAGCACTACCGCAGCGCCCGGGTCCGGTCCAAGGAGACCGACGAGACCGCCTGGTTCCACATCCCGCGCGCGCCCGCGCCCCGGATTCCTCAGCGGGCCGAGCCGTCCCGGCCCGTGCCGGCCGAACCGGCCGCCGGCGGAGCGCCGTTGGCGGGCACCTCGCCGGAGCCGCCGGCCGGGAGCGGGTCGGCGCGGAGCCACGACACGGCCGCCGTCCGCCGTGCCCGTTCCGACGGTGGCGGCCCCGGCGGCCCCGGCGAACCCGCGGAGCGGGACGGCGGCACGCCGTCCCCCGCCGGCGGCCGGCGGATCACGGCCCGGGGCGATCTCCAGTACTTCGAGAACAACGTGATCAACGGGGGATTCACCGGTATCCGCAAAGAAGCCGGGGCCGCCGCTCCGCGGAGCCGTGAGGCGGAGGCAACGGCCGAGGCGGGGCCGGAGGTTGCCCAGGGCTACGGGCAGCGGTCCGCGCAGGGACGCGAGGCGGACGCCGGCCCCGGCCACCCGGACGCTCCGGGCCCCCGGAGAGGCGCCGCGCGGGACACCGGTGACGGCGCATGAGCGACCAGGACGGGGCGGCTCCCGCCCGCGACGCCACCGCCCGGGACGCCCCGGCCCGCGAAGCCCCGCGTGACGCGGCACGGAACGCTCCGCGCGATGCGGCACGCAACGCCGCCCGCGACGCGGCACGGAACGCGGCCCGCGACGCCCCGCGGAACGCCCCCCGCGCGGCACCCCGGGACGGCCCCCGCGACAGCCCCCGGACGCCCGGCTCCTCCCCGGACGCGCCCGACGACGACCGCCCCCCGGAGGACGGCCCGGAGGACGGCGGCCCGGAGCAGCAGCCCGAGGACCGGCGCTTCGACCAGGCCGGGCGCGATCCGCTCAGCGGCTCGGGCGGCACCGGCGGTTCCGGTACGGCGCAGGCGGCGCGCCGCACCTTCGCGGCCGGCCGGGCGGGACGGAGCATCAGCTTCGCCACCGACGGCCAGTACTTCGAGGGCAATTACTTCATCAGCCAGTCCGGCGGCGGACCGGCCGTGCTCCAGGGGCCCGTCCACGCCGAGGAGCTGGACCGCCTCACGAGCGTCTACTGCGAGACCTCCGGCTACCAGCGGATGAAACGCCGCCTGCGAGAGCGCGGCCTGCTGGTGCTGTGCGGGGAGTGCGGCAGCGGCCGTACGGCCACGGCGCTGGCCCTGCTCTCCGAGCTGACCGGCAACCGCGTGATCCGGCTCGACCCCAGCTGCAAGGTCCACGAGATCGAGGAGGTGACCGGCGGCCACGGCCATCTGCTGGAGATCACGCCCGAGGACGAGGGCGAGGGCTCCGGCGGCGCCCTCCCGGAGCGGGACGGCGGGGCGGGAGGGCGCTCCCGCCCCCGGCGCGCACGCGCCGTCCTCACCGAACTCCACCTGGACCGCCTCCGGGGCAAGCTCGCCGAGGCCGGCGCCTACGGCATCGTCCTCGTCGAGAGCGGGGACCTCGCGGACCGCATGCTCCGCGGCCGCTACGGCGTGTACTGCCCGCCGCCGCCCGCGGAACAGGTCCTGCTGCGGCACCTGAGGGTGCTGCTGAGGAACGAACCCCCGGACGCCCTCGGCGAAGCCCTGGAGCTGGCCGCCACGCCGGACGTCAAGGAGGCCCTCGGCCTGGCCGAGCTGCGGCCCGCCGAGGCGGCGCGCCTCGCCGACCACCTCGCGCGGCACCTGCGCAGCGAGCTGACGCACCGGCAACTGCTCGACGACTGCGGCACCTTCGTCCGGGCGCAGGCGCGAACCTGGTTCGCCGGGGCCGACAACCCCGGCACGCTGCCCGAGGCCCTGCCCTCCCTCGGCACCGCCGCGTTCCGCATCGCCGTCGCCGTCTTCAACGGGTCCGCGCACAGCCTGACCGCCGAGGCCGGTGAGCGGCTCGCCGCGGAGATGGCGGCCACCCTCGACCCCGGAACCGCCGTGGGACGGCGGCTGTTCGGCACCCACGCCGAGGTCCGCCCGGCCGCCGCCCGGGCCGTCGTGGAGGACGCCGAACTGGACCTCGGCGACGCCCGGGTGCCGGTGCGGGCCATCAGCTTCCAGGGCGACGCCCTGCCCACCGCGGTGCTGCGGGAGGTGTGGCACGGCCACCTCAACGTCCGCGGCCCCCTGGTGCGCTGGCTGCGGTCCCTCTGCGGCGACCCCCGCCCCCAGCTGTGGGTGCGGGCCTCCGTCGCGGCGGGCGTGCTCTGCTCCTGGGACTGGGTCCACGGGGCGGGGGAGCTGATCGGCCCGCTGGCCCGGTCCGACGGCGCGGTGCAGCGAATGGCGGCGGCCACCGCGCTGGCCGAGGCCGCCCGGGAGCCGGCCGTGCGGCCCGCCGTCCACGCCCTCCTCAAGGACTGGGCGGCCGGCGGGGAGCCGGACCTGGTGAGCACCGCCGTCATGGCGCACGGCTACGGCATGGCCGCCGGCTCCGTCTCCGCCTCGCTGGACGCGCTGGCCCAACTGGTGCGCTCCGAGGAGGATCCGGACCTGACGGCCCTGGCCGCCTTCAGCGTCGCCCGGCTGCTGGCGGGGCCCGAGCCCGGGACCGTCGTGCGGCGCCTCGCCGACTGGCTGCTGAGCGGCCGGACGGAGACGGCCGACCTCGTCCTGCTGACCGTCATCAAAGCCCTCGGGACCCGCACCACCTTCCTGTGGGGGCTCCAGGACACGGCCGAACCGGCGGCCCGCCACGACCGCAAGCCGCTGGCCCTCGCCGTGCCGGCCACCCATCCGCCGCTGGCGGGCGGCATCGCGGCGCTCGTGCGGCACACCCTGTCGACCGCCCGCTCCGGACAGGCGGCGCTCGACACCCTCGGCACCCTGCTGCGCCGCTCGGCCGGCGACGCGGAGCAGCGCGAGCTCGCCTGCGACCTGCTGCGCCGCATCGCGGTGGAGCGCAGGGACCGCGACCGGCTGCGCCACCTGCTGGCGGGCATGGTCCGGGACCGCGACGAACCCCTGGACAAGGACGACGCCCGCCTGATGTGGGACGCGGTGGGAGAAGGAGGCGGGAGATGAGCCCGGCAGAGCCTGCCGCCCGCACGGGCGGGACGGAGGAGGAGCGGCTGAAAGGGCGCCAGGCGGGCCCGCTGGTGCGGGAGTGCCGGCCGCCCTACACCCGGCGAAGCGGCCAGATCGCCGCCGTGCTGCTGTACCGGAACGGCGGGCACAGCGTGCTGTGGCCGGACCACCGGGAGGACCGGGAGAAGCCCTGGTTCCGCGAGCCGTTCACCGTCTTCGAGGTGCTCCTCGGCCGCAACGTGACGGTGTTCGAGCTGCGGCTCCCGGCCGCCGGTGACGCGCAGTTCTTTGACGCCCGGGCCGAGGTGCACTGGGAGGTCGAGGACCCGTACACCGTCGTCAGCAAACGCGTCTGGGACCTGCGTGAACTGCTGGAGGGCGAGCTGCTGTACGGGCTGCGCCAGGTGTCGCGCCGGTTCCGGCTGACCGAGGCCCAACGGGCCGACGAGGCGGTCCGGGCCGAGCTCGCCGCGGGCCACCTGGAGCTCGGCCGCGATCTCGGACTGCGGCTCACGACCCGGGTGTTCGTCGATCTCAGCGATCCCATCCGGCAGCGGCTCGGCGAGCGCGACGAGATCCACCTCGACATGACGACGGAGGAGGCGCAGGCGGAGGCCGAGCGCCGCAGGGAGGCGCACCAGCGCCGGCTCGCCCGGGACCGGGCGGCCGAGCTGGAATCCGTGCTGAGGCGGGGCGAAGAGGCCGAGATCATCTACCACATGGCGCGGAACCCCGAGAAGGAATGGGAGATCCGCCAGGCGATCCGGCAGGAGAAACGGCAGGGCCAGGCCGACTTCATCCAGCTCTTCAACCGGCTGATCGACCGGGGGATCCTGGAACGCCACGACATCGACGACGGCATGTACGAGGTGCTCCAGCATCTGCGGGAGAGCACCGGCGGGGTGCTCGGCGGGGTCACCGACCGGGTGCTGTCCCCCGGGCGGGCGCGGCGGGAGTTGGAGGACGGCCCGCGCTCCGGGCGCCGGGGCCGGTTCCGGGAGGAACTGCCGCGCGGCTTCCGAGACGAGGACGAGGACGAGGGCCGGGACGGGAACCGGGGCCGGGACGGGAACCGGGGCCGGGACGGGGCCGGGCCCGGCGGCGGTAGCCGGGACCGCGATGGTGGCGGGGCCCCCGACGGCCGCCGGGGCTCCGGCCGGCACCGGGACCGTGACGGATACGGCGACCCGGACGCCCCCCGCGCCCCGTACCCCGACGACCCGTACCCCGGCGCCCGCCACCCCGAGGACCGGTACCTCCCGCCCGAGCCGGAGCTGCCGCCCTGGGACGAGGAACCCCGCGTCCACCGCCCGACGCGCGTCGAGTCCGCCGCCGAACGGGCCCGGGAGGAACGCCGCGCGCGTGAGGAACAGCGCGAACGCGAGGAGCAGTGGGGCGGCGGCGCCCGCCGGCCCACCCCGCCCAGCGCCGACTTCGACGACTGGGACGACACATGACCGCCCGGACGAGGCCGGCGGGAGCGCCCGCGGCACCCTCCGCGGCACCGGCCCGGCCTCGCCCCGGGCGACGGCCGGTCCCGCCCGCCCCGGCCCCGTCCCCCGACGCGTACCCGCGGCCGCCCGGGAGCGGCCACCCTCCGGCACCCGCGGTGGTGCCGGTCCTTCCCCATGGCTGTGGTGAGAGACGGTTCACATGAGAAGCACGTCAAGGACGAGAACACCGGCCCGGGCCCTCGTGGGCCTGGCGGCCCTGACCGCCCTGGTCACCCTGGCCGCCGCGCCCGCTTCCCCCGCCCCGGTCGCGGCGCCCGCCCCCGGCGGCGTCCGCGCCGCGGAGACCGAGAAGGCCGCGGAAGGGGCCGATCCGATCGACTTCGCCGTGGTGGTCGACCAGTCGAAGAGCCTCTCCGCCGATGACCTGGCCCGCGAGGTCGAGGCCGCCGCGCTCATCGCCCAGGGCGAGATCTCGGAACGCTCACGGGCCGCCGTCATCGGCTTCGGCAGTTCCGAGAAGCCCGGCCAGTCGGCGGTGCGCGAGGTCTGCCGGCTCACGGTGGCCGACGCCGTGGGACGCAACCACCTGAGCGACTGCGTCAAGCAGTTGTCCCGCCGGGACGAGCGGCGCATGGGACCCGGCACCGACTTCCCCGCCGCCCTGCGGCAGGCCCTGGACCGGCTCACGGAGGACGGCGAGCCCGCAGTCCCGAAGGTCGTCTTCCTGCTCACCGACGGCCGGCTCGACGTCAGGGACAGCCGCGCCTACGGCGACGACCCGCGGAGCCGCACCGAGGAGGCCGAGGAGCAGCTGACCGAGCAACTGGCCCGGGCCCGCGAGAAATCCGTGCAGATCTGGCCGCTCGGTTTCGGCGACGTCGACCGGAGGATGCTGACCGGCATGGCCGCCGGCGGCTACCGCAACGGCTGCGCCGACCTGCCCTCGGCCCGGCCCCGGATGCGGGTGCTCGACGGCTCGGCGGAGATCGGCAAGGCCCTCCAGGAGACCTTCGCCGCCGCGCGCTGCGCCCGGGTCGCCCAGGGCACCGTCGGCAAACCGCCCGCCGATCTGACCGTCACCATCCCGGAGATCGCCACCGACGGCTCCATCACCGTCAGCAAGCACGATCCGAAGGTGACGGCCACGTACTTCGACCCGCGCGGCCGCAAGGTCCCCACCCGCGGCACGTTCGACGGCTCCGTCTTCGAGGCCACCGGGCAGAACGGCCCGGTCGAGGCGCTGCGAGTGAAGAACCCCCGCCCGGGCAAGTGGCGCGTCCACCTGGAGGCGCCCGAGGGGCACCGCGACCGCGAGGTGGCCGTGCGGGCCATCTGGCAGGGCAAGCTGCGCTCCGCCGTCACCCTCGACCCGGCCTCGCCGCGCCCGGGGGAGAAGACCGTCGTCGAGGTGCGGATGCAGACCCGGCGCGGCGTGGTCATCGACGACCCGGAGCAGCTGGAGGGCATCAAGGTCTCGGCGCGGCTCTCGGGCAGCGGCTTCGAGCCGGTCTCCGTCCCCCTCGGCGACGACGGGAAGGGGCCCGACCGGAAGGCCGGGGACGTCCGCTTCACCGGAACCCTCACCGTGCCGGAGGACGCCGACGGCGACCTCGCGCTGCGGGCGGAGATGTCCGCGCCGGGTGTCACGGGCGACCGGCGGCCGCTCAACGCCCGCGTCACCGTCGGCACGCCGCCGGTCACGGCGGGCCTGACCGTGGAGCGGGGCACCGTCCACCCCGGGGGAGAGGTGCGGGGCACGCTGGAGGTCCGCAACAGCGACTCCACCGCGCACACCCTGCGGCTGTCCCTCGCCGACCGCCCGCCCGGCGGCGGTGTGCGGATCTCCCCGGCGACCGTGGAGGTGCCCGCGGGGGCCGACGAGGCGTTCCCCCTCACCCTCTCCCTGGACCCCGGGGTCGCGCCGGGCGAGATCGGCGGCCGCATCACCGTCGCCGACGCGGACGACGGGGGGCGGGTCCTCGCCAACAGCTTCATCGGCGTCGTCGTCGAACCGGTGCCCACCCTCTGGGACGAATGGTGGGGCGCCTTCCTCGCCGGTGCCCTCCTGCTGCTGGCGCTGGCCGTTCTCGCGGCCGTGTGGCTGTGGGCCCTGCAGAAGCGGCGTGATCTCACCGGCGTCCGGCTGGAGTTGCGCGGCGACGGCATCCGGCCGGACGAGCTGACCATCCGCTCGGGGCAGAGCTCCCGCGGCGAGTTCCGCTTCACGGTGGACCGCGGCCGGGGCTCGGCGCCCGCGCTGCGGCGCGCCGGGCCGGGGGCGGCCGCCGCGCACCGGCTGCGGCGCTCCGCCTCGGGGCAGTTCCTGCTCCGGCCGGACCGGGGGCGTCAGACGTCGCTGTCCCCGGGCGGCTCCGTCTCGCTCGGCGACGGCCTGGAACTCGTCGTCCACGACCGGCGCTCGGCGGCTTCCCGGCGGGACGGCGCCGACGGCCGCCGCGGCTCCCGCACCTCCGGTGGCTCCGGCGGCTCCCGCACCTCCGGGCGCGGCGGAAGCGGCGGCAGCCGGTGGCGGGGCCGGAACGCCGGACGCCCCGGCCGCACGGACGGCACCGGCCGCGGCGGCCGCACCGGACGGTCCGGTGACGACGCCGGGCGCGTCCCGCCGCCGACCGGCGCCGGGGACCGCGGCGCGGGCGGCCGGCGCCCGGGCGGCGGCGAGGGATCCCCGTCCGCCGGTGAGCGGAGAGCCGGCGCGAGCCGCTTCGACCCGAATTTCTGAGTCACGACGGGCCGCCGGTACCCGGGCGGCCCCACGGGAGACCACATGAAGATCTACCAGCCCATGCTCTTCGTCGGCCTGGGCGGCACCGGTGGCCGGATCGGCGCCGAGCTGGAGCGCGGCCTGCGCCGCGAACTGTGCGGCCCCGACGGCACCAAGCTCGTCGCCGACGGCCGCCGGGCCCCGTTCCAGCTGCCGGACTGCCTCCAGTTCGTCTACGCCGACTTCAGCGAGTCCGAACTCGACCAACTGCCGCACCTCAGCGCCAAGGGCACCGAGGCCGCCGCGTACACCCGCACCTCGCGGGCCGTCCACGACCTGCTGCCCACCGGCTACGACACCTCCCCGGAGGTGACCCGCATGCTGCGGGTCGCCCTGCACGAGGAGACCCGCTCCTGGCTCCCGCCGGAGGCGCGGCAGCCCCGGGTGGCGCCGCTGCACAACGGTGCGGGCCAGCTGCCCACCGTCGGCCGGGCCGCGCTCTTCGCGACCCTGCGCAGCGGTCTGGAGCCCGTCCTGCGGCAGCTCCGCGCCGCCGTCGGCGCCATCGGCAACGCGGCGGGCGACCTGCGGGAGATGGGCGGCCGGCAGATCCGCGGCTGCGACGTGTTCGTGGCGTTCTCCGTGGCCGGCGGCACCGGGGCCGGCATCTTCTACGACTTCATCCACCTCATCGGGCACGAGTTCAGCCGGTCCAAGGTGCCCGGCGTGAAGATCTACCCGCTGGTGGTGATGCCCTCCGCCTTCCCGCCGGAGGCCGGCGGCGGACGGGAGGCGGAACTCAACTCCGCCCGGGCCCTGGTGGACATCTCCCGGCTCGTCGACCACCAGAACGCCCCCGACGCGCAGGCCGACTTCGGCGACGTCGTGCCGCGCACCGAGGCCGGGGTGCGCTACCCGGAGGAGGGCCTGGTCAAGCTGCGCTCCTCGACCGTGCAGACGGCCTTCCTCTTCAGCCGGCCCTCCGTGATCCGGCCGGAGGACCTGCGGCGGTCCATCACCGCGATGGTGATGTCGCTCATCGGCACGGAGCTGGGCGACGAGAACACGCAGGGGCGCGTCGAGGGCGACTACCAGTCGTTCGCCGCCAGCTTCGTCAACAAGAGCGTGGAGCGCTCCACGCCGTCCCACTCCGGCATCGGCTACCGGGGCATGTCCACCAGCCTCGCCGCCTCGCTCACCGTCCCCGTCGACGATCTGGCGGAGATCGTGGCGGGCCGGCTGCTGGCGCAGGCCGTGCGGGGCATGGCCGAGGACGCCCGGCGGCCCCGCGACAGCGGCACGGAGCAGGTCCGGGACATGTTCCTGCGGTCCGGCATCGGCCGCCTGTGGGAGAGGGACGCGCCCGGCATCCCCGTACCCGATCCGCTGCCCAAGGGCGGCAAGCCCATCGCCCAGGCCCTGCGGGACCGGATCGGCGACATGGAGGACGGCCTCGCCCGGCTCGACCGCGAACTGGACCGGGACATCTCCCGGCTCGTCGACGACTTCAAACCGGGCGTCGGAGCCCGTGAACTGCTGGGCACGCTCGGCCCGTTCCGGCTGGAACGCGTCCTCACCGGGCTCCCCGGCCACCCCCAGCGGGCGGCCGAGGCCGGATTCGCCGGGATGCTGGAGAACCGCAAGAACGACCCCGAGCGGCCCGAGGGCGTCGACGTGTCCGCCCCGCTGATCCCCCGGATCAAGGGCGGCGTCGGCGGCATGGTCCCGGCCCGCTGGGGCGACCCCGACGTCCAGGACGCGATCGGCGAGCAGGACGCCTGGTACACGTGGCGGGCCAACCGGCAGTGGCACCGCGCCTGGAAGGAGCACGAGTCCCGCTGGCGGCCCCCGCTGGTGCGCGCCCTGAAGGAGACCGGCGAACTGGTCCGGGCCCTGCGCGCCCACGAGGAGGACGAGCGGAAACTCTTCGCCGAGCGCCGCAAGGAGCTCTACCGCGACGACCGCACGGGCGTCTCCTACCTGCTGCCCCCGCAGAACAATCTGCGGGCCTTCTACGACGAGGTCTTCGACCGGCTGGTCCGGCACGGCGGCCTGCCGGAGAACACCGACCCGGCCACCCTGCTGGCCAGGCTGGTCCAGCCCGAGGACTGGCTGCGGGCCCTGGACGCCGTGCGCCGCTCCCCGCGCGCCGCCGTCAAGGAGATCAAGCAGGTACTCGAACGGCGCGTCAAGACGCTCTTCGGCGAGACGAGCGACCTGGACGACCGCCCGCTGCTGCCCTCCCTGGGCGTGCTGCTCCGGGCGGCGGCCGGCGACGAGGACGCCGAGGCGACCGTCGACAGCCGCTGGCTGGAGCAGTTCCGCTCCCGGCTGGCCGGACTGCTGCCGGTCGGCTTCACCCCCGACGGGAACGGCCCGCTGAAGGCCCTCATCGTCCATCCGCGCAGCGAGGCGGACAAACGGGCCGGGGAGTACCTCAAGCAGGAGCTCAACCTGCCCCGCGACACCGTGGGCGAGCCGGAGTGCCGGGCGGTGGAGGCGGAGGCCATCACCGTCGTGCTGTTCCGCAGCGGCATGAGCCTCACCGACGTCTCCGAGGTGCGGCACTCGCTGCGGCTCTGGGCCGAGGCGCGCGACGCGGCCGGCGGCGGCGACTTCCTGCACTGGCGGCAGCGGCTGGGCTACCGCGACGACTGGCTGGCCAGCACGGAGGACGACCGGCGGCGCATCCTGCACCGCGTCCTGTGCGCGGTGTGGAACGGGCAGGTGGACACCCAGGGCGACCCCGCCTCCCCGGACCGGATCCGGATCCGGCTCCAGGACGGGGACTCGGCCACGATGACCCTGCGGCTGGAGTCCTTCGACGAGGGCCTCTCCAGCTGGGCCGGGCTGCTGCGCGCCTACGAGCAGTGGGCCCTGCTGGACGAGGAGGGCCGGATCATCGAGGACGTCTGCGACCGGCTGATGCGGGCCCAGCCCCGCGGCCTGACAACCCGGAACGCCGCCCCGTCACCGCTCTTCCGGCAGCTCGTGCACGAGGTGGCGCCGCGGCAGCTCGCCCTGCTCGACGAGCTGTCCGGGGAGTTCGCCGCGGAGGACGAGGAATGGCTCGTCCCCCTGCGGGACTTCTGGGAGAAGACCTTCAACGGCGCCCTCGACCTGCGCTTCCCCGGGGTGAACCGGCCGACCAGGCCGACCCTGCGGGCCCTGGACGAGCGGTACGGCCGGGATGCCTCGGCCGCGTCCCGCCCGCCGGGGCCGCGCGGGGCCGAGCCGGGGGCGCACGGGGCCGGTGCGGGCTACCGCGCGGCTGGTGCGGATTTCCGTACGGCCGGCGCGGATTACCGTACGGCGGGCCCCGATTCCCGCGCGGCCGGTGCGGATTTCCGTACCGCGCCGCCGGATCCCCGTACCGCGCCGCCGGGGCCCCGCACGGTGCCGCCGGGGCCGCCCGGGGGCCGTTCCTGGGACGGAACCGCCGAGCCCCGGACCGAACCGGCGGTCCCGCGCCGAGGCCACAACGGCTCCCCCCACACCCGGCCCGCACCGCCCCGGCCGCCCCGCGATCCGGCGGGGCCGTACGGGCCGGGCGCGCCGTACGCGGACGGGGGTGAGCGGTACGGGCCGGGCGCGCCGTACGCGGACGGGGGCGAGCGGTACGCAAACCGGGGTGAGCGGTACGGGCCGGGTGAGCGGTACGCCGACGGGGGTGAGCCGTACGCCGACCGGGCCGGCCGGTACGGGGACCGGGCGGAACCGTACCCGGGCCGGACAGTGCCGTACCCGGGCCGGACCGAGGCGGACAGCGGTGCGGAGGAGTCGTTCCCCGGCCGGAACGCTCCGCGCGCCGGAGCCGTTGACGAGCCGCACACCGGAGGAAGCCGGGACGAGCGGTACGCGGACTCGGCTCAGCCGTATCCCGGCCGGGCCGCGCAGCCGTACGCCCGCCGGGCGGAGCCGGACGCGGGAAGCCGGGGCGAGCCGTACCCGGCGCGGGAGGAGTGGCATCCGGGCCGGGCGGAGCCCTCCGAGCGCGGGAGCGAGCCCCCGGCCGATGGCCGGGGGACGGAGCCGTACGCGGACCGGGGCCCGAGGTACACGGACGGGGCGGAGCCGTACCCGGGCCGGGGAGAGCCGTACCCCGGCCGGGCGGAGCCGGGCGGCGGAGACGCGGGCGAGCCGTACCCGGGGCCGGGGGAGCCCCGCGCCGGAAGCGGGGACGGCTCCCGTGCCGAAAGCACCAGGCGCGAGGCGTACCGGGGCCGGGAGGAGCCGGACGGCTGGGACGAGCCGCGTCGCGCGGCCGAGCGGTACGGCGCGAACGAGCCGCGTCGTACGGACGAGCCGTACAGCGAGGGCGCGCCGCGTCGCGCGGAGGAGCGGTACGGCGCGGGGGAGCCGCCTCGCGCGGACGAGCCGTACGGCGCGGATGCGCCGCGTCGTGCCGAGGAGCCGTACCGCGCGGACGAGCCGTACCGCGGCGAGAGCGGGGCGCGCCCCGCTCGGGAGCCGGACCGGAAGGACGAGCCCTGGGACACCGGCGACTGGGGCGATCCGCCCGCGCCGGACGACCGAAACCGTGCGGACGACCGGGACCGCGGCGACGGCCGCCGCGACGGAGACGGCGGGCCCTCCAACGACGACCGGCCCTACGGAGACAGCCGGTCCCACGGAGACGACTGGTCCCACGGAGACGGGCGGCCCTCCGCGGACCGCCGGGACAGCCGGTACGACGGCGACGAGGGGACGCGGCTGTGAGCACGGAACGCCGGTCCGCCGCGGAGCCGGTGGTCCGCGTCGACCTGCGCCACCGCGGCGGACGGACCGGCGCCCCCCAAGCGGACCTGGACGCCCGGGTGCGCGAGGCCCTGGCCCGGACCCGGACGGCCGGGACCCGGTCCTTCCTCGTCCTCGACGACGCCACCGAACTGGTCAACCATCAGGAGCACTACGAGCGGCTCTACTCGCACGGCCCCGCCCGGGTGCTGTGCCTGGCGTACGGCGGCGCGGACTCCCCGGCGCTGCTCCGCCCGCACGTCCTGCGGCCGCCCACCGCCGGCGTGCTGTGGATCCCCGACGTCTTCGCCGGGGCGGCAGCCCTGGAGCCGGAACCGGAACGGGAGCCGGAGCCGAGCCTCGCGGAAGGCGGTCGCGGTGGCGCGGCCGGCGGAGGCTTCGACGAGGGCTTCGACGGGGGCCCCGGCGGGACGACCGGTCGCGGCGGCGGTACCGGCGGGCCGGGCCCGGAAGCGGTCGGCGAGGCCCTGCGCCCGCTGACCGAACTCCTCTCCGAACCCTCGGTCTTCGGCGCCGTGCTCGGCCAGGTCGCCGAGGTCCCGCACGGGGTGGCCGTCCCCGCCGCCCGCGTACTCGAACACGATCTGACGGAGGAGGCCAAGGCCCGCGCCTGGCGCCGGGCACTGGAGGAGCTGACCGGACAGGACGTGCCCGCTCCCGCCCTCGTCGTCGAGGGTTCGCCGGGCTCCGGCTCCGGACCCGGCAGGGGCCCCGAACCCGGCTCGGGCTCCGGGCCGGGCTCCGGCGCCTCGGACGCCGTCCCCGCCGCGCTGGGCCACCTCATCGGCGACGCCGTCCCCCGCGCGCTGGCCGGCCGCGGCTGGCTGGTCCCCGGCGGGCCGGCCGAGGCGCGGCGGCTGGCCTGCGACCGTGCGCTGCGGGACGCCGAGGAGGACTACGAACACGTGCGCGGCCCGGCCGGGCTGTTCGGCCGGCGCGCCCGGTCCGTCGATCTCCCCGAACGGCTCGTCGTCCTCGCCGACGCGGTCGGCGCGTACCGCGGTTGCGTCGCCGAGGCGCTGAGCGAGGGCGGCGGCGACCGGCTCAGCCCGGAGCAGCGCAGCGCCCTGCTGCAGCGGGGCATCGATCTGCCGGAACTCCCCGAGGCCTCGCGGAGCGCGGTCGGCCCGGGGCTCCGCGCCTACACCGAGCGGATGATCGCCGGAGGGCTGCCGCTGCGCTCGGTCGCCGCCCGGCTGGGCGCGCTGTCCGACCGGTCCGCCCCGGCGGGCAGCGCGGCACGGCTGGCCCGGCTCGACGAGATCTGTCCCGAGAGCCTGCCGGCGGAGCTCGCCGCACCGCTCCCGTTCGAAATGGGCGGCCCGGCGTTCGTCCACGCCGCTCCCGTGTTCCTCCTGGCGTTCACCGCCGGGCTGTGGCCGGGGCTCGGCTGGGTGTCCGGGCCGCTGACCGGCCTCGTCCTGGCGCTGCTGACCCTGCTGATGCTGCGGCGCAGGCCCAACCGCTCGTCCGCGTATCCGCTGGACGGCGGCGGGAGCACGCGTTCGGGGCTGCGGCTGCTCGCGGGCCTCGCGGGCGGTGCGGCGGGAGGGCTGGCGGGGACGCTGCCGGCCCCGCCGGTCTGGGCGGGGGCGGTGGCGCTCGGCCTGGCCGTCGCCGGCTCGGTGGCGCTGGTCCTGCGGGACTGGACGGCGGCCGTCGACGACTGGTGGGATCGTACGGATGTGCGGTCCGTGGCCCGGAGGATCACCGGCGTGGACGACCTGCTGGCCGAAACCGCCGTGCAGGACTGGCTGTTCGCCGACGCCCGCTACCACTGCTCGGACGGTGCCCGCGCCGTCGCCCGGCTCGTACGGGGGCTCGCCGAGACGGCCGAGGAGCGGCTCGCCGCGCAGGACCCGCCGGCGCCCGGCAGGGCACGGCGCCCTGCGGGCGCGGGCGGCACGGCACCGGCCGCCCCGGGCGCCGCCGGCCCGGCCGACGACCCCTGGAGCTGGGACAGCTGGGGCACCGGCGGCGAGAACGACGGCGACGGCCACGACGCGTATGGCCACGGAGGCCAGGACGGTTACGGCGACAGCGGCGGCGCAGGCGGCCCCTGGTCCGGCACCGGAGCGGACGCCGGAAGCGGAAACCCCCGCACGGCCCCGTGGCACGACGAGCACGAGCACGAGAGCGGGAACGGGTACGGGAACGGGGACGGAACCGCGGGCCCGCGCGGCCGCGAACTCCCGTACCAGCGCGGTGCCGAGATCGCGGACGAGGCCGCGCACGACCAGGAGCACACCGCGCACGCCGCGCTCCTCGGAGCCCCGGCCGACCCGCCCTGGCTGGAGCGGGAGCGGGGAGACGGCGGCCCCGCCCTCGTCCCCACCCTGCTCGGCGATCTGGCCGGCGGCGCCACCCGCGTACTCGCCACGCGCTGGGCCGCCGTGGAGCGGGACCCCGCGGAGGCCGGACGGGCCTCCGTGCGGCGGCCGATGACCGAACTGCTGGACGAGGAACGGGCCGGGCTGTGGCGCGACGGCGCCACCTCGCCCCCCGGCTTCTCCGACGACCCCGGACAGCGCCCGGGAGCCGCCGAGCTGCTGGGCGTCTCCTCCGACCGGGCCGGACAGCTGCTCGGCCCGGACGGAGGCGCGGAGGAGGACGTCGTACCGCTCTGCCGCGCCGAGCACCGCCGGATCCTCTCCAAGGACCCGACAGCGGTACGGCAGGTGCGGTTCGCCGCCGAGGCGATGCGCCGGGGCGCGGAACCGGACCCGCCGCGGGACGGCTGGCAGGCCGCCGGCGAGGACATCGTCTGGACGCCGGGCGGACGGCACGCGGGCGTGCTGCGCCTCGTACCGCTGCGCGCCGAGGTCGTGCGCACCGTCAGGTCACAGGAGGGATGGGGCGGATGAGGACGACCGATGACGACAACGCGGTACCCGGCGCGGGTCCACGGGCCGGGGCGGGCGCCGGTGCCCGAGCCGGCTCCCGCGGCGGGGGTTCCGCCGGTGGCGCCGCC
Source organism: Streptomyces albus subsp. albus (assembly GCF_000719865.1). Classification (GTDB taxonomy): domain Bacteria; phylum Actinomycetota; class Actinomycetes; order Streptomycetales; family Streptomycetaceae; genus Streptomyces; species Streptomyces albus_E. Next base: position 87,751 of record NZ_JOID01000002.1, read on the forward strand.
ACCGGCGGAGGGAGCACGGAGTTGAAGTTCCTGACCCCCGGCGGTGACGCGCACCGGACCACCGCCCGCCTCCACGCCGACCTGCGGCTCCCCGGACGGGAGCCGCTGACGGCCCGCATGGTGACCCTCGACGACGGCCGGCGTCTCCTCCAGTACCGGCTGCCCTTCTCCGCGCAGGGCGACAACGCCGCGTACGGGGCCCTGGAACGCCAGGTCGGCGCCGGCGTCGCCATCGAACGGCGGTACGGCTCCGAGGGGTTCGGGGAGGTGTTCACCCGGCTGGCCGGCTTCGACCTCGAAGCGGCGGAGCCGTATGTGCTCTACCGCGCCCCGGACGGGGAGCCCGTCGCGGGCCGGCGGGGCTCGCTGGCGGTCGCCGAACAGCAGAAGCTGCTCGCGCAACTCGTGCTCGCCGTCCGCCTGCTGGAGGAAGCGGGGCTGGTCCACCGGGAGATCACCCCCGACACGGTCCGGTGGGACGGCACCCACGTCCGGCTCGCCGAGCCGTACGCCGCGCAGCGGATCGGCGAGCCCAGGGAGTCCTTCGGCGCCGCGCCCTGGGCGCCGCCCGAGCAGCGCGAGGGCACGGGGACCGCCGACACCCGCGACGACCTGTGGGCCGTCGGCCGGCTCGTCTACTTCCTGCTGTCCGGCCGGCCGGGCCCCGCCGCCGAAGTGCCCCACGACCTCGGGGAGTTCCGGCGGCTGGCGGCGCTGGGCGACAGCGGCCTGTTCGACCCGCGCGCGGCGAACCGGCCCGGGCCGTCCGACCTCATGCGCCTGCTCCGGGTGCCCGACCCGCTCGCGGCGGCCGCACCGGCGGATCCGCTCGGCGCCGCCCGTGCCGAATTCGACGCCCAGCGCGCCAAGAAGCGGGAGGAACCCGGCACGGCCGAGCCGCCGCAGGAGGCTTACGAGTATCCGGTCCCGCGCCGCTCCTGGCGCTTCTGGCTGCCCCGCGGCTCCGGGACCGCCGGGCCCGGGCCCGCGGACCCGCCGCCACCGCCAGCGCCCCTGCCGCCGGCCGAACGGCCCACCCTCTGCCCGTACTGCCTGCTGCCCGTCGAGTACGACGAGACGCGGCTGTTCACCCTGGACTCCAAGCGGGTCTTCCAGCCGCTGGACCTCAGCCGGGAGCGGCGCCCGATGCACCGGCAGGACGCGCTGCGGCAGGCGTACCAGTCCTGCCCGCACGCCCCGGCGGACGCGCCGCACCACCTGCCCGTCCCGTTCCTCACCAACGGCGAGCCGCTCACCGTCGCGCTGGTGGGCAGTTCGGCGGCCGGCAAGACGCATCTGCTCGCCGCGATGCTGGGCGAGATCGAGAAGGGCGGGCTGGAACCGTACGGACTGAAATGCCTGCCGCTCAACCCGGACACCCACCGGGAGTTCATCCGGGAGCGGGTGCAGCGCCTGCACCGGGGCAAGATGCTCGAGAGCACCGGCCAGATGTCGTTCGCCCACTTCGCCGACGGACTGCTGGTCACCGGCGGCGGGGTGACGCGGCCCGTGCTGTTCTTCGACCTCGCCGGCGAGGACCTGGCGCAGAACGGCGAGGTGACCAGCTTTCTGATGGGCGTGGGCGCGTTCATCTTCGTCCTCGACCCGCTGCGGGCTCTGCGGCTCCCGGCGCTGGATCCGATCCGCGCCAAGACCGGGTTCCAGCAGCGCGAGCTGGGCGACGAGGCGTTCACCACCGTCCTCAACCGGGTGCCGCGGACGGGCCCCTGGATCGAGGCACCGGCGGCGGTCGCGGTGAACAAGAGCGACCTCATCCGGTTCGACCCGTCGGTGGACCGCTGGCTGAGCCGCGGGACGGCGGACCTGGACGAGGAGGCCCTGCTCGCCGAGAGCCGCGACGCGTACGCCTTCGTGGCCCACCACGGCAGCGCTTCCTGGCTGAAGCCGTTCGACGACTGTGCCCGCTGCACGCTGCACTTCGTGGCGGCGACCGGGGCCCAGGTCCGCGGCGACGTCTATCCGCACGGCATCCGGCCGCGGCGGGTGCTGACCCCACTGCTGTCGGTCTTCGCCATGAGCGGGCTCCTCCCCGGAGCACGATGGAGAGAGGTAGGGACCTGATGGTCCGTCATGAGGAGTCGGTGGACCAGATCGTCTTCCGCTGGGACGCCGGCAACACCCTGGGGACGACCGGCTTCGGCCCGGTCGCCTGGTCGTGCGGCCAGGAGACGGCCGGGGAGTTCTTCCGCCGGGCCGCCGCCCTGCTGCGCAGCACGGCGGCCGAGACCGTCCCGGCGCTGATCAGGCTGGAGAAGGCCGGGCAGACCCTGCTCGTCCACCGCGCGCCCTGGCCCGACCCGCGGGGACAGCGGTCGAGCACGGTCTGCCACGCCCTGCTGGGACCGTCCGCGATCCTCGACGCCGAGCTGTGCCTCGGGCTGAGCCGCTGGTCGTGGGCGGGCAGCGGACTCGCGCTCGGCGACGTCCGGGGCAGCCTGGAGGCGGTCCGCCCGTCGGCGCTGCTGCCGTCCGCCGACGACGGGCAGCGGAGACTGCTGGCCGGACTCCCGGAGGCCCGGGAGACGCTGACGGCCGTGGCCGCGGAGTTCCTCCGGAACCCCGGGCAGGCGTTCACCGTGCTGGACCGGGAAGGCGGGGACAGCGCCTGCCGGGTGCTGTGGGGGCTGCACGGCATCTTCAGCGAGGTCCACCCCCGGGGCTGGACCTTCGCCACCCACGACACCGTGGAGGACCGGGCGATCCGCTTCCTCTTCGTCCGGAGCTGGCCGGGCACGGTGTCCCGGAGCACCGACCGGACCCGGACGGACCCCCGGGAGCGGCTCGCGGACCGGGCGGAGCGGGTGGCGGCCGGGCTGGTGGACCGGTATCTGCGCCGGGTCGAGGAGGGCGAGGGGCACGAATACGAGGTGGCGAAGGCGCTGGCGGCCGCGGCGGGGGGCGGGGCGGGCGGCCCGGGCCCGCGGGGCCCGGCGGGCGCCGGGGGCGGCCGGGACCTGCTGGCCGCGGCCGAGCGGGCGCTGACTCTGCTGACCCGGGCTCCGGACGGCCCGCGCCGGCCCTCCGCGCCGCGCGGCTCGTACGGCGGCGGGGACGGGTCCGGGGGCGGACCGTCCGGCGGCGCGGGCGGGCTGCGCGGCGAGAGCGCTTGGAGCGGCGAGGGCCTCCGGCGCGGCGGGGGCGGGGCTCCCGCCGGGTATGGCGCACGTGGTGGCCCGGGCTCGGGCGACGGCGCCGGCTCCCGTGCGGGGCACAGCGCGGGCGCGGGAGACACGCGCGTATCCGCCGATGCGGAGGCCCCGGGCGGCGGGGGCGGCTCGTACGGCGCGGGCGGCGGGGACGGTCCGCGGAGCGGGTACGGCGCGGGGGCTCCGGCCGGGACCGGCGGTGCGTACGGGCCGGGCGACGAGGCGTACGGGTCGGACGGCCCGCGCGGAGGCGGCGGAGCGTACGGACGGAACGGTGCGGGGGAACCGGCCGGCGGCCGGACGCAGGAGAGTGGCCGGGCACCGGCCGGCTCGTACGGAACCACCCGGCGGGAACCGCCGGTTCCGCTTCGGGCGCAGGAGCGGGACGAGCCCTATGACCAGTACCGCGGGCTCGACCCCCGGCGCTTGGACACCGAGCCGCGGACGGACGCCGGCAATCCGGATCCGGTGCACCCGGGGCGGGCCGGGCGGCCGGAGCCGGCGCGCCCCGGACGCGCCGATCCGCGTATGCCCGGCCGGCGGCCGGACCGCGTGGAGCCGGGGTCCGGGGGTCCGGGATCCGGGGATCCGAGGTCTGGGGATCCGAGGTCCGTTGAACCGGGGTCTGGGGACCATCCGGGGTCCGTGGAACCGAGGGCCGTGAAGCCGGACTCCGCTCCGGCGGAGTCCCGGCAGTCGGGCCTGCCCGCCGGACTCGAACGCGTGGGGGGAGAGCGGGCCGTCCGACCCGACTCCGTCCCGAGGGACTCCGCCGGCCCGGGTCCCGCGCGGGAGGAAGCCGTCGATCCGGGCGCCGGATGGAGAGCCGCCGCCCGGCAGGAGGCCCCGGCTTCCCCGGCGAAGACCTCCGCGTCCGGCGCGCACACCCCCCGGCGTCCTGCGCCCGAACGCCCGCCAGGGGCCGCACCGTTCACGCCCGAGCCCTCTGCGCCGGAGCCGTTCACGGCCGGACCGCGGGCATCCGGACCGCGGGCGCCCGAGCCGCGAGAGCCCGGACCGTTCACGGCCGGGCCGCGCGCGCCCGAGCCGCAAGCGACCGCAGCGCACGCGACCTGGCCGTCGCGCCCGCCGTCCGAGCCCGAAACGGCTGCCGCCGAGGGCCCCGGCGGGCTGCCGCGCGTCCGCCCCGAGTGGCCCGCGGCGCCCCGGCCCGGCCGTCTGATCCACCGTCGCCAGAAGCGGACGGTGGACTACCCCCAACTCCTCACGGCCCTGCGGCTGATGGAGGAGGAGCCGGACGGAGCGCGACGGGCCGAAGCCGCAGCCGCGGGCACCACGGACAAGCACCTGGTCATGGCGTTGCGGCAGGAGCACATCCCGTACGCGGCCGTCGGCCTGCTGGTCCGGGAGATCGCCGATCGGTACAGCGAGTGGGGCCGCGCTCCGCGCCGGGAACTGTGCGAAACCGTCCTGGACATGGGGCTGTTCGTGACGAGCCGGCCGCGCCCGGCGGCCGGCCCCCCGCCCGCCGACGAGACACGGGCCGCCAACGCCGCCGCGCTCTACCACTGGGCCGTCCGGCCGCTGGCCAGGGACGAGCGGATCAGCGGCCGGCTGGCCGCGGTGCTGCCCCGCCTCGCCCTTGGCGCCGACCTTGCGGGCCGGGCGGCGGTCGACCGGATCCTGGAGCAGAAGAACGGCCCGGGGCTGGGCGACGCGGTCTGGCTGGCGCTCCTCCGGGCACTCCGGCAGGACCGCGCGACGGAATCCCCGGGCTTCGCGCCGGCGCCCGTCGCCGTACCCGGCCCCGCACGGTCACCCGCGCCCCCACCGCCCCCACCGCTCTCTCCGCCCCGGGAGTCCACCGAGCGGGGCCGGAGCCGGATCGCCGAGCACACCTCCCCGCCGCCCCTCGCACCGCCTGCTTTCCCGCCGAGTGGCGCGATCCCCGGCCCCGGCTCCCGATACGGCGGAGACACCTTCGGGACCGCCGAGGGCAAGGACGCCCGCGTGCTGGTGCTCAGCGTGGTCGGCGCCTGCGCCCTGGCGCTGACGGTTCTGGTCTATCTCCTCCTGGCAGGCTGATCCCCTCGCAGGACAGGGAGAACGGGGAATCGCCCAACGGGGAACCGCGCAACCGGCAAGGGAAAACCGGCCAACCGGCAACTGCGGACCGGGGAACGGCCGACCCGGGAACGCGGAACGGGGGTACAGGGAACAGGGAACAGGGAACGGGCGAACCGGCCGCGGGCAACTGGCAGCCTGGACCCGTGCCGTTCGACCACAACGACCACTACCACCGCCTGCTGGTGAGCCATGTGCCCGGCGGCAGCCGTACCGCGCTGGATGTCGGCTGCGGGACCGGCCGCTTCGCCCGCAGACTCGCGGACCGGGGTATCGCCGTGGACGCGGTGGACCCGGACGCGGAGGTGGTCGAAGCCGCCCGGGCGCGGTCCGGGCCCGGAAGCGAGGGCGGGGAAGATCGCGGCGACGGTGGCGGGGGCGGGCGGCCCGAACCCCGCTTCCGCCGGGCGGACATCACCCGGACCCCGCTCCCCGCCGACCACTACGACGTCATCTCCTGCCTGGCGAGCATCCACCACATGCCTTTCGGCACCGTCGCCGCACTGCGTGACGCCTTGGCCCCTGGCGGCGTGCTGCTGATCCTCGGCTGCTACCGGGCGACGTCACCGGCGGACCATGCGTGGAGCCTCGCCGCCGTCCCGGCGAACGCGGTCGCACGGCTCACGGTCCACGCGGCGGAGACGCTCCGCCCGGCGGGCGGCGGCCCCGGCCCTGGTCCCGGCGGCCCCGGCCCCAAGCCGAGCGGAACCGGGCCGAGCGGAATTACGCCGAGCGAGGCCCCGGCCATCCGGGCGCCGGTGAAGCAGCCGTCGATGTCCCTGGCCGAGATCCGGTGGGAAGCCTCCGAACTGCTGCCCGGGGCCACCCTCCGCAGACTCCTCTTCTGGAGATACCTCCTGGTCTTCCACAAGAGCGCCGGCCGGCCGTAGGCCGCCGGTCCCGGCCGGCCGCGGAACCCGGCATACGGCCCGGGCCCGTCCGGGTATCGACCGGAGCCCGCTCGGGCCCCGCCCCGCCGGCAGGCGCCGCGATCCTCACTCCGGCCAGGGGAAGCCGAGGGCCTCCCGGGACTCGCGGCTGCCCGGTCCGGGACTCCGGGCGGGCTGCCCGGAGTCCCGGACCGGGCACGTCGTGCCGGCGGGGAGGCGGAGCCGGCGGCCGGCTTCGGCTCAGGAGGCGAAGCCCAGTTCGCGGGCGATCAGCATGCGCTGGACCTCGCTCGTGCCCTCGCCGATCTCCAGGATCTTGGAGTCGCGCCACATCCGGGCCACCGGGTACTCGTTCATGAAGCCGTAGCCGCCGTGGATCTGGGTGGCCTCGCGGGCGTTGGTGACGGCGATCTCCGAGGAGTACAGCTTGGCCAGGGCCGCCTCCTTCTTGAAGGGCTCGCCGGCCAGCAGCCGGGAGGCCGCGTCGCGCCAGGCCAGGCGGGCGGTGTGGGCGCGCATCTCCATGTCGGCCAGCTTGAACTGGATCGCCTGGTTGTCGCCGATCGGCTTACCGAAGGCCCTGCGGGTCTTGGCGTAGGACACGGACTCGTCCAGGCAGCCCTGGGCGAGACCGGTGGCCAGGGCCGAGATCGCGATGCGGCCCTCGTCGAGTATCCGGAGGAACTGGGCGTAGCCGCGCCCCTCCTCGCCGAGGAGGTTGGCGGCCGGGACCCGGACGTCGGAGAAGGCCAGTTCCCGGGTGTCCGAGGCGTTCCAGCCGACCTTGGAGTACGGGGCCGCGACAGTGAAGCCGGGGGTGCCGGAGGGCACGATGATCGAGGAGATCTCGGGGCGGCCGTCCGGCTTGCGGCCGGTGACGGCGGTGACCGTGACGAGACCGGTGATGTCGGTGCCGGAGTTGGTGATGAAGCACTTGGAACCGTTGATCACCCACTCGTCGCCGTCGCGGACCGCGGTGGTGCGGGTGCCGCCGGCGTCCGAGCCGCACTCCGGCTCCGTCAGGCCGAAGGCGCCCAGGATCTCGCCGGAGCACATCCGGGGCAGCCACTCCCGCTTCTGCTCCTCGGTGCCGAAGCGGTAGACGGGCATGGCGCCGAGGGAGACCCCCGCTTCGAGGGTGATGGCGATCGAGGAGTCCACCCGGGCCAGCTCCTCCAGGACCAGGCCGAGGGCGAGGTAGTCGCCGCCCATCCCGCCGTACTCCTCCGGGAAGGGCAGGCCGAAGAGGCCCATCCGGCCCATCTCGCGGACGATCTCGTACGGGAACTCATGGTTCTCGTAGAACTCGCCGATCTTCGGGGCGATGACGTCGTGGGCGAACTCCTCGACGGTGCGCCGGAGTTCCTCGTGCTCGGGGGTGAGGCGGTGGTCGATCGGCATGGCTTTCAGCTCTCCTGGTGGGAGGGGGTGCCGGCGAGGGCACGGACGGTGCGGGACGGGCTGGGTCGGCCCAGGTGGGCGGCCATCCACACGCTGGTGGCGGTGAGACGGCCGAGATCGACCCCGGTCTCGATGCCGAGGCCGTGCAGCATCCAGACCAGGTCCTCGGTGGCGAGGTTCCCGGTGGCGCTCTTCGCGTAGGGGCAGCCGCCGAGGCCGCCCGCGGAGGCGTCGACGGTGGTGACGCCCTGTTGGAGGGCGGCAAGGGTGTTGGCCAGGGCCTGGCCGTAGGTGTCGTGGAAGTGGACGGCGAGCCGTCCGGCGGGCACCCCGGCCGCGCCGAGCGCCGTCAGCAGCGCCGCCACATGGCCCGGGGTGGCAACCCCGATGGTGTCGCCGAGGCTCAGCTCGTCGCAGCCGAGGTCCAGCAGCTGCCGGCTGACCCTGACCACCTGGTCGACGGGAACCGCGCCTTCCCAGGGGTCGCCGAAGCACATGGAGAGGTAGCCGCGCACGCGCAGGCCCGCCGCAGCGGCCTTGGCGACCACCGGCTCGAACATGGCGAGGGACTCCTCCACCGTCCGGTTGAGATTGGCCTTGGCGAAGGACTCGGTGGCGCTGCCGAAGACGGCGACTTCCCGCACCCCGAGCGCCAGCGCCCGCTCCAGCCCGCGGTCGTTGGGGACGAGCACGGGCAGCCGCGTCCCGGCGGCCAGCTCCGGGCCGCCGAGCAGGGGCATCAGCTGCTCGGCGTCGGCCAGTTGGGGGACCCACCGGGGGTGGACAAAGCTCGTCGCCTCGATGGTGTCGAGCCCGGTCGCGGCCAGCCGCCTGATGAACTCGGCCTTGATCTCGACCGGCACGACGGCCTGCTCGTTCTGCAGGCCGTCCCGGGGGCCCACTTCATGGATCCGGACCCGCGCGGGCAGGCCGGGGGCGGGGACGGTCATGGGGAGTCCGTCAGGAAGGGACATCGCTCGCCTCCTCGGTGATCGCGGCGGCCGGGCCGTCCGGCCCGGCACCGTCCGGCTCGTGCGGTGCGACGACGGCCAGGACCTGGTCCATGGCGACGGTGCTGCCGGCCGTCACGTCCAGCTCGGCGACGATGCCGTCGTGCGGGGCGGCGATGACGTGCTCCATCTTCATCGCCTCCACGACCAGCAGGCTCTGCCCGGCGGTGACCGCGTCACCGACGGCCGCCTTGACGACGGTGACGGTGCCGGGCATCGGGGCGGTGAGCGCCCCGGCGTGCCCGGCGCCCGCGCCGCCGCGCAGGGCGGCGGCCACGGGGTCGTGGGCGGTGGCGTGCCAGGCGTCGCCGTCCCGGCCCAGCCAGTGCCCTCCGGCGCCGTCGGGCGCCTGCTGGAAGGCGTGGGTGACGCCCGCGTACTCCAGCAGCAGCCGGCCGGACGCGGACGGTCCGCCGTCCGCGGGCACGAGCCGGGCCCGGACGGCACCGGACGGCCCCCCGGCGGGGGCGGTCCCCGTGGACCCGGCTCCGGCGGGCCCGGGTATGGCCCCCGCCGGGGCGACGGCCTGCTCCTCGATACGGACCTCCGCGTCGTGCAGCGGGCCCCGGACGTGGACGGTCACCGGCTCATGGCCGGGGATCCTGACCGGGTGCGGGGTCCAGGCCGGTACGCCGCCCAGCCGCCAGCCGCTCGGCACGGAGAACGGGTCCGTCCAGCCCGGACGTCCGCCGGGCGAGGCGGGATCGGCGCCGCCCGCGGAGTCCGCGTGGCTCCCCGGGCCGCCGCCGGCCGCCGTGCCCGGCGCCCCGGCCCCGCCACCCGGCGCCCCGGCCCCGCCCGGGCCGCGGCCCGCCGCCGTACCGCCGCCCGCCGCCAGGGCGGCATGGCGGAGCAGCGCCGCTGCCGCGTACACCTCCGCCGGCACGGACGGCCGCAGCAGCGAGGCCGCGTCGCGGTCGACGAGACCGGTGTCCATCTCGCCGGAGACGACCTCCGGGTGGGCCAGCAGCCGGCGCAGGAAGCCGGCGTTGGTGTCCACCCCGAGGACGTCCGTCGCGGCGAGGGCGGCGCGCAGCCGCCGCAGGGCGGTGGCGCGGTCCGGGCCATGAGCGATGATCTTGGCGAGCATCGGGTCGTAGGCCGTGCCGACCTCGGTGCCGGCGGAGAGGCCGGAGTCCACCCGGACGCCCTCGCCCGCCGGTTCGCTGAGCAGGCGGACCGTGCCGGCGGAGGGCAGGAAGTCCACCCGGCCGCCGTCCGCCGCGCGGGCGGTCTCCGCGCAGAGCCGGGCCTCGACCGCGTGCCCGGTGAGCCGGATGTCCTGCTGGGTGAAGCCGAGCGGCTCCCCGGCGGCGGCCCGCAGCTGCCACTCCACCAGGTCCAGGCCGGTGACGAGTTCGGTCACGGGGTGCTCGACCTGGAGGCGGGTGTTCATCTCCATGAAGTAGTACGCGGAGGGATCGTTGCCCGGGACGATGAACTCGACGGTGCCCGCTCCCCGGTAGCCGCAGGAGCGGGCTGCCTGCACGGCGGCCTCGCCCATGGCGGCCCGGGTGGCCTCGTCGAGCAGCGGGCTGGGGGCCTCCTCGACGATCTTCTGGTGGCGGCGCTGGAGGGAGCACTCGCGCTCGCCGAGGTGCACCACGTTGCCGTGGCCGTCGGCCAGCAGCTGGATCTCGATGTGCCGGGGGCGGTCGATCCACCGCTCCACCAGCAGGGTGTCGTCGCCGAAGGAGCCGCGCGCCTCGCGCCGGGCGGCGGCGATCTCCTCGGCGAGCACCTCCTCGGAGCGGACCAGCCGCATGCCCTTGCCGCCGCCGCCCGCCGAGGGCTTGAGCAGCACGGGCATGCCGATCTCCCGGGCGGCGGACGCCAGTTCGGCGTCGGTGAGGCCGCTGCCGGAGGAGCCGGGGACGACCGGCACTCCGGCGGCCCGGACGGTCTCCTTGGCGCGGATCTTGTCGCCCATCAGCTCGATCGCGCCCGGGGGAGGGCCGATGAAGACCAGGCCCGCCTCCTCGCAGGCGCGGGCGAAGGCGGCGTTCTCGGCGAGGAAGCCGTAGCCGGGGTGGATGGCACGCGCTCCGCTGCGGGCGGCCGCGTCGAGCAGCCGCTCCACCGACAGATAGCTCTCCGCGGCGGCCGTGGGGCCGATCCGGACGGCCGTGTCGGCCTCCCGCACATGGCGGGCTCCCGCGTCGGCGTCGCTGAACACGGCGACCGACCGCACGCCCAGCCGGCGCAGGGTGCGGATCACGCGGACCGCGATCTCGCCCCGGTTGGCGACCAGTACGGACTCGAACATCGTCATCTCCGTTGTCATCTCGTCCGTCGCCCGTCACATCCGGAAGACGCCGTAGCCCGGCGCGGAGGGGTCCCGCTGCGGCAGCGGCGCGTTGGCGCAGGCGGTGAGGGCGAGGCCCAGGACCTGGCGGGTCTCCAGCGGGTCGATCACGCCGTCGTCCCAGAGCCGGGCGGTGGCGTAGTAGGCGTTGCCCTGGGTGTCGTACTGCTCGCGGATGGGGGCGCGGAACGCCTCCTCGTCCTTCGCGGACCACTCCTCGCCGCGCGCCTCCAACTGGTCGCGCTTGACGGTGGCCAGCACGGAGGCCGCCTGCTCGCCGCCCATCACGGAGATCTTGGCGTTGGGCCACATCCACAGGAACCGCGGCGAATAGGCCCTGCCGCACATGGAGTAGTTGCCCGCGCCGTAGGAACCGCCTATCACCACCGTCAGCTTGGGTACCCGGGTGCAGGCGACGGCGGTGACCATCTTGGCGCCGTGCTTGGCGATGCCGCCGGCCTCGTAGTCCCGGCCGACCATGAAGCCGGAGATGTTCTGCAGGAAGAGCAGCGGGATGCCGCGCTGGTCGCACAGCTCGATGAAGTGGGCGCCCTTCTGGGCGGATTCGGAGAACAGGATGCCGTTGTTCGCCACGATGCCGACCGGGTGGCCGTGGATCCGGGCGAAGCCGGTGACCAGCGTCTGGCCGTACTCCGCCTTGAACTCGGCGAAGCGCGAGCCGTCCGCGATCCGCGCGATCACCTCGCGGACGTCGTACGGGGTGCGGGAGTCGGCGGGGACGGCGCCGTAGAGCCCGGCCGGGTCCACCGCCGGATCCTCGACCGGCTCCACGGACCAGGGCAGCGACCCGCGGTCCGGCAGCGTGGAGACGATGGTGCGGGTGATGCGCAGCGCGTGGGCGTCGTCCTCCGCGAGATGGTCGGTGACCCCGGAGACCCGGGAGTGCACCTCGCCGCCGCCCAGCTCCTCGGCCGTGACGACCTCGCCGGTGGCGGCCTTCACCAGCGGCGGGCCGCCGAGGAAGATCGTGCCCTGGCCGCGCACGATGACGGCCTCGTCGCTCATCGCCGGGACGTACGCCCCGCCAGCCGTGCAGGAGCCCAGCACCGCCGCGATCTGCGGGATGCCGGCGCCGGACATCCGGGCCTGGTTGTAGAAGATCCGGCCGAAGTGCTCGCGGTCCGGGAAGACCTCGTCCTGCAGGGGCAGGAAGGCGCCGCCGGAGTCGACCAGGTAGAGGCAGGGCAGCCGGTTCTCCAGCGCCACCTCCTGGGCGCGGAGGTGCTTCTTCACCGTCATCGGGTAGTACGTGCCGCCCTTGACGGTGGCGTCGTTGGCGACGATCACGACCTCGCGGCCGGAGACCCGCCCGATGCCCGCGATCACCCCGGCCGCCGGGGCCGCGCCGCCGTACAGGCCCTCGGCCGCCAGCGGGGCCAGCTCCAGGAACGGCGAGCCCGGGTCGAGCAGGGCGTCCACCCGGTCCCGGGGGAGCAGCTTGCCGCGGGCGGTGTGCCGGGCGCGGGCCTTCTCGCCGCCGCCCAGCCGGGCCGCGGCCAGCCGCTCCCGCAGCTCCGCCGCCAGCTCGCGGTGCGCCGCCTCGTTGGCCCGCCAGGCCGCGGAGGCCGGATCGGCGGCGCTCCTCAGCACGGGTGCCTGCTGCATGGTCGAGCTCCCTTGCTCGGTCAGTGCTGTTCTCAGTGCTGTTCTCACTGCTGTGTCGCTGCTCACGTGCCGCCGTGTGCGGCGGTGCCGTGCGGTGTGGGCCCCGCGCGGTGGGGCCGCCGGTCCCCGGCGGTGTTAATGAGCGTTAACGTGCGTCTCAGGTTAACGAGCGCTAACCCCCCTTGTCTAGAATGGCTTCATGACTCCCTCCGCCGCCGCCCCGGGTGCGGCCCCCAGCCGCCGCGAGCAGATCCTCCGGGAGGCCGCGCGCCTCTTCGCGGAGCGCGGCTTCCACGGCGTCGGTGTGGACGAGATAGGGGCGGCCGTCGGCATCAGCGGCCCCGGTCTGTACCGCCACTTCCCCGGCAAGGAGGCGATGCTCGCCGAACTGCTGGTCGGCATCAGCAGCCGGCTGCTGCACGGCGGCCGGCGCCGGGTCGCCGAGGCGGCCGGGCCGCCCGGCGCGGTCCTGGACTCGCTCATCGACGGCCACATCGACTTCGCCCTCGACGACCGGGCGCTGATCGTCCTCCACGACCGCGAGCTGGACCGGCTGCGGGAGAGCGACCGCAAGCTGGTCCGGCAGTTCCAGCGGCAGTACGTCGAGCTGTGGGTCGGCGTCGTGCGCGACGCCTACCCGGACCTCACCGAGGACGAGGCCCGCGCCTCCGTCCACGCCGTCTTCGGCCTGCTCAACTCCACCCCGCACCTCGGCACCCCGGGCGCCTTCTCGCGGCGCGAGCCGATGGCGGCGCTGCTGCACCGGCTTGCGCGCGGGGCCTTCGACGCGGCCGTGCCGGCCTTCTGAGCGGCGCGGATTCCCTCGCCCTCCGTCGGCCTCCTCCCGGCTCCGTCCGGGCCCGCGCGGGCTCCTGTCCGCCCGGCCCGGCCCTCGATGCGGCCCTCCGACCGGCCGCCGCATCCGGTGCGGCGTGACGGACGTCTCTGGACAGTGCGGGTAACCGCCGGGTAGCTTTCCCTGAGCAAGCGCTTAGACATACCTGCGGGTGAGGCTTGCCCGGACCGGCACCGGTCCGCCCATCCACCGGGTTCAGCGGGTTCAGCAGAGGGAGGCGTGCGGAGATGCGTCGCACGGTGTTCAACGAGGACCAGGAAGCGTTCCGGGAGACCATTCGCGATTTCATCGCCGCCGAGGTCGTGCCCGTCTACGACCAGTGGCTGGAGGCCGGCCAGGCCCCGCGCGACTTCTACTACAAGCTCGGTGAGCTGGGCATCTTCGGCATCGAGGTGCCCGAGGAGTACGGCGGCGCCGGCGAGCACAGCTTCAAGTTCCAGGCGATCATCGCCGAGGAGTCCGCCCGCGCCGGCGTCAGCTTCGGCGGCAGCAGCGTGCACGTCGGCCTCTGCCTGCCGTACCTCCAGGCGTACGCCACCGATGAGCAGAAGAAGCGCTGGCTGCCGAAGTTCGTCACCGGCGAGATGATGTTCGCCATCGCCATGACGGAGCCCGGCACCGGCTCCGACCTGGCCGGCATGAAGACCACCGCCAAGCTCTCCGAGGACGGCACCCACTACGTCCTCAACGGCGCCAAGACCTTCATCACCGGCGGCGTCCACGCCGACCGCGTCATCGTCTGCGCCCGCACCTCCCCGCTGGACCCCGAGGACCGCCGCGCCGGCATCTCCCTCTTCGTCGTCGACACCAAGTCCGAGGGCTACGCGGTCGGCCGCAAGCTGGAGAAGCTGGGCCTGAAGACCTCCGACACCGCCGAGCTGTCCTTCACGGACGTCAAGGTGCCCGCCGAGGACCTGCTCGGCGAGGAGGGCAAGGGCTTCCTCTACCTCGGCCAGAACCTGCCGCAGGAGCGCCTCGCCATCGCCATGGGCGCCTACGCGCAGGCCGCCGCGGCCATCAACTTCGCCAAGGAGTACGTCCGGGACCGCACGGTCTTCGGCAAGCCCGTGGCCGCGTTCCAGAACACCAAGTTCGTGCTGGCCGACTGCAAGGCCGACGTGGACGCCATGGAGGCCGTGGTCGACCGCGCCCTCGACGCCCACGACGCCGGTGAGCTGAGCGCCGCCGACGCCGCCTCCGCGAAGCTGTTCTGCACCGAGAAGGCCGCCGAGGTCATCGACAAGTGCCTGCAGCTGCACGGCGGTTACGGCTACATGATGGAGTACCCGATCGCCCGCCTCTACGCGGACAACCGCGTCAACCGCATCTACGGCGGCACCAGCGAGGTCATGCGCACCATCGTCGCCAAGTCGATGGGGCTGTGACGGCGGGGCCCGCCTCCCTCACACGCGGCTGAGCACACTGACGACATGAGCGAAGCACTCCGGAGTCTCCTCGATCTGCTCGATCTGGAACGGATCGAGGAGAACATCTTCCGCGGCGCCAGCCGGCCCGCGGTGATCCCCCGCGTCTTCGGCGGCCAGGTGGCCGCCCAGGCGCTGGTCGCCGCGGGCCGCACGGTGGAGCCGGACCGCCCGGCGCACTCGCTGCACGCGTACTTCCTGCGGCCGGGCGACCCCGGGGCGCCGATCGTCTACACCGTCGACCGCATCCGCGACGGCCGCTCCTTCACCACCCGCCGCGTGGTGGCGGTGCAGCACGGCAAGCCGATCTTCCACCTCTCCGCCTCCTTCCAGCTCCACGAGGAAGGGCTGGAGCACCAGGAGCCGATGCCGGCCGCGCCGGACCCGGAGAGCCTGCCGAAGGCGGAAGAGCTGCTGCCCAAGTACGCGCATCTCTTCAGCTCCCCGGGCGTCGTGGAACGGATACTGGAGGCCCGCTCGGCCGTCGACCTGCGCTACGTCGACGAGCCGCCGTACGCCACCGCCGCCCAGGGTCCGCGCGAGCCCCGCTCGCAGGTGTGGTTCCGCACGAACGGCAAGCTCGGCGGGGAGATCGACGCTCCGCTGCTGCACGTCTGCCTCGCCACCTACGTCTCCGACATGACGCTGCTCGACTCGGTCCTCCTCGCCCACGGGCGCGGCGGCTGGGCGGTCGGCGACGTGGTCGGCGCCAGCCTGGACCACGCGATGTGGTTTCACAGACCCTTTCGCGCGGACGAGTGGTTGCTGTATGACCAGAGCAGCCCCTCGTCCTCCGGCGGACGGGGACTGGGACAGGCCCGTATCTATACCGCCGACGGCCGCCTCGCGGTGACCGTCATCCAAGAAGGGCTGGTCCGGGTGCCTCGGGTGTGAGGTGTCCCGTGACCGGGTCCGGCGGGGCCGCCGTGGAGACGGACGGCGGCCCCGTCCGGGCCGTACAGGTGCGGGAGGGCCGATGCCCTGGACCGTGGGGCACCGGCCCTCCCGTTCCGCCGTGTGCCGCCCGCTCCTGCGTCCCAGGCTTCCCCCGCTTTCCCCGCCTCCGGCCTTCCCCGGCTACAGACCGGCCGCGTCCAGCAGATACGCGGTCATCGGGTCGTAGAAGCGCGGGTCGAGGACGTGGTCGTCCAGCGGGACGGTGACGGCGAGGGTGCCCTCCGCCTCGCCCAGGAACAGCGCCGGGTCGTTGCAGTCGGCGAAGCCCACCGCGTTGACGCCGCGCTGCCCCGCGCAGCCCGCCCAGCCGTGGTCCGCCACCACCAGATCCGGCAAGGGCCGCCCCGCGTGCTCCAGGGCGTCGAGGATCGCCGCCATCGGCGCGGGGGAGTGGGTGTGCCAGAGGGTCGCGCCGCGCTCCAGCACCGCCACATCGGCGAACTGGACGACAAACCCCTCGTCGGCCCGCAGCCCGCCCGGGATCTCCATGACCTCGCAGCCCGCCGCCCGCATCCCGGCCGCGACGGCGCGGTGGACGTCCAGCAGCCCGCCCGGATGCCCGGTCGCGAAGAGCACCCGGTGCCCCTCGCCGGCGGACTTCCGCAGCACGGCGGCCATCCGGTCCAGCGCGTCCACCGTCAGGGTCGGGTCGATCGTGTCCTGGCCGGCGCGGTGCTCCGGGTCGTCCACGACGCCGCAGCGCTCCGCCATCACCGCCAGCACGTCCTGCTCGTCGGTCCACCGGTCGCCGAGCTCCAGCCCGAGCCAGTAGTGGCGGTCGCCGTTGGCGAGCTTGCGGTAGTGGGACAGGTTGTTGTCCCGCGGCGTGGCCACATTGCCCGCGATCCGCGTACGGACGAGGTGGTCGATCAGCTCGGCACGGTTGGGGGCGGGGCTGGGTATCGGCATACGGCCATTGTGACCCGTACGGACGCGGGCTGGACGTCGTGTCCAAATAGCGCGCAGGGCCACTGGCAAACGTACATGTGCGGAATCCGGCGTTCTGCCTAGGCTCGGAGGGTCCGCAGCCGTATCCGACCGCCGAGAGCAGAGGCCCCCCGCATGACCTCAGCCGACCGCAGCCACCAGCACGAGGCCCAGGGCCGGGACGAGGCCCGGGGCCGGGACGCCGGAGCCGGAGCCCGGACGGCCGGGGGCATCGGAGCCGGGGACGCCGGGGCCGGAACCCGGGACACCGGCGCCGGAGCCCCTGACGCCGGGGCCGGGAAGCGCGCCGGGCAGCCCTGGGGCCCCGTCGACTCCTCCCGCGTCCCGCGCTACGCCGGGCCCGCCACCTTCGCGCGGCTGCCCCGGATCGACGAGGTCGGCGGCACGGCCGACGTCGCGGTGGTCGGCGTGCCCTTCGACAGCGGCGTCTCCTACCGGCCCGGCGCCCGCTTCGGCGGCAACGCCATCCGCGAGGCCTCCCGGCTGCTGCGCCCGTACAACCCCGCGCAGGACGCCTCTCCCTTCGCGCTGGCGCAGGTCGCGGACGCGGGCGACATCGCCGCCAACCCGTTCAACATCAACGAGGCCGTCGAGACGATCGAGGCCGCGGCCGACGACATCCTCGGCACCGGCGCCCGGATGATGACCCTCGGCGGCGACCACACCATCGCCCTGCCGCTGCTGCGCGCGGCCGCCCGCCGGCACGGCCCGGTGGCCCTGCTGCACTTCGACGCGCACCTGGACACCTGGGACACCTACTTCGGCGCCGAGTACACCCACGGCACCCCGTTCCGGCGGGCCGTCGAGGAGGGCATCCTCGACACCTCGGCCCTCTCGCACGTCGGCATCCGCGGCCCGCTGTACGGCCGGAAGGACCTGGACGACGACGAGAAGATGGGCTTCGGCATCGTCACCTCCGCCGATGTGATGCGGCGCGGCGTGGACGAGGTCGCCCAGCAGCTCCGCGAGCGCATCGGCGACCGCCCGCTCTACATCTCCATCGACATCGACGTCCTCGACCCGGCCCACGCCCCCGGCACCGGCACCCCGGAGGCGGGCGGCCTGACCTCCCGCGAACTCCTGGAGATCCTGCGCGGCCTGGCGGACTGCCGGCTGGTCTCGGCCGACCTGGTGGAGGTCGCCCCGGCGTACGACCACGCGGAGATCACCTCGGTCGCGGCCTCCCACACGGCCTACGAACTGACCACGATCATGGCCCGCCAGATCGCGGCGGACCGGGGCTGACGCCGGGGCGGACCGGGGCCGTAGCCCGGGCCCTGTGAGACCCGCCGGTCGCGGTTCCACGGCCACCGGCGGTGCCGTCTCCCCCTCCTCACCGCCCGCACCGGTTGACGAGCTCGAACCAGACGCTCTTGCCGCTGGGCGGCCGTCCGCCGTGCCAGACGGTGCCCCAGGCGTCGGCGCACGCTTGAACGAGCAGCAGCCCGCGCCCGTGCTCGGCCGTCTCGGGCGCGGACTCCGGCGCCGTGCCGTCCCCTTGCGCCGCCTGTGGCCAAGGCATGCCGCAGGGATCATCGTCCCGCACGGAGACCCGCAACTGGTCCGCCCGCACGGTCGCTTCGAGGGTCAGCCGGTGCACCTTCGTGTGCAGACGGACGTTCGAGACGACCTCCGAGACGAGCAACCGCGCCAGCTCAACAGGGGCGTGTGCCCGGTGACCGTCAGCAGCCCGGTGAGCATGTCCCGGGCGACCTTGGCGGTCTCGGGGATGTTCGGCGCTTGCATGGTGTACGAGCGGACGGGAGCGTCGGCGTGAGAGCTGACGAGAACGGGCGTGCTCAACGGGGCCTCCGGTCGGTGGAGTTGGTGAGAGACGAGCACCGGACGCCCGCCACCGTGGCTCTGCCCGCCCGCGTGGCGGACCGGCCGCGCTGCGGATTTACCGGCATGCGTAGCGGCACGGACACGGACCGTACGGGGCAAGGATTCTCCGGGGCAAGTATGTAGAGCGGGATTCATCCTCGCGGGTGGTCTCGTGCTATACGTACGCGCATGGCCGGAGTTGCCCGAAGAGAGGACCAGCGCCCCCATGCCACCGAGGGACAACCCCACGGCCCGACAGTCGCGCCTGGGCGCAGAGTTGAGGAAGCTGCGGGAACGCGCCGGGAAGCCCGCCCGGGAGGCCGGTGCTCTGCTCGGGGTGGACCAGGCGAAGATCAGTAACATCGAGTCAGGGCGCATCGGCGTGAGCGAGGAGCGCATTCGGCGGCTGGCTGTGTATTACTCATGTGCTGACACGGCCCTGATCGACGCGCTGTGCGCCATGTCTCGTGAGCACCGGGGCCAGTTCTGGTGGGACGAGTACCGGGGAATCCTCGCTCCGGCCTTTCTGGACATCGCGGAACTGGAACATCACGCCGTTCGCCTGCGCTCGATGCAGACGCTCTCCCTGCCCGGCCTGCTCCAGACCGAGGACTACGCGCGTGCGCTGTTCAAGGGCGGTATTCCGCCGCTGCCCGGTGAGGAGATCGAGGCACGGGTCGAGCACAGGATGAGGCGGCGTGCCGTCCTTGAACGTGACGA
Source organism: Streptomyces albus subsp. albus (assembly GCF_000719865.1). Classification (GTDB taxonomy): domain Bacteria; phylum Actinomycetota; class Actinomycetes; order Streptomycetales; family Streptomycetaceae; genus Streptomyces; species Streptomyces albus_E. Next base: position 106,964 of record NZ_JOID01000002.1, read on the forward strand.
TCCGCCACCGTACGAGGCGGTCATCCACGAGGCTGCGCTGAGGATGCGGTTCGGCGGAAGGAAGGTCGCCAGGGCTCAGCTGGAGCATGTGCTGGAAATGTCGGAGTGGCCAGCTGTCACGGTGCGCGTGCTCCCTTTCAGCAACGAGCAGTTCATCGAGGTCACCCAGCCGCTGCTCTATGCCGTCGGTGTCGTACCGCAACTGGACACGGTGCAGAAGGACAGTCCTTCCGGTAGCCACCACCTTGACGCGGATGCTGAACTCCAAAAGCATCGGGCGTTGTTGGACGTCGCCGAGAGCGTCTCGCTCGATGTCGGACAGTCCCGGCAGCTCATCGCCGACATCGCACGAGAACTGTGAGGAACGGGTCCATGGAGATACCGGTGCACTGGCAGAAGTCCTCATTCTCCGGAGCGGAGGGCCCGAACTGCCTGGAGATCGCCGGTGTGCCCGGCGGTCTGCTGATACGGGAGAGCGACGTGCCCGGAACCGTCCTCGAGGTCGGCCGTGCGGCGCTGGCCGGACTCGTCGCGGGTGTCAAGGCGGGCGAGTTCGACCTGCTGAACGCTTCTGGCGAGCGGTGAGCTGACGCCTCTATCGGGAAGCCGGGCGGCGGGGCTCGGTCTGTGGGTCTTGGGCCGGTGGCCACGCGGTTGGCGGCTTTCGGCCTGACCGTACGCGTCCGGTGGGCGGAGAATGGCAGGCCCATGCCAAAGGAGCCCACCGTGAGTTCCCTGTGTTCCCAGAGACCGCTCCGAACCCTCGTCCGGGCCGTCGTCGTGCTGACGCTGCTCTTCGGCTGGTCCGCCGTCACCGGATCGGTGGCCGCCCATGCCGGGGAGCGAGCGGGGCAGCAGGCGGCCGTCGCGGTGCGCGGGGGTGACACCCTCTACGGCGCCGGGGGCACCCGCTGCACCGTGGGCTTCAACGCCCGCTTCGGCTCCACGTTCTACGCCCTCGTCTCCGGGCGGTGCGCCCAGGGAGCGCAGACCTGGTACGCCGACTCCGCGCTGACCGTCCAGGTCGGCGTCACCGCGGGAGTGAGCTTCCCGGGCGACGACTACGCGAGCATCCGGTACACCAACACGGACGTCGCCTACCCGGGCGAGGTCTCGCTGGGCGGCGGCGGTACCCACGACATCACCAGGGCGGCGAATCCCGTCGTCGGGCAGGTGATCTGCCACGTCGGGCGGACCAGCGGATACCACTGCGGGATCCTCCAGGCCGTGAACGTCACCGTCAACTACGGCGGGGGAACCGTCTACGGACTGTTCCGGTCCACCATCTGCTCCGAGCCCGGGGACACCGGCGGCCCGGCCTTCTCGGGCGGCACGGCCGTCGGCATCATCGTCGGCGGCAGCGGGAACTGCAGCTCGGGAGGGGTCACCTACTACCAGCCGGTGGCCGAAGGGCTGTCGGCGTACGGTCTGAGCGTCTACTGAAGCGGCTGAGCCGAGCCGAGCCGTCGGGGCAGGTGAGTCCCGGCTTGCCGGGCGACTCGGCGGCAAGCGACACGGGAGCTGCCTGATGACCGAGGGAACGGCCACCGAAGGCGATCCCGCGCCCGTGGAGGTGCCCGGGGCGCTGGCCGCCGCGCACGCCCGTTACGAGGGCGAGGCCGGGCGGGCGTGGGTCGCTGCGCTGCCCGGGCTCGCGGAGGCGTATCTCGGCCGGTGGCGGCTGCGGCGGGACGGGCCCGTGGCGCACGGGGTTGCCGCGCTGGTCGTGCCCGTGGTGGGAGAGGACGGCGTGGCGGCGGTGCTCAAGCTCCAGCCGGTCACCGACGAGACCGCGGGCGAGCCGGACGCCCTCCGGGCCTGGGGCGGCGATGGCGCCGTGCGGCTGCTCCGGAACGATCCGGAAACCGGGACGATGCTGCTGGAGCGGCTCGATCCGGCCCGGACCCTCGCCGGGATCAGCGACGACATGGCCGCCCTGCGCATCCTCGCCGAACTGCTGGCCCGGCTCACCGCGCGCGCCGCGCCGCCCGGTATGCGGGGGCTGGGCGACATCGCCGCCGGGATGCTCCGGGGGCTGCCCGCCGCCCGGCGCGCACTGGCCGACCCGGCCGAGCGGCGGCTGCTCGACGCCTGCGGCGGCGCCGTACGGGAGTTGGCGGGTGAGCCCGGCGACCGGCTGCTCCACTGGGATCTGCACTACGAGAACGTCCTCGCCCCGCTCCCCGGATCCGGCCGCGAACCCTGGCTGGCCATCGATCCCAAGCCCCTCGCGGGTGACCCGGGTTTCGAACTGCTGCCCGCCCTGCGCAACCGCTGGGACGACATCACGGCCGCCGGCGACGTTCCGCGTGCCGTACGCCGCCGCTTCGACCTGATGACGGAAGTCCTCGGCCTGGACCGCGTCCGCGCCCGGGGCTGGACGCTGGGCCGCGTCCTCCAGACCTGCCTGTGGGGTATCGAGACCGGCGAAAGGGCCCTCGATCCGGTGCAGCGGGCGATCGCGGAGGCGCTGTCCCCGATCGGGTGAACACCTGGCCGCCGGAGGTCTGGGACGCAGGGGCGGGGCAGTGTGTCGGTGTCAGTCGTCCCCCGGGCGGAGCAGGCGCAGGTGTTCGCGGTCGCCGAGGAGTTCCAGGCGGCGCCAGAGGACGCTGCCGGGGACGGCCTGGCTGCGGTGGCAGGCGACGGCCTTGAACTGCCGGGCGCGGTCCACCGTGACGGTGAGGTCGACAGCCTCGGGCGGGTGGCCGTCGAACGCGGCGCCGTGCTCCCGGCGGAGTTGGTCGGCCACCGCCTCGGGGACCGTCCAGCCCAGGACGGGCAGGCCGAGGCCCTCGGCCGCGCCGAGGGCGGCGGCCGTGGCGGCGGCGTGGTCGGGGTGTCCGGTGACGCCGGTGGGGTCGAAGACCAGGAGCCCGTCCGGGCCGGTCTCCTGGGCCACGGCTTCGACACGGCCTGCGAGTTCGGCGGGGTCGGCGGCAGCGAGGCGGCCGTCCGGGTAAGCCAGCAGCCGCACGTCGTCGGCGCCGAGGGCGGCCGCCGCTGCGGCGAGTTCACCGGCGCGCAACCGCTCCAGGTCTCCCGCGACACCGTGCAGCGTTGACGCCTCGCCGTGGGTCAGGCAGAGGACGGAGACCCGGGCGCCGTCCGCCGCGAAGGCGGCGAGCAGGGCGCCGAGAGCGAAGGACTCGTCGTCGGGGTGGGCGACCACCGCCAGGACCGAACGCCAGCGGGGGAGGCGGCCGTCCGGGGGCGGTGAGTGGTCGGGGGCTGATGAGACGTGGGCGGCGTCGGCCGGGTCGTGCGCTCCGTCCCGGCCGTCCGAGCCCGGGGCGCGGTGCTGGTTGTCGTACAAGCCCTGTGGACTGCCCCGGTCGTCGGGGGCCGGGCGGGGCTCCGGGAGCCGGGCGGGGACGGGTTCCGCGGGGAGGGCGCGGTTGCGGGGCGCGGCCTCGCGGGCGTCGTCAGCGGGCCGCGTGGTCGGGTCGGGCACGGCGTCTCCTTCGGTGCGTACCCGTCCGGGCTCGCGTCCGGCCGGTGCGCCACGGCGGGCCGCCGCCGTCCGAGCCGGGTGCCGGAACCAGCGGTACCGCCCTTGCGACCAGGGGAACCGCCGCGCTCAGCTCCTCATTCCCGCCGCCCCTCCCGCAGTGTGTGCCCGGTGTCTCCCGGCTCCGCGCGGCATCCCGGGGCGGTGAGCGCCGACCGGCGGGCCGAGGCGGTACGGAGCGCTAAATCACGGCACCGCGCAAGGTGGACGGCGAACCGCGCTCACGGGCGGCGGGCCCGCCCCCGCCCCCGGTCGCGGCAGTGCTCCGCCCGGAGGACCGGGACCTGCGACCGGGCGGACCTCCGGCCAAAGTGGGTACGCACGGGCGAAACAAAAACGGCCGCCCGAGGTGTTCTCGATCGTGGTGCCGTGGGATGGCCACGACACCGCACGAGCGGGGACGACGGAGGTCATCGGTGGGCGGCACGGCGACGGAGGCGGCTGATCGGCCCGGATCGGGCCCGGAGACGGGGACCGGGGGCGGCGGGCACGGGGCGGCCGGAGAGCCGGGAGGTCCCGGGGACTCCGGGAAGGCCGGTGGGTCGAGCGGCCACGGCGGCCCGGGCGGCGCCGGCGGTTCCGGCGGTCACGGCGGCCCGGGCGGCCACGGCGACCCCGGCGGCCCCGGCGGCGACGCCCCGTCCGGCGAGCCGGCCCGGGAGAAGGCGCAGCGGCCGCCGCAGGGCTGGGCCCGGCGGCTGACCGGCTACGCCTGGCGGTACCGGCGCAACACCCTTCTCGCCCTGGGCTCCTCACTCGGCGGTATGGCCGTCATGGCGCTCGTCCCGCTGGTCACCAAGCTGATCATCGACGACGTGGTGGTCGAGCACAGCCGCCCGATGGCGCCCTGGGCCGGCGCCCTGATCGGCGCGGCCCTCGCCGTCTACGCGTTCACCTACGTCCGCCGCTACTACGGCGGACGGCTCGCCCTCGACGTCCAGCACGACCTGCGCACCGACATGTACCGCTCCCTCGTCCGGCTCGACGGGCGGCGGCAGGGCGAGCTCTCCACCGGCCAGGTGGTCGGCCGCGCCACCAGCGACCTCCAGCTCATCCAGGGCCTGCTGTTCATGCTGCCGATGACGATCGGCAACATCCTGCTGTTCTTCATCTCGCTCGCCGTGATGCTGTGGCTGTCGCCGCTGCTCACCCTGGTCGCCGTCGCGATGGCGCCCGCGCTGTGGTTCCTGGCCGACCGCAGCCGCAAGCGGCTGTTCCCCGCCACCTGGTACGCCCAGGGGCAGGCGGCGGCCGTCGCGGGGATCGTGGACGGCGCCGTCACCGGCGTCCGCGTCGTCAAGGGCTTCGGCCAGGAGGAGCAGGAGAGCGGGAAGCTCCGCGAGGTGAGCCGCAAGCTGTTCGCGGGGCGGATGCGGACCGTCCGCCTCAACTCCCGCTACACCCCCGCCCTGCAGGCGGTGCCGTCCCTCGCCCAGGTGGCGATGCTGGCGCTCGGCGGCTGGATGGCCACCCGCGGGCAGATCACCCTGGGCACCTTCGTCGCCTTCTCCACCTATCTCGCCCAGCTCGTCGGTCCCGTCCGGATGCTGACCATGGTGCTCACCGTGGGCCAGCAGGCCCGTGCCGGCGTGGAGCGCGTCCTGGAGCTGATCGACACCGAGCCGGCCATCGACGAGCGCCCCGGCGCCCGGGAGCTGCCCGCCGACGCGCCCGCGACCGTCGAGTTCGAGCGGGTGACCTTCGGCTACGACCCCGAGCGCCCCGTCCTGAAGGACTTCTCGCTCTCTATCGCGCAGGGCGAGACCGTGGCCGTCGTCGGGGCCTCCGGCAGCGGCAAGTCCACCGTCTCCCTGCTGCTGCCCCGCTTCTACGACGTGTCGGAGGGCGCCGTCCGGGTCGGCGGCCACGACGTCCGCGATCTGACGTTCGACTCGCTGCGGGCCGCCATCGGCCTCGTACCGGAGGACAGCTTCCTCTTCTCCGACACCGTCCGCGCCAACATCGCCTACGGCAACCCCACCGCCACCGACGAGCAGGTACGGGCCGCGGCCCGCGCCGCCCAGGCCGAGGGCTTCATCGAGGACCTGCCCGATGGCTACGACACCACGGTCGGCGAGCAGGGCCTCACCCTCTCCGGCGGCCAGCGCCAGCGCGTCGCCCTCGCCCGCGCCATCCTCACCGACCCCCGGCTGCTGCTCCTCGACGACGCCACCTCGGCCGTCGACGCCCGCGTGGAGCACGAGATCCACGCGGCGCTGCGCGGGGTGATGGCCGGCCGGACGACCCTGCTGATCGCCCACCGGCGCTCCACCCTGGCCCTCGCCGACCGCATCGCCGTCCTCGACGGGGGCCGGCTGTCCGACATCGGGACGCATGAGGAGCTGGAACGGCGCTCCGCGCTCTACCGCCGGCTGCTGACCGACCCGGACGAGCTGGGCGGCGTCGAGCGCGACCCGGTGGCCCGGCTCGCGGACCGCGAACGGGAGGCGGGGCGCGAACGGGCCCGGGAGCGCGACGGCTCGGAGCACTCCGAGGACTCCGGGCACTCCAACCACTTCGAGGACTTCGAGGCCGAACTCGACGCCGAGGCCGAGATGGGGGCCGAGCCCGTCAGCTCCCGCCGCCGGGTCGCCGAGCGCGTCACCCCCGAACTGTGGCGCCGCGCCGGGGAGTCGCAGGGGGCCACGAGCTCCGTCGCGGCCTCCGCCGCCTCCGCCGCCCGCCCGTCCGCGGCCGGCGCGGCGGCCGGACCCGGTATCGCCGGGGCGATGGCCGGGATGCCCGCCACCCCGGACCTGCTGGCCAAGGTGGCCGCGCTGCCGCCCGCCACCGACATCCCCGGCATCGACGAGGAGCAGGCCGGCCGGCCCGAACGGGACTACGGACTGCGGCGGCTGCTGCACGGCTTCGGCAGGCCTCTGCTGCTGGCCATCCTGATGGTGGCCGTCGACGCGGGCGCCGGGCTGCTGCTCCCCGTCCTCATCCGGCACGGCATCGACGAGGGCGTGCAGCAGCTGGCGCTCGGCGCGGTGTGGGTGGCCTCCGGGCTGGCGCTGCTGGTCGTCCTCGCCCAGTGGGCAGCGCAGATCGGCGAGACGCGGATGACGGGCCGCACCGGTGAGCGCATCCTCTACAGCCTCCGCGTGAAGATCTTCGCGCAGCTCCAGCGGCTCGGTCTGGACTACTACGAGCGCGAGCTGACCGGCCGGATCATGACCCGGATCACGACCGATGTCGACGCGCTGTCGACCTTCCTGCAGACCGGGCTCGTCACCGCGCTGGTCTCGCTGCTGACCTTCTCCGGCATCCTCGTCGTCCTGGTCGTCATCGACGTGGAGCTGGCGCTGGTGGTCTTCAGCACCCTGCCGGTCCTGATCGCCGGCACGTTCTTCTTCCGGCGCCAGAGCGTCAAGGCGTACGAACTGGCGCGCGAGCGCGTCAGCGTCGTCAACGGCGACCTCCAGGAGAGCGTCGCCGGGCTCCGCATCGTCCAGGCGTTCCGGCGCGAGCCGGACGGCGTCGAGCGCTTCACCCGGCGCAGCGACGGCTACCGGCAGGCGCGGGTGCGCGGACAGTGGCTGATCTCCGTCTACTTCCCCTTCGTGCAGCTGCTGGCGTCCGTCGCCGCGGCGGCCGTGCTGGTCGTCGGCGCGGGCCGGGTCGGCGAGGGGACGCTGACGGCGGGCGCGCTCGTCGCGTATCTGCTCTACATCGATCTGTTCTTCGCGCCGGTGCAGCAGCTCTCGCAGGTGTTCGACGGCTACCAGCAGGCGACGGTCTCGCTCCGCCGCATCCAGGAATTGCTGCGCGAGCCGACCTCCACGGCCCCGGCCGAACACCCGCGCGAGGTGCGGAAGCTGCGCGGGGAGATCGTCTTCGACGGCGTCCGGTTCCGCTACGGGGCCGCCGCGGGGGACGGTGTCCCGGAGGAGGCGCTGTCCGGGGTGGATCTGCGGATCCCGGCCGGGCAGACCGTGGCGTTCGTCGGCGAGACCGGCGCGGGCAAGTCCACGCTCGTCAAGCTCGTCGCCCGCTTCTACGACCCCACCGAGGGCGCCGTGCTCATCGACGGCACCGATCTGCGGGAGCTGGATCTGGCCGGATACCGCCACCGGCTGGGTGTCGTGCCGCAGGAGTCGTACCTCTTCCCGGGCACCGTGCGGGACGCCATCGCCTACGGGCGCCCGGAGGCCACGGACGCCGAAGTGGAGGCCGCCGCACGGGCCGTCGGCGCGCACGAGATGGTCGCCTCGCTCGACGGCGGCTATCTGCACGAGGTCTCCGAACGCGGCCGCAACCTCTCCGCCGGCCAGCGGCAGCTGATCGCGCTGGCCCGCGCCGAGCTCGTCGACCCGGACGTCCTGCTGCTCGACGAGGCGACGGCCGCGCTGGACCTGGCGACGGAAGCCCTGGTCAACCAGGCGACGGACCGGCTGGCCGGCCGCCGGACGACCCTGGTGGTCGCGCACCGCCTGACCACCGCCGCCCGCGCCGACCGGGTCGTCGTCATGGACCACGGCCGGGTCGTCGAGGACGGCACCCACGCCGAGCTGCTCGCCGCGGACGGACACTACGCCCGGCTGTGGCGCACCTTCGCCGGAGAACCGGAAACCGCCGGGGTGTGACACCCGGCGGTTCCGCTTCGATACCTAAGCGATACGCACCGTGGCGTAGACCGGGGACGCTCCGCGATGGAAACTCATAAGTCGCGCCGTGTCCGGTTTTGATCGGTGCGGCGGTTTCGCATCGTGAAGCAGAAGGCGGTAGTGCAGTGCAGCGGCGTTTCCTCGGTCCGATGGCGGCCGGTCTCTCGGCCGGTCTGGTCCTGACCCTCTCGGCGTGCGGCGACAGCGCTACCGCGGAGAGCGGTGACACCCAGCTCAAGCTGATCGTCACCGAATACGGCGACAGATCCGGCACCAGCTCGAAGAGATACTGGGACCAGCTCATCGGCGAATTCCAGTTCGAGCACCCGGACATAGCCGTCGACGTCGACGTCTACGACCGCGGCGAGGTCGACCGCAAGGTCGCCGATCTGGTGAAGGCCGGCAAGGCGCCGGACATGGCCCAGATCGCCACCTACGCCGACTACGCGGCCGAGGACAAGCTCTACAGCGCCGACGAACTCCTGTCGATCCCCGCCCAGGCCGACTTCATCCGCGCGGTCTCCGTGGCGGGCACCGCCAACCGCAAGCAGTACGGTCTGCCGTTCACCGCCAGCACCCGGGTGTTCTTCTACAACAAGAAGCTGCTGAAGCAGGCCGGCATCGACAGCCCGCCGAAGACGTGGGACGAGCTCCAGGCCGACGCCACCGCGCTCCAGCAGTCCGGCGTAGAGATCCCGTACGGGCTGCCGCTGGGCCCGGAGGAGGCGCAGGCCGAGACCCTCAACTGGATGCTCAGCGCCGGCGGCGGCTACACCGACAACATCGGCAGCTACACCTTCGACGCCCCCGAGAACATCCGGGCCTTCGAATGGCTGCGCGACGAGATGGTCGCCAAAGGGCTCACCAACCCCTCCCCGGGCAAGACCAACCGCAAGGACGTCTACGACGCCTTCATCCGCGGCGAGGTCGCCATGCTCAACGGTCACCCGACGCTGATGGAACGCGCCCAGGAGGGCGGCATCGACTTCGGCATGGCACCGCTGCCCGGCCGGGAGAAGCCGTCCACGGCCACCACCGGGGTCGCCGACTGGATGACGGCGTTCAAGCAGAACGGGCACCGCAAGGAGATCAGCGCCTTCCTCAACTTCGTCTACGACAAGAAGAACGTCCTCAAGTTCGCCGAACAGTACGACCTGCTGCCGGTGACCAACTCCGCCTTCGACGAGATGCGCTCCGACGAGGCGCACCAGAACGTCTGGGAGTTCCTGGACCAGCTGCGCACCGCCCAGCTCTACCCGGTCGACAAGGTCTCCTGGGCCCCCACGGTCCGCGACCTGCGCCGGCAGATCGGCACCACGGTGGAGCAGGGCGGCAATCCGGGGAGCGTGCTGCAGGCGCTCCAGCGGGAGGCCGAGGCCACGGAGAACGCCAACTGACACCGCCGGCGGCGCCGGTGGCACCGGTGCCGAAGCCGTCCCGGGCCGGGCGGCCGCCGCGCACCCCGGCCCGGTGCCCGTTCGGGCCGTACCCGCACGGCGGTCTGGCGGACCGTCATGCTCCCCGCTAGGTTCGCAGATTCACGCGAACTCAGGGGAGGGCGGATGCGCAAGGCGTTGACGTGGCTGCCGGCACTGGCGGTGTTCCTGGGCACTCTGTGTGCCGGAACGGCACCGGCCGCCGCGAACACGGCCGCGGAGCCCGCCGGCCCGGGCACCGGCAGCACGGCGAACAGTGCGCGCGGCGCGGACCGCTCGGACCGTGCGGACCGTGCGGACAGGCCGGACAGTGGTGACATCAAGGACCGGATCCTGGCCATCCGCGGCATGCGTCTGGTGGAGGAGAAGCCGGTCGACGGCTACCGCTTCTTCGTCCTGGAGTACACCCAGCCCGTCGACCACCGCCGCCCGTACCTCGGCACCTTCCAGCAGCGGCTCACCCTGCTGCACAAGGGCACCGACCGCCCGGTGGTCTTCCACACCTCCGGCTACCACGTCTCCACCCAGCCCGGCCGCAGCGAGCCCACCCGCATCGTGGACGGCAACCAGGTCTCCCTGGAGTACCGCTACTTCACCCCCTCCCGTCCGGACCCGGCCGACTGGTCCAAGCTGGACATCCGGCAGGGCGCCGACGACCAGCACCGCCTCTTCCGGGCCCTCCAGCGGATCTACCGCGCCAACTGGCTCTCCACCGGCGGCAGCAAGGGCGGCATGACCGCCACCTACTACCGCCGCTTCCACCCGCACGACATGGACGGCACCATCGCCTACGTCGCACCCAACGACGTCCGCAACCGCGAGGACTCCGCCTACGACCGGTTCTTCGAACAGGTCTCCACCCCGGAGTGCCGGGCCGCGCTCAACGCCGTCCAGCGCGAGGCCCTCGTCCGCCGCGACGAGATCGTCGGCCGCTATGAGGACTGGGCCCGGGAGAACGGGGCCACCTTCACCACCGTGGGCAGCGCCGACAAGGCGTACGAGAACGTCGTCATGGACCTGGTGTGGGCCTTCTGGCAGTACCGGACGGAGGCGGACTGCGCCGAGGTGCCCGCGCCCACGGCCTCCACGGACACCCTCTACACCTTCGTCGACGAGGTCTCCGGCTTCTCCTTCTACACCGACCAGGTCCTCGCCGGCTACGCGCCGTACTTCTACCAGGCCGGGACGGAGCTGGGCTGGCCCTCCTTCCGCACCCCGCACCTGGACGGCCTGCTCCGCCACCCGGGCATCTACCAGCCGCGCAGCTACGTCCCCCGGGACATCCCGATGCGCTGGCGCGGCCGGGTGATGGACGACATCGACCGCTGGGTGCGCCACCGCGGCGAGCGGATGCTGTTCGTCTACGGCGAGAACGACCCGTGGGGCGCGGAACGGTTCCGCCCCGGCAAGGGCTCGCGCGACGCGTACGTCTTCACCGCGCCCGGCGCCAACCACGGGGCGAACATCGCCGGACTGACGCCGGAGGAACGGGACAAGGCCACCGCCGAGGTCCTGGAGTGGGCGGGCGTGGCGCCCGCCGCCGTCCGCCGTGACGCCTCGAAGGCCGAACCGCTGGCCGAGCGGGACGCGAAGCTCGACCGGAAACCCGTCGAGCCGCGCAACGCCCTGCGGCCGTAGGCACGGCGCAGGCACGGCGCAGGCACGGCTTGGAGGGCCGCACGGCACGGGCGGGCGCCGGGTTGCCGACGGCGCCCGCCCGCCCGGCACTCAGAGGCGGCGGGCGCAGCCGGTCGGCTTGTCGCCGCCCAGCCGGACGTACAGGTCCGTCGACCGGGGGCAGGAGGAGCGTTTCGCCACCGCCTTGGTCACCTTGAACTCCGGCGCGGGCACGGCGGATTCGGCGCAGGAGGTCTCCCGGACCTCGTTCTTCCGGGTCAGCCGGACGCAGTCGCCGGCGATCGTGCGCGGGCCGCCACCGCCGCCGGGGTCGCCGGGGTGCGGCGGCTCCAGATTGCGCATGCAGGCGTAGCCGCGCCGGGCCGCGGAGCCGCTGCCGCCGCTGTCGCCGATGCCGTCCGGGTGTTCGGTGATGTGCAGCAGGAAGTCCGTGCGGGCCGGGCAGACCGGGCCGTCCTCGGTGCCGCCGTGGAAGCGGAGCAGCACCCTGGCCACGGCCCGCTCGCTGCCGCACGGCACCTCGTCGAAGGACCGGCGGCCGCGGGTGCTGCACTCGTTCTCGGCGAGGAAGACGACGTTGGGCGTGGACGCGCTCGCCGCCGCCTTGCCGTCGGGCCCGGCGATGCGGCCGGTGCCGGAGGTGTCCGGCTGCCCGCAGGCGGCGGCCAGGGTGAGCGGAAGGGCGAGCAGGACGCTCAGGGCGGCACGCCGCGCCCCTCGCGTGGTCCGTGCCGTCGCCGGTGTCCCGCTCTGTCGTCTCGCGCGCATGGGCTCATCATCCCCCGTCCGCCGGACGCGGCCCGCGGGGGCGGGCGCACGCCCGGCGGGGGCGGGGCTTTTGCGGCGTACCGTCCGGGGATGCGCCGCGGGTGGCGTAGCGGTCAGTACGACAGGCCGTGGCCGATCGGGTACAGCACCTGCTCCGGGTCGTCCGCGTCGGTGACCGGAACGGGCAGCCGGCCGACCGGGTCCACCCGGCCCGCGATCACCCGGGCGGCGGCGCGCATCTCCCCGTCCGTCCAGGAGTAGCTCGCCAGCGAGGCCGCGACGCCGTCGAGCCGGGCGATGTCGTACGGGTTGCGGATGGCCAGCTGGACGACGGGGACTCCGGTCGCGACGAGCCGGGAGACCAGGGTGCGCTGCGGGGACGTGGCGGTCACGTTGTAGGTGGCCACCACCACCGCGTCCCGGCCGGACGCGGCGGCCGCGGCCCGCTCGATCAGCTCGGGGGTCGGGGTGACGCCGGTGGAGAGCGCTGTGGCGGTGAAGCCCAGTTCGGTGAGGGTCCGGGCGAGGACGGTCGTGGGCGGGCCGCCGGTTCCGGAGGGGGCGGCCGGGTCGGCGCCCACCACCAGCAGGTCCTGGTGCCTGCGGGGCTTCAGGGGCAGCGTGCGGTGGCCGCCGGTCCGCCGGTTGAGGACCAGCGTGGTGGTGCGGTCGGCGATCCGCTGGGCCGCCCGCAGGTGCGGCGGGACGCCGACGGTGCGGTCGACGCCCTCGTGGGTCACGTACGGCTCGTCGAAGAGGCCGCGGCGCTGCTTGAGCTCCAGGATGCGCAGCAGCGAGGTGTCGACGCGCTCCTCGCTGATCTCGCCGCTCTCCACGGCCGCCAGCACGGCGTTGTAGGCGAGCCGGAAGTCCGGCGGGTTCAGGAGCTGGTCGACGCCGGCCTTGAGGGCGAGGACGGGCACCCGCTCGTCGCCGTACTTCTGCCGCACGCCCGCCATGTCGAGGGCGTCGGTCACCACGACGCCCTCGTAGCCGAGGCGTTCCCGCAGGATGCCGGTGAGGATCGGCCGGGAGAGGGTCGCCGGGTCCCCGGCCGGGTCGAGGGCGGGGACGACCAGATGCGCCGTCATGATCGAGTCGACGCCCGCGGCGATGGCGGCGCGGAACGGCGGCGCGTCGAGCCGCTGCCACTCCTCCTCGCTGTGGGTGATGACCGGGAGGCCGGTGTGGCTGTCGGTGTGGGTGTCGCCGTGGCCCGGGAAGTGCTTGGCGGTGGCCGCGACGCAGGCGCTCTGATAACCCTTCACCTGGGCCGCGACCAGGCGGGCGACGGCATCCGGATCGGCACCGAACGACCGCACGCCGATGACCGGGTTGGCCGGGTTGACGTTGACGTCGGCGACCGGCGCGTAGTCCTGGCGGACGCCCATGGCGGCCAGTTCCGAACCGGAGATGAACGCGGCCCTGCGAGCGTCCTCACGGGAACCGTCCGCGCCGAGCGCCATCGCACCCGGCAGCAGGGTGGCGGGCGCGCCCACACGGGCCACGAGGCCGTGTTCCTGATCGGTGGAGATGAGCAGGGGGACGGGGGTGGGCTGGGCGAGGCCGGCGCGCTGGATGCCGTTCGACAGGTCGGCGATCTGGTGCGGATCGCGGACGTTGTGCGCCCAGGCGAAGTAGATGATGCCGCCGACGTGGTACTCGGAGACCAGTTCGGCCGCGGTGGAGACCCCGATCTCCTTGCGGTTGGCGGCGGCGTCGGCCGGGTCCGGGTCGGTGGCGGAATGCCCGTACACCCGCATGACGAACAGCTGGCCGACCTTCTCGCGCAGGCTCATCCCGGCGATGAGGCGGCGGAGTCTCCGCCGGTCGACGGGGTGGTGGCCCGGGGAGTGTCCCGGCGGATGCGGCGGCCCGGCGGCGAGGACCTCGCCGGCGCCGGTGGCGGCGAGCGCCGCCGCTGCGGCGGTGGCGGTGAGCAGGGTGCGGCGGGACGGGGAGTGGTGCACGGTGCGCTCCTTCCGTACGGAGGTGGCGGGCGCCGGAGCGGCCCGCGGCCGCCGCCCGCGCCCGCGGTGGCCGGCGGGGGCGGCCCGGGGCGGCGAGGGCCGGGCCGGGGCGGAGGGGCCGGTGTCCTTGAGCGGGGTGGCGGGCGGGTGTCGCGATCCGGCGGCCTGACGGTCCGGCGGCTCGGTGGCTCGGTGGCGCGATGGCTCGGCGGGGCTCGGCGGGGGCGGGGCGGATGAAGGAAACTTCCAGCCGTCAACGGATATCCGGAAAGTTTCCGCCAGTCAATGGGCCGTGCGCTCCATGGGCCCGTACGGGTCGCGCGCCGTCCGCGCGGCGGGGGCGGCGAGGGCTGCGGGACGCCGCCGTCAGCCCCGCTTCCGCTCCGGCTCGGCACGCCAGTGGCGTCGCAGCGCGCCGACCGTCTCCACGATGGCGGGACGGCGTGCCGCGCCGGGCCGCCACAGGGCGTACAGCCGGCGCACCGGGGCGGGCTCCAGCGGCACCACCGTCACCTCCCCGGGCAGCGGACCCCGTCCCAGCCAGGGCACCAGGGCGATGCCGAGACCGGCGGCCACCAGGGCGGTCTGGGTCTCGTACTCGGCCACCTGGTGTGCCAGTACGGGCTCTTGGCCGGCCGCGCGCAGGGTCCGCACCAGCCAGTCGTGGCAGACCGACCCCGGCGGCTGGCAGATCCAGCGCTCCCCGGCCAGTTCCTCCCGCCGCACGGCCTCCCGGCCGGCCAACGGGTGCCCGGCGGGCACCAGCAGCTCCGACGGATCGTCACCGATCACCGTGCGTTCGACGCCTTCGGGGGTGGGCAGCGGCGCGACGTCCCAGTCGTGCGCCACGGCCAGGTCGATCACACCGCGGGCCACCAGCGCGGGCGACAGATGAGGGTCCGCCTCGGTGAGCCGTACGTCCAAGGAGGCATGACGGGCCGACAGTTCGGCGAGGACACCGGGCAGCAGGCCGCGGGCCGCCGTCGGGAAGGCCGCGACGGAGAGCAGCCCCGAGGGCTGCCCCCGCCGTTCCTCCAGCTCAGTCTCCGCCCGCTCCATCAGCGCGAGCAGTTGTTCGGCCGCCGCCGCCAGCGCCTCCGCCGCGTCGGTGAGCACCACGCCCCGGCCGCGCCGTTCCAGCAGCGGGGTGCGGGTCTCCCGTTCCAGCTTGGCGATCTGCTGGGAGACGGCGGACGGGCTGTAGCCCAGGGCGTCGGCCGCGGCGGCGACCGAGCCGTGCACGGCCACCGCGTGCAGGGCCCGCAGCCGGGGCAGATCGAGCACGGTCCGTTCTCCCTTCCCGCGCCGGCGGGCCGGGCGACGGACGGTCCCGGGTGTGGTCGCGGCGCGGCTGTCGAACAGTTGACCACGGGGAGGGGGAGGTGCGGGAGCCGGGCCCGGGGACGGCCGGGGCGGCCGGCAGGGCGGACCGGAAGCGCGGACGAGAGGCGCGGACCGGAAGTCCGGAGCGGAAGTCCGGACCGGAAGTCCGGACCGGAAGTCCGGACCGGAAGTCCGGACCGGAAGTCCGGACCGGAAGTCCGGAGCGGAAGCCCGGGGAGCCGGGCCGCCGGGGCCCCCGTCCCGGGATGAAGCACTGCTTCATCATCCGGTGAAGCATTCCGTGCTGGTGCTTCACGGTCCGCCGCGGCGATGCTCGCACCATGCGTGCCGTACACACCGCCCTGGCCGTCCTCGTCGCCGCCGTCTGGGGCGTCAACTTCGTGGTCATCGAAGTCGGCCTCGGCCACTTCCCGCCGCTGCTCTTCTCCGCCCTGCGCTTCCTGGTGGCGGCACTGCCCGCCGTCTTCTTCGTGGGACGGCCGCCCGTCGCCTGGCGTTGGGTCGTCGCGGTCGGGCTCGCGCTCGGCGTGGCCAAGTTCGGACTGCTGTTCGTCGGGATGGACGCCGGGATGCCGGCCGGACTCTCCTCTCTCGTGCTGCAGATCCAGGCCGTCTTCACCGCCCTGTTCGCGATGGCGGTGCTCGGCGAACGCCCCGGTGGCGTGCGGCTGCTGGGCATGGCCACCGCCCTGGCCGGCATCACCGTCGCCGCCGTCGACGAGGGCGCCTCCGGACCGCTGTCCGGCTTCCTCCTCGTCGTCGCGGCCGCCGCCTGCTGGGGGGTGTCGAACGTGATGACACGGCTTGCCGCGCCCTCGGACGCCTTCCGTTTCATGATCTGGGTGAGCGCCGTGCCGGTGCTGCCGCTGCTCGGGCTGTCCCTGCTGGTCGAGGGGCCCGAGGCCGGCTCGGCGGCCCTGCGGTCGATCGACGCGGGCGGGGCCGGGGCGGTCCTCTACGTCGCCTGGTGCGCCACCGTGTTCGGTTTCGGGGCCTGGGGCTTCCTGCTCCGCCGGTATCCCGCCTCGTCCGTCGCCCCGTTCTCCCTGCTGGTGCCGGTCTTCGGGATGTCCTCCGCGGCACTGCTGCTGGGCGAGGACGTCAGCGCTCTGCGGTGGTGCGCCGCGGTGCTGCTGGTCGGCGGAGTGGCCGTCACCTCGTTCGGCGGGCGCGCCGGGCCCGGACGCGGCAACGGCGGCCCGGACGGGGACGGCCGGGGCCGGGGTCCCGTCAGGCGGACTGGGTCAGCAGCCCCAGCAGATGATCGCGGCCCGGTGCCAGCAGCCCCGGCAGCTCCGGGGCCCGCGGGTACCAGCGCTTCTCGAACTCCCAGCACAGCCAGCCCGCGCCCGCGTCCGGACGGGTCTCTCCCGCGTCCTGCCGGGTGAGCAGGTCCACGCACTCGGCGAGGGGCAGCACGCCCGCCCCGAGCGGCAGCGGGCTGGTGTCCTCCACCGACGCGATGTCCTTGACCTGGACGTAGCCGAGATGCGGGGCGAGCACGGCGTAGGTCGTCTCCGGGTCCTCGCCGGCCAGCCAGGGGTGCATGACGTCCCAGATCGCGCCGACGGACGCATGCCCGACCAGGCCCAGCACGCGCGCCGTGTCGGCGCCCCGGCGGTGCGAGTCGTGGGTCTCCAGGAGAAGGGTGACGCCCAGGTCGGCGGCGCGCGGTGCGGCGGCCCCGAGACGGCGCGCGGCAGCCGCGTCGGCCTCCTGCGTCGTCGGCTGGTCCACCCCGCCGGGGAACACCCGTACGTAAGGGGCGCCCAGGTCGTGCGCGAGGGCCAGGAGCCCGTGCAGCTCGTCGACGACCGTCTCGTCGTCACCGGGGGCCGCGACGCGGGTGTAGCCGGCCGCGCTGAGGACGCGCACCCCGGCGTCCTGGAAGCGGCGCACGGTCTCCTTGCGGACCTCGGCGCCCACTCCGGGGTGCACGGGCTCGTCGGGGTGGACGCGCAGCTCCACACCGTGGAAGCCGTTGTCCGCGGCGAGCCGCGCCACCTCGGAGATCTCCATGCCGGGGACACCGAGGGTCGAGAAGGCGAGTTGCACGGGGGCTCCTGGGGCGTGTCGGTCGGGTGGGTCCTGCCGGCGCCGCGCGGGGCGGGCGCCGGACGGCCGTCTGGGTCCGTACCGCCACCCCTGCCGGGTTCGCACGGACACAAGCCGAGTGCCCGGAGTCGGCGCGGACATGCCGGACGGTCCCGCACGGGCCTGTCCCGGACGAGGGCCGGCGCGGTGGCCCCCGGGCCACCCGGCCCGGTCAGCGCGGCGGGGCGGTGGAGGCGCGGACCATGAGCTCCGCCCGGACGGTGGCCACGCCACCGGGCGGTGCCGTCTCGCGGTCCATCGCCAGCCGCCCCGCGCGGGCCCCGGCGTCCTGGAGCGGCAGCCGTACGGTCGTCAGCGCGGGGACGGCGTCCGCGCTGAAGGGGAGGTCGTCGAAGCCGGCCACGGAGACGTCCTCCGGGATGCGCAGCCCCCGGTCGCGGAGGGCGGCGAAGGCGCCGAGGGCGATGGTGTCGTTCGCGGCGACGACGGCTGTCATCGCGGGCTCCCTGCGCAGCAGTTCGAGGGTGGCGTCGTAGCCGGAGGCGCGGTCGAAGGAACCGTGCACGGTCAGCCGCTCCGCGCCCTCGGTGAGCCCGGCGGCGGCGAGGGCCGCGCGGTGGCCCTCCAGCCGGTGCCGGGTGGTGGTCCGGTCCGGCGGCCCGGTGACGTACCCGATGCGGCGGTGGCCCAGGGCGAGCAGGTGTTCGGTCAGCCGCTGGGCGCCGCCCCGGTTGTCGAAGGCCAGGGTGGTGACGGCCGGCTCGCCGTCCCCGCTGTGCGGCAGCGGCGGCCGGCCGCAGAGGACGACGCGGGTGCCGGCGGCGGTCAGCCGGCCGAGCTTGGCCGCCACGGCGGCGGCGTGGTCCGCGCCCTCCGCGGCGCCGCCGGTGACGACCACGGCGGCGGCCCGCTGGCGCTGGAGCAGGGTGAGGTAGGTGAGTTCCCGCTCCGGGGAGCCGCCGGTGTTGCAGACGACGGCCAGCTTCCCCCCGCCCCCGGGGAGACCGGCGATCTCCGACTGCACGGCCCCCGCGATGATCCCGAAGAACGGGTCGGCGATGTCGTTGACGAGGATGCCGACCAGGTCGGAGGTGGCCGCGGCGAGGGCGCTGGCCGGCCCGTTCACCACGTAGTCCAGCTCGTTCACCGCCCGCAGCACCCGCGCCCGGGTGGCCTCGGAGACCGGATAGTTGCCGCTGAGCACCCTGGAGACCGTGGCCGAGGAGACCTTGGCGTGCGCCGCCACATCCGCCAGAGTCACTGCCATCTGTTCCTCCGTGTCGCCGCCGGACGGTGCGGGACCTCCCATCCGATCCCCCCCGGGCATGCTCTCACCCGCACGGCGCGCGGAGCACCCGGCCGGTGGATTGCCGACCGCAGTCTTGTCGACGCCTGTGCGCTCTGCCTAGGGTCCCTCTCGCGAAAGCGCTTTCCCGAACACCCTTTCCGCCGCGTCGGTCCCGCCGCCTCCGTCCCCAGCCCCGCCGGCCACCCTCGGCATCACACCCCGGAGAACGATGAGCGCTCCCCTCACCGTCACCCACGTCCACGGCGAACGGATCTCCGTCGTCTGCGATGACGTCGAACTGATGGCCTACGTCTACCGCCCCGACCCGGAGCCGTACGAGTCGCGCAAGCCGTACGCCCACCCGCTGCGCACCCTGGCCGGGCACACCGTCACCGGCTACCGGCCCAACGACCACCGCTGGCACAAGGGGCTCCAGCTGACCGCCAGCCATCTCTCCCACCAGAACTTCTGGGGCGGCAACTCCTACATCCACGGCCGGGGTTACCAGCGGATCCCCGAACGGGTCGGCTCCATGCGGCACGACGGCTTCGACCGGATCGGGGCGGACGGCGGCCGGATGTCCTTCACCGAGCGGCTGACCTGGGTCGCGCACGGGGGAGAGGAGTGGGTGCGGGAATCGCGGACCGTCTCCGCCCACTCCGCCGACCCGGAGGCGGGCTGCTGGGCGCTGGACTGGTCGTCCCGGCTCACCAACATCCGCGCGGAGCCACTGGAGTTCGGGTCCCCGACCACGGCCGGCCGCGAGATGGCCGGCTACACCGGTCTGCACTGGCGCGGCCCGCGCGACCTCACCGGCGGCGACGTCCTCGGCCCCGGCGGGCGCGGAGGGCCGGGGGAGGCCGGGGCCGCCGACATGATGGGCACTCGCGCGCCGTGGCTGGCCTTCACCGGGGAGCGCGACGGTGTCGACGCGCGCAGCACGGTGGTCTTCGCGCACGCGCCGGAGAACGACCGGGCGATCCACGCCTCGCACTGGTTCGTCCGCTCCGAGCCGGCCCCGAGCGTCGCCTTCTCCTGGGCGTTCTTCGAGGAGTTCGGCCTGCCGCCGGGCGAGAGCTTCGGCTACCGCTACCGGCTGCTGATCGCCGACGGGGCGTGGGACCGGGACCGCATCGGGGAGCGCCTGGCGGTGCTGGACTGGTGAACGGGCGCGGACCGCGGGGTGGTCCGCCGGGGCTCCGTCGACTGAGCGGAGGCGCGAACGGAGACGCGAACGAGCGTCCGGTTGAGGTGAGGCGTCCCGTCGGCCGACTTGTGAGGACCGTCCGGGCCGGTTAGCGTCATACGTAGAAAGCGCTTGCTGTCATTCCCGTGCCGCGTGACTCCGCACGGGGGCGGGCCGCGCGGGGCGGTGGGGCAGGGGTGGGAGAGGGGACGGTCGAGTGACACGCACGACGGTACGCATCGCCATGAACGGGGTGACCGGCCGGATGGGCTACCGGCAGCACCTCCTGCGCTCGGTGCTCGCCCTCCGCGAGCAGGGCGGCCTGGCCGTGGACGACGGGACGGTCATCTGGCCGGAACCCGTGCTCGTCGGCCGCCGCGAGCACGCCCTGCGGGCCATCGCCGAGCGGCACGGCCTCGAGCACTGGACCACCGACCTCGACGGCGTCCTCGCCGACCCGGCCACCGACGTCTACTTCGACGCCCAGATCACCTCCGCCCGCGAGGCGGCCGTGCGGAAGGCGATCGCCGCCGGCAAGCACGTCTACTGCGAGAAGCCGGCCGCCGGGGACCTCGGCGGCGCCCTGGAGCTGGCGCGGCTCGCGCGGGACGCCGGGATCAAGCACGGCGTCGTCCAGGACAAGATCTTCCTCCCCGGCCTGCGCAAGCTGAAGCGGCTGGTTGACGGCGGCTTCTTCGGCGAGATCCTGTCCGTCCGCGGCGAGTTCGGCTACTGGGTGTTCGAGGGCGACTGGCAGCCCGCGCAGCGCCCCTCCTGGAACTACCGCGCGCAGGACGGCGGCGGCATCGTCACGGACATGTTCCCGCACTGGGAGTACGTCCTGCACGAGCTGTTCGGCCCCGTGCGCAGCGTGCAGGCCGAGGTCGTCACCCACGTCCCGCGCCGCTGGGACGAGCGCGGCAAGCCCTACGAGGCGACGGCCGACGACGCCGCGTACGGCATCTTCCGCCTCGCCGGCGGCGCCGTGGCGCAGATCAACTCCTCCTGGGCGGTGCGCGTCCACCGCGACGAGCTGGTCGAGTTCCAGGTCGACGGCACGGAGGGCTCGGCCGTCGCCGGGCTGCGCGGCTGCCGCGCGCAGCACCGCTCGGCCACCCCGAAACCCGTGTGGAACCCGGACCTGCCGGTGACCGAGTCCTTCCGCGCGCAGTGGCAGGAGGTGCCGGACAACGAGGAGTTCGACAACGGCTTCAAGGCCCAGTGGGAGCTGTTCCTGCGCCATGTGGTGCTGGACGAGCCCTGGAGCTGGGACCTCCTCGCCGGGGCCCGCGGTGTGCAGCTCGCCGAACTCGGGCTGCGGTCGGCGGCCGAGGGCCGCCGCCTCGACGTGCCGGAGCTGACGCTGTGACCCTCCGCCTGCCCGCCGCCGGGGGCGCGCTCCGGGCGTACGAGCCCCGCCGCGAGCCCGCCCCCGCCGTGCTCGCGCGGGGCGCGCGGAGCCCAAAGGAGGCCCCGCGGTCCCGTACCGTCCACGCCGCCGCCCATGTCGTCGCCGACCCCTTCGCGGACAGCGCGCCGGACGGGCCGGCCGCCGTCGACTGGGAGACCACCCTCGCCTTCCGGCGCCACCTCTGGTCGCACGGCCTCGGGGTCGCCGAGGCGATGGACACCGCGCAGCGCGGCATGGGTCTGGACTGGCCGCGCGCCGCCGAGCTGATCCGCCGCTCCGCCGCCGAGGCGCGGGCCGCGGGCGGCCGGATCGTCTGCGGAGCGGGCACCGACCAGCTCACCGGACCGGGCGCGGGACTCGCCGCCGTGCGCGCCGCGTACGAGGAACAGCTCGCGCTGGTCGAGGAGTCGGGCGCGCGGGCCGTGCTGATGGCGTCCCGCGCCCTGGCGGCCGCCGCGCGCGGACCGGAGGACTATCTGGAGCTCTACGGGCATCTGCTGCGGCAGGCGCGGGAGCCGGTGATCCTGCACTGGCTCGGCCCCATGTTCGACCCGGCGTTGGAGGGTTACTGGGGCAGCACGGACCTGGACGCCGCGACGGACACGTTCCTCGACGTGATCCGGGCCCACCCGGACAGGGTGGACGGGGTGAAGGTCTCCCTGCTCGACGCCGGGCGCGAGACCGCCCTGCGCCGGCGGCTGCCGGACGGGGTCCGCTGCTACACCGGCGACGACTTCCACTACCCCGAGCTCATCGCGGGGGACGAACACGGCTTCAGCCACGCGCTGCTGGGCGTCTTCGACCCGATCGGCCCGCTGGCCGCCGAGGCGGTGCGCGTCCTCGACACGGGGGACACCGGCGGCTTCCGCGCCCTCCTCGACCCCACCGTCCCCCTCGCGCGGCACCTCTTCGCCGCTCCGACCCGCTATTACAAGACGGGTGTGGTCCTGCTGGCCTGGCTCGCGGGCCACCAGGCGCACTTCACGATGGTCGGCGGCCTCCAGTCCGCCCGCTCGCTGCCGCACCTGGCCCGGGCGTACGAACTGGCCGACGGGCTCGGCCTGTTCCCGGACCCGGAGCTGGCGGAGCGGCGGATGCGCACCCTCCTCACCCTCCACGGAGTCGCCCCGTGAACGGGCTCGACCGGTTCAGCCTCAACCAGGAGACCATCCGGCAGTGGTCACTCCCCGAACTCGCCAAGGGGTGCGCCGAGGCCGGCGTACGGCGCGTGGGGCTGTGGCGCGCGCCGGTGCAGGCGTACGGAGTGGAGCGCGCGGCGCGGCTGATGCGCGAGGCCGGGCTGTCCGTCAGCAGCCTGTGCCGGGGCGGCTTCCTCACCGCCACCGACCCGGCGGAACGGGCCGCGGCGCTCGCCGACAACCGCGCCGCCGTGGACGAGGCCGCCGCCCTGGGCACCGGCACCCTCGTCCTGGTGTGCGGCGGGCTGCCGGAGGGGAGCCGCGATCTGCGCGCGGCACGGGAACGGATCGCCGACGCCCTGGCCGAACTGGTGCCCTACGCGGCCGAACGCGGGGTCCGGCCGGCCATCGAACCCCTGCACCCGATGTTCGCCTCCGACCGGTGCGTGGTCTCCACCCTGGCGCAGGCCCTCGACCTGGCCGAGCGCTTCCCCGCCGACCGGATGGGCGTCGTGGTGGACACGTACCACCTGTGGTGGGACGACACCGTGCCCGAACTGATCGGCCGCGCGGGCGCGTCGGGCCGCATCGCCGCCTTCCAGCTCGCCGACTGGGTGACCCCGCTCCCCGAGGGCGTGCTGCTGGGGCGCGGCCAACTCGGCGACGGCTGCGTCGATCTGCGCGGATTCCGCGAACAGGTCGACGCGGCGGGCTACGGCGGACCGGTGGAGGTGGAGATCTTCAACCCCGCCCTGTGGGCGCGCGACGGCGCGGACGTGCTGGCGGAGACCACGGAACGGTACCGACGGCTGGTGGCGTGACGGCCGGTGCCGGCGCGCCGTCCGGGTTCGCGGCCGCGGTCCGGCCGGACGGCCGCGGATGACGGCCGCGGCTCACGGATGCGGGTGACGGGTCGTCAACCTCCGCGCGGGGCGACACCGTCGTCGGGAGGGATCTTCCTGGCTCCGGCTGGGTACAGCAGGTAGCGGACCGATCGCACAGCGCGACGGTGTTCGGAAAGGTGCCACCTGCATGACCGAGACAAGCGACCGGACCGGCGGCGTAGAGAACCGTTTCCCGCGCCACCCCCGCAGCGTGGGGCGGGCCCGCGCCGCCCTGCGGAGCCAGCTGTCGGCCTGGGGTGTGGAAGGGGACGCGGCGGACAACGCGGAATTGCTGATCTCCGAACTGATGACCAATGCCGTGCGGCACGCGCGGGTTCCGCACGGACGGGAGATCGAGGCACGCTTCGCGCTGACCGGGCGCCTGCTGCGGCTGGAGGTCTCGGACGCGAGCGAGCGGCTGCCCGTACCCGCGCAGGCGGGAGCCGAGGCGGAGGGCGGCCGGGGGCTGGCGCTGGTGGCGGCGCTGTCGCACGACTGGGGCATCCGGCCCCGCGAGGGCGTCGGCAAGTGCGTCTGGGCGCTGCTCGAACTGGCGGGCGGCCCCCGGCCGTCAGCCGTGACGGCCTCCGTGCCGGTAACTGTGCCGGCGTCCGTTCGAGCGGTCTCCCCGGCCCCGGCCTCGTCCGCCGCCACGACCGCGACCACGACCGCGGACGCCGGTACCGGAAGCCGGAGTTGCTAGTGCCGCTTGCCCCGCCGCTTGGCCAGGGCGGCCGCCGCGATGGGGAGCCCGGTGTTGATGGCGCGGTTGACCTTGGCGGTGGGAATGCCGGTCTTCTTGGAGACGGCCCGGGCCACGGGATCGGTGATCTTTCGGAGAAACATCATGTCCTCCACGGTACGTCCGGCGGCCGCGATGGGCATATGGGCAGCTCGCGGCGGGTGCGCGGGGGCGCGGAAGCGGGCGCGGGGGGCCGCGGGAAAGAAAAGAGGAATACTTATGAGTAGCCGTGCAACCCTTTCCGGGTTCCGGCTGTCGTACTCGGTGTCGGGCTTCCCGGGGGGAGATCTGGGGGGATTTTCAGGGGGGACCGTCGTGGGGGGACCCGAGGGTGCCCGGTCCGCGGACCGGGCACCCTCGATACCGTTCACGGGCCTATCCCGTCCGCATCCCGGGCACGCCGGTCACGGCCGGCGCTCCGTCATCCTCGCCCGGCAGCGCTTGTCCGGCAGCCTCGTCAGCCCTCGTCCGGGGGCACGGCGTCCGGCGGTGCGTCGTCGAGCGGAGCCCCGGGCAGTACGGCGAGATCCGCGGCCCGCGGGAAGGAACTCTGCGCCCCGGCGCGCGTGCAGGCGGCGGAGCCGACCCGTACCGCGTACCGCACGGCGGCCTCCAGGCCGTCACCGGCGCTGAGCCGCCAGGCCAGGGCGCCGGTGAAGGCGTCACCCGCCCCGGTGGTGTCCACCACCGCCACCCGCGGCGCGGGCACCGGCACCACGCCGTTCCGGTCGGCGGCCAGCGCCCCGGCCGCGCCCAGCGTGACCACCACCGAACGCGGCCCGCGGGAGAGCAGCGCGGAGGCCCAGACGGCCGGCTCGTCCGCCTCGGCGGCCGGGTGGCCGGAGAGCAGGGCCAGCGCCTCGTGCTCGTTGACGACCAGCGGATCGCAGGCCGCGAGCACCTGCGGCGGCAACGGGGCGGGAGGCGACGCGTTGAGCACCAGCCGGGCGCCGGGCGCGCGGGACCGCACGGCCTCCGCCACCACCGCCATCGGAATCTCCAGTTGCGCCGAGACGACCCGGGCGGAGGCCAGCAGACTGCCGGCGGCCCGGATGTCCTCGGGCGCCAGGCGGGCGTTGGCGCCGGGGGAGACGATGATGCTGTTGTCGCCGGCCCTGTCCACCGTGATGACCGCGACGCCCGTCGGCCCCTCGCCGACGAGCACGCCCACCGTGTCGACCCCCGCCGCGCGCTGCGCGTCGAGCAGCAGTCGCCCGTAGGCGTCGCCGCCGACCCGGGCCAGCAGGGCGGTGCGCGCTCCGAGGCGCGCCGCGGCGACGGCCTGGTTGGCGCCCTTGCCGCCGGGGTGGACGGCCAGGTCGGAGCCGAGCACCGTCTCCCCCGCCCTCGGGCGCCGGTCGACTCCGATCACGAGATCGGCGTTGGCCGAGCCCACGACCAGCAGGTCGTAGCCAAGCATGTGGTGTTACCCCCTCTGCCGGAGGCCGTCCGGGCGGGTGGGACGGCGGTGGTCCGCGGCCCGTGGGCCGCCGGTACGGCCAGCTTGGCCCATTCCGGGGGTGGTTGGGGGCAAGTCGCCGGGAACGGGCGCGTTCCGCGCCGTCCGGGCGCGTCCGGCGGGTCGTCCCGGGTTGTCCACAGGCCGCCCGCGGTGTCGGCGGTCGGCGGTACCGTCGCGGCATGGCGCAACTGTCGGTGCTCGAGGGGGTCCTGGAGCGGATCACCTACGCGAACGAGGAGAACGGCTACACGGTCGCCCGGGTCGACACCGGCCGCGGCGCGGGCGATCTGCTGACGGTCGTCGGTTCCCTGCTCGGCGCGCAGCCCGGCGAGTCACTGCGGATGGAGGGCCGCTGGGGCTCCCACCCGCAGTACGGCAAGCAGTTCACCGTCGAGAACTACACCACCGTGCTCCCCGCCACCGTCCAGGGCATCCGCCGCTATCTGGGCTCCGGCCTGATCAAGGGGATCGGTCCGCGGATCGCCGAGCGGATCGTCGACCACTTCGGGATCGACACCCTCGACGTCATCGAGAAGGAGCCCGGCCGTCTGATCGAGGTGCCGGGGCTCGGCCCCAAGCGCACCAAGCTGATCGGGGCCGCCTGGGAGGAGCAGAAGGCGATCAAGGAGGTGATGGTCTTCCTCCAGGGGGTCGGCGTCTCCACCTCCATCGCGGTGCGGATCTACAAGAAGTACGGCGACGCCTCGATCTCCGTGGTGCGCAATCAGCCCTACCGGCTCGCGGCCGACGTCTGGGGCATCGGCTTCCTGACCGCCGACCGCATCGCCCAGGCCGTGGGGATACCGCACGACAGCCCGGACCGGGTCAAGGCCGGGCTCCAGTACGCCCTGTCGCAGTCCTCCGACCAGGGCCACTGCTACCTCCCCGAGGAGCAGCTCATCTCGGACGCGGTGAAGCTGCTCCAGGTCGACACCGGGCTCGTCATCGACTGCCTGGGGGAGCTGGCGGGCGAGGAGGAGGGCGTCGTCCGGCAGACCGTGCCGGGTCCGGAGGACGGGCAGCCGGTGTCGGCGGTCTATCTGGTCCCGTTCCACCGGGCCGAGATCTCCCTGGCCGGCCAGGTGCTGCGGCTGCTGCGCACCGGAGAGGACCGAATGCCGGCCTTCCGCGGCGTCGACTGGGAGAAGGCGCTGGCCTGGCTGGGGAAGCGGACGGGGGCACAGCTCGCCCCCGAGCAGGAGCAGGCGGTGCGGCTGGCGCTGACGGAGAAGGTCGCGGTGCTGACGGGCGGCCCCGGCTGCGGCAAGTCCTTCACCGTGCGGTCCGTGGTGGAGCTGGCCCGGGCGAAGCGGGCCAAGGTGCTGCTGGCGGCACCGACCGGCCGGGCGGCGAAGCGGCTGTCGGAGCTGACCGGCGCCGAGGCGTCCACGGTGCACCGGCTGCTGGAGCTGAGACCGGGCGGGGACGCCGCCTACGACCGGGACCGGCCGCTGGACGCCGATCTGGTCGTCGTCGACGAGGCGTCGATGCTGGATCTGCTGCTGGCCAACAAGCTGGTCAAGGCGGTGCCGCCGGGCGCGCACCTGCTGATGGTGGGCGATGTGGACCAGCTGCCCTCGGTGGGGGCGGGGGAGGTGCTGCGGGATCTGCTCGCCCCGGACAGTCCGGTGCCGGCGGTGCGGCTGACGAGGATCTTCCGGCAGGCGCAGCAGTCGGGGGTGGTGACCAACGCCCACCGCATCAACTCCGGCGTCCCGCCGATCACCCACGGCCTGCCCGACTTCTTCCTCTTCCCCGAGGAGGACGCGGAGGAGGCGGGCCGGCTCACCGTCGACGTGGTGGCCCGCCGCATCCCGGCGAAGTTCGGGCTGGACCCGCGCCGGGACGTCCAGGTGCTCACGCCGATGCACCGCGGCCCGGCGGGGGCCGGCGCGCTCAACGGCCTCCTCCAGCAGGCCGTCACCCCGGCCCGTCCCGATCTGCCGGAGCGGCGCTTCGGCGGCCGGATCTTCCGGGTCGGCGACAAGGTCACCCAGATCCGCAACAACTACGAGAAGGGGGAGAACGGCGTCTTCAACGGCACGGTCGGCGTGGTCACCTCCCTCAGCCAGGACGACCAGCGGCTCACCGTCCGCACCGACGAGGACGAGGAGGTCCCCTACGACTTCGACGAGCTGGACGAGCTGGCGCACGCCTACGCCGTGACGATCCACCGCTCACAGGGCAGCGAGTACCCGGCCGTGGTCGTCCCGGTGACGACGAGCGCCTGGATGATGCTCCAGCGCAATCTGCTCTATACCGCGGTGACCCGAGCCAAGAGACTGGTCGTGCTGGTCGGCTCCCGGCGGGCGCTGGGCCAGGCGGTCCGTACCGTCTCGGCCGGCCGGCGCTGCACGGCGCTGGACCACCGGCTCAGCGGCGCGATCTGAATCCCGGCCCCCGCCTTTCGCGGGCGCGCGCGGAGGAGCAGGATGGGCCCGCACGCGGCACGCCGTGCCATTAATAGGCCTGACGGCCGACCCCGAGTGCACGGCTTCTGGCCATATGGGGGAAGGTAGAGGCAGTCAGGGCACCTCGAAGCAGAGGCACAACGTCGGTGAGGGATGACGTGAGCGACAACTCAGTAGTACTGCGGTACGGGGACGGCGAATACCAGTTCCCCATTGCCGACAGCACTGTCGGCAACAAGGGCTTCGACATCGCGAAGCTCCGCAACCAAACCGGTCTGGTGACCCTGGACAGCGGTTACGGCAACACCGCGGCATATCAGTCGGCGATCACCTATCTCGACGGTGAGCAGGGCATCCTGCGCTACCGCGGTTACCCGATCGAGCAGCTCGCCGAGCACAGCACCTTCCTCGAGACCGCGTATCTGCTGATCAACGGTGAACTCCCGACGGGCGACCAGCTCGCCGGTTTCCAGAACGAGGTCACCCAGCACACGCTGCTGCACGAGGACGTCAAACGCTTCTACGACGGCTTCCCGCGCGACGCGCACCCGATGGCGATGCTGTCCTCCGTGGTCAGCGCGCTGTCCACGTTCTACCAGGACAGCCACAACCCGTTCCACCCGGAGCAGCGCCACCTCTCGACGATCCGGCTGCTGGCCAAGCTGCCCACGATCGCCGCGTACGCGTACAAGAAGTCGATCGGCCACCCGGTCGTCTACCCCAGCAACGATCTCGGCTATGTCGAGAACTTCCTGCGGATGACCTTCTCGGTGCCGGCCGCCGAGTACGAGCAGAACCCGGTCATGGTCAGCGCGCTGGAGAAGCTGCTGATCCTGCACGCCGACCACGAGCAGAACTGTTCGACGTCGACGGTGCGCCTCGTCGGCTCCTCGCAGGCCAACATGTTCGCCTCGATCTCGGCCGGCATCTGCGCGCTCTGGGGCCCGCTGCACGGCGGCGCCAACCAGTCGGTGCTGGAGATGCTGGAGGGGATCAAGAACTCCGGCGGCGACGTCGACACCTTCATCCGCAAGGTGAAGAACAAGGAAGACGGTGTGAAGCTCATGGGCTTCGGACACCGTGTCTACAAGAACTTCGACCCCCGGGCGAAGATCATCAAGGCCGCCGCGCACGACGTGCTCGCCTCCCTCGGCAAGTCCGACGAGCTGCTGGACATCGCGCTCAAGCTGGAGGAGCACGCGCTGGCCGACGACTACTTCGTCGAGCGCAAGCTCTACCCCAACGTGGACTTCTACACCGGTCTGATCTACCGGGCCATGGGCTTCCCGACCGAGATGTTCACCGTGCTCTTCGCGCTCGGCCGGCTGCCGGGCTGGATCGCCCAGTGGCACGAGATGATCAAGGAGCCGGGTTCCCGGATCGGCCGGCCGCGCCAGATCTACACGGGCGTCGTCGAGCGGGACTTCGTTCCGCTGGAGAAGCGCTGACCACCTGCTGCTGACCGGACCCGGGGTATTCCGGGGCACCGGTGACGGGGGGCCGCCCGCAGCCGTCGCGGGGCGGCCCCCCGTCCGTTGCGTACAGGGGCCCGTCCGCCCACAGGGGCTCGGGGCCGGACGATCGCGGTGTGCGCGCGGGCGCCGACCGGGTCCGGAAAAGGTGGAGAGCGCCCCGCGGCCGATCCCCCCACGGGTCGGCCGACGAAGCGCTCTCCAATCCCGGATCGGATTCCCCCCACGGGATCCGGCCGGGGGTCTGCCCGCCGCGGAATCCCGCGGCCGGAAGCTTCGGCTCGTAGTGCTCTGTTAGATGCTTTTCAGTTGTCCTCGGTTGTCCGGCCGGAGCCGGTTACTGCCTGCCGGGACGAGCACGTACGGGAGGGCCGCTCAAAGCTCCCCGGGCACGCGCCCCGGCTCACATGACGGGTTCCGTCCCCCAAGACGGGTCCGTCAGGCGGATGCCGCACCCCGCCGGAGGTGTTGCATCGCACGGTTAGACTCACGACCCGCCCCAATGGTTACCCCCGAAGAATGTGATCTGGGTCTCATGCCATAAGGGGCCAATGAGGGCAAGGGCTCCGATAAGGAGATCCGGATCCCCGGGTGAGGGTCTCATGCAGCATCTGGTGATGCTGTGAAGGAACGCAATCTCAGGCTGTTGGTGACGACGAAGACGGACGAGAAGGCCATCGCGGCCCCGGCGATCATCGGGCTGAGGAGTCCGGCCGCGGCGAGCGGCAGCGCCGCCACGTTGTAGCCGAAGGCCCAGAAGAGATTGCCCTTGATGGTGCCGAGGGTCCGGCGGGAGAGCCGGATCGCGTCCGCCGCCACCCGCGGATCACCGCGGACCAGGGTCAGATCGGCTGCCTCGATGGCCGCGTCCGTACCCGTGCCCATCGCCAGCCCCAGATCCGCCGCCGCCAGCGCCGCCGCGTCGTTGACCCCGTCGCCGACCATGGCGACCGTCCGGCCCTCTTCCTGGAGCCGCCGGACGACCGCCACCTTGTCCTGCGGCAGCACTCCGGCGATCACCTCGTCGATGCCGACGGCGCGCGCCACGGCCTCGGCCACCGTCTCGTGGTCCCCCGTCAGCAGGACGGGCGTGAGCCCCAGGGCTCGCAGTTCGGCGATGGCCCGGGCGCTGGTGTCCTTCACCGTGTCCGCGACCGTCAGCACCCCTATCGGCCTGCCGTCCGCGGTGACCGTGACGGCCGTGCGGCCGGCGGCCCCGGCGGCCTCCTGCGCCGCCGCGAGGGAGGCCGGCAGCGCGCCGTCGCCGTCCACGCCGTCGCCGGGCAGCGGTTCCCGGCCGACGAGCACGGTGCGGCCGTCGACCCGTCCGCGGACACCGAGGCCGGGGACGTTCTCGAAGTCCGCCACGGCGGGCAGGGGGCCGGTCCGCTCGGTGGCCCCGGCGGCCACGGCCCGGGCGATCGGGTGCTCCGAGGCGTTCTCCACCGCGCCCGCCAGGCGCAGCAGTTCCTCCTCGCTCACGCCCTCGGCCGGGACGGCCTCGTGCAGGGTCATCCGCCCGGTGGTGACGGTGCCGGTCTTGTCGAGGACGACGGTGTCCACCCGCCGGGTGGACTCCAGCACCTCCGGCCCCTTGATGAGGATGCCGAGCTGGGCGCCGCGACCCGTACCGACCATGAGGGCCGTCGGGGTGGCCAGGCCCAGGGCACACGGGCAGGCGATGATCAGTACGGCGACGGCGGCCGTGAAGGCGGCGGTGACGTCACCGCTCACCAGCAGCCAGACGCCCAGGGTGCCGAGCGCGATCAGGATGACGACGGGAACGAAGACCGCGGAGATCCGGTCGGCGAGCCGCTGCACCGCAGCCTTGCCGCTCTGCGCCTCCTCGACCAGCGCCGCCATCCGGGCGAGCTGGGTGTCGGCGCCGACACGCGTGGCCTCGACGACCAGCCGGCCGCCCGCGTTGACCGTCGCCCCGGTCACGGCGTCGCCTGCGCTCACGTCCACCGGGACCGACTCGCCGGTCAGCATGGAGGCGTCCACGGCCGAACTGCCCTCCACCACCACGCCGTCGGTGGCGATCTTCTCGCCCGGGCGGACCACGAAACGGGTGCCGGCCGTGAGGCGGTCCGCCGGCATCCGCTCCTCGCGGCCGTCCGGGTGCAGCACGGCCACGTCCTTGGCGCCGAGCTCCAGCAGCGCCCGCAGGGCGGCGCCCGCACTGCGCTTGGAGCGGGCCTCCAGATAGCGGCCCAGCAGGATGAACGTGGTCACCCCGGCGGCCACTTCGAGGTAGATGGCGGAGGAGGCGTCCGCGCGGGAGACGGCGAAGCTGAACTCGTGCCGCATGCCGTGCATCCCGGCGTCGCCCAGGAACAGCGCCCAGAGCGACCAGCCGAAGGCGGCCAGGGTGCCGATCGACACCAGGGTGTCCATGGTGGCCGCGCCGTGCCGCAGGTTCGTCCAGGCGGCGCGGTGGAAGGGGAGGGCGCCCCAGACGATGACGGGGGCGGCGAGGGTGAGCGACAGCCACTGCCAGTTGTCGAACTGGAGGGCGGGCACCATCGCCATCAGCACCACAGGCACCGACAGCACGAGGGAGACGAGCAGGCGCTGGCGCAGGGCTTCCTGCTCGGCGCGGTGCCGGTCCGCCGCCCCGCCGGGGGACGGGACGCCGGCCCCGCTCGCGCCCGCGGGCAGCGGCTGGTCCGGCCGCGGCGTTGCCGGGCTTTCCGGTGCGGGGCGTGGTTCCGGCTTGCGCTCGGCGGTGTAGCCGGTCTTCTCGACGGTGGCGATGAGGTCGTCCACGGCGATGCCGCCGGCGAAGTCGATCCGCGCCTTCTCGGTGGCGAAGTTCACCGCGGCGGAGACGCCCTCCATCCGGTTGAGCTTCTTCTCGACGCGGGCCGCGCAGGAGGCGCAGGTCATACCGCCGATGGCGAGTTCGACCCGCTGCCGGGGCTCCTCGAGGGCTTCGGGCGGGGGCTGGGGTGCCGTACTGGTCATGAAGGTCTCCGGGAGGGGAGGGCCGGGCCGTGCGGGTCCGCGGTGGCGGAGCGGCACGGCCCGGCGCGGGAAGGGCGGCCGGGGCCCGGTCAGGCCCTGCCGGCCAGTTCGTAACCGGCCTCGTCGACGGCGGCGCGGACCGCGGCGTCGTCCAGCGGGGCCTCGGAGGTCACGGTGACCAGACCGGTGGCGGCGACGGCCTTGACGGAGCTGACGCCGTCGAGCGCGGACAGTTCCTCGGTCACCGCGCCCTCGCAGTGACCGCAGGTCATTCCGGTCACCCGGTATGTGACGGTGGCGCTCATGGTCTTCTCCTCGGTAGGGGTCTGCGGAGCGGGGCCGGCGAGGGGCGATCGCTTGCGATGCCCGCCGGATGCTCCATCGGAACTGCATCATACCCTATACCCCTAGGGGGTAAGTTCCCGAGGGATTCCCGCAGTCTCCTCAGGGTTTCTTGAGGCTTCTCGAGACTTCACGGGGCTGCCCGGCCCCTGGGGGTCCCCCGAGGTCCTGGGACCTCTGGGCACCCGGGGTCCCTGAGGCTTCTCCTGCCGGGAAGGGGCGGACGGATGGACGGTCGCACGGCCGCGCGCCGGCGGGGCTCAGGTGGCGGCGGGCGCCCCCGCGCCGACGACCGGGGCGAGATAGCGGTGGAGCGCGGCCTTCAGTTCGGCGAAGTAGGCCTCGCGCTCCTCGCCCTCGTGGCTCATGGCCAGCTCCATCCCCGAGGTGAAGAAGACGAACGCCAGGGTGGCCGCGCGTTCGCACTGCCCCGCGGGCAGGCCGGGCGCGCGCAGGGCGATCAGCTCGGCCGTGCGGGCCCGGAAGACGCCGTCGAGCGCCTCGTGCTCGTCGGCGATGTCCTGGGGCAGTCCGGGGGCGTGCATCAGGGCGAGCGAGGCGGGGTTGCGGCGGATGAAGCCGATCAGCGGGTCGATGATCCGGTCCAGGGCCTCGGAGAGCGGGAGCATGGCGTTCTCCGAGGTGAAGACCTGGCCGTGGGCCTCGCGCATCCGGTGCAGCAGCCGGCCGCCGAGCTCGACGGCGATGGCCTCCTTGTTCGGGAAGAACTGATAGAGCGTGCCCGGGGAGACGCCCGCCTCGCGCGCGATCGCGTTGGTGCTGGCCCCGTCGTAGCCGTGGTCGCAGAAGACCCGGGCGGCCGCCTCCAGCAACTGCTCGATGCGGCGCTCCCCGCGGGCCTGGCGGCGCCGCGGCCTGGCCGCGGCCGGCGGCCGCTCCGCGCCGGGCCGCTCCGGGGGGCGGGCCCCGTCGCCCCGCTGCCCGGCGGGGGGCTCCTCGCCCGCTGCCCCCGGCCGGTTCCCCGGCGCCGTCGGCTGCTTCTCGGACACGCGCGTCTTCCCCGGACTCTCTGCCTGTCTGGTGGCGGTTGACAAATGCGAGCGGTCACTCGCATTCTAAGGAACGCGAGCGATCGCTCGCTTTTGCCAAGTCTATTGGCAATCGGGGGAAGGGGACACCTGCGTCATGTCTGCTGACAACGGCCGTACGGGCGGCTGGACCCGGCTCGTCACGGCCCGGCCGAGACTGTCCCTGCTGGTCGCCCTGGTCTTCACGGCCCTGGCCGTATTCGCGGGGAGCGGTGTCGCGGACCGCATGGGCAGCGGCGGCTTCGAGGCACCGGACGCCGAGTCCACCGCCGCCACCGAGGCGCTCGACCGGCGCTTCCCCGCCTCCGGGCCCAATCTGCTCCTGCTCGTCGACGCCTCCGGGACCTCCGTGGACGACCCGGCCGTCGCCGCGGAGGGCCGGAAACTCGCCGAGCGGCTGAGCGGGGAGAAGTCCGTCACCGGCGTCACCTCCTACTGGGCCACCCGCTCGCCCGGGCTGCGCGCCGAGGACGGCCGGCAGGCCCTGATCACCGCCCGGATCGAGGGCGACGAGAACACCGTGAACCGCACCCTGGAGCGGATCGCCCCCGGACTTCGCGGGGAGCACGGCCCCGTCGAGGTGTCGATCGGCGGCCGGGCCGCCCTGCAGAACGAACTGCAGACCACCGTCCAGGAGGACCTGCTCCGTGCCGAGCTGATCGCCCTGCCCGTCACCCTGGTGCTGCTGATCATCGTCTTCGGCAGCGCCGTCGCCGCCCTGCTCCCGCTGCTCATCGGGGTCGTCGCGATCCTGGGCACCAACGCGGTACTGCGCGGGCTCACCGAGCTCACCGACGTCTCCGTCTTCGCCCAGAACCTCACCACGGCGCTGGGCCTCGGGCTCGCCATCGACTACGCCCTGTTCATCGTCCGGCGGTACCGGGAGGAGCTGGCCGGCGGCGCCGGACCCCGCCCCGCCATGGGCACGACCCTGCGCACCGCCGGGCGCACGGTCCTCTTCTCCGCGCTCACCGTCGCCGTCTCACTGGCCGCGATGCTGGTCTTCCCGCAGTACTTCCTGCGCTCCTTCGCCTACGCCGGCATCGCCGTGGTGCTGCTGGCCGCGCTGGCCGCCCTCTCCGTGCTGCCCGCCGCGCTCGTGCTGCTCGGCCACCGGGTGAACGCCCTGGACCTGCGCAGGCTGCTGCGCCGCGGCCGGCCCGCCGCACCCGACACCGGCGCGGGCTGGGCCCGTACCGGCCGGCTGGTGATGCGCCGGGCACCGTTCTTCGCGATCGGCACCACCGCCGTCCTGCTGCTGCTCGGAGCCCCCTTCGCCGGGGCGACGTTCGGCACCGTCGACGACCGCCAGCTCCACGCCACCGCCGAATCCCGCGTGGTTCAGGACCACTTGCGGGACGGCTTCCCGGGCACACCCGGCGGAGCGGTCGAGGTGCTGGCCGAGGGCGGCCCCTCGGCGCGGGAGCTGGACGAGTACAGCGCGCGGATCTCCCGGCTTCCCGACGTACTGCGGGTGGACGGGCCCACCGGGCAGTACGCCGACGGGGAGCGGGTCCGCGAACCGGGCCCCGCCGAGGCGGCGCGCACCGCCGGAAGCGCCGCCCAGATCAGCGTGCTGCCGCGCGGCGAGGCCGTGGACACCGCGAGCCAGGAGCTGGTGCGCGAGGTGCGGGCCGAGAACGGGAAGGCGCCGTTCGACGCCTCGGTCACCGGCACCGCCGCCGTCCTCGTCGACACCAAGGACGCCATAGCCGACCGGCTGCCCTGGGCACTGGCGATCATCGTGCTCACCACACTGCTGCTGGTCTTCCTCCTCACCGGCAGTGTGCTGATACCGGTCCAGGCCGTGGTGCTCAACGCCCTCAGCCTCACGGCGATGTTCGGCGCCCTGGTGTGGGTCTTCCAGGAGGGGCATCTCTCCGGGCTGCTGAACTTCACCGCCACGGGCGACATGGAGACCACGCTCCCCGTGCTGATGTTCTGTGTCGCCTTCGGCCTCTCCATGGACTACGGCGTCTTCCTGCTCTCCCGGATCAAGGAGGAGCACGACCGCAGCGGCGACCACCGGGGCGCGGTCGTCTTCGGACTCAGCCGTACCGGGGGGCTCATCACCGCCGCGGCGCTGATCCTCGCCGTGGTGATGATCGCCATCGGAGCCTCCCGGGTCACCAACACCAAGATGCTCGGCTTCGGTATCGCCCTGGCCGTGCTGATGGACGCCATGGTGGTGCGCACCCTGCTGGTCCCGGCGGTCATGGCACTCACCGGCAAGGCCACTTGGTGGGCCCCGGGCCCGCTGCGCCGGCTGCACGCCCGCTTCGGCCTGAGCGAGGGGGAGAGCGCCGCTGCCGCCGGGGAGGTGGCAGGTGACGGGGGAGGAGAGGCCGTACCGGACGCCCGGGGCACTGCCCGGCGTGCCCCGGCCGGTGCCGGGCCTTCCCGGACGCCGTAACGGCCGGGCCCTCCGGGCTGCGTCACGTGGCGGCGTCGACCGCGCAGTCGACGCGGACCGATGAGCCGTTCACTCCGCCGCGCGGGCTGCCTTGATGAAGGAGACGATCAGCTCCGGGTCCTTGACCCCCCGGCTGCTCTCGACCCCGCTGGACACGTCCACCCCCCAGGGCCCGGTGGCCCGGATCGCAGCGGTCACGTTGTGCTGGTCGAGCCCGCCGGCGAGCAGCCATTTCTCGCCGGGCGCGGTGAAGCGTTTCCGGGTCCAATCCCAGGGGACGCCGGCTCCGGGCACCGGGGCGTCGAGCAGGAGGAGGTCCTCCCCCATCGCGCCGCAGCGTGGCACCCGGTCACGGAACGCCGTGCCGCGGATCAGCGACCATCCACCCGTTTTGAGGGCATCGAAGTACGCTCGGTCCTCCCGCCCGTGGAGCTGTACCCCGCGGATCCCCGTGATGTTGGCGATGGAACGCACGTCCGGGAGTGGCTGGTTGCGGAAGACTCCGACAGTCAGGACCTCCTCCGGCACGCGCCGCGCCAGTCTGAGGGCGGTGGGGACGTCCACACGGCGGGGACTGTCCGCGAAGACGAATCCGATGGCGTCGCCGCCCGCCCGGACCGCCGTGTCCACGTCCTCCTCGGTCCGCAGACCGCACACCTTGACGAACAGTGGAGTCGCCATCCGGATCCCCCGATCTCCGTTATCTCACTTGCTGCTGGTAAAGGCGAGTTGGGCGCCGATGCCGACGAAGGCGGCGGCGAAGGTGCGGCGCATCCAGGTCAGTACCTTGGGACGCTTGATCACGTGGTCCCGGACGGCGGCGGCGAACAGCCCGTACAGGGCGAAGACGACAAAGGTCATCAGCATGAAGACCGCACTCAGTTCCAGCATGCGCGGCAGCGTGTTCGCCGCTTCGGCCGGCACGAACTGTGGCAGGAACGCGAGGAAGAAGATCGACAGCTTGGGGTTGAGGAAGTTGATCAGGATGGCCGTGCCCGTGACCCGGGCCGCCGACTGGGCTTCCGTCCCCTCCTCCGGTTCGCTCATCTTCAGCGTGCCGCGCTCGCGCAGGGTGCTCCAGGCCATGTAGAGGAGGTAGGCCACCCCGAGGTACTTGAAAGCCTGGAAGACGATCGCGCTGGTGTGCAGGATGGCGGCAAGCCCGGCAACCGCGGCGGCCAGGTGGGGAACGATTCCCAGGGTGCAGCCGAAAGCGGCCACGACACTCGTGCGGAAACCCCGGTAGAGCCCGGTGGCGATCGTGTAAAGGGCTCCGGTGCCGGGAGACACCACGATGACGAACGATGTGATCAGAAACTCGAGGCTCATGGCTTCCGCTCCCAGTTGGCACGGATGACCGCCCCACCCCCGCGATGCTTCCGATCACCGGCCCGGGATGGCACGCCCGGTGGTCATCCGGTGATCTCTTCGCGGAATGGAGTGGGCCCGGTCTGGTCTATTGAGGCCACGTTACTGGTTCGGCCCGCCAGAAGGCCGCGCGTCGCGGATTCCAGGTCGGGAGCGCGCATCAGGCTCTCCCCGATCAGGAACGCGCGGATGCCCACCCGCGCCAGACGGTCGAGATCCGGGGCGCCGCTGAGACCGCTCTCCCCGACGACCACCCGCCCGGCCGGGGCCTTCGGGGCCAGTGCTTCCCCGGTGCTCAGAGTGGTCTCGAAGGTCCGCAGGTCACGGTTGTTGATGCCCAGCAGCCGGGAGCGCAGGCGTGCCGCACGGAGCATCTCGTGCTCGTCGTGTACCTCGACGAGCACGTCCATCCCCAGGTCGAGGGCGGTGCGCTCCAGTTCCTCGGCCGTCTCGTCGTCGACCGCCGACAGCATGAGCAGGACGCAGTCGGCTCCCCAGGCCCTGGCCTCGACGATCTGGTACGGGTCGAACATGAAGTCCTTGCGCAGCGCCGGCAGCGATGTCGCGGCGCGGGCCGCCGCCAGATGGTCGCGGGCGCCGTCGAAGGACGGGGTGTCGGTCAGTACCGACAGACAGGTGGCTCCTCCGGCCTCGTAGGCGCGGGCCAGGGCGGCCGGATCGAAGTCGGTACGGATGAGCCCTTTCGACGGACTCCGCTTCTTGATCTCGGCTATCAGGGCGTACTCGCCCCGGGCGATCCGCTTCTCCACGGCGGCCAGGAAGCCGCGCGGGGGCGGCGCGGCCTCCGCCTCGCGGCGCAGTGCCGCCGGCGGCACTGCCTTCTTGGCGGCGGCGATCTCCTCGCGTTTGTACGCCTCGATGCGGGTGAGCAGGTCGGTCATGCCGTTCTCCTGTCAGGAAGGTTCGAGACCGCGGTGAGCCGGTCGAGGCGTTCCCTGGCCTCGCCGGAGTCGATGGACTTCTCCGCTGTCCGCACGCCGTCCGCCAGGTCCGCGGCATGCCCGGCGGCGACGAGGGCCGCCGCGGCGTTGAGGACCGACACGTTCCGGTAGCTGTTCCGCTCGCCGTCCAGGACCGCCAGCAGCGCGCGGGCATTCTCCGCCGCGTCACCCCCGCGGAGTTCCTCCGGGCGGCTGAGCGGGAGGCCCACCTCCTCGGGCGTGATCCGGAAGGTCCGTACGCTGCCGCCGCGCAGTTCGGTGATGGTGGTCGGGCCGGTGGTGGTGATTTCGTCGAGGCCGTCCGAGCCGTGGACGACCAGCGCGCGGACCGAACCGAGTTCACCCAGCACCCGGGCCATCGGTTCGAGCCACCGGGGGGAGAAGACCCCCACGAGATGGTGGCGGACCCCGGCCGGATTGAGCAGGGGGCCCAGCAGGTTGAAGACGGTTCGCGTGGCCATTTCGACCCGGGTGGCGGCGACATGCTTGAGCGCCGGGTGGTGGGACGGGGCGAACATGAAGCCGATCCCGGCCTCCTGCAGGCACCGCTCGACTGCCGCGGGGTTCAGACCGGTGCGGACGCCGAGCGCGCCCAGGACATCGGCCGCGCCGGAGCGGGAGGACAGAGCCCGATTACCGTGCTTGGCCACCGGCACGCCGGCGCCGGCCACGATGAAAGCCGCGCAGGTGGAGATGTTGAAGGAGCCGGACTGGTCGCCTCCGGTGCCGACCACGTCGACCGCCTCCGCCGGGGCGGACACGCGGAGCATGCGGGAACGCAGCGTGGTGGCCGCCCCGGTGATCTCCTCCACCGTCTCGCCCCGGACCCGGAGGGCCATCAGCAGGGCGCCCATCTGTGCGGAGGTCGCCTCGCCGGACATCATCTTGGCGAAGACGTGCGAGGACTCCTCGCGGGTCAGGGCGGCGCCCGTGGCCGTCTTGCCGAGCAGGGTTCTGAATCGTTCCATCATGCCTCCGGTCGGATGCCGGCACGGGCGGGTGGCAGGGGCTGGTCCCAATCGAGTTCGACGTTCTCGCGCCGGTACGGCGTCCAGTCGGTGAGCCCGGTGTCGAGCGTGCGGGCGAACAGATGCCCGCTGTGCACCGCGGCGGCGATGATCCCGGGCCCCAAGCAGTCCCCGATGCGGACCACGCGGCGGACGCCAGCCGTCGTGAGGGCCTCTGGGTCGCTCGCTCGCAGTTCGTGGTAGAGGTTGTCGCGCGGCACCATGCCTGTGGCCAGGACGACGGCGTCGGCCGTGACCTCGGTCTCGCGTCCGGTGTAGACGCAGGCCAGTCGGGCTGCCCCCGGTTCCGTCCCGGCGAGGGAGGTCAGTGGGTGGACGGCCTCGCACAGTTCCAGCAGGCTCCGTGCGATGCGGCGCTGTTCAGCGGTGTACGTGGTGAAGGCCGAGACCAGGCTCTCCGGCGTCACGAAGGTGACCGAGCAGCCGTGTTGTACGAGGCGTTCGGCGAGAACACCGGCCATGTAGTAGTGGTCGTCGTCGAAGACCACCACGCGCCCCGATGGCAGCCGGCCGTCCATGATGTCGTCCGGTGTGAACACCGGTATCCGGTCGAGGCCGGGGACGGGCGCGAGGTGATGGCGTCCGATGCCGTCCCGGCGCCACGTCGCGCCGGTGGCGACCGCCACCAAGGAGCATCCGGCCTCGCGGACGAGTTCGGGCGTGACCTCGTTGCCCGGCAGCACCTGCACGTTGCGCATGCCCCGCAGTTGCGTCACCCTCCAATCGCGGACCCGGGCGTAGGTCGCCAGCCCCGGTAATCGGCTCTCCCGGGTGACCCGTCCGCCCAGTTCGCGCCCGCGCTCCGCGAGGATCACGCTGTAGCCGCGCCGGCCGAGCGCCCGCGCCGCTTCCAGGCCGGCGGGCCCGGCCCCCGCGATGAGCACGGTGTCGTCGGTGTCCTTCGCCTCGATCCGCTCGGGGTGCCAACCGCGCCGCCATTCCTCGCCGGTGGTGGGGTTCTGGGTGCAGCGGAAGGGCGCCCCGGCGCGGTCCCAGGCCACGCAGACATTGCAGCCGATGCATTCGCGGATGTCGTCGAACCGGCCTTCCTCGATCTTGCGCGGCAGGAAGGGGTCGGCGATCGACGGGCGGGCGGCGCCGATGAAGTCGAGCGTGCCACCGCGGATCATGGAGACCATCGTGTCGGGCGAGGTGAACCGGCCGACTCCGACGACCGGCTTGCTGGTGACGCTCTTGACGAACTTGACGTACTGCTCCTGGTAGCCCTCGCCGCTGAAGCGGGCGGTCGCTCCGTCGTTGTCGAAGTTGCTCACGTTGACGTCCCACAGATCGGGGAGTTCCGCGAGCATCTCGATGGTGTCGTATCCCTCCCCGCCGGCGGTGATGCCGCGGTCGCCCAGCAGATCGTCGACGCTGAAGCGGACCGCGACCGCGCAGGTGTCGCCGACCGCCTCCTTCGCGTCCTCGATCAGTTCGCGCAACAGCCGCGCGCGATTCTCGAGACTGCCGCCGTATTCGTCGGTCCGTTGGTTGCGGCGGCGGGACAGGAAGTTGACGGGCAGCGTCATGTCGTGGCCGGCGTAGACGTAGACGATGTCGAACCCGGCGCGCCGGGCGTTCACGACGGCCGCGCGGTGCCAGCGGCGGAAGGCACGGATGTCGTCCTTGTCCATGGCACGCGCCGTGCCCGGGAAGATACCGCGGGTCGCCTCCACGCTCGCGGCGATGGGTACGGAGCGCGATTCGAGGTTGCTGACGTGAGCGCCGTTGTGCGCCAGTTCGACGCCGGCGAGCGCGCCGTGCTCGTGGATGAGGTCGGTGGCACGCGCGAGCTGGGGGATGTCCTTGGCGTCCCAGAGGCGGAGTTCCCGCTGGTGGTTGCCGGAGTGGTGGATGTCGCACTGTTCTGTGCAGACGACCCCCCAGCCGCCCTCGGCCTTGATGCCGCGCATCGCGGCCACGGAACTGGGGAAGGCGCGTCCCATGCCGTTGCAGTGCGGTACTTGGTAGAAGCGGTTCTTCGCGGTGACCGGACCTATGCGGACCGGCTCGAACAGGACGTCGTAACGGTCGGGGCGGGACATGGTGGGCCCTCCGGCGTCGGGGTGGTGTCGTCGGCTATCGCGTGGTGCCCGCCGGCTGGGGAGCCGGGTAGCTGCGCGCGCCGAAGATCGCGCTGCCGACCCGCACATGGGTGGCCCCGTGCTCTATGGCGGTGGCGTAGTCACCGCTCATCCCCATGGACAGGCAGCCCAGACCGTTGCGCGCGGCGATCCTCCCCAGCAGGGTGAAGTGCGGCTCGGGGGGCTCGCCCACCGGCGGGATGCACATCAGGCCCACCACGTCGAGACCGTGCTGCCCGCGGCAGATGTCCAGGAAGGCGTCCGCCTCATCGGCGAGGACGCCCGCCTTCTGCGGTTCGGCACCGGTGTTGACCTGGACGAACAGCCGGGGACGCAGGCCCTGCCGGGCACACTGCCGGGCCAGGGCCTCGCTCAGCGAGGTGCGGTCGACGGAGTGGATGACGTCGAACACGGCGACGGCGTCCCGGGCCTTGTTGGTCTGCAGCGGTCCGATGAGGTGCAGTTCGACACCGGGGAACCGGCTCCGCAGAGGTGGCCATTTCTCCTGGGCCTCCTGGACGCGGTTCTCACCGTAGACCCAGTGGTCCGCTTCGACGGTCCGGGCGAGCGTGTCCGCCGGAACCGTCTTCGAGGCGGCGATCAGGGTGACGGAGCCGGGGTCACGCCCGGCCCGTGAACAGGCGGTGGCCATCTCCTCCCGCACCCGGCGCAGGCCACCGGCCGGGCCGGAGCGGGAGGAGGACGCGGACTCGTCATGGGAACTGCTCACGCTTGTTCTCTCCTCAGGAGTATGAGAAGTCCAGCCGACGCCGGCCCGGACCGATCAGGGCCGATGTGGTGATACGGACTCCGAGCGCCGGCAGACCGGCCTTCAGCTCCGCTTCCAGCGAGATGAGGTCCTGTTCGGCCGAGGCGTGGTGGGCCTCGGCCACGATCAGCACCCGGTCGCTCCCGGACGACACGACCGAGGTGGAGCTCTGGCGGTAGGTCCAGCGCCGGGAATGCGCGTTCCCGGCGCGGTCGGCGAAGACGATCTCGCCCGGCGCCGGGTGCTCGGTGTCACCCTGGAAGGTCACATAGGTCTCGGTCCCCTCGGCCGGGCGCACGGTGATGCCCTCGGAAACCCGCGCCACGTCGAAGGCCGCGATGGGGATCGCGGAGGCCATGGAGGCGAAGTTGAGGTAGTCGACCAGAGGGTGGAAGCTCGGCATGTCCTTGCTCTTGCGGTAACGCCGCAGCAGCGCCTCGGACGCGCACCGGTACTGCGTCGGTTTCAGCC
This sequence comes from Streptomyces albus subsp. albus, assembly GCF_000719865.1. Taxonomy (GTDB): domain Bacteria; phylum Actinomycetota; class Actinomycetes; order Streptomycetales; family Streptomycetaceae; genus Streptomyces; species Streptomyces albus_E. Next base: position 149,741 of record NZ_JOID01000002.1, read on the forward strand.
CCATCTGGGAGAAGGCCTCACGCCACGCGGCGATCTCCGGCATCTCGGCCTCCGTCGTGCCCTGCTGCCGGCGGTCGGTCTCCGCGGCCAGTTTCTCCGTGCGCAGAGGGTCGCTCTCGGCTCCGAGAACCCCGTCCGTGGCGACCACCAGGGCCCGGAGGCCGGGGTGTGCGTCCCATACGGCATCCGCGTGGGTGAAGTACATGGTGCCTGTCCTTCTGCGTGGTGGGTGGATCCCGGGGCGCCGGGACCTCTCGGCCGGATCGGGCCGGGCTTGCGGGGCCCGGCCCGATCCGGAGCGAAAGGCCTCAGGGGAAAAGGTGACCCCGGTCCCAGACGCCCTCGGGCTTCGTCCTGTTGAAGACGAGCCGTTCGTGCAACCGGGACGGCCGGTCCGACCAGAACTCGATGGCGACGGGCCGTATCCGGTAGCCGGTCCAGTGTGGCGGCCGGGGTACGGCCCCCGTGCCGAAACGCGCGGTTTCGCGCCGGAACGCCTCCTCGAGTTCCGCGCGACCGGCCATCGGCTGGGACTGCCGGCTGGCCCAGGCACCGATCCTGCTTTCCCGGGGCCGGGACGCGAAGTAGGTGTCGGCCTCCGCCTCCGTGGCGAACTCGACCGGACCGCGGAAGCGGATCTGGCGGCGCACCGACTTCCAGTGCAGAGCGCCGGAGGCCTGCATGTTGGCGGCCAGTTCGGTCCCCTTGGCCGACTGGGTGTTGGTGAAGAAGACGAAGCCCTCGGGGCTGTGGTGTTTGAGCAGGACGATGCGGACGTCGGGCATCCCGTCGGCGTCCGCAGTCGCCAGGGCCATGGCGTTGGGGTCGTTGACCTCGGTGTCGGCGGCCTCGTCGAGCCACTGGCGGAACAGGTCGAAGGGTTCGGTTTCCGGAGCCTGCCCGACCCGGGGTGCCGCAGGAGCGGCGCTGTGCTGGGACTGCATGCGAATCTCCTTGTGGCGGCGGTGTGGCGGCGGTGGTGCCACGGTGCGGCGGCGGCCGACGGAGGACCGTGGCGGCGCGCCCGGCCGGTGCCCGGTGTTCAGGGAGCGCCGGGTGCCCGGTGGCTTCATGCCCCGTGCGTCGCGGCAGCCGGTTCCCTCAACGGCCGGGCCGGGAGTTCCCTCTTCTCCGCCAGGAGATTGCGCCACTTGTCGTGTTCGCCACCGGGCGAGGTGATCAGGTGGGGCGAGCCGTCGGCGGCCACCAGCACCTCGGCGGCCGGCGGAACGTTCAGGAACTCCATGTGCTGGGTGGCGCAGTAGGCGCCCACGTCGAGTATCGCCAGGTGGCCGTCGGCGCCGACGCCCTCGGGGACGAGGACGTCACCGGGGAGGATGTAGTCGTTACGCAGGATGGTGCGTCCGCGCAGGGCAGCGCTGGTGGTGACCGTGCTGGTGATCTCCTTCATGGAGGCGTCCAGGAAGGCGACGTTGTGGTTGCGGTCACGGAGCTGGGCCGACGGCATGAGCATGCGGCAGCCGTTCGTGACGAGGATGTTGGAGACCGGCGTGCTGATGACGTCGCGCTCCACGCTGAGCAGCAGGGCTCCGGTGTCGGCCAGGACGTCCCGGGCCGGCTCGAAAAGGAACTTCACGTGCTCCGGGATGTCCATCCGCTCGGCGGACTGCCGGATGCGGATGAAGTACTCCTGCCAGTCGAAGTGCTTCTCGGACTCCTCCCAGGCGTCATAGTCGAAGCCGTGTCCGCCGGCGAAGTTGACCGACTGGGCGGTGGGGAAGTGGCGCAGGTAGATGTCGAATACCTGCTCGACGATGCCGACCATGTCCTCCAGCGAGTTGCCGCTGCCGCAGTACACCTCCAGCCCTTCGAGATCGCGGCCGTACTGCTTGAGCAGTCGGACCAGCTCGTCGAGTTCGGCGTACTTGATTCCGGGCTTACCGGAATCAAGGCTGTCGATGCGGACGCTGATCGTCGGGGCGTTGGTCCGCAGCGCGTGGGCGACCTCGTCCAGACTGGCCAGGAAGACCGGGTGCCCGGTCGTGTCCCAGAAGTCGATCTCCTGGTCGGAGACATGGCCGGGGGAAACGATGAAACGGTCGAAACCGAAGCGGCGCAGGATGCGGTACTCGCTCGGCAACTGGACGAGCAGCCCTGTCCCCGGCATGTCTTTCAAGGGCTCCAGAACATGCGGATTGGAGTTCGGGAAAAACGGAATGTATAACTCGACCCGGCTGTCGAGGCCGCTTTCCACAGCCGCGGTCCTGATGCGGTCGAGGTTCTTTCGGAACTGCGCCTCGCTGTAAACGAAGACCGGCGTTCCGGCCTCCTCGGCGATGTGGGCGAGGTCGATGTTGTTGAGCCACGAATGAGTCAGTGCGGTCATGTGTGGACCCTCCATGTCGCCCGCCAAGGCATGCGCGTACGGGACGCTGTCCACCGGATGAACGCCCGCTGACGGAACGGCGAAGCCGCCCCCGTTTACACGCACAGCCGAGTTGCGAGAGAAATCAGTGATGGGCTGGTGAAGCGGTCAAAGATTTACCAGCCGGTTTCTGCCGCCGCAAGCAGTGCTTGGGGGCGCGTGGCCGGATGTCGACCACCGTGCGCCGGCCGTGCGCGGTGAAAGGCCTGGTGAGGGGCGGGTGCCGCAGAGAGCGGAAGTGGTGGGATATCGATTATGAATACCCGGTTCCGATTCTCTGTCGGCCCTGTCTCAGAGAGTGGACACTTCTTGACGTTATTCGACGGAAGCTCTTTGCTTGCTTCTGCCGCCGGAGCGGCAAAAGCGGAAACCGGGAAACCGGTTGCCCGTGCCTGCCTTTCCGGTGTTGCCGGCCTGCTGCCTTCGGTGGTGGTGTCCGTCATGGCCGCGTGCCCGAGTGGTTAGGGAGCCGCCTGCAAAGCGGTTGACATCGGTTCGAATCCGGTCGCGGCCTCGCGCAGAAGCCGGCCCGTCCCGTTCTCCCCTGTACCGGCGGGAGAACGGGACGGCCAGGATGCGGACGGTTGAGCGGTTGACGCGGGGACGGCTGCGGGCTTGCCCGTGCCGCCTCCGCGGCGGCCCCCGGGGAATTCTCCGCGCGCTTCAGCGATAAAGGGCGGGCCGTGCCGCAAGGGTGACGGGCACGCGTCCCCCGCCGGACTGGGCCCGCACCGCGGCCTCGCAGACCGCGGCGGCCGCGTAGCCGTCCCAGGCGCTCGGGCCGGTGACGTCACCGCGGCGGGCCGCGTCCACCCACTGGCGCACCTCGCGGTCGTAGGCGTCCTCGAAGCGCACCACATAGTCCTGGGCGATCTCCCCGCCCCAGCGGCCCGCTGCCTGGGTCACCATGGCGTGCCCGTCGCCGATCCGCGCACTGCCCGCCTCGCACACGGCCTCGCACCGCACCTGATAGCCGAAACCGCAGTTGACGAAGATCTCCACATCGACCACCACACCGCCGTCCGTCTCGAACAGCACCAGCTGCGGCTCGCGCACCCCGCCGGAGCCGGGGCGGAGCACGGTCACCGCCGTGATCTCCTGCTCCAGCAGCCAGCGGGCGGCGTCGATCTCGTGCGCCACCGAGTCGGTGATCATCATCTGCTCGGTGAAGCCGGGCGGGCTGGCGACATTGCGGTGCCGGCAGTGCAGCATCCGCGGCCGGCCGAGCTCTCCCGCGGCGAGCAGTGCCTTGAGCCGCATGTACTCGGTGTCGTAACGGCGCATGAAGCCGACCTGCACCCGGCGCCGGCCGAGGGCGCTCTCGGCCCGCAGGACCCGCAGGGCGGAGGCGGCGTCCGGGGTGAGCGGCTTCTCGCAGAGCACCGGCAGGTCGTGTTCCAGGGCCGGCAGCAGTTGTTCCTCGTGGACCGGCCCCGGAGAGGCGATCAGCACCGCGCCGACGCCGTCGGAGGCCAGCGCGGCGGCCGGGTCGGTGTGGGCGGCGCAGCCGTCGATCCCGTCGGCGATCCGCTTGGCGCGCTCGGCGTCGGCATCGACGACGGCGGCGACCCGGGCGCCGCTGACGATCCGGTCCAGCCGCCGGATGTGGTCGGCGCCCATGCGTCCCGCGCCGATGACGGCGACGCCGAGTGTTTCCTGGTCAGTCATGGGTGTCCGTGTCCTTCGCCGGTCCGGCCCGGGCGGGCCGGTCGTTCGGGTGCCCCGGAGGGCTGTGCCGCCGGGCTGCCGGGCCGCCCGGGCCGCCCGGCCGCCGGGCTACCGGGCCCCGCAGCTCCGCAGGAATCCGCGGGTCCGTTCCGCGATCGGGAAGGGACGGTCCGGCTCGCACGGGTACATGTCCTGCTCGACGATGGCGAAGAGGTCGACGCCGAGCCCCTGCGCGGCGTCCAGCACCGGTTCGAGCGCCGGCACTCCGCAGGGCGGCTCGCACATCACGCCCTGGGCCACCGCGGGCCCGAACGGCACGCCCTCCGCGACCACCCGGGCGAGGATCTCCGGGTCCACCTGCTTGAGGTGGAGATAGCCGATCCGCTCCCCGTAGGTCTTGATGAGCCGCACGCTGTCGCCGCCGCAGTAGGCGTAGTGGCCGGTGTCCAGGCAGAGCCGGACCAGGGCGGGGTCGGTGGCGTCGAGGAAGCGGGTGACGTTCTCCTCGCCGTCGATGTGGGTGTCGGCGTGCGGGTGGACGACGATCTCCAGGCCGTAGCGGTCGCGGACCTCGCGGCCCAGCCGCTCCATACCGGTGGTGAGATCCCGCCACTGAGCGGCGGTCAGCTCCCGGTCCTCGATGATCTCGGCGGTCTTGTCGTCCCGCCAGAAGGAGGGGATGACCACCAGGTGCCCGGCGCCCATCGCCCGGGTCAGCTCGGCGACTTGGGAGACATGGGTCCAGGTGGCGTCCCATACGGCCGCACCGCGGTGCAGCGAGGTGAAGACGGTGCCGGCGGAGACCCGCAGGCCGCGGCGTTGCGTCTCCTCGCGCAACCGGGCGGGGTCGGTGGGGAGATAGCCGTAGGGGCCGAGTTCGATCCAGGAGTAGCCGGCGTCCGCCACCTCGTCGAGGAAGCGCCGCCACGGCACCTGCCGGTCGTCCTCGGGGAACCACACGCCCCAGGAGTCGGGGGCGGAGCCGATCCGGAGCCGGTCGAGGGAGACGGGGGAGGAGGGGGAGGGCGCGGTGGGGGCGGGGGGTCCTGCGGTCATCTGACGGCTCTCCTCTCGTCGGTCACCGGTGACCGGAGAAGGCGGTGTCTCCCGTGTTGGCGGGACGGGGGAAGGGCAGGGATGCCCGGTAGCTTCCTGCCCGGCACGACCGGAGTCAATGCCAGGTCCGGACATACGGACGTATGGTCAATACTCCGCCGGGCCGGTCAGCATGTCAGGACAGGGACAGGACGGGGCACGGTCCGCGCCCGTGAGGGACCCGCGCCGAGCGGAGGGGAACACCATGCCGGAACGCACCGAGCCGGAGGCCACCGGCACGCCGCCCGGCCCGGGCGGCGGCCCGTATGAGCTGATCACCATGGGACGGACCGGGGTGGACCTGTACCCGCTGCAGAGCGGGGCCGGGCTGGCGGAGGTGGAGACCTTCGGGAAGTTCCTCGGCGGCTCGGCCGCCAATGTCGCGGTCGCGACCGCCCGGCTGGGCCGGCGCACCGCCCTCGTCAGCCGTACCGGAGCCGATCCGTTCGGGGCGTACATCCACCGCGCGCTGCGGGAGTTCGGGGTGGACGACCGGTGGGTGACGGCCGTGCCCCGGCTGCCGACCCCGGTGACCTTCTGCGAGATCTTCCCGCCGGACCACTTCCCGCTCTACTTCTACCGGCAGCCGAAGGCACCGGATCTGGAGATCGCGGCCGGTGAACTGGACCTCGACGCGATCCGGGCCGCACGGGTGTTCTGGATGACCGGTACCGGGCTGTGCGAGGAGCCGAGCCGTTCGGCGACGCTGGCGGCCCTGGAGGCCCGCTCCGGCTCCGGGGCCCCGGGCTCCGGAACCCCGGCCGCGCGCGGCGGGGCTTCGCCCCCACGTCCGGACGGCCCGGGGGCGGGTCCGGAGGAGGGGGCGCGCCCGGCGGCCCGCGACGCGGCCGGCTCGGCCCGGATCGCCGACGGTGCGGTGGGGACCGGCGACGGTGCGGCCGGGAAGGCCGCCGGCGCGGCGGGGCGGACCGATGGCACGGCCGGGGCGGCCGGCGGCACGGCCACCGTCTTCGACCTCGACTGGCGCCCCATGTTCTGGCCCGCTCCCGCCGGCGACCCCGTCGGCGAACCCCCCGGCGCGCCCCGTGGAGAGAGCCCCGTCGCACGGGCGGCCCGCGCGGCCGCCGCGCGCCCCCACTACGCACGGGCCCTGGCGCACGCCACCGTCGCCGTCGGCAATCTCGACGAGTGCGAGGTCGCCACCGGGTGGCGGGAGCCGAAGGACTGCGCCCGCGCGCTGCTCGACGCCGGAGTGGAACTCGCCGTCGTCAAACAGGGGCCGCGCGGTGTACTGGCGATGCACCGGGACGGCACGACGGCCGAGGTGCCCCCGGTGCCCGTGGAGGTGGTCAACGGCCTCGGCGCGGGCGACGCGTTCGGCGGCTCGCTCTGTCACGGACTGCTCGCCGGCTGGGACCTGGAGCGCACCATGCGCCACGCCAACGCGGCCGGTGCGATCGTCGCCTCCCGGCTGGCGTGCTCCGCGGCGATGCCGACGGCCGCCGAGGTCGAAGCGGCCCTCACCGGCTCATGACGGGCCCCGCGCACGGCGCCGCGTCCGAGGCCGCCCCGGGTGTTCCGGTGTTCCGGCCATTCCGACCGCTTTCTGGGGAGACTCAACCATGACGCCCGATCACCCCGATGAGCCCGGGCAGCCGGGGATCTCCGGCCGCCCCCGTCTGCACCTCCCGGCCGGGAGCGCGGCCACCGGCCCGTATACGACCGCCGTCGGACCGGAGCGGGCCGGCTGGGACTTCGCCGGTCTGCGCGTGCTCGATCTGCCGCCGGGGGGTTCCCACGGGTTCGACGCGGGCGGCAGCGAGTGGATCGTGCTGCCGCTCAGCGGCGGCTGCACCGTCGAGATCCTCACCGTCACCCCGGACGGGGAGAGCTTCGACGAGACGTTCGAACTGCACGGCCGGGACAGCGTGTTCAGCGGTGTCACCGACTTCGCCTATGTGCCCCGCGAGTCCTGGGCGCGCATCACGACGCCGACCGGCGGCCGCTTCGCGCTGCCCGGTGCCCGCTGTGGACGCCGGCTGCCCGCCCGCTACGGACCGGCCTCCGGCGTCGGCGTCGAACTGCGCGGCAGCGGCGCCTGCTCGCGCCAGGTGAACAACTTCGCCGCCGCCGGTGCCTTCGAGGCCGACAAGCTGATCGCGGTGGAGGTGCTGACCCCCGGGGGCAACTGGTCGTCCCATCCGCCGCACAAGCACGACGAACGACTGCCCGGCCGGGAGTCGGCGCTGGAGGAGATCTACTACTTCGAGATCGCCGCCGCGCCCGGTGGCACGCCCGGCTTCGGCTATCAGCGGGTCAGCCCGTCCGGGACCGGCCGGGACAGCGACCTCCTCGCCGAGGTCCGCGGCGGCGACACCGTGCTCATCCCGGACGGCTGGCACGGCCCGTCCATCGCGGCACCGGGGCATGACATGTACTACCTCAACGTTATGGCGGGACCGGCCGAGGAGCGGGCCTGGCTGATCACCGACCACCCGGACCACGCCTGGGTCCGCGCCACCTGGCCCGAGCAGCCCGTCGACCGCCGGCTACCGCTCTACCGGTCCCCGGGGGCGCCGTCGTGAGCGCCGCGGCGCACCGCACAGGAAGCGCCGTCAACGCCGGCCCCGCCACGGGAACGGCCGCGGGCCTCGGCTCCGCGCGCCCCGGGATCCCGGGCGCCCCCGCTGCCCGGACCTCGTATCCGCCCCCTCGTCGTCCCGAGGAGACCACTCATGAACACCGGCCCCGGCAGGGACAGGACCAGCGGCGGGGGCAGCACCCGCCGCCTCACCGTGGCGCAGGCCCTGATCGCCTTCCTCGCACGCCAGTTCACCGAACGCGACGGCGAGCGGCACCGCCTCATCCGCGCCTGCTGGGGCATCTTCGGCCACGGCAACGTCGCCGGTCTCGGCCAGGCGCTGCTGGAGACCGGCGCCGACCGCATGCCGTACCTCCAGGGCCGCAACGAGCAGGCCATGGTGCACGCCGCCGTGGCCCACGCCCGCCAGACCGCCCGGCTCTCCGCGCAGGCCGTCACCACCTCCATCGGCCCCGGCGCCACCAACCTCGTCACCGGCGCCGCCCTCGCCACCGTCAACCGGCTGCCCGTCCTGCTGCTCCCCGGCGACACCTTCGCCACCCGCCCCGCCGACCCGGTGCTCCAGCAGCTCGAAGTGGTGTCCGCCGGCGATGTGTCCGTCAACGACTGTCTGCGGCCGGTGTCCCGGTACTTCGACCGGGTGACGCGCCCGGAGGCGCTGATCCCCGCCGCGCTCCACGCCATGCGCGTGCTCGCCGACCCGGCGGAGACCGGCGCCGTCACCCTCGCCCTTCCGCAGGACGTGCAGGCGGAGGCGTACGACTGGCCGGAGGAGTTCTTCGCCGAGCGGGTGTGGCGCGTCCGCCGCCCCGCGCCCGACGCCGACGCCCTCGCCGAGGCGGCCGCCGTCCTGCGCGCCGCCCGCCGCCCGCTGATCGTCGCGGGCGGCGGCGTCCACCACAGCGAGGCCGAACAGGCGCTCGCCGCGTTCGCCGGTGCCACCGGCATCCCCGTCGCCTCCACCCAGGCCGGCAAGGGCTCGCTCCGCCACGACCACCCGGCCGACGTCGGCGGCATCGGGCACACCGGCACGGCCACCGCCGACGACCTCGGCCGGACGGCGGACGCGGTGCTGGGCGTGGGCACCCGCTGGAGCGACTTCACCACGGCCTCCGGCACCCTCTTCGCCGCACCCGGCGTCCGCTTCGTCAACCTCAACATCACCGCGTTCGACGGCCACAAGATGAGCGGCCTCCCCCTGGCCGCCGACGCCCGGGCGGGGCTCGACGCGCTGGCGGCCGCCCTCGCCGGCCATCGCGTCGAGCGCGCGTACGAGGAGGAGTACGGCCGCGCCAAGGCCCGCTGGGAGGAGCGCGTCGACCGCGCCCTCGCGGGGCGCGGCGATCCCGCCGCCCGCCCCACGCAGGCCCAGGTCATCGGCGCCCTCGACGCGCTGGCCGGGGACGAGGACATCGTCATCAACGCGGCCGGGTCCCTCCCCGGCGATCTGCACAAGCTGTGGCGGGCCCGCTCCCCGCGCCAATACCACGTCGAGTACGGCTACTCCTGCATGGGATACGAGATCCCGGCCGCCATCGGCGTGGCTCTGGCGGCGCCCGGCCGGCCCGTCTGGGCGCTGGTCGGCGACGGCACGTATCTGATGATGCCGACGGAGATCGTCACCGCCGTCCAGGAGGGGATCCCGGTCAAGCTGGTGCTGCTCCAGAACCACGGCTACGCCTCCATCGGCGGGCTCTCCGAGGCCACCGGCGCCGAACGCTTCGGCACCGCCTACCGCTTCCGGGCCGCCGACGGGAGCTACACGGGCGACCCGCTGCCCGTCGACCTCGCCGCCAACGCCGCCAGCCTCGGCATGGAGGTGCTGCGCGCGGGCACGGCGGGGGAGCTGCGGAAGGCGCTCGCGGCGGCGCGGGCGTGCGACCGGCCGGTCTGCGTCCATGTGGAGCTCGCGGCGGAGGCGGAGGCGGAGGCGGAGGTGCACGGCGGAACGGGGGCGGAGGCCGGGGTGCCCGGCGCGCAGGCCTGGTGGGACGTACCGGTGGCCGGGACCGCCACCCGCCCCGCCGCCCGCAGGGCCCGGCAGGAGTACGAGCGCCACGCGGCGGAGCGCCGGCGGTACCTGTGACACGGCCGCGCCGGCCACGTCCGTGCCGGGGCCTCCGCCGGCGGACCGACGCGGTGGCCGCCCCGCCGGCGCGGACCCGGGCTGCTCGCGCAAGGCCTGAGACACCGGACCGCGCACGGCCCCCGGGAAGCGTCCGGCGCCCGCCACGGTCGGCCCCGGCGACGCCCGCCGCCCGGGACGCATGCCCTCCCGTGCCGCGCCCCGCCCCCGCCTCCCGTGCCGAGGCAGCGGACAGGGCCCGGAGCCGCACGGATGCCGTACCGGCGCCTACGGATGGCGGGCCCGCGCCAGGGTGAATGCCCGGCCCCGCGCGGTGGATCGCCCGCTCAAGATCTCCCCAGCTCAGAGGCGGTGCGGCGGCCCGGTGCGCGGGGACGCCGCACCGGGCGGGCCGCGTGTCGGAACGCCTCGTGGCGCCGTTCAGCCGGAGCTAAAGGTGGCATGCTGGCGGCGGAGACCTCGCCGTCCCAAGCCCAAGGACCATGCCGATCTGGGGGGTTGACACCCATGCCATTCATGGCGCGTGGCGAGAACGCGACCGACGCGGCCGCCGCGAGGCTGGCGCGGCAGGCGGCGACCGCTCTGGCCGGCGAGCTGGCCGCCCGCGGACTCTCCCGTGCGGACCTGGCGCGGCTCATGGGCGTCAGCCCGGGCAGGGTCAGCCAGATCCTCTCCGGCGACGCCAACCTCACCGTCCGCTCCCTGGCCGGCGCCGCCGCCGCGATGGGCGCCTGTGCGGAGATCCGGTTCACCGATCCGCCGCGTCCGCAGAGCGCCCCGCGGTCGGAGGAGACCGGGGGAGGCGGCGCGTCAAGCCTGCGCGGTGGCGTCGTCCGGTCGCGGTTCTGACGCTCCCGCTCCCGGCGCCGTGCGCCTGCCCCGGCCGTCGAGAACCCGGCCGACCCGCCCGAACCACCGCAGGTGGGGTCGGCGCTGGGACGGCAGCGGAGCGTCCCGGCGGCCGCCGCCCGGCGCGGCGCCGTCCAGCAGGTCCAGCAGCCGCCGCCGGTCGGAGCGCCGGCCGAGGAGATAGGCCACCCGCAGCAGCAGCTTGCAGCCGTGCAGTGCCTCGCCCCAGGCGCGCAGGCTCTCCACCCGCTCCTCCCCGGCGCGGTCGCGGCGGGTTCCGGGAAGGTCGTCGCGGCCGGGCGGCCGGAGGCCCCCGCCGGTTCGGGTTCGGGAGTCGGTCTCGATGGCCTGCTGGAGTGCCGCTTCCGCCTCGGCGAACCGCTCGTCCGTCATCTTGCGGGCCGCCTTGTCCGGATGACGGGCCAGCAGGTGCAGCCGCACCGCGTGGACGAAGATCTGCAGTTGGTAGAGGTCCCGGATGCCGCTCACCATGGCGTCGCACCAGTCGGCGCAGTCCGTCTCCATCCGGGTTTCCAGCCGCTCCAGGAGATGCGTGGTGCCGAGGGTGAGGAAGGTCAGGAACGGCTTGGTGGTGTCCTGCTGCACGGCGGTCCGGCCGCGGCGCAGCACTCCGGCGCCGGTGGCCACTCCGACGGCGGCGGCCGGTACCTCCGCGAGCAGCGGGAGCAGGGCGATCACCAGCAGGGCGATCGCGGCCATGGCCCCGACCACGGCGGCCGACAGCAGACCGGACCGCCAGGTCCCGAGGAGCCGCCCCTTGCCGTGGTACTGCCGCACCAGGCAGATCCAGGCCACCAGCCCGCTCAGCCCGGCGGGCAGGGCCCACTCCGGGAGGAACGATGACGGAAACCAGCTCATGTGCGGCCCCACGGCTCTGCGGAGGACAACGGAACCGGCACCCCGGGGCCGCTCGGCCGGGGATCTCCTCGGCCCGGCACCGGGCGGTCGTCGGCCGGGCCTTCCGAAGGGTGTCCCGGCCGCCGGGCTACCGCGGTGTGCCCGGGGGCGGTCTCGTCAGCCCACCGGAACCGGATGACAGTATCGTTTCGCTAAATTCCTCCCATCATGCACCTTTGGGTCGCTTTCGGCCGTCCAGCGACTGCGTGGCGCGGCCGCCGGAGAGACGAAGAGCGCCCTTTCCGCCCGAACGGACGTTCCCGTCCGGGTGGAGCGTGGACCGCGTGTACCGCGACCGCTGTACGCCGCCTCCCGGATGTACGCCGCTGAGAGGGGATGGGAGGGGACGCGGGTCATACCGGGGGCAGGTGTGAAGCGGACAGCGCTGCGTAGGCTCAGGGCATGGATTCTCGACAGTCCCGGACCCCCGGGCCGTTCAGGCTGCCCCGGCCCCTCCGGCCGCTCCGGTCACCCCGAGGCCGGGGGCGGCTGGCCGCCGGAGCGGTGGCGGTGGCCCTCGTCGCGGGCGCGGGCACCTGGGCCGCCGTCGCCGGCGAACCGGCCGCCGTGCAGCGCACGGACCGGTATCTGGCGATGCCGGCCCCCGGCAGCGGCGCGGACGGCGACGGCGAGGGGGCCGCGGCCCGCCGCAGCGTGCGGATCGACACCTCCTTCTACACCTCCGGCCCCGCCTCCGAGCGGCGTCCCGCGGTGCTGCTCGCACACGGCTTCGGCGGCAGCAAGAAGGACCTGCACCAGCAGGCCGAGGGCCTTGCGCGGGAGGGTTACGCCGTCCTCACCTGGTCGGCGCGCGGCTTCGGGAAGTCCACCGGCCGGATCGGGCTCAACGACAAGGAGAACGAGGTCGCCGACGTGCGGCGGCTCGTGGACTGGCTGGCGCAGCGTCCCGAGGTGAAGCTCGACGCCGACGGCGACCCGCGCGTCGGCATCGCCGGAGCCTCGTACGGCGGCGCGATCTCGCTGCTGACGGCGGGCCACGACCGGCGCGTCGACGCCATCGCCGCCCAGAACACCTACTGGGACCTCTCCGAGGCGCTCTTCCCGGACGGCGTCTTCAAGAAGCTCTGGTCCGGCATCTTCTTCACCACCGGCTCCACCCCCTTCCCCACCGACATGGGCCCGTCCCCCGAGGACGCGCCGGACGGCGGCGGAGCCGGCCAGGGCGCGGGCGGAACGGGGGACACGGGCGCGACCGGCGGCGGGGGCGGCGGCGGGGGCCGGGCCCCCGAGGCGCCGTTCCAGCCGGAGCCGCTCACCGCGGACCGCTCCTGCGGGCGCTTCGAGACGGCGCTGTGCGAGATGTACGAACGGGTCGCCGTCGCCGGGAAGCCGGACGCGGAGGCCGAGAAGCTGCTGCGGGAGCGCAGCCCCGTCGCCGTCGGCGACCGCATCAAGGCCCCGACCCTCGTCCTCGGCGGGCAGGCCGACTCCCTCTTCCCGCTGAGCCACGCCGACGCCATGGCCCGCCAGATCAAGAAGAACGGCGCGCCCGTCTCCGTCGACTGGCTCGCGGGCGGCCACGACGGCGGCGACCAGGAGACCGAACGGGTCCGGCAGCGCGTCACGGCCTGGTTCGACCGGCACCTCAAGGGCGACGAGGAGGCGGACACCGGGGCCGCCTTCCGGGTCAGCCGCACCGGAGGCTTCGACTCCACCAACGGCCGGGTCCAGCTGAGCGGCGCCACCGGCGACCACTACCCCGGCCTCGACGGCGACAGGACCCGCACGGTCCGCCTCGCCGGACGCGAACAGACCGCGGCCAACCCGGCGGGCGGCACCCCCGCCGCCGTCTCCTCCGTGCCCGGCCTCTCCGGCGCGGCGGCCCAGCTGACGGCCTTCGGTGCCGGCGTGGCCCTGGACTTCCCCGGCCAGGCGGCGGCGTTCGACTCGGAACCGCTCACCTCCGCCGTCCGCGTCACCGGCGCCCCGACGGCCCGCGTGCGCGTCGCCTCCGACACGGACGACGCGGTGCTCTTCGCCAAGGTGTACGACGTGGGGCCCGGCGGCAGCCAGCTCCTGCCCTCCCAGCTCGTCGCGCCCATCCGGGTCGAGGGAGCGGGGGAGGACGGCGGCCGCACCGTCGAGCTGCGCCTCCCCGTCATCGACCACAAATTCGAGGCCGGGCACCGGATACGGCTCGTCCTCTCCGCCACCGACATGGGCTACGCCTCACCGCTGAAGCCCGCCGACTACCGCGTCTCCCTCGCGGACACCGGCCTGACCGTGCCCACCGCCCCCGGCTTGAAGAACGAGAACAGCGACCTGCCCGCCTGGGTCTGGGGCCTGCCGCTCGCGGGCGCCGCCCTCGGCGCCGTCCTGCTGCTCACCGGCCGCCGCCGCGTCACCACCCCCGCGCCCGCCCCGGCGCTCGCCGAGGTGCCGCTGCACATCACCGGCCTCGGCAAGCGCTACGCCAAATCGGCCGACCGGTACGCCGTCCAGGACCTCTCCTTCCGCGTCGAACGCGGCCAGGTCCTCGGCCTCCTCGGCCCGAACGGCGCCGGCAAGACCACCACGCTCCGGATGCTCATGGGGCTCATCACCCCCGACGCGGGCGAGATCCGCGTCTTCGGGCACGCGATCCGGCCCGGTGCGCCCGTGCTCTCCCGGGTCGGCGCGTTCGTCGAGGGCCCCGGCTTCCTGCCGCACCTCTCCGGCCGCGCCAACCTGGAGCTGTACTGGCAGGCCACCGGCCGCCCCGCCGACGAGGCGCACCTGGACGAGGCGCTGGAGATCGCCGGGCTCGGCGACGCCCTGGAGCGTGCCGTCCGGACGTACTCCCAGGGCATGCGGCAGCGGCTCGCCATCGCCCAGGCCATGCTCGGCCTGCCGGACCTGCTGATCCTCGACGAACCGACCAACGGCCTCGACCCGCCACAGATCCGGGAGATGCGGAACGTGATGGTCCGCTACGCGGAGGGCGGCCGGACCGTGATCGTCTCCAGCCATCTGCTGGCCGAGGTCGAACAGACCTGCACGCATCTGGTCGTCATGGACCGGGGCCGGCTCGTCAGCGCCGGACCGGTCGCGGAGATCACCGGCTCGGGCGACACCCTGCTGGTGGGCGTCGCGGGCGGACCGGTGTCCGACGAGAGCGTGGACGCGGTGGCGGCCCTCAAGGGCGTGGACTCCGTGGTCCGCGCCGAGGAGGGGCTGCTGGTCCGGCTCGACGGCATGACCGCCTCCCAGCTCCTGCCCGAACTCGTACGCCTCGGCATCCCCGTCGACCGGGTCGGCCCGCACCGCCGCCTGGAGGACGCCTTCCTGACCCTGATCGGAGGTGCCGCATGACCGGCCCGACGGAACGACCCGCCGGCGGAATCCCGGACCCCGCGGCGGCGAACGGCACCGGTGACGGCGGCAGGCCGCCGGCTGGAGCGGCGAACGGCGATGGCGCCGGGGACGCCGGCAAGCCGCCGACCGGAGCAGTGAACGGCGGCGGCACGCCGCAGCCCGCCGCGCCGGAGAACGCCGGGCCCGGCCGCGCGGCGGTGAACGGCGACGGCACGCCGCCACACCCCGGAACGGCGAACGGCGCGACGCGCGCCGGGACGCCCAACTCCGGGGGGACGAACTCCGGGAAGGCGAGCACCGGGGCGCCGAAGGCCGGTACGGCCAACGGTGCGATGGCGGCGAAGGGGACCAAGGCCGCGGCCACGGCCACCGGGGCGGCCGCCACCGCCACGGCGGAACGGCAGCCCGCCGCAACCCGCACCGCGGGAACCGGCGCCGCCCCGACCGGGGCCGCCGCCCCCGAGACGGCCCCCGGCTACCGCCCCCGCCACACCCTGCCCCTGCGGGTCGAGGCGGTACGGCAGCTGCGCCGCCGCCGGACGCTCGTCGTCTACGGCATCCTCGCCGCCCTGCCGTTCATCCTCATCGCGGCCTTCGCCATCGGCGGCGACCCGGACGAGCGCGGCGGCAACGGCCGCATCTCCCTGATCGACACGGCCACCGCCTCCGGCCTCAACTTCGCCATGGCGTGCGTCTTCGTCTCGGCGGGCTTCCTGCTGGTGGTGCCGGTGGCGCTGTTCTGCGGGGACACGGTCGCGTCCGAGGCGAGCTGGTCGTCGCTGCGCTATCTGCTGGCGTCACCGGTGCCGCGCTCGCGCCTGCTGCTGAGCAAGCTCACCGTGGCCCTGCTGTTCAGCGCGGCCGCGATGATCCTGCTGCCGCTGGTCGGCCTGCTGGCGGGCACGGCGGCGTACGGCTGGGGCGGCCTGGAGCTGCCGACCGGGGGCTCGCTCGACCCGGGCACGGCGCTGGTCCGCCTGGGGATCGTCGTCGCGTTCGTCTTCGTCAGCCAACTGGTCACGGCCGGCCTGGCGTTCTGGCTCTCCACCGTCACGGACGCGCCGCTGGGCGCGGTGGGCGGCGCGGTCGGCCTAACCATCGTCGGCAACGTCCTCGACGCGGTGACGGCCCTCGGCGACTGGCGCCAGTTCCTGCCCGCGCACTGGCAGTTCGCCTGGGCCGACGCCCTCCAGCCCCAACTGGAGTGGGGCGGCATGGCCCGCGGCGCCGCCGTCTCCACGGCCTACGCCCTGGTTCTCTTCGCCCTGGCCTTCCGCCACTTCCGCGCCAAGGACGTGGTGTCCTGACGGGACCGGCGGGCCCGGCGGCCGGGCGGGCCGGGGAGGCTCTGGAGCCCGTGGGAGGAACAGGGGAACGCGGGCCGTCCGCGAGCCCTCCCCGGCTGCGCTCGACCCATGACGGAGCGCGTGCGGCAACGTCAGACCGACGGCGGCCCCGGCTACTTGGACGTCCCGCGCCATGCGGCAGGGCGGTACCGGCTGAACGCTGAACGGTCCCCCGGCGGCATCCGCAGCGCTGCTCCGAGCAAGAATGCGGTCGCCATACCGTGTCTCCGCCCGGGCGATCGCCAGTCGGGCGGTGGCCTGAGCCCGGTGGAGGGTAACGATCATGTCCCTGACGACAGCGCATGACCGGCTCGTCGAGGTGTTCGGCGCCGACGGCGTGGTCCGGGCGCCTGATGCCCCGGTCCCCCATGAGGAGTCCCGGCGCTGGCTAGCCGAAGTCGGCGTGCCGCGGCAAGCGGGTTCCATGCGGCTCGACCCGGACCCGCCGGGTGGCCTGCGCACTGTCGCGTCACACTTCGCTCCCGGTGCCGAACTGCCGCCGGACGTCGCCGAGATGCTGGTGATCGGGGGAGTGGCGGACCCCGAGGAGCGGGACGCGGTGGCTTACGACCCGGACACGGCGCAGCGCAAGGTGCTGCTCGACCCGGTGAGCGGACGAGTGCACCTCGTGTGCTTCTTCGTCGAGGAGAACTCGGCCGGCTTGCTGGAGCTGCTGGCACCGGGCCTGTCGGTGCTGGTCGGTCTGTCCTCCGATGTCGAGGAGTTGCGCACCGAACGCGGCGAGTTCGCCCGCTTCGCCGGCCGTCACGGG
This sequence comes from Streptomyces albus subsp. albus, assembly GCF_000719865.1. GTDB lineage: Bacteria > Actinomycetota > Actinomycetes > Streptomycetales > Streptomycetaceae > Streptomyces > Streptomyces albus_E. Next base: position 166,739 of record NZ_JOID01000002.1, read on the forward strand.
CCGGAGGTGGTCGCCGAACTCACCCGGCTCATGCTGGACCGGATTCGGAGCCGCGATCCGGAACTGCTGCGATGCGTCCGCGACGTCTCCCGGCTCTGGCATATCGAGGCACGGATACGGCCGCTCGCCAAGATCGCCGGGCCTGGCGAGGGTTTGCTGCTCGACCTGCCGGACGGCTTCCTGGCCGGGGCTTTCGGTACGGATGACGTGGTGTGCTTCCCGGACGAGGATGTTCCGGCGGTGCTCACTCACGAGCCGACCAGGCGCTTCCTCCGTGAACAGGGGCTGCCGCAGGACGCCGGGTGGTTCATGGCCCAGGACGAGGAGCGTCCCCTGAGGTCGCTGTGGGATCACTGGTTCGCGGATGACGACGCGGATCCGGATGAGGCACCGGAGAACGTCCACGAGCTGGTGGTGCTCGGAGACCTGATCGATGACATCGATCTGGTGGTCGAGGGGCCGACCGGCCGCATCCTGGGCTGGTACGGGCCGGAGGCGATGCTGCGGGTGGTCAACACCGATGTGTCCGGACTCGCCTTCACCATCTGGCTGTGGCGCCAGGAGCAAGCACTCGACCGGGACGAGCGTCTCACCGATTCCTACGAGGAGCTGGCCACGACGATGACCGAGGTCCTTGCCCGCGTCGACCCGGCGGCGTGCGAACCCACAGGCGCCGACGACGACTTCAGGTACTGGCCGGAAGTCTTCGCCGACGAGGGCGGAGGCGGACTCAGCGCGGACTGAGGCCATCCGCGTGATCCGGGATCGCGCCCTCGCCGTTCTCGCGCCGTCTCGCCGGAGCCGACGCGGGGCCACGGCGGCATCGCCACCGGGATCCTGCCCGCGGACGCCTGGGAGCCGGCCGGGTGGGTGAGATGGCGTGGTGGGGGGTGCGGGTTGGTGTCCCCGGGGCATCACCGCCAACTCGGTGGCGCCCGGCATCATCGACACGGACCTCAACGCGGCCTGGCTGCGCGGCGATCCGCAGGCCCGGGCCCACGCGGGGTCCCTGGCGGCGCTGGGCCGGGTCGGTGAGCCGGACGACGTGGCCGGCGTCGTGGCCTTCCTCGCCTCCGACGACGCACGCCGGGTGACCGGCCGCGTGATCGACGCGACGGGTGGTGCCGGGCTGTGAGCCCTTCCCCTCGGGCGGAAGCGCCGCGGGGGTGTGTTCCCGCCCGAGGGGGGCTCGTCACCCGCGCTTGACCTGCCCCGCGGGCCCGCACCCCCCCCCGTGGAGTGCGGGCCCGCGCTCCTCACGGCCTGTAGACGGACTGCAGCTTGGCCACCCGGCCCTCTCCGTCGAAGCTGAGGTCGTACCCGACGCCCGCGGCGACCCCGGGATCCAGTCGCTTCAGCAGGGTGACGAACTCGGCCTGGGAGAACGGCAGGGGCTCGGCCTTGCTGACGCCCGCCGCGTCGGCGTCCCGGACCGGGGCCGTCAGCAGAACCCGGGCGTCCTTCGCCATGGTCACCGTGGTGAAGGCCCCGGTGCCGGGGGTGATCTCCCAGGTGTCGAACTGGGTGTTGACCTTCTTCCGGGCGGGCCGCACCGACAGACGGGTCAGTCCGTCCTCGGTCCAGCCCTTCTCGATCGTCACGAACTGTTTGGTTCCCGCCCACGGGGTCTTGCCGGCCGGCGTCCGCGTGTCCTTCGGCGCGTCGCCGCTGTTCGACGGGGTGGCCGTCCGGTCACCGCCGGGCTGGGCGGTGGCCGCCGGCGCGGCCGCGGTGGGACCCGCGGGTTCCTTGGCGTTCTCGCCGCATCCGGTCAGGAGAAGGGCGCCGGAGGCGACAAGGGTGAGCAGGCACTTGGTGGCCCTGCGGCGTGAGGCAGACATGGTCAACGTTCTCCCGGAACCGGTGTGGTTGGTTGCATGGTCTCTACGCCCTGCACCGACCTCCGGGTTGCATCCCGGCCGGCTTTTCTTCGGGGGCCTCTGCCGAAGCTCACCCGGCGGTCAGCCAGTACGCCTCCCGCAGCGACTGGATCCGGCCCTCGCCGTCGTAGTCGAGGGCGAACACCCACCGCGGCCCGCCCCGCAGCCGGTCCACCAGCTCCTCCAGCCGCATGTCCCCGGGCTTCCCCCCGGCAGCTTGCTCCACCTCGACCGGGGTCCGCGGCGGCAGGGTCACCTCGTGCACCACCCCGGTGGGTACGGCCTTCCCCCGCTCGGCGCGGAGTTGCCGCACGGTGACCCGGATCCCGTCCGCCCGCACCGTCGCGTCGTACACGTAGCCGACCTCGCTCGCGTATTCCTCACCCGCGGCCGGCGTCGGGGGCACGAAGGGGGCGGCGCTGTGCGACGGCGTGGGCTTCGCGGCGCTCGGCCCGGGCCCGGTACCGGGCAGGACCAGCGACACACCTCCGACGGTGACGGCGGCGGTCAGCAGCACGCCGCCCGACATCTGTGCCACCCGCTTACGGCGCCGGCGCCGGTCACCGCGCACCCGGATCTCCTCCGCGGCCATCGGCACGGCGAACCGCCGGCCCTCCGCGGCGAGGCGGGCGAGGTGATCGTCCAAGCCGGTCTCGTCAACCATGCCCATGCTCCACCTCCGGTACCCGGCCCGCCCGCGGATCCAGCTCGGTGCCGGCCAGTATCCGCGCCAGCGCGGCCCGGCCCCGGCTCAGCTGTGCCTTCACCGTACCGACGGGGCAGTTGGTCTCGGCGGCCACCTGCTTCACCTCCAGGTCGCACAGGTGGTGGAGCACGATGACCCGTCGCTGCGCCGCGGGGATCTGCCGCAGCGCCTGCACCAGCAGCACATGGTCGGTGTCCGGCGGCGGTACGTTCGGGGGCGGGCCCTGGCGCCGCGCGAAGGAGAGCGCGGTGCGCACGCGCCGCCACCGGCTGACGGCCAGCCGCCAGGCCACGGTACGCACCCATGCCTCGGGCGCACCGTCCCGGTCCAGCTCCGCCCGGTGCTCCCAGGCCCGGACGAAGGCTTCCTGAACGACGTCCTGCGCCTCGGTACGGTCGCCGGTCATGGCGTACAGCTGACCGATGAGCCGCCCCACGCTCCCGGCATAAAAGGCGTCGAACGCTTGCTCGTCCATCCCCGCCCGCGATTCCCGGTGGCCGTACGTTTGTCCGGTCAAGCGCACGATGCCACCCGGTGGACTCGGGGCGCAAGGAAGCCCGTCACACCACGGGGACCTGCGACGACGGCAGCGGAGGCGTGATCACCGGCAGGCGCGGGTCCGACGCGGACGACTGCATCGCCCTCTGGCCCGGCCTGCTGGACTGCCCGCGGTGAGGCCGTCCCGCGCAGCTTCGTCCAGCAGCGGCCCTTCATGATCTGCAGTTCGCGATCGTCCACCCACGAGGACCAGTGGGGAGCGGAGAGTTCGCCGCCTCGCTCGCCCCGTGCTTCTTCCGCCTCGCTCAACGCTCCCTCGGTCTCCTTGGGCTGCCCGGCCTTGGCATGGGCCCACGCCCGGCGTTCGTGGAGCAGTGCCCGCACGCTCGACGGGGCGTCCCGCCCCGTTGCCTCGCAGGAAGCGGCAGCCGTGGCGACACCGGAAGCGCCGGAACTCACCTGCTGATGGGCGAGAAACGCCGGCGAGTTGCCCGACGAGTGCCCGGTTCCCGGCTTCCGTGGCCGCCCGGTGGGAGCTGGTCACGAACGCCGCGCGGCACGCCCGGATTCCGTCCGGCCGAGAGGTCGATCCGGTACGCACTGGTCGGTGCCGGCCTGCGCGACGACTGCGGCACCGGGCCGGACAGATAGGCCGGCTCCGGTCAGTAGTAGCCCTTACCGCCGTCCAGCAGTTCGCGGATGATGTCCATGTGGCCTGCGTGGCGGGCGGTTTCCTCGGTCATGTGGAGGAGCATCCAGCGCAGACTGGCCCGGGCCGAGGTGAAGTCGGGGTGGCGGCCGGTCTCGTCGAGGGAGTGGGCGGCGATGATTTCGTCCGAGTCCCTGCACTGCCGGTCGTAGTCGGCGAGGAGCTGGGCCAGGGGTATGCCCTCGGCCATCATGTCGGCGTCCTCCGGGTCCTCGGAGAACTGCGGCCCGTCGGCGGGGCGTCCGAGGAAGAGCACCTCGAACCAGGTCTGCTCGGTCCAGCGCAGATGGGAGACGATCCCCGCCATCGTCATCAGCGGGGAGGCCGGCAGAAGTGAGCGGTGGGCGTCGTCGTCCGACAGCCCCTCGCACTTCATGTGGATGATCGCGCGCTGCATCTCGAACCAGCCGAGAAGCTGGGTCCGTTCGTCCGCCGAGAAGGGAGGTCGCTCACGAGGAGGAGTCATGAGCGGCGACGGTACCCGGCGGCGGGTCGCCGCCGCATGAGGTTTTCCGCAAGCTTGCTCGAATGGTCTCCAGAAAAGTCAACCTACATCAGCGATAAATGCCGAATACGAGAATGGACATCAAGCAGCACAGGGCGCAGAGATCCCCAAACCATGACCTCGAAATGCTTCTTGAAATGCTTTCCCGTTCATGAATTTTCCGTTCTGATCTCCAACGCAGGCTGCATTCCATGGCCTACAAATTCCGCAGCAGGGGGTTCGACAGGATGCTGCCGACGCCGGAAAGCTCGACGAATGCGATCGCGCACATGGTTCTCTCGGAAATGTCGTCGGTCTCCCACCGGTGAATGCCTGAACGCCTGGCCCGGACAGTTCCGTTCTGGTCTTCCAGGGTCATCTGAAGCCCGCGCCGTCTGACCCCCAGCGACTCGCCTTCCGGGAAAACGAAGTCGATCGCTCTGCGTCTGGATCTGTATGAGCTTCGAGCTTTTACCCTGCATGGGGATCCACAGATAAGGGCGTCGATTCCGTCGCGTACCCGGCGGTTCACGTAGGCGGGTGCCGCGAGCGCGAAAAATGTCGCAATAATTGATTCGTTGAAATGGATCTCCCAGTCCTCGTGTTTGTTGGCCAGGGATTCCGGGGTTCGTCCCGTCGAAGGGGATCGGATGAGCGACATTCTTCCGACGGGTGTTTCGACGTGGACGTGGCGTCGTCTCGTTGTCGCGGGATCTGCCCAGGTGGTGAGGGGAACATCCAGTGTGGGAGATATGAAAAATTTCACTGAGTGATTTCCCGTGTTTCGGGCAGGTGTTGTCCGAGTTGGATCGGTGCGTGGGAATCGCTCGTGTGGCAAGCGGTGCGGGAGTTCATCTCTTTTCGGTCGACCGCCAGGAGGATGACGCCTACTGTGGTGACCAGGAAGCCGTAAGCGGTCATCACCTCGGCAAGGCGCTGGAGATGTGCTCCCCGTTCTGTTCCCGAGGTTCCGAGCGTGATTCCCGAAATTGAGAACAGGCATCCGATGAGCAGTGGTGTCGCTCGGTGGATCTTCCGGCTGGTACTGCCGTACCGCCGGCGCCTCACCCCGATCCACATGAGGAAGGGAGCCGCAACCAGCGGTATCCCTGCCGACTGCCATAGGGGGTCCAATGAGAGGGTGAGAGTCGTTGTGCCGCAGATCCATACCGATGCCAGGATCGCTGTGGCTGTGCCGGAGAACGACCTGATCGTGCTGTGCCCGGCGCGTTCCGTGGCGCGCAGCCTCACCCCCTCACCCCCTGTGTGGTGCCGAAGCCCTTTGATGCTCGGCGTCGCCCCCGGATGCCTGTGGCCCTGGAGCGCCTTCCGCGGTCCACAGCGATGGAACCACTCGGGACGCGCTGACCGCCACCCCGTGGACGTGGAACGCCCTGTCGTTGTCCTGGTGGCCTCGCGGGTGGGGGCCGTCCGGCGCAAGCCGTTCCGGCGTCCAGGAGTCAGAGCTTCTGGACCGGCCAGTCCAGGAGGCGGGCGCCTATCACCGCTGTCTGGAGGGTATAGCGGTGCATCGGGTCGGACGGGTCCGAGCCGGTCAGTTCGTGGATGCGGGCCAGGCGGTAGGTGAGGGCGCGAACGCTGAGGGAGAGGCGGCGGGCCGTCTCCGCCGCCACGCAGCCCGCGTCGAAGTACGCGGAGAGGGTGCGCAGCATGGGCTCGGCGCCGCCGCGGGCCTTCTCCAGCGGGCCGAGCGTGGTGCGGACCAGGTCGGCCATCGCCTGCCGGTCGCGGCTCAGCACCGGGTACACCAGCAGGTCGGCGGCGCGCAGCAGGGGGCCCGGGAGGCCCATGCGGTCGGCCAGTTCGAGGGCGGTGAGCGCCTCCTCGTAGCTGTGGACGACGCCGCCCGGCCCGGGGTGGGAGCGGCCGACGGCCACCCGCTCCGTACTGCCGCCGCCCATGGCGACGTGGGCCTGCTTGGCGAAGTGGCGGACGACCTCCTCGTGGTTGCCCGGTGCCACCAGGACGATCCGGCCGTCCTTCGTCGTCAGCAGGATGCGCCGGTCCCCGAAGCGGGCGAGCAGGGCCGCCTCCACGCGGCGCGTCACCGGGTGGGTCTCGTCGTAGAGGTCGGGGCCGTCGGCGACGGCGACGGTGTGCTCGTGCGCGAGGCGCAGGCCGAGCCGTTCGGCGCGTTCCGCGAGGCGGCCGAGGTCGCTGCGGCCGTAGAGGAGGTCGTCGATGAACTCCCGGCGGGCCGCCTCCTCCTGGCGGACGGCGAGGCGCTGGGCGCGTTCGTAGCCCTCGGCGACGGCGTCGATGGTCTGCTGGGTGGCGGCCAGGACGCAGTCCACGACCGTGCTCAGTTCCCGGACGCCGTTCGCGGCGGCGGCGCCGGGCAGGGCGGACCACGTGGCGCGGGTCGCGTCGAGGTGCTCCGCGACCAGCCGGCGCAGCCCGTAGCCCCGTTCGGCGGCGCGTTCACCGGCCCGGCGCCGGGAGGCGAGTTCGTCGCGGGTGAGGCGGCGTCCGGTGGCGGAGACCTCGGCGAGTATCCCGGCGTAACCGGCCAGGAAGTCGTCCCGGTCCGGCTCTTCCTCCACGGGTGTCACAGGCCCCCCTCTGCTGTGCGTCCGGCGCACCGGTGTTCGCGGAGCGGTGGCTCCCCGGCATGGGATCAACCCTAAAGGTTGCCGGAAACCGGCAATGTGCCGGGTCCGGGTCGGCTGTCAGGATGGGTGCCACGGGGAAACGGGGGCTGCCCCGGTGCCGGACTCCGGAAGGGATCCGGCACCGGGGCTGTGCTTCCCCGCTGACGGTGCGCGGAGTGAGAGGACGGAACCCGGTGGCTGAATTCCTGGCGGCGGCAGTGGCCTTCCCGACCGTTCTGTTCAGCTCCGCGGTCATCGTCATCGCCGTCTTCTGGCTGCTGGTGGGGATCGGCACGGCCGAGCACGACATCTTCGACGGGGACGTGGACTCCGGGGCGCTGGGCCTCGGCGGGGTCCCGGTCGCGGTGGCCTTCTCCCTGCTGGTGCCGGTCGCCTGGCTCACCTGCCTCACCGGCACCGTCCTCCTGGACCGCACGGGCCTCGCCGGGCTCGGCCGCGGCGCCGCCTCCGTGGGGCTGCTGGTCGCGGCGCTGCTGCTCTCCTGGTGGGTGACCGCGCTGCTGGTGCGGCCGCTGCGCCGGGTCCTCGGCGCCGGGCCCGAGCCGTCGCGGCAGGACTTCGTCGGTCTCACCTGCACCATCCGCACCGGCTCCGTCGGACCCGGCTTCGGCCAGGCCGAGGTGGCCGCGCGGGACGGCTCCACCGCTCTCGTGCAGGTCCGGCAGACCGGCCGGGATCCCGGCCTCACCGCCGGGTCGACCGCGCTGCTCTACGCCTATGACGAGGAACGGGAGTTCTTCTGGGCCGCGCCGTACGATCCGGCGCTCGATCCCCGCAGTACGGCCGCCTGACGGCCGTAGCGCGAACGCCGGTTCTCCGGCCCTGAGGCTCTGACCTCCGGGGCCCGCCCCGGCCTGTCCTCCTCCGCCCCGCCGGGAGCGCGTGCCGTGCCGGCCTCCGCCCCGGGCCGCCTCCCCCGCTTGTTCTTTCCGCTCACCTCATCTCTGCCGCAAGGGACTTCCGATGGATGCCATCACCCTGGGCATCGGCGTGTTCATCGCCGTCGTGCTCCTCGTCGTCATCGCGCTCGTCTTCGTCATCAGCCGGCTGTTCCGCAAGGTGGAGCAGGGCAAGGCGCTGATCGTCTCGAAGATGCGCAAGGTCGACGTCACGTTCACCGGGCAGGTCGTGCTGCCCGTGCTCCACCGTGCCGAGATCATGGACATCTCGGTGAAGACCATCGAGATCGGCCGCACCGGCCGTGAGGGGCTGATCTGCCGGGACAACATCCGGGCCGACATCCGGATCTCGTTCTTCGTCCGCGTCAACAAGACCGTGGAGGACGTCATCAAGGTCGCCCAGGCGATCGGAACCGAACGCGCCAGCGATCGGGCGACGCTCCAGGAACTCTTCAACGCCAAGTTCTCCGAGGCGCTCAAGACCGTCGGCAAGCAGCTCGACTTCGCCGACCTCTACACCAAGCGGGACGAGTTCCGGGACCGGATCATCCAGGTCATCGGCACCGACCTCAACGGCTACAGCCTGGAGGACGCGGCCATCGACTACCTGGAGCAGACCCCGCTCCAGCAGCTCGACCCGGCCAACATCCTCGACGCCCAGGGCATTCGCAAGATCACCGAGCTGACCGCCATCGAGCACGTCCGCACCAACGAGTTCCAGCGGCAGGAGGAGAAGGAGATCACCCGGCAGAACGTGGACGCCCGGGAGGCCGTCCTCGAACTGGAGCGCCGGCAGGCGGACGCCGAGATCAAGCAGCGCCGGGAGATCGAGACCGTACGGGCCCGCGAGGAGGCCGAGACCGCCCGCGTCATGGAGGAGGAACGGCTGCGCTCCCAGGCCGCGTTCCTGCGCACCGAGGAGCAGCTCGGCGTCCAGCGGGAGAACCAGCAGCGCGAGGTGGAGGTCGCGGGCAAGAACCGCGAACGGGTCATCGCCATCGAGTCCGAGCGGATCGAGAAGGACCGGTTGCTGGAGGTCATCGCCCGGGAGCGGGAGACGCAGCTCACCCGGATCGCCGCCGAGAAGGAGGTCGAGGCGGAGAAGCGGGACATCGCCGAGGTGATCCGGGAGCGCGTCGCCGTCGACCGCACCGTCGCCGAGCAGGAGGAGAGCATCAAGCGGCTGCGCGCCGTCGAGGAGGCCGAGCGGGAGCGGCAGGCCCTCGTCATCGCCGCCGAGGCGCAGGCGCAGGAGAAGCTCGTCAAGGACATCAAGGCCGCCGAGGCCGCGGAGCAGGCCGCCGCGCACCGGGCCGCCGAGGAGCTGACCCTCGCCGAGGCCCGCCAGAAGACGGCGGAGATGGACGCCCGCGCCAAGGCGCGCCTCGCCGAGGGCATCCAGGCGGAGGAGGCCGCGGCCGGGCTCGCCCGGGTGCAGGTGCGGGAGAAGGAGGCCGAGGCCATCGAGAAGACCGGGCTGGCCGAGGCGCAGGCCACCGAGGCGCGGCTGCGGGCCGAGGCGGAGGGGGCCCGGGCCAGGGCGCTGGCCGAGGCCGAGGCCATCGGCGGCAAGCTGAAGGCGGAGGCCGAGGGGCTCACCGAGAAGGCCGCGGCCATGGCGGCGCTCGACGCCGCGTCGCGGGAGCACGAGGAGTACCGGCTGCGGCTGGAGGCGGAGAAGGACATCCGGCTGGCCGGCCTGGAGACGCAGCGGCAGGTGGCCGAGGCCCAGGCGACGGTGCTGGCCACCGGCCTGGAGAGCGCGGACATCTCCATCGTCGGCGGCGAGAGCGCCTTCTTCGACCGGATCGCGGGCGCGGTCACGCTCGGCAAGAGCGTCGACGGGTTCGTGGCCAACTCCGGGACGGCGCGGGCGCTGGCCGGGCCGTGGCTGAACGGCGAGGCGTCCTTCACCGAGGACCTCACCCGCGTCCTGGGCTCGGTGGGCTCGGCCGACGTACGGGATCTGACGGTGTCGGCGCTGCTGATGAAGCTGATGAAGGCCGGTGGCGGCGAGGGCGCCCGGGCGGGCGGCCTCCGGGAACTCCTGGACACCGCCGAGCGGCTGGGCCTCGCGGACCTGCCGGTGGCCGGCCCCGCTCTGAACGGGGCGGGGACGAAGACCGCCGCGTAGCGCGGCACGGCGCGCGCCCCGGACGGGGGTCGGGGCGCGCGCCGGTCCCGGCCTGAGAGGGGGCGTGCACGGCGGGAGGCGACGGGGGTGTCGCCCGCCGTGCCGCCTGCTCAACGGGACGGTGGATCCGCACGGTTGTCCGTTCGCGGGTCCGGCGCCGGGCGGTACTCCAAGTCCTCCCGGAACGGTGGGCGGGGCACCACGGGGGTGTGCCCCGCCCACCGCCGGGGCGGAGATCGGCGCCGGCCCGGTGGCCGAGTCCCGGCCGGTGGCCCGCACGGGGCCGGTGACGGCGCACCGTCGGACGTGGCGGAACCGGCCCGGTGCAGGGGCCGGAGCCCGCCGGCGGTGGCGGGACCACACAGCGGAGCCCCGCACGGAATGTGCGGAAGGCGGCGGGTGCGGCCCCGCCGTGACGGAAGCAGGACCCGGCCGGGACGGACCGGCGGGTGGAACGGGCTGAGAGGTCGATGTGGGCACGGAGCGGGAGCGGCGGCAGAGCGGCGCGGGTGGCGCGGGTGGCGCGGGTGGCGCCGGCGGCGCGACGGAAGCGGTGGACGCCGGCAAGGAAACGGCCGGCGCCCGGACGGAAGCCGTCGACGCCGGCACCCACGAGGTGCTGCGGGCCCGGCTCGCGGCGCAGGCCCGGGAGCTGGCGCGGCGTGCCGAGGCGCTCAACGAGCGGCGCGCGGCCGTCTTCGGCACCGGCGGGCTGCGGCTCCTCGGCACCGGGACGGTGCGCACCCGGCAGCCGGGGGTGGTCCGGGACGTCGTCGCGGTCGGCGGCCGGCTGCTGGTGGGCGCCAACACCGCCGCCGACGGGGCCGTCCTCACGGCGTACGGGCTCGAACGGCACGGCGACGGCGGTGACGGCAGCCACGGCGGCGACGGCAGCGGCAGCGGTGACGCCGGCAGCAACGGCAGCGGTGACGGCCACGGCGGCCACGGCGGCCGCAGCGGTGAGGCCGGCAGCGACGGCACAGGCGACGCCAGCGGTGACGGCCACGGCGGCCACGGCAGCGGCTTCGCCCTCGCCGAGCGGGACGCGGACCCGGTCCTGGACGACCCCGGCTTCGTACGGGAGTTCGCCGAGCTGCGCCGTTACTACCGTGACGCCGAACTGCTGCGGCTCCGCCGGACCGGGGAGAAACTGCTCGCCGTCTTCCGCACCGGCCCCACCGACACCCGCGTACTGCGGTGGCGGCTGGCCGACGGCGGTACGGCCGGCGGAACAGCGGACGGAACGGCCGAGTTCCTCGACGGGCGCGGCGACCGCGACGACACCGCCGAGCCCGCACACGACGTCACCTGGACCGAGGCCGGCCGCGAGGACCACGTCCTCGGCCGGCACCCGCACGTCCGCGTCACCGACGGCCTGTACGTGTCCTGCGTGGGCGGCGCCCTGGTGCTCAAGACGGCGGACGACACGGAGACCCCCGGCGGCATCCTGAGCGAGCCCGTCGACGAGCCGCTGCAGTCGCTCGCCGACGCGGCGGTGGCGCACGCCCGGGTCGGCCCGCTGGTGCTGCTGCGCGTCCGCCCGTACAAGGAGGAGACCGACCGGTACTACGTGTTCAACAGCACCACCGGGAGCGCGGTGCGCCTCGACGGCATCGGCGACGCCTGCCGCCGCCTCCCCGGCGACGAGGGCATCGTCTTCCCCGGCGGCTACTGCCTGGCGACCGGCACCGTGCGGACGTTCGACGCCGCGGACACCTCCGGCCTGGCCTTCGAACGCACCGTGCGCTCCCCGAACGGCGAGGACGTGCTGTACGCGTTCCGGGACCGGGCGCGGGGCCGTGCGCTGCTGCTGTCGTACAACGTCATCCGCAAGGAGGTCGCCCCTCCGCTGGCTTGCCGCGGCCACGCCCTGTTCGACGACGGCACCCTCGTCGTGCTGCGCGAGCGGGAGGACGACGAGGCCGCCCGCGTGCACCCGGTGCAGCTCTGGCACACCCCCTACACCTCCGACACCCACGCGGCGTCCCACCCGCCGGCCGGGGGCGGTGCGCTGGCCCGGATCGGCAACGCCGATCTGGTGGGCGGCATTTCCGCCTGCCTGGGCGTGGTGCGCGCCGTTGAGGACAGCGGCCCGGCCGCGGCCGTGTACCGCACCCTGGCCGAGTCCTGCGAGCGGGTCGCGGACCGGTACCACTGGCTGGCCGCCGGCGACTGCGGCGCGCTGCACGAGCCGCTGACCGCGCTGCGGGACACCGCCCGCCGGGCGCTCGGCGAGTTCGAGGCCGTCACCGCACTCAAGCGGCGGGCCGCCGAGGCGCTGGAGGAGACGGCGGAGCACATCGCCTCCGTGGTCCGCAGGGTGCGCGGCGAGTCCCCGGCGGACGCCGGCGAGTGGATCGCCCGGCTGACGGAGCTCCGCCGCTGCTGGGGCCGCCTCGAAAGCGTGCGCGAGCTGCGGTACGCGGACGGGGAGCGGATCACCGAGCTGGCCGCCGCGCTGGAGCACGATCTGGAGTCCGCCGGGCAGCGGGCCGTCGCCTTCCTCGGCCGCCCCGAGGCCTTCGCCGCCCAGCACGAGGAGACCGCCGCCCTGACGGACGCCGCCGACCGGGCCGGAACGGTCGCCGAGGCGGAGCCGCTCGGCGCCCGCCTGGACGCGCTTGCCGAGGACCTGCGCACCGTCACCGAGGTCGTCGGCGGCCTCGACATCGCCGACGCCACCGTCCGCACCGTCATCCTGGAACGGATCGCCGAGACCCTCGGCGGCGTCAACCGCGCCCGCGCCGTGCTCGCCGCCCGCCGCCGCGCACTGCTGGACCACGAGGGCCGGGCCGCCTACGCCGCCGAGTTCGCCCTCCTCGGCCAGGCCGCCACCGCCGCGCTGGCCGCCGCCTCCACCCCGGAGAGCTGCGAGGAGCAGCTCGCCGGACTGCTGCTGCGGATCGAACAGGCGCAGGCGCGGTTCGCCGCGTTCGACGACTTCACCGCCGAACTGGACGCCAAACGGGCCGAGGTGGAGGAGGCGTTCGCCGGCCGCGCCCAGAGCCTGCGGGACGCCCGCGCCCGGCACGCCGGACGGCTGGCGGACTCCGCGGGCCGCGTCCTCGACACCGTCCGCCGCCGCGCCGCCGCCCTGGACGGCCCGGAGGCCGTGCACACCTTCTTCGCCACCGACCCCATGGCCGCCAGGGTGCGCGCCACCGCCGAGGAGCTGGACGGGCTCGGCGACACCGTACGCGCGGAGGAGCTGCGGGGCCGCCTCAAGGCCGCCCGCGAGGAGGCCGCCCGCGCGCAGCGCGACCGCGCCGACCTGTACGGCGACGGCGGCGGCACCATCCGCCTCGGCCGGCACCGCTTCGCGGTCACCACCCGGCCCGCCGGGCTCGCCCTGCTGCCGTCCGGCGACGGGATGTCCCTCGCGCTCACCGGCACGGACTACCGGGAGCCCGTCACCGACCCGGAGTTCGCGGCCACCCGGCCGTACTGGGGCCAGACGCTGCCCTCCGAGACCCCGGAGGTCTACCGCGCGGAGCACCTCGCCGCGACCGTCCTGCACACGGAGGACGAGGACCGGCTGCGGAAGGCGGCCGCCGAGGAGGGCGGGCTGCTCGCGCTGGTGCGCGAGGCGGCCCACGCCGCGTACGACGAGGGCCACGAGCGCGGGGTCCACGACCACGACGCGGCCCTGCTGCTGGCCGCCCTGCTGCGGCTGCGCGCGGACGCCGGGCTGCTCCACCACGGCGGAGAGGCGCGCGCGGCGGCCCAGCTGTTCTGGGCGCACGGCACGACGCCGCGGGCCCGTACGGCCTGGGCGCGGCGGGCCGCGTCGCTGGCGCGCGCCCGGGCGGTGTTCGGGAGTGCGCCGGAGATCGGCGAACTGGTGGCCGAACTGGCCGCCGCCCTGGCCGCGTTCGAGGCGGAGAGCGGCGGCGCGGGGGCCGGCGTCGCGGTGGACGCGGAGCCGGGCACGGGGACGGACCGGATGCCGGGCAGGTCGACGGCCGGGGCGACGGCTGGGGTGACAGACGGAGGAGCGGCAACGGGCCCGGGCCCGGACGGGCCGCCGCCCGGCGGTGCGGCCGGGGCCCATGGGCCGGGACAGACACCGGGACCAGGTCAGGGACGGGCAGCGGGGCAGGGACAGCACCGCGGCCCGGCCGGCCGGGAGGTGGCGGGCCACCACCGGAGCGCCGCCGCGTACCTGTTCGAGGAACTGGCCGCGGAGCCGGACGGGTTCGTCAGCGGCCCCGGCGCCCGGCGGCTGACCGCCGCCTTCCGGGACTCGGCGGCCGGCCCGGGCTGCGCCGAGGACCTGGCCGCGCTCGGCGACGACCTCCCGGCCCGCCGTCAGCTCGCCGAGGCCTGGCTGCGCTCGCACGCCCGGGCCTCGGGCGGCGCGGCGGACGGCGATCTCGCCGAGGCGGTTGCCGCCGAGCTCTGCCCGGACCTGCCCCGCTACCCGTGCGACGCCGCCACGGAGGTCACCGTCCACGGACTGCTGGGCGAGCACCCGCGCGTCGCCGGCGGCGCACTGCGGCTGCGGCTGGACGAATTCCTGGACCGCACGCGGAGGTTCCGCGAGGAGCGCGTGCCGGGCTTCCGTGCCTACCAGCGGCGGCGGACCGCCCTGGTGGCCCGCGAGCGGGCCCGGCTGCGGCTGGACGAGTTCCGGCCGAGGCCGCTGACCGGCTTCGTCCGCAGCCGGCTGATCGACGAGGTGTATCTGCCGCTCGTCGGCGACAACCTCGCCCAGCAGCTCGGCGCGGCGGGCGACGCCAAGCGCACCGACAGCAGCGGTCTGCTGCTTCTGCTCTCGCCGCCCGGCTACGGCAAGACCACGCTCATGGAGTACGTCGCCGACCGGCTCGGGCTGATGTTCGTCAAGATCGACGGACCGGCGCTCGGCCGCTCCGTCACCTCGCTCGACCCGGCACAGGCCCCCGACGCGACCGCGCGGCAGGAGGTCGAGAAGATCAACTTCGCGCTGGCGGCGGGCAACAACGTCCTGCTGTACCTGGACGACATCCAGCACACCTCACCCGAGCTGCTGCAGAAGTTCATCCCGCTCTGCGACGCCCAGCGCCGGATCGACGGGGTGCACGGCGGCCGGCCGCGCCGCTACGACCTGCGCGGCAAGCGCTTCGCGGTCTGCATGGCCGGCAATCCGTACACCGAGTCCGGGCAGCGCTTCCGGGTGCCGGACATGCTGGCGAACCGCGCAGACGTGTGGAACCTCGGCGATGTGCTCACCGGCCGGGAGGACGTCTTCGCGCTCAGCTTCGTCGAGAACGCGCTGACCGCCAACCCGGTGCTGGCCCCGCTCGCCGGCCGGGACCGCGCGGACCTCGAACTGCTCGTCCGGATCGCCGGCGGGGACGGCGGCGCACGGCCCGACCGGCTCGCCCACCCGTACCCGCCCGCCGAGCTGGAGCGGATCACGGCCGTGCTGCGGCTGCTGCTTGCGGCGCGCCGCACCGTCCTCGCCGTCAACGCCGCGTACATCGCCTCGGCCGCCCGGTCCGACGCCTCCCGCACCGAGCCGCCCTTCCGGCTCCAGGGCTCCTACCGCGACATGAACAAGCTGGCGGAGCGGATCGTCCCCGTGATGAACGGCGCCGAACTGGAGGCGCTGCTCGACGACCACTATGCGGCCGAGGCGCAGACCCTCCACGGCGAGGCGGAGTTCAACCTGCTGAAGCTGGCGGAACTGCGCGGCCGGCTCACCCCGGACCAGGAGGCCCGCCGCCGGGAGATCGTGGACGGCTATCTCCGGGACCGGGCGCTGGGCGGCGCCGGGCAGGACCCGCTGGCGCGGGCGGTGGGCGCCCTGGGGCTGCTGGCGGACCGGGTGGCGGCCGTGGAGGCGGCCATCACCCGCAGCGGCCGGCCGGGGACGCCCCCGGCTCCCGCGGCGGCGGTCGCTACGGCCCCGGCGGGGGCTTCCACGACGGCTCCGGCGCCGTCCGGACCGGGGGCATCCGCGGCGGCGTCAGCGGCGTTCGCGGGAGTGGCCGAAGAGGATCCGGTACGCGATCAGCAGGACCAGCGAACCGGCGACGGCGGCCACCCACAGGGCCGGGTCGTAGAAGTCCTTGTCGATGGGGCGGTCCAGGTACTCGGAGGACAGCCAGCCGCCGATGAAGGCGCCGGCGATGCCGATCAGGGTGGTGCCGAGGAGGCCGCCCGGGTCGCGTCCGGGCAGCAGAACCTTGGCCACCACTCCCGCGATCAGGCCGAGGACGATCCAACTGACGATGCTCATGGGCGAGTTCTCCCCGTGTGATAGCGATATACGCGGCTGATCATCTCCGCGATGGCACGGTTGCGGACACTACAACGACGCTTCCGGTCGGCTTGCCGGTGCATCCGGTCAAGACCAGTGGGCAGCGGAGCAATTTCGGTTACGCATGGTGTTGGTTGATGACTCCGAGTAGTCTCAGTCCGGCACTGAAGGCAAGGAGCCCGTGCCGAACGCTGCGGATGTGAGGACGGGCGGGGCGCATCACCGCACCCGGCCACGCGGCCGTGCCCGTCCCCCGGACCCGGCGGCCGGTGCGGGGGCAGCGGCGGCCGGGCCGATGGAGGTCGAGGTGGCGAGGCCATGAGCGTGCGGACGGACGAACCACCGCGCGAACCCCGAGCGCCGCGCGCACCGTTGCTGGAGCTGTCCTTCGGCGGGGAGGACGTCCCCGGAATCCGGCATCGCGTCGGTGCGTGCGCGGAGGAGGCGGGCCTGCCGGAGCCGCGGCGCAGCGACTTCGTCCTCGCCGTCCACGAAGTGGCCTGCAACGCCGTCGAACACGGCGGGGGCAAGGGGCGTCTGGTCCTCGAACTCGCCGGCGGCATGCTCCACTGCCGGGTGAGTGACGAGGGCCCCGGCTTCACCGCGGACATCGTCCCGGCGGAGGCGCCCGGAGAGCCGGCGGGGGAGAGCGGCCGGGGCCTGTGGCTCTCCCGGCTGCTGACGGACCGTCTGGACATCGCACCGGGCGTGGTGGGCGTGGTGGTCACGCTCGTGATGGACCTGAGCGGCGGGGCGGCGGACGCGGACGGGCGGTGAGCGCCGGGCCGTGCGCACCGGATCACGGCAACCCCCTGTCCCGGCTCTGCTTGTTGGCTTCGGCCGGCGCTCAAGTCGTGGGCAGGCTCGGGAAGCGGCTCGACTCCGGCGACGGGCACCGTCCACTCACGTCCGCCTGCCGGGGCCTGAGCCACACGTACCCGCCCATACGGTCCACCACGACGCCTACGCGGTTCTCCTGGACGTCTCGCGCGAGCGTCCCCACTTTCCCTGAGCTGCATGGGGAAGCGTGTGGTGGAGGTGAGGATCAGTACGTGATGACCAAGCGGCCTGATGGCTTGTCGATGACGTGTCCGCCGGCCATCTTCTCGGCGGGAGTTCCCGCCGGGTAGGCGGTGATCGACGGCGGCAGGGTGCGGTCGTCGTCCCAGGCGCGCAGTTGCACGCCCAGTCGCTCGGCCAGTTCCTGGCCGGCCGGCCCGTACCCGGCGGCGCCCAGCCGATACCGCTTGCTGCCCTGAACGTCCACCGGTTCGAGAACCAGGTACGCCAGGGAGTCGCCTTCGACCAGGGCAGGGCTCAGAGCGGGGATGGCCGGGCGATGGAGGCCGGCGGCGCCGGCGAAGGCCTCGGGGCGGACGGTGATGCGGCAGGTCGCCGGATCCACTGCGCTGAGACGGAGCCAGATCCCGTCGAGGGGTTCGTCCGGTGCGACGGCTACGTTGGTCCACAGAAGGTGTTCCTTCGCCTCGGCCAGGCTTCTACGCAGGCTGAGCGTGTGGATGGGCTGGTCGGCGTCCCAGTACAGCTTGACCAGGCGGTCCTCGTCGACGTAGCCCTCACGTTCGCCGTCCTGGCCGATCATCGGCAGGAAGCCGCAGGTGGCCAGAGACTCCGAGCGCAGGCAATCGGCCTCGCGGACGAAGGCGATGCTGCGGGTCAGGCCGCGCCAGCGCAGCGGAAGTACCAGGCGGCCACCGACGGCCAGCTGATCCCACCAAGGTGCGGGCAGGTCCCATACGCCGACGGTGGCGATCAGCCGGTCGAACGGCGCGTGTTCGGGGGCTCCGAGGGCGCCGTCGCGCGTGAGGACCCGCACGTCGCTGAAGCCGGTCGCGTCGAGGCGCTGCCGCGCGTGGGCGGCGACGTCCTCGTGGTAGTCCAGCGTGGTGACGTTCCCGGTGGGGCCGGTGAGGTGTCGCATGAGCGCGGCGTTGTAGCCGGTGCCCGCGCCGGCTTCCAGAATGTTGTTGCCCGGCTGGATGTCCAGCTGGGCGAGCATGAAGAACACCACGTCGGGCTGTGAGGCGCAGCTGAGGGGCAGGGCGTCGGGGTCCGGGTTGTTCTTGATCGTTACGGCCTGGTTGGCGTAGGCCAGTCCCAGAGACGCCTGGGGAATGAAGTCGTGCCGGGGTACCGTGCGCATCGCGTCCTCGACCCGGGCGTCGTAGAGGCCCGGGAGGCCGGCTTTCACGATCTGGTCGACCAGGCGGTTGCGCAGTTCCTGGGGAGTGCTGTGCTCAGTCATACATGTCCTTCCGGGAGCGCCCGGCTCTTCCTGGCGGAGTGCGGGCAGAGCTTAGCTGCGTCGTGGTGGTGGGACGTGGTGGTGAATCGGGTCAGCCGCTCAACAGCAGGCAGAGGTCCCAACTCCTCTCGGGCGTTGCGAGCTTGGAGTCGTCGAGGTGGACCAGGTCCAGTCCCGCGGTGCCCTCCATGAGCGTGGAGCGGGCCGGTGGGCCGTGCTCTTCGATGTGCGTCGTGAGCCCGGCCCAGAGTCTTGGGAGCAGGTCGGAGAGCTGTCCGTCCTTCTCGTCCTCGGCAGCACGTCGGGTCGCCTGTATGAGCCCCGACCACCCGTGGCACAAGGAAGCATCGGTAAGCAGGGCGAGCTGCTGCGGGTCCAGCAGACATCCGGCGAGTGCCTGCTCCGCGTGCTCCTGGAGCGCGGTGTCGCCGAGCGCGCGCCCGGCGAGCTGCAGCGCACGGGCGATCCCCGGAGTGCCGTAGCACCACGACGGTCGCTTGGGGCCCATGCGCGCGGTACTGCCGCGTCGCTGCTCCTGCAAGTCGATCCACTCCGGCCAGTGGGAGGAGCGCCCATTGCCGGTCCTCCAGTCGTCCAGCCACTGGCAGACGCGAGTCATGGCGCGTTCCTGGCCGGGCACGGTGTAACCGCGCAAAGAGGAGGTGGCGAGAAGCGCAAGGGGCCCGGTGATGCCGTGGGCGAGACCGAAGTTGCCGTGCCCGCCTGCCGGCCACGCGGTCCCCGCTTCGCTGATGCTCCACCAGCCAGGCAGTGTCTGCCCGCCGATGGTGATGGGCTCGCAGAGCTGAACGAGGTAGGACAGGATGCCGTGCAGCTCACCGGCGTTGCCCCGGCGCAGGTGGTAGACGCCGAAGCCGGCGAGTCCGCTGATCAGGTCGAACTCGGCCGTCTTCGCGGTCCGCCCGCTCTCCAGCCGGGCGCGGGCGGCTTCCAGCCGCGAGGTCGTCATGCGCCGTACATGGCCGTCGAGGACAGACTGGAGCCGCTCGGTGGAGGGGGTGTCCGTGAAGGTGAGGACGTAGGCGACTGCTGGGGCGCCCTCGTACAGGCCGAATTGCTCGGGGACCGCCATGATCGGTATACGGAACATGGATTCGGCGCATGCGCGCATCGCTTCCGTATCGCCCACGCCCACAAGCTCTTTGATCGCTTGTAAGAGGGTGATGCCGGCGGCTCCCGAGTAAAGCGACTGCGGCCAGCCGGGCGCTGCCTGGGCCGTGGGGTTCACCGGTGTGCCTCCGACCATGCGAGGCACGCGATGGCAGTCTGGCGGGCGATGCGGCGGCAGGTGTTCTCGTCGTCGCGGTTGACGCCGCGCATCCGGTTGTGGTGCATGTGCAGCAGCGACTCCAGCACCGCATCAACGTCCATAGCGTCGTCCAGATGCTCGCGGTAGCGGGCGAGGGCCTCACCGCGGCGTTGCCACGCGTCGGCGAGGGCCGCGGACCAGCCGCGTGCGGTTGGGTTTCCGGCTCGGATGAGATCGATGGCCTGGTCGGTCGCAGCGCGTCCAGCGGCGGCTGATACCGGGCGTTCGGCCAGCCGGCGCAGGCCCTCGTCATCACCGAGCAGGCCGCAAGCGATGTCGACCATGCCGACGGCCGTGAGCGCGTGACCGTGGGCGCCTGAAGCTGTGGTGCCTGCGAGGGCCGTGACTGCGACGTACGAGTCGGCGACGAACACGGCCTCCGCGCGGGCCAAGGTGCGACCGCTGCCGTAACGGCCGATTTCGGGGGTGTAGGTGGTGAAGGCCAGGTCACTGATCAGGCCGCGGTTGTGCAGTGTCGCCGCCCAAGTGCCGATGGCCTCGGTGTAGGCGCTGCGCTGGCCGGCGCTCGCGGCGCGAACGCGGAGGCGGATGTGGTCCGCACCATGTGGGGTCCGATATCGGATGAACCACCAGTCAGGGTGATCCTGCAGACGAGTGGCGAAGGTGGCCACGCCCTGGGCGAGCAGCTCGTCATGGAGATCGGGGTGTGCGTACAGCTGCACGTTCACCCAAGGCGCGGCGGCTGAGGCGGGGAGGGGGCCGAGCGTGCTGTTGCGCTGCACGGGCAGACGACCGGCGAGGGGATTGGGTGAGGGTGGCCGGGTGCTGGTCATGGGCACGGCCACCTCGTGAACACGGCCGCCGATCCAGCCGAATCCGTCCTCCGGCCGTGCCTCGGTGAGTACGGCCTGCCCGTTACGGTCGAGGTGCTCCCGAAGGATTGCGGCATGTGCTGGCACGTCGAGCATCAGTCGGAGGGCACGGTCGTCGTCGCGTAGCTCGACGGGCCCCTGGCACTGCCACATCTTCCGCCAGGAGGTGAGGGCGTCCATCCACTGACCGCTGTTCTCCTTGGCAGGGGGAAGGCTGTCGGCGGACAGGTACCAGCGGGCCGGCGACAGGATGGTCTTGTCGTAGCGCACGCGCGGCAAGAACGGCAGCCGCTCGGCTTGCGGACCCCAGTCGAACCCGGTCCAGGCGGGGCCGAAGGCCCGGGTCAGGTGGGCGAGGAAGCGGGCAAGGAGCGGCGGCTGCTTCTCCAGCGCCATCGCGTGGAAGACCTGCGGGTCAATGACCCGGCGGCGCGAACGGCTGACGAGGTACAGGCGGTTGGCCGTGGCGGTGACGGCGAGGTCGTCGACGTCGATGACCTCGACCTTCTCACCGGCGGGGCGATGTTCTCCCAGAGAGATCACGCGAGGCAGATACGCAGGGATACGCGCGACGTTCTCAATGTGGGCGTACAGACCCGGGAAGGAGAGCTGGGCAGTGAGCGCACCTCCGATAGTGGGCGGGACTTGGCGGTACACCCCTTCGAGGCCAGAGCCGGTGGCAACCGGGGTGAACCGGGAGGTGAGCGTCCCTGCGCTTCGTGCCGGTGTGACCGTGACCGTGAAGTGGCCCTCTTGCAGGGCCTGCAGATCGCGGGCGTGGACGCGGGCGCACATCTCGACGGAGGAGGGCGCTGCATCGCTCACCGCAGGCGCCCCCGCGATCTGGTCGACCAGCTCGTCGGTGAGCACGATCTCGCGGCTGCCGACAGTGGCTGCCTCCCATGCCACGGCGAGCAGGCGCCCGTCCCGCTCGGACACCACCGGCCTCGCAGCGGGTCTCCGGCTGCCCGGGTACCCGGCCGGGTAGCCGAGCCCGGCCACCGGGTCGATGACGTCCTTGACCGGCACGAGGGTGCCGCTGCCGTAACGCTCCCAGAACGCGGCGTGATAGTCCCGCCACACGCCTTGGCCGGCCGGCTGTCGCGTGAGGCGCAGCAGCGCGTCGGCAGCACGTTCCATCTGCCGTACGACGCTGCGGGGGATCTGCACGTCGGCGTCCAGGACCAGGTCGACGGCGATCGGGCTGCGTGCCGCCGCGGAGACGTCGCGGCAGTTCCTCACGGCTGCCTCGCGCGCGATGTGCTGGTCGCGGGCGGGGGCCGTGTTGTGCTCCCGGAAGGTTTCTTGCACGGCCAGGAGACCATCGAGGATGCCGGTCGCGGAGGGCACACTGTCCGCGTCGATGGCCTTGAGCTCGCCGACGAGGTGGCCCAGCGGATCGGTCTCGGTCATCGGGGCCCGCAGGTTCGTCAGGAGGAACTTCTGTGCCATGAGGGAGGCGATCAGCGCCCGCGCACGTGCGGGATCGGCTTCCGGGAACACCCTGTCGAGCTCGGCGAGCAGCGTGGTGACGGGAACAGGGCGAGTGGTGTGCTTCTCGATGAGTCGTACGACGCGGCTGCGTCGGACGGAGGCGCCCCTCGGACCCCCATGCTGGACGTGCAGTCGGTCCCCGCGGGGCATGGCCAGGGAGTTCAGAATGATGCTCAGGCGGTCCAGGAGCTCCGGGATGGACTCCAGGCGGGTACAGACGTCGTCCAGCCATTCGGTGTCTGCCCGGATGACGGCACGGTGAGCGTCGCCCCACCGCACGTGCGGCTCTCTGCCGATTCCGGCGGCCGCTACCCCAGCGAAGAGGCCGAAGGGCGTCGGGCGCCCGGTGGCGCGCAGAACGTAGGAGACGGTAGCGAGGTAGGCACGCCGTATCTGCCTGGGGTGTACGCGGCGTCCGCTGCGGATGTCGTTCAGCCGCGCGGCCAGATCGCCACTCGCTTGCCGGATCGCGTCGGCGAACACCCGTTGGTGGCAGACGTCTCGCAGCCAATCGCTTACCGCGTCTGTGTCGTGTGGGTCCGGCCATGACGAGGGGAGTGCCGTCAGCGGTGCCGCGGCGGCGCGCAGCAGCGCTGCCCCTGTGTGCTGGTAGACCCTGGTGTGCTTGCCCATCGGTGTCTCCGCCGTTGTGTTCGGAAGGGGGTGGGGCCGGGGGGGAGTGCCCCCGGCCCCACGTCAGCGGCCGTACGTCACACGGCGCTGGCGCACGAGGACGCGCAGGTGGACTTGCAGCCGTCGCCGGTGCCGCAGGCCTGCGGCAGCTGCTCGGCGTCGATCTCGGTGACGACCTCCACCTGGACGTCGAACGGGTCCTCCGTCGGAGCCGTGGTGGTCTCCGTGATCGGCTTGGTCAGAACAGCAGCAGGAGCCATGCCTACATCCCTTCTGGGTGATGATTGCTGTCGGCCGGCTGGCCGGTGCAGCCCTTCCCCGGCCGGCCCGGGCCCCGGGGGGAACGAGTCGGATCGATGGCCGAGGAGGGGGACTTGATGCCCGTCGAGTGGGCTACCGCGGGTGGCCGAGATACAGAGCCGATACAGAGCCGTGAGCAGGCTCCCGGTCGTCACCGCGGGCAGAACGAGGATCTGGAACGTGCCGAAGCCGCACCGGCGGGCGTACCAGCGGGGGTGACGCAGCACATGCCAGAGGCGGGCCAATGTGGTCAGTGAGGCAGCCGCCGGTTTCTCCGGCTTCACGCTGCCCCCTGTGTGAGTAAGCCGTTCGCCTCCGGCCTGTATCGCTCTGCTCGTCATTCGGTGCTGCCTCCGCCCGGCGTGGACTGTCGTGTGGTTGAGAGCGGGGTTGCGGCAGAGCGCCGTCGGCATGCTCACGGGGCGGCCTTCGGCTCGCGAGGGCTCAGCAGGGTGAGCCAGACGTCCTTGCCGCCACTGGGAGTGCGGGACACGCCGAACTGGTCCGCGATGACGCTGACGAGCTGGAGACCGCGGCCGTCCTCGTCCTCATCGCCGGCGCAACGGCGCTCCGGCAGCGATGGGTCGTCGTCGTGCACGCAGAGCGCCACCCCATCGGAAGTGCGGGTGACGGTGATGAGAGCGCTGCGTCGCCCATCGCGGTCCGGCCGAGCGTGGTGCAGGACATTGGTCAGCAGCTCGGAGACGACAAGAGCCCCTGTGTCGACCAGCTTCTCCATGCCCCACAGGCGCAAGTGCGCGCTCACTATGACCCGCGCGATCCGCACCGACAGCGGCGTCACGTCGTAGTCCATCTCCAGCATGCCCGCAGTGGCGCGCGTCGTTCCGCGCACGCCGGTTGCAGCGGTGGGGTGAGCAAGGAGACTGGCCATTCCAGATCCACTTCGTTCTGGGCGAACCTCACGCGAGAGGCCCGACTGCGGTGTGTACTGGTGCGTGATCGGTCAGCAACCATTGAGTCAGGCCGAAGCCCGAACGTGCAGATGCAGAAACGGAAAGCTCGACTTTCCGTTTCAGGACCCAGGGAACCCCCGTGCCGCGACCCGAAAAGCAGCTGACTCCCGACGCCTCGCCGCGCGACTGGTTCGGCCACGAGGTGCGGTACTGGAGGAAGAAGCGTGGCCACTCGGCGTCCTCGTTAGGCCCGTTGGTGCAGGCCAGCCCCTCCCTCATCGAGAAGGTGGAGAAGGGCCAGGCCTCGTGCCGCCGCGACCTGGCGGAGCGTTTGGACGAGGTGTTGAGGACCGGCGGCGTGCTCACCCGCGCCTGGGGGATGGTGTCCGGCGAATCGGAAAAGCGCCGTCGTGAAACGGAAAAGAATGCCGGCCCCTCGATGGAGGGCACCGTTCAGGCACACCAAGGCCGCATCCTGGGCAGAGAGACTTCGTCGCCGCTGGGGAGCACTGAGCCTGTGGACCGTCGCGCCTTCCTGGCCAACAGCAGTCTGGCCGCCATCGCATCGATAGACCTTGCCGCGCTCGTCGCCTCCACCACCCCGCACGAGCCACCCACCAAAATTCGCCCCAAGGACATCACGGCAGTCCTGAGCGTGGCGGAAGACATCCACCGCCGGGACAACGCGCACGGCGGCGGAGGGCTCGTTGGCGTTCTCGCCGGCCGAGCCATGGAGTGGGCAGTCCGTCTGCTCACCGTCCCCTGCCCCGAGCAGCTCCGCGCCCCGCTCTACACCGCTGTCGCACGCCTGGGCGTCGTGGTCGGCGCATCCCGTTTCGACGCTTACGCACACGATGACGCCCGCATCGCTTTCAAGATCTCCGCAGACTGTGCCGAGGAGGCCAACGACTGGCACCTGCGCGCCAAGGTGTTCTCCTTCCTCGCTCGACAGGCCGTCTGGATCGGCGACCCGGACACCGGCCTCACCTACGCGGAGAAGGGCCTCGTCCGAGCCGACCGGCTCACACCGACCATCCAGGCCATGCTGCACACGGCCCGCGCTCGCGCCTTCGGAAAGATGGGCGACATCGCCGGCGCCACGGCGGCCGTCGGCGCCGCCGACGACGCCTTCGCGAGGTCCAACCCGCAGGACGATCCACCCTGGATGGCGTACTACAACGAAGCCCAGCACCACGGGGACACCGCACACGCGTTGTACGACCTGGTCCTGTTGAAGGACCAAAACCCCGGACAGGCCAGTCGGCGCTTCGAGACCGCCATCGAAGGCCACGACGACGCATACGCCCGCTCGCGCGCAATCTCCGGTACGAAGCTGGCGAGCCTTCTGATGACCAAAGGCGACCCGCAACAGGCCACAGCCATCGGCCACCAAGCCCTTACGGACGCCGGCCACCTGACCTCCCGGCGGGCCGCGGATGACCTGAAGGAACTCAACCGGTTCGCCGCCCGGCACCGTGGCGCCCCCGAAGTGGCGTACCTTCGCGAACGAATCGGCGCTACGTTGCAGGCGTGACGATCTCGGCCCACGCTTCATCCGCGGTCCTGGCCGCAGCCTGCTGTGCGGCCGGGCTCGATCCTTCTGCCGCCGAGCCGATCCGCATCGCCGAGAACGAGATATGGCGTCTGCCGGGTCAGCGCGCCATCGTACGCATCGCGCGCCCCGGTCAGTGGGCGGCAGCTGTCCGAGAGGTGAGCGTCGCACAGTGGCTGGCCGACAATGACGTGCCAGCCGTTCGCGCGCTGCCGGTCGACCAGCCGGTCGAGGTCAGCGGGCGCCCGGTGACCTTCTGGGAGGAACTACCAGCGCATACGAACGGCACCGTCCGCGACGTGGTGCAGCTCCTCAGAAGGCTTCATCCGTTACCGGTTCCCGACCACTCACTGGGCGACCTCGACCCATTCGTCCGTGTCTCGGAGAGGACCGACGCCGCGACGTCCCTGACCGAGGACGACCGGTCGTGGCTCCGGCAACGGCGTGATGAGCTGCAACGCCAGTGGGTCCGGCGTCCTTCCGGACTTCCCGACTGCGTCGTGCATGGCGACGCGTGGGTGGGCAACGTCGCCCGGACGGCCCGCGGTCCGATCCTGTTGGACTTCGAGCGGGTGTCTGTGGGTCCACCGGAGTGGGACCTGGTCTCCACCGCGGTGAAGCTCACCACGACCGGCGCCGTGAGCCCTCCAGAGTACGCAGAGTTCTGCGACTTGTACGGCGTAGATGTGACGGAGTGGGAGGGGTACGAACTGCTCGCCGGCGCTCGCGAGTTGCGCATGGCCACCTACGCAGCCCATCACGCTGCCACCCGACCGGAGTGGACGAAGGAAGCGCAGTATCGCGTGGACTGCCTTCGTGGCCGGCGCGGGCCGCGGCCCTGGAAATGGACGGGGATCATGTAACCGCCGTGGCTCAAAACGTGCTGCGCGACCAGTCCCCGAAGAGGACAGGCATAGCACTCTTCCCCAAGTCGGAGGACAAGACGCGGAGGGCACTCGGCAACGCAGGTGCGGCGCCGAGTGCCCCCGCTGAGCCCTCCACCGGCCTCTGGATCCGCGAAAGCTCGGGCCAGGGCTGGGAAACTACGGCAATCAGACGTTGACGCCGAAGTCCTGGGCGATGCCGCGCAGGCCCGAGGCGTAGCCCTGGCCGACGGCGCGGAACTTCCAGTCCGAGCCGTGCCGGTACAGCTCGCCGAAGACCATGGCGGTCTCCGTCGAGGCGTCCTCGCTGAGGTCGTAGCGGGCCAGCTCGTTGTTGTCGGCCTGGTTCACCACACGGATGAAGGCGTTCCGCACCTGGCCGAAGCTCTGCTGGCGGGTCTCGGCCTCGTGGATGGAGACCGGGAAGACGATCTTGTCGACCTGGGCCGGGACCGTGGTCAGCGAGACCTTGATCTGCTCGTCGTCCCCCTCGCCCTCGCCTGTCAGGTTGTCGCCGGTGTGCTCGACGGCGCCCTCGGGGCTCTTGAGGTTGTTGAAGAAGACGAAGTGCTGGTCCGAGAGGACCTTGCCGGCGCTGTCGACGAGCAGCGCGCTGGCGTCCAGGTCGAAGTCGGTTCCCGTGGTCGTACGGACGTCCCAGCCCAGCCCGACGGTGACCGCGGTCAGACCCGGTGCCTCCTTGCTCAGTGAGACATTGCCGCCCTTGGAGAGGCTGACACCCATGGAATCCCCTGCTCAATCCGGCGCGGGCCGCGCCCTTGACGATTTCTTTGCCCGTCTGTGCAACGGGCGCGGGCCGGAGACGGTTCCCGCCGCCCGGGTGAATTCCGGGCGAACGGGACCGCCGGGCGCCGGTCAGCGGAAGTACGAGCCCGAGGGGCCGAAGAACTCGATCTCGGCGATCGCCACCTGCTTGTCGGCCGAGGCTCCGAACGAGGACACCACGGTGAACCGCACGGAGACCACGTCCCGTGCCCGGAGCGGACGCTCCTGCCGGGCGCCCTGGTCGAGGTTGATCGTCCGGGTCTCCTTCTTGCCGTCCGCGGTGGTGATCAGTGCTTCCAGGCGGCTCGGCCGGGCGCTCTGGCCCTGTTCGTTCGAACGCGCCGAGACGCCGGGCGTGATGAGGACGTCCAGCGAGTCGACGGGCTGGGCGAAGCGCGCCTCGATCCACTCGCCCGCGCCGTCGCCGATGATGCCCGGACCCCAGTAGGTGTTGGAGAACTTGTCGAACGCCAGCTCGGGGCCGTGGTCGGCGTACGAGCGGGAGGCGGCGTAGGTGTCGGGGGAGATGGGCGCCCGCTTGGCGAAGTGGTCCTTCACCGCCTGGATCGCGGCCGGTGCCATGAAGACCGCCGTGACGACGAGCGCCACCACAAGGCCCCAGCCGATCAGGGGCAGCAGCCAGGCCAGACCGCGGCGCAGGCGCGGCCGGTCGCCGGCCCAGCGTGCCTGCCGCCGCCCGGCGAACAGCCGGCGCCACCAGGGGAGCCGCCCGGCGGGGCCGTCGGGCCCGCCCGCCAGGGACATGGCGCAGTGGCGGCAGAAGTGGCGGTCGGGCCGGTTGCCGGTGGAGCACCACGGGCAGACGGTGCCGAACTCCTGCGTCTCGGTGGCGGGTTGGCGCACCTGCGGGCGGGGCGCGTCGGGTCGTCCCGGCAGCACGGGCGCGACGGGGTTCGGCGCGGCGGGGGTGGGCGGCTCCGGTTCCGTCAGGGGGACGAGCAGGGCCCGGGCCCGGGCCGCGGCGTCGTCCTGCGGCGTGCGTTCGGTGGTGTCGCGCGGGCCCGGCACGGCGGGGTTGCGGAGGGTGGCCGGCTCCGGAGGGCGGTGGCCGTCCGGGGCGGGGGACGCGTGGGCGCTCCCGGCGGGCCCGGGGACGCTCCCGGCGGGCGGTGCGCTCCGGGGCGCTCCGGGCTGCCCGCCGTGGGACGGGGACGGGACGGCTCCCCCTCCGCCGTGCGGGACGGGGCCGGGTGCGTGGGCGGGGGGCGGGCCGGCGGGGCCTGCCGCCGTGCCGGGGGCGCCGGCCGGGTGCGTGGTGGACGCCGGGGCGCCCGTCGCCGGGACGACGTCGTTGCGGACGGTGGGGTCGTCGTCGGAGAGCGCCCGTGCGGAACCCGTGCCGGGGCCGGGATGACCGGATCCGTGGCCGGCGCCGCCCGCGCCACCCGTGCCGCCGGAGGCGGCGGTTGCGGCGGCCGGGTGCGGCGCTTGGGGCGCCGGGGCGCCTCCGCCCCGGCTCGCCGCGGGCTGCGGTGCCGGGCTCGTCCCCCCGGCCGCGGGCGCCACTCCCCGTGCGGCGGCGGACGGCGGTGGCGCGGCGGGCATCGGGGGTGCGGCCCCGGGCGGTGCGGCCGGTGGCGGGGGTGTGGCGGGTCCGCCGTGGGCCGCGGCCGTGTGGCCGCCGGCCGGGGCGGCGCCGCTGCCGGGGCCGGCGTCGTGGCTCCCGCCCGACGGGCCGCCGGCCGGGGCGCTCCCGGACCCGCCGGCCGGGCCGGCACCGCCGCTTCCCGAGCCGCCGGCCGTACCGCTCGCCGTCGTTCCGCTGCCGGCCGCACCGCTTCCGGCCGTTCCGGCCCGTCCGGCACCGCCCGTGCCGCCGGCCGGGTTCCAGTCGAGGACCGCTCCGCAGCCCTCGCAGAAGGGCTGACCCGGTTCCGCCCGCGTACCGCACTCGGCGCAGGTGTCGGGCCGGCCGGGGTCGTCCGTTCGGCTGTCCCTGTTCACGATCGGGTTGTCCTCTCTGCGACGGTCACGGAGACCGTGTAGGGCATGTGGGCGGGGCGGGCCGCCGCGACCAGTTCGTCGAGGCGGGGCTCGGCCCCGGGGTCCGGCTCGGGGAGCCGGATCGCTACGTGCAGACGCGGCCGGCGCTCGCCGGGTACGGCGCCCAGGGGACGCTCCGCCCAGCTCGCCGCGCCGCTTTCGGTGATCTCGGGCTCCACGCCGAACACCAGCCGGACGGCCGTGGCCAGTCCGCGCCGGGTGCCGCGCAGCCGGTGCAGGGTGGCGGCGACGGCCACGGCCTCGCGCAGCCGCGCCTCCGCCGGACCGTCGAGCGGGGGCTCCGCCGGGACACCGGCCTCCGCGCCCGCCTCCGCGCCGGCGCCCGGGCCGTGCTCCGGTGCGCCCACCGGTCCCGGCCCGGCCCCCGGCCCGCCCGACGCGGACCCGCCGACGGAGTCCTGCTCCGTCTCCGCGCCCACCCAGCCGCCCAGCCAGGTGGTGAAGTCCAGCGGGGCCAGCGACGGGTCGAAGTAGGCCTCCAGGCAGTCCAGGACGTTCAGGAAGGGAGCGAGCACCTCGTCCAGCCCGGCCGTGAAGCGCTGCGCCAGCTCGTCGTCCGCGAAGAGCGCCGGCAGCATCAGGCCGAGCGGCTGCGCGCTGCCCAGCCCGTCGATCGATCCGCGCACCGCGATCAGCCCCCGATCACGCGGACGCGGTGGTCGAACGAGAACACCAGCGCGGGCCGCTCCAGGTCGATGCGGTCGGTGGCGTCACCGCGCTTGCCGGTCAGCGGGTCCGCCGGGTACAGCCGTACCTCGTCCACGAGTTCGACCCCCGGGACGCGCTGGAGGACGGCGAAGACCTCACCGGCCTGCACCGGGTGCCCGAACCGCCATCCCTTGCCGTGCGCGCCGCCGACCAGCGGGTCCAGATGCCGGTACAGGGCGTCCAGCGCCTGCTGCCGTACCTTGTCGTGGTCGACGCCCCGGAAGGCGTGCAGCGTGGAGACCACCGTGACGCCCTGGTAGTAGGGCGGGCCCACGGCGAGCCGGGTGCCGATGAGGCGCCGGTCGTCCAGGTAGTGGGTGATCCGCTCCAGCAGGTCGTCGGCGGGCACCAGTTGCTCGAAGCGGAGCCGCCCGCCCCGGTCGGGCACGGCGTCGGGGACGACCAGCACCCGCACCGCGTAGGCGCCGTGCTCCTCGGGGTCCGCCTCCAGACAGGTGATGCGCGCGGTCTCCGGGGCGGCGCGGCGGGCCAGCTGCTCGTAGTCCCGCAGGGTGACGGCCCGGTCCTGGGCGCGCAGCGTGACGGGCGCGCGGACCTTGGCCTCCTCGATCGTCTCGCCGTCCACACCGCCGCTCGCCGCCTCGCGGTTCTCCACCCGCGTGACGTACGGCACCGAGCTGCGCAGTACCTGGATGGTGCCGCGGGCGACGTTGCCGGACCGGCCGCCGCCGGTGCGGTAGCGGCGGGCGCGGATGACGGCGCCCTTGCGCGGCACGGCGCCGTACTGGCGCAGGGTGCCGTCGGGTTCGCGGACGGACGGGCCGAAGGCGATCTCGCCGGTCGCCGGGTCGAGCGTCACATGCCGGTCGTCCGGTCCCGAGGCGGCGAAGTGCGGCACCACCTCCCAGTCGGACCAGCCGTCGTCCGCGGCGACCTGGAGGTGCAGCGGCGGGGTGTCGGCGACCACGGGCGGGCGGGCCAGCCGCAGCCGCTGCCCGGGCAGGCCGGTGGCTTCGCCGAGCGCCTCGTCCGTGATCACCTCGGCGTGCACGGCGCGTGTGGAGCCGCCGATGGTGAAGGCGTCGGCGGACCGCAGCGTCGGGGACGTGGTGTAGAAGGGCTGGTCGGCGGCGGGTTCGGTGACCCGGCAGCGCAGCCAGCCCGCCTCGTGCCGGCCGGTGCGGGAGAGGATGTGCCCGCCGGGGATGTGCAGGGTCACCTCGCCGGGGCGGTTGAGGCCGCCGGTGGTGTCCTCCTCCAGCTCGCAGGGCGCCCAGCCGTCGGCCGTCCACGCCTCCCAGGCCAGCGGCGGCTGACGCGGGTCCACGCCGACACCGTCGACGCGGCTGCCGAGTTCGAGCACTACCGCGCAGTGCGGCACGGCGGCGCTGAGCCCGATCAGCATGGCGTCGCCGGGGCGGGGCGCGGCCGCGAAGCAGGTGATGTCCTTGCCCTCGGCCACGTCGTGGGTCCGGTCGGTGGCCGTCTCCCCGCCGGGCTGCACGACGACGTGCCGCAGCGAGCAGGGCAGCACGTTGAGGTCGTCCTCGGTGGCGAAGACGACGGCCTCCTCGGTCTCCGTGCGCTCGGTGGCCACCTCCGTGCCGGCGGGCAGCAGGACCGGCTGGGGCTGCGGCGCGGAGAGCCAGAACGTGATGTCGGCGCGGGCGGCGGACGGCGGGAAGAGGGTGATGCCGAGCAGGTCGAGGAAGGCCAGATAGTTCTTCTCCGGCACCCGGTTCAGCCGGTACACGATCTGGTCGGCCATGTGCGCGACCGTCTCCACCAGCGTCACGCCCGGGTCGGACACGTTGTGGTCGGTCCACTCCGGGGCGCGCTGCTGGATGTAGCGCTTGGCGTCGTCGACGAACTGCTGGAAGCGGCGGTCGTCGAGGTTGGGGGAGGGCAGTGCCATCAGCGGTCGCTTTCGGTGGCCGGTCCGCCGTCCTCGGCGGAGGCGGACGTCGGCTCGTCGTGGGACGGGATCACATAGAAGGGGAAGACGAGGCTGCGCGGGTTGTTGGTGCCGCGGATGCGGTAGCGGACGTCGATGTAGAGCACGGCCGGCTCGCCCGCCGTGACCTCCACCTCGTCCACCTCGATGCGCGGCTCCCAGCGGTCGAGGCTGGAGCGGACCTCGCTCTGGATGCGGCCCGCCGTCGACTCGTTGACGGGCGCGAAGACGAGGTCGTGGATGGCGCAGCCGTACTCCGGCCGCATGGGCCGCTCACCGGGCGCGGTGGCCAGCACCAGCCGGATGGCCTCCTCGATCTCCCGTTCCCCGCTGACCAGGGCGATGCCCCCGGAGGGGCTGATGCGCATCGGGAACGCCCAGCCCGAACCGACGAACTGCTCAGCCATGGCGGGCCGCCCTTCCGGGGCCGGGACGGGCCCCGGGGCCGGTGCGGTGCTGCGGTGCGGTCGGTGCGGTCGGATGCATGAGCGGGGCTCCAGCGGTCACGGGACGGACGGGGGCGGACGGGCGCGGACGGACGGGCGCGGGCCGGGGACGGAGGCGGACGGTGGCCGGGGACACGGGCGGTCAGAGGGGGATCGGCTTGTTGTTGATGGTGACGACGCCGTTCAGCGGGATCGTGAGGCCCCGGATCGAGACGGCGGCGGTGGCCTGCAGGCTGATCGCCGCGGCCGACACCACGTTCACCGCGCCGGTGACCACGTTCACCAGCGAGGTCTTCACGTCCAGGGCGGCTCCGTTGAGGCTCACCGCCGCCGAGCCGGTGAGGCCGATGGTGGGCGCGGTGGCCTGGATGCGGCTCGCCGCCGTCATGGTGATGGCCGCGCCGCTGCGCATCGAGATCGGCCCGCCCGCCTGGATGTTGAGGGCCCGGCCGGCCTTGATGGTGACGTCGGTGCCGCCGGTGATGGAGACCGAGCCCTTGCTGTCCACGGTGATCTCGGTCTTCGTCCGGTCGAGATACACCGTCAGCTTGTCGTCACCGGTCTTGAGCCGGACGCCGCGCTTGCGGCCCATCGTCGGCTGGTCCAGCAGGTCCAGCCGGTTGTTGGAGCGGTCGGCCAGGGTGCGGCGGACCACCCGGCCCAGCTTGTCCCAGTACTGCACATCGCCGCGGCTCGGCTTGTCCTGGCCGTTGTACAGGCTGCCGATGACGTACGGGTGGTCGAGCGCGCCGCGGTCGAACGCCACCAGCACCTCGTCGTTGACGCTCGGGGTGATCACCCCGCCGCCCTGGGTGCCGCCGTACTGCACCGTCCGGGTCCAGTCGCTGGTGTACTTGTCGTCCAGCCAGGGGAACTTGAGCTTGACCCGGCCCCGGCGCTGCGGATCCTGCACATCGGTGACCAGGGCGTTGGCGACGCTCGGCAGCCGGCCTCCGTAGGCGTCGCCGCCGCCGGAGGCCAGGCCGTAGAACGAGCGCCACTGGCGGCCGGTGACGGTCACCCAGGTCTCGTAGCCGGCACCCGCCGCGTAGACGTGGCGGGCCCCGGTGACGGTGTACTTGCCCTCGAACGGCTTGCCGACGTCGGTGAGCGTGACGGCCACACCGGGGCGCAGCTTGGGCTCGCCGTGCACGCAGACCTCGACCTCCGCGAAGGCGCCGGTCACATCGTTCGCGAGCGCGTCCGCGGCCTTGTCCACCTGCGGCTGTACGTCGAACGGAGTGTCCGTGCGCGCCAGTTCGAACTTCTGCACCGGCTTGAAGCCCGCGAGGGCCCTGCCGGGAGTGATGCCGATCTGGGCGCCGTCGTTGGCGCGCTGGGCGGACTTCTTCTTGGTGAGGGCCTTCTTGGCCGAGACGTCCCAGCCGCGCACCTCGACCCGCGCCACCTGGTCGGAGGCGGTGACGGTGGAACGGCAGCGCTTCACCTCCCGGCCGCCCTTGAGCTCCAGCGGGTTGTCGGTGGGGGAGAGCGGGGAGCTGGCGGCGGGTGCGCCGGACGCCGGCTTGGCCTTGGCGAACTGGAACTTCCCGTCCGCGTCCACCGACATGACCACGTCGTTCTCGTCCGCGAGCCGGCAGAGGAAGTCCCAGTCGGAGACACCGGCCTGGGTGATGTACTGGTAGGTGCCCGAAGTGGGCCCGATCTTCCCGGCCGGCACCCCGGCGTCCTGGAGGAGTTCCCGCGCGATGTTGGCCGCGCTCATGCCCCGGTAGCCGGCCACCCGCTTCTTCCGCAGCAGCCGGTGGCCCGCGTCGTAGCCGCGCACAATGCTGAAGCTGCCCTGGCCGTCGTAGTCGGTCTCCAGGCCGGTGATCTCTCCGGTGAGCAGCTTCGTGCGCCGGGGGCCGGAGACGGCGGTCAGCACCACGGGGGCGCCGATCTCGGCGTTCACCAGCCGCAGCGCCTCGCGGTCCTCGTCGCGGAAGGTCAGCTGGAAGGCGCCCGGCACCCCGGCGGCGAAGTCCACCCAGCCCTCGATGAGCAGCAGGGCGTCGTCTCCGCGCAGCACGGCGCCGTTGATGCTGACCTCCAGCACATGGGAGCGGGTTGCCTCTGGCACGTCGGTGACCTGTGTTCCTTCTCGTCCTGCGGTGTTCTCGTTCTGCGGTCGTTCTGCGCTGCTCGTTCTGCGGTGTTCTCGTACCGCCGTGCTACGGAGTGCGGGTGTGGGCCGTCCGCCGTCCCGTCCGGTTACGGAACGGGCCGCACGGTGCCCGCCCGCCGCTCCGGGCCCCGGCGCGGGGAGCCGCGGCGCGGATCACGCACCCACCTCCTCGGCCGCCGGGAGCAGCAGCTCCCGGCCGGGCGGGAGCCGTGCCGGATCGTCGATGCCGTTGGCCTCCGCGATGAGGCGCCAGGCGGTGGCGTCCCCGTACTCGCGGAAGGCCAGCGACTGGAGCGAGTCGCCGGCCACCACCCGGTGCACGCGCCGGGTGGTCAGCGCGCCGGAGGTCGGGTTCTGGCCCGGCTTGCCGCTCGGGATCTCCTCCAGGTGGAGCCGGCAGGTGGCGCGCATCGGCAGGCCGCTGGAGGCGAACAGGGTGTACTCGACGTCGACCGAGCCGACGTAGGCGTTGAAGCTGACCGTGGAGAAGTTGCCCCACTGGAACTTCACCCAGGGCGTCGAGGGCCGCTTGGCGGCGATGCTGGCCTCCGTCACCTCGCAGCAGGAGAGCAGCAGTTCGCACGCCTTCTGCACGTCGTTCGAGCCCGGGTCGTCGGAGCGGTCGAGGAACACCTCCACGTCCAGTGAGCGCGGCTCCGGGCCGATGAACTCCGGCGGCGGCGCGTCGCGGACCGCCGCCGCTGCGGTGCTCTTCCAGGTGGAGCGGCGGCTCAGCGACAGCTCGGAGGGGTTGAACTGGAACTCCAGTTCCTTGATCAGCGCGCCGGGGGAGTTGCTGCTGCCGGTCGGCGGCTGGTTTACCCGGAGGGTGGCCCGCACGAGGCTCTGGCCCGCCAGGCCCTGGACGGCGCTGCCGAGTGCCGCGCCGCCCTTCCCTGCGCTTTTCCGGCCGGCCATCACTCGCCTCCCGCGTCGGTGAAGCCGTGGTGGGCGATCTCCAGCACCTCGGTGGCCACGCTCGGGTTCGCCGGGTCGAGCGTCGGGCCGGTCCAGCTGACCGGCAGGACGTCCATCAGGCCCCAGCGGGCGACGAGCGAACCGTCCGCGCGGAGGGCGGAGATCTGCGCGGTGGGACGGCTGACGCCGGTGGCGACCTCGGAGATCCAGGCGGCGACGCGCGCCGTGTCCGGGGTCAGGGGGCGGGTCAGCCGGATGTTCGAGTGGACGATCCGGGTGGGGAGCTGCCAGACGAAGTCGTTGTTGCCGCCCTCGTGCCGCTGCTCGACCTCCACGGTGGACGCGAGCCCTTCGCACCCGTTGAACGAGCCCAGGTCCTGGCCGTCGATGGACAGCGTGAAGTAGATGGTGGAGCCGGGATCCTCGGTGCTCATGGGTCGACCTTCCGGTTTCTTTCTCTCGTCGGTGGTCCGGGGCGCGGCCGTGGGGGCGGCGGTCCGGACCGTTGCCCGGGGGCGTTGTTCGGCGGTGCTGTTCCGGTGCTTGCGGGCGGTGTTCTCGGCGGGGCGGGTTCGGGCGGTGCTGTTCCGGGTGGTGCGGGTCTGTGCGGTGCGGTGCTGTTCTGGACGGTGCTTTCCGGGCGTTGCGGGTGCGGGCCGGTGCCGTCCGGGCGGCGGCGCCCGGTCAGCGGCGGGAGTCGCGGAGCCTGCCGATCCGTTCGCGCTCCTGGCGGAGTTCGGCACGCAGCAGCCGGGACATCGGACCGAGCAGCACCCGGGCCAGCTCGTCCAGTCGGCCGTTGTCCCTCAGCAGCCGCATGGTCGGGTGGAACAGCAGCCGGGCCAGCTTGTCCCTCCTCTCCTTGTCCTTGCGGATCCGCCGCAGCAGTGGTGCCAGCAACAGACCGGCGAGCTGGTCGAGTTGGTCGCTCGTCAGCGAATCCGGGGCGAAGCCGGGACCGGGGCCGCCCCGCGGTCCCGCCGCTGCGGGGGACGGCGGCCGCGGTGCTGCGGGCGCCGCTACGGCTGCCTCGCGCTGCACGACCGTGACACCGGGCGGCTGCCGCCGCTCCGGCTCCCGTCCGGCCGGTGAGCCGTCCTCCCGGGCACCGGCGTCAGCGGCGCGCTGGAGCGGCAGCGGGACGAGCGGAGCGGCGGACGCCGCCCTGAGCGGCACGCCGGACCCCGGCCGTCCGGGGCCGTGCCCGGCCCCGTGCGGTCCGGGCGCGTGGCGTCCGGGTCCGGGCGGTGTCCGGACCGGCGCGGCGAGCCCCGCGCGCTGCACCGCCGGCGCACCGGCCGGACCGACCGCTCCGGGACCGGTCCGCGCGCCGGCCGGGCGGTCGCTCCGCCCCGCTCCGGGGCCGGGCGCCGTTCCGGTACGGGCAACCCGGGAACGCGGCTCGCCGAGCCCGGCCACGGGCCGCGCGGCGCCGGCCGGGTCCGGCCGGTAGGGCGTGGTGACCAGCCGCTGCACGGGGGTGGCAGCGGCCTCCGTCAGTGCTCCCGTCGCCGGGGAAGGGGAACCCGCCGCACGGCGCGGGCCGGAGTGCGCCACGGGTTCGGAGGCGGACGGGCCCGTCCCGGGGCCGGAAGCGGACGGACCGGCCCCGGCGGTGCGCGGCGCGGCCGGCGCGGCGGACAGCCGCTGGACCGTCGTTCCCCCGGCTGCGGGTGTGGCGCCGCCGCCCTGTCCGCCGGGCGTTCCCGGGGACCGGGCCGCCCGCGACGCGTTCCCGGGGGCCGCGAGGGGTGCGGCAGGGCCGGGCGCCACCGGCCCGCCCGGCGCCCCGGCCGGGGAGGCACCGGCCGCGTCCGGGGCGGCGGCGAGCCGCTGGACGGGCAGCGGGTCCGCAGCCGGCGGGCTCGCGGGGCTGATCGGAGCGGTGAACGAGGAGTTGGCCCGGTCGGCGCCACCGGTTCCGTCGGTCCCTTCGGCGCCACCGGACGACGGCGCGTCGGCGGAGGGCGCCGGCGCCGCGCCCGGTGCGGGGACGGGGGATCCCCCGGCGGTGGACGGGCGAGGGGCGGGCCCGGCCGCGGCGGCGCGCTGCACGGGCATCGGCGTCTGCCCGGCGGACGGCACGGAGCCCTTCGGCGCCTGTCCGGCGCCGGGTGACGGGGCGGCGGCACGCGGCGCGGCCTCTCCGGCGCCCGGCACACCCGGGCCCGCAGTCCGCTCGCCGGACCGGGAGGGATGGCCGGACACCCGTCGCCGCACGCTGCCGTCCGGTCGGACGGCCGAAGATGCGTCCGGCGAAACCGACTTCGAGGGTGCGGCGCTTCCCGCGGCGTCCGCGCGGGGCCCCCGCCCGGCCGCCCGGACCGGGCCGTCGCCGGCGGCGGAACCCGGCACTCCGGACCGCCGGGAGCCGGGCGCGGTGGCGGACCGCTGCACGGCCGCCCGCCCGCCGTCCGTACCCGCCGTGTCCGTCGTCGTTGCCGGCGTCGCCGTACGCGCGACGGCCGGGCCGCTGCCGGAAAGACCCGGCCCGGCAGCCCGGTCACCCGGGCGGGAGGCTTCCGCCGCGCCGGACGGTGTGCCGTGACCGGTCCGGGGTGCCGAACTCCGCTGTACCGGGGAGGGGACGGCCGCGCCCCGCGCGCCAGGGGGCGGCGGCGGGACGCGGCCGGGGCCGGGATCACCGGCCCGTCTGGAGGGCGCCCGGTCACCGGGCTCGGCGGCCGGAGCGGTGGGAGCGGACCCCCGCGCACCGTTCGTCGCGCCGCCGTTCGCCGCACCGCCGTCCGTGCCGCCCGGCCGCTCACCCGCGGCCGAGGGGGACGACGCGTGCGCACGGGCACGGCGCTGCACGGGTGCGGCCGCGCCCGCGCCTCCGGACGGCCCGTGCGGGGCCGCCGTCGTCACGGGGCCCGGCACGCCGTCCGTGCCGCCGCGCCGGCCGAGGGCGTCACGGAGCCGTGCGCCGACGCCCCGGCCGCGCCGGGGGCCGGGGGAGTCCGGGGCCGGGGCGGGACCACCGCCGGTCTCACCGGCTCCGGACCCGCTCGGACGCGCCGCCGGAATGGAATCGGAGGCCGCGAGGGCCCGGGACGGCGCGACAGGGCGCCGGTCCGGCAGGACCGGCCCGGCTTCCGCCCGCGGTAAGCCTGTTGTGGCGGCCGTGCCCCGACCGACGGCCCCGCCCGGGGCCCGCCCCGCCGGGGATTCGTCGCGGGCCGCCCGGTACGCGGGCGCGGGGTCGAGGCGGCGCATGCGGACCGCCGGCGCCGCGGCGGAACGCTGCACGGAGGGCAGACCGGCCGGGTCGCCGCCGGCGAGCCGGATCGGCCGTGCCGTGGCCAGCGGCCGGACCGGAGGGGGCGTCACGCGGACGGCGGGCGCGGAGCGGGTGGCGGAGGGCGCGGTGGGACCGGAGCCCGGCTCCGTGGCAGCAGCGGTTCCCGGGGCGGCGGTCGGAGCGGACGCGGCCGGTGCGCTCCCCGAGCCGGAACCCGAACCCGGAACCGAGCCGGAACCCGAACCGGAGCCCGGCCTGGCGCTCGCACCGCCGCCGGCCGTGCCGGCCGCACCGGAGAGCTGTCCGGCCGCTTCCCCGCCGGACGGGCCATCGGCGCGCCGCACCGGTCCCGTCGCGGAACCGGTCGGTCCCGCAGGGGAGTCCGGGGCGGCGGCACGCTGCACCGGGGTGCCCTCACCCGTCGGGGGGCGGGTCAGCCGTTTGGCACCGGCGGGCGGGCCGGCCACCGGCGCGCCGAGCGACGGCCGTCCGCGCGCGGCCTCGCCGGACCGGTGGGCCGTCACGGGCACGGAGGGCGACGACGGCACGGAGGGGGCGGAATCCGGGCGGGAGCCGTTCCCGGCACGCGGCCCCGCGCCGGAGCCGGGGCCGCCCGGGCCCTCGGTCCTCGCGGAGCGGTGCACGGTCACCGGGGCGGCGGTGGAAGAAAGGGGCGCGGAAGGGGCGGCCGAAGCCGAAGTGCCGCTCCCCGCAGGGGTGTTCGGGCCCCGCAGCCCGGCTTCCCCCGCGGATGCCGTCCGGGCGGCGACGGGCAGCGCGCGCAGGCCGTCCGCCGACAGGGTGCCACCGCGCGCGGCGGTGGTCAGCGCGGGCCCGGGCCGGCCGGTGCCGGGAGACGTACGGACCGGAGCCACGGCGGGTCCGGTCGGCCGCGCCGCCGCCACAGCCCGCTGGACCGCCTGCTCCGGAGCGGCCGCCGGCGCGTGCGCGGAGGGTGCGGCGGCCCTCCCCGGAGCGCCGGGAGTCCCGGCGCCGGGAGAACCCGGAGCACCCTTGCCGGCCGGGCCCGGCCGCGCCGGACCGGCGGAGGCAGCCGCCGGTGCGGAGCCGTCCGCGCCGCGGCTGCTGAGCAGGCCGTGGATGATCCCCGTCGGCGCGTCGTCGAGGACCGCGTGCGAGAGGCCCGGCCCGGAGAAGGAGGGGTTCTGCCAGGTCCGCAGCGTGCGGCCGAAGTCCGTGGACGCCACCGGCCCGCCGTGGGCCGTCGTCCGCTGGATCGGCGGCAGCGCGGACCGGTCACCCGGGTGGTGCGTGCCACCGCCCGGACGACCGGCCGGGGCCGGAGCCCCGTGTCCCGGGACGCCGGGAGCCGTATCGGGTCCCCCTCCCCGCGCCCCGGAAGAAGCGGCGGAAGCCGTGCCCGGCTCCGCGCCGGCGGAACCCCCGAGCGGAGCCGACGGCCCGGAGGCCGACGGCGCGGGGGAGGACGGCGAGGGGGACGGCGCCCCCGCGCCGGTGGCCGCGCCGGCCCCGGCGCCCGCGCGGTCACCGGGACCGCCGGCACCGCGCCCCCGCAGCCGGTCGAGGATTCCCACCGTTCCCCCTCACCCCTCCGCGCCGGCGCGCGTGACGAGCTCCGCGATCCGGCGGGCGTAGGCCCGCCGGTCGCCGTGTTCCAGATCGAGAATGTCGTCCAGCGTCCAGTGGAAGTGGTAGGCGATGTACGCGACCTCCTCATGGATACGGTCGGTCGCGTACGTCACGATTCCCCCAGGCGGCTCCCGCCGAGTTCGACCTCGAACGGCTGCTCGCAGTGCGGGCAGGTCACCCCGGCGCGGGTGTGCCCCTCGGCGTTGACCTGGCGGTAGAAGTCCTGCAGAAAGGCCAGGTCGGAGGCGAAGAGCTGCTCCACGATCCCGTCGTGCACCGCCGGCAGCGTGCCCAGCCGGGTGATGACCCGGCTGAGCAGCACCACCGACAGATAGGCCGGGTTCTCCTGGACCCGTACGTCCCGCAGCGGGACCAGCTCGTCGCGGGCCGTCGCCAGCCGCATCACGCCGTGCCGGTGCACCGCGCCCGCGTCGTCCACGTAGCCGCGCGGCAGTTCGAACTCGAACTCGGTCTGCAGCTGCCGCCGCTGCTGCCGCGCGGGGGGCGGGGCCGGGGCGGTGCCGATGGCCGCCCGCTCCTCGGCGCTCAGCGCGTCGGGAGCGGAGGGCGCGGCGAGCCCGCTGACGGAACGACGCATCAGTCCATGACCAGTTCTTCGTAGGTGATGGTCACGGTCTCGGTGAGCGCGGACGCCTCGCCGGCCTTCACCGTGCTGGTGTCCACCTTGCGGGCCCACGCCTGGCGCAGGTTGTACCGCTTGACCGGGTTGTTCTCGTAGTCCATCACCACGATCGTGGCGTTCTTGCGGGCGGAGGCCATGGTGCCCGCCATGGAGGTGTCGATCCACTCGCTGAAGACGGACGACTGGGTCGCGCCGCGCACGACGGTGACCTCACCGGCCTTGGCCACGCCCGGCATCTTCTTCGTGACCGGCTTGCCCTGTTCGGACACCTGCATGTACTCGATGACGTCCTGCTCCCGGGTCAGCCCGCTGACCTCCTGCAGGAACTCGACCATGACACCGTCGATCTGGATGCCGAAATTGTGTGAGGTGAGGGCGTCACCTGGCTGCAGACTCATGGAGCTGTGGTCCTTCTACTCGTTCCGCCGGCACACGACGCGGCGGACTTCCCGTGTCCTCCCCGGGGTCCGGGAAGGTGCGACGGCTGATGGCTGACTGACGGATGGCCGGGGGAGCCGGCGCGCCCACGGCGGCGCCGCGCGGCTCACTGCTCACTCGTCGAGCTGGCCGCCGCCGTCGGAGAACTGCGCCAGCCGGAAGATCACGAACTCGGCCGGCTTGACCGGTGACACACCGATCTCGCAGATGACGCGCCCGAGGTCCACCGACTCCGGGGGGTTGGTCTCCTCGTCGCACTTGACGTAGTACGCGTCCTCCGGGCGGGCGCCGAACAGGGCGCCGCTGCGCCACTCGTTGACGAGGAACGCCGAGATGTTCCGCCGGATCCGGGCCCACAGCGCGTGGTCGTTGGGCTCGAACACCACCCACTGGGTGCCGATCAGGATCGACTCCTCCAGGTAGTTGAAGTACCGGCGGACGTTGAGGTAGCGCCAGGCCGGGTCGGAGGAGAGGGTGCGGGCGCCCCAGACGCGGATGCCGCGGCCGGGGAAGGCCCGGATGCAGTTGACGCCGACGGGGTTGAGCAGGTCCTGCTCGCCGCGGGTGATCTGCAGCTCCAGGTCGACGGCGCCGCGCACCACCTCGTTGGCGGGCGCCTTGTGCACGCCGCGCTCGGAGTCGTTGCGCGCCCAGATGCCCGACACGTGGCCGCTCGGCGGCACGAGCCGCGGCTGGCCGGAGGACGGGTCGAAGACCTTGATCCAGGGGTAGTAGAGCGCCGCGTACTTGGAGTCGTAGCCCGCGGTCTCCTGCCGCCAGACCCGCACCTCGCGGGCGTTGAGCCCCGGCGGCGGGTCGATGACGGCGACGCGGTCGCCCATCAGCTCGCAGTGCGCGATGAGGCCGAGCTGGACGGCCTTGACCGCCTCCAGGTCGATGGCGCCGCGCTGGTAGGCCGCCATCAGGTCGGGGACGGCGACCATGGAGATCTCGTCCACGGCCTCCAGACCGCCGAAACCGGTGCGGTCGGCGGAGTCACCGAGGTACTCGCCCGGTCCGGGATGGCCGTTCGCCGGGGCCACTCCGCCGCGGTCCGCGCCCCGGGTCGCCACGGCGCCGGCCGGGGCGGGCAGCGCCACGGTCTGGTTCTCGGGACGCGCCAGCTGCGCGGCGGGCGCGGCCTCCTCGACGCTGATCAGCCGGGAGCGCTCGCGCACCTGGGTGACGACGTAGGTGCGGCCGCTCTTCTTGGCCGTGACGTCGAAGGTCTCGACCGGGCGGTCGCCGTCCTTGACGATCAGCCGGAAGCGCTCGGCGGGCCCCTCGCCCTCCGGGTCGGCGACCTCGACGCTCAGCCCGGCACCGCTCTCGCCGGCGGCGATCGCGGCCACCTTGAACTTGCCGAGCTGCTGCGGCTCCCCGGCGGGCAGGGCCGCGGGACCGTCCCCGGCCGCCCTCTTCCCGTTCGCCGAGCCACCCGCGCCGGCCGTCCCGGACTCCCCGCCGGGCACGCCGCCGACGCGGACGACGTAGGCGGCGCTGCCGCCGTTGTTGAAGAAGCCGTAGACGGAGTGGGCGAGGAAGTACCCGTCGGTGAAGTCACCGAAGGCCGCCACGTACTGCGTCCAGTTGGTCACCAGCGTCGGTTCGTTGAGGGGGCCCTCCGGCGCGAGGCCGACGAAGGCCGCCACGGAGGTGCCCACCCCCTCGATGGGACGAGAGCCACTGGCCACCTCCTCCACGTAGACGCCCGGTGACAGATACGACGGCATGCTGGGCTCTCCTCGGGTACGCGATGGGACGGAGCCCAGCGTCACCGAGAACGGCCCCGCCCCGAAACGGCCACGGGTACCCGGAAGGGGGCATCCGGTGTGCCCCTTGGGGCAGTCGCGCTGCCCGGACCGGCGCGGGGGACGCCCGGCCGCCCCCGTTCCCGCCGGGGCGCGGCCTTCCCACCCCGGGCCGGGCCGCCCCGCGCGGGCCGGGATCCGCCCGCCGGGGGTGCGCGCGCGACCGCACACTGCCCTCCGGACTGCCCTCCCGGCCCTCCCCGTCCGCCCGGCCGTCCCGTAGCTGTGGAGCGGACTGCGGACGGACGCGGAAGGGCGGCGAGTGATGCACGCACGGGACCGGCGGCCGGAGGAGACGGAGCGGCGAGCGGGCCGGCGGAGCCCGGACCGCCCCGCCGCGGCCCCCGCGGCCGCGCCCCGCGGGCCCGTCACCGAGCCGGCGACGCTCCTGGCCCTCCAG
This sequence comes from Streptomyces albus subsp. albus, assembly GCF_000719865.1. Taxonomy (GTDB): domain Bacteria; phylum Actinomycetota; class Actinomycetes; order Streptomycetales; family Streptomycetaceae; genus Streptomyces; species Streptomyces albus_E. Next base: position 210,202 of record NZ_JOID01000002.1, read on the forward strand.
GGCACGGCCGGGAACGCGGCCGTGGCCCGGATGCTGGCGGAGCGGCACACCGCGCCGGCCGCGCACGGCACGGAAGCCCTCCGGACCCCGGTGCAGCGCGCGTCGGCGGGCGCGCCACCCGCCGACCTGGCCTCCCAGCCCGCCGCCCCGGCGCAGGCGGGGCAGAGCGGACCGGTCCTGCCCCCCTTGGAGGGGGTCAGGGACTACGCCCGGAGCGGTCTGAAGCCGGCGGACCCGAAGGCCCAGCAGCAGTTGGAGAAGAGCTTCACCACCCGGTCGGACGGCTCCTTCGAGCGCTTCGCCGACCCCACCCGGTTCTTCCCGCTCGCCGGACTCGCCCAGGCCGTCAACAAGGCGAACCCCAAAGGGCCGATGGCCACCTCCGGAGGTGCCGCGGACTGGGTGAAGAACATCAACAGCCAGCGGGACGACGACCCGGGCTTCCGCCGCAACTGCGTGGACGCCGCCCGGAGTTTCCTGGCCTCCTGGGACGGGCGGCCCACCGCCGCGGCCGGGGTCGCCGGCGAGGGCGTGGAGGAGGGCGGCAACGACCGCACCGCCGCTTGGCTGGGCACCCGCTGGCGGACCAGTGAGGTGGCGGAGGCGGAGGAGGGGGCCGAGGCGGGCGGTGTGTGGTCCGCCGTGGAGGGGCGTCTGAAGAGCGGGGGACACGGTTCCTCGGCGATCGTGGTGTTCAAGCGCACCGAGACCGAACTGGTGCACGCGGTCAACGCGGTCAACTACAAGGGCAAGGTGTACTGGGTGGACGCCCAGATGGGCCGGATCTCGAAGACGCCCATGTACAACGGCTCGCTCTTCATGACGATCAGCCTCAGCCCGACCTTCGAGGCGATCGACGAACCACCGCCCATCTCCACGGGGTTGTGAACCCGGGGCGAGCACGGCCCCCCGCGGCGTCCGCGCCGCCGTCCAAAAAGGCAGCGGCGAAGCGCCCTTTGGGGCAGCGGTCCTGCCTTGTCTCCTGATGACCGGTTCCGGGGCACTGGCTAGCGTCGGTCGGGTGAGTATGTGGACCTCTCTTGAGCCGGCTTCGACGACCGTGGACGCGGGCGGCACCACGATGGTGCGGCTGCGGATCCGGAACACCGGGGACGTGGTGGACGAGTACCGCGTCGTCCCGGTGGGCGATCCGGCTCTCTGGGTGCGCGCGGACCCGGCCGCCCTGAAGGTGTATCCGGGGCAGACGGGGACGGTGGAGCTGCGCTTCTCGCCGCCGCGCTCGCCCGACGCGACCGCCGGGCCCAATCCGTACGGCGTGCAGATCGTGCCGACGGAGCACCCGGAGGCGGCCACGGTGGTGGAGGGCAACCTCACCATCACGCCGTTCACGGAGGTGCGGGCCGAACTGGTGCCCCCCGTCACCAAGGGGCGCTTCCGCGGCCGCCCCGTCCTCGCGGTGGACAACCTGGGCAACACCCGGCTGACCGCCTCGGTGACCGGCAACGACCCCAGCGACCAGCTCGGCTTCGACATCCACCCGAGCAGTCTGCAGATCGAGCCGGGCCGTGCCGCGTGGGTGAAGACGAGCGTGCGGCCGAAGGAGATCAGCTGGTTCGGGCGGAAGGAGATCCGCCCCTACGCCCTCGGCCTCCAGCGCTCGGGGACCGAGCCGCTGCCCATCGAGGGAACCTACGTCCAGCGCAGCGTCTTCCCGCAGTGGGTGCTGGCCTGCTGCGCTCTGTTACTGGCGCTGGGCATGACGCTGGCCATCCTCTGGTTCGCCCGCGGCCCGCAGGTCAAGACCCTGGCCACCGAGAAGGCCGCGGCCGCCGGGGAGCAGCCCCAGGAACTCGCACCGCCGTCCACGAGCCCCTCGGCGTCGGCGCCCGAGCCGTCGGAGTCGGCGGAGGACAAGAAGCCGGAGAAGCCCGAGGAAGGCCCGGAGAAGGAGAAGGAGAAGGACAGCGACGGCGGTGGGGGCGGCGGTGGCGGTGGCGGCGACACCGGGGAGACGGCGCCCGCGAAGAAGAACAAGGCACCGTCGGTCACCGGCACCTTCGTCAGCGACGACTCCGGCAAGTGCCTGAGCAGCACCGACGGCCAGGACGGCACCCAGCTCGTCATCGAGACCTGCCGCAAGGGCTCCGCGGGGCAGACCTGGAAGGCGGAGAACGACGGCACGTTCCGCTCCCAGGGGATGTGCATGGACGTGGCCTGGGGCAAGCACGACGACTTCACCGACATCCAGATCGCCAACTGCAACGGGCAGCCCGCCCAGCAGTTCGAGTTCCACGAGGACAGGTATCTGCGGGCCGTGGATTCCGGCAAATGCGTCGACATCTTCGACCACCAGAAGGCCGACGGCAGCACGGCCGTGCTGTGGCCCTGCAACGGCGCGACCAACCAGCTCTGGAAGTTCAACGGCCGTCTGCCGGGCTAAGACCCCGCTCCACTCGGAACGGTCGTCACCGCAAGCACCGGGTTGAGAGGCTCCACAAGCTCCTTGGCGGCGACGGCCACGAGGCGGGCGGGTGCATCACCCTCCAGCAACGCGCTCACGTACTCAAGGGCTTCCGCGGGCGAGAGCACGGGCAGCCTTTGGCGCAGTGTCCGCACGGCGTCCATCCGTCCGCGCGCAGCGGCGATTCCGCGGAGCGCATCGTGCAGATCGTCCACTGCTGTGCGCACCGGCAGCCCGCGTATCCGAGCCCGGTAGTCGGCCTCCCACTCCCCGGTTCTCGCGGAGACGACACCGATCCGATGCAGTCCCCCGTCGACGCGGTCGACCAGATACGGCCCATTGCCAACCAGCGCGTACGTCGAGTTCCGGGTGCGTACGAAGTCCTCGGACTGCCAGGAGACGATCCACACCAGCTCGTGCTCCATGATGCGGACCACAGCCATCCTCACCGCGTCCGCGCTCACAGCTCGCCACTGCTGATAGTCGCGCTCCAGCTGGTCCTCGACTGCCCGAACGGCGGCTTCTCGCTCGATCACGCATGCAGCATCCCGTACCGGTCCCTCTGCCGACCAGTGAATGCGCACGGCACGGCGCCACGTACGAGAGGGCTGAGGACGGCACCCGGGCCTGCCGGTGATCGTCAACGCGCGGACGGAGGTCATCGCCGAACGGCTGGACAGCCGGGGGGACCAGGCACAGCCGATACGAGCGAGAGTCCCGGGGAACCGAGCGGGAGCGCGCGTACTCCTACGAGGCCGGCCCGAGGATCGTCCACGCCATCATGGCGGCGATCGAAGAACGGTGGATGACGGACAGTTGGTGACGTGTCCTGTACCTCCGGCCGACGCGCCCCCTGCCGGTGACCGACCCGATGCGGGACGCGGACGCGGTGCCCGCCCTGTTCTGAGGACGACGAGCGAGGAGAAGCCGATGGCGGAGCGTACGTGGGAGCAAGTGGGCCGGCTGCGGAAGTGGCTGGACGCGGAGGTCGCCGACGCCTCGCCGGCGGATGTCCGGCTGCTGCGCGTACTGAAGATCGGGGAGGAGTACGGGGAGGTCGCGGAGGCCCTGCACGGCGCACTCGGCGCCAACCCGCGGAAGGGCCGCTCACACTCCTGGTCGGATGTGGAGAAGGAACTCGTGGACACCATCGTGACGGCCATGGTCGCGCTGGACACGATCGCGCCCGACGCGCGGCAGGCGTTCGAGGAGCGTCTGGACGCGCTGGTGGACCGTGTGATTCCCGCACCGTAGAGCCACGCGCGGGCGCCGGGGACCGGCCCCGGCCGTGCGGGAACCGGGCGCCACCGGGCCGCTGCCGGGTAGGAGGGCCGCATCGTCTCCCTGGTCGCCGTCCGGCCCGTCCCGGCCTCGTGGCCGGCCGCGCTGCGCCCGGGCGGGGGGCCCGTCACCGGATCCGGCCGGTCACCAGCCCCGGCCGGCCGAGGGCACCAGCCGGCCGGCCTTGCGGTACTCCCGCTGCGCCCCGGCCAGCAGGTCCTCCGGGCCCACCGCGCCGCCCCGGGCCGCCGCCGCGTAGGCGGCGGTGACCACGGCGCTGCGGATCGCACCGCCGGACAGCTCGAACTCCCGCGCGCACGGCCCCGCGTCGAGGCCCTCCTCGCACGGCACGGCCGCCAGGCTGTTGTGCCACAGCGCGAGGCGCTGCTCCGCGTCGGGGAACGGGAAGTCGATCACCAGGTCGAGCCGGCGGGTGAACGCCTCGTCGATATTGGCCCGGAGGTTGGTGGTCAGCAGCGCGATGCCGTCGAAGGACTCCAGCCGCTGGAGCAGATAGGCGCTCTCCATGTTGGCGTAGCGGTCGTGCGAGTCCTTCACCTCGGAGCGCTTGCCGAACACGGCGTCGGCCTCGTCGAAGAGCAGCACCGCGTCCGTGCGGTCCGCCTCGGTGAAGATGCGTTCGAGGTTCTTCTCCGTCTCGCCGATGTACTTGTCGACGACGGAGGACAGCTGGACGACATAGAGGTCGAGGCCGAGTTCGGCGGCCACCACCTCGGCCGACAGGGTCTTGCCGGTGCCGGACTCGCCCGCGAACAGGCCCAGGACGCCGCGTCCCCGGCCGCCGCCGGCGCTCAGCCGCCAGTCGCCCAGCACCCGGTCCCGGAAGCGGGAGCGCAGGGCCAGTTCCCGCAGTTGCGCCAACGGGGCCTCGGGGAGGACGAGATCGTCCCAGTCCACGGCGGGCCGGATGCGGCGGGCGTGCCGCTCCAGGCCCGAGGCGGACTGCTGGCGCGCGGCCAGCCGGACGTGGTCGGCGGTGAGCGGAGTGCCGTCGAAAGCGGCCAGGCCGCGCGCGGCCCCGGCGGCGCGCCGGATCTGCTCGTCGCCGAGCCGGTAGGCGGCGGTGACCCGGGCGAGGTCGAGCCCGTCGCTGCCGTTGCCGCTGCCGCTGCCGTTGCTGCCGCTCCCGCCGTCGCCGCTCCCCTCACCGTCGTCGCTCACGCCTCGATCCGGGCCGTCCCCGCCGTCGTCCAGGCCCAGTGCCTCGGCCCAGACGGTGGCGGCACCGGCCGTCCGCCGGGGGGCGTCGAGGGCCAGCGGCGCGGTGTGCTCGCCGGACCAGTGCGGGTCGTACGGCCGCGGCCCCGCGAGCAGCACCGGGACATCGCCCGTGGACAGTCCCCGGACCAGCGGAGCCGCCGCCTCGCCGTCCGGCAGCGGAGCCACGACGATCGCGCAGTCGCGCAGCCGGGCCTCGCGCAGCAGCGCGGTGAGCGGCGGCGGGACGGCGTGCGCGGGCGCGTGCGCCGTCGGTTCGGCGTGGTGGTGGCCGTCCGCGCCGGCCGTGCTTCCGGTCGCCGGGGGCGGGGTGAGGAGCAGCGCCTCCCGGCCGGCCGTCCGCAGCGCGGACAGGGCGCAGGAGAGGCCGTCGCCGGGACGGTGTTCGCGCAGATGCACCAGCAGGGGCTTCGTGGCAGGCCCTGCGGTCAGCCGTGCGGCGAGCCGTTCCGTGAACGGATCGGGCCGCCCGCCGCCGCCCGCGTCAGCCGCGTCGGTGGTGCCGCCCGCGCCGGTGGCCCCGGCTGCGGCCGGGTCCGGCGCCGGCAGCAGCCGGGCGTGCCCGGCGAGGGCGGCGTCGGGGGTGTCGTCGCCGAGCAGATGGGCGGTGACCCGGTCGGGCACGCGCAACGAGCGGGAGAGGAACGGGCGTTCGTCTTCCTCGACGAGAAGCAGGCCGGTCGCGCGCAGGGGCGCCGACGGATGGAGCCGGGCCCGGGCGGCGGCCGACGCGGCGGGCAGGCCGAGCAGGTCGAGCACCAGTCCGGTGGTGGCGCGGCGCCTGCCGACGTCGTCGTTGAGATAGCCGTAGAGGGGTTCGAAGGTCCGGTCGACGTCGGGGGCGAGTGCGGCCAGCAGGATCGGGACGTCCAGCCGGCCGAGGCCGAACCGTGCGGCGAGCCGGGGCAGCCGGTCGTCCGGGTGCGCGGTGGCGCCGCCGGGCGGCCGGCCCTCGTCGTCGGCGATGCCGGCGTCGCCGTCGCCCTCGCCGCCGTAGCCGTCGCCGTCACTGTCGTCGGGCGCGCTGATGCCGTCGATCTCGCCGGTCCGCGGTGTGCCGCCGGCCGTGCGGAGCGCGTGCGTGATCGCATCGGGGGACAGATAGAGACCGCGCAGCGGGTCGTCGGCGGTCGGGTCGCCGGAGCTGCGCGACTCCACCAGGGCCGCGGTGTGTTCGCGCAGGCGTATGAGCCGAGCGGCGAGAGCCGCGGCGGGGCGGGACGTCCGGGGGGCCGAGTGGAGCGATCGGTCCGTGCGGTCCGGGCGGTCCGTGCGCTCGGCGTGGTTCGCGTGGCTCAAGTGGTTCACCTGGTCCGGGTGTTCTGTGCGGTCCGTGCGCTCCGCGTCGTTCATGCGCTCGGCGTGGTCCGTGAGGCCGGGGAAAGCTGTCACCGCCGTGCTCCGCCCTTCCGGCGGCCCGCCGCTCCGGCGGCCCCGCGGTCACCGGGCGGGGTTCCGGCCGGCGATCCGGGACCGCTACCGGACCCCGGCCCGCCGCCACGGGCGCCACCGGAGGCGCCCCCGTTCGCGTCACCGCCGCCGTCCGGCGGCCCGTCCCCGCCGTCCCCGCCGTCCCGCCCGTTCCGCCCGGCGGGACGGGAGCCGGTGCCGTCCGCCGCGAGCGTGCCGCCGGCCAACTGCCGCAGATGGCGCGGCCGGTGGTGCCGCTCGGGCGAACCGTCCAGGTCGCCGTCCAGTCCGCGCACCCGGACCCCGGCGCCCTCGGTGACCGGCGGGCCGGCCGCGTACTCCGGTACGGCGGGGAAGGGCGCGGTGATCACCACGTCCAGCGACGGCTTCAGTTCACCGCCCAGCGCCGACCAGATGTCGGCGAGGGAGCGCGACTCGGACGGCGGCACCCCGATGGTGATCGGCACGGAGAGCCCCAGTTCCGCCAGCGCGCCCGTCAGCTCCGCGGGCGTCAGCACCTCGTGGGGCAGCAACGTGGCCATGACGGCCGAGAGCAGCCGGTGTTCGTCCTCCGGGCGCTTGGTCCAGGCGGTGACCAGATACGACAGCCGAAACCAGCGGGGTGGCTGACGGCGTTTCAGTACGATGCCCTGGGCGTCCTTCACGGAGACGGCGCCGCGGTGCCTTCGCTCGGTGTCCTCGCGGATGTCGTACAAGTAGGCGTCGATCGTGGGGGTGTTGCGGCGCGCGGCCCAGTCGCGGCTCGGGGCCTCGAAGGAGACCTCCACATCCGTCCCGGAGAACAGACCACCGCGCAGGAGGCCCTTCAGAACGTGGTCGACCTCATGAATCACCGTGCTGTCCGGCCCTTCCCGTTCCGCTGCCCCGCGCCCGCGCACGGCGTTCCCCCGCGGCATCCTGCCCCGGCCGCGGCCCGTGCGTCCCGTACCGGGGGGACGGCCCGGGGGCAGCGTCCGCTGCCCGTACGGCCCCCGTCGCCGGCCGGGCGGGCAACGGGGGCGGTACGGGCCCCCCGCGGCGGCCGCTCGCCCGCGGGCCCTCACGGCGGCGTGCGAGACGGCTCGCGCGCGGGCTCAGATATAGCCCTCACGCAGCGCGTAGGCGACGGCGTGCGCCCGGTTGCGGAGTTGGAGCCGGGTGGTCAGCCCGTGCAGCACGTTCTTCACGGTGCGCTCGGAATAGGACAACTTTCCGGCGATCTCCCGGGTGTCCATGCCCTCGGACACCAGCCGGAGGATGTCGATCTCCCGCGGCGCCAGTCCGGCCGGGCTGCCGCCGGGCTGCTGCGCGGCGTTCCGCTGGAGCCGTCCGACCTGATTGATCAGCCGGCCGAGAAGATCGGACGGCAGATCGCCCTCGCCGCGCGCCGCGGCCACCACGGCCTGCAGCAGCCGCTGGTCGGTGGCCTCGTGGCGCCAGAGGATGGCGCCGACCCCGCACTCGATGACCTGGAGCAGTTCGGCCTCCCGGATGACCCCCGTGACCAGGACGGCGTTGAGGCCGTCGGTCCGCACCAGTCTGCGCAGCCGCAGCATCGTGCTCTCGTCCAGCCGGTCCGCGAGGACCACGGCGACGGTGCGGACGCCGCTGCGTGCCTCCCCGGTCCGCGTCTCCCCGGCCCGCGTCTCCCCGGCCCGCGTCTCCCCGGCCGCCCGCGTCTCGCCGATGGCCCGGACGACGCCGGCCCGCGCCTCCAAGCCCCTGCTCTCGCCCACGAGTTCGATCTCGGGGCGCTGCCGGAGCTGGCTGACCGCACCGGCTCTCGTGATCGGGTCGGAGGCGTGGATGACCACGGGTATCCGGTCGACCGTTGTCGTGCTCTTGAACGTCGTACGCACGTCTTCCCCCACTTCCGGAAGTCCGGTTCACCGGCTCCATCTGCTGCTGCTCGGCGGCCGGATGGCGGCGACGGCGCCGGCTCCACTGTCCGAGGGTCCGGATGCCGCCCGTCTCACACCGTCCTCGACGGGATAAGAGCGACATCAGTTCATTTGGTGACCGGATTTGTTGCCGACACCATCGAGCACAGATTTCCCCGCGGAGACGCCTCCCTGCAATCGTGGTCAACCACGAAAAGACCACGGACTCAACCATGGGAGCGCTCCCGGCATCTCTCCACATGGCGCGGAGAGCGCGATTCCGCCCACCGGCCCCGCCGCGGAGCCATGTTCCGCCGGGGTGTGACGCAGACACCGGAAAGGTGCCCATGAACGGGAGCACGATGACGAGCGCGATCGCGGAGGAATGCGATCTCGCCGCCCTGCGCGAACGCCGTGACGTACTGGACCGGGTGTTCGCCGACGCCGACCGCGCCCGGGCCGGCGCCGGCCGCCTCGTCCTGGTGTGCGGCGCCACCGGCACCGGCCGCAGCACGCTGCTGGAGGCGGTCGCCGCCCGGGAGGAGCGGCGGGGGACGCGGGTGCTGCGGGTCCGCTGCTCCCGGGAGGAGTCGGGCACGGACTTCGCCGCCGTGGCCGGACTCCTGGACGCCGAGCTGCGGCCCCCCGCCCCGGCCTGCGGCGAGAGCCCGCGGGGGGAACCGGGCACCGGGGAGGACCACTCCCTGCACGGAACGGGCCGGGCCGCCGACCTCTGGCGGCTGCTGCGCTCGTACGCGGCCGGGGGACCGCTGCTGCTCGCGGTGGACGACGTGCACCTGGCCGACCCGGCCTCCCGCGACTGGTTCGTCAGGGCGGCCCGCCAGCTCGACCGGTTACCCGTCCTGCTGTTCCTCACCGAGCGCGCGCAGTACGACCTCGACCCCCCGCAGCCGTGCCTGCTGCGCACCCTGCCGTCCACGCTGTTCAGCGTGCACACGATCGGCCCGCTGAGCTTCCGGGCCGCGGCGGAACTCGTCCGGGAACGGCTGGGCGCGGGGCTGCCGCCCGGCTGGATCGACGGCTGCCTGCGCGCGACCGCCGGCATCCCGCTGCTGCTCCACGCCCTGCTGGACGACCTGTCGCGGCTGACGGCGGTCACCGGCGGCACGGGCCCCTTCCCGCACACAGGAGCGGGGCTGTATTCCAGCAATTACCCCACCATGCTCGCCTGGGCACTGGAGAGCGCCGGTCCCGCCACCGCCGACCTCGCGCGCACCCTCGCCGAACTGGACACCACCGGCGACACCGCCCTGCTCGCGGACGTCGCCGGGACCGACCCCGGCCGGACCGCGCGCTGGACCGACGCCATGGCGGCCGCCGGACTCCTCGTCCGCACCGCCCCCGGCGGCCCGCCCCGCGTCGCGCACCCGCTGCTGCGCGACGTCATCCTCGACGGCTGGCCGCACCGGCGCCGGCAGGAGGTGCACCGCAAGGTGGCCGAACTCCTGTACCAGCGCGGTGAGTCCGCCGACGCGGTGGCCCGCCGTCTGCTGAACGTTCCGGCCGTCGGCGACGAGTGGGCGGTCAACGCGCTGCTGGAGGCGGCGGCCTGCGCCGTGCGCGAGGGCCGGACCGGCCACGCCGGCGACTGCCTGCGCCGCGCCCTGGACGAGCCCTTGTCGCGCGAGCGGCGCGGGCTGGTGCTGACCGAACTCGGCTGCCTGGAGGCCGACGCCGGGCGCCCCGTCGCCGTACGGCACCTCACCGAGGCCGTGCCGCTGCGCCGGGGCACGGGCTCCGGCCGGCTCCGCACCACCGTCGCCCTCGGCACCGCCCTGGCCCGCGGCGGTGACGTCCACGCGGCCCTGGAGATCCTGCACACCCTCTGCGAGGAGCTGCCGGACCGCTCCGCCCAGGCCCGCGCCGCGCAGGCCGCCGGGGCACTGCTCTCCGCGTACGACCGGGCGAGCTGGCTGCGGGTGATGGCCGGGCTGCGCCATGTCGCCGCCCACTCGCCCGACCGCCTCGACCAGGCCGAACAGGCCCTGCTCATCCGCTACGAGGCGACCGCCGGGCTGATCTCCGCGCAGGAGGCGGTGGGGCGTCTCTGCGTGCTGTCGGAGACCCCCGCCGATCCCGCGCTGGCCCCGTACGTCCTGGCCACCGTCGCGGCCGTCCTCCAGTGGGCCGACCGGTACGAGGAGGTGGACCGGATCATGGAGGAACGGCTCTCCGCGCACCGGCCCGTGGCGCTCAACCCCGCCCTGCACGCCCTCGCGGACACCCGCGCGGACGCCGCCGCGGCCCGCGGCCGCTACGGCGAACTGCTGGCCGGACCCGCCGTCCGGGCGGCCCTGGAGAACCCCCGGTCCGGCGGCCCGGTGGACGACTCCGCGCCGCACGGCTCGGTCAACGTCCTGTCCCAGGCCGTCCAGGCGCTGGTGGAGACGGGGCGCTGCGACGAGGCGCGGCGGCTGGCCGGCCGCATCGCCGCGAGCGGCCCGCGCGACTCCTGGGAGTGGAACCGCTTCCTCTACGCCCGCGGCGTGCTGCGGGCCGCGGACGGCGACTACTCCGCAGCGCTCGCGGACTTCAGGGAGTGTGGCCGGCGGCAGACGGACCGCGACGTGCTGAGCCCCGTCGTCACCCCCTGGCGGTCCGGCGCGGCCGAGTGCCTGCGGCGGCTGGGGCGGACGGCGGAGGCGGTGGAACTCGCCGAGGAGGAGTACCGGCTGGCGCTCGTCTGGGGCACCCCCCGCACCGTGGGGCGGGCCCTGCGGGTGCTGGGCACCGTCACCGGCGGCCGCCGCGGCACGGAGCTGAGCCAGCGGGCCGTGGACGTGCTGCGCACCGCGCCCGAGGGGGTGGAGCGCGAACTGGTGCTCGCCCTCATCGCGCTGGGCGACCGGCTGACGGCCGCGGGGGAGCGCGGCCGGGCCCGTGCGGTGCTGCGCGAGGCGGCGGGCCTGGCGCAGGAGCTCGGCGCCCGGCGGATGGTGGCGGCGGCCGAACGGTCGCTGGTGAACAGCGGGGCGCGGGTGGTGCGGGTCCACAGCGGGCCGGCCGCGCTGACGGAGAGCGAGCGGCGGATCGCCGGGCTCGCCGCCGAGGGGCGGACCAACGCGGAGATCTGCGAGCTGCTGCACCTGGCCCGGCGCACCGTGGAGACCCATCTGACCAGCGCCTACCGGAAGTTGGGCATCCGCCGCCGCTCGGAACTGCCGGCGGCGCTCGGCCCCGCCGCGAACGGCACCGGCTGACCCGCGGCACGGACGGTCCGGGGGCCCGGCGGCTCCCGGACCCCGGCACGTCATCCGCCGACTCGTCACACCACCCCGAAAGCTTTCGGTTCGCAACCGGTAACGGTCGGACCGTCACCCCTTGCGCCAGAAGGCCCCTGAGGCGTGCGGTTCTGAGTGCGCGTCATGACCAGGCTGCGCGATCCATTGTTGTTCCGGAAAATCTCCGATAACTTTCGCGGCACCACCCCTCCACCACCGTTGCGGAGATCGCGTCATGAGATCCTTCGGAACTTCCCCGGACCCCGCGCCGATGAGCCGCCCGAGCCGGCGCACCCTGCTGGCGGCCGCCGTGGCGACCGCCGCCACCGCCGCCGCGGCCCCCGTCACCGCCCCCGCCGCCGCGGCGGCCGAGCAGGGCTCCGCCTTCGGCCGGGTGACGCCGGGGAAGACCGGCCGGGGCCGGTTCATCGCCTTCGAGGCGCGGCGCGACGCCTTCCCGCTCGTCGCCCGCGGCAAGGCCGCCGCGATCGCGGTCAGCCCGGACGACCACCCCGGCGTGGTCCGCGTCGTGGACGACCTCCGGGCGGACATCGAGCGCGTCACCGGCGTGAAGCCCGCCGTCACCGACGGCAGGACGAGCGCGAAGGCGGCGAAGTCCGCGAAGGCCGCGGAGTCCCCGCACCGCGACCTCGTCATCGTCGGCACCATCGGCCGCAGCCCGCTGATCGACGGCCTGATCGAGGCCGGCAAGCTCGACGTGCGCGGCATCGAGGGCCAGTGGGAGACCTCCCTCCAGCAGGTCGTGCGCCACCCGATGCCCGGCGTCGACCGGGCCTTCGTCATCGCCGGCAGCGACCAGCGCGGCACCATCTACGGCGCGTACGAGACCTCCCGCCAGATCGGCGTCTCCCCCTGGCACTGGTGGGACGACGTGCCGCCGCGCCGCCGCGAGGAGCTGTACGCGCTGCCCGGCCGCCACAGCCAGGGCACCCCCGCGGTGAAGTACCGCGGTTTCTTCATCAACGACGAGAACCCCGCCCTCGGCACCTGGGCGCCGGAGTTCTTCGGCCCCGGCCACGCCGAGGGCTTCCCCAACGGCTTCAACAGCGCCTTCTTCGCCAAGGTGTTCGAGGTCATGCTGCGGCTGAAGGCCAACTACCTCTGGCCCGCCGTCTGGGGCCGCGCCTTCGCCGAGGACGACCCGGAGAACCACGCCACCGCCAAGCGCTACGGCGTCGTCATGGGCACCTCCCACGAGGCGCCGATGATGCGCGGCATCGAGGAGTGGAACCGCCACGCCACCCCCGCCAAGCGCGACGAGAACGGGAACATCACCGAGCCGGGCGAGGACCCGTACGGCGGCACCGGCGAGTGGAGCTTCCGCCGCAACGGCGAGGCCATCAAGAAGTACTGGGCCGACGGCATCCGCCGCATGACCGACGAGGACTTCGAGGGCGTCGTCACGCTCGGCATGCGCGGCAACGGCGACGTCAGCCTGCCCGACGGCGACGGCATCGACCTGATGGAGTCGATCATCGCCGCCCAGCGGGAGATCCTCACCGATTTCGTCGGCGAGGAGAAGCTCACCGAAGTGCCGCAGGTGCAGACCCTCTACAAGGAGGTCCAGCGCTACTGGGACAAGGGCCTGCGCCCGCCCGAGGACGTCACCGTCGTCTTCTGCGACGACAACTGGGGCAACATGCGCAAGCTGCCCGACCAGTCGCTGCCCGCCCGCGCCGGCGGCTACGGCATCTACTACCACTTCGACTACGTGGGCGACGGCCGCAACTACAAGTGGGTCGACACCGTCAACCTGGCGAACACTTGGGAGCAGCTGCACCTCTCGCACTCCTACGGCGTCGACCGGCTCTGGGTCGTCAACGTCGGCGACATGAAGGCCGAGGAGCTGCCGCTGCAGTTCTTCCTCGACTACGCCTGGGACCCGGAGCGCTGGCCGCTCCACCGCCTGGACGAGTGGGAACGCGCCTACGCCGCGGAGAACTTCGGCCACGGACAGGCCGAGGCCATCGCGGAGGTGCTGCACACCTACGGCGTCCTCCAGGCCCGTCGCAAGCCCGAACTCCTCAACCGCCGCATCACCCTCGACCCGGCGAAGGACCCGGCCACCGACTCCGACGCCGTCGTCTACGACGACCAGGCGAGCCCCTTCCGCCTCAACCACTACCGCGAGCTGGAGCGCGTCACCGAGGAGTGGCGGGAACTGGCCGAGGAGGCGGAGCGCATCCGCCGCCGGATCCCCCGCGCCTGGCAGGACGCCTACTACCAGCTCGTGTACTACCAGGTGAAGGCCACCGCCAACCTCTACGCGCTCCGCCTGGCCGAGTTCACCAACATCCACTACGCCGGCCAGGGCCGCGCCCTCACCAACGACCTGGCCGACGCCACCGATGCCCGGTTCGCCGAGGACCAGGCCATGTCGGACTACTACAACAACCGCCTGGCGGGCGGGAAGTGGAAGGGTTTCCAGACCCAGCCCAAGATCGGCTACGGCGACAAGGAGCGCTACGGCCCCGACGCCGGCTGGCAGCAGCCGCAGACCCCGAACCACGTCGCCCTGCCCGACGAGGTGTTCCCGAAGGTCAAGCGGATCGAACTGCCGGACCGCGCCGAGATGGGCGTCGGCATCGACGGCTCCGACGCCTGGTGGCCGCACGCGGAGGAACCGGCGGTCCTCCCGGCCTTCAGCCCGTACCAGACCCGCCCCGACCAGTACATCGAGGTCTTCAACCGCGGCTCACGGCCCTTCGGTTACCTCATCGAGCCGTCCGTGCCGTGGATCCGCGTCGAGAAGGGCCGGGGCCGGGTCGACAAGCAGGTGCGGGCGACGGTGCGCGTGGACTGGTCGCGCGCCCCCAAGGGCACCACCGAGGTGCCCATCACCGTCACCGGACCGGGCGGCACCTCCGTGGAGGTCCGCGCGGTCGTCGAGAACCCCCGGCTGCCGCGCCGCGCCCGCCGCGGCTTCATCGAGGCGAGCGGCTATGTCTCCATGGAGGCCGCCCACTTCACCCGCGCGGTCGGGGCCTACGGCGTCCGCTGGGAGGTCGTGCCGGACATCGGCCGCACGGGCTCCGGCGTCACCCCGTTCCCCGTCACCGCGCCCAGCCGCAAGCCCGGCGGCCGCGGCCCGCACCTGCAGTACGAGCTGACGCTCGTCACGGCGGGCGAGGTGGAGGTGCTGGCGTACCTCTCACCGCGGAACAACGTCCTGCCGACGGAGGGCCTGCGCTACGCGGTCTCGTTCGACGACGACGTCCCGCAGACGGTGGACGTCATCGCCGCCACCGGCTCCAACGACACCGGCATGAACCGCCAGTGGGCCCGCAACACCTCCGACAACATCAACCTCACCGTCACCCGGCACACCGTCGCCAAGCCGGGCCGGCACCTCCTCAAGCTGTGGATGGTGGACCCGACCGTGGTCGTCCAGAAGCTGGTGGTCGACACCGGCGGCCTGGAGCCCAGCTACCTGGGCCCGCCGGAGAGCCTCCGCGAGGGCCGCTGACCGGAGAGCCTCCGCGAAAGCGCGGCTGACCGGAAGCCTCCACGAAGGCGCCGCCGGCCGCGCCGAACCGGAGCAGGCCGTCCGGGGCAGAGGGACCGCGCCCCGGCCGGCCGCCGCAACCGGGCCCGGGGAGGACCTGAGGGGGGTCCTCCCCGGCCCCACCGCGCTCGCCCGGCACCCGCCCGCCGGGCGAGCGCGGACCCGTCCGGGGCGGCGCCGGCCCGTTGGCCGGCTGTCGCGCCGCTGTGCCGGCGCCGGGCCGTTGCGCCGGCGCACGTCCGTTCCCCGGTGGCCGGCCCCGGAGCCGGCCACCGGGCAGCCGCACCGAGTGATGCGGTACGACGAGCCCTCGACGCCGCACGTCAGAGAGCACGGGAGAGGGAGCGGAACCAGCGCACCACCGCCGCGGTGCCCGCCTGATGCGAGCCCAGGTGCCGGGAGTTCTCGTAGTCCGGGGTGCCGAGGCCGACGGTCCGGACGTGGGCGCCCCGGGCGCGCAGGGCGGCCCGGCAGTGGGTGGTGTTCGCGGTGACGGCCTGCTCGTCGCCCGCGGCGTAGTAGAGCCGGACCGGGGCCCGCGGTGTCCAGTCTGCGCACACGCTGTCGGCCACCCGCAGGGCCGCCGCCAGTCCCCCCGAGGGGCGCTCCAGCATGGCCCGGCCACGGGGTGTGAGCAGTTCCTCCAGGCTGTCCGGGGTGCCGAGCACGACGTCCCGGCCCGGATGCGTTCCGTCGAGGAGTCCCTCGATCGTGTAGCGGTAGGGCTTTTCGAACACCTCGGCGGGGTCGTCGTAGAGGTGGTGCAGACGGTTGAAGGCGACCAGGGCGAGGGCCGTGTAGATCACACTGGCCTTCTCCTCCGTCTCCCCGGCCAGCAGCGCCGGCAGTTCCACGTCCCGGAAGGCGTAGGCGCCGCTGACCGGTGCCACCGCGCCGAGCCGGAACCAGGTGTCGGCGCGCTCCTGAAGCGCCCGCGCGAGTCCCGCCGAGGCGCCCTGGCTGAAGCCGGTGGCCAGTACTTCGCGGCGCAGGTGGCGTCCCCGGTCCGCCGCGACGGTGCGGGAGGCGCGCAGCATGTCCAGGGCCGCCGTGGTCTCGGAGGGGACGTCCATCCAGGGGTGCGGGCCGGGTCCCAGGCCGAGCCCCAGGTAGTCGGGGAGCGCCGTGGCGAATCCGGCGGAGGCATGGACGAGGGCCGGGGCCTGGTCCCACACGCTCGTCGAGACAGACGCCACGTCTCCCTTGAACAGTTCGGTGCCGGGGGTGAACGACACGGCCCGCAGCCGCCGTTCGCCGTTGCGGGGCAGGGCCAGCAGGCCGCTTGCGGTGGTGGGGCGCCCGTGCGGGTCCACCGTGCGGTACACGATCCGGTAGGTGTCCACCCCGTACCGCACGGCACCGGTGTCCCAGGCACCCGCCTCGTCACCGGCGAGTTCGGCCGCCACCTCGCCGGCGGACAGTGTCCGCAGGTGCTCGGCCGAGACGACCGCTCCCCGGGCGCCGTCCACCGCCGCCCGGGCGGGCCCGGCGGAGCCACCCCCCGCATCCTGCGCCACGGAGACGGCAGACCCACCCACCGTCAGGGTGGCGGCTACCGCTACGGCTGTCATCACTCTGCTCGTCCGGTTCATGCGACGACCGTACGAACCACACGCCGCCTCCGGCCATCCGGCCAACCCGTGGGGTTCCGGGGGGCTTTCCCCCGTCGGGCCTTGGTCGTGGCCCGAGCAGCACGGCGTCGGGTCGGGGTCCTCCAACGGCACCGGTGAATCCTCGGCAGACGGCCGAGTCCAGCGAAACCCGGTAGCTCTTCGGGGCCGGCTCTGCTTGCGTTCTGCCGCATGGCTGACGACTGCTTCGGACATCCACGACTCGCCGCGATCTACGATGCGCTCGACCCCGACCGCAGCGATCTCGATGCCTACCTGCGGATGGCGGAAGAGTGCGGGGCGCGCCAGGTTCTGGACATCGGCTGCGGCACCGGGGTGTTCGCACTTCTCCTGGCCGACCGCGGGGTCGACGTCGTCGGCATCGATCCCGCCCAGGCATCCCTCGACGTCGCCCGGGCCAAACCGGGCAGTGAGCGAGTGCGCTGGATCCGCGGTGATGCGACGGCCCTCCCGCCACTGCGGGCCGACCTCGCGACGATGACGGGGAATGTCGCCCAGGCCATCGTTGCTCCGAGCACCTGGCAGAAGACGCTGCGGGGAGCCTGGGAGGCGCTGCGGCCCGGCGGGCATCTCGTCTTCGAGACCCGTGATCCGGCCAAGCGCGCCTGGGAAGAGTGGACCCGGGAGAACTCCTACCGCGTGACAGAGATCCAGGGTGTCGGCTCCGTCGAGAGCTGGGTCCAGCTGATCGAGGTCAGCCCGCCCCTGGTGACCTTCCGCGGGACCTACGTCTTCGCAGCGGACGGACAGGTGCTGACGTCGGACTCGACCCTGCGCTTCCGAGAGCGTGAAGAGGTCGAGACGGACCTGGTCACGCAGGGCTACGTGGTGGAAGACGTTCGTGATGCGCCCGACCGGCCGGGCAAAGAGTTTGTCTTCCTCGCAAGACGCGCCTGATCCCTGATGATCCACGCCCCTCGAACCTCGATGGCACACGCTCAAGGTTCGCGTCCAGTCAGCGCGTCGTCTACCGCAACCTTGAGGGAGACGCGGGCACTGATTGCGTCCTGCACCACCCCGGCTGGGACCGCGCCCGAAGATACTCGCATTGATGGAAGTATCATGAATGCGAGTATCTCCAGTGCCCTTCGCCACCCCACCTCAGCCCTCCTGGTCAGCGGCGAACGCACCCTGGCGGCGGAGTTCCCCACCGAAGCCCAGGCCCGCACCGTTCTCGGCGCGATCGGCCACGGAGAGCGCACCTTCACCCTCATCGGCCGCGCTGCCGGCGACCTCCACCCCGGCTCCCTGACCCGCTCTCTCCAACTCCTCACCGGCCGCCGCATGGTGGACGCCGACCTGCCCCTGTCCACCCGGCCCAGCCGCGAGACCCGCTACCGCATCGAGGACCCCTACCTCCGCTTCTGGCTCTCCTTCATCGGCCCCGGGATCCCCACCGTGGAACGCGGCCGGGGTGACCGCGTCCTGGAGACCATCCGCGCCCACTGGACGACGTGGCGCGGGCGCGCCGTGGAACCCGTGGTCCGCGAGGCCCTCTGGCGCCTCATCGACGACCACCTCCCGGCGGGCACCCAGACCATCGGGGGTTACTGGACCCGCACCAACGACCCCGAGATCGACATCGTCGGCGCGGACCGCTCGCCGATCGCCAAGAGGGTCACGGCGGTGGGCTCCATCAAGTGGCTGGAGAACAAGCCCTTCGACCAGCGCGACCTCGCCCGCGGGTGGGCCCTGTGGGCCCGCCACCAGAAGATGAGGCCCCGGAGGCCCTGGCCGCTCGCGGCGCTGGAGCCGGTCACGGTGGTCGTGGGGCACCAGGTGTGGACGCGGATCGTGTCGCGGTTCATGGTGTCGTCCTTTCGTGTTGGCGTGCGGTCGTAACGGTCGCGCGACGGCGTCGAGTTGTCGTGCGTCGGTGCGGAATGGTCGGGCGAAGCAGCCCCTGGGTGGGGCCGGGCATCGGCCGTCACGACTCCTGCTCGGCAAGGGCCAGTTGGCGCCGACCCACGGCAATGAGTTGCTCCACCGCACGCGGATGGCACAGCCGTCCGGGCATCTCCATGGGCACCGGCCAGTACGAGCGGCCCGGCGAACTCCGGACACGGTCCGGGCCTGGCACTCCGAGATACGAACCTGTGCCCAGGCAAACGGCGTCCCGCTCCTCCCACCGGTGCGCTGCACGCACCGGCACCAGGGCGTAGAACTGGCGGCGGTGATGGTCGGCGATCACCGGCCCGCCGCGCAGGGCGTCACGCAGGCGGGCGTCCAGGGTTTCCTGGTCGCCGGTGCCGGCGGCGGCCTCCACGAGTTTCCGGCCGATACGGACGGCCGCGAAGCGCACACCGCATGCCAGCAGCGTGACTCCGGACTCGGCCCACTCCACCCGGGCCTGCCCGCGGTCCGGCGCCGCGCAGAGCAGCCAGTGAGCCACCGCGTTGCCTTGGCCCCGCCGCTGGGGCGCGATGGCGCCGTGGGGCGGCGGTCCGTCAGCCAACGGCAGGTGCTGGACTTGGCCAACAGGCATGCCGCTGTCCCGACATGAGGCGTGACGGGCGTCGGAACCGATCTCCACGGTGCAGCTCCCCGGGGCGTTTTACTGAGGGTGTGGAGACGGCCCGCGACCCCGACGGGAATCGCGACCGGCACCACCATCGTCAGTCACGCTATGGAGCTGCGCGGTTACATCCCAGCGGCGTAGTTCACCATTCGTCCGGTCACGGACGGGCCGGGCAGGACGCTTTGTCCTACTCCTCGTTCACAGGCTCGGGTCAACCCCGAGGCGCGCCGCCAGCCCCCGGAGCGGTGTGTTCCTGCGGCGCTCGGCCTCGAGCATTTCCCGCACGGTCGCAGCCGCCAGCGTCTGATACCTGATCCATTCCGGCTGTTCGTGCTCCACATCCAGCAGCGTGGCCAGGGCGCCGTCACCGTCCCCGGTCTGGTACTGCGCCTGAGCCACGTCCACGCGGTGCGCCGCGCTGTGCACTGGACGGGAGATCGCCGACAAATCGACACGTTCGGCAAGGGCCAGTGCCTTGTCCGGCGCGTTGTCCTCCCCGGCGAGAGCGATGTTCACCTGCTGTGTCTGCACATCCACTTGCGAGAAGGCGGTGCCATAGAGACGGACTGGACGCGAGCGAACGGCTGCTGACTCGGCTACGTTCAGCAGTTCTTCCGCTTCGCTGCGCCGACCGCGCCGTGCGGCAGGGGTCGCCGCGGCGAGCAGCAGATTCCCGTAGACAGCGAGCTGTGCTCTATCCGGCTTCCGGAACGCCGGCTCCAGATCCTCGGCCTTGCGCTCCGCGACTCGCTGCGCTTCCTCCCAGCGGCCCTGACGCAGCAGGACCCAGGAGAGCGTGGACACTCCCATCCCGGACATCAAGGCGTCCGAGGCGCGCTCGGCTGCTTCAAGCTGTGCCTTCACAGCCTGGAACGCCCAAGCCGTATGTCCGGCCTGAGTCACCAGGCAGGCTGCGAGCTGGTAGGCGAGAGCAAGACGGGCCCACACTCGGAGCGCTTCCGGACCGGTCGCCTCGCGCGCGACGGCCCGCCCATCCCGCAGCAGATGAGGAAGTTGGCCGGCGAGTGTGCTGTAAGCACCGCGCCAATAGAGGGAAGTGGCTTCCCCCACGGCGTCCGCCCACGCGTCAGCCCGGGGCGGGTCCTCCTCCACCTCGTCGATGGAGATCCCGGGGAGAGCGGTCACGTCCTGAATGGCGTCGCGGAGGGCGAGAAGCCCTCCCGTGTCGTCATCGGACTGATGGGCGGTGACGGTGGGACTGCCGAGAAGACGTTCCAGTTCGGAGTCCAGGGCGGCGGCGATCGCACGGAGCGTCGTGAGGCGGGCGGATTGCCGTTGTCCCTGCTCCAGTTTGCGGATGGTGTCCACATGGACCTCTGCTCGTGCAGCCAGCTCCTCCTGGGTGACGTCGCGGAATTCCCGCAGGGCGCGGATACGGTCGCCGATACTGCTGGCTTTCACCATGGTTGACCCCCGGCCGGACGGTTCTTTTCCCTTCACGCTACGCGCGGGCGGAGCGGTTGGTCATGGAACAGGGGAAGACATGCCCGGAGAAGGGAACAGCGTCAAGCGCGAGGCGATGCGGTCCGAGCCGGAAGCCGCCCCCGGCCCGTCCCTGGCCGCGTACGCCCTCCGGAGACACCGCAACGCCGGTAACGCAGCCGGGCGGGCAGCCCGGGGCCAGGAGACTCAGCCCGTGCCAGAGGCGACGGGGCCGGCTGTCCGTGCGAGCGCATCCTTGCGGGCCGCGAGCAGGAACAGGACGGCAGCGGCGGCGATGAAGCCGAAGCCGAGGATCATGCAGGTCATGACCGTCTCGTAGGAGGCGTCGGCGATCCGCGGGATGCTGTTGAGGAGCACGAGGGCGTAGCAGCACAGGAAGCCGTAGGCGCGAAGCCGCAGCCCGGCCTGCCGCTTCCGCATCGACGCCGGTATCCAGCCCGACAGCAGCGCCACCGGCACCGGCAGCATGAGCGCTGTCGACACGGCCGGCCCGATCCAGTGGTACACCGGATTGCCGTTCATCCATGCCCCCTTCGTCGACGGTCGCCGGCCTGGAGAAGCCCGACGGGCTCGTCCATGCACGGCTATCAGACCACGTCGAATTCGTTGCCCTCGGGGTCCTGCATGGCGGCGGCGTAGAGCCCCATGTCCGGCTCGTCCTTGATCCGCAGCACGGTGGCACCAGCTCTGACCAGCCGTTCCACCGTGGTCTTGACCCGCTGTGTGCGGATGTCCAAGGGGACGTCACGGCCACCGCCGACCTTGAGGTCGAAGTGCCACCGGTTCTTGGCGGCCTTCGGCTCCGGGACCTGCTGGAACCACACCCTCGGCCCACGCCCCGCGGGATCGGTGATCGACTCCGGGATGTCCCCGGCGCCGGCCGGCAACTCGGCCTCGGGAACCCCCATCGCCGCCCAGTAGGCACGCCACGTGGCGTGCCTGCCCGGCGGAGGCTCAGGAACGTAGCCCAGGGCCTCGGCCCAGAAGGTCACCATTCTCTGCGGATCGGAGCAGTCGATCGTCAGCTGCAGTGTCATCTCCATCCGCGGAGCATCCCAGGCAGGTCTGACAGGCGATCCTTTTTCGCCGCGACAGGCCCTGGCGGGGGAGCGAACGAGTCCTGATCACGCCAACGGGGGCGGCGGCGCCGGTGCTTGTCTCGGTTCTCGCCCAGTGTCCCGGCGAGGGAAGCGGCTCGGCCGTGCGCCTGATCGAAGACGCGACGCGAGCGCCCCTGCCCGGAGCCGCGGCCGGCCTTCGCGATCAGCTCCTCCTTGTCCCGTGGATCCGCTGGAAGCGGAGAGCACCTGCGGCCGGCATCAAGTCTCCCGCTCGTGCAGGAAATCGTCCCGGACGTCCTCCACGAAGGCGCGCATGGTGTCGCCGGCCAGGGCGGTGCCCGAGAAGCGCTCGAACTTGGCGGCGTACAGGGCCACATCCCTCGGGTCCGTCACGGTCATCTCGGCGTGCGTCGTCTCCACCGTCACCAGGCGGTCGTCGCGGATCACGAAGGAGTGGCCGGGCACATCCCGCTGTGGAACGGCCAGGGGTACGACGCGGATGTCCACGTGCGGCAGCCGGGACAGCGAGATCAACCGGTCCAACTGTCCGGCCATCATGAGCGGCGGGAGGAGGCGCCAGCGCAGCACCGGCTCCGTGATGACGAAGCGCAGTTCCTTGCCGTGCTCGTACAACACCGTCTGCCGGGCGATCCGCGCACCGACCGTGCGGGACAACATCTCCTCGCCCAGTTCCTTGCCGGACAGGACGGCCCGCATGTACTCCGGGGTCTGGAGCAGGCCGGGGATCAGTGAGGGCTGGAAGAGGCGGAGCAGCGTCATGGACTGCTCAAGAGCGCGGATCTGCTCCTGCTTGCGGTGGAAGCCCATCCGCCGGTAGAGCCTCCACGCCGTCGCCTCCGTGGCCTGCGCGCGGGCCGCGGCCATGTACTGGGACTTGACCTCTTCGGACACGCCGAGGGCGGTGAGAATGCGTTCCACGTCCGCCACGCTCGGCGCGACGCGGCCGTTCTCGATCTTGCTCAGCTTGCTCGTGGACATCACGGCGCCGCGGGCGACGGCCTTGGCCTCCTTGCCGGATGCCTGCCGAAGCGCCCGCAGTGCCGCGCCCAGCTCTGCCCGGTTCACTCCGTCCCGTGCTTCTCCCACCACTTGGTGAACGGCACCGACTGGGCCAGGGCCACCTTCCGGTAGGTGGTGAACTCGGATTCCACCTCTCCTGCTGATGCCTCTGTGGCCGGCCGGAACGCCGGGCCGAGAAAGGCCCCGGCCTCGTCGTAGTTCAGGACGACCGGGTCGCGACCGTCGAACAGCCAGAAGTCCGGCGCTCCCGCCAACGGATTCGGACGGTCGGTCGTGTCGAGGATGAAGAACTCCTCCCCGGCCGCCATGTTCGTCAGATAGCCCCAGCCCAGCTCGTACCGGAGATACGGGGTCAGCGGCCGGGACAGCACATGCACGCGCAGCATGCGCTTACCGCTCTCCGTCGCGCGGCGCACCGTCTTGAGCCAGGCGGCGTTGTACCCCTCCGGCTTGGGTTCCCCCGCCAGGAAGGCCCGGTAGGCGTCCGAGTTGCCGGACTGCCCGTAGTCGTCGAGGGTCTCCAACCGGAACGCCTCCACCTCGAAGGAGGAGAAGCGGGCGGCCAGGTCGTCAGATGCGCTGATCACGGAGAACCTTCCGGAGGAGTTCCACGGGGATCTCGACGACGGTCTCGTGTGCGGGCAGCGCCAGTCCGTGATCGAGCGGAGTTTCTCCCCGTACGAGGATGGTGTCCCGGTCCGTCGCGTAGAGCGTCGGGCAGTCCCCGTTCTCACAGGTGCTGGCCAGTTTGGTCATGCGCACGATGCCCCCTCGGTCGAGTCGCGGTCTGTCTACCCGATGCTCATGGGGGCTTACGCGGAGGAGCAGCAAGACTCTGTTGCCGGAACGGGAAATCGACCCTCCGGGGCCGGGCATCGCGACGGCCCCGTCCAGGAACACCGGGCTCGCCGGACCGGCGCGGTGCCGCACCCTACGCGGGGTCGGGCCCGTCAAGGAAGCGGAGCAGTACGGCGGCCTCCGCGCGGAGGCGGGCGGCGCGGTCGGCCTGCGCCGGTGCGGTCAACTGCGCTGCCGCCGCCAGCCGTTCGGCGGCCTCGGCGCGGACGACGTCCACCACACCGCCCTCGCTCAGCTCACGCCGCACCGCCTCGGTCGTACCCGCCCCGACCGGTGACTCCTCCAGGGACCCGCCACGGAGCGCGGCCTCGCCCACGGGCACCGCCTCGGCGTTGTCCAGCGCGGCGAGCGTGGTGCGCAGCGCGCTCACCGCCGCCTTGTCGCGGGCACGCATCGCTTCGGGCAGGGCTTGGCGCATACGGAGACGTAAAGACATGGCAGCGACCCTATGGACGGGCCCCCGGCCACCACAACGCGATATACCCGGAGTGCCGCGCCCGCTCCGGGCCGGGACCCCGATGGTCCCTCGTCCAGTGCCCGCGCGGCCGCGGCGTGCGCCGGCCCGTCTCCTCCGCCCCCGTTGGAGTGAACAGGACGTCCCGGAGGCCGCCACCCCCGATTCCCCCGCCCGGGACCAGCGCCGGACCCTCCGGATTCGAGCACGCTTTCGGTACCGGGTGGCCGTACCGACCAGAATGGCGGGCATGGGGAAAACTTACGAACGCATAGACGGAAGGCTGCGCGCCTTCATCGAGGCACAACCCGTCTTCTTCACGGCGACCGCGCCGCTGGACGGCGACGGCACGGTCAACCTGTCACCCAAGGGCGTCACCGGTTCCTTCGCCGTGCTCGACGAACACACGGTCGCCTACCTCGACTTCGCCGGCAGCAACGCCGAGACCGTCGCCCACCTGCGCGAGAACGGCCGGATCACCCTGATGTGGTGTGCCTTCCAGGGCCCGCCGAACATCGTGCGCGTCCACGGCCGAGGCGAGCCGGTCTTCCGCGACGACCCGCGCTTCGAGGAACTGCTCACGCACTTCCCGGACGTCGACCCCGCGCCGCACGGGCTGCGCGCCGTCATCGTCGTGACGGCCTCCCTCATCCGCGACACCTGCGGTTACGCCGTTCCCTTCATGGCCTACGAAGGCGAGCGCGACCTGCACCGCAAGCGTTTCGAGCGGGAGGACGACGCCTCCCTGTCCCGGTACTTCGAGAAGAAGGAGCACATCGCGGCCAGCATCGACGGCCTTCCCGGCCTGCCGCTTCCGCTGCCGCCCCGGAGTGCCCGGGATCCCCGGGAGGCGGCCCCGCAGGCGTAGTCCTCGTCCGGTCCGGGCCCGGGCGGTCCGGGCAGCGAAGCGGCCCGCCGGCCGCCCCCGTGAACCGGGGGCGGCCGACGGGCCGTTGTCGCGCCGCGGCGCGGGACTCAGTCGTGCGGGACGACCGCGACCGGGACCGAGCAGTGGTGCAGCACCGCGTGGGCCACGGAGCCGAGGTGGGTCCCCACCGGCGAGCGGCGGATACGGCGGCCGATGACGACCAGGGAGGCGTCGCAGCCCGACTCCAGCAGATGGTCGGCCGGCTTGCCGATGACCGCCTGCGCCTCCACCTCGACCCCGGGGAACTTCTGCCGCCAGGTGCGCAGGATGTCCGCCAGCTCGCTCGACCGGCGCTCGCCGGTCTCGGCCTCGCGCACCGCGGCGGCGTCGGGGAGGTCGCCCTGGAGCGGCAGGCTCCAGCCGTGCACCACGCGGAGCCGGGTGCCGCGCCGCGCGGCGGTGTCGAAGGCGAACTCCAGCAGTTCGTCACTGGGGTTGGACAGGTCCAGCCCGAGGACCACGTCCTTGTACGGAGTGGCGGTGGAGGCCTGCCCCGCCGCGTCCGCCCGGTGCTCGTCGCCCGCCTGCTCCCCGGCCCGTACGAGGACGACCGGCCGGCGGGCGTGGGCCGCGGTGGACAGGCCGACCGAGCCCACCATGAAGCCGGTCAGGCCCTTGAGCCCGCGGGAGCCGAGGACCAGCAGCTCCGACTCGTCCGCGACGAGCGGCAGCACCTCGGCCGGGTGGCCCCTGAGCTGGTCCCGGCTGATCTCCAGGTCCGGGTGGCGGGCGGCGAGTTCCTCGGTGGCCTCGCGCGGGATGCGCTCGGCCCAGTGGCGCTGGACCTCGGCGTTGGTGTGCGGCGGCAGCGGGTAGGGCAGCGGCTCCCAGACGTGGACGACGCGCAGCGGCAGTCCGCGGAGCTCAGCCTCGCGGGCCGCCCAGTCGGCGGCGGCGACGCTCTCGCGGGAGCCGTCGAGACCGAGGGTGACGGGACGGGACATGGTGGCTACCTCCAGGGATTCGAACGCCGTGGTGACGTCCTTGCTTCGGTTACATACTCGCAGGTAGCAAACGGCTGCCGGAGGGCCGCAAGTCCCGGTCGTGGCACCGGCGGTCCCGGAACGGGCCGGGCCCTTCCGCGCCGGGTGCGGCGGTGCGGAAGGGCCGAGGGGCGCGGGCGGCCGGTGACGGCGCACCGGCCCGACGGCTGGACGGGGCCGGACGGGGCCGGGCCGGGGGCACCCCGGGGTGCCCCCGGCCCGGCGCGGCCGTCAGAGCCGGGCGGCCACGTACTCCGTGAGGTCCAGCAGCCGGTTGCTGTAACCCCACTCGTTGTCGTACCAGCCGAAGACCTTGACCAGTTCGCCGCGCGCCTGCGTGAGCGGGGCGTCCACGACGCAGGAGGCCGGGTCGCCGACGATGTCGCGGGAGACGATCGGCGCCGTGCTCACCCGCAGCACGCCCGCCAGCGCGCCCTCGGCCGCCTCGGCGAACGCCTCGTTGATCTCCTCGGCGGTGGTCTCGCGGCGCAGCACCAGCGCCAGGTCGGTGAGCGAGCCGTCCTCGACGGGGACGCGGACGGCGATGCCGTCCAGGACCCCGGCCAGCTCGGGCAGGACCAGGCCGACGGCGCGGGCGGCGCCGGTGGACGTCGGGATGATGCTCACGGCGGCCGTGCGGGCGCGGCGCAGGTCCTTGTGCGGACTGTCCAGCACCGACTGGTCGTTGGTGTAGCCGTGGATGGTCGTCATCAGCCCCTTGACGATGCCGAAGCGTTCGTGGAGCACCTTGACCATCGGGACCACGCAGTTGGTGGTGCAGGAGGCGTTGGAGACGATCTCGTGCCGCTCGGGGTCGTAGTCCGTCTCGTTGACGCCCATGACGATCGTGGCGTCCACGTCCTTGCCGGGCGCGGAGAGCAGCACCTTGCGGGCGCCGGCCTTGAGGTGGCGGGCGATCTCCTCGCGGGTGCGGAAGCGGCCGGTGGCCTCGATGACGATGTCCACGCCGTGCTCGGCCCAGGCCAGTTCGGCCGGGTCGCGCTCGGCGGTGACGGCGATGCGGTGGCCGTCCACGGTGATCGAGTCGTCGTCGTGCGCGACGGGGCGGCCGAGCCGGCCGTAGGTGGAGTCGTACTCCAGGAGGTGGGCGAGGGTCGCCGTCGGCGCGATGTCGTTGATGGCCACCACCTCGACCGGTGTGGTGTCGTCCGTCCGCCCCAGGGCGCTGCGCAGGTAGTTGCGCCCGATGCGGCCGAATCCGTTGATGCCTACCCGTACGGTCATGGTCCGTTCCTCCGGAACGTGTGCTGGCGGTGGTGTGGTGACGGCGGTGCGGGCGCCCGGTACGAAAGCCGGGTCCGGACACCCGGCCGGGCCGGCGGTGCTGGGCGCCGGCCCGGTCGGAGCTTTCGCGCCGCGGCTCATGAGGTCAGAGGAGCCAGCGGTTCTTGCGGACGAGGGGGAGTTCGGCCCACTTGCGGCCCAGGCCCCAGGTGTTGCCGGCGTAGGCGGCGGCGAGGGCTATCAGGACCAGCGCGTAGATGAGGTGGTAGTCGGCCACGGGGTTGGTCGACATGCTCGGCGCGCCGTTCGAGAGGTGTTGTGCGAGTGGCCATTCGGCCGCCCACATCAGCATCATCATCAGGGAGCCGGCGGCCGCGGTCAGCCGCAGTGCCACACCGCTGAGGAGCGCGACGCCGATGCCCAGCAGGCCCAGCATGAACAGCCAGTTCGCCCAGCCGGCGCCGGCGATGTCGTGGAAGAAGGACTCCAGCGGTCCGACGGCGACGTGGCTCAGGAAGCCCTCGGTGGGCGATCCGCCATCGATCCAGCCCTTGCCCGCGGGGGTGGCGTAGCCCCAGCCGAAGGTCTTGTCGAGGAAGGCCCACAGGAAGACGAAGCCGGTCACGATCCGGACGATCGCGAAGGCCTTCGCCCCGGCCGGGGTCATCACGGCGCCGTGCTCCGGAGCGGTCTGGGCCGCCCGCTGGGACGGGACCTGCATGCTGTGGTTCAGACGGGGTTCCTGCATGACGGCCATGACGCGCTCCTTGACTCGGGGTGGACCCTTCCGGGTGTCTCCCGTCCGGTGGCTCCCGGTCGGGTGATGCTTCAACCATGGCGCCTCGGACCGGTGTGCGACCGGTGCCGAAAGACCGCCTCGTACGGGCCCAACGGCCCCGGTTTCCCGGGCCCCTTGGACGCCGGGCGGCCCGGGGCGGTCCGAGGCCGGGGAGCCGGCGGGGCCCGGCCGCGGAGGGTCCCGGGAGAGGTCCCGGTGAGGCCCCTGCCGGAGCGCCGTACGGCCCGGGCCCCGGGGGGCCGAACGGCCCCGTGACCGGCCCGGGCAGCCCCTGTGACAGGCCGGTGGCCGGACGGATCGTGGAATCGCGACCCGTGGCCGCGCCACCCGCGTCCGGCACACCGCCGGCGGCGGGCGGGCGGGACGAGCCGGACGAAGGAACCAGCGCACCGGACCGGCCCGCCGGGGACCGGGAGAAGAGGAGATGGCCATGAAGCAGCGGAAGGTCGGCAGCGTGATGACGGGCGACGTCGTCCGGGTCACCCCCACCACCCCGTTCAAGGACGTCGCGGCCCTGCTCGCCGAGCACCGCATCAGCGGGGTGCCCGTGATCGACGACGACGAGAAGGTCCTCGGCGTGATCTCCGAGACGGACCTCATGGCCCGGCAGACCGAGAAGACGGACTCGGGGGAGCGGCGCCACCGCTTCCGGATCACCCCCTCCGCCCACCGGACGGCCGCCAAGGCCCGCGCGCTCACGGCCGGCGAACTGATGTCCTCCCCGGCGGTCACCGTGCGCGCGGAGAGTTCCATCGCGGAGGCGGCCCGCATCCTGGCCCGCTTCCGCATCGAGCGGCTGCCCGTGATCGACGAGGAGGACCGGCTGGTCGGCATCGTCACCCGGCGCGACCTCCTCCAGGTCTTCCTGCGGCCCGACGAGGAGATCCGCGCCGAGGTGATCGACGAGGTGCTGGTCCGCACCCTGTGGCTGGTGCCGCAGGCCATCAAGGTCACCGTCACCGACGGCGTGGTGACGCTGGAGGGCGAGCTGGAGCGCAGCAGCGAGGTGCCCGTCGCCGTCCGGATGACCGGGCAGATCGACGGCGTGGTCTCCGTGGTCGACCGGCTGACCTCCCGGTACGACGACTCGCGGCTGCGGCCGGTGGAGGCGTCGACCGCGCAGGGGACCGTCGACGACTGGCTGCGCAGCCTCTGATGGCCAGGGCCCTCGGGCTCCCGGAATCCCGGGCATCCCGCATCCGTACCCGTCGCACCCCCGAGCGCCACACCGAGCGAGGAGGAACCGTGCAGAGCGGAGAGCACATCGTCAATGACGTGATGACGCATACGGTCATCGGCGTCGGCCGGGACGCTCCGTTCAAGGAGATCGTCCGGACCATGCTGGAGTGGGAGATCAGCGCCCTGCCCGTACTGGCCGAGGACGGCCGGGTCATCGGCGTGGTCTCCGAGGCCGATCTGCTGCCGAAGGAGGAGTTCCGCAGGCACTGTCCCCCCGCCGAGGACCGTCCCGGGCGCCGCCGGGACATGGCGAAGGCGGAGGCGTACACCGCCGGGGAGCTGATGACGTCCCCCGCCGTCACCGTGCGGGCGGGCGCCACCCTCGCCGAGGCCGCCCGGATCATGGCGCTGCGGAAGGTCAAACGGCTGCCGGTGACCGAGCCCGGGGGCACGCTCGCCGGCGTCGTCAGCCGGGGAGACCTGCTCAAGGTCTTCCTGCGCTCCGACGAGGACATCGAGCAGGAGGTGCGCCGCGAGGTGACCGGCCCGCTCTTCGGCGCCTCGGCGGCCGTGGAGGTGCGCGTGAACCAGGGCATGGTGGTCCTCGCCGGGCGCATCCCGGACTGTTCCCTGGTCCCCGTCGCGGCCCGGCTGGCCCGCGCGGTCGCCGGTGTGGTGGACGTGGAGTGCGCCTTCGCCGGGCCCGAGCCGTGCCCGCCGGCCGTGCCGCCGGTCGTCCCGCGGGCCGGCCTGCGGGCCGTCCCGCCGCTCACGGTCGGGGGCGTGCCCGAGGCCTGACCCCGGGCAGGGCCCGGCCCTCCCGCCGCGGCCGCACCCGCCCCGGCGCGGGGCGCGCACCGGTCCCCGTACGGATCCGGGTCAGGGGGATCCGTCCGGGGACCACCGCCCATCCGGCGCGCGCGGCAGTCGTGTTGGGGTCCCGCCGGGCCGGTGACCAACGGACGCCGCCCGGGGACCGTTCGGCCCTAACCGGCCGGTCCCCGGCGGCGTGACGATCGGTGACAGCGACGGTTCACCACTCCCCGAGGGACACCATGGCCGAGGAACGCGAGGCAGCACCGGACAAGCCCATCAGGGTCTTCCTGCTCGACGACCACGAGGTCGTCCGGCGCGGGGTCCAGGACCTGCTGGAGTCGGAGCCGGACATCAACGTCGTCGGCGAGGCGGTCACCGCGGAGCAGGCGGTCGTCCGCGCCACCGCGCTCCGCCCCGACGTCGCCGTGCTCGACGTACGGCTGCCCGACGGCAACGGCATCGCCGTCTGCCGCGAGCTGCGCGACCGGATGCCGGACCTGGCCTGCCTGATGCTCACCTCGTTCGACGACGACGACGCGCTGCTCGACGCCATCATGGCCGGCGCCTCCGGCTACGTCCTCAAGCAGATCACCGGCCTCGACCTGGTCTCCGCCGTCCGCACGGTGGCCTCCGGGCAGTCCATGCTCGACCCCGCCACCACCGCCCGGCTGATGACCAGCCTGCGCGGCGAGGACGAGGAGGCGGAGGCCCGGAACGAGGTGCTGGCCGACCTGTCCCCGCGGGAACGGGAAATCCTCGGCCTCATCGGCGAGGGGCTCACCAACCGCGAGATCGGCCGGCGGCTCTACCTCTCCGAGAAGACCGTCAAGAACCACATCTCCCGGCTGCTCGCCAAGCTCGGCGTGGAGCGCCGGATCCAGGCCGCCGTCCTGGCCACCCAGGCGGCGCCGCAGCCGTCCCTGCAACACGGCCACTGCTGAACCCCGGGGCCCGGACGGGACCGGGACCCGGACGGCGCGTTTTCCACGGCGCGGGCATCCCACGCCGGGCACCGGGAGGACTGACGACATGACGACCACCGCCCCGCCGGACACGGCCACCCTGGAGAAGCTGATCTCCGCGTCCGTGGCCGCGCCCTCGATGTACAACACCCAGCCCTGGCGCTACCGCATGGACCCCGCCACCGCCGTGGTGGAGATCCGCGCGGCGGCCGAACGAGCCCTGCGCCACGCCGACCCGGTCGGCCGCGCGCTGCACGTCTCCGTCGGCGCGGCCCTGTTCAACCTGCGCGTGGCCGCCGCCCACCTCGGCTGGGAACCGGTCGTCCGCCTGCTGCCGCGCCCCGGCGAGCCCGAACTGCTGGCCTCCGTACGGCTGGCCGGCCGGCCCCGCCCGGGCAGCCACCGGCCGGACCTCTACGACGCCCTGTGGCACCGGCACAGCAGCCGCTTCCCGTTCTCCGCGCACCCGCTGCCGAGCCGCCTCCCGGCCGAACTGACCGAGGCCGCGCACGCCGAAGGGGTGCTGCTGTCCTTCCCCGGCCCGACCGAGACGGCCCGGCTGCTGCGCGTCACCGCGGAGGC
Organism: Streptomyces albus subsp. albus; assembly: GCF_000719865.1. GTDB lineage: Bacteria > Actinomycetota > Actinomycetes > Streptomycetales > Streptomycetaceae > Streptomyces > Streptomyces albus_E. The sequence continues at coordinate 241,723 of NZ_JOID01000002.1, forward strand.
CGAGCGCCGCAACACCCACGACCAGACGCGGCGGGCGGAGAGCCGCCGCTGGATACGGGAAGGGGCGTTCGACGGACTGCCCGGCTCCGTACTGGGCCCGCAGGACGCCACGGGGCAGCTGCCGATGCGGGACTTCGCCGGACTGCGCCCGGCCAGCGGCCGCCCGACCGCCGTCTTCGAACGGCGCCCCGTCATCGCCGTCCTGTCCACCACGCACGACCGCCGCGCCGACTGGCTGCGCGCCGGACAGGCCCTGGAACACGTGCTGCTGGTCGCCACCGCCGAGGGCGTCCGGGCGTCCATGCTCCACCAGGGCCTGGAGTACCCGGACCTGCGGTGGGCCCTCGGCGACGGCCGCGGCCGCCCCCGACACATCCAGATGCTGATCCGCCTCGGCTACGGCCCTGTAGGCCCGGCCACCCCCCGCCGCCCGGTCCGCCTGATCCGCGACCGCTGACGGCCCGGCCCGCCCTGCTGACGCCCGGGCCCGCCCCACGGACCGCCGAGGGGCACCGGCTCCGCACCCCGACGGGCAGGCCCTCCCCGGACCGCGCCGACGGGCCCGGTCCACCCCGACCGGCGGTGGCCCCGGCGGCACCGGGCCGCCGCCCCGCCCGTGCTCCTCCGGCACGGGAACCCGCGCCCCGGACGCCTCCGCCAGTCCGGGGCGCGGGCCGTGGTTCGGGGCGCCGTGCTGGATGGGGCCGACTCGGGCTGTGGCTGAGCCGGAGAGCCGTTCACCCAGGGGCCGAAGCCGTGGCGATCAGTGTGCCGATGTGCCCCGGGACGGGAGCCTCCAGCACCCGTACGTCAACGTCCCGGAACCCCGCGCGAGTGAGGAAGCGGGCCCAGACCTCCGGCTTGTAGCTGTAGCGGTAGGTGAACAGGGCCGGACCGGCGAAGCCGCCCTTGTACATGCCCTGCGGCCCGTAGGCCCCGGGAATGGCGGGCGGCTGGGAGAAGGCGAAGACGCCACCGGGGTTCAATCGCTGTGCGACCAGCGGGAAGAGGCGGCCGGGATCACAGAACCACGCGGCCCCGAAGACCGAGTACACGGCGTCGTAGGCCGCCCGGTCCTCCGACAGGAACTCCAGGACTTCCGCACACACGAACTCGACCCCGAGCGGCCCCCACCGCTTCGAGACGTTCCTGACCATGACGGGGGAGAGGTCCACCCCCTTCGCCGTGACCCCCCGCTGGGCGAGGCAGGCGAGCGCCCGTCCGGTGCCACACCCGATCTCCAGCACACTGCCCGGGCTGCCGAGGAGCTCGGGCCCCGGGCCGTGGCCTTTGTACTGCGTCCAGTTGAAGACGGGCTCGGCATCCGTCACGTCGTTGCGGGCACTGCCGGCATAGGCGTCCCAGAGTTCGCGCTCCGCGGCGATGTCATGGGGTACTGGCACGTCAGCTCCTCACTGGTGTTGTCCAGCGACATGCCCGCCTCCTCCTGCTGATGGCAGGACGAGGTGGAGCGTTGACCGAAAGTCAGTCTGCGGTCGTAGTCGTGGGCCGTGGATCCTCGTCGGTGGTAGTGCTGACCGAGCACCACACGGTGCCGTCGCCGTCCGTTCCCCACGCGTCGGCGATGTGGTCGACGAGCTGAAGACCGCGGCCGTTCTCCTCGTCCGGGCCTGGATCGCGCAGGCCGGGCCGGCCCGTGGACTCGCCGGCAACGGTGAGATGGATCTTCCCGTCCTCCCGGGTCATGTGGAGACTCGTCCGGTCGCCCCGGCCGTGGCGTACGGCGTTGCTGACGAGCTCTGAGACCAAGAGCCGCATCTCGTCCACGAAGCCGGCGAGTTCCCAGCGCATCAAGTACTCGGTCACCACAACGCGGGCGCGGCCCGGCCAGCGGTATGGGTCGCCGTCCTCGGCACGGTCGAAGACGAGGTCCAGCCGGTTGGCGCGGTTGGCGCGGTTGGCCGGGGTGCCGTACGCCGGAACGCGGCCATCGGGGGCGCGGTTGACGAGTGTCCCGGAGACGGGGCGGGCCGCGTCGGCCGTGTCCGGGAGATCGGCGTGAGCACCGCGGCTCGCGAAGGCGGGGGATGGTGCCATGGCGAAGAACCTCTTCCGTCGAGCGCACTCTTCCGGGCTTTCGTACGCTCAGTAAACTGACGGAAGCTTTGGGTAACTACGGGCCCGGTGGGCTCGGGTCGCTCAACGTGCTCAATGCCGCCGCCAGGGGAGGGGTATGTCCCGTCAGGGAAGGCAGCCGAACGACGCGCTCCGTTCCGTCCTGCAAGAAGCCGGGATGAGCTACGCGGCTCTTGCGCGGCGCGTTCGCGAGGTGGCCGCGGAGAACGGCGACGACACGGTCCGCACGAGCTCCGTGGCGGTGGCGTACTGGGTGGCGGGGACTCCGCCGAGGACGACAACCACTCGCTATGTCGCCGAAGCTCTCTCCCGGAGACTCGGGCGTCTCGTCACGCCGGCCGACATCGGGCTACCGTCGCCCGAAGACGCCAACGGCCCCGGACTCGCAGCCGATCCGGTCGAGTCCCTCGCGCACCTAGGACGGGCGGACGTGGACCGACGCAGGTTTCTCAGCACCACCGCGTACTCGGTGAGCGCTCTGGCGCTGCCCCTTTCCCCGGGGACCGCCGAGGCGGCACAGCGAGCGCGGCGAGCCGACGCCGGCGGGCGTATCGGAGCAGCGGAGATCGCCACCGTCCGCGAGGTGACGAAGGTCTTCACCAGGGCTGACGAGCGGTTGGGCGGCGACACGGGCCGGTCGGCGGTCGTGGAGTATCTCGCCACGGACGTGGCGGCCTACTGCCGTGGCACGTTCGCCGACGACGGGGTGCGGCGCGGCATGTTCGGAGCCGCCGCCGAACTCGCGTATCTCGCCGGCTGGAAAGCCCACGACGCCGGACGGGCAGGACTGGCACAGCGCTACTACTTGCATTCCTTCCAGTTGGTGGAGGAAGCGGACCCGCGAGCGCACGCCGGATACGTCTTGCGGATCCTGGCGCACCAGGCGTTCGACAACGGCCACAACACGCACTGCGTGGACTTGGCCGACGCGGCGCTGACCCGAGTCCGCGGGCGCGTCGACAAGGAGACGGAAAGCCTGTTCTGGCTCACCCTGGCCCGAGCGCACGCGGCCGAGGGCAACCGCGCCGGGGCCCTGTCCGCCATCACCACGGCCGAGAGGCTGGTGGACACCGCGAAGGCGGAGCAGCCGCCCGGCTGGGCGAGTCTGGGCGGCCCGCCGGAGGCGCGGCTCGCCAACCAGACGGCAAAGGCCCTGACCGCCATGAGGGACGTGAAGGCCGCCGAAGAGCAGTACCGGCGCTCCGCCCGCTGCTGGAACCCGGCGACGCATCCCCGGATTCACGCACTGACTCTCGCCGACCTGGGACATGCGCAGTTGACTCAGGGGCGGATGGACAGCGCATGCGGAACCTGGACGATGGCGCTGCGCGGGTTGCGGGGAGTGAACTCGGCCCGTGCCCGGGGGGCCGTAGCGGATATGCGCCGCAGCCTGGCGGTGTTCCGCAACCGCGGCTCGGCCGAAGCCACAAGGCTCGACGAGCACGCCGCAGCATGGCAGAGCGCCAACACCTGACAGCGACGAGGGGCACGGCACGTGGGAGAAGGGGCAGGCATGGACCGGACCGAGGGCGCGAGGTTGTTCCGGGAGGCGTGGATCGCGGGCGTGCGCGCGCACTTTCCCGGTGAGCCGAAGCCCGGCTATGTGACGCCCTGGGACGAGACGCCGGAGTGGGAGCGGGCGGCGGCCGGAGCCGTCCACGAGCAGGTGCGCCAGTTCCTCGAACTCAGCGGCGGGCACGCCTCGCGTCTCACGCGGGAGCAGAAGGGGCGCTATGTCGCGACCTGCTGGATCGCCCAGATGTACCAGCACTTCGAGGACCCCAAGCCCGGTTATGTGGCCGACTGGGCCGAGTTGCCCTCCTGGCAGCAGGAGACCGACGCGGACATCTTCGAGGCGATCGAGAAGTCGCTGAACTGACGCCATGTGCCAGGTGCCGCTTGTACCGTCCCAGCGGTGCTGCGGCCGGGTGTCACCCCCTGGATCCGGCTCAGCCGTGCGGTGACTGCTGTCTGCTCGCGGCGATCTCGACAGCGATTCTCAGTACGGCCGTAACCATCCCCGGGGCGACCATCCAGAGGGGAAGGCCACTCTCGCTGAGCCATGTGGCGGGCTTTTGGATCAGTACTGCGGCGGATGCGCACAAGTGGCAGACGGCGATGGCCGTGCCGGCTCTCGCGCGGCTCGGGAAGGTGAACGGGAGGAATGCCCAGATCGCCATGAGCCCGAGCACCACGAGAAAGTAGGCTGCGGCCATCAGCGCCATCGTTCGATTCCCCCGTTCACCATCCGGATGATCCGCGGTCGGTTCTGTGGTGTTCGGCGAAGCGCACCGGCTCGCCGACCCCGACCTGGTGCGTAATCCTGCGCCCCGGTGTCCGGCGCGATGGCGCGGGCGGACCGCTCCGTGATGTTGCCGACCGGACCTCGGCCGCGGTCGCGCTTCCACACCACCGGCCGCAGCCTACCCGTGGCCCTCGCGGCCCGCTCATGTCGTTCACATGGCTCAACTGCCGCTGTGCGGACGGACGTTGGCCGCTGTTGGTGTTCGCCGGCGGCAGTCCCGGCGCAGGGGAGGGGCTTCGCTTCCGGCTCTCAGGCGGGTGAGGGCCGGGCCCGCCGGCTGGTGAGGTGGGCGGCGGGCCCGGCGGTCCGGGCGGCGCAGATGCCGTGCCCCGCGCCCGTATCCGGCCCTGACATGCCGGGTACGGGCGCGGGCGGTGTGCGGCGGGCTTGCCGGTCGGGGGCCGGGCCCGGCAGTGGGCGGTGATCCGGGCCCGGCCGCGGGGTCCGGGCCCGGTCGCCGGTCGTCACTTCGTCGTGTCGGTTCCGTCGTCCGGGATCGCCGCGCGGCCGGCCTCCAGGCGGGCCACCGGGACGCGGAACGGGGAGCAGGACACGTAGTCCAGACCGGCGCCGTGGAAGAAGTGGACCGAGTCCGGGTCGCCGCCGTGCTCGCCGCAGACGCCGATCTTCAGGTCCGGGCGGGCGGCGCGGCCCTCGGCGACCGCGATCTCCACCAGCCGGCCCACGCCCTCCCGGTCGAGGGTCTCGAACGGGGAGACCGGGAAGATGCCCTTCTCCAGGTAGGCGGAGAAGAACTCGGCCTCGACGTCGTCCCGGGAGAAGCCCCAGGTGGTCTGGGTCAGGTCGTTCGTCCCGAAGGAGAAGAACTCCGCGGCCCCCGCGATCCGGCCCGCGGTGAGCGCGGCCCGGGGCAGTTCGATCATCGTGCCGATCGGGAGGTCCACCGTCACACCCGAGGTCTTGGAGACCTCGGCGAGGACCTCCTCGGCCTCCTCGCGGACCAGGCTCAGTTCCTTGACGGTGTCCACGAGCGGCACCATGATCTCCGCCCGCGGGTCGCCCCCGGCCCGCTTCCGTTCCACGACCGCCTCGGCGATGGCCCGCACCTGCATGGCGAAGAGTCCGGGGACGACGAGGCCCAGGCGCACTCCGCGCAGGCCCAGCATCGGGTTCTCCTCGTGCATCCGGTTGACGGCGGCCAGCAGCTCGACGTCGTGCGGCTCCGGGGTCTCCCCGCGCGCCACGGTCGAGGCGACGCGCACCGACAGCTCCGTGCGGTCGGGCAGGAACTCGTGGAGCGGCGGGTCGAGCAGCCGGATGGTGACCGGCAGGCCGTCCATCGCGGCGAGGATGCCGGTGAAGTCGTCCCGCTGAAGCGGCAGCAGGGCCGCCAGCGCCGCGTCGCGCTCCTCGTCCGTGGTGGCGAGGATCATCGACTCGACCAGCTTGCGGCGGTCGCCGAGGAACATGTGCTCGGTGCGGCAGAGGCCGATGCCCTGGGCGCCGAACCGGCGGGCCCGCTCGGCGTCCTCCGGGGTGTCGGCGTTGGCCCGCACCTGGAGGCGGCGCACGGAGTCCGCGCGGCGCATGATGCGGTCCACGGCCGCGACGACCGGTGCCGAGTCCTCCCCGGAGGTGGAGCCCGGGGTGGCGGTGGCGTCGTCCGCGATCCGGCCGCCGTCCTCGAAGTAGCGCATGACGACCGAGTCGATGAGCGGGGCCGCCCCGAGGAGCACCGTGCCGGCCGAGCCGTCCACGGAGATCTCGGTGCCCTCAATCACCGTCGTGCCGTTGGTGGTGAACCGCCGCGCCCCGGTGTCCACGGCCAGTTCCTCGGCGCCGCACACGCAGACCTTGCCCATGCCGCGGGCGACGACCGCCGCGTGGCTCGTCTTGCCGCCGCGGCTGGTGAGGATGGCCTGCGCGGCGATCATGCCCGGCAGGTCGTCCGGGGTGGTCTCCTGCCGGACGAGGACGACCTTCTCGCCGGCCGCCGCGCGCCGCACCGCCTCGGCGGAGTCGAACACCGCGACGCCGACGGCGGCACCGGGCGAGGCCGGGATGCCGCGCGCGAGGGTGGCGCCCACCGCCTCGGTGTCGAAGCGGGGGAACATCAGCCGGGCGAGCCGGTCGCCGGAGACCCGGGCCAGGGCCTCGTCCTCGCTGATCATTCCCTCGTCGACCAGTTCGGAGGCGATGGCGAAGGCGGCCTCGGCGGTGCGCTTGCCGACCCGGGTCTGGAGCATCCAGAGCTTGCCGCGCTCGATGGTGAACTCGATGTCGCACAGGTCGCGGTAGTGGTCCTCCAGCGTCTGGAGGTACTCGCGCAGCCGCGCGTACGAGGTGGGGTCGGTCTTCCCGAGGTCCTCCAGCGGGACGGTGTTGCGGATGCCGGCGACGACGTCCTCGCCCTGCGCGTTGGCCAGGTAGTCGCCGTAGATCCCGGGGCGCCCGGTGGCCGGGTCGCGGGTGAAGGCGACACCGCTGCCGGAGTCGGGGCCGAGGTTGCCGAAGACCATCCGCTGCACGTTGACGGCGGTGCCCAGGTCGTCGGAGATGTGCTCGCGCCGGCGGTAGATGCGGGCGCGCTCGCCGTTCCAGGAGTCGAAGACGGCGCGGATCGCCCGCTGCAGCTGCTCCTCGGGCTCCTGCGGGAACTCCTCGCCCGTCTCGCGGCGGATGATCTCCTTGTAGGTCGTGGTGAGTTCCGTCAGGTCGGCGGCGTCCAGGTGCAGGTCGTCCGAGGCGCCGCGGCGCTCCTTGAGCTCTGCCAGGGCGGCTTCGAACAGGGCGCTGTCGACGCCCATCACCGTGCTGCCGAACATCTGGATGAGGCGGCGGTAGGAGTCCCGGGCGAAGCGCTCCTGCCCGGAGACCTCCGCGAGGCCCAGCACGGAGCGGTCGTTGAGGCCGATGTCGAGGATGGTCTCCATCATGCCGGGCATGGAGAACCGGGCCCCGGAGCGCACGGAGAGCAGCAGCGGGTCGTCCGCCTGCCCCAGCCGCCGTCCGGCCTCCCGTTCGAGCGCCGCCAGGCTCTCCGCCACCTCGATCCCCAGGCCCTCCGGCTCGGAACCGGTGGCCAGGAAGGCCCGGCACGCCTCGGTGGTGACGGTGAATCCCGGCGGCACGGGCAGGCCCATCCGGGTCATCTCCGCCAGGTTGGCGCCCTTGCCGCCGAGCAGGCCGGCCATGTCGCGGCCGCCCTCGGTGAAGTCGTACACGTAACGGACCATGGTGGGGCCTCTTCCTTGGTGAGGACGTGCCTCCACCGTCGCCCGGACACCCGCGCGCCGACAGGTCCCTGACGTCCCCGCGCGGGGGACCGACCGGCCCCAAGGGTCCCCGCCGTCCCGGCGGTCCCGGCCGGGACCCGGCCCGGAGTCCCCCTTCGTACCCCGGTTTTACACCCCCATCGGCCCGCCGCGGGGGGACCTTCGGGACCTGTGGGCGGGCCCGGCGCTGCGGAAGTCTGATGGACGAGGGGCGGCAACCAGCCCCCGGGACACGGCCCCACCGGACCGAGCCCCGCGACCGCACCGGTCACGCGACCCCACGACGGAGGCTCACCGCAATGACCCGACACGACGCCGGCACCCGGCCCGCCGCGAAGCCCGCCAAGCCCGCGAAGCCCGCCAAGCCCGCGAAGACCGACCAGTCCGCCCAGCCGGCCCCCGCCGGCGGCGCGGTCACCGGCCCGGCCTCCGGCGGCGCGGCGGACAGCGGCCCGGCTGGCGGCGGCGCGGCGGGGAGCGGCGCGGCAACCGGCAGCGGAGCAGGCGAACGCACCTCCGCTGTCGACGCATTGGTGGCGAACGGCCTCAAGGCCCTCGCCGCCTACGAATACCTGACCCAGGAGCAGATCGACCACATCGTCGCCAAGGCGTCGGTCGCCGCCCTGGACAAGCACACCCAGCTCGCGCGGATGGCCGTCGAGGAGACCGGCCGCGGTGTCTTCGAGGACAAGGCCGCGAAGAACATGTTCGCGTGCGAGCACGTCACCCACAGCATGGCCAAGACCAAGACCGTGGGCGTCATCAGCCGCGACGACATCGAGGACCTCGTCGAGATCGCCGAGCCGGTGGGCGTGGTCGCGGCCGTCACCCCCGTCACCAACCCGACCTCCACCACCATCTTCAAGGCGCTCCTCGCGCTGAAGACCCGCAACCCGGTGGTCTTCGCCTTCCACCCCAGCGCCCAGCGGTGCAGCGCCGAGGCGGCGCGCGTTGTGCGGGACGCCGCGGTGGCGGCGGGGGCACCGGAGCACTGCGTGCAGTGGATCGAGAAGCCGTCCATCGAGGGCACCGCCGCGCTGATGCACCACGACGGCGTCGCGATGATCCTGGCCACCGGCGGCAACAGCATGGTCAAGGCGGCCTACTCGGCCGGCAAGCCCGCGCTGGGCGTCGGCGCCGGCAACGTCCCCGCCTACGTGCACCGCAGCGCCGTGCTCCGCCGGGCCGTCAACGACATCGTCCTGTCCAAGGCGTTCGACAACGGCATGATCTGCGCCTCCGAGCAGGCCGTCATCCTCGACGAGGAGATCTACGAGGCCGCGCTCGCGGAGTTCGCGAAGCTGCACGCCCACCGGGCCACCGCCGAGGAGAAGCGGAAGCTGGAAGCGTTCCTCTTCCCCACCGGCGCCGACGGCGGCGAGGGCTGCGAGGCCAAGGTCAACCCGGCCGTCGTGGGCCAGAGCCCCGCCTGGATCGCCGAGCGGGCCGGCTTCACCGTGCCGCCGGAGACCTCGATCATCCTCGTCGAGACCGACCACGTCGGCGCCGACGAGCCGCTGACCCGCGAGAAGCTCTGCCCCGTGCTGGCCGTGCTGCGCGCCGGCTCCGCCGACGAGGGCTTCGACCTGGCGGCGGCGATGGTCGCCTTCCACGGCCAGGGCCACAGCGCCGTCATCCACGCAGCCGACGAGGAGCTGGCCGAGGCGTACGGCCGCCGGATGAAGACCGTCCGCGTCATCGTCAACGCGCCCTCCTCGCACGGCGCCATCGGCGGCATCTACAACAGCCTGCTGCCGTCGCTGACCCTGGGCTGCGGCTCCTGGGGTTCGACCTCCGTCTCGAACAACGTCTCGGCCGCCAACCTCCTCAACATCAAGCGCATGAGCACCCGTCACAACAACCTGCAGTGGTTCAAGGTGCCGCCGAAGATCTACTTCGAGCCGCAGGCCATCCGCTACCTGGCCTCCATGCCGGACGTCCACCGGATCACCGTCGTCACCGACGCCACCATGACCCGCCTCGGCTACGTCGACCGGATCAACCGCGTCCTCCAGCGCCGGCCGCAGCCGGTCACCGTCCAGGTCATCGACGACGTCGAACCCGAGCCGAGCATCGACTCCGTGCAGCGCGGCGCCGCCCTGATGCGGGACTTCAAGCCGGACACCATCATCGCCCTGGGCGGCGGCTCCCCGATGGACGCGGCCAAGGTGATGTGGCTGCTCTACGAGCAGCCGGACATCGACTTCGCCGACATGCGGCAGAAGTTCTCCGACATCCGCAAGCGGGCCTTCCGCTTCCCGGTCCTCGGCGAGCGCGCCCGCCTGGTGTGCGTGCCGACCACCTCCGGGACCGGCGCGGAGGTCACCCCGTTCGCCGTCATCTCCGATCCGGCGACCGGCCGCAAGTACCCGCTGGCCGACTACGCGCTGACCCCCAGCGTCGCCATCGTCGACCCGCTGCTCACCGCCGACCTGCCGCCGGCCCTCGCCGCCGACAGCGGCTTCGACGCCCTCACCCACGCCACCGAGGCCTATGTCTCCGTCTACGCCAACGACTTCACCGACGGCCCCGCCCTGCACGCCATCAAGCTCATCTTCGAGAACCTCGAACAGGCCGTGAACAACCGGGCCGCCAGCCCGGAGGCGCGGGAGCGGGTGCACAACGCCGGCACCATCGCCGGCATGGCGTTCGGCAACGCCTTCCTCGGCATCGTCCACGCCATGGCGCACACCCTGGGTGCCACCTTCCACGTCGCCCACGGCCGCACCAACGCGATCCTGCTGCCGCACGTCATCCGCTACAACGGCACCGTGCCGACCAAGCTCACCAGCTGGCCCAAGTACGAGAGCTACCGGGCACCGGAGCGCTTCCAGGAGATCGCCCGCGCCCTGGGCCTGCCGGCCGCCACCCCCGCCGAGGGCGTCGAGTCCTACGCCGCCGCGGTCGAGCGGCTGCGCGACGCGGCCGGCATCGAACCGTCCTTCAAGGCCGCCGGCGTCGACGAGACCGCCTTCCTGGAGGCCCTGCCGCAGCAGGCGCTCAACGCCTACGAGGACCAGTGCGCACCGGCCAACCCGCGCATGCCGATGCTCGACGACATGCAGGCCATCATGCGCGCCGCCTACTACGGCGACCGGGTCGTCCCGGACGCCGGATAACCCCGGGCGGCCCGGCCGGGGACGGCGCCGTCCGCCCCCGGCCGGGACCGGCCGGACCGCACAACAGCACAACGGAACAGCCGCACGACTGCCGCACCGGCGGCACCGTATTGATCACTCGGGAGGAACGTCATGACCGCCACCGGCAAGAACGAAGACATCCGCGGCCGCGTCGTCGTCGGCTTCGACGGCTCGGAGCCGTCGTACCGCGCCCTCGACCGCGCCGCCGAGGAGGCCGTCCGGCGCGACACCGCGCTGGAGGTCCTGTGCGGCTGGCCGTGGAACCCGCCGCCGCTGGCCGGCGAGACCCCGCACGAGCCGCCGACGCTCGCCGAGGAGACCCAGGCCATGGTCGGCCAGGCGGTCGAGAAGGTCCGCGCGGCCCACCCCGGGCTGGAGGTCATACCCGTGACCACCAGCGAGGCCGCCGTCCCGGCCCTGGTGCGGCACAGCGAGACCGCCGCGCTGACGGTGCTCGGCACCCGCGGCCACGGCGGTTTCGCCGGACTGCTGCTCGGCTCGGTCAGCCTCCGCGTCGCCGCGCACTGCGCGAGCCCGCTGATGGTCGTCCGCGGCGAGGCCGACGGCAGCGACGGGCGCGGCACCGTGGTCGTCGGCGTGGAGTCCGACCAGGACGGCGCCGCGGTGCGCTTCGGCTTCGAGGAGGCGTCCCGGCGCGGAGCCCGGCTGCGGGCCCTGCACGCCTGGCTGTACCCGCCGCTGCCGGCCGGCGCCTACATGGGCGCCTTCGACGTACTGCCGAAGGAGGGCGAGGAGCTCCGCAAGGAGGCCGAGGCCCTGCCCCGTTACGAGGTGGCGCCGTTCCGGGAGGAGTTCCCGGACGTGGAGGTCATCGCGGACCACGAGTGCAACGCGGCGGCCCCCGCGCTGGTCGAGGCCAGCCGCACGGCCGACGTGATCGTGCTGGCCACCCACCGGACGCACCGGCACCTCGGGCTGCAGCTCGGCCCGGTCACCCAGGCGGTGCTGCACCACGCCCACTGCCCGGTCGTCCTGGTCCCGACCGACTGACACCCCGGCGGGGGACACCCCGGACCCACGGAAAGGAGCGCATGACGGAAGGGAAGAACGGGCATCCGAACCGCGAGGCGGGCAGCGGTGGTCATCGTCACCGCGCCCGACCGCGCACCACGGCCGCCGTGCCCCGCGCACGGCGGCCGTAGCCGTGCCGGCGGCGGAACGGGTGCCGCGCCTTCGTCCGGCGGGCCGTGAACGGGCAGGCGCCGCGCCGTCCCGGCCGTGAGCGGTTCCGTCTTCAGTGCCCGGCCGGCTCCGGCTGTTCCGAGCGGTCGGACCAGTCGGTCCCCGTCCCGGCCGCCGGGGTCTCGGCCGCCGAGGACCCGGCCGCGGGGGTGCCGGTGGAGGCGCCGGCCTCCGCGGGCGCGTTCTCCGGGGCTCCGGTCCCGTCCGTCGCGTCGTCGTGGCCCCGCTCCGACTCCGGAGCGCGGTCCGGGGCGCTCGTCCGGGCGCTCTCCCGGGCACGCTCGCGAGAGGCGTCGCCGTGCTCCGTCCGCCCCTGCTCCGTCCGCCCGTGCTCCCTCGCTCCGCGGGCCGGCCGCAGATCGCTCCAGTCCAGCGCGGCGCTCGCGGCGCGCTGCGTCTCCCGGGCGGCGTCCCGGGTCGCGGCGAGCACGTCGCCGTGCTCCTCGACGAGGAGCTGGTAGATCGGGGGGTTCGCGGTTGCCGTGGCCACGGTGTTCTTCCTTCGCTGTCGACGAGGGTGCGGTGCGGCCGGTGAGGCGCGGACCGGTCGGCGGTCCGGCCGCGGTGGGCCGAGAGCGCGCGTACCCGTGGCCCGAGCGGGCATGCCACGTCCGCATCCCCGTACCCCCGCACCGTCCGGGTCATGTGTCCAACTCGCCTGTGCCGCCGCCCGATACGGCTCGCCGTGAGACGTGTCACAGAGCGGCCGGACGGGGCGGACGGGGCGGACGCACCCACGCCGCCGCGCGGAACCGGGGGAGAGGACGGGAAGAAGCGGCACGTCGCGATGCGACGCCACAACAGCACCACCCTGCCCCGCATCCGCGCCGAGTCCCCGGCCTCCGATCTGCACCACCCGGAGACCGCGGCCGCCGACCAGGCGGAGCACACGGGCCGCCGGGACCTGCTCGACGCCGGGGAAGGCACGGGCGGCACCGGGCTCCGGTCCCCGACCGGCCCCGGGCCGGTCCGCCCCGCGGCGCCGCGCCCCGATCCGGTGGACATGTCGTGTTTGGCCGGGAACCCCACGGTTACGCCGTAAGCAGTAGGCACTTCAGACGAAAGGGAAGGAGGGGTTCCAGGTGACCGCACAGACATCGTCGAGCATCGCCCAGCACCCCGACATCATGGCCCTGCAGGCCCAGTCCGAACGGGCGGTGGCCTCACCGGCCGCCCAGGCGGTCGAGGCCCTGAGCCTGCTGACCGGTCTCTTCATCGCCGCCTCGCCCTGGATCGTCGGATTCAGCGGCCTGACGGCGCTGGCGGTGACCAACCTCATCGCGGGTCTGGCCTTCGTCCTCCTGGCGCGCGGCATGGGCGGCGACGCCTACGACCGCACGCACGGCATGAGCTGGGCCATGGCCGGTATCGGTCTGTGGACGATCGTCGCACCCTGGGTCGTCGTCGGGGACGTGTCGACGACCAGGACCCTGTGGACCAACATCATCGCCGGTGGCGTCGCGACACTTCTGGCCTTTGCCACCGCGGCCATGGCGGGAGGCGGTCGGCGACAGCGCACGTGAGCGGACCGGCGGCCTGATCGGCGCCGGGTCCCCGGCCCGCGCCGGGCCCCTTCCCGATCGACCGGATCGCACACCTGAGGGCGTGGCGCCTGCGGCGTCACGCCCTTTCGCGGCTCACCGCGACTCGTCCGTCTGGCCGCGACCGGCTGGCCGGAGGGCCCGGCGGACGAGAGCTTGGAGGGCGAGGACGTGCCGCGGTGCGGGCCGGAGGGCCCGGGGAGCCGGTGCGCACGGACGCCGGAAGGGTGAGAGGGCGGCACGGGCCGATGAGCGACAGCAACGGTGAGGACGTCTGGGAGCGCCTCCGCCGCACCGGGCTGTTCGGCTGGGCACCGTGGGTCGTGCCCTACGGGCTGATCCTCGCCGGGGTCGTCATCAATACGGTGGTGCCGCGCGGTACCACGGTCGCCGCCACCTTTGCCGCCGCGCCGCTGGCGGCCGCAGCACTGTGGACCCTGCGCGGCACGCTGGCCGTATCGGCCGTCGCGCTGGCGGCGATGTCGGTGTTCGTCTTCTGGTGGGACAGGCTGAGCACGGTCGAGGCGCTGGTCCGGCTGGCCACGGTCGTGTTCGTGGGCCTGCTGTCCGTGGTCGTCAACAGCGCCCTGCGGCACAGCGTCATACGGCTCTCCTCGGCCCGCCGGATCGCCGAGGCGGCCCAGATCGCCGTCCTGCCGTCACCGCCGGCCCGGATCGGTGACCTGTCCGTAGCGGTGCGCTACGAGGCCGCGTACGCGGGCGCCCGCATCGGTGGTGACCTGTACGCGGTGCAGAGCACCCCGCACGGGGTCCGGATGCTCGTGGGCGACGTCCGCGGCAAGGGGCTGTCGGCCGTGGACGCCGTGACCGTCGTGCTCGGCGCCTTCCGGGAGGCGTCGGAGCGGGTGCCGGATCTGGGGGAGGTCGCGGACTGGATCGAGAACGCGCTGCGCCGGGAGGCCGACCAGCGGGCCGGGGCGGAGGAGAGCGAGGGGTTCGTGACGGGCGTCCTCGCCGAGGTCCCGGCCGGCGAGCCGGACCGGCTGCGGATCGTCAACCGCGGCCACCCTCCGCCCGTGCTGCTCCTGGCCGACGGGTCCGTACGGCCGGTGGAGCCGGGGTCGTACGCGCTGCCGCTGGGCCTGGCGGCCCTGAGCGAGGAGCCGCAGGCGGGCGGGACCGTGGTGTCCTTCCCGCCCGCCGCCACGCTGCTGCTCTACACGGACGGGGTCACCGAGGCGCGGAACTCCGAGGGGGTCTTCTACGACCCGGTGGCCCGGCTGAACGGCCGCCGTTTCCCGGGGCCGCCGGCCCTCCTCGACGCACTGCTCGAAGACGTCGACGCGCACACGGGCGGCCGGACGGTCGACGACATGGCCCTGCTGGCCGTCTCCCGCGACCCTCCCGGGAACTCGGCCTGACGGGCACGGCACAGGCGCGGGCCGCCGGTCCCGGACCGGTCATGAGGACGTTCCGAGCATTCTGCTCACTGCTCGTCCTCATGACGGCCGGAACCGGCGGCCCGGAGTCGCCGCTGCCCTACGGCGTCAGCGTCTGCCCGATCGCCGCACCGGAGGGGAGCCCCAGCGTGCCGCGGCCGTAGTAGACGGCGCCGGAGGTGGAGACGCCCGAACTGCCGCTGTCCAGCTGGAGGATCGTCCCGTTGCCGCCGTCCTCGCCCATCGCGCCGATGGCGAGATCGGCGCGGCCCCAGCCCGACAGGTCCTGGAGGACCACGGAGGAGCCGACCTTGTCACCGGACTCGCTGACGCCGCGGACGCCGGACGTGTCCTGGGAGAGGGCGCGGGCCCCGGAGCCGGTCAGGCCGGCGGAGCTGCCGCGCAGCAGCAGCGTCGCGCCCGCGTTCTTCCGGGCGGTGCCGCTGCGGGTCAGATCCTCGCCCGGCAGGCCGGCGAGGACGTCGGCGTAACCGTCGAGGTCGTAGTCGCCCGCCGAGACGGACCAGCCCATGGCGTCGCCCGCCTCGGCGGCGCCCGGGACGCCGGAGGTGTCCTGGTGGACGGTCCTCATCCCGGTCGTCGTGAAGCCGGTCGAGGTGCCGGGCACCACGGTCACCTGGCCGCCGGCCTTCGCGCCGGACTCGGCCGTGTACGCCTGGCCGATGACCAGGTCGTCGTAGCCGTTGCCGTTGACGTCCCCCGCGGCGACCGAGCGGCCGCCGCGCACGGACAGCGTGCTGACCTTCACCAGGCCCGCGGACGAGCCCTTGAACCAGGTGACCCGGCCGGTGCCGCCCGCGTCGCGGTAGTTGAGCGCCACGTCCGCGTAACCGTCGCGGTTGAAGTCGGCGGTGGCAGCGTCCATGTGGGCGACGGCGCCGGTGGCGCTGGTGAGCGTGCCGTACTTGGTGGCGCCGTCGGTGTGCCGCGCGTTCCAGTGGCCGCCCTTGCCGGTGCCGGCGGAGAAGACGTCGGCCTTGCCGTCGGCGTCGAAGTCGCCGACCGCGACGGCCGAACCCAGCTTGGCGCCGGACCTCGTGACGCCGGTGGTGGTGTACATGGACCCGGAGTCCAGCCCCGGCCCGTACAGCACGGTGACCGCGCCCTGGTCCGTCGCGTCCAGGTTCTCGCCGGGCGAGCCGACCGCCAGGTCCGCGTGTCCGTCCCCGTTGACGTCGCCCCAGGCGGTGACGGCACCGAAGGCGTCGCCGGACTCGGAGCCGCCGGGCACACCCGGGCTGTTCTGGGTCAGGGTGCGCTTGGCCTCGCCCACCGGTCCGTCCGTGCCGCCGGGCACGACGGTCAGCGAGCCCGCGCCGCTGGACGTCTTGGGCGTACCGGCCACCAGGTCGTTGATCCCGTCGCGGTTGACGTCCGAGGTGGGGACGGCCGAGTTCGCGCCCGGGGAGGCGGCGAAGCGACGGATCTCGCCGAGCTTCGCGTAGAGGGTGGTGCCGGGGCAGGCGGTCGCGAAGGCGTCGCGGTGGCCGGAGATCCGCTGGATCGTGGCCTCCTCGTCCGTCTTCCAGACGCCCGTGTCGGCCTTGGCGGTCAGCGTGACCGTGCCGCTCGGGTCACCGCCGTACTGGCCGAGCTTCCAGGCCGCGACGCGCGCCACGGATTCCAGCGCCGCCCGGGTCGGCTTGCCGGGCTGGATGCCCCGCGCCGGGTCGCCGTGGAAGTCGCCCAGGACGGCGATGCCCGTGGAGTAGCTGTTGAAGCCGTAGGTGTGGGCACCCGTCACCGGCAGGTCGATCCCGCCGCCGCGGCCCTCGAAGACCCGGCCGCACTTGTCGACCAGGAAGTTGTAGCCGAGGTCGTTCCAGCCCTCGGACTCGACGTGGTAGGCCATGATGCCGCGCACCAGGGCCGGGGACTCGGCGCAGCTGTAGCTGTTCGTGCCCACCGTGTGGTGCACGAACACCGCCTCCACCTTCTCGATGTAGGTGGGCGGTTCCTCCACCATCGACTCGTCCGCGCCCCACGCGGCCCGGCTGATGACGGGCGGCTGCGTGACGGTGGACGGCGGGGCCTCCGGCACGGTCGCGGTGGGCGAGGGGGAGGCCGACGCCGAGTCCGTGGGCGAGGCGGTGCCGGTGGGCGATCCGGTGCCGGTCGGTGCGGCGCTGTCGGTGGGAGCGGCGCTGCCGGTCGGGGTGGCCGCCGGGGACTCGCCGGGTGCGGCGGTCTCGCCGGGCGTCGCACCGGGGGAAGGGCTCCCCGACGGTGTCTCCTCGGCCGCGAAGGCCACCGGGTCGAGCCCGGACCGGCTGTTCCTCGCCTCGGCCGCCGAGACCCCGGGGTCGACCAGGCTGATCCTCAATCCCTTGGGCAGTCCGGCGGAGGACGCGCCGTCCGCGGCCGCGACCCGCACCTCGACCCCGTCGGAGGGGCCGACCCACAGCGGCTCCGAACCGCCCCGGACACCGGGCCCCTTGGCCTCGGGCGGATGCGACTCGTCGGCGTCCAGGTCCTGCCAGGGCCCCCACTCCCCGCTGTCGCTGTTCCGGGTGCGCACCTGCGCGCTGCCGTCGAGCTTCTTCGCGGCGCCGGTCCAGGTGACGCCGAGGAGGGAGAAGGGCTCGGTGTCCGTGCGCGGCAGGCCGCGCTTGCCCTGTCCGGTGTCCTTCAGCGCGATGTCGTGCACCGAGACCGGGCGCTTCGCCTTCCCGGCCTCCGCCCGGTCGTCGTCCGGGCCGGCGACGGCGTAGGTGACGGCGCCTCCGGCTCCCAGGACCACGGCGCCAAGAGTCAGCCAGGCTCTTCGTCTCAGGCTCAGCGGTCGGTACGCATGCGTTGTACGCGGGCTCACTGCCCCACCCCTCGCAGAGTTCGCTTATGGGCTCACCCGTTGTGCGGGTGGCCTGTTGTAAAGCGCCGTCGCCTGCTGAAACGTCACTTCGTGCGGGGGTGGTGTGACGTCGCTCACGGCCCGGTCGGTCCGTAAGCCGCCGTAAGCCGCCGTAAGCCGCCGTAAGCCGCCGTAAGCCGCGAACCGCTCAGGGGCGGAAGCGGGCGGCGGCCAGGATCTCCCGCAGGAGCGCCTCGCGCTGGTGCGGTGCGCCCGGCCGGCCGGTCAGGACCCGCCGCCATTCGCGGGTGGTCTCGCGCGGGCCGGATGCGGTGGAGCGGTAGGACGCGCGGCAGTTGAGGACGACGCCGCCGTGCTTTCCGGACAGCGGTCCCGACAGGTTGACGCGGACGGAGACCCCGGGGAACTCCGCCGTCACGGTGTCCTGGTGGCACGCGACCCGGACGGCCCCGGCCAGCCGGCCGTCGCCGATGATCAGGGTGAACCGGAGGGCGAGGCCCTGCCGTTGAAGGGCGGTCTCCCGCCGGCGCTGCCGCGCCTGGTGGGCCACGCCGGGTGAGGTGTCCGCGTCGGGCATGGTGAGTCGTCTCCTGCCTGGGACTGCCTGCGACTGCCTGCGCCGTCCACGTGCTGTCCGGCCGCGGACGAGCGGCCCGCCGGTGAGGGCCGGACTGGATCTCCGGGGCCGGAAAAAGACCGCCGGGGATTCGGCCGGAAGCGGGGCCGGGGGGGTGCGGTGAAAGTGTGGCAAAGACCGTTCGAGAAACGGTTGGAGAGAATGTCGAATCGCAGCTCAGGAGGTGCCCGGCGCGGATGTGCGGCGGCCCGGGCGGACGCCCGGCAACCATTACGGCCGTGAAACCGGGAGGTTTCATCGGAGGTGCGCGGTGGGGCGGTTCCGGCCAGGCGCGCGGCCGGTGGCGAACCGGTGGGCCGGCTTGCGGTTCCCCCGGTACAGATTGCGCCATTTCAGTGCCGCGCGGCCGGACTCGCGCGTCCATCCGCCCGGTGACCGGGGCAAAGGGGGCGTCACGCGGAAGGGGCGCCGTGTTCCCGGGGCGATTCCCGGCCTCCGGGCGGGTCCGCCGTTCCGGCGACAATTGCCGCACAAGGCGGTGAAACGGGCTTTGGTCCTCCGCTGTCACGCGCTTTGCATACAAAGGTCTTTCGTAGCTTTAGCGCCACGGGCCCCCCGAGTACGTCTGGTTGACCTGGAAACCGCTGTGTATGTTTCTTGCTGCTTCAGTGATTGTCGATGAGTCACCGGCATCTGTATCCGAATTGGGGGACTGGTGGATCGCTCGAAGCTTTTGTACCAACGCAATCCGAGGCCGTCGGCGGAAGAACGCCCCGTAGCCGGGGAAGGCGGAGCGGAAGTTCACGGCGGAGTTCTCGGACCCCTGCATCTGGGTGTCTCCGCGACGGCCGAAGGTGTCGCGATCGCGCCGAAGGTCCGCACGGTCATGGCCATGCTGCTGGTCCACGCCGACCACGTGGTTCCGGTGCACGCCCTGATGCGCGAACTCTGGGGGGAACGGCCCCCGGCGACCGGTTTGCGCACCTTGCAGACCTACATACTGAACTGCAGAAAGACATTCTCCCAACTCACCGGCCGCTCGCCCGCTCACGTCGCCCGGGAGGTCCTGGTGACCGGGGCGGGCGGCTATGGACTGAAGAGCACGCATATCCGCCTCGATTGGCTGGAGTTCCAGCGGCTGAAGAACCTCGGGACCAAGGCGCTGGAAGAGGGCGGCAGCGCGGCCGGCATCGAACTGCTCGACGCCGCCCTGGCGCTGTGGCGGGGCGACGCCCTGGCCGACACCCCGGAGGGGCCCGTACTCCATTCCAAGCGGCGGTTCTTCGAGGAGTCCCGGCTCGACGCCATAGCGATCCGTGCCGAGGCGCAGATCAGGGCCGGCCTGCACCAGCGGGCCGTCACCCAGCTGGCCGCGGTGACCACCGAGCACACGCTCCACGAGGGGCTGCACGCCCAGTACGTCCGCGCGCTCGCGCTCGGCGGCCGCCGGGCCGAGGCCCTGGGGGTGCTGCGGACCCTGCGCACCCGGCTGGTGAGCGAGATCGGCATCGAGCCCGGCGCCTCGCTCCGGGAGCTCCAGCTCGCCATCCTCAGTTCGGAGCCCGGCGCCGTGTGAACCCCCGCTCCGCGGCAGGCCACGGCCGGCTGCGGAGCGGGCGCGGTCACCGCCCTCCGCACCAGTGCCCGCCCGGATTCCCGGGGCGGGCCTTTTCCTTTTCCCCCCGGCGGGCCCGCACGCGCCGTGGGCGTGCCGGCGAACGTAAGCGCCCCGTTGACCAGCGGCTCTGCCGTTTCCAGGCTCGACGTCGAATGCTTCTGGGGTTCGCTTCCGACAGGGTCTCGACAGGGGTTTGCCAGGCTTGCGGCGCAGACGGCCCCGCCAGGGGAAGCCCCGTTCGCGTCCAGTGGCCGGAAGCGGCCGGCCGGGGATCCGGGGCTGAGCGCGGCCGGCCGTCCTGCCTCTCGCCCCCTACGGACCCTGGAGGGACCTTGAGCAGCCAGGCCCCGTCCCCGTACCCCACCGCCGGCCCCGCACCATGGCTCCGGCCCGAACTCCCCCTGGCGCCCGGCGCGGTCACCCGGGCACGGGAGCTGGCCCTGCGCAACCCGGCGGCGCTCGACACGAGGACCGCGCTCCTCGCCCACGTCGTCCGGCACGCCCGGACCCGGCCGGACGCCTGCGCGGTCCTCGACGGCGAACGCACGCTGACCTACGGACAGTTGGTCGCCAGGGTCGCCTCGGCGCGAGACGCGCTGCGCGACCGCGGGGTGCGGACCGGTGACGTGGTCGCGGCCGTCGGGCCGCGCAGCGCGCACACGCCGGTCGCCTTCCTGGCCCTGGAGAGCCTCGGGGCGTCGTATCTGCCGATCGACATGAGCTGGCCGGAGAACCGCGTCCGTGACGTGCTGGACCGCAGCGGGCCGGCCCTGCTGCTCGACTACTCCGGCGGCGCCGCCTCGGCCGCGCGTTCGGCCGCCGGCGCCGAAGGGCTCGGCATCCTGAGCCTGCCCACGGAGGGCAGGCCCGGTCCCCTGGACGAGGATGTGTACGGCGACCGCTCCGGCGAGGCCCGGTACACGATCTTCACCTCGGGCACCACGGGCCGCCCCAAGGGCGCCACCATCGAGCACCGTGGGCTGCTCAACCATCTGTGGTCCAAGACGGCCGACCTGTCCCTGGGGCCCGGGGACGCGGTGGCCTTCTCGGCGCCGCTGGTGTTCGACATCTCGATCTGGCAGATGCTCTGCCCGTTCCTGGTCGGCGGCAGGGTCGTCGTGCTCGACGACGCCGCCATGCGCATGCCCCGCTGGCTGGCCGACGCCCTCGACACCGCGGGCGTGACCGTCGTCGAACTGGTGCCCACCGTCGTCGGCCGGCTCGTGGAGGAGACACGGCGCCGGGAGGGACCGGCGCTGCCGAAGCTGCGGTGGCTGCTCTCCACCGGCGAGGAGCTGTACCCCGCCCTGGCGGAGCAGGTGCTCGACGCACTCCCGCACGTGTCCCTCCTCAACGCCTACGGGCCCGCGGAGTGCTCCGACGACGTCACCCTGCACACCGTGACCCGCGCCGACCTGGGGCGCCCCCGGCTGCCCGTCGGCACGCCCGTCGCCAACTGCGTCCTCCACGTCCTGCTTCCGGCCGGCGACGGCACCTGGCGGCCGGCCGAACCGGGGGAGAGCGGCGAGCTGTTCGTCGGCGGCACCTGCGTCGGCCTCGGCTATCTCAACGACCCCGCCACCACCGGACGCGCCTTCTTCCGCGACCCCTTCGACCCGGACTCCCCGACCGGCCGGATCTACCGCACCGGCGACCTCGCCCGCGTCGAGGACGGGTTCCTCTTCTACCTGGGGCGCGGAGACCGGCAGGTCAAGGTGGGCGGCGTCCGGATGGAACTCGGCGAGATCGAGGCCGTCCTCAGCCGGCACCCCGCCGTCGAGCAGTGCGCGGTCACCGTCTCCGACGAGGGCGCCCTGAGCGAACTCGTCGCCCACTACACCCTGCGCACCGAGGTGCCGCGGCAGGAACTGCGGCAGGCGCTCGTCGCGGCCCTGCCCCCGGTGATGGTGCCGCGGCACTGGCGGCGATGGGACGCGCTGCCCCTGAGCCGCAACGGAAAGATCGACCACCGGTCGCTCTCGGCGGCCACGGCCCACACCCGGAAAGAGGCGCGATGACCACGGCAACCAGCACGGCGGCGACAGCGACAGCGACAGCGGTGACGGGGGCGGGGACGGCGGGGGCGTCCGGGAACGCGGGCCGGTCCGGCGTCCCCGACCTGGCCGAACGCCTCGCGGCGGTCACCCGGGTCGCCGAACGGCACCTGGACCGCACCGAGCGGGACGCGTCGTTCCCCGCGGAGGCCCTGGCGGAACTGCGCACCACCCGTCTGCTCGGCCTGCAGGTGCCCCGGGAGGAGGGCGGCCTCGGCGGCACCCTCGACGACCTGGTCGAGGCCGGCATGGTGCTCGGGCGCACCGACATGTCCCTGGCCATGATCTTCGTGATGCACTGCCAGCAGGCCGAGGCGGTGGTGCGGCACGCCGCGTCACCCCTGCGGGAGGAACTGATCCCGCTCCTCGCCGAGGGCAAGCTGTACCTGGCGTCCGTGACCACCGAGAGCGGCAAGGGCGCCGACCTGTTCCGGTCCGAGGCCCCGCTGCACGAGGCGGACGGGACCCTGGAGGTCGACCGGACCGTCCCCATCTCGACGGGCGGCACCTCCGCGGACGGCTTCCTGATCACCATGCGCAGCCCGTACGCCACGGCGGACCACCACGTCTCCCTCGTCTACGCCCACCGCCACCAGCTCGACGTGGAGGTCACCGGGGAGTGGAACCCGATGGGGATGCGCGCCACGCACAGTCCGCCGCTGAAGCTCCGCGGCCGGATCCCGGCCCACCACGTGGTCGGCGAACACGGCGCGTTCCACCGCATCGTGCAGTCCGTCTTCGGCCCCCTCGCCCACATCGGCTGGTCCGCCGTCTGGCTGGGCACCGCCTCCGGGGCCCTGGCCCGGGTGCTGCGCCTGCTGCGCGACCCGGCCGGACGCAAAGGCCGGGACCTGGGCTCGGAGCTGCTGCTCACCCGGCTGTCCCGGGCCCGGCAGCGGCTGGAGACCGTCCACGCGCTGCTGCGCCGGACCCAGGCGCTGGCCGAGTCCGGGACGGACTGGTCGGTCACCGGCCACCAGCTGCTCCTGAACAACCTCAAGATCACGGCGGCCGAGGAGTGCCACGCCGCCGTCGACGAGCTCGTCGACGCGCTGGGCCTCCGGCACGGCTACCTCCGGGACTCGCCGACCCGGCTGGAGAAGGCCCTGCGCGATCTGCGCTCCGCCGCCCTCAACTACGGCAACGACCGGCTGCACCTGGCCGACGGGCGGCTCTGCCTGCTCGACCCGGACGTGCGGTTCGCCTGACCGCCGGCCGCCGCCGCGGCCCTCCGCTTCCATCCGCCCGCATCCCTTCGCATTCACCCTCCGAGGAGCCGTCATGCCCGGAAACACCGCCGAAAGCCCGACCCAGAACTGGAACACCGCCCTGAAGTACATCGCGGGACGCAAAGCGGCCGAGGAGTCCCTGGGCTTCGTCGCGCACGTCAGCGCCACCGTCCGCGACACCGGGGACGCGGCGGACGTCGCCCCGGCGGTGGCCCGCGCCTGTGTGCCGTTCTTCGCCACCGCCGTCCTGCTGGACCCCGCGCCCGCGCTCGGCGAGGCCGTGTTCCGGGGCACGGAGGACCTGACGGCCGTCGCCGGGACCCTGCGCGGCCTCGCCGCCGAGGCGGGCGGGCGGCAGCTCGTCATCAGCGAGCACGAGGGGCTGGCCGCCAAGACCGACCCGCGCCACCTGGAACTGCTGCGCGAGGGCGGGGGCGACTCGGCGGTCGTTCTCTCCCTCGCCTACCGCGGGCTGTCCGGCGGCCACCTCGTCCTCGTACGGCAGGCCACCCACCGGCGGGGGGCCTTCAGCCCCGGGGACCTCGCGCTGGCGTCCGAAGTCGCCGACCGCGTCGGGGCGTTCAACGCGATCGCCGGCCTGACCGCCCGCGCCGGGCAGTGACCCGGCCGGCCGGACGCCGGACACCACCGAGGAGAGCTGATGACAGCGACCTGGACCGACGTACGCGACTGGATCCTCGAGCGCAATCCCGACCTCACGGAACTGCGGCCCGAGACCGACATCATCGACTCACGCATCGTCGACTCCCTGCAGTTCGTCGAACTCGTCCTCTTCATCGAGGACTTGCGCGGCACGGCGCTGGGGTCGGACGACGTCAGCCTCGACGCCTTCCGCACGCTCAAGAGCATCGAGCAGACCTTCTTCTCGTGACGGCCGGCCCGCGGGAGGAGCGGCGATGAGCACCGGAACCGGACGATCCCTGGTCATCCAGGGCGATGTGGGCGACGCCGGCGACGTCGTCGTGTTCCTGCCGCCGGCGGGCAGCGTCACCTCGCCGTACCTCCCGATCGGTGAGCTCCTCCCGGACACCCTGCCCGCCGTGCACTGCGAGACGCCGGGGCGTGGCCGGCTGGCGGACGAGGAGCCACCCGGCTCCGTGCAGGGTGCCGCCGACCGGTGGGCCGCCGATCTGGCCGCGACCGTGCCCGGCCGGCGGCTGCACTTCTTCGGGCACAGCCTGGGAGCCCTGTACGCCTACGAACTGACGCTCCGTTGCGAGTCCCGGCCCGGCGGCGGGGCCGCGAGCCTGTCCGTGTCGGGCGCCCGCGAGCCGGGCAGCACGCCCCGGCCGCTGCTGGCCACCGCCTTCGCCGCCCTGCGGGCGCCGGACCGGCGGCAGGGCGAGGGGGAGCCGTGGATGGACCGGGACCTGCGCCTGCGGGGCGAGTACCGGACCGGCCACCGGACGGTGCGGGCCCCCCTGGCCCTGCTGTGCGGCACCTCCGACCCGTTCGCCCGGCCCGGCGAGATGGAGCGGTGGAAGGACTTCACGAGCGGCCCGTACCTCGGGCTGTTCACCTTCCGCGGCGGTCACGACTACTACCTGTCCGGTCAGCGGGCGATCGCGGACGTCATCACCCGCGTCGTCGAGCGCAGCCGGCATCCGGAGCGGGTTCCGCACCCGGAATGAACGGCCCCGAACCGGCCCCGAACCGGCCCGCGAGCCGGCCTCGCGGATCTTTTCCCGGCACCGATCTCCCCCGTCCCTCCGCAAGGAAATGGAGTCAGCCATGCCGAACGACCAGCAGAACACCCCCTCGGTCGAGCAGTTGATCGACGTCGTCGCGAACAGCTCGGTGGGCATCGCGGTCACCGACCGCTCCGGCGCCGTCGTGCTGCACAACCGGGCGCAGTCCGTGCTGATGGGCGGGGAGGCCGACCACCTCGGCGGCCGGCTCCTGCTCGACGGCGCGGAGGACGGCCTCCGGACCCTGGTCCGGCGGCTGGAGGACGGACAGCCGGTCGAGAACGCCGAGGTCACCTACCGCGGCGCCGACGGCGGGCCCGAGCGGACCGCCCGGGTCAACGCCGTGCTGACCGGCAACGGTGAGGAGACGCGCGTCCACTGGGTGAGCCGGCCGGAGCTCGGCGAGCGGCTCCCGGTCTCCAACGACAGCGCCGAGGACGTCACCTCGGACGCCGCCTCCTGGATCCGCGCCGTCAACGAGCGTCCGCTGCCCGCCCTGGCTCCCACCAAGGAACTCGCGGACGTCCTGCGGGAGTTCTACGAGGCCGCCCCGGTGGCGATCCACCTGATCGGCGTCAACGGCCAGGTCATGCACGCCAACCCGGCGGATGTGGCGCTCGTGGGGTACACCTCCGCGCCGTCCGAGTACGTGGGCGGGCACATCCGCACCATCTACGAGGACCAGGGGCTGCTCGACGACTTCCTCGGCCGCTGGGACGAGGACTCGCCGATCATCAACTTCCGGGCCAACTTCCTGACCAGGGAGGGCGCCCCGCAGCCCGTGCTGATCTTCTCCACCGCCCAGGCCGAGGGCGGCAGCGTCACCAACACCCGGTGCTTCGTCTTCAGCGACCCGGAGCCGCAGCGCGCCCGCGACACCATCAGCGCCTTCGGCTGGCCGTCCTGACACCCGGCGGGGGGGGGGGGGGGGGGGGGGGGGGGGGCCCCCCCCCCCCCCCCCCCCCCCCCCCCCCCCCCCCATTGGTCATATCCGGCAGCCCGTCCGCGACCTCCAAGACCGAAGCCATCGGCGACCACGTGGCGCGGCGCCTCGCCGACTACGAGTGGCACACCGGGCACCTCAGGGTCCGCACCCTGCCGGCCGCGCCGCTGCTGAACGCCGACGTCACGCATCCCGCCATCGCCGAGGCCGTGGAACAGGTCTCGCGCGCCGACGGCATCGTCCTCGCCACACCGACGTACAAGGCGAGTTACTCGGGACTGCTCAAGACCTTCCTGGACCTGCTGCCCCGGTACGGATTCCGGCAGAAGACCGTGCTGCCGCTGGCCACCGGCGGCAGCCTCGCCCATCTCCTCGTCCTCGACTACGCCCTGCGGCCCGTGGCGCACGCGCTGGGCGCCCGGCACGTGGTGCAGAGTCTCTTCCTGTCCGACGAGCACCTCACCTGTCAGGACGGCCTGCCGCGGCTGCTCCCGGAGAGCACGCGGCTGCTCGACGACGTGATCGAACAGTTCTGCAAGTCCCTGGTCTCGGCATCCTGAGCCGGCCCCCACCCGCCGGAGGGCCGGGGCGGCGGCCGTCGCCCCGGCCACAGCCCTTAGGCGGGGTGGGGCGCCGCCGCGAAGGCGGCCACGCCGTGCTCGTCCAGGACCACCAGGGCCGCACACGCGCAGCGGCAGTACTCGACGAGGCCGCCGGACGTGACATGACTGGACATCACCCGCCAGCCGGGCTGCCGCAGCCCGGCCCGGCAGCCCCAGGCGGCCAGCGGGCAGGGGTCGGGGACGGGGGTGGGCGCGGGGGACGTCATGGGCCGGCTCACTGCTGGTCGCACGTCGTCGTCCTTCCGTGACTGGTCCGATGCACTGGTCCGGTGCTCGGGAGACCCGCGACACGGCGGGTCAGCGGCTCCCGGCCTCCTGCGCGGTTTCCCGCCCGGCCTCCCGTGCGGCTTCCTCGCCGCCGCCCCCCGACAGCGGCTTCGGCACGGCCGGTTCGGGCAGGGTGCGGAACAGCAGCCAGCTCAGCGCGGGCATCGCGATCAGCGGGATGAGGGCCGTGCGCAGCGAGGTGGCGTCGGCGACGGTGCCGATGACGGGGCTGGTCAGGCCGCCGACGCTGACCATGAGGCCGAGAGTGATCCCGCTGGCCGTTCCGACGCGCGTGGGCAGATAGTCCTGGGCGAGCGTGACCTGCAGCGAGAACGGGACGTACAGCCCGATCGAGGTCAGTGCCACGAACAGGTAGATCGCGGGGCCGGGTACGAACACCACGCCGGCGACCGCCGCGACCGAGACCAGGTACGACGTGCTCACCACCGTGACCCGGTCCCAGCGGTGGGCCAGCCGGCTGCCGAGGACCGTGCCGACGGCACCGCCGAGATAGAGCACGAACAGCGCGGCCGTCCCCATCGCCGTACCGCCGCCCGTCTGCTCCCGGGCGTGGAAGGCGACGAACGTGCTCATCCCGACGAACACGACCGACCGGCACACCACCGCCAGCGACAGCCGGACGAACGACGCCCAGTCGTCCCGGCCCTCCGCGGCCGCCGGACCGCCGCGGGCGGACGACGCCCCGCCGAGCGCCCGCAGCACCGGCAGCGTCAGCACACTGCCGGCGAGCGCCGGCAGGATCAGCAGCGGGGAGAACCGCAGTCCGCCCGTGGCGATCACAGCGGTGACCAGCAGAGGAGCCACCGCGAAACCGATGTTGCCGCCCAGGGAGAACCACCCCATGGAGCGGTGGCTGCCCCTGCTCGCGACCCGGGCGACCCGCGCCGACTCCGGGTGGTACGCGGCGACCCCGATGCCGGACAGGGCCACGAACACCAGCGTGAGCGCGTACGAGCCGCTGATCCCGCTCAGGGCCACGCCCAGCCCGCCGGCCACCGTGCTCACGGGCAGCAGCCAGGGGAGGGGGCGCCGGTCGGTGATCGCGCCGAAGAGGGGCTGCGCCACCGAGGACAGCAGGCTGGCGGCGAGGACGATCCCCGAGGCCGCGGCGTAGGTGTAGGCGCGCTCGGCGACGAAGAACGGGACCAGAGCCGCCACGGCGCCCTGGTAGACGTCCACACAGGCATGTCCGACCGACAGCAGGACGATCGACTTGTTCCTTGGCATGGCGCCATGGTCGTCCGTGGAAGCCCTGTCGCACTTCCGTTAATCTGCCAATCGATGCAGGAAATCCGCCATGAGCCGGTGGCGCCGACCAGCGCCCGCCGGCTGGCCCCGGGCACCGGGATCGACGCCCACCGGCACGACGAGCACCAGCTCGTCTACGCGGGCCGGGGCGTGCTCGCCGTCACCACCGGCGCCGGCACCTGGACGGCCCCGGCCACCCGGGCGATCTGGGTGCCGGCCGGGACCGTGCACTCCCACCAGGCGCACGGCGAGCTCGAACTGCACCTGATCGGCCTCCCCGCGGACACCAACCCCCTCGGCCTCGGCGAGCCCACCGTGCTGAGCGTCAGCCCCCTGCTCAGGGAGCTGATCCTCGCCTGCACCCGCGACCCGGCGGACGGCAGCCCGGAACACCGGCGCCTGCGCGCCGTCCTCTGCGACCAGCTGCGCGTCTCCCCGCAGCAGCCGCTGCACGTGCCGGCACCGACCGCACCGCAGCTCAGGGCGGTGTGCGGGATCCTGCACGCCGACCCGGCCGACAACCGCACCCTCGCGGCCCTCGGCAGACAGGTCGGCGCCGGCGAGCGCACCCTGTCGCGGCTGTTCCGGGCCGACCTCGGCATGACGTTCCCGCAGTGGCGCACCCAGCTCCGGCTCTCCCGCGCCCTGGTGCTGCTGGCCGAGGGCACGCCGGTGACGGCGGTGGCGCACCGCTGCGGCTGGTCCTCGGCCAGCGCGTTCATCGACGTCTTCCGCCGCGCCTTCGGCCACACCCCGGGGAGCGCCGCGGGCACGGCGCGCGACGGCGGCACGGAACGGACCCCGGCCGGGCGTCAGCCCGCGGGGGAGAGCCGCGCGTCGCGCTCCCGGACGGCCGGGTAGAGCTCCTCCGTGATCCGCCGGTAGTCCTCCGGGAAATCGCACTCGGAGAACAGCAGGGAGCCCGGCAGCCGCGCGACGCCGAGCCGGGACAGCCCGAAGAGGTACTGCCAGACCTCCTCGTGCTCGGACAGGCGGCGGCTGTACCCGTAGGCAGGCCGCGCCGGCGGATCGCCGACCATCCACCGGGTCAGCTCCGCGCAGGGGCGCACGTCACCGGCGGCGAGATGGATCATCCCGAGACTCTCCCCCAGCAGTTCGAAACCGGCCGAGACCTCCGGTCCGATCCCCTTGCCGATGAGCTTCGGAACGTCGTCCGAGGCACCGTAGACGCAGACCTCCTCGGTATCGCCGGTCACCCGGTCCACGGTGAAGAGGCGCGAGGCGTCGCAGCGGGCCAGCAACCGGTCGAGCAGCGCGCGCTCGTAGACCACGTCCGCGTCCGTGACGAGGGTGTCCACGCCCCCCGGCCAGTGGCGCAGGACGGCGTCCAGGCCGGCCAGCATGCTGACACTGGACCCGGTGGGCTCCGGATCCGCCGGGAGGACGACGAGCTCCACCCCCTCCCGCAGACAGGGGGCGAACCGTTCCGCCGCCTTCTCGCCGACGACGACGAACACGCGCCACGCCCCCGTCGCGAGGAACAGCCCGATGGCGCGGCTGAGGAACGTCGGCGAGTCCGGCTCCCCCGGGGACAGCGGCAGCAGCGCCTTCGGCGCCGGGGCGGCGTCCCCCATCCGGCGGTTGGCCCCCGCGGCCAGGACCACCACGGCCCGGGTCATGAGACCACCTCGCTCGGCCGCGCGGTGCGGTGCGCCGCCACCGCTTCCCAGAAGTCCTCGAGCCAGGTGAGCACGTCCCGCATGACGTGGTGGTTCTGGTTCGGGCGCAACGCGCCGAGCTGGAAGAACATGACCCCCTCGGACGGCGGGCCGAGCACGGTGAGGCGCTCCTCGGCCCGGCCGTCGGCCCGCACCGGATGGAAGCGCGGCGTGATGTCGAGACCGCCGGGGGCGAAGGACGAGCCGTCCGCCGCCGTGTTGCGCCACAGGCGCACCAGCCCGCCCGCCATCAGGTTCCGGTACAGGGGCAGCACGTCCCGGTCCGGCGAGAAGGGGTGCACCCGGGCGTCGGCGAGGGTGTCGACGTGGACGACCGACGCGGTGTGCGGGCCCACGACACGGAACCGCCCCGACCGCTCGTCCGGCTCGACGCGGGCTCCGGGGCCGGTGGCCACGTCGAGCAGTCCGTGCCGGATCAGCGCGCGCATCTTCTCCATCACCTCCAGCGCGGCCCCGTTGGCGAGCTTGTTGTGGTGGCGCATATAGCGGTCGAGGAAGACCCGGTGCGAATCCGGGGTGAGCCCGGCTCCGTCCACGGCATGGGCGAGAACGCCCCGCAGATCGCGCCAGACCCCGTCGGCGGCGGCCTTGTGCGGGTTGTCGAGGTTGCCCTGCGCCGCCCACGCGTGATCACGCGCCATGAAGTCCAGCAGCGCCTCCCGGTACGCCTCCCGGTCCCGGTGGCCGCCGGACGGCAGCGGGTGGACGGTCCGCTCCCAGTCGAAGACGTTGCCGTGGGGGCTCGTCTCCAGCCGCCAGGGCGAGGTCCGGCCCCGGAGGAGCCCGGCGAGCGCGCCCGGGTCCGCGTAGCCGTCCGCCGCGAGCGCGGCGACGTCCGCGCCGTGAACCACGTGGATCCAGCGCAGCAGCGTCTCCCGTAACGGCCATCCGGGGGCCGGCGCGGCCGCCGGGCCGGCGGCCAGGGCCGCCGCCAGTCCGCCGGCGATCTCCGCCACGGCGGTGCGCAGCGGCGCGAGCAGGGCGCCGGTGCCGCCCCGCACCTCCCCGTCGAGGAAGCGCCGCAGGCGCGGCTCGGCACGGGAGGCGATGAACGCGGCCGCCCCCGGGCCGAACAGCGTGGCGTAGTGGACGTAAGCCATCTCCAGGATCACCACGGGCAGCACGTGGTCCTCGAAGTCGAGCTGCCGCCGCCCGGTGCCGCCGGGCCCCGCGGGGGTGCCGACGGAGGCGCGGAGCCGGTCGACGGCCTCCTCCGTGAGGAAGATTCCGCGGTGTTCCAGGCGCTCCGGGTCCCGCTCCTTGTGGTTGTGCGGCCGGGCGTAGGTGAACAGCCCGGTGTCGCTGAAGGCGACGATGCGCCGGGGTTCCTCCCCGCTGGGCCGGTAGCGCGGCTCCCCGTCGCCGTCCGGGGCGAAGACGCCGCCGCGGCCCTCGGTCAGGTGCAGGATCTCGTCGATCGCGGTCAGCCCGAGCCCCGCGCAGCCCACGACGGTGTCCGGCCCCGAGACGGACCGCGGCAGCATGACGTCGAGCGGGTAGGCGTAGGGCACGTAGACGGCGTCGCCGCGCTCGGCGAAACGGGCCAGCCGGCCGGTGCGCTCGCTGCTGTCCGCCCGGTTGTGCGAGTGGCCGGTCAGCAGCAGGACGTGGTCCGCGGGGCGGCGGCTGCCGTCGGCGGCCAGCACCACCAGGGCGTCGTCCTCCTCCCGCACGTCGACGACCTCGACGGGGTGCAGCTCGACGGTCACGCCCGGATGGGCGCGCAGCTCGGCGACGTACCGCTCGAACATGTCCTTGAGCGCGAGGCCGTGCACATAGCGCTTCGGCCAGTCCTCCGGCCGCAGGTCGAAGTCGGGGTCGCCGGTGGCCTCGTACCGGCGACGGCACCATTCGTGCAGGGTGGGCCGGTCCTCCCGGGGGCGCAGCGGATGCGCGCCCCGCACGGTCTCGTCGGCGGCGAAGCCGACCTGGCCCGTGATGCGGTTGAGGAAACTGGTGACGGGCTGGGACCAGCTGTGGACGCGTCCCGCCCCGAACTCCCCACCGAGGTCGTAGACATGGACCTCCAGGCTTTCCCCGGGGCCGAGCCGGCCGGCGGTCATGGAGAGCCGTTCCATGCAGTAGGTGGCGCTGGGGCCGCCGCCGACGACGGCGAGGCGGAACGCCCCGCCGGCACCGGGGTCCGTGGTGGGTGTACGGGCTTCGGTCGCTTCAGGAGGGAACAATGTCGCCTGCCTCGATGATCTTCGACGTGATGGCGGAGGCCCGTCCGACGCAGATGCGGGCCATCCGCTCCCGGTGCTGGGCGTACTTCCGCTCCCAGGCCTCGGGGTCGCGCAGGTAGATGCTCTTGTTGTAGCGCTCCAGGAAGTCCTCGACGAGCTCCTCCAGCCGGTCCGCGGCGACGGTGGCCAGCCGCAGCGTGGAGCGGGCGGTGTCGATGTGCAGGGCGCCCTCGTAGCTGATCGTCCCGTTGCTCACCGCGCGTTCGAACAGTTCCGAGCCGGGGATGGCCTGCGCGATGAAGACGTTGATGGAGTTGAAGGGCAGCTGCTCGACGTAGCGGAACCCCTCCTCGATCTGCTCCTCGGTCTCCCCGGGCATGCCCACCACGAGGGTGCCGTGCATGAGGACGCCGAGCTCTTGCAGATAGCGCATGAGATCGGGGACCCGCGTGAGGTCGACGGGCTTGCGGTGCTGCTGTTTGAGCGTCTCCGCGCTGCCGCTGTCGAGGGACAGGGTGATCTGGTACAGCCCGGACGCGGCCATGCGGTCCACCAGGGGAGGACTGAGCGTGTTGACCATGATCCCGTTGGGCGTGCACCAGGGGAGCTCCAGCGGGACCATCCGCGTGAACAGCTCCATGGCGCGCTTCTTGTCGAACGTGAGGTTGTCGTCCGCGAACTGGATCTCGTCGGCGCCGTACTCGTCCTTGTAGTACCGCATTTCGGCGATCACGTTGTCGACGGAGCGGGCGATGTACGCCTTGGAGAAGTTGGTGCTGGAGCAGAAGGTGCACCCCACGGGGCAGCCGCGGGAGGTGTAGATCTGCATCACCCGCCGCCCCCGCGGATAGGGCGAGAACGGCACGTTGTGCTCGAAGTACCGCTCCAGCGGCACCTTGTGGTACGCCGGGAAGGGCAGGGCGTCGAGGTCGGTGACGCGGGCGAGCTGCGGGTTGGCGAACACCTCGCCGTCGTGCCAGCCGGCCAGGCCGTCGGCGTTCCGGTCGTAAGCGCCCTCCCGGAGATTGCGCAGGAAGGAGCCGAGCCGTATCTCGCCCTCGCCGCGCAGGACGAAGTCGATGGTCGGCACCCCGTCGACCACGGCGTCCCGGAGGAAGCGCTTGGCGTAGATGCTGGCGTGCAGGCCGCCGGCGATGACCACGGTCTCGGGGCGCACCTCCTTGACGATCCGCGCGTACCGGTACAGGTTCTGCAGATCGGAGGAGTAGATCATGGTGAAGCCGACGACGTCGTAGGCGTGTTCGGCGATGTACGCGCGGAAGCGTTCCTCGGACATGCCGAGCCGCCAGACGCCGTCGGCGACCGGCACCTCCTCGTCGATGCCCTCGACGATGCAGTCGAGGATGTCGACGTCGATGCCCTCCTGCTCCAGGGCGGCCGCGACGTAGCACAGCCCCAGGGGCGGGATGACGCGTTTGACCGCGCCCTCGTACACGCACATGGGCGGCTGGACCAGGAGGGTGCGGGGCATGGCACCGGTGGCGGGGCGGATGCCGACCAGGGAGGGCTCCAGCCGGGGCCGCTTCACCCGGGCCGTCTCGTCCTTCTCCGCCAGGTAGAGCCGCAGGTCGCTGTCGTGCGGCAGGTTCTCGTCGAGCTTGTTCTGTTTGACGCGCAGTTCGCGCTCGGGCCGGTGGTCGTCTCCGGTTGCGCTCATCGGCTGCTTCCTCCCTGCTCGTGCGTGCGGGCCACGGCCGGTGTGCGGGCCAGCGCGTCCAGGAATCCCGTGATGTCCTCCGGGGTGAGTGCGCCCAGCGTCGAGAGCCGGAAGTGCCCTTCGGCGAAGGGGCCCAGGGCCGCGTAGACGATGTAGCCGGCCTGCTTCAGCGGGGCGTGCAGGTCCTCGTACGACACCCCCGGGGGCAGCTTGACGAGGGTGAGGCCGACGGCCCTGTGCTCGGGGGGCAGCGGGAAGGCGAACCCCAGGCGCTCCAGCCCGTCGCACAGGAGGCGGACGAGCGCGCGGTACCGGTCGCGCCGGGCCCGCACCCCTTCGCGCAGCGCCAGCCCGAGGGCCGTGTCGAAGGCGTAGAAGGCGGGAACCGCCGGGGTGAAGGCGGGCGTTCCGGACGTCTCCTGCGCGGCGAAATGGCGCGTCAGATCCAGGGAGTACGAGCGCCGGGGGTGTCCGGCGAGGGCGGCGAGGGCCGTGCGCCGGCCGGTGACGAAGGAGAGCCCGGGCATGCCCTCCAGGCACTTGTTGGCGGAGCCGGCGAGCCAGTCGATCCCGTCCCGGACGAGGTCGAGGTCCTCGGCCCCGACGCTGCTGACGGCGTCGACGACCACTTCGCGGCCGTGCCGGTGGGCGACGCGGGTGACGGCGGCGACGTCGTTGAGCATGCCGGTGCTGGTCTCGTGGTGCACCACGGCGACGTGGCTCAGACCGGGGTCGGCGGCCAGCGCCCGGTCGACGGCGCCGAGGTCGAGGGGGACGGCCCACCCGAAGTCCAGGTGGTGGCCGCGCAGGCCGTGGGCGGCGGCGATGTCGTGCAGGCGACGGCCGTAGTGGCCGTTGTCGAGGGTGAGGACGGCGCCGTCGGCCGGCACCACGGAGGCGAGGGCCGCCTCGACGGCGGCGGTCCCCGACCCCGTGAGGACGAGCGAGGTGTGCTCGGCGCCTCCCCCGCAGATCCGCGTGACGCGGTCCCGCACCCGGTGCATCAGCTCCGCGAACTCCGGTTCGCGGTGGCACAGGTCGGGCCCGCCGAGGGCCGCCCGGACGCGTTCGTCGGTGACGACCGGGCCGGGGTTCATCAGCACCGTGCGCCGGGGGCGGGCGGTGGTCTCTCCGGGGCCGGGCGGCGGCTCGGCGGCGGGTGCCGCCTGCCGCCGGACGGCCGGCTGGGACGCCGTCATGAACGGACCTCCTTCTGGAAGCGTGCGGCCGATTCGGGCGGGGCCAGCGCGGGGCGGCCCAGCGCGGGGTCGGAGCCGGGAGCGATGCGGACCCTGACCATCGCGGGTCCGGCCTCCGCCGCCGCGCGGACGGCCGCGTCGAGCTCGTCCGCCGTGCGGACGTCCCGGGCGTACCGGTAGCCGCAGGCGCGGGCGACGGCGGCCAGGTCCACGCCGGGCGAGGCCGTGGGCTGGGCGCCGGTCGACTCGTAGGCGGCGTTGTCGAGGACGATGTGCAGAAGGTTGACGGGCGCGTGGTGGCCGATGCCGGCGACGGCCTCCAGGCGCATCAGCGCGGCACCGTCACCGTCCAGGACCGCGACCGGGCGGCCGGGAGCGTGCAGCGAGACACCGAGCGCCACGCTGGAGGCGCAGCCCATGGAGCCGACGACGTACAGATTGCCGGGGCGGTCACGGTCGCGTTCGAGTTCCCGCGCGGTCTTGCCGGTGGTGGCGACGACCAGCGTCCGCGGGTCGAGCACCCGCATGATCCGGTCGATGGCCTCGGCCCGCAGCATCAGGCCGGGGCCGGGGCCGGGGCCGGGGCCGGGCGCGGGGGCCGGGGCGCCGTCATAGGGGCCGATGGCGCCCTTCGGCACGATGAAGGCGAACGGCAGCCCGGTGTCCCGCATGTGTGCCGAGGCCACGGCGAGCCGCTCGTCGAGACCGGCCGCGTCCGCGGGGAAGGGTTCGTTGCGGACCTCCATCGCGTCGAGCAGGGCCGGGGTGATGCGGCCCATCAGTTCGTGCTGCGGCTCGTCGGGCCGGCCCGGCTCACCGCGCCAGGTCACGAGCAGAAGGACCGGGATGCGCAGGGTGTGCAGCAGGGAGGTGACGGGGTTGACGGTGTTGCCGAGCCCGGAGTTCTGCAGGATCACCGCGGGGACGCGGCCGGCGAGACGCGCCCCGGCCGCGATGGCCACGGCCTCGCCCTCGTTGCCCGCGATGAGATAGGAGTCGGGCCTCTCGTGCTGGAGGCAGCTGATGACGGGGCCGAGGAACGAGCAGGGGACACCGGTGAACGGGCCGAATCCCGCCCGGACGAAGGCACGGACGACGGCGGCGGGGTCCAGGCCGGCGGGGGCCCGGCCGGCCGCGGGGGGCGCGGGCGCGGGCGGGGCCGGGGCGGGCCGCGGGCTCACGCGTCCGCTCCGGCCGCGGCGGTGACGTCGACGGCGGTCCAGCCGGTACTGGCCAGGTCGGCGATGAGGGCGGACAGGGCCGTAGCCGGCTGTCCGTCGGCGATGCGCTTGCCGGCCACCTCGCGCAGGGCGCCGTAGGCCGGGCCGGACAGGGCGGCGAGCGTCGCGCCCGCCGTGGCGATGTCCGCGGACGCCGCCAGAAGCCGGTTCAGCGCGCCGTCCGCGGGGGCTTCCGTCCCGCCCACCACCACGACCCGGGAGTGGTCGCCGGGATCGGTGGCGGCGACGGCCTCGGCGTCGTGTCCGGCCGTGACGACCGGGATGAGGAGCGTCTGCACCCCTCGCGCGCGCAGGGCGTCCGCCCGGCCGTCCACGGCGGGACCCGCGCCGGGCGGTCCCGGAGGCGCGGGCAGGACGACAGCCGCGTGCGGGGCGGCGGGCGCGGGCACGAAGCGGGCCTCGTTCTCCTTGATCCGGTCCATGCCCTGGAGATCGAAGACCGCGGCGAGCGGGGCGATGCGTGCCTCGACTCCGGTGGTGCGGCCCTCGTCCAGGATCGCGCCGAAGACCTCGCTGACCGCCGTGATGCCCGCGCGCAGCCCGTGGTTCGCGTAGATGACGAGCTTCGCCCCGGCCTCGGCCAGTTCGTCGAAGGTGACGGTGTGGTAGGTCGTGGGGACGACCACGACGGGCAGCTCCCCGTCCCACCGGTCGAGGAACTCCAGGACCGGTTCGGGGGAGGACCCCTTGGCGTGGATCAGGATGGCGTCCGCGCCGGCCGCCGCGTAGGCGTCCGCCCGCGTCAGCGCCTCGTGCATGCCGTAGCCCGCGATCAGCGCCTCGGTCCGGGCGATCACCATGAGGTCCGGATCGCGCTGTGCGGCCTTGGCGGCCGCCACCTTCGCGGCGAACACATCGACGGACTCGAGCTCCTGACGCCCCGGGATGAAGCTGTTGACCTTGGGGAACCGCTTGTCCTCGATGCAGACCGCGGCGACTCCGGCGAGCTCGTACCGCCGGATCATGTGCATGACGTTGAGCGCGTTGCCGTAGCCGGCGTCGCAGTCGGCGACGACCGGGATGTCCACGGCGGCGGCCATCGATCCGGCCACGGCCAGAAGGTCGGTCATGGTCATCAGGTCCGTGTCCGGAAGCCCCTGGGAGGCGGACACCTCCAGCCCGCTGGACCAGACGCCGTCGAATCCCGCGCGCTCGGCCAGCCGGGCCCCGAGCGGATTGTGGGCGCCCACGATGCGCAGCGCCCCGGGCCGGGCGAAAAGCTCCCTGAGTCGCGCGGATTGCTTCCGCGTGCCCTTGCCGGCGAAAGGCGGTGAGGTGGGGGAGTCTTCCTCCAGTATCTCACCCGCTGGGATTTCTAAGTCGTTCCCGGTCATGCTCATGTGAACCCCCGAAGGTTAAATTCAACAAGAACTGGCGCATGCGTGGACAAGGAAATGAGAGCGCTTTCCGCGGAGTGCGTGGACTGTATCACCGAGTCTTTCCGGATGGCCAGGAAAAATTTTCGGAGGGCGGGCGGAGTGGACGGCTGAGGTGCGTCACCGGGGCGGCTCCCCGGGTTCCCGGTCATGCTCCAGCGTGTTCTCGGCCTCGGGGCGCTTATGGAAGCGTCAGAGTATCAGCCCAGGTGGGAGCGGTTCTCAGGGTCGCCGACGTGCCCTGCGTCCGGTGCGTGGACCGCGTGGGTCGCGTGGACCGCTCGTGCCGAGCCGACCGCCCGGAAAGGGCAACGGAAAAGGGTAATCGGAAAACGTTGGCCTTCCGGCGGGGAAGCGTCCCTCCGTCTCAGTCCACATTTTCCGGTACGGGCCCGTCGGCGGTGACCACCGTGCGCGGGACATTTCCCGGCCACTTCTCGACGGGGTCCAGCAGAAAAGCCGGGTCCGCGCCGATCCGGGCGCCGTTCAGGATCACGCATTCCGCTCCTTTCCGGGAATGGCCGAGAGCGGCCGCCAGCTTTCCCGCCATCCCGCCCGTGGTGTCCCACCGCGGTGTCTCCCGCAGGGCTCGCAGCCCGGCGCCGGCCCCGTCCGGGGTGAGGCGCGGGACGACGGTGTCCCCGTCCATCACCCCGTCGACGTCGGTCAGCATCACGATGCGGGTGGCACCGGGCGCGAGGGCGGTCAAGGCGCCGGG
Source organism: Streptomyces albus subsp. albus (assembly GCF_000719865.1). Taxonomy (GTDB): domain Bacteria; phylum Actinomycetota; class Actinomycetes; order Streptomycetales; family Streptomycetaceae; genus Streptomyces; species Streptomyces albus_E. The sequence continues at coordinate 279,865 of NZ_JOID01000002.1, forward strand.
CACCCGGTCGCTGCCCACCACGTGGAGACGGCCCGAGCCGTCCGGCAGGCAGTCTCCGCTGAGCACCGGCAGCACCCCAGCGGCGAGCAACCGCGCGACCGACTCCCCGGAGAGCCGGGCCTCGCCCCCCGGCCCCAGCACCGCGGCGGCCGCGAACTGGACGGGGAAGGCCGCGACGCCCGCCTCCCGCAGGGCCACCGTCCACGCCCACCGCAGCTCGGCGTTGGCGCCGGTCAGCGCCAGCGCGGCGAACGGCTCCGACGGGTCCAGGCCGCGGACGGCACCGTGTCCGTACGCTCCGCCGCCGGACACCAGAACCACGCGTCCCGGCGCGGCCCGGTGCAGATCCGCGGCGATCCGCGCGTAGCGGCGCACGGCCGCCGGGTCGAGGTGCCGGTCGAGCCGCTTGTCGGAGAAGAGGCTGCCGCCGATCTTCAGGACGAGCAGGTCAGCCGTGTGCATGCGTCATCTCCCGTCTCCCGGCGGGCCGGCCGGGGTGCAGCCGCTCGTGTTCCCGGACGCGCTCGGCGAAGGCGTCGAGCAGCGGCCGGCTGCCGGGCTCGCCGGCCAGGTCGCGCAGTTCGCCCGGATCGGCCGTCCGGTCGAACAACAGCGGTGGCAGGGTGGGGAAGCGGACATAGGTGTGGGACGCGCCGCGCAGGACGGTCAGCCGGCAGGCGCCGGGTTCCGCGCGGGCGGCCCACGGCCAGGTGTCCCGCAGCGCCGCGCGGAAGTGGAACTCGCACACGGCCTGCTCCCGGAACCAGTCGTGGTACGGGCCGTGCAGGAACGGCAGCAGCGACCGGCCGCACGCCCCCGGCAGACCGGGCACCCCCGCCCAGTCCAGCACGGTCGGCAGCAGGTCCACGGACTCGGTGAACCGGTCCGTGCGCCGCGGCCCGGACGGCGCGCCGGGGCGGTCCGGGGCGGCGATGATCAGCGGCACCCGGTAGGCGCCGGCGGCGAACCCGCCGGTGCCCAGCGTCCATTGGTCGCCCAGGGTGTCGCCGTGGTCGGCGGTGAAGACGACGAGGGTCTCCTCGGCCTGGCCGGTCCGGCGCAGCGCGGCGAGGATCCGCCCGACGTGGTGGTCCACCTCGGTGAGCAGCCCCAGGTACACGGCGCGGCCGCGCGCCACGGCGGCGTCGGTGAGCCGGTCCGCGGCCGTGTCGGGGCCCGGCCGGCCGATCCACCGCCGCAGGAAGGGGTGGACGGCGCCCTGCGCCTCCCGCGTGGGCAGCCGCCGCGGTGCCGCCATCGCGGCCGGCTCGTACAGCGTGTCGTACGGGGGCGGCGCCACCCAGGGCGGGTGCGGGCGCAGGAAGGTGCTGAGGATGAGCCAGGGTTCGTCGCGGTGTTCGGTCAGGCAGTCGATGGTGCGGTCCGCCACGTACGCGGTGTCGCTGTGCTCCGCGTCGTAGCGGGCCCGGTGCGCGGTTCCCTCGGCGGGCCGGAAGACGTCGGCCGGGCGCGGCGGGACGGGGTACCCGGCGGCGCGCAGTGTCTCCAGCCAGCCGCGCAGCCCGGGGTCGTTCAGATTGAAGCGGGTGTGCCAGGAGAAGCCGGCCGGGACCCCTTCGACTCCCTTCGCCTCTTCCGCCCCGTCCCGGCCGTCCTCGTGGACGCTGTCCGTGTAGCCCACGACGTGGCACGGGATGCGGGCGGTCCGCAGGGCGGTGGCGAGCGTGGGCAGGGCGGGATCCAGCGGCGCGGTGTTGGAGACGACCCCGTGTGCGGCCTGGTGGAGGCCGGTGAGCAGGGAGGCCCGGGCGGGACCGCAGGGGGCGGAGGCGGAGTAGTGCTGTTCGAACAGCGCTCCCCGCGCGGCCAGTTCGTCGAGGTGCGGGGTGGGCGCCGCCGGGTTCCCGTACGCGCCGAGGGCGTCGGCGCGCAGTTGGTCCGCGACGATCAGCAGGATCTTGCGGCCGGGGCCGGGGCCGGGGCCGGGGTCGCGGTGGGAGCGGGCGGGCACCGGCGGTGTGCCGGTCCGGGGTAAGGGGGGCACCGGGGAGTCCTCCGCTCTCAGGGCCACAGCAGTTCCCGTTTCCAGACGGTGTCCCCGGCGGTGCCACGGGGGTTCTCCCTGAGATACCGCACACGGTGGTGGACGCGGTCCGTGCTCGCCTGCCAGAACTCCACTTCGGCGGGGGTGATCGCGTAGAGGGTCCAGCTCGGCGGGCACGGCACCCGGTCCGCGTGGAGCGCGTCGAGCCGCTCGAACTCCTCGTGCGCGGTGCGGCGGTCCGGCAGCGGGCCGGGCCGGTGCAGATGGGCGGCGAGCCGGGAACCACGGCCGCGCTCGGCGAAGTCGCGCTCGGAGGCGTCCCGGTCCAGGCCGGAAGCCGTCCCCGTGAGCCGCACCTGCCGGCCGGTGGCGGGCCAGTAGAAGTGGGCTGCGACGTGCGGATTCGACGCGATATCGACTCCCTTGCGGCTGTCGGCCGGAGTGGCGAAAAACAGCCGGTCGCTGTCGATGTCCTTCACCAGCAGGACCCGGCTCGACGGAAGTCCCCCGGCGCCGACCGTGCACAGGCTCATCGCGTGGGGTTCCGGTTGCCCGGCCGCGTGCGCCGCGAGGATCCACTCGGCCACCATCGGCACGGGATTTTCCGGAAGCTCGGATTCCTTGACATCAATCGGTCCGGCGTTCGCGAAGACGGAAATCCTTCGGAGTCTGTCCCGCATCGTTTCGGTCATGCTTCGGTTCCTGCCCTTGGTGCGGACCGTGCCGGAGGTGCTCCGGACGGGACTTGCTTTTCGGGGGAATAGCTGATTCCGGGGCGTGCCGCTTCCGCCGGGTATTCCGAATTGCGGACCGTTCCGGGAATTCGGTGCATACGGAATGCCGGCGGCGGGGCCTCCGCCCTCACGCCGCGCGGCCGGGGGCCTGCACGGCGGCCAGCGCCCGGCAGATCTCGGCGGCCGCGGTGCGCCCCTCGGCGGCCATGGTGCCCGCCTGGTGCAGATGGAACCGGCGCACGGCCTCCCGCAGCTCCGCCAGGCTCATGCGCCCCGCGTCGAGCGCGGCCGTCGCCGCGCCGAGGAATCCGTCCAGGTCGACCAGCAGCATGAGGCTGTAGAAGTCGTCGCCCAGCCGCTCCCGGCTCGCGGACCCCGCGGTCGACCGGGGGATGCGGTAGCCCGCGGTCACATCCGGCAGGAAGCCGAGGCCGGTGCCGCCGGCGAGCAGGCGGAACCAGGCGTGGGCGTCCTCGGAGACCGCGGTGTGCGGGAAGGGGTGACGCGACGCCAGGCCGGTGCGCACGGCGACCGTGCTGGTGAGGGTGACGTAGCCGGTGACGGTGCCGATGGGCAGCCAGCCGTCGGGGCCCTGCACCGGGTCGGTGTCCAGGGCGTCCAGGATCTCCCGCACCGAGGGGGTGATCTCGTCCCGCGGCACCGGCTTGTCGTGCTCGTCGATCACCTCGAACGCGGAGTAGAGGAAGTCGGTCCCGGGCTCCTCGGCGAACCGGCGACGGGTGCGGTCGAGCCGCTCCGGGTCGGCCAGGTCGTCGGAGTCCTGGAACAGGACGAACGGCGCCTGCCGGGCCGCCGCCCAGCGGACCCCCTCGTTGCGGGCGCTCCCCGGGCCGCCGTTCCGGTCCTGCCGCACGACGTGCAGGCGCTCCGGGTCCAGGGCGGCGATCCCGGCGAGCCGGGCGCCGGCGCCGGTGTCCGGAGAGGCGTCGTCCACGATGACCGCTCGCCAGCCGGTGTCCGACTGTGCCAGCAGACTGCGCACCGTCCGCTCCAGGTAATCCCAGGCCCGGGGCCCGTCCCCGTAATGCGGGACGACGAACACGGGCGATCCGGCTAACGGATCCACAGGGGTCTCCTCATGTTCTGAACAAACCGGCTCCACCGCGGTGCGGGGTGGCCGGGCGGACGGGAGCGCGGCGTATTCCGGCGCGGAACCGGTGCCGGACGCTCCATATCACGGTGACACCCCTGAACAACGAAGTGCGATTTCCCGGGGAAGTGCGGATGCCCGGCCCGGTGGCCCGGGTGATAGCGCTTGCAACAATCTCCGAGCGCGCACGAGATTGTCAAGGACTGCCGGGAACGGACTGCGGCCGTCTCCATTCCCTCTCGAACTGCCTTGCGCCCTCCGCCGGCGTCCGGCCATAATGCACTGCCGCCGCATCGAGGCGCGCCGCTTTTCTCCGTCCGTGTAAGTTCCGAACTGCCGGCAGTGGCGGCCGAGCCGCATTTCCGCGCCCCACCGAGAGGGTCACTTCCCCGGTGGCGTACGCCCCTCGCTGCCGCGCTCCACTCGACCGGGCACCGGCCCGTCCGATCACGAGAGGTGGGCCAACGTGACGCCAGGGGACCTCCGGCGCGACCGGATACGTGTCCCGGCCGCCCTGAGTACCGGGCTGCTGCTGAACGCCGCCTTCGCCGGCCTGATGAGCGTGACGCTGCCCCTCTGGCTGGCCGACCGCGGCCACGGCAAGGGCGGCATCGCCGCCTTCTTCCTGCTCACGGCGGTCACCGCGGCGGCGCTCAACCTGCTGGTCGGACGGCGCGTGCGGAACTGGGCCCGCGTGGTGCGCACCGCCGCCGCCGTCTCCGTGGCCGGCCTGGCGGCCCTGTCCTATCTCCCCTGGTCCTGGACGGTCTTCCCGGCCGGTGCCGCCACGATGGCGATGAGCCTCGTCTATCCCCAGTACATGGCGGCGGCACAGCAGTTGGCCGGCCCCGCCTCGGAACTGCGCGTGGTGGCGCAACTGCGCACCCTCTACGTGACCGGCTACGTCGCCGGCCTGGGCCTGTTCAGCGTGGTCAGCGCGCTCGACGGATACGCGGCGGTGCTGCGGCCCGTCAACTGGGGGCTGCTGATCGGAGCCGTCATCGCCCTGCTGCGCAGGCCGACCGTACCGCCCCCCGTTCCGGCGGACGGCGCGACCGGGGAAGAGACCGGGGCACGGTCCGGGGAACAGCCGGGCGAGCGGGCCGGTGAACCGGCGCCGGCCGGGAAGCGCTCGGTACCGGCCGGAACCGGCCTGTGGGTGCTCGGCTGCGCCGTCACCGCGATCGTGCTGCTGCGCGCCGCCGACAGCCTGCGCGGCGTCTACCTCCCGCTGTACGTGCTGCACAGCGGGTGGTCCGAGCAATGGGTCTCCATCCTGTTCGCCGTGACCGTGATCGTCGAGATCGCCGTGCTGCGCCCGCTGGGCCGCGTCGGCGGCCGCTACCGCGACGGTGCGGTGCTGGCGCTGATCGCGGTGATCGGCGGTGTCTCCTTCCTGCTGGTCGTCATCGGCGGCGGCCGCCCCGTGCTGCTGATCTCGCAGATCGTGTACGCGGTGTTCACGGCGGGCTTCCAGGCCGTCGGGATGACCCTGCTGGGCCGGCTGCTGAAGACCGGCGCCGTCGGCGGCGCCAGCCTCTACACGGCGGCGGTGCAGATCGGTTCGGCGGCCGGCGTCCTGGCACCGCTGGCCGTCAGCGGCTACTCGTCGGCGACCTTCGCCATCGCGGCGGCCTTCTGCGCCGTCTCCTGCCTGCTGCTCGTCCTCGTACCCCCCGACCGGGCCGGCCGCCGCACCGGGCGGTGGCGCGACCGGACCCCGGCCGGCGCCGCGACCGCGTCACGGTGACCGCACCCCGCCGCCTCACGACCCGGTGCCGTCCGGACCGGGCCACCCTTCGGAAGAAACGGGCACGCCTCCAGATGAACCCGCTTGACCACGACGCCGGCCGGGACAGCTCGGTGCGCGCCCTGCGCGCCGCGATGACCTGGGCGGCGGGCGCCCCCGGAGCCCCTCCGGCCCTCACCCCCGAACACCTTCCCCGGGTGCTGGAGCTCCTGGACGCCCACCGCCTGGACGCGCGGTTCCTGCGCCGCGTCGACGCCGAGGGCCCGCGGACGTTCGGGGACGATCTGGTCCGCAGGGTCCGGGAACGACAGGAGCACACCGCCGCGGGCGTCGCCCGGCGCATCGCCCTCGCCCGCCGGGTGGCCGACCGGTTACGGCGCGACGGAGCCGCCCAAGTCCTCGTGCCGGTCAAGGGCTTCACCCTGTACGGCCGGACCGGGGACCCCGCCCATCTGCGGCGCAGCGGCGACCTGGACATCGTGTCCGACGAGCCGCAGCAGCTGGTGGACGTCCTGACCCGCGACGGATTCGTCCCGGAGGGCGAGCTCGACATCCTGGACGAGTACTGCCGGCTGCGCAGCCCCGACGGCCAACTCGTCGAGGTGCACTCCCATGTGCGGGTGCCCCGGCTGCCCGACGGCGTCGGCCCGTCCGACTGCGATCCCCGGCGGCACCCCGGCGACTGGCTCCAGCCGTGGCACCTGGAGACGTACCACCTGGGGCAGAAGCGGCTGGCCGAGCTGATGGACACCGGCGACAACGCGGCCGGCCTTCCGCTGCTGCGGCCGGAGCCCGCGCTGCTGGCGCAGGTGTGCCACGCCTTCGGCGACTACGTGACGGCGGCGTTCCCGCTGCCGGCGGCCACCGTACGCCTCGACGAGATCGCGGCCGGGGCCGACTACGCCGCGCTGCCGGACTTCCGCCCCGGCCTCCTGGCCGAACTGACGGCCGAGACCGGCGCCCACGACGCGGTGGCCTTCTTCCGGTCGATGGCGGTGGCCCTGCTGGGCACCGACCCGCTGGCCGGCGCGGGGCTGCCCGGTAGCTGCGAACCCCGCGCGTTCTTCCCCGTGGACGCCTGGTGGGACGGCGTCGACGGCTATGTCGTCGACCGGGGCTGGGATCCCGGGCAGCTCCTCGTCCGCGACCGCACGGCGATCCCGGCGTTGCTGGACCGCTTCGACGCCCCGGCCCCGGAACTCCTCGCACCGGGCGACACCCACCGGGTGACGGCGCCCGGCGGCGGGGCCGCGGGGCGCAGTGTCCACCGTGCGGTTCCCGGCCACGCGTTCGACGTGGAGGCCCGCCTCACGCGCACGTCCGACGGCGGCCTCACCGTGGTCGTCTCCCTCCCCGCGGCCGGTCCGGGGGAGTTCTCGGCGCTCTCGCTGAACTTCGGCGACTACCGCTACGAGTGCTTCCACGAACCGGACGGCGACCGGTTCCGCCATGACGACTACTCCCTGACCGATCCCGGCGGCAACGGCTTCACCACCCGCTTCACCCGCGGCGACGGCCGGGACGTCTTCGAGGCGCACCTTCCCCGCACCGCGCTGGGCGCTCCCGAGGACGGCGTGGTGCCGCTCCTCCTGGGGGCGCGGCACCAGCGCGCCGGCTGGGGCCGCATGCTCGGCGGAGCCGTCCTTCCGCTGCGCCTGCGGCTGCCGGAGCGACCGCACGGCACCCGTGCCTGAGGCGGCCCGGTGGTCCGTCCCGGTCCGCCGGCGCCGCCCCGGAAGCGCGCGGGCGGGGGAGACGGGCCGCCTCCCGGCACCGGCCGGGGCCGTTCAGCGACCAGTGATGGAGGGGGAGTTGTTGTGATCATTTCCGTGGCCGGCACCGACGGCGCCGGCAAGTCGACCGTCACCCGGCGGGTCCACGCCCTGCTCGACACCCCGGAACGTCCCGTGCGGAGGGTCGACCGCTGGGACATCGTGGACAACCCCGCGTATCCGGCCGCCCGGTTCATGCGCCCGGATGTCCCCGACACCCGGCTGTGCGTGGCGGAGATGCCCACCACGTCACGGTTCCTCTTCCTGATGTGGTCGATCGGCCTGGCCCTGACCGGGAACGAGGCGATGCCCGGCGGACAGCCCGTGCTGCTGGACGGCTACTGGATGAAGCACGCCGCGAGCGAGACGGTGTACGGCCTCGACCGCGCCTGGACGGAGAGCGTGACGGCCGGACTGCCCCGCTCCGACCTGGTGTTCTACCTGCGGCTCGACCCGGCCGTGGCCTGGGAGCGCAAGCGCGGGCGGGACGTCGTCCCCTACGAGTGCGGGATGGACCCCGACTGCTCGGAGCGGAGCTTCCTCTCCCATCAGCAGGAGATCCTCAAAGTGCTCGACTCCTGGGCCGAACGGGACGGTTGGACGGAGATCGACGCCGCGGCCCCCCTGGACGAGGTGGTGGCCGCCGTCGCCGGCGGAATCGGAGCCGCCCTCGCGGCTCCGCGCCCCGGTGGGCCGCCGGCCGTGCCGGGAACGACCCGTCCGGACCCGAGCTCGAGAAAGCAGGACGTGCCCTCATGAACGGCTTCCCTCTGGCGGAAACGGGCCTCCCGCCCCGCGCGGCGGACATCTGGCGCGAGCACGCGGACGGCTCTCTCGGCCGGTACGGACGCGCCCTGCTGTTCGACCTCGACGGCACGCTGGTCGACTCGGCGGCGGCCGTGGAGCGCCATACCCGGGCCTGGGCGGCGCGCTGCCGGCTCGACGCCGACCAGGTGCTGGACCGGTCCCACGGCCTCCGGGACAGCGATCTCGTCGCCCTGCTGGCCCCCACCCGCGACCATGCGGAGGAAGTGGCCTGGCTGCACGACATCTCCTGCCGTGACACGCGGGGCGTCGGGCCGGTCCCCGGCGCCGCGGCCCTGCTCGCCCCGCTGGTCCCCCGGGACTGGGCGGTGGTCACGTCCGGCGCGCGCGAGGTGGCCCTGGGCCGGCTGGCGGCGGCGGGACTGCCGGCGCCCCGGGTCCTGGTGGCCGCCGAGGACGTGGCCGCCGGGAAGCCGGCCCCCGAGGGCTATCTGCTGGCCGCACACCGGCTCGGAGTCCCGCCTTCCGAGTGTCTCGCCTTCGAGGACGCGGAGGTCGGGGTCGCCGCCGCCCGGGCGGCGGGGGCGGCCGTGGTGCGGGTCGGCGGCACGGGCGACCCCGGCGTCACCGACCTCCGCGCGGTCTCGGTCACCCCGGAGGCCGGCCGTACGGGACGACGGCTCGCCGTGCGGGTCGCCGGCGGGCGGCGGGGGGCCGCCCCCGGCCGGGCACCGCATCCGCCGGAGGGGGGCGGCACGGGCTGCTGAGACAGGCCCGACGGCAGCGCACCGCACTGCTCTGCACCACTCCGCACCGGATCGCCCGCAGCGCACCGCGTCGCGTTCGGCGTCCAGGTCCACCGGAAACGCGGAAGCCCCCGGCCAGGGCAGGGGGCGAAGGTCCGCGCACAGCGCGGTGTTTGCGCCCCCGGCAGGACTCGAACCTGCGGCCAAGTGCTTAGAAGGCACCTGCTCTATCCACTGAGCTACGGGGGCCGGATGGCGGCCTCGGTGGCCTGGAGCCCCGGTACCAGCGGGCCCGACCGCGCTGCGGGCGGTGGTGCCGGTGCCCGGAGATCGGCGGACCTTGGCCTTGCCTTGCCGGGACAAGGATAGGGCTCCGCGCACCTCGTCCCGCTTGCTTCACCTCCGTGACACCTTGTGGAGTTTCGGTGAAGCGAACCGATAATCGCAGGCAGGTACGAATCTCGCATCGCTTTTCACGCCTCAACCGTCGGGTGTTGTGCACTCGTTATGCCTGACCCCCGGGGGTCACAGCCGTATCACGATCTCCCGGCGCGCAGGACAGTCATACGCTTCAAAAACCTACTAAAACCGGGCATTCTTCGCATGTGGCGACTTTGGATGTACGGCCCCGACTGCTCGACGCACTGTCCGCACTGCGCGACCGTGTCGCCGCCCTTCGCTTCCCGCTGGCCCTCCCGGGGGCCGTGCGCGCCCGGCAGGACCGGGCGGAACTCCTCGCGCAGCTGGACGACTACCTCTTCCCCCGGCTCAGAGCCCCCGAGGCGCCCCTCCTCGCCGTCGTCGGCGGCTCGACGGGGGCCGGCAAGTCCACCCTCGTCAACTCCCTGGTGGGGCGGCCCGTCAGCCCGGCCGGAGTGCTGCGTCCGACCACCCGCACCCCCGTGCTCGTCTGTCATCCCGAGGACCACCACTGGTTCGCGGGCCGGCGGGTGCTCCCCGACCTGGTGCGGGCCCGCGCGGCCGGCCGGGAGGCCGCGGGGCGGAGCGAGCTTCTGCCGTACGCGCACGACCTGTTCGCGGAGGAACTGGAGGAGTTCGACGACGGGGCGGACGGCGCGGACGGCGCGGAGACCGCTCTCCGCATCGAGACCGCGAGCAGCGTTCCGCCCGGGCTGGCCCTGCTCGACGCCCCCGACATCGACTCCCTCGTCGTCCGCAACCGCGCCCTCGCCGCCCAGCTGATCTGCGCGGCCGACGTCTGGGTGCTCGTCACCACGGCCACCCGCTACGCCGACGCGGTGCCCTGGCATCTCCTGCGCTCGGCCAAGGAGTACGACGCGACCCTCGTCACCGTGCTTGACCGGGTACCGCACCAGGTCGCCGCGGAGGTCTCCCGGCAGTACGGCTCCCTGCTCGACAGGGCGGGTCTCGGCGACGTCCCCCGCTTCACCGTCCCCGAACTCCCGGAGTCGGCCGGAGAGGGCGGCGGCCTGCTGCCCGCCACCGCCGTGGCCGGACTCCGCGACTGGCTCGTGCAGCGCGCGCGGGATCCCGCCGCCCGGACGGCCGCCGCCACCCGGACCGTGAACGGCGTACTCGCCTCCCTGGACATGCGGGTGCCCGCCCTGGCCGCGGCCGCCGCCGCACAGCACTCCGCGGCCGTCCGGCTGTCCCAGTGCGTCGAACACGCCTATGACGAGGCCGCGGCGCGGGCACGGGGAGAACGCGCCGCCGGAGCACTCCTCGCCGGCGACGCCCTCGCCCGCTGGCGCGGCTACCCCTGGCACAGCGGCCCCGGTGAACTCCTGGAGGCGTGCGCCGACAGTCTCGCCGCACACCTGTGCTGCGCCGTCGTCCACGCCGACGAACGCATGCGCGAGAACTGGCGGCGCGACCGGGCGGCCGGAGCCGGTCCGCTCCCCGAGATGACCGCTCGCGCGGCCGGCTCCGCCGACCGGATCGGCGTGACCGTACGGCGCTGGGCCCGCTGTGTCGAGGAACTGGCCGAGGAGGAGGCCGCCCTGGCGGAGCGTCCGGGCACCGCCGACCCCGACCATGTGGCCGCGCTGCTGGCCGTCGCGCTCCTCGGCGGCAGCCGGGTCCGCACGGCGGGTGACCACCTCGTCCGGATGCTGGGCGAGGACGCGGCCGTACGCCTGCGCGAGCGGGGAGAGCGGCTTCTCGCCGAGTGCGCCGAACGCACCCTCCACGGCGAACGCGACCGGCGGCTCGCCCCGCTCGGTGAACTCCGCCTGGCACCCGACCAACAGGCCCGGCTGATCGCCGCGTTGTCCGTACTGCAGAAGGAGAGGTGACCGGCATGGCCTTCACCGCCGACCGCCCCGAAGACGCCGAACACCCGCTGTCGGGTACGGACACCGCCGGGCCCCGGCCCGCGGAACACGCGCCTCCGCTGCTGCCGACCGCGCGGGCGGAGGCAGCCCACCGGCCCGGCCCGGCGGCCGGCGCGGAGCCCGGTGCGGAGCCCGTTCCGGCCGTTCCGCCACGGTCCGGACGGGACCCGGACCCGCGTACGGAGCCGTGCGCGTCCGCGCCGGGGGCGAGCCGCGAGCCGGGCTGCCGCACCGAGCCGGACGCCGGCGCGCGCACGGGCGCCGGCGCTCACGCGGAGCAGGGCCCTGCCGGGGGTGGTACCGACAGAGCGAACGTCGGCCCGGACACCGGCGCGGATGCCGGCCCGGACATCGCCCTGGATGCCGGCTCGGACATCCGCCCCGACACCGGCTCGGATGCCGCCGGGGTGCTCGCCGCCCGGACGGAGACGGCCCGTGAGGACGGAGTGCGCCCGGCGGAAGCCCCCGTCGCGCCGGAGGACGGCGAGGCCGGGGCCGCACTCACGGCACCGGCCCGGACACCGCCCGCTCCGAGGCACGGGGGGCACCCGCGGGAAGCGGGGCCCGGCCCCGTCCCGGACCGGGCCCCGGAGCCGGGCCCGGCCGAAGACCTGGCCTGGAACGACGGGTTGATCGCCCGTCGCGCCCCCTGGACGGGCGTCGCCCGGTCCACCCGCCCGTACGACATCGAGCGGGCCCGCCCGGGCCTGCGCGCGGAGGACACCACCACCGCCGACGGCGGGGACGGTAACGGCGGAGACGGCGCGCACGCGGCCGAAGCCGGGGACGAGGCCGGGACCGGCACCCCGACCGGGAAGGGCGGTGGGAGCGGCAGCGCCTCCGCGGCCCCCGGCCTCCCGGCCGTCCCGGCGCCACCACGTCCGCCCGCCGGGTTCAGCCGCGCCCTGCGCACGCGGCTGGAGGCGCTGCGCGAGCTCGTCGGTCTCTCCGCCACCAGACTCGACGCCCGCACGCTCGCCGAGGCCGGTCAGGTGCTCGACGAGGCGGTGGCCCGTCACCGGCTGTCCCTCGACCACACCGTCGTCGCGCTCGCCGGGGCCGGCGGCAGCGGCAAGTCGACGTTGTTCAACGCCCTGGTCGGCGCCCCGGTCTCCGAGGTCGGCATCCGCCGTCCGACGACCGCCGCGCCGCTGGCCTGCACCTGGTCGGACGGGGCCGACGGCCTGCTGGACCGGCTCGGCGTGCCGGCCGCCCTGCGCCGCCGCGCACCGGGCGCCCCCTTCCGGCAGGGGGACGCCGGCGGCCACGGGCCGGACCTCGACGGGCTGGTCCTGCTCGATCTGCCGGACCACGACTCCGCCGTCCCCGGCCACCGCCGCCAGGTGGACCGGCTGCTCGGCCTCGTCGACGCGGTGGTGTGGGTCGTGGACCCGGAGAAGTACGCGGACGCGGTCCTGCACGAGCGCTATCTGCGTCCGCTCGCGGGCTACGACGAGGTGACCTTCGTGGTCCTCAACCAGGTCGACCGGCTGCCCGGCGACGCGGCCCACCGGGTCCTCCACGATCTGCGGCGGCTGCTGGACGAGGACGGCCTGGCCGTCGGCGAACACGGCGAGCCGGGGGCGGCGGTGCTGGCGCTGTCGGCGCTGACCGGAGAGGGCGTCGGCGAACTGCGGGAACGGCTCGCCCGTTTCGCGGCCTCCCGCACGGCGGCCGAGCGCAGACTGGCCGCGGACGTGGACGGTGCCGCCGGCCGGCTCGCCCCGGTCTGCCTGGCCGGCGGCTGGACCGGTCTCTCCGCGCGAAGCCGCGAGGAGTTCGAGGACCGGCTGGCCGCGGCGGTCGGTGCCGTGGCCGCCGGACAGGCCGCCGAACGGGCCTGGCTGAGCCGGGCGGAAGAAGCGTGCGGCACGCCGTGGACCAAGCTCCGGCACCGCCTCGCGGCGAGGCGGTCACCCGCGCCCGCGGCGGCGGAGCCGGTGACCGGTCCGGCATCCGGCTCCGTGCCCGGCGAGGACACCGCGCGGCCCCGGCCGGACGGTCCCGCGGCCACCCCGGTGGCCGCTCCGGAACGCGGCACCCCACGGGACACGGGCACGGATCCGGGCGTGAGCACGGGCACGGGCGGTACGGGCACGGGCGGCGCGGGCACGGACGCGGCCGACGGGAGGCCGGAGCCGCGGGCCGCCCGCGCCGTGGTGGAGCAAGCCGTGCGGACCGTGGCCGGTGACGCGACCGCCGGCCTGCCGGAGCCCTGGGCCCGCGCCGTGCTGGACTCCGCCGTGAGCGGAACCGAGGAGCTGGTGGAGGCGCTCGACCGGGCCACTGTCCGCCCGGTGCCCGGCGGGAGGCCGGTCCGGCCCCGCTGGTGGGCGGTGGTCTCGGTCGTCCAGTGGCTGCTGCCGGCTCTGCACGGGGCCGTCGCCGTATGGCTGGTGACGCTGCTGACGGCCGGTCCGGCCGGTGACTGGCGGTGGCCCGCGCTGCTGCTGGCCACGGCCTCGGTGTGCGGCCCGCTGCTCGCCCGCGTCTGCCGGCTGGCGGCCCGGGGCCCGGCCCGTCGCCACGGCCAGGAGACGGAACGGTGGCTGCGGGACGTGTCCGCCGCCTGCGGCCGGTCCCGGGTCCTGGAACCGGTGGCCGCCGAACTGCTGCGCTACCGCGAGGCGCGGGCCCAGCACGCCGTCACCTCGGGCGCCCCCGGCCGTTTGTAGCGTGCGGTCACCTTTCCACCCCCTTTCGGGTGGGCCGGTTGTCCACAACCGGTGAGTACTCCACAGGCACGAGCGGGGCCCGGCGGACCGCGCCACGATGGCAGCCGTACGGAGGGCACGGGCAGCGCACCGGATGGGACCAGGGGGGCGGAAGCGATGAACGAGACCTTGCTGACGGTGACGGGCAACGCCGCGACGCGGGTGGACTGCTGGGAGACGGCGGACGGGCTGATGCTCGCCCGGTTCCGGCTGGCCGCGACGGCGCGGCGCTGGGACCGGCAGCGCGAGGCGTGGACGGACGGGCACACCAGCTTCTACACCGTGTGGGCGCGCCGGACGCTGGCGGCGAACGTCGCCGCCTCGGTGACCGTCGGCGAACCGCTCATCGTGCGCGGCCGGTTGCGGGTGCGCGAGACGGAACACGAGGGGAAACCCAGGCTGTCGGCGGACATCGACGCGACCGCGGTGGGGCACGACCTCTCACGGGGCACCTCGGCGTTCCACCGGGTGGCGCGCTCGGTACCGGAGTTGACGGCCCGCCGGGCCGCCGACGGCCGGCCGCCGGCGGAGTCCTCACCGTCCCGCGCGGGGGGCGGACCGTCAACTACTCGGCCCTGAAGGACTCCGTTGGGGAATACGCAAACCGGCTGATCAGGTCATGCCACAAGGGCAAGGCGTGCGAGGTGGGAGATGCGGGTGGTGCCGAGTGGGGTGCCG
>NZ_JOID01000003.1 GCF_000719865.1 Streptomyces albus subsp. albus
CGAGGCGGGCCTGTGCTCCGTCGTGGAGGTCGCGTTCGATGCGGCGGAGGTCCGCGGCGGCGGTGTCGATGACCGCCCCCCGCCCCGACTCCAGCTCGGCGATGCGCCGCTCCAGTTCGTCCGAGGGCGACAGCAGACCCCGCACCATCGCGCGGTCGCCGTGCGTCAGCGCTCGCGCCGTCCAGCCCAGCACGGGCCAGGCGACGAAGAGCGAGACGAGGGCGACGGTGAAGGTGAGCACCCCCCACGGCAGCCTGATCAGCGAGTACAGCACGGTCCGCCAGCCCACCGGATCCTTCAGGGCGGCCCACAGCCAGGGGAGGAAACCGCCGTGCGCACGGCCCCGGATGGGGCTCGGCTCCTCGACCGTCAGGCCCAGCAGCACCCGCGCCCGCGCCCGCTCCAGCTTTCCGAACTGGCGTGCCCCCAGCAGTCCGAGCGCCAGGATCGGCAGGCCGACCACCGTCAGGGAGAGCGCCGCGCCCGCGTACAGCCACACCGACACGTAGACGAACCCCGCCAGGTCCAGCGGCAGATTGGCGAGGAGATGCGTGATTTCCCGCCAGGTGCGCGCGCCGTACGCGAAACCGGGGGACGGGAGGCGTCCGCCGTCCACCCGGTCCGCGGGAGCCGGGCTCGCTGGGCCCGTTCCCTCCGCCCGGCTCCCCGGGCCCGTCGCGTCCCCCCGGCCCGTTCCGTCCGCACGTCCTCCCCGGCGCCCGGGACGGCCGGCGGCGCGGGGAGGGGAACTGAAGGTCATGCGCTCAGCCTGCCGGAGGCGGAGGGGCCCGCGCCATGGGGAAGCCCGGGGTGCCGGGGTGGGGACAACCCCACCGTTCCCCCACCACGTGCGGTACGGGCTGCTCACACGCGGACGGGCAGGCCCTAGACTCCCTGCGTACAGATCGTCGGACGGGCGGACGACCGGCCGGGAGGGCGCCCGTACGGGCGCCGTCAGAGAGCGCCGCGAGAGTGCGGACGGCGCCGGTGAGACGTCCGGACGACATGGAGACAACGCAGCCGAGTCACGAGGGGCGGACGTGCTGGAGCCGACCGTACGCACGGCACCTGTCCAGTTGGCGGCGGACTACTTCGAGGGCTACGCGGTCGTCGGCGTGCTCGCCGCGGCCGGGGTGCTCTTCGTCGTCGTCGCGTTCACGGCCGGACGGTTGCTCCGGCCCGTGGTGCCGACACCCGAGAAACTGCTGACGTACGAGTGCGGGGTCGACCCCGTGGGCGAGGGCTGGGCGCACACCCAGGTCCGCTACTACGTCTACGCCTTCCTGTACGTGATCTTCGCGGTGGACTCGATCTTCCTGTTCCCGTGGGCGACGATCTTCGCCGCGCCGGGCTTCGGCGGCGTCACCCTGGCCGAGATGTTCGTCTTCCTCGGCTTCCTCGCCGTCGGCCTGCTGTACGCCTGGAAGAAGGGCGTCCTGGAATGGACGTGACGAACAAGGCCGGTACGGCCGGAAACGGCGGCGGTACGGCCGGAAACGGAAGCGGCGCGGCCGGAGGCCCCGAGTTCCTGCCCGAGCCGCGCCGCCTCGGCGTGCTCTCGCGGCTCGCGCCGGAGCCGATGAAGGTCGTCCTCAACTGGGGCCGCCGCTACAGCCTCTGGGTCTTCAACTTCGGACTCGCCTGCTGCGCCATCGAGTTCATCGCCGCCTCGATGGCCCGGCACGACTTCATCCGGCTCGGCGTGATCCCCTTCGCGCCCGGCCCGCGCCAGGCCGACCTGATGGTCGTCTCCGGCACGGTGACCGACAAGATGGCGCCCGCGGTACGCCGGCTGTACGAACAGATGCCCGAGCCGAAGTACGTGATCTCCTTCGGCGCCTGCTCCAACTGCGGCGGCCCGTACTGGGACTCGTACGCGGTGACGAAGGGCGTGGACCAGATCATCCCGGTCGACGTCTACGTCCCCGGCTGCCCGCCCCGGCCGGAGGCGCTGCTCCAGGGCATCCTCAAACTCCAGGAGAAGATCGCGCGGGAGTCGCTGGGCGAGCGGTACGGGCCCGGCGCCGGGACCACCGCCGGACGCCGTCCCACGGCGGACCGGCTCCGCGGCGGACTGGTCCAGCCGCCGGCCACCCCCGAGGAGGACGGCCGATGACCGAGCCGAACCGGCCCGACACGGCGGGCGGGGCAGGCGGGACGGGCGCGGCGGGCGCGGCGGGCGCCGCCGCCGGGCAGCCCCCCGCCGGCTGGCTGCCCGGGGACCCCGAGGAGCTGTTCGGCGCCGGGGCGACGGCCGTGGACGCGTACGACCTGCTCACCGTGGACGTGCCCGCCGCCTCCTGGCTGCTCGCCCTGGAGATCGCCCGGGACGCGCTCCGCTGCACGTACTTCGACTGGCTGAGCGCCGTCGACGAGCCCGGCACCGGTTTCCGGGTCGCCGCGCACCTCGTCGCCCTGCCCGACACCGCCTCCGGCGCCGGCGTGCGGCGGCTGCTCGTCCGGACGACCGTCCCGCACGAAGCGGCCGAACTGCCCACCGCCACCGGCGTGTACGCGGGCGCGGCCTGGCACGAGCGCGAGACGCACGAGATGTTCGGCATCGGCTTCACCGGCCACCCCGGACTGGCGAAGCTGCTGCTCC
The DNA here is from genome assembly GCF_000719865.1 of Streptomyces albus subsp. albus. GTDB lineage: Bacteria > Actinomycetota > Actinomycetes > Streptomycetales > Streptomycetaceae > Streptomyces > Streptomyces albus_E. The sequence goes on from NZ_JOID01000003.1 coordinate 2,603, forward strand.
CCGAGAACTTCGAAGGGCACCCGCTGCGCAAGGACTTCGTGCTGGCGGCCCGGGTCGCCAAGGCGTGGCCGGGAGCCAAGGAGCCGGGCGAGTCCGGACACGGCGGGCCCAAGCGCCGGCAGATGCTGCCACCGGGCGTGCCCGACCCGAACGAATGGGGCCCGCTGAAGGGCCAGTTGCCCCCGGCTCCCACCCGCGCCGCCCGTGGCGCGCGGGCGGCGGGGGCCGCGGGCCGCGCCGGTGCGGCGGGCGCGGGCGGTGCGGCGGGCCCGGGGGCGGCCGCCCCGGGAGCGGCCGAGCGCAGGCCGCGCCGCGCGCGCAGCGCGAGCGCGGGCTCCGCGAGCCAGCGGGCGGCGGCAACGGAGACGGAGACGGCCGCGGGCGGCGGCGCGGACAGCGGTGCTGCCACGCCGGGCGGCGGTGGTGCCCCGGCGGGTGGTGCGAGGGCCGGTGGTACGAAGCCGGGTGGCGCGGAGGCCGATCGCGGAGCGCCGGAGGGTGCCACGGCCGGTGGCGCGGCCCCCGGTGAATCCGTGGCCGGACAGACGGCAGCGACAGGAGACGCCGCCCCGGGCCCGGCGGCCGGACGACCGCCCCGCCGGACCAGCGGCGCGAGTGAGGGCTCGGCGAGCCGGCGAGGCGGACGCCCGGGGGAGAAGGCCCCGGACGACGGGACGGCCACGCCCGCGGCCGGAACCGGCGAGCCCGCCCGGGACGCCGGCACGCCGGAGAGCGGCCCGCGCGGCACCGCCGGCGCGGCGGGCAGCGGCCCGGCGGGGGAGTCCGCCGGGCGGAAGCCCGCGCCGCGCTCCACGGACGCGCCCTGGCTCAACCCCCGTCCGGCCTTCGACGAACCGAGCCCGACGGGCGGCGAGAGCACGCCGGACGCGGAGTCCGGACCCGGGACGTCCGGACACGCGAGCCCCGAGCACGGGACCCCCGGACCGGAGCACCCCGAACAGAAGCCCGGCCGGGACCGCAGGCCCGGCACCGGCCCCGACTCCGCGGGAGGCGACTCGTGACCGACGTGCTCGACGTCGTATGGCGGCTGCTCGCGGTCTTCGTGGCGTTCCTCGTGCTGCCGCTCGTGGTGGGCCAGACCGAACACAAGGTCATGGCCCATATGCAGGGCCGGCTCGGCCCCATGTACGCCGGCGGCTTCCACGGCTGGGCTCAACTCGTCGCCGACGGCGTCAAGTTCGCGCAGAAGGAGGACATCGTCCCGGCGAACGCCGACCGGCGCGTCTTCCGGCTCGCGCCCGCCGTGGCGCTGCTGCCGTATCTGCTGGTGCTGGTCGCCATCCCGGTCGGACCGGGGGACGCCGTCGGCCAGTCCCTGGACGCGGGGATCTTCTTCGTGCTGGCGGTGCTGGGCGTCGGCGTGCTCGGCTCGCTGATGGGCGGCTGGGCGTCGGCGAACAAGTTCTCGCTGCTCGGCGGGCTCCGCACGGCCGCCCAGTTGCTGGCGTACGAGCTGCCGATGCTGCTGGCCGCCGCCTCCGTGGCGATGGCCGCCGGGACGGTGTCCCTCACCGGCATCCTGGACGGCTTCCAGTGGTGGTGGGTGCCGTGGCAGATCGCCGGCGCGCTGGTCTTCTTCACGGCCGGGCTCGCGGAGCTGCAGCGGCCGCCCTTCGACATGCCGGTGGCCGACTCCGAGATCATCTTCGGCGCGTACACCGAGTACACCGGTCTGCGCTTCGCACTGTTCCTGCTCGCCGAGTACGCGGGCATCGTCGTGCTCTGCGCGCTGACGACCGTCCTCTTCCTCGGCGGCTGGCACGGACCCTTCGCGGACGCCGGGCTCGGGTGGGTCTGGACACTCCTCAAGACGGGGCTGCTCGCCTTCGTCGTCATCTGGCTGCGGGTCAGCTATCCGAGGCTCCGCGAGGACCAGTTGCAGAAGCTCGCCTGGACCGTGCTCGTCCCGCTCGCGCTCGCGCAGATCGCGCTCACCGGTGTCGTCAAGGTGGTGATTTCCTGATGTCCCCCATGCCGGGCAGCGGCCTCGCCAAGGGGCTGGCCGTGACGCTGCGGACGATGACGCGGCGCGCGCACACCGCCCGTTACCCGGACGTGCAGCCCGAACTGCCGCCCCGCTCGCGTGGAGTGATCGGGCTGTTCGAGGAGAACTGCACGGTCTGCATGCTCTGCGCCCGCGAGTGCCCCGACTGGTGCATCTACATCGACTCCCACAAGGAGACGGTGCCCCCGGCCGCGCCGGGCGGGCGCGAGCGCAGCCGCAATGTGCTGGACCGCTTCGCCATCGACTTCGCACTCTGCATGTACTGCGGTATCTGCATCGAGGTGTGCCCCTTCGACGCGCTGTTCTGGTCGCCGGAGTTCGAGTACGCCGAGACGGACATCCTCGAACTCACTCACGAGCGCGACAAGTTGCGCGAGTGGATGTGGACGGTGCCCGCTCCGCCGGCGCTCGACGCGGCGGCCGAGGAACCGAAGGAGGTCGCGGCGGCGCGCAGGACGGCCGACAAGATCGCGGCGGCCGAAGAGGCGGCGGGTGGAGAGCAGCCGGGGCAGCCGGAACAGCGGCGGGAGGGCGGCGCATGACCGGGACCGGTCCGGCGCTCCTCGCCGCCGGCACCCTGGCCGCCGACGCGTACGCCGGTCTGCGGGCCGCCGCGCCGGCCGCGGTGTCCGCGGCCGCATCCGCCCAGACCCGGGGTTTCCTGTCGCCGTCCGGCGTGGAGATCGCCTTTCTGCTGGTCGGCCTGGTCACCCTGGGCGCGGCCGTCGTCACCGTCACCACCCGGCAACTGGTGCACGCCGCGCTCTGGCTGGTGGTGGCGCTCGGCGGGCTGGCCGTCGAGTACCTGCTGCTGACGGCCGAGTTCATCGCCTGGGTGCAGGTGCTGATCTATGTGGGCTCGGTGGTGGTCCTGCTGCTCTTCGGGCTGATGCTGACCCGGGCTCCCATCGGCCGCTCCCCGGACGCGGATTCGGGCAACCGCCCGGTCGCCCTGGCGGTGGCGTCGGTGGCCGCGGTGACCCTGGTCTGGGTGGTCGCCGACGCCTTCCGCACCACCTGGATCGACCTCGACGGGCCCGCGCGGGGCAGCACGGAGGCCTCCGGCAGGATGCTGTTCAGCCACTGGGTGCTGCCGTTCGAGGCGCTGTCCGTGCTGCTGCTCGCCGCCCTCGTGGGAGCGATCGTCCTCTCCCGCCGCAACGGCACTCCGGCCACCTCGCCGGCCGCCGCCCGCACCGCGGGCCTCTCCGCCCCGTCGCGCGGCAAGCCCTCGGGCTCCTCGGGCACCTCGGCCCGGGGCCGGAACGGTGACGGGACCAGCGCCGGCCCCAGCGGCAGCGCGGCCGACGGCGGCGCGGGCAAGGGCAGCACCGGCAACAGCGCCGCCCCCGGCAGCGTCGGCAACAGCGCCGGCACGGCGGACGCAGGCGGCGCAGGCGCCGGCACGGCGGACACCGGCACGGCGGACACCGGCACGGCGGACACCGGCACGGCGGACACCGGCACGGCGGACACCGGCACGGCGGACGCCCTCCTCTTCTGCACCGGCCTCTACGGCGTCCTCGCCCGGCGCAACGCGATCCTGGTCCTGATGTCGGTCGAGCTGATGCTCAACGCCGTCAACCTCAACCTCGTCGCCTTCGACGTCTGGCTCCGCGACACCCTGCACGCCGGGCAGGCGCTGACCCTCTTCACCATCACCATCGCCGCCGCCGAGATCGGCATCGGCCTCGCCATCGTCCTCCTCGTGTACCGCAACCGGGGCAGCTCCGACATCGACCGGCTCCGGGACACCGCCGACTCCGGCGGCCCCGACCCGGACACGGACCCGGACGGGGCCGCGGCCGCCGCGGCGGCGGACGGCACCCAGCAGGCACCGGAACAGAAGGCAGAGGCCGCCGCGTGACGACCACGACCCTCGCCGTCCTCGTCCCCCTCCTGCCGTTCCTCGGCGCCGTGGCGATCCTGCTCCTCGGCCGGCGGGCCCCCGGCTTCGTCCAGCCCCTCGCCGTGCTGCCGACGCTCGCGGCCGCAGTCCTGGCCGCGTTCACCGCCGTGCGCCAGGGCGGCGGCGAGGCCCTGGACGCCGGGACCCGGCTGACGCCCACCGGCTCCGTCCCCATCGACCTCGCCCTGCACCTGGACGGGTTCGCGGTGCTGGTGGCCGTGCTCGTCGGCACCGTCGCCACCTGCGTGCAGCTCTACTCGGCCGGCTACCTCCGGGACGACCCCCGCTACGCCTCCTACGCCGCCCTGGTCTCCCTCTTCACCGCCGCGATGCTGCTCGTCGTCTACTCCGGCGATCTGATGGTGCTGCTGGTCGGCTGGGAGGTCATGGGCATCTGCTCGTACTTCCTGGTCGGCCACTACTGGGAGACGGAGGCCGCCCGCGCCGCCTCCCTCAAGGCGTTCCTCGTCACCAAGCTCGGTGACGTCCCCCTCCTGATCGGCCTGTTCGCGCTCGCCGACGAGGCCGGCACCTTCCGCATCACCGGCATCCTCACCGCCGCCTCCTCCGGTGACGGGCTCGAGCACCCCACCCTGATCGCGCTGCTGCTGCTCGCGGGCGTGGCGGGCAAGTCCGCGCAGTTCCCGCTGCACACCTGGCTGCCCGACGCGATGGCCGGCCCCACGCCGGTCTCCGCGCTGATCCACGCCGCGACCATGGTCGCCGCCGGTGTCTACTTCGTCGCCCGGCTGCTGCCGGTCTTCACCTCCTCCGCCGTCGCGCTCACCGTCCTCGGGCTGATGGCCGCCGTGACGATGGCCGGCTCCGCGCTCGCCGCGCTCGCGCAGGACGACATCAAACGCGTCCTCGCCTACTCCACCCTCGGCCAGCTCGGCTATATGACCGGGGCGCTGGCCGTCGGCGAGCGGGGCGCCGCCGTCTTCCACCTCCTCACCCACGGCGCGTTCAAGGCTCTCCTCTTCCTCGGCGCGGGCGTGCTCATCCACGTCGCCGGGACCAACTCGCTCGCCGCCATGTCCCGCATGCCGGAGCTGCGCCGGCGCGCGCCCGACGCCTTCTGGACGATGACGGTGGCGCTGCTCGCCCTGGCCGCCGTTCCGCCGTTCAGCGGCTTCTTCTCCAAGGAGGCCGTGCTCGGTGCCGCCGAGCACGCCGCCCTCGGGGACTCCCCGGGCATCCCGGCCGCCGCGGGCTGGACCGTGCTCGCCGCCGGCCTGCTCACCGCCCTCCTCACCGCCGCCTACGCCACCCGCCTCTGGCTCCTCATGGGCGTCCCCGGCGCCCGCACGGCCGCCGCCCCCGGCTCCGGCCGCGACACGGAGCCGGGCGCGGCCGCCGCCGGCGGTGACGCCCGCGCCGCCGCCGACGCCGCCAACCCCGACGCCGGTGACGGCGCGCGGCCCGGGACAGCCGCCGTCCCCGCCGCCGAGGAGGGCGCGCACCCCGGGCCGCCGGCCACTCCCGCCGCGAGCTCCGCCCCCGGTCCGGCCCCCGCCGAGGTCTCCGCCCCCGGCCGAGGCCGGGAGTCCGGGACGGACGCCGCTCCGGGGCTCGCCCCGGAGGCCCCGCACCACGCCCGCACCCCGGTCGTCATGAACGCCGTCCTCTGGGTGCTGTTCCTTCCCGCCGCCGGGCTCGGCGCCGCCGTCGGGTGGCTGCCCCGCTGGTTCGACGGCGACTCGCTCGCCCCGACCCTGGTCACCTCCGTCCTCGGTACCGGTCTCGCCCTCGTCGGCATCCTCCTCACCTACGCCACCTGGCGGCACACCACCGCCCTGGCCGCCCGCCCGGCGCCCCGCCCCCTCCCGGTGGCGGCGGTGGCCGCGCACCCCGGAACCCCGGAGCCCGCGCGGTCCGAGGCCGAGGCCATCGCCACCCACGAACCGGCGTACGGCGACATCGCCTCCGCCCCCGACCCGGCCGACCCGGGGCGGCTCCTCCTCGGCCCGCTGCACCGGCACGCCGCCGCCGGCTTCCACCTCGACCGGCTCTACTCGGCGGTCTTCGTCCGCCCCGTCCGCGCCGCCGCGCGGCTGGTGGGCTTCCTGGACCGCGAGGTCGTCGAGACCTGGGTCCGGGGTGCCGCCGCCGGACCGGGCCTCCTGGGCGCGGCCGTCCGCCGGGCCCAGACCGGCAATGTGCAGAGCTATCTGGGCGCCCTGCTGGCGGGCTCCGTCGTCCTGGCCGTAGCCGCCGTCCTCGTCGCCACCGGAACCGGAGCGTGACCCGTGAGTGGCCTGCTCAATGACACCGTGATGCGGTACCTCCTCGTCGCGATCGTCCTCCTCCCCCTGCTCGGCTCCGCCGCCGCCCTGCTCCCCGCACCCCCCGGCCTCAAGGGCCGCGGCCCGGAGCAGGCCGTGCTCCGCCACGGCGTCACCGTCACCGGCGCCGTCCTCCTGCTGTCCATCGCCCTGGCCGCGGGCTTCGACCGGGACGACCCGGCGCGGATGCAGGCCACCACGGACGTCAGCTGGATCCCCGCCCTGGACACCCGGATCCATCTGGGCGTCGACGGCGTCTCGCTCCCCCTTCTCGTCCTGACCGCGTTGCTGACCTTCCTGTGCGCGGTGCACGCCTACTACCGCGGGCCCGCCGGAGCCCGGGCCTCCTCCGGCTCCGCCGCTTCCGCCGCCGAAGCCGCCGGCTCGCCCGATTCCGCCGGCTCCGCCCATTCCGCCAAGGGCTATGTCGCGCTGCTCCTCCTGCTGGAGGGCGGCACCCTCGCCACCTTCGCCGTCCTCGACCTCCTCCTCTTCTTCCTGGCCTTCGAGACCGTCCTGATCCCGATGTACTTCCTCATCGCCCGCTGGGGCGGCGAGGGCCGGGAGCGGGCGGCCTGGAAATTCATCCTCTACACGCTGCTCGGCTCCGTCGTGATGCTGCTGGGCCTCCTCCTTCTCGGACTCCGCGGCGGCACGTTCGACATGGTGGCACTCGCCACTGACAACGGGTCGTCGATCGGTCACACAACGCAACTGATCGCGGTCCTCGCGGTCGGCATCGGCCTCGCCGTGAAGACCCCGATGTGGCCCCTTCACAGCTGGCTTCCCGACGCCCACACCGCCGCCCCCACCACCGGCTCCGTCCTCCTCGCCGGTGTCCTGCTGAAGATGGGCACCTACGGCTTCGTCCGCATCGCGCTGCCCATCGCCCCCGACGGGATGCTCACCCTCGCCCCCTACTTGGCCGCCTTCGCCGTCGCCGGCATCGTCTACGGCTCCCTCGCCTGCCTGGCCCTGGCCCGCAGCGGCGCGGGCGGCGATCTGAAACGCCTCATCGCCTACTCCTCCGTGGGCCACATGGGCTTCGTGCTCCTCGGCATCGCCACCCTCACCCCCACCGGCGTCAACGGCGCCCTGTTCGCCAACGTCGCCCACGGCCTCATCACCGGCCTCCTCTTCTTCCTCGTCGGCGCGGTCAAGGAGCGCTACGGCACCGCCGACCTGGACCGCCTCGCCGGCGTCTCCGGGGGCGCCCTCTACGGCCGCGCCCCGCGCCTCGGCGGGCTGCTCGCCTTCGCCGCCGTCGCCTCCCTCGGCCTTCCCGGACTCGCCGGATTCTGGGGCGAGATGCTGACCCTCTTCGGGGCCTTCCGGCCGGCCGAGGGCCTGAGCCGCCCCGCCTTCCTCGTCTTCATGTCGGTGGCCGCCTTCGGCACCCTGCTCACCGCCGCGTATCTGCTCGTCGTCGTCCGCCGCGTCTGCATGGGCGACGGGCCCGACGGCGGCGAGGCCGCGCCCGCCGTGTTCACCGACGTCCGGGGCCACGAGTTCGCCGCTTGGACGCCGCTCGTCGTCCTCACCGTCCTCGCCGGCCTCTGGCCCGCCGTCCTCCTCGGCCTGACCGATCCGGCCGTGCAGACGCTCCTGACCGGAGGCAGCCGATGACCTCCCTCGTCCAGTCCGTCGACTGGCTCGCGATCGCCCCGCCCGCCGTCGCGGCCGGGGCCGCCCTCGTGGTGCTCGTCGCCGACCTCTTCCTGCCCGAACGCCGCAAGCCGCTGCTCGGGGCCCTCGCGTGCGGCGGCCTCGCCCTCGCGACGCTGGCCCTGCTGCCGCTGCTCGACGGCGGCCGGCGCACCTTCTGCCTGACGACCGCGCCGGACACGTGCAGTTACGCGGCCGACCCGTTCGCGCTCGCCCTCCAGTTCCTGGTGCTCGGCGGGGCGCTGCTGACGGCGCTGCTCTCCGTGCACACCGTCCGGGACCTCGGCCTCCCCGCCGGCGAGTACTGGTTTCTGCTGCTCGCCTCCGCCGCCGGCGCCGCCCTGCTCCCCGCCTCCCGCGATCTGGCCACTTTGGTCGTCGCCCTGGAAGTCGCCTCGCTGCCCGCCTTCGCCCTCGTCGGCCTGCGGCGCGGGAGCCGGCTCTCCTCGGAGGCGGCGCTCAAGTTCTTCCTGTCGTCCGTGGCCGCCACCGCCGTCATGCTGCTCGGCGTGAGTTTCGTCTACGCGGCCACCGGCTCGATGCACCTCTCGCGGGTCGCGGACGGTCTCGACGCGGTGCCCGCGCAGTTGTCCACCCTCGCCACCGCGGGCGTCGCCCTCACCCTCGTCGGTTTCGCCTTCAAGACGGCCGCCGCGCCCTTCCACTTCTGGGTGCCCGACACCTATGTCGGCGCGCCCGTGCCCATCGCGGGCTATCTGTCGGTGGTCGGCAAGGCGGCGGGGTTCTCCGGCCTGATCCTGGTGGCCGTCCTGGCGTTCCCCTCCCACGCGGAGGTCTGGGGCCCGGTCGTCGCCGTGCTCGCCGCGCTCACCATGACGGCGGGCAACGCGGCCGCGCTGCGCCAGCGCCCCGAGCGCGCGCACAGCGCCGTCCGCCTGCTGGCCTGGTCGTCCGTCGGTCAGGCCGGTTACCTGCTGGTGCCGATCGCCGCCGCCGCGTACACGGACGACCCGAACGACGCCATCGGCACCACCGTCGCCTACGCCCTGATGTACGCGGTGGTGAACCTCGGTGCCTTCGGCGTCACCGCCCTGGTCGCCCGGACGCACCCGGCGGGCCGGATCACCGACTTCCGGGGACTGTGGGCCGGCCGGCCGCTGGCCGCGCTGTCCCTCGGCTTCTTCCTGCTCGCCCTCGCCGGGCTGCCCCCGGGGATCATCGGGCTCTTCGCCAAGGTGGCGGTCTTCTCGACGGCGGTCGAGGCCGGGCTCGGCTGGCTCGCGGTCGTCATGGCCGTCAACGTCGTGATCGCGCTCTACTACTACCTCCGCTGGACCGCGGTGCTCTTCCGGGGACCGGCGGCGGAGGCGGAGCCGGCCGCGGAGCCGGCCGTGGCGGCGGCGACCACGGCGGCGTCGCGGACGGTGACCGAGCGGACGGCAGGCGAAGGACCCGCGGCCCCACCGGCCGCCGCCCCGCCCCGGCCGCCGAGGGCCCCGGCCTCCCTCGCCGCGGCCATCGCCCTCGCCGCCGTCCTGGGCATCGCCCTCTCCGGCGCGCCCCAGCTCGTCCTGCGCTTCGCCACCGCCGCCCTCCTGTGAGCTGACCGCTCCGGGGCCGAGCCGCGCGGACACAGACCGCTGCCGTCCGCCCGGCGCCGCGCCCGGTGACTCCGCCCGCGCCGCCCGCGCCCCCGTGCCGGGACCGGTCTGCCCGCTCGCGCACGGACCGTCCTCGCCACGGCCGCTTCTCCGACGCGGCTGCCCGCGCCCGGCGCGGGGCGGGGAAGGGCGCCGCGCGGAAGCCCGTCGTGCGCCCAACCGCGGCACCCGGGGCGTGCGCCTGAGCGCGTTCCCCGGGCGCACAGCTCCGGCACGCCGCGCCCGCGGACGGCCGGAAGCCCCCGCGCCCGGCTCGGCGGCGCCCCGGCACCCCGGCGTCCACCTGGGAACTCACCGCCCCCGCCCCGCGTTGACGGGGAGAACAACGGGGCCACTGGAAGGTGGAGCACGCAGCGGCAAGTTCCCCACCACAGCACCAGGAGGGCGTACAGTGCACCGCCGGCACAACGGGCTGAAAACCGCCGTACTCCTCGGCGCGCTGTCGGCACTGATCATCGTGATCGGTGGGCTCTTCGGCCGTACGGGCCTCGTCGTCGCCGTGTTCGTGGCGCTCGGTACCAACGCCTACGCGTACTGGAACAGCGACAAGCTCGCCCTGCGCGCGATGCGCGCCCGGCCTGTGAGCGAGTTCGAGGCCCCGCAGCTGTACCGCATCGTGCGCGAGCTCTCCACCGCCGCCCGGCAGCCCATGCCGCGGCTCTACATCTCCCCGACGCAGGCACCGAACGCCTTCGCGACCGGCCGGAACCCGCGCCACGCGGCCGTCTGCTGCACCGACGGCATTCTGCGCATCCTCACCGAGCGTGAGCTGCGCGGCGTCCTCGGCCATGAGCTCAGCCACGTCTACAACCGCGACATCCTGATCTCCTCGGTCGCCGGCGCCCTCGCCTCCGTCGTGATGTTCCTGGTGAACTTCGCCTGGCTGATCCCCTTCGGCCGCACCGACGACGACGAGGGCCCGGGCCTCTTCGGCTTTCTGCTGATCATGCTGCTCGGTCCGCTCGCGGCCTCCCTCATCCAGCTCGCGGTCAGCCGGTCCCGGGAGTACGAGGCCGATGCGTCCGGCGCCGGGATGACGGGTGACCCGCTGGCCCTGGCCAGCGCCCTCCGCAAGCTCGACGCGGGGGCGAAGCAACTGCCGCTGCCCCCCGAGCCGCGCCTGGAGACGGCGAGCCACATGATGATCGTCAACCCGTTCCGCCCCGGCACGGTGTCAAAACTCTTCTCGACCCACCCGCCGATGGCCGAGCGCGTCGCCCGGCTGGAGCGCATGGCGGGCGGCCGCTGACGGAAACGCCGGCCCGCTCGGCTCGCCCGGCCGGCCCGGCGGACCGCGGATCCCGGGCCCGTGGACCCCGGGTCTCCTGCCCGGGGCCGGGGCAACCCCGCACCCCGCTGTCACCGCCGGTGGCCGGAGTCGGCCTCGTCCACCGCCTCCACGACCGCGACAGGCCAGGTGGGAACCCCTCGCCGGTCGCACGGCGGCCCGAGCCCACCGGGACGCGAGGGCAGCCGGAGGACCGGGCGCGGCCGGCGAAAGGGCACAGCGGCTGCCCGGTCGTAACGAGGCCGCCCCTTTTTCCCGTGATGAGCCCGGCGTACGATCCCGAATTGCGCCGCGCTGCCCCGTAACTCCGAACAGACCGCGAGAAGCCGCACCCCTGCTCCGCACACTCCGTACCGGCGCCCGCGCCGCCGACACCGGCCACGGGGCGCCCCGTCCACGCCCCGCCCCGACGCCAGCGAAGGAAAGTGCCAGCAGATGACCCTGATACGGCGGCTCACCCGCTTGTCCCGCCCCGCGCGCACCGCGCGCCCCGTGGTCCCCGCGCCGTCGACCGCACAGGCCCCCGCCGGCGGCGGCCGGGGACCGGCGAGGCGACGAACCTCCCCCAGCCCCGGACTCCGGGGCGGCGGACTGCTCGCAGCCGCCACCGCGGCCGTCCTGTTCAGCACGTCCGGGGCGGCGGCCGCCGACTGCGCGGACGGAGCGGACGGAGGCACGGCCGGCCAGGGCGCCACCTACTACATCTCCCTCGGCGACTCCCTCGCCTCCGGCTACCAGCCGGACGCCGGCAAGGACACGGACACCGCCTACACCGACAAGCTGTTCGAGACCCTCAAGAAGAGCAACCCCGGTCTCGAACACATACGCCTCGGATGCGCGGGGGAGACCACCGAGACGTTCATCGGCGGTGGCAAGTGCGACTACCCCGACGCGACCTCCCAGCTCGACGCCGCCCTCAAGGCGCTGGAGAAGCACGAGGGCAGCGTCGCCTACGTGACCATCGACATCGGCGCCAACGACATCAGGGCGTGCTCCGCCGCCACCGGCGCGATCGACCCCGTCTGCATGGCCGAGGCGTCCCAGGCGATCGGGACCAACCTGACCGGGATCACCGGCAAGCTGCGCAAGGCCGGTTCGGCGAGCACCCAGTACGCGGGCATGACGTACTACAACCCGTTCCTGGCCGCCTGGCTCCTCGGCGAGTCCGGGCAGCAGACCGCCAGGAGCTCGGCAGCCGTCGTCAAGGCCGGCAACGAGGCCATCGCGGGGGTCTACCGCACCGCGGACTACAAGGTCGCCGACGTGGCCGCCGCCTTCGGCTCGGACGACTTCGACACCCGCGTCGAACTGCCCGGCATGGGGTCGGTTCCCGCCAACGTCGCCAAGATCTGCGAGCTGACCTGGCAGTGCACGCATCAGGACATCCACGCCAACGCCGCAGGCCACGAGCTGATCGCCGGCACCTTCGCGAAGGTCCTGCCGCGGACTCCGCCGGGCGACGACTGCACACCCCCGGAGGCGACCCCGTCCACGGAGCCGTCCGGGGGCGGCAACGCCCCGGGGACCGAGACGGACGGCAAGAAGCCCGCCCCGGGCACCGAGGGCACCGACGGCGGCGACGAGGACGAGGACCAGGACAGGGACAAGGCCGGGACGACCGGCTCCCGCGACGGCTCCGCACCCGGCCCCAAGGGCGACCTCGCCGACACGGGCTCGTCGAGCACCACCCCGATCGTCGCGGGCGCGGCCGCACTGGTCCTGGCGGCCGGCGCGGGCATGGTCTTCGCGGTACGCCGCCGCGGCGGACGGCCGGACGGCAGCGGAACGACGGAGCCGCCGCGGTCCGGGTGACGCGGACGAGCCGCGCCGGCGCACCGGACGACGCCGAAGCGGCGCGTCCGGACACCGAGTGAACGACCGAGGGCGCCCGTGCACCAGCGGGCGCCCTCGGCCCGCCCCGGACGAGCCCGCCCCGGACGAGCCCAAGCCGCCGTACCCGCGACGAGCACCGATGGCGCCGCCCACCGGCCGCGGCAGGCACCGGTCGGGCGACGGGCCGGGCACGAGGGCGCCGCCCCTGGCAGGCTGGAGGAGTGAAGACTCTTCTGAACCTGATCTGGCTCGTGCTCTCCGGCTTCTGGCTGGCCCTCGCCTATGTGCTCGCGGGGCTCATCTGCTTCGTTCTGATCATCACGATCCCGTTCGGCATCGCGTCGTTCCGGATCGCGGGCTACGCCCTGTGGCCGTTCGGCAAGACGACCGTCGAGCGGCGCGACGCGGGCGCGGGCTCGCTGATCGGCAACATCGTCTGGATCGTCTTCGCGGGCTGGTGGCTCGCCCTCGGGCACATCGTCACCGGCCTGGCCCTCTGCGTGACCATCATCGGAATCCCGTTCGGCATCGCCAACTTCAAGATGATCCCGATCTCCCTGATGCCGCTCGGCCGCGAAATCGTCCCCACGGACCGCCCGTTCGCCACCCGCTGAGACCCGGCCGCCGAAGCGGGCAGCCGCCGAACCGGCGACGCGCGGCCGCCCGCGCCCACCACCGCGGCCTCGCCGCACGTGATCCGCCGCCCGGTGACCGGTGCCTTCCGGCCGGCCGGGCGGCGGCTCAACTCCCGGACGAACCCGAACCCGAACCCGAACCCGGATCCGAACCCGAACCTGCACCCGAACCCGCAGCCCCGGAGGCCGGAGCCCTCGAAGTACCAAAAGACCCTGGAGAACAGGGAGAAGAAGAACCGGCAGAGCCGCCGGAACGAACGGGATCGGGATCCGCAGGGCCGCCGGAACCGGACCGGGCCTCCCCGCCCCCCGGTGCCTGGAGCAGCCGCGGCGAGGCCGCGAACCCGTGCCGCGAGTACACCGGGACCGCCCGGGAGCTCGAGTGCACCGTCACCCGCTCCAGCCCCGCCTCCCGAGCCAGCTCCCGCACCGCGTCGATGAGCCGCCCGCCCAGCCCGCCGTCCCGCTCCGCCGGCACGACGTACACGCACTGCACATCACCGGACGCCCGTTCCAGGGCCCGCGGGCTCGGTACCCGCCGCACGACCGCCAGCCAGGCCATCCCGATGATCTCCGCGCCCCGCAGCATCACCAGACAGCGGTGCGAACCCGCGTTCTCCCGCGCCCAGTCCACGAAATGGCGGAGGAACTCCCCGCGCGTGGCGACCGGCGTCCCCCCGTTCTCCAGCACCCACTGCCACCGCAGCGCGGCGACGGCCTCCAACTCCCCGTCCAGCACGGGCCGGACGACGACGTTGTCGGGAACCCCGTCCACCGCGCCGCCGGGCACGCCGTCCGCCGCGTGGCCGGGCACCTCGCCCACCGCGTGGCCGGGCAGTCCATCCGCCGCGCCACCGCGAACGCCCGCCGCGCCGTCACCCGCGATACCGTCCATGCCGCCATTCTGGCGGAGCCCGCCCACCGCTCCACCGCCTCACCGGCCACGGAGCACATCCGCACCCCTCGACCGCGAGGGCCGGGTGCAGGGCCGTGTGCAGGGTCCCGACAAGGGTTTTCCCCGTATCGGGTCCGCCGCCCCGAACCTACGCTCGGGGAACCGGTCACCACCTCCCCCTCTGTGGCGACCCGGTCCGGCTGGTCCCCCGCGCTCCGCGATCCCGTCTCCACCCCAACTCCCCAACGCGACACGGGATCGCGGCCCGTGGACCACGATGCGGCGACGCAACGACGCGCGAAGGCGGTGGACGTGTCATGCGGTCGGTAGTGCACGGCGGAGCACCCGCCGGACAACCCGGGGCGCTCGGAGACGCCGGAGGCCCCGGAGGCCCCGGAGACCCCGAAGCTCCCGTGGGACGCCCGGATCTCCTCGACCGGCTCCACCAGACCCTGCGCGCCCACGGCCGCGCCGTGCTCACCGGCGCGCCCGGAGCCGGCCGGTCGGCCGTCCTGGACGTGGTCGCGCGGACCGCCGAGTCGCGCGGCGAGACCGTGCTGCGCCTGGCCCCGGCCGAACGCGACCGCGCGGTGCCCGGCGCCGCCGCCACCGCACTGCTCGCCGCCATCCCGACCGCCGCGCTCGCCCCACTGCCCGGCATGTCCTTCCGCGCGGTCCCCGGCAGCCTGCCCGCTCCCGGCGCCGGCACCGGACTCCGTTCCGGCCGCGGCACGAGACCGGGCGCGGACGGAACCGGAACTGCGCGCACCATCCCCCGTACCAGCGGCGGACGGAGCACCGGCCGGGCCCGCAGGGGCGGCCCGCTCGGCGCCGCGCCCGCCGCCTCCGTACCGGCACTCCTCCGCAGACTGGCGGGGGAGTGGCCGGTGCTCCTCGTCATTGACGACGCCCAGTGGCTGGACGAGGAGAGCGTGCTCCTGCTGCGCTCCGTCCTGCACCCGGGCGCCGGGACCGTACCGGCGGAGCTGCGGCTGCTGATCGCCGAACGCACCGCGCCCGGTGCGCCGCGCGAGGCCGTCGCCCCCGCCCTCTGCGGCGCCGCACCCCGGGACACCATCGCCCTGCCGCCGCTCGACACGGCGGCGACGGCCGAACTCCTCGCCCGCCACCGGCTGCCGCGGCGGCTGACCGACGCGGTGCACCGCGCCTCCGGCGGCAACCCGGCCCGCGCCCTGGCCGTCGCCCGCACCCTGTCCGCCACCCCGTCCCCGGAGCTCGCCGCCGGCTGACCCGGGCCGGCGCCCACCGCCTCCGGCACACGCGAGCGCCTCCGGGAACGCCCCGCCCCGTCACCCGTAACCCACACTCCACAACCCACAACGCAAGACGCACAACGAGGGCAGTGCGTCGGACGGGGATTCCGACGTACTGCCCTCGCTGTGTCGCAGCCGACCGCGCGGACGCGGACCTCAGCCCACCGGCCTCACCGGTAGTTCACGAACTGCACCGCGAAGTCCAGGTCCGCGCCCTTGATGAGCTGCTGCACCGCCTGCAGGTCGTCCCGGCTCTTGGACGACACCCGCAGCTCGTCGCCCTGCACCTGCGCCTTGACGCCCTTCGGGCCCTCGTCGCGGATCATCTTCGCGACCTTCTTCGCGTTCTCCTGGGAGATGCCCTCCTGGATGGTCGCGAAGATCTTGTACTCCTTGCCGGAGAGCTGCGGCTCCCCGGCGTCCAGCGCCTTGAGCGAGATCCCGCGCTTGACCAGCTTGGACTGGAAGACGTCCAGGATCGCGTTGACCCGGTCCTCCGAGTTCGCCTGCATCAGGATCTTCTCGCCCGACCACTCGATCGACGCGCCGACGTTCCTGAAGTCGTAGCGCTGCGAGATCTCCTTGGAGGCCTGGTTGAGAGCGTTGTCGACCTCCTGCCGCTCGACCTTCGAGACGATGTCGAAACTGGAGTCGGCCATCGTGAGTTGGCTCCTCATCCCTAGATCATCCGGTACAGCGGAACCATCCCGGTCCGCAGCGCCCAGCCTAGCCATCCGAGCCATGATCCAACCGCGATCAACCGGGTGGCGGACCACCCCGGTTCATCGGGTATGGTTTACGACGTTGCCACCGAGCACCGCCACCGGGCGGGACGGCGGCGACACCCTCCTAGGCGGTGTGCCCGAGCGGCCAAAGGGAGCAGACTGTAAATCTGCCGGCTCAGCCTTCCCAGGTTCGAATCCTGGCGCCGCCACAGGAACAGAAGAGGCCCCTGATCTGCGCATCAGCAGATCAGGGGCCTTCTTCGTGCCCTATCCACCCAGCCCCTCCCGGCCGGGCGCACCCGCCCCGTTCAGCCCGCCCCGGAGGCCTTCACCGCCTCCGCCACCGGCACCGTTCCGCTGATCAGCTCCAGCGTCTTCCCGATGGTCCCCGGTTCGTCCAGCAGGGCGGCCAGCACCGCCGCCACATCGTCCCGCGGCACCGCGTCCCGCCCGGTGCGCTCGGCGAGCGTGACCAGCCCCGTCCCCGGATCGTCGGTGAGCCGGCCCGGCCGCAGGATCGTCCAGTCCAGCCCGGTACGGGCCCGCACGGCCGCGTCCGCCGCGCCCTTCGCCCGCAGATAGGCGGCGAAGACCGGATCGGTCTCCGGCGGCGGCTCGCTGCCGGCCCCCATCGACGAGACGACGAGGAAACGCCGCACTCCGGCCCGCTCGGCCGCTTCCGCGAACAGTTCGGCGGCCGCCCGGTCCACGGTGTCCTTCCGGGCGACGCCGCTGCCGGGCCCGGCGCCGGCCGCGAAGACCGCCGCGTCGGCGCCCTGCAGATGGGCCGCGACCTCCTCGGTGATCGCCGACTCCAGGTCGCACAGCACGGGTTCGGCTCCCGCTTCCCGCAGGTCGTCGCCCTGCTCGCGGTTGCGGATGAGGCCCGCGACCTCGTCACCGCGCCCGGCGAGCAACCGCTCCAGCCGCAGCGCGATCTGACCGTGTCCTCCAGCGATGACAATGCGCATGGTCCCGACCGTACGCCGAGGGCGCGAGGCGCGGGCAGAGGGCGCGCTGGCCACACGGGGCGCCCGCCGCAGCCCGTTCCGCGCCCCACACGCTCACCGGATCCGCCCCGCGCCCCCACCGGATCCGCCCCGCGCCCCCACCGGATCCGCCCCGCGCCCCCACCGGATCTGCCGTGGAGCCGCCGCGGGCCGGCCCCGGGTCCGTCCCGGAGCTGCCGCTCCCGCGGCACCGTCACCAGGCGCACCGCCGTCCGGTGCCGACGTCCGCAACACCGCCGTCCGGGCCCCTCGGCAGCCGGCGCCGGCCGTAACACCCCCACCCGTCAGGGGACTTCGCGCCCCGGCCCCTGCCGCGCCTGGCGCGGCAGATCGAGCGAGGCCACCGTCTCCGAGTCGCAGTACTCGCGCACCGCGCTGGTACGCGCCACGATCCGCCCCTCGTGCACCACGATCCGGCTGTACGCCAGCGACAGGGCCCCGGCCACGCTCTCCCCGCGCACCGCCAGCAACTCCGCCGGGAAACCGGCCTCCAGCCGCACCGGCCGCAGGCCCATCACCGCCCTGGCGCGGTCACTGACCGCGGCGTACGCCGCCTCCGGACTCTCCCCGCCCTGCGTGGCCAGCAGATACGCGGCCTCCAGCGGATCACCGCGCCCCACCGGATTGGCCGCGTCCCGCAGCGCCCCGCTGCCCGCGGCCACCCGCACCCCGGCCGCCCGCAGCAGCCGTACCGGGGCGGCCGCGGGAACCGGCGGTCCGGGGCGCGCCGCTCCGTCGCACTCCATGGCCGCGCAACCGCCCTGCGGCAGCAGGACGACGGAGACACCCGCGGCCGCGAGCCGGTCGGCGGCCCGGCGCGCGTCGGGCCGGGGGAGCAGCGAGAGCCCCGCGCACGGTCCGATGGACACCCCGGGCCGCAGGCCGCCGGCCATCGCCGCCAGCCGCGCCAGCCGGGCCGGGTCGTCGCCCTCCGTGTGCAGGTCCACGGAGCAGCCGTGCTCCGCCGCCACCCCGAGCACGGCCTCGACGTAGCCGGAGGGGTCCGGGTCGAGATCCGGGCAGCCGCCGACGACCGCCGCCCCCATCTTGACCGCGTCCCGCAGCATCGCCAACCCGTCCGCGCCCGCCGCCCCGGTCAGCAGCCGCGGCACGGCGACGGTCGTCAGCTCGGTCAGCCCGCCCAGCGCCCGCCGCGCCTGGAGCGTCCCCTCCAGCGCGCGCAGCGCGTGCACTCCGCCGACGCGGACATGGGCCCGCAGGGCAGTGGCGCCGTGGCCCAGGTGGAGCAGGGCGGCCTCGGTGGTGCGGCGCTGCACGTCGCCGGTGCTGTACGGGGCCGGGCCGTTCCCGCCGGCGGTGAGCGCGGTGTCGGTGTGGGCGTGCGGCTCGGCGGGGGCGGGGAGCAGGAGATAGCCGCTGAGGTCGATCCGGGTGGCCTCGCCCGCGCGGTCCCCGGCGCGCTCTCCCGTACGGGAGGACCGGGTGAGGCTGCCGGCCGTGCCGACCGCCTCGATGCGCCCTTCGCTGATCCGGACGTCCACGGTGCGGCCGTCGGGGAGCCGGGCGCCGGAGAGGACGAGCGCGGACGGCGCGGGTGCGCTCTCGCTGCCGGAGGGCTGCGGTCGGCGGCTGTCGGGCATCGCGCTCCTGCGGGGGCTTCTGCGGGGGTTCCGTTACGGGCCCCGGGTCCGGGGCCGCGGGGTCCGGAGTCACGGGTTCCGGGGTAAAGATCACGAAGCGTGAGCCGAGCCTAGGGGGCCGCCGCGGAGGTCACGAGCAGGAGCGCAATAGTCGTACCGGTGGGGTCGCGGGTGCGCGCGGGGCGGGACGGACCGGGCGGTGAGCGGTGGGGCCGGGCGGGGCCGATACGGATTTCACCTTCGGCCGTTCAGCGTGTAATGTCTTCATCGCTCGCCCCAATAGCTCAGTCGGCAGAGCGTCTCCATGGTAAGGAGAAGGTCTACGGTTCGATTCCGTATTGGGGCTCTGGTGTGGGAACAATCCGTCCGCCGGGCGGGTTGTCCGACATCGAAGCGGTGTAGCTCAGTCGGTAGAGCAAGCGGCTCATAATCGCTGTGTCACCGGTTCAAGTCCGGTCACCGCTACGAACAGTAGCCGATTGCAGGCTAAGTCCTTCGATCGGCTACTCTTTCTGCGTTCATCCACTGTTCGTCCAAGGAGCACTCACGTGGCTGCCACCGACGTCCGCCCGAAGATCACGCTGGCCTGCGTGGAGTGCAAGGAGCGGAACTACATCACCAAGAAGAACCGGCGTAACAACCCGGACCGACTGGAGATGAAGAAGCACTGCCCGCGCTGCAACGCGCACACCGCGCACCGCGAGACGCGATAACAACAGGCTCGTCCATGAGGCCGTCCCCAGCCGGGGGCGGCCTCATGGCGTTGCCGGGTCCACCGGAACCCCGGGGTCCGCCAGACGGCCGGGACGGGCGCCGGGACCATCTGGTAGACCGATCAGATCAGCCCCGAGCAGGAGGTGCCGAGCAGATGGCGCTCGACCAGTCCTTCGTCGGCCGGGCGTACCCGCCCACCGCGCCGTACGAAGTCGGACGCGAGAAGATCCGCGAGTTCGCCGAGGCCATCGGCGACGTGCATCCGGCCTACACGGAGCCGGACGCGGCCAGGGCGCTCGGCCACCCGGATGTGATCGCCCCGCCGACCTTCGTGTTCTCGCTCACGTACCGGGCCGCCGGACAGGTGGTCGACGACCCGCAGCTCGGCCTCGACTACAGCCGGGTGGTCCACCGCGACCAGCGGTTCGTCTACAGCCGCCCGGTGCGCGCCGGCGACCGGCTCTCGGTCACCACCACGATCGACGAGGTCAAGACCCTCGCGGGGAACGACATCCTCGACATCCGCGGAGACGTGCACGACGCCGACGGTGAGCACGTCGTCACCGCCCACACCGTGATCGTCTCGCGCGCCCCGGAGGGGAACTGACATGGCCGCCGCCCTCTCCTACGACGACGTCGAGCCCGGCTCCGAGCTGCCGCCCCGGTCCTTCCCGGTGACCCGCGCGGACCTCGTGCAGTACGCGGGCGCGTCCGGCGACTTCAACCCGATCCACTGGAACGAGCGCTTCGCGAAGAGCGTCGGCCTGGAGGACGTCATCGCGCACGGCATGTTCACCATGGCCGAGGCCGTCCGTGTCGTCACCGACTGGGCGGGCGACCCGGCTGCCGTCGTCGAGTACGGGGTGCGCTTCACCAAGCCGGTGGTGGTCCCGGACGACGACAAGGGCGCCGTGATCGAGGTCTCGGCGAAGGTCGCGGCCAAGCTGGGCGAGGACACGCGCAGGGTCCGCGTCGACCTGACGGCGACGAGCGCGGGCCAGAAGGTCCTGGGCATGTCCCGCGCGGTGGTCCAGCTGACCTGATGCGTGCGGGGCGGGGCGGGCAACGCCCCGCCCCGCGTCGGCCGTCCCCGCGTCGGCCGTCCCCGCGTCGGCCGTCCCGACCCGGGAGCTTGGACCGGACCCTCCGGCAGGTCTGGTACCGGCCAGGACCGTCCGCCCCTCCGGGTCCCGAGGGCCGGACCACCCGGCACCGGGAAGGTGCGGCCGGGAGCCACAACCCGGCCCTCCTGCTGTCCGGAGCAAGCTCCGCCGCCTCGGAGCACACCCCGCGCATCCGCCTTCTCCGCTCCGGAGAAACGGGTGGGCGGGAGGGAAAACACCCGCGCGCAGCGCGAAACGGCGCCGCACCCGGCACAGAAGCGAACCCGGCGCAGAAGCGAACCCGGCACAGAAGCGAACCCGGCGCAGAAGCGAACCCCGCACAGAGGCGAACCCCGCGCCCGGAGAACCCCGCGCCGGAGGCGCCCCCGTACGCTGGTGCCCGTGCAGGTACTCCACGACGCCCCGCTGGCCCCGCTCACCACCTTCCGCCTCGGCGGCCCGGCCAACCGCCTGGTCACCGCGGAGACGGACGAGGAGGTGATCGCGGCCGTCCGCGAAGCCGACGCCGCCGGCACCCCGCTCCTCCTCATCGGTGGCGGCAGCAACCTCGTCATCTCCGACAAGGGGTTCGACGGCACGGCCCTGCGCGTCGCCACCCGCGGCTTCCTTCTCGACGGCACCCGCCTCGAACTCGCCGCCGGCGAGAACTGGTCCGAGGCCGTGGCCCGCACCGTCGAGGCGGGCCTCGCCGGTGTGGAGTGTCTCGCGGGCATCCCCGGCTCCGCCGGCGCGACGCCGATCCAGAACGTCGGCGCGTACGGCCAGGAGGTGGCGACCACCATCACCGAGGTGGTGGCCTACGACCGCCTGTCCGGCGAGACGGTCACCATCCCGAACGCGGACTGCGGCTTCTCCTACCGTCACAGCCGCTTCAAGGCCGAGCCCGACCGCCATGTCGTCCTGCGCGTCCGCTTCGAACTGGAGGACGCCGGCGGTCTGTCGGCCCCACTGAAGTACGCCGAGACGGCCCGCGCCCTGGGCGTCGAACCGGGCGAGCGCGTCCCCGCCGCCGCGGCCCGCGAGACCGTTCTCGGACTCCGCGCCGGCAAGGGCATGGTGCTGGACCCGGAGGACCACGACACCTGGTCGGCCGGCTCCTTCTTCACCAACCCCGTCCTGGACGCGGACGAGCACGCCGCCTTCCTGGCCCGCGTCACCGACCGGCTCGGCCCCGGCACCGAGCCTCCCGCGTACCCGGCGGGGGAGGGACGGGTGAAGACCTCCGCGGCCTGGCTCATCGACAAGGCGGGCTTCACCAAGGGCTACGGCACCGGCCCGGCCCGCATCTCCGGCAAGCACACCCTGGCCCTCACCAACCGCGGCGAGGCCACGACCGAGGACCTTCTCGCCCTGGCCCGGGAGGTCCGCGACGGTGTGCGCGAGGCCTTCGGGGTGACCCTGGTCAACGAGCCGGTGACGGTGGGCGTCAGCCTCTAGACCGGCCCCGGCCGCGCCCACTCCTCGCCGGCTACTCCTCCGCCAGCCAGTCGTCGATGCCGCTCAGCATCCGCTTGCGCACGTCCTCCGGCGCCCGGGACGCCCGCACCGACTGCCGTGCCAGCTCGGCCAGTTCCGCGTCGGTGAACCCCTGCACCGACCGCACCAGCTCGTACTGGTCGGCCAGCCGCGACCCGAACAGCAGCGGGTCGTCCGCGCCCAGCGCCACGGGCACGCCCGCGTCGAACAGCGTCCGCAGGGGAACGTCCTCCGGCTTCTCGTAGACGCCCAGCGCCACATTGGACGCCGGGCAGACCTCGCAGGCCACCCCCCGTTCGGCCAGCCGTTCCAGCAGCCGCGGGTCCTCCGCGGCCCGCACCCCGTGCCCCACCCGGTCGGCGTGCAGATCGTCCAGGCAGTCCCGTACGCTGCCGGGCCCCGACAGCTCGCCCCCGTGCGGGGCGGCGATCAGCCCGCCGGCCCGGGCGATGGCGAACGCCCGGTCGAAGTCCCGTGCGAAACCGCGTCGTTCGTCGTTGGACAGCCCGAAGCCGATCACACCGCGGTCCGCGTACCGCACCGCCAGCCGCGCCAGGGTGCGCGCGTCCAGCGGGTGCTTCACCCGGTTCGCCGCGACGAGCACCCGCATGCCGACGCCCGTCTCCCGCGAGGCCGCGTCCACCGCGTCCAGGATGATCTCCATGGTGGGGATGAGCCCGCCGAGCCGCGGCGCGTACGAGGTCGGGTCCACCTGGATCTCCAGCCAGCCCGAACCGTCCCGCGCGTCCTCCTGCGCGGCCTCGCGCACCAGCCGCTGGATGTCCTCGGCGGTCCGCAGGCACGACCGGGCGATGTCGTAGAGCCGCTGGAACCGGAACCAGCCGCGCTCGTCCGTCGCCCGCAGCCTCGGCGGCTCGCCGCCGCTCAGCGCCTCCGGCAGGTGCACACCGTGCTTGTCGGCGAGTTCGAGCAGCGTCGTGGGCCGCATCGAGCCGGTGAAGTGCAGATGCAGATGGGCCTTCGGCAGCAGCCGGACATCACGTGTGGCGGTGCGGGGGAGCGGGGGATTCCCGTGGTGGTACGGCGACATTCCAAAATCCTGCCGTATGACCCGGCCGCCACGGTAGGGGATTCGGAATCCCCCTCTCCGAACGTTCTTGCCTCCCGGCCCGGACCCCGTACGGCCCGGAGCCCGCCCGGAGGGGACCCGCGTACCGCGGGAGCGGAGGGCGGCCGCCGGCGGAAGGGGCGCGGTTGATCCCGCGCGGGGCCCCCGATCCGGTACCTGTTCGACGCCCGGCCGCAGAACACGTACACTCACTGGGCGTTGGCCCTCACGGCCGTTCCGGTCACGCCCACTCCATGGGGCGCTCCGGATGCGGTAGGTTGAGGGGGACAAAGGGTCGTAGCTCAATTGGTAGAGCACTGGTCTCCAAAACCAGCGGTTGGGGGTTCAAGTCCCTCCGGCCCTGCTACACGCATCTTCGCCAGGATGTGTGCGCAGGTACGTACGACAACGCACCGCCGTGCGGCTCCACCGGGCGCGGCACGGCCACGACCCGGATTCAGGTGAGGACGAGTGACGGACGCCCTGGGCTCCATCGACACGCCTGAGAGCGGTCGGTCCGACGAGGCGGATGAGCAGAAGAAGGTCCGGCGCGGCGGCAAGCGCGGCAAGAAGGGCCCGCTGGGCCGGCTTGCGCTCTTCTACCGGCAGATCGTGGCCGAGCTGCGGAAGGTCGTCTGGCCCACCCGCACCCAGCTCACGACCTACACCACCGTGGTGATCATCTTCGTCGTCATCATGATTGCCCTGGTGACTGTGATTGACTTTGGATTCGCCGAAGCGGTCAAGTACGTCTTCGGCTGATCCCGCGTCGGCGCCGCTCTCGGCGCCCCACGACGCATGTTCAACCCCTTGTAGCCAGGAAGAAGCAGCCACCGTGTCTGACCCGAACCTGAACGACGCCATCGAGCCCGACCAGGGCGAAGAGGCTGCGGCGACGGCCGAGGCGGCCCAGGCTGCACCGGACACGGTCGGCGACGGCACCGAGGGCACCGCACCGGCCGCCGAGGCCGGGGAGACCGCGGAGTCCGTGGAGCCCGCCGCCGCGGAGGAGACGGCGGAGCCCGCCGAAGCCGCCCAGGCCGAAGCCGAGGCGGCGGAAGGCGCGGAGGCCGAGGCCTCCGCCGAGCCGGCCGCGGCCGAGGAGCCCCAGGCCGACCCGATCGAGGAGCTCCGCCGCGAACTGCGCGCCCTGCCCGGCGAGTGGTACGTGATCCACACCTACGCGGGCTACGAGAAGCGCGTGAAGGCCAACCTGGAGCAGCGCGCCGTCTCGCTGAACGTCGAGGAGTTCATCTACCAGGCCGAGGTCCCCGAGGAAGAGATCGTCCAGATCAAGAACGGGGAGCGGAAGAACGTCCGCCAGAACAAGCTCCCCGGCTATGTGCTGGTGCGCATGGATCTGACGAACGAGTCCTGGGGCGTCGTCCGGAACACCCCGGGTGTCACCGGCTTCGTGGGCAACGCCTACGACCCCTACCCGCTGACGCTGGACGAGATCGTCAAGATGCTCGCCCCGGAGGCCGAGGAGAAGGCCGCCAAGGCCGCGGCCGAGGAGGCCGGCGTCCCGGTGCCCAGCCGCAAGGTCGAGGTCCAGGTGCTGGACTTCGAGGTCGGCGACTCGGTCACCGTCACCGACGGCCCGTTCGCCACCCTGCAGGCCACCATCAACGAGATCAACGCCGACTCGAAGAAGGTCAAGGGCCTGGTCGAGATCTTCGGCCGCGAGACCCCGGTCGAGCTGAGCTTCGACCAGATCCAGAAGAACTAGGCGTCCGGCCCACGAGGGCCGCGCCCGACAGCTTCCGAACAGGTCGGACGGCTCTCCGGACATCCCGTACGCGGGAGCACGGAGAACCGTCTGACCTGCTCGGTTTTTGGCCGCACTGTCGTACCCGTTATCGTGGTGCGGTATGCCTCCGTCCGGATGACCGGACCGGGGCGGAAACCTCTCACTAGGACCCGGAGAGAGCAATGCCTCCCAAGAAGAAGAAGGTCACGGGGCTGATCAAGCTCCAGATCCAGGCCGGCGCCGCCAACCCGGCTCCGCCGGTCGGCCCGGCGCTGGGCCAGCACGGCGTCAACATCATGGAGTTCTGCAAGGCCTACAACGCCGCGACCGAGTCGCAGCGCGGGATGGTCGTGCCGGTGGAGATCACGGTCTACGAGGACCGCTCCTTCACCTTCGTGACGAAGACCCCGCCGGCCGCGAAGCTGATCCTCAAGGCCGCGGGCGTGGACAAGGGCTCCGGCGAGCCGCACGTCAAGAAGGTCGCCAAGATCACCCGCGACCAGGTGCGCGAGATCGCCACGACCAAGATGCCCGACCTCAACGCCAACGACCTGGACGCCGCCGAGAAGATCATCGCCGGCACCGCCCGTTCCATGGGCGTCACGGTCGAGGGCTGACGCCCGTCCCGGTCGAGGGCCCCCTCGCACCGTCACCGTGGAAGGGCCGGCGCGGCCCGCACCACGACTCCCAAGAACCCGAGGAGCAGCAGTGAAGCGCAGCAAGTCCCTCCGCGCTGCGGACGCAAAGATCGAGGCGGGCAAGCTCTACGCCCCGCTCGAGGCCGTCCGTCTGGCCAAGGAGACCTCTCCCACCAAGTTCGACGCGACCGTCGAGGTCGCCATGCGCCTGGGTGTCGACCCGCGCAAGGCCGACCAGATGGTGCGCGGCACCGTGAACCTTCCGCACGGCACCGGCAAGACCGCCCGGGTCCTGGTCTTCGCGACCGGTGAGCGTGCAGCGGCCGCGGAGGCCGCGGGCGCCGACATCGTCGGCTCCGACGAACTGATCGACGAGGTCTCCAAGGGCCGTCTGGACTTCGACGCCGTCGTCGCCACCCCGGACCTCATGGGCAAGGTCGGCCGCCTGGGCCGCGTGCTCGGTCCCCGTGGCCTGATGCCGAACCCGAAGACCGGCACCGTGACCCCGGACGTGGCCAAGGCCGTGACCGAGATCAAGGGCGGCAAGATCGAGTTCCGTGTCGACAAGCACGCGAACCTCCACTTCATCATCGGCAAGCTCTCCTTCGACGAGAAGCAGCTGGTGGAGAACTACGGCGCCGCGCTGGAGGAGATCAACCGCCTCAAGCCGTCCGCCGCCAAGGGCCGCTACATCAAGAAGGCGACCCTGAGCACCACGATGGGCCCCGGCATCCAGCTGGACTCCAACCGCACCCGCAACCTCCTGGAGGAGGAGGCCGCCGTCTGACCGACGGCGGCACCGCGCTGCGAACGACCGGGCCCCGTACCTCCCCGGAGGTGCGGGGCCCGGCCCGTGCACCGCCGCCGCGGGCCGTCGGTGAGGCCGGGAAGGCGCCTGCGCCGTTCCGATTTGCCTGTACCCGTGCCGTCCGCGTACGCTGCTCCAGTAGCCAAAGACCGCTGGTCGTTGCCGTGCACTCCATGAGTGTCGGTGGCCGAAGGATCCGCTTCCGCGGACGGCCCGTGCAGGTGAATGAGGAGAGACTCCCCCGGAGCCCTTGAGGCTTCCGTGGTCGAGCCACGCCCCGTGCGCCTGCACCGGGGCGTTTCGTTTTTGTTGAGCCCCCTTCTTCGCGTGCCCGATGCGGGCGGTCCGGCGACGTGTGCGGCTGATCGTGAGGTCAGTCGAGGATCATCACCCGGAAGGAGGCCGAGGCTCATGGCGAGGCCCGACAAGGTCGATGCCGTCGAGGAGATGAAGGACAAGTTCCAGAACTCCAACGCGGCCGTTGTGACCGCGTACACCGGTCTCACCGTGGCTCAGCTCAAGGAGCTGCGCCGTTCGCTCGGTGAGAACGCTCAGTACCGTGTGGTGAAGAACACGCTGACCAAGATCGCGGCTAACGAAGCCGGGATCACGACGATCGACGACCTGTTCGCGGGTTCGTCGGCCGTGGCCTTCGTGACCGGTGACCCGGTCGCGGCGGCGAAGGGTCTCCGTGACTTCGCCAAGGACAACCCCAGTCTCGTCATCAAGGGCGGTGTCCTTGACGGCAAGGCGCTGTCCGCCGACGAGTTCAAGAAGCTTGCGGACCTCGAGTCCCGCGAGGTGCTGCTCGCCAAGCTGGCCGGTGGCATGAAGGCGTCCATGGCCAAGGCCGCGGCGACCTTCCAGGCCCCGCTCTCGAAGTTCGTCCGCACCGCGGACGCGCTTCGCAGCAAGGTCGAGCAGGGCGGTGCCGGTACGCCGGCTCCCGCCGAGGCCGAGTCCGCCGAGTAAGAGGACGCGGTCGCAGCGGGCCCGTGAAGTAACGCCGCCAGGCGCACGCCCGCCGAAATGTAGATCCGGCACCTGCCGAATGAGTGGAAGGACGCCATCATGGCGAAGCTGTCCCAGGAAGACCTGCTCGAGCAGTTCAGCGAGATGACCCTCATCGAGCTCTCCGAGTTCGTGAAGGCCTTCGAGGAGAAGTTCGACGTCGAGGCCGCCGCCCCGGTCGCCGTCGCCGCCGCCGGCGGTGCCGCCAGTGGTGCCGCCGCCGAGGCCCCCGAGGAGAAGGACGAGTTCGACGTCATCCTCACCGGCGCCGGCGACAAGAAGATCCAGGTCATCAAGGTCGTGCGTGAGCTGACCTCCCTGGGTCTCAAGGAGGCCAAGGACCTCGTCGACGGCACCCCGAAGCCGGTCCTCGAGAAGGTCAACAAGGAGCAGGCCGACAAGGCCGCCGAGTCCCTCAAGGGCGCCGGCGCCTCCGTCGAGGTCAAGTGACCCCTGCGGCCTGAAGCAGGGCGGCTCTCAGAGGCCGTCGGCTCCGGGTCCGCATCCGAGGGCGGCCACCCGCACGGGTGGCCGCCCTCGGGCGTTCTCCGGGCCCGGTGTGGCGGGCGTCCTTGCCCTGCCGGGCCCGGCGGGTATGGTGATCACCGCTGCTCCGGCGGCGCCTCCGGAACGATCTCCGCGGGGCGGGGGCCTTGACGTACGGCACCGAGGCAGGCGATTCTCTCCACGCGCCGCGACATCGATCCCGGGTTCGATGCATGGATCGGGTACGAAGTGGGAAACCTTGCCGCAGGCGTTGGACAGCGTGAAGGACAACGAAGTGCGGCCCCTTTTCCGAGGGGGCGGCCGTCACTTCCCGGAGGGAGAGAGTGGTACTGCGCCGGTCTCCGGAAATCTGCTCTGGACATCAGTGTGCCTTGTGGCTACACTGACCCTTTGCGCTGCCTGTTAGCTGCCCTCTGCCCGTCACCAGGGGCATGACCCGTTCTCGAAAACTGCTGAAGACTCCCCGGACCAGGGATCTGACCTGGGACGTCTTCTCCACGCACGGAACGGGGCCGGTACGCGCGTAGTGAGTCCGAGCCCTCGGAAGGACCCCCTCTTGGCCGCCTCGCGCAACGCCTCGACCGCCAATACGAACAACGGCGCCAGCACCGCCCCGCTGCGCATCTCCTTTGCAAAGATCAAGGAGCCTCTTGAGGTTCCCAATCTCCTTGCGCTGCAAACCGAGAGCTTCGACTGGCTGCTCGGCAACGCCGCTTGGAAGGCCCGGGTCGAGTCGGCCCTGGAGAGTGGGCAGGACGTCCCCACGAAGTCCGGTCTGGAGGAGATCTTCGAAGAGATCTCCCCGATCGAGGACTTCTCCGGGTCGATGTCGCTGACCTTCCGCGACCACCGCTTCGAGCCGCCGAAGAACTCCCTCGAGGAGTGCAAGGAGCGCGACTTCACGTACGCCGCGCCGCTCTTCGTCACCGCCGAGTTCACCAACAACGAGACCGGCGAGATCAAGTCCCAGACGGTCTTCATGGGCGACTTCCCGCTCATGACCGACAAGGGCACCTTCTGCATCAACGGCACCGAGCGTGTCGTCGTCTCGCAGCTGGTCCGCTCGCCGGGCGTTTACTTCGACAGCTCCATCGACAAGACGTCCGACAAGGACATCTTCTCCGCCAAGATCATTCCGTCCCGGGGTGCCTGGCTGGAGATGGAGATCGACAAGCGCGACATGGTCGGTGTCCGCATCGACCGCAAGCGCAAGCAGTCCGTCACCGTCCTGCTCAAGGCGCTCGGCTGGACCACCGAGCAGATCCTTGAGGAGTTCGGCGAGTACGAGTCCATGCGCGCCACCCTGGAGAAGGACCACACCCAGGGGCAGGACGACGCGCTGCTCGACATCTACCGCAAGCTGCGTCCGGGCGAGCCCCCCACGCGCGAGGCGGCCCAGACCCTGCTGGAGAACCTCTACTTCAACCCGAAGCGCTACGACCTCGCCAAGGTCGGCCGCTACAAGGTGAACAAGAAGCTCGGCGGGGACGAGCCGCTGGACGCCGGCGTGCTCACCACCGCCGACATCATCGCCACCATCAAGTACCTGGTGAAGCTGCACGCGGGCGAGACCGAGACGGTCAGCGCCGAGGGCCAGACGATCGTCGTCGAGACCGACGACATCGACCACTTCGGCAACCGCCGCCTGCGCAACGTCGGCGAGCTCATCCAGAACCAGGTCCGCACCGGCCTGGCCCGGATGGAGCGCGTCGTCCGCGAGCGGATGACCACCCAGGACGTCGAGGCGATCACGCCGCAGACCCTGATCAACATCCGGCCGGTCGTCGCCTCCATCAAGGAGTTCTTCGGCACCAGCCAGCTGTCCCAGTTCATGGACCAGACCAACCCCATCTCGGGGCTGACCCACAAGCGCCGTCTGTCGGCGCTGGGTCCGGGTGGTCTGAGCCGTGAGCGGGCCGGCTTCGAGGTCCGTGACGTGCACCCCTCGCACTACGGCCGCATGTGCCCGATCGAGACGCCCGAAGGCCCGAACATCGGTCTGATCGGCTCGCTCGCCTCGTACGGCCGGGTGAACGCGTTCGGCTTCGTCGAGACCCCGTACCGCCGGGTCACCGAGGGCATCGTCACCGACAGCGTGGACTACCTCACGGCCGACGAGGAGGACCGCTTCGTCATCGCGCAGGCCAACGCCCCGCTGACGGACGACTTCCACTTCGCCGAGGGCCGGGTCCTGGTCCGCCGCCGCGGCGGTGAGGTCGACTACGTCCCCGGGACCGAGGTCGACTACATGGACGTCTCGCCGCGCCAGATGGTGTCGGTCGCGACCGCCATGATCCCGTTCCTGGAGCACGACGACGCCAACCGCGCGCTCATGGGCTCCAACATGATGCGCCAGGCCGTGCCGCTGCTGAAGGCGGAGGCCCCGCTGGTCGGCACCGGCATGGAGTACCGCTGCGCGGTCGACGCCGGTGACGTCATCAAGGCCGAGAAGGACGGTGTGGTCCAGGAGGTCTCCGCGGACTACATCACCGTCGCCAACGACGACGGCACCTACACCACCTACCGGGTGGCCAAGTTCTCCCGCTCCAACCAGGGCACCTCCTTCAACCAGAAGGTCGTCGTGGACGAGGGCGCCCGGGTGGTCGAGGGCCAGGTCCTCGCCGACGGCCCCTCCACCGAAGAGGGCGAGATGGCCCTCGGCAAGAACCTCCTCGTGGCGTTCATGCCGTGGGAGGGCTACAACTACGAGGACGCGATCATCCTCAGCCAGCGTCTGGTGCAGGACGACGTCCTCTCCTCGATCCACATCGAGGAGCACGAGGTCGACGCCCGTGACACCAAGCTGGGCCCCGAGGAGATCACCCGGGACATCCCGAACGTCTCCGAGGAGGTCCTCGCCGACCTCGACGAGCGCGGCATCATCCGTATCGGTGCCGAGGTCGTCGCCGGCGACATCCTGGTCGGCAAGGTCACGCCCAAGGGCGAGACCGAACTGACCCCGGAGGAGCGGCTGCTCCGCGCGATCTTCGGCGAGAAGGCCCGCGAGGTCCGTGACACCTCGCTGAAGGTGCCGCACGGCGAGACCGGCAAGGTCATCGGCGTCCGCGTCTTCGACCGCGAGGAGGGCGACGAACTGCCGCCCGGCGTCAACCAGCTCGTCCGCGTCTACGTAGCCCAGAAGCGCAAGATCACCGACGGTGACAAGCTCGCCGGCCGCCACGGCAACAAGGGCGTCATCTCCAAGATCCTGCCGGTCGAGGACATGCCGTTCCTGGAGGACGGCACCCCGGTCGACATCATCCTCAACCCGCTCGGCGTCCCGTCCCGGATGAACCCGGGACAGGTGCTGGAGATCCACCTCGGCTGGCTCGCCAGCCAGGGCTGGAAGGTCGAGGGCGACGAGGAGTGGATGCAGCGCCTCAAGGCCATCGGCGCCGACGAGGTCGCACCGCGCACCAACGTCGCCACCCCGGTGTTCGACGGCGCCCGCGAGGACGAGATCGCCGGTCTCTTCGAGGCCACGATCCCCAACCGCGACGGCGACCGCATGGTGCAGGGCTCCGGCAAGGCGCGGCTGTTCGACGGCCGCTCCGGCGAGCCGTTCCCGGACCCGATCTCGATCGGGTACATGTACATCCTCAAGCTCCACCACCTGGTCGACGACAAGCTGCACGCCCGGTCGACCGGTCCGTACTCGATGATCACCCAGCAGCCGCTGGGTGGTAAGGCCCAGTTCGGTGGCCAGCGCTTCGGTGAGATGGAGGTGTGGGCGCTGGAGGCGTACGGCGCCGCTTACGCCCTCCAGGAGCTGCTGACCATCAAGTCCGACGACGTCACCGGCCGCGTGAAGGTCTACGAGGCCATCGTCAAGGGCGAGAACATCCCCGAGCCCGGCATTCCCGAGTCCTTCAAGGTGCTCATCAAGGAAATGCAGTCGCTCTGCCTCAACGTGGAGGTGCTGTCCTCGGACGGCATGTCCATCGAGATGCGTGACACCGACGAGGACGTCTTCCGCGCCGCGGAGGAGCTCGGCATCGACCTGTCCCGGCGCGAGCCGAGCAGCGTCGAAGAGGTCTGACGGTCGGGCCGGGACCCGCTGCCCACGGGTGGCGGGCCCGGCCGGCCCGGACCGTCCAGACCACGATGAAGACACAGCCGCAGCCGGCAGGCGCCCCCCTCGGCAGCGGCGACAAACCCCGAAAGAGGGATTGACGACAAAGTGCTCGACGTCAACTTCTTCGACGAGCTGCGGATCGGCCTGGCCACCGCTGACGACATCCGTCAGTGGTCGCACGGTGAGGTCAAGAAGCCGGAGACCATCAACTACCGCACCCTCAAGCCCGAAAAGGACGGACTCTTCTGCGAGAAGATCTTCGGTCCGACCCGGGACTGGGAGTGCTACTGCGGAAAGTACAAGCGCGTCCGCTTCAAGGGCATCATCTGCGAGCGCTGCGGCGTCGAGGTCACTCGCGCCAAGGTGCGCCGTGAGCGGATGG
This sequence comes from Streptomyces albus subsp. albus, assembly GCF_000719865.1. GTDB lineage: Bacteria > Actinomycetota > Actinomycetes > Streptomycetales > Streptomycetaceae > Streptomyces > Streptomyces albus_E. The sequence goes on from NZ_JOID01000003.1 coordinate 34,925, forward strand.
GCCACATCGAGCTGGCCGCTCCCGTCACCCACATCTGGTACTTCAAGGGCGTTCCGTCGCGGCTGGGCTACCTGCTCGACCTCGCCCCGAAGGACCTGGAGAAGGTCATCTACTTCGCCGCGTACATGATCACGTACGTGGACGAGGAGCGCCGCACGCGCGATCTGCCCTCGCTGGAGGCCCACGTCTCCGTCGAGCGCCAGCAGATCGAGCAGCGCCGTGACGCCGACCTCGAAGCCCGCGCCAAGAAGCTCGAGACCGACCTGGCCGAGCTGGAGGCCGAGGGCGCCAAGGCGGACGTCCGCCGCAAGGTGCGCGAGGGCGCCGAGCGCGAGATGAAGCAGCTCCGGGACCGCGCCCAGCGCGAGATCGACCGTCTCGACGAGGTGTGGAACCGCTTCAAGAACCTCAAGGTCCAGGACCTGGAGGGCGACGAGCTGCTCTACCGCGAGCTGCGCGACCGCTTCGGCACCTACTTCGACGGCTCGATGGGTGCCGCGGCGCTGCAGAAGCGCCTGGAGACCTTCGACCTCGACGAGGAGGCCGAGCGCCTCCGCGAGATCATCCGGACCGGCAAGGGCCAGAAGAAGACCCGTGCGCTCAAGCGCCTCAAGGTCGTCTCCGCCTTCCTGCAGACCCGCAACAGCCCCAAGGGCATGGTGCTGGACTGCGTCCCGGTGATCCCGCCGGACCTGCGTCCGATGGTGCAGCTGGACGGTGGCCGCTTCGCGACCTCCGACCTGAACGACCTGTACCGCCGTGTGATCAACCGGAACAACCGCCTCAAGCGGCTTCTCGATCTCGGCGCGCCCGAGATCATCGTCAACAACGAGAAGCGGATGCTGCAGGAGGCCGTCGACGCGCTCTTCGACAACGGCCGCCGCGGCCGCCCGGTCACGGGTCCCGGCAACCGTCCGCTGAAGTCGCTGTCCGACATGCTCAAGGGCAAGCAGGGCCGGTTCCGCCAGAACCTGCTCGGCAAGCGCGTCGACTACTCGGCCCGTTCCGTGATCGTCGTCGGCCCGCAGCTCAAGCTGCACCAGTGCGGTCTGCCGAAGGCCATGGCGCTGGAGCTCTTCAAGCCGTTCGTGATGAAGCGCCTGGTGGACCTGAACCACGCGCAGAACATCAAGTCGGCGAAGCGCATGGTCGAGCGCGGCCGCACGGTCGTGTACGACGTGCTCGAAGAGGTCATCGCCGAGCACCCGGTGCTGCTGAACCGTGCGCCGACGCTGCACCGCCTCGGCATCCAGGCCTTCGAGCCGCAGCTGGTCGAGGGCAAGGCCATCCAGATCCACCCGCTCGTCTGCACCGCGTTCAACGCGGACTTCGACGGTGACCAGATGGCCGTCCACCTGCCGCTCTCCGCGGAGGCGCAGGCCGAGGCGCGCATCCTGATGCTGTCCTCGAACAACATCCTCAAGCCCGCCGACGGCCGTCCGGTGACGATGCCGACCCAGGACATGGTGCTGGGTCTGTTCTTCCTCACCACCGAGCCCGAGGAGCGCGAGGTCAAGGGCGAGGGACGGTCGTTCGCGTCCACCGCCGAGGCGATCATGGCGTTCGACGCCAAGGAGCTCTCGCTCCAGGCGAAGATCGACATCCGCTTCCCGGCCGGCACGGTCCCGCCGCGCGGCTGGACCCCGCCGGCCGACCAGGCCACCGAGGGCGGCGAGGACTGGCAGATCGGCGACGGCTTCCGGCTCCGCACCACCCTGGGCCGGGCGCTCTTCAACGAGCTGCTGCCCGAGGACTACCCGTTCGTCGACCACGTCGTGGGCAAGAAGCAGGTCTCCGAGATCGTCAACGACCTCGCGGAGCGCTACCCCAAGGTGACGGTCGCGGCGACCCTCGACAACCTGAAGGCGGCCGGCTACCACTGGGCCACCCGCTCCGGCGTCACCGTCTCGATCTCCGACATCGTGGTCCCCGAGGCCAAGAAGGAGATCATCAAGGGCTACGAGGCGCAGGACGAGAAGGTCCAGAAGCAGTACGAGCGCGGCCTGATCACCAAGGACGAGCGCACCCAGGAGCTCATCGCGATCTGGACCAAGGCGACGAACGAGGTCGCCGAGGCCATGAACGTGAACTTCCCGAAGACCAACCCCATCTTCATGATGGTCGACTCGGGTGCTCGCGGAAACATGATGCAGATGCGTCAGATCGCCGGTATGCGTGGTCTGGTGTCCAACGCGAAGAACGAGACCATCCCGCGGCCGATCAAGGCGTCGTTCCGCGAGGGTCTCTCCGTGCTGGAGTACTTCATCTCCACGCACGGTGCCCGCAAGGGTCTCGCGGACACCGCCCTCCGCACCGCCGACTCCGGGTACCTCACCCGTCGTCTGGTGGACGTCTCGCAGGACGTCATCATCCGCGAGGAGGACTGCGGCACCGAGCGCGGCCTCAAGCTGCGGATCGCGGTCAAGGGCACCGACGGCAAGCTGCGCAAGGCGGACGACGTCGAGTCCAGCGTGTACGCGCGGATGCTGGCCGAGGACGTCGTCGTGAACGGCAAGGTCATCGCGCCGGCCAACGTCGACCTGGGCGATGTGCTCATCGACCAACTCGTCGCGCACGGCGTGGAGACGGTCAAGACCCGTTCCGTCCTCACCTGCGAGTCGGCGGTCGGCACCTGCGCCTACTGCTACGGCCGCTCCCTGGCCACCGGCAAGCTGGTGGACATCGGCGAGGCCGTCGGCATCATCGCGGCCCAGTCGATCGGTGAGCCCGGCACCCAGCTGACGATGCGTACCTTCCACACCGGTGGTGTGGCCGGTGACGACATCACGCAGGGTCTGCCCCGTGTCGTCGAGCTCTTCGAGGCCCGTACCCCCAAGGGTGTGGCCCCGATCAGCGAGGCGGCCGGCCGGGTCCGCATCGAGGAGACCGAGAAGACCAAGAAGATCGTCGTCACCCCGGACGACGGCTCCGACGAGACGGCCTACGCCATCTCCAAGCGGGCCCGTCTCCTGGTGGGTGAGGGCGACCACGTCGAGGTCGGCCAGCCGCTGACCGTGGGTGCCACCAACCCGCACGACGTGCTGCGCATCCTCGGGCAGCGCGCCGTCCAGGTCCACCTGGTCGGCGAGGTGCAGAAGGTCTACAACTCGCAGGGTGTGTCGATCCACGACAAGCACATCGAGATCATCATCCGGCAGATGCTGCGCCGGGTGACGATCATCGAGTCCGGCGACGCGGAGCTGCTGCCGGGCGAGCTGGTGGAGCGCACGCGCTTCGAGGGTGAGAACCGTCGTGTGGTGCAGGAAGGCGGCCACCCGGCCTCCGGCCGTCCGCAGCTGATGGGTATCACCAAGGCCTCGCTCGCCACCGAGTCGTGGCTGTCGGCGGCGTCCTTCCAGGAGACGACCAGGGTCCTCACCGACGCGGCGATCAACGCCAAGTCGGACTCCCTGATCGGCCTCAAGGAGAACGTCATCATCGGTAAGCTCATCCCGGCCGGTACGGGCCTGTCCCGTTACCGCAACATCCGGGTGGAGCCCACCGAGGAGGCGAAGGCCGCGATGTACTCGGCCGTCGGTTACGACGACATCGACTACTCGCCCTTCGGCACCGGCTCCGGCCAGGCGGTCCCGCTGGAGGACTACGACTACGGTCCGTACAACCAGTAGGCCCCGGTCTGCGTCTTCCAGGGCGGCCACTCCTCTCGGGGTGGCCGCCCTGCGGCGTTGCCGGGGGCTGTGGTGAGAACGCCTCCACCGGAACTCCCCGGCCCTGCCCTGCGTCGGGGATGATGAGGGAGAGACGCGAGACGGGGAGGTTCTGCGGTGACATTCGAACCGTGGCAGGGGGGCAAGCCCCCGCAGCACATGCAGCCCACTCAGGCCGTGCACCTTCCGCAGATGTCGGTGATGCGCGCCTCGGACGCCGACCGGGAGCGCGCGGTGGACGTGCTCAAGGCCGGCTTCGCCGAGGGCCGGCTCTCCCAGGGGGAGTACGAACAGCGCATCGGCCGGGCCTACCAGGCGCAGACGCACGGCCAGTTGCAGGCGATCGTCGCGGACCTGCCCCAGGGGCCCGTGCCGCAGAGTTTCCCGATGCACCCGGTGCACCCGGTGCATGCGGCGGTCCCCCACACGTTCCTCCCGGCCCCGCCGCCCACCCGGACGAACGGCAGCGCCACCGGCGCCCTGGTCTGCGGCATCCTCTCCCCGATGACCTGGGGCCTGACGGCCATCCCCGCCGTGATCCTGGGCCACAAGGCGCGGGCCGAGATCCGCAGGACGGGCGAGGGCGGCGACGGCTTCGCCATGGCGGGGATCGTGATCGGCTGGCTGTCGATAGCGTTCGGCCTGCTCTTCGTGCTGCTCCTGGTGGGGGCGGCCACGGTCTGACCGCGCGGGAGGGGTGCGGCGTCCCCCGAGCGAGGGCTCACCGCGGCCCCGGCTGCCAGCCGATGGAGATCAGGGGATGGGCGGACGGGGTGATCCAGCGCAGGATCCGGTCCATCGTCCGGTACGGCACCGACACGCAACCCCCCGTCGCACTCCGGCCGTTGACATGCAGGAAGATGCCCGCACCGCGGCCGGGCACGGCCGGCCACCGGTTGAAGTCGACGACCAGCGTCTTGGCGTACTGGACCGGGTAGTCCACCAGATGCTCGCTGGAGTGGGGGCCCTGCGTCGTGAGGGGGTAGTCCATCTCCTCCGGAGTGCGCATCTGGTTGTAGTACTTCGACCGGGTGTCCTGCACCCACCAGTGCCGGTCGTCGACGCGGGTGTACGGCATGGCGGTCCGGCCGGGTTCGAGGCCGAAGCCCTCGGTCAGGGTGTAGGTCCCGGACGGCGTGGTGGAGGTGCCCTGTTTCCGCGCGGCGCCGTCGACCACGCCGTTCTCCCCGACACGCCCCCCGCCGGTGGAGAAGGCCGGTCTCCAGGTGCCGTCCTCCTTCTCCCAGGCGGTGACGGTGGCGTACGTGCCCAGGGCGCTCACCGTGATCAGTTGGGTGCTCCGTCCTGTGACCACGGAGGCGGGCAGGGCGCGCGCGGGAGCGCCACCCGGGTCCGTGGCCGGCAGCTCCGGTACGGGAGATCCGCCGCCGTTCCCCGGGGCGGCGGCCCGGGCGTGGGCGCCCGGTGCCTGTGCCGAGGCCGGAACCGCCGCTCCGCCGAGCACAGTGAGGGCGAGAACGGAACCCGCCAGGGCGAGCACGGCGCCGGCGGGACGGGAGGGGCGTGGGGGGAAGGGCATGGGCTGATTCCTCTGCGCTGCCCGGCCGGACGCGCCGACCGGTTACCGGATGCGGGTCGGGGAGGGGAGGGGAGGGGAGGCGAGGGGAGGCGAGGGGAGGACGCGGCCACGGTTACGGCCCCGCGGTGCCGGCGGCCGGGCGCGCCGGCAGGCTTCCGCGCCTGCCCCGGGTCCCACCTTCCCCCGGCGCCCGCGGCCGCGCGCGGCGTACATCCGGCGCCGACGGGCCGGGAAGCAGGGCCGTGCCCGGCTGCGGACGCCGCCGAGCGCTGATTTCCCGGGCCGGCGCGGGGGCCGGCGGAAGCCGGGGAGACGAGGATCCGGGGCGGGATTCACTCCCCTGTCCGTCGCTCCGCTGCGCGTGCGGACTTGTTTTGACCGGAGCCCATGCGGTAGGTACGCTCTGACCTTGTGCCTGGGGTGTCCCTGGGCTCCTGTGCGTGCATTTCCTCCCGTCATCGGCGGGGAAATGCCTTCCGTCCGGGAGCCGGAGGCCGTTGCGGTCCGCGACACCGATTCTGTGTCCTGACTGCCCCGCAGGAAGTCCGCCGCTTCGACACACCCGACCGCGTGGGTCGGGGAAGTGGTCGGGAATCCGTACAAAACCCCAGGTTAGCTTTAACGAGACTGGCACACAGAAACCGGAGAAACGGTGCCTACGATCCAGCAGCTGGTCCGCAAGGGCCGGCAGGACAAGGTCGAGAAGAACAAGACGCCCGCGCTCGAGGGGTCCCCTCAGCGGCGCGGCGTCTGCACGCGTGTGTTCACCACCACCCCGAAGAAGCCGAACTCGGCCCTGCGTAAGGTCGCACGTGTGCGTCTCACCAGCGGCATCGAGGTCACCGCTTACATCCCGGGTGAGGGACACAACCTGCAGGAGCACTCCATCGTGCTCGTGCGTGGTGGCCGTGTGAAGGACCTGCCGGGTGTTCGCTACAAGATCATCCGTGGCTCTCTCGACACCCAGGGTGTCAAGAACCGCAAGCAGGCCCGCAGCCGCTACGGCGCCAAGAAGGAGAAGTAAGCATGCCTCGTAAGGGCCCCGCCCCGAAGCGCCCGGTCATCATCGACCCGGTCTACGGTTCTCCTCTGGTGACGTCGCTGATCAACAAGGTGCTGCTGAACGGCAAGCGCTCCACCGCCGAGCGCATCGTCTACGGCGCCATGGAGGGCCTCCGCGAGAAGACCGGCAACGACCCGGTCATCACGCTGAAGCGCGCTCTGGAGAACATCAAGCCGACCCTCGAGGTCAAGTCCCGCCGTGTCGGTGGCGCCACCTACCAGGTGCCGGTCGAGGTCAAGCCCGGCCGCGCGTCCACCCTCGCGCTGCGCTGGCTCGTCGGCTACTCCCGCGCCCGCCGGGAGAAGACCATGACCGAGCGGCTCATGAACGAGCTCCTGGACGCCAGCAACGGTCTGGGCGCCTCCGTGAAGCGCCGCGAGGACACCCACAAGATGGCCGAGTCCAACAAGGCCTTCGCGCACTACCGCTGGTAGTCGCTACCCCCATCGAGACCGAGAGAAGACTGAGCCATATGGCCACCACTTCACTTGACCTGGCCAGGGTCCGCAACATCGGGATCATGGCCCACATCGACGCGGGCAAGACGACGACCACCGAGCGGATCCTGTTCTACACCGGTGTGAGCTACAAGATCGGTGAGGTCCACGAGGGCGCTGCCACGATGGACTGGATGGAGCAGGAGCAGGAGCGCGGCATCACCATCACGTCCGCCGCGACGACCTGCCACTGGTCCCTGGACGACGTCGACCACACCATCAACATCATCGACACCCCGGGTCACGTCGACTTCACCGTCGAGGTGGAGCGTTCGCTCCGCGTCCTCGACGGCGCGGTCACCGTGTTCGACGGTGTCGCCGGTGTGGAGCCGCAGTCCGAGACCGTGTGGCGGCAGGCGGACCGCTACGGCGTTCCGCGCATCTGCTTCGTCAACAAGCTCGACCGGACCGGCGCCGAGTTCCACCGCTGCGTCGACATGATCGTTGACCGCCTGGGCGCGGTGCCGCTGGTCATGCAGCTCCCGATCGGTGCCGAGGCGGACTTCAAGGGCGTCGTCGACCTCGTGGCGATGAAGGCCCTGGTCTGGTCCGCCGAGGCGACCAAGGGCGAGATGTACGACGTCGTCGACATCCCCGACACCCATGCGGAAGCCGCCGAGGAATGGCGCGGCAAGCTGCTGGAGACCGTCGCGGAGCACGACGAGGAGATGATGGAGATGTACCTGGAGGGCCAGGAGCCCACCCAGGAGCAGCTCATCGCCGCCATCCGCCGTGCCACCATCGCGTCCACCCACACCGACAACGCGGGTCAGCCGACCTTCACCCCGGTGTTCTGCGGCACCGCCTTCAAGAACAAGGGCGTTCAGCCCCTGCTCGACGCGGTCGTGCGCTACCTGCCGTCTCCCCTGGACGTCGAGGCCATCGAGGGCACCGACGTCAAGGACACCGAGACGATCATCAAGCGCAAGCCCAGCGAGGACGAGCCCTTCGCGGGTCTCGCCTTCAAGATCATGAGCGACCCCCACCTGGGCAAGCTCACCTATGTCCGGGTGTACTCCGGCCGCATGGAAACGGGCACCGCGGTGCTCAACTCCGTGAAGGGCAAGAAGGAGCGCATCGGCAAGATCTACCGCATGCACGCGAACAAGCGTGAGGAGATCTCGGGCGTGGGCGCCGGCGACATCGTCGCCGTCATGGGCCTGAAGCAGACCACCACCGGTGAGACGCTCTGCGACGAGAAGAACCCGGTGATCCTGGAGTCCATGGACTTCCCGGCCCCGGTCATCGAGGTCGCGATCGAGCCCAAGTCCAAGGGCGACCAGGAGAAGCTGGGTGTCGCCATCCAGCGGCTCTCGGACGAGGACCCCTCGTTCCAGGTCCACTCGGACGAGGAGACCGGCCAGACCATCATCGGCGGCATGGGCGAACTGCACCTCGAGGTGCTGGTCGACCGCATGAAGCGCGAGTTCAAGGTCGAGGCCAACGTCGGCAAGCCGCAGGTCGCCTACCGCGAGACCATTCGCAAGGCGGTCGAGAAGGTCGACTACACGCACAAGAAGCAGACCGGTGGTACCGGTCAGTTCGCCAAGGTGCAGATCTCGATCGAGCCCCTGGAGGCCACGGACGGCTCGGCCTACGAGTTCGTCAACAAGGTCACCGGTGGCCGCATCCCCAAGGAGTACATCCCCTCGGTGGACGCGGGCTGTCAGGAGGCCATGCAGTTCGGCATCCTGGCGGGCTACGAGATGGTGGGCGTCCGCGTCACCCTGCTCGACGGCGCCTTCCACGACGTGGACTCCTCGGAGCTCGCGTTCAAGATCGCCGGTTCCCAGGCGTTCAAGGAGGCCGCTCGCAAGGCGTCTCCCGTGCTCCTGGAGCCGATGATGGCCGTGGAGGTCACCACCCCCGAGGACTACATGGGTGATGTGATCGGCGACCTGAACTCGCGTCGTGGCCAGGTACAGGCCATGGACGAGCGCAGCGGCGCCCGTGTCGTCAAGGCCCTGGTCCCGCTGTCGGAGATGTTCGGCTATGTCGGCGACCTCCGCAGCAAGACCTCCGGTCGCGCGAGCTACTCCATGCAGTTCGACTCCTACGGCGAGGTTCCGCGGAACGTCTCCGAGGAGATCATCGCGAAGGCCAAGGGCGAGTAGCACTAGGCTGCTCAGCTATTAGGCTGGAGCACACAAGGCTGCGGGAATCTCCGCCGCGGGCCGTCACGGTCCGCGGCGGGGGCCCCGGCAGTCTGCCCCCAAGCGAATACGGCCAAGGGCATCCCCTCGGGGTCCTGGTCGGTTCGGAAAGACCACCTGAACCCATCCGCAAGGCGTGGATGGAGTACAGCACCAGTCCACAGGAGGACCCCAGTGGCGAAGGCGAAGTTCGAGCGGACTAAGCCGCACGTCAACATCGGCACCATCGGTCACATCGACCACGGTAAGACGACGCTCACCGCGGCGATTACCAAGGTGCTGCACGACGCGTACCCGGAGCTGAACGAGGCCTCGGCCTTTGACCAGATCGACAAGGCGCCGGAAGAGCGCCAGCGCGGTATCACCATCTCCATCGCGCACGTCGAGTACCAGACCGAGTCGCGTCACTACGCCCACGTTGACTGCCCGGGTCACGCGGACTACATCAAGAACATGATCACCGGTGCGGCGCAGATGGACGGCGCCATCCTCGTGGTCGCCGCCACCGACGGCCCGATGCCGCAGACCAAGGAGCACGTGCTCCTGGCCCGCCAGGTCGGCGTGCCGTACATCGTCGTCGCGCTGAACAAGGCCGACATGGTGGACGACGAGGAGATCATGGAGCTCGTCGAGCTCGAGGTCCGTGAGCTGCTCTCCGAGTACGAGTTCCCGGGCGACGACCTCCCCGTCGTGCGCGTCTCGGCGCTGAAGGCGCTCGAGGGCGACAAGGAGTGGGGCGAGTCCGTCCTCAAGCTCATGCAGGCCGTCGACGAGGCGATCCCGGAGCCGGAGCGCGACGTCGAGAAGCCGTTCCTGATGCCGATCGAGGACGTCTTCACCATCACCGGCCGCGGCACGGTCGTCACCGGCCGTATCGAGCGTGGTGTCCTCAAGGTCAACGAGAACGTCGACATCATCGGCATCAAGACCGAGAAGACCAGCACCACGGTCACCGGCATCGAGATGTTCCGCAAGCTGCTCGACGAGGGCCAGGCCGGTGAGAACGTCGGTCTGCTCCTCCGTGGCATCAAGCGCGAGGACGTCGAGCGCGGCCAGGTCATCATCAAGCCGGGCTCGGTCACCCCGCACACGGAGTTCGAGGCGCAGGCGTACATCCTGTCGAAGGACGAGGGTGGCCGTCACACCCCCTTCTTCAACAACTACCGCCCGCAGTTCTACTTCCGTACCACGGACGTGACCGGCGTCGTGACCCTCCCCGAGGGCACCGAGATGGTCATGCCGGGCGACAACACCTCCATGTCCGTCCAGCTGATCCAGCCGGTCGCCATGGAGGAGGGCCTCAAGTTCGCCATCCGTGAGGGTGGCCGGACCGTCGGCGCCGGCCAGGTCACCAAGATCGTCAAGTGACCCCGGTCGCCGTCTAGGCAACCGCCGGCTCCGGCCGGCACGCGAGGGCCCGTACGACTCCGGTCGTACGGGCCCTTCGCGTTGCCCACGGCGGCCCCGGTGCCCTCCAACGGCCCAGGTGGGGTGAGGCTCTGCGCGGTATGTATGGCTCATGGCCGACAGGACGCCTTCTCCCGGGAACGGAGCGTTTCCTTGCAGCGAGCCGCACAGCTCTCACCTCAGGTCATCGAGTCCGTCTCGACTCCCGAGCGGGTCGAGACGCACCTGGGCACTCTGGACTTCCCGTTGGGCGTGCCCACCGACGAGACCGCCGACCGCCTCTACGACCATCTGGACCGGCTGGACGGCGTCCGCGCGTTCCTCGACGCCTACTCCGGCGTCAGTGTGTGGGCGGCCCGTAAGGGCTTCCTGGACACGGGGGCCAGGGACCACGATGTCCTGCTCTTCTCGGAGTTCATGGACCCCAAGGCGCTGGTGCTGACAGGGAACGCGGACACCGTCTACTTCCTGACCTTCCTCGACCTGACCGAGGGGCCCGTGGTGGTGGAGATGCCGCCCCTCACCCTCAGCTTCGTCAACGACATGTGGTTCCGCTGGGTCGCCGACCCCGGCATGCCCGGACCGGATCGCGGCACCGGCGGCGCCTATCTCTTCGTACCGCCCGGCTATCAGGGCCCGCTTCCGGAAGGCGGGTTCTTCACGTACCGGGTCCGCACCACGCGGCTCATCCTGGGCGGGCGGGCGTTCCTCGAGGACGGCGATCCGAAGCCGGCGGTCGAGCGCATCAAGCAGCGGCTGCGCATTCACCGTTACGTGCCGGGGCTGTACGGAACGAGCGTCGGGGAGATCGTGACCGGGGGCACGGCCCCGCCGCTGCCCTGGACCGCGGAGACGTGGACCGCCGCCCTGCGCAGGCCCGGCCCGCCGCGCTTCGTCGAAGCCTCCGGGCTGCCCCTGAACACGGTCCCGCCCGCGGACGAGACATACTTCGACCTCGCGAACGAGCTGGTGCAGGACCAGCCGGCCGAGTCGTTCGACCCCGAGATCGCCGGCGCGCTGGCCGCGGTTGGGATCGTCAAGGGCGAGCCCTTCCGGCCGGACGCGCGGATGCGGAGGCTCCTCACCGAGGCGGCCGCGGTGGGGAACGCCACGGCCCGCACCCTCGCCTGCCGTCCGCGTCCCGATGAGGGAGCGCACTTCTACGGCACGTCCTCCCAGTGGGTCAACGGTCTGCTCGCGTCCGGCCACGACTTCGCGACCCCGCCCGCGGACATCACCGGCAGGGGTGCCGAACCCCGTCCGAGCAGTGGCGCCCGGAAGCTGAACCTGCGGTCCTGGTGGTGGTACCTGGCCGTGGGGATCAGCCCGACGTTCGCCACGCGGCTGACCGGAGTCGGCTCGCAGTACCTGTTCTCGTTCGCGGACCGGGAGGGCCGGCCCCTCGACGGCGGCAGACACCACCGCCTGGTGCTTCCGCCGGGTATTCCCGCCGCCCGGTTCTGGTCGGTCACCGTCTACGACAACCAGACGCGGTCGATGATCGACACGCCGCAGCGGTTCCCACGGGCCGGCAGCCAGGACTACCCCACCCCGGCAGCGGTCGTCGCCGCCGACGGCACGACCACGGTGCACTTCGGGCCCGGCCGTCCCGACGGCGTGCCGGAGGGCAACTGGATCCGGACCACGCCGGCCCGGGGGTGGTTCGTGGTGCTGCGGCTCTACAGCCCGCTGCAGCCGTTTTTCGACAAGACCTGGCGCCCGGGCGAGATCGAACCGGCGTGAGGCCGGCGGCCGTGGGTGAGGTGACCGGCCGGGTTCCGTCCTGCGGTGTCGCGGTGGCGCCGCCGGCGGATACGCCGTCCGGCGGCGGCGGCGGGGGCGGGCGGCCGGGTCCGCGGGCGGCGCCGGTCAGCCGCCGAGCGTCCCCGGTGTCGCCTGCTCCGCCCAGATGACCTTGCCGTCCTTGGTGTAGCGCGTGCCCCAGCGCTCGGCGAACTGGGCCACGAGGAAGAGGCCCCGTCCGCCCTCGTCCGTGCTGGCCGCGTAGCGCAGATGCGGCGAGGTGCTGCTGTGGTCGGAGACCTCGAAGGTGAGCGCACGGTCGCGGATCAACCGCACCTTGATGGGCCCCGTGGCGTGGCGCATGGCGTTGGTGATCAGTTCGCTGCAGATCAGCTCCGTGGTGTAAACGAGGTCCTCCAGCTCCCACTCCATGAGCCGGGCGGAGACGGCAGCGCGTACGCGGCGAACGGCGGCAGGCTCGCCCTCCACGTCCCACTCGGCGACCTGCCCGGGCCCCACCACCCGCGTACGGGCGACGAGCAGCGCGATGTCGTCGCTCTGGACCTCCGGGAGCAGGGCGTCGAGCACGGCGTCGCAGGTCTCCTCGGGCGAACGGTCCGCGCGCGCCAGCGTCTCGCGGAGCAACTGGAGCCCGGTGTCGACGTCCAGGTCGCGGCGCTCGACGAGGCCGTCGGTGAACAGGACGAGCCTGCTGCCCTCGGGCAGACGCAACTCGGCGCCTTCGAAGGGCAGTCCGCCGATGCCGAGGGGAAGGCAGGACGGCACGTCCAGGAACTCCACCGTCCCGTCGGGGTGTACGAGCGCGGGCGCAGGGTGGCCGGCGCTGGCGATGGCACAGTCGCCGGACACGGAGTCGTAGACCGCGTACAGGCAGGTGGCGCCGGTGACGGTGGTCTTGTCGCCGGCCGCGATCGCGTCCTGGTCGATAAGGGCGACCAACTCGTCGAGGTGGCTGAGGAGTTCGTCGGGCGGCAGGTCCAGGGGGGTGGAGAAGTTGTGCACGGCGGTGCGCAGCTGCCCCATGGTTGCCGCGGCATGCAGTCCGTGCCCGACGATGTCGCCCATGACCAGCGCCACCCTGGCGCCCGGCAGCGGGATGACGTCGAACCAGTCGCCGCCGACTGCCTGCGCGGGGAGGTAACGGGAAGCGACCTCGACGGCGTTCTGTTCGGGCAGCGCGCGGGGCAGCAGTCTCCGCTGCAGCGCCATGGCCAAGCCGTGCTCGCGGGTGTAGCGGCGTGCGTTGTCGAGGGACAGGGCGGCTCGAGTGGCCAGTTCGGCCGCGAGGGCCAGATCGTCCTGATCGAAGGGCTCGGGCTTCTCGGAGCGCCAGAAGTGGACGACGCCCAGCAGCACGCCGCGGGCGGACAGCGGCGCCGTGATGAGCGAATGGATCCCGTAGCCGATGATGCGGGAGCCCCGCGCGGGGTCCACCTCCTGCCATCGCGCGGCATCACGCAGACGAGGCACCAGGACCGCCTGCCCGCTCTCGACACTGCGGGCCTGTGGCGAGGACGGCCCGAAAGTGATCAGGTCACCGACGGCGAAGAAGGGCGCGTCGTCGCGGATACCGCTGACGGCCGCGCGCTGCATCCGCTTACTGCCGGTGCTTATGCCGTTCATCCCCGGTTCCTCATCGCGCAGCACGGACTCGGCCAGGTCGACGGCGACGTAGTCGGCGAAACGCGGAACCGCGACCTGCGTCAGCTCCTCGGCTGTACGGGTCACATCGAGGGTGGTGCCGATGCCGCCGGTCGCGTCGTAGAGCAACTTCAGCCGCCACCGGACCAGCTCGACCCTCTGCGACGCCTCGCCGATCATCTCCATCACTTCATCGGTGCCGACCTCCTCCTCTCCGGCCACCGCGGCGACCGCGAGCCGCGCGGACGCGGCGCCTACCGAACCAACGAGCTGGGCTTCCGCGTGATGGACCAGCTCCGGCGGCGCTTCGGCTGCCGGTGAGTCGGGTTTCCTTCCGTGGTAGGAGCGCAACGCCCGCTGGGCGCCCTCCCGCCCGAGGAAGCGCTCCAGCAGGGTCTGCAGTTCGCCGACCGTGGCACGGACCTGCCAGCGCCGCTCCCTGACGGGCTCTTCGAGAATTTCGACGAACTGCACCGCCTGCGCCCGCTCGGCAGCGTCCGGTCGGTCCGCGAGGGAGACTGCGACATACAGGCCGAAGTTCAGCAGTGCACTCCAGAACATCGCATGGCTGATCGGGTCCATCCCCGCCAGGCCGAGCAGCTGCTGTGGCCGGAGCAGTCCAATGCCGAGCGGGCCCTCCCGCAAGAAGGAAGCAGACAGTAGATCGGCATCGGCGAAGGTCGGCAGCACCAGGGTGTACGCCCACACGGCGAACCCCGCCACCAGGCCGACCAGCACGCCCCGGCGGGAACCACCCTTCCAGAACAGGCCGCCCAGGATGGCGGGCGCGAACTGTGCGACAGCCGCGAACGACACCAGGCCGATCGATACCAATGTCGTCTGCTCGCCCGCAACCCGGAAGTACGCGTACCCGAGCAGCAGGATCAGCACTATGGTCGCCCGGCGAATGCCCAGCACCAGCCCGGCGAGGTTGTCCCGGTGCGCCAGCCGGGATTTGCTGCGCAGCAGCAGCGGCATCACGAGTGAGTTCGACACCATGGTGCTGAGCGCGGTCGTCTCGACGATGACCATGCTGGTGGCCGCGCTGAGGCCGCCGATGAAGACGAGCAGGGCGAGTGCCTCCTGGCCTCCGGCCATCGGCAGGGTCAGCACATAGGTGTCGGCGTCGACGGCCTGTCCGAACCGCAGGAGCCCGCCGGCTGCGATCGGAAGCACGAAGATGCTGATCGCGAGCAGGTACAGCGGGAACAGCCACATCGCCCGCCTGAGGTGCTTCTCGTCGACGTTCTCGACAACGCCGATCTGCCACTGCCGGGGCAGCAGCACGATCGCCAGCATGGACAGCACCGTGAGCCAGACCCACATGCCGTAGCCGGTCTGCTCGCGCAGCGTGAACAGCGTGGTGAGGCCGGCGTCCGCGGCCCGGGAGAACAGGTCGTGGAGCCCTCCGAACATCCAGAAAGTCACAAAAATCCCGGCCGAGAGGAACGCCACGAGCTTGACCACGGACTCGAACGCGATGGCTGCGACCATGCCCTCGTGGCGTTCGGTGGCGTCCAGATGACGGGTGCCGAAGACGATGGTGAACGCGGCGAGCACCAGCGCCGCGTACAACCCGGTGTCCTGCAACAGCGGGATATGGCCCGGCTCGGACGTGACCACGGGGTGCCGCCGAATGACCGTAAAGGTGAGGGAGACCGCCTTGAGCTGCAGCGAGATGTAGGGAACAACCCCCACCACGGCGATGATCGTCACCAGACAGCCCAGTGCGGTGCTCTTGCCGTAGCGGGCGGAGACGAAGTCGGCCAGCGAGGTGACCCGGTGCCGGCGGCTCATCAGGATGATTCTGCGCAGCACCAGCCAGCCCAGCGCGAGCATGAGCGTCGGCCCCAGGTAGATCGGCAGGAAGCCGACGCCGGCCCTGGCGGCCCAGCCCACGCTGCCGTAGTACGTCCACGAGGTGGCGTACACGCCGAAGGACAGCGCGTAGATCGTGGGATTGTTGATGATGCTCCGACCGGAATCCGCCCGCCGGTCACCGTAGAAGGCCACAGCGAAGAGCAGGCCCAGATATCCGGCCGACACAGCGACGATGAACCAGGTCTGGAGCACGGCCTACCTCGATCTGCAGCCGATCACGGCGACCAGACCGATCACGGTCGCCCAGACGAGAAACAGGTAAGCCGCGAGAACGGGGACGCCCAGGACCTGGCCCATGTGATCGAACCGAGCCAGGAACGGCGGAACGGTCAGCACGAACCCCAACGCTGCTGCGGCCGTCAGGCGCAGACTGAGCTGCTCGTCGTCTCGCGACTCCGCCATGAGCTGCCTCCACGTCCTCAATGTCACGCTTCGCAACGTACACCCGCACTTGAGCAATATCACACTGCGGAGTCGGTCGGTGCCGTGGTGTGAAGGGCGCGCTGCTCGGTTCAACACGGCACTGAGGACGCCTGCCGGTCAGTGTGAGTGCTCGAACACCTGCCGGCGGCTGACTGGACATGCGGAACGATGTAGCCTCCAGTGAACGCCCTTGACCTGCGGGAGCGGGCAGGGAGCAGACGAATCGGGAGTTTCTTCGTGCTTCGTACCATGTTCAAGTCCAAGATCCACCGTGCCACCGTGACCCAGGCCGACCTGCACTACGTCGGCTCCGTCACCGTCGACGCCGATCTGCTGGACGCCGCCGACCTGCTGCCCGGCGAGCTGGTGCACATCGTGGACATCACCAACGGTGCCCGGCTGGAGACCTACGTCATCGAGGGCGAGCGGGGCTCCGGCGTCATCGGCATCAACGGGGCCGCCGCTCACCTGGTGCACCCCGGCGATCTGGTCATCCTGATCAGCTACGCCCAGGTCGAGGACGCCGAGGCGAGGGCGCTCAAGCCCCGTGTGGTGCACGTCGACGCGGACAACCGGATCGTCGAGCTCGGCAGCGACGCCTCCGCGCCCGTCCCGGGCACCGACCAGCAGCGCAGCCCCCAGGCGGTCCCGGCGGTCCCGGTCGGCTGACGGGGGCGGAGGCCGGCCGGAACGACTGGAGTCTGGACGCCGCCCGGGCCCGGCTCCCGTACGGGAGCCGGAAGCCGCGCGCGTGGGAGGGTTCCGGGCCCGTCCGGCGGGGTACGATCCCGGGTTCCCAATTGGCTACGGGCCTGCCCCGTGTGGCACACTGTCCAGGTTGCTCGGTTGAGTGCCGATGCTGCGCGCCTCCCGCCGGGAGGACTGGAAGCGAGTCCCGCAGTACTCGTCGCCTCTTATCAGGGGCGGAAGTACGGGAATCTTCCGGGAAGCGTCAGCGGGGTACCGGCCAGGCGCCCGGTGGGTGTCTTCCCCCGGCTCGCGGTCTTCGGGCCGCACCCCCTCAGCAGGGAATCCTTCGGGAAATCCGTACTGGCGGGAGTGCGACACGCCCGACCGCGTGGGTCGGAGAAAAGACGCTCACCCGCCGGGTCCCAGAGCGTTACGAGAGACAGGACTACGAAGTAGCCATGGCGGGACAGAAGATCCGCATCCGGCTCAAGGCCTACGACCACGAGGTCATCGACACTTCGGCGAAGAAGATCGTCGAGACGGTGACGCGCACTGGTGCGTCGGTCGCGGGCCCGGTGCCGCTGCCCACAGAGAAGAACGTGTACTGCGTCATCAAGTCGCCGCACAAGTACAAGGACTCGCGCGAGCACTTCGAGATGCGCACGCACAAGCGCCTCATCGACATCCTCGACCCCACGCCGAAGACCGTCGACTCGCTCATGCGTCTCGACCTGCCGGCGGGCGTCGACATCGAGATCAAGCTCTGAGGTGACGCGCGAGATGGCTAAGCAGATCAAGGGCGTCCTGGGCGAGAAGCTCGGCATGACGCAGGTGTGGGACGAGAACAACCGCGTCGTCCCGGTCACCGTCGTCAAGGCCGGTCCCTGCGTCGTGACCCAGGTCCGTACCGCTGACTCCGACGGCTACGACGCCGTCCAGATCGCCTTCGGCGAGATCGACCCGCGCAAGGTGAACAAGCCCCTCAAGGGCCACTTCGCCAAGGCCGACGTCACCCCGCGCCGCCACCTGGTGGAGCTGCGTACCACCGACGCCGGTGAGTACACGCTCGGCCAGGAGGTCACCGCCGAGGTGTTCGAGTCCGGTGTCAAGGTCGACGTGACCGGCACCAGCAAGGGCAAGGGCACCGCCGGTGTCATGAAGCGCCACGGCTTCGCCGGCCTCGGCGCCGGCCACGGCACCCAGCGCAAGCACCGCTCGCCGGGCTCCATCGGTGGCTGCGCCACGCCGGGCCGCGTGTTCAAGGGCCTGCGCATGGCCGGCCGCATGGGCAATGAGCGGGTCACCACCCAGAACCTGACCGTCCATGCCGTTGACGCGGAGAAGGGCCTGCTCCTGATCAAGGGAGCGGTTCCTGGTCCGAACGGCGGCCTCGTCCTGGTCCGTACCGCGGCCAAGGGGGCCTGAGGTAACGATGAGCACCATTGACATCCTTTCGCCGGCAGGCGACAAGGCCGGGACCGTCGAGCTCCCCGCGGAGATCTTCGACGCGCAGGTCAGCATTCCGCTGATCCACCAGGTCGTCGTCGCCCAGCTGGCCGCTGCCCGTCAGGGCACGCACAAGACCAAGACCCGTGGCGAGGTCCGCGGCGGTGGCAAGAAGCCGTACCGCCAGAAGGGCACCGGCCGCGCCCGTCAGGGCTCGACCCGCGCGCCGCAGTTCGCCGGTGGTGGCGTCGTGCACGGTCCCGTGCCGCGCGACTACTCGCAGCGCACCCCGAAGAAGATGAAGGCCGCCGCGCTCCGCGGTGCCCTCTCGGACCGGGCGCGCCACGGCCGTATCCACGTCGTCACCGGCGTGGTCGAGGGCGAGATCTCCACCAAGGCCGCGAAGTCCCTGCTGGGCAAGGTCAGCGAGCGCAAGAACGTGCTCCTGGTCGCCGAGCGGTCCGACGAGGCCGCGTGGCTCTCCGCCCGCAACCTGCCCCAGGTGCACCTCCTGGAGCCGGGCCAGCTGAACACGTACGACGTGCTCGTCTCCGACGACGTGGTCTTCACGCAGGCCGCCTACGAGCGTTTTGTGGCGGGTCCCGCCGCGGCCGCCAAGGCTGTCGCCTCCGAGGCTGAGCTCGAAGGGAGCAACGCCTGATGAGCGAGGCAACGGCAACCGCGGTCACCAGCAAGACCTTCACGGACCACCGTGACATCCTGGTCAAGCCGGTGGTCTCGGAGAAGAGCTACGCGCTGCTGGACGAGAACAAGTACACGTTCATCGTCGACCCGCGCGCCAACAAGACCCAGATCAAGCAGGCCGTCGAGGCGGTCTTCTCGGTCAAGGTCACCGGGGTCAACACGATCAACCGGCAGGGCAAGCGCAAGCGCACCCGCACCGGTTACGGCAAGCGCAAGGACACCAAGCGCGCCATCGTGACCCTCGCCGAGGGCGACCGTATCGACATCTTCGGCGGCCCGGTCTCCTAAGGGAGTCCGAGTCGTCCGGAATCGGACGAGGACTGAGAAATGGGTATCCGCAAGTACAAGCCGACGACCCCGGGCCGTCGTGGCTCCAGCGTCGCCGACTTCGTCGAGATCACGCGGTCCACGCCGGAGAAGTCGCTGGTCCGCCCCCTGCACAGCAAGGGCGGCCGTAACAACGCCGGTCGTGTGACCGTTCGCCACCAGGGCGGTGGCCACAAGCGCGCCTACCGCGTGATCGACTTCCGTCGTCACGACAAGGACGGCGTGCCGGCCAAGGTCGCGCACATCGAGTACGACCCCAACCGCACCGCGCGCATCGCGCTGCTGCACTACGTGGACGGCGAGAAGCGCTACATCCTCGCCCCGCGCGGTCTGAAGCAGGGCGACCGGATCGAGAACGGCCCGGGCGCGGACATCAAGCCGGGCAACAACCTGGCGCTCCGCAACATCCCGGTCGGTACCACGCTGCACGCCATCGAGCTGCGGCCCGGCGGCGGCGCCAAGTTCGCCCGCTCCGCGGGTGCCTCGGTGCAGCTGCTGGCGAAGGAGGGCACCATGGCCCACCTCCGCATGCCGTCCGGTGAGATCCGCCTGGTCGACGTCCGCTGCCGCGCCACGGTCGGCGAGGTCGGTAACGCCGAGCAGTCGAACATCAACTGGGGCAAGGCCGGCCGCATGCGCTGGAAGGGCGTCCGCCCGACCGTCCGCGGTGTCGTGATGAACCCCGTCGACCACCCGCACGGTGGTGGTGAGGGCAAGACCTCCGGTGGTCGCCACCCGGTCTCGCCGTGGGGTCAGAAGGAGGGCCGTACGCGCTCGCCGAAGAAGGCCAGCAACAAGTACATCGTCCGCCGCCGCAAGACGAACAAGAAGCGCTAGGAGCGGGTTCAGATGCCGCGCAGTCTCAAGAAGGGGCCCTTCGTCGACGACCACCTGATCAAGAAGGTGGACGTACAGAACGACGCGGGGACCAAGAACGTCATCAAGACCTGGTCCCGCCGCTCCATGATCGTCCCGGCCATGCTCGGCCACACGATCGCGGTGCACGACGGCCGCAAGCACGTCCCGGTGTTCATCACCGAGTCGATGGTCGGCCACAAGCTCGGCGAGTTCGCGCCGACCCGCACCTTCCGCGGCCACGTCAAGGACGACCGCAAGTCGAAGCGTCGTTGACGGGCGGGGTGTGAAGACCATGACAGACACCGAAGGGACAACCATGGAAGCCAGGGCCCAGGCGCGGTACATCCGCGTCACGCCCATGAAGGCCCGCCGCGTGGTGGACCTCATCCGTGGCATGGATGCCACGGAGGCTCAGGCGGTCCTGCGTTTCGCCCCGCAGGCCGCGAGCGTGCCGGTGGCCAAGGTGCTCGACAGCGCCATCGCCAATGCCGCACACAACTACGACCACACCGACGCCGGCAGCCTCTTCATCTCCGAGGCGTACGTCGACGAGGGCCCGACCCTGAAGCGGTTCCGGCCGCGCGCCCAGGGCCGCGCCTACCGGATCCGCAAGCGGACCAGCCACATCACCGTGGTCGTCAGCAGCAAGGAAGGAACCCGGTAATGGGCCAGAAGGTTAACCCGCACGGGTTCCGGCTCGGCATCACCACGGACTTCAAGTCCCGCTGGTACGCCGACAAGCTGTACAAGGACTACGTCAAGGAAGACGTCGCCATCCGCCGGATGATGACGAAGGGCATGGAGCGTGCCGGTATCTCCAAGGTGGAGATCGAGCGCACCCGTGACCGCGTCCGCGTCGACATCCACACCGCCCGGCCGGGCATCGTCATCGGCCGCCGCGGTGCGGAGGCCGACCGCATCCGCGGCGAGCTGGAGAAGCTCACCGGCAAGCAGGTCCAGCTGAACATCCTCGAGGTCAAGAACCCCGAGACGGATGCCCAGCTGGTCGCGCAGGCCGTCGCCGAGCAGCTCTCCTCCCGCGTCTCCTTCCGTCGCGCCATGCGCAAGAGCATGCAGTCGACGATGAAGGCCGGCGCCAAGGGCATCAAGATCCAGTGCGGTGGCCGCCTCGGCGGCGCCGAGATGTCCCGCTCGGAGTTCTACCGCGAGGGCCGTGTGCCCCTGCACACGCTTCGCGCGAACGTCGACTACGGCTTCTTCGAGGCCAAGACCACCTTCGGCCGCATCGGCGTGAAGGTGTGGATCTACAAGGGCGACGTCAAGAACATCGCCGAGGTTCGGGCCGAGAACGCCGCTGCCCGTGCCGGTAACCGCCCCGCCCGCGGCGGCGGCGACCGGCCGGCCCGCGGTGGCGGCCGTGGTGGCGAGCGCGGTGGCCGCGGTCGTAAGCCCCAGCAGCAGTCGGCTCCGGCCGCCGAGGCCAAGGCCGAGGCTCCCGCTGCCGCCGCCGCTGAGCCGAGCGCTGCCGGAAAGGAGAGCTGACCCATGCTGATCCCTCGTAGGGTCAAGCACCGCAAGCAGCACCACCCCAAGCGCAGCGGTATGGCCAAGGGTGGTACGGAGCTGGCGTTCGGCGAGTACGGCATCCAGGCCGTGACCCCGGCCTATGTGACCAACCGGCAGATCGAGTCCGCTCGTATCGCCATGACCCGTCACATCAAGCGTGGCGGCAAGGTCTGGATCAACATCTACCCGGACCGCCCGCTCACGAAGAAGCCCGCCGAGACCCGCATGGGTTCCGGTAAGGGTTCTCCCGAGTGGTGGGTCGCGAACGTCAAGCCCGGCCGGGTGATGTTCGAGCTGTCCTTCCCGAACGAAAAGGTTGCCAAGGAGGCGCTGACCCGCGCCGCCCACAAGCTTCCGATGAAGTGCCGGATCGTCCGGCGCGAGGCAGGTGAGTCGTGATGGCGGCCGGTACCAAGGCGACCGAGCTGCGTGAGCTGGGCGACGAGGATCTCGTCGCGAAGCTTCGCGAGGCCAAGGAGGAGCTGTTCAACCTCCGCTTCCAGGCGGCGACCGGACAGCTCGAGAACCACGGCCGGCTGAAGGCCGTCCGCAAGGACATCGCCCGCATCTACACCCTGATGCGTGAGCGCGAGCTCGGCATCGAGACGGTGGAGAGCGCCTGATGAGCGAGACGAATGTGACTGCTGAGAAGAACGAGCGCGGCTTCCGCAAGACCCGTGAGGGTCTGGTCGTCAGCGACAAGATGGACAAGACCGTCGTCGTCGCCGTCGAGGACCGCGTCAAGCACGCGCTGTACGGCAAGGTCGTCCGCCGTACCAACAAGCTCAAGGCGCACGACGAGCAGAACGCTGCCGGTGTCGGCGACCGCGTCCTCCTGATGGAGACCCGGCCGCTGTCCGCCACCAAGCGCTGGCGCATCGTCGAGATCCTCGAGAAGGCCAAGTAGGCCATTCCCGCCCGGGAATGCCTCGTAATACATCCTGAGGTCTCTCCTCAGGACAGTTCCGCCAGGCTCGGCGGGGGCTCCCACGGAGCCCCCGCCGGGAACCGGCAGACGATCAGGAGATAGACGTGATCCAGCAGGAGTCGCGACTGCGGGTCGCCGACAACACTGGTGCGAAGGAGATCCTTTGCATCCGTGTTCTCGGTGGCTCCGGTCGTCGCTACGCGGGCATCGGTGACGTCATCGTCGCCACCGTGAAGGATGCGATTCCCGGCGGCAACGTGAAGAAGGGTGACGTCATCAAGGCGGTCATCGTTCGCACGGTGAAGGAGCGCCGCCGCGCCGACGGCTCGTACATCCGCTTCGACGAGAACGCGGCCGTCATCCTCAAGAACGACGGTGACCCCCGCGGCACCCGCATCTTCGGCCCCGTGGGCCGGGAGCTGCGCGAGAAGAAGTTCATGAAGATCATCTCGCTCGCGCCGGAGGTGCTGTAACCGATGAAGATCAAGAAGGGCGACCTGGTCCAGGTCATCACCGGTAAGGACAAGGGCAAGCAGGGCAAGGTCATCCAGGCCTTCCCCCGCGAGGACCGCGTCCTGGTCGAGGGTGTCAACCGGGTCAAGAAGCACACCAAGGCCGGCCAGACCGCCCGCGGTTCGAAGACCGGCGGCATCGTCACGACCGAGGCCCCCATCCACGTGAGCAACGTTCAGCTCGTGGTGGAGAAGGACGGCAAGAAGGTCGTCTCGCGTGTCGGCTACCGCTTCGACGACGAAGGCAACAAGATCCGCGTTGCCAAGCGGACCGGTGAGGACATCTGATGAGTGCCACCACAGTGACCCCGCGCCTCAAGCAGCGCTACCGCGAGGAGATCACGGGCAAGCTGCGTGAGGAGTTCTCCTACGAGAACGTCATGCAGATCCCGGGCCTCACCAAGATCGTGGTCAACATGGGTGTGGGCGACGCCGCCCGCGACTCCAAGCTGATCGAGGGCGCCATCCGCGACCTCGCCACGATCACCGGCCAGAAGCCGTCGGTCACCAAGGCCCGTAAGTCCATCGCGCAGTTCAAGCTGCGCGAGGGCCAGCCGATCGGCGCCCACGTCACCCTCCGCGGTGACCGCATGTGGGAGTTCCTGGACCGGCTGCTGTCGCTCGCGCTGCCGCGCATCCGCGACTTCCGCGGTCTGTCGCCGAAGCAGTTCGACGGCCGGGGCAACTACACCTTCGGTCTCACGGAGCAGGTCATGTTCCACGAGATCGACCAGGACAAGATCGACCGGGTCCGGGGCATGGACATCACCGTGGTCACCACGGCGACCAACGACGACGAGGGCCGTGCCCTGCTGCGTCACCTCGGCTTCCCGTTCAAGGAGAACTGACCGTGGCGAAGAAGGCTCTGATCGCTAAGGCCGCCCGCAAGCCGAAGTTCGGCGTGCGCGCGTACACCCGCTGCCAGCGCTGTGGCCGGCCGCACTCCGTCTACCGCAAGTTCGGCCTCTGCCGTGTGTGCCTCCGTGAGATGGCGCACCGCGGCGAGCTGCCGGGCGTGACCAAGAGCTCCTGGTAATCCCTCCCGCCGCCCGGCCCGCCCCTCGCGGGTGGTCACCGGGCGACGGGACGCAGGGACCAGCCAGGACTCTCGGTAAGCACGTGGCCGGCGAGGGCCCGGCCCGGACCACTCCGCGGTTCCCGTAGAGTGGAAGGGTTGGGCGTTCGCCGTCCATGGCCGTCCGCGGGCACAGCCCGCTATGACACTTACTACGCCGTAGGTCCCCGCGCCGCACCCGTCCCGGAACACATTCCGGGGAGAGGGATGGCGCAGATAGGAAACCCCGGCGAGAGAGGCCGAAGGCCATCATGACCATGACCGATCCGATCGCAGACATGCTGACTCGTCTGCGAAACGCCAACTCGGCTTATCACGACACCGTCGTGATGCCGCACAGCAAGATCAAGTCGCACATCGCGGAGATCCTCCAGCAGGAGGGCTTCATCACCGGCTGGAAGACCGAGGACGCCGAGGTGGGCAAGAACCTCGTTCTCGAGCTGAAGTTCGGCCCCAACCGCGAGCGCTCGATCGCCGGCATCAAGCGGATTTCGAAGCCGGGCCTGCGGGTCTACGCAAAGTCCACCAATCTGCCGAAGGTGCTCGGCGGCCTGGGCGTGGCGATCATCTCCACGTCCCACGGGCTGCTCACCGGCCAGCAGGCGCAGAAGAAGGGCGTGGGTGGGGAAGTCCTCGCCTACGTCTGGTAGTCGGGAAGGAGGAACTGCAATGTCGCGCATCGGCAAGCTCCCCATCCCGGTTCCCGCCGGCGTGGACGTCACCATCGATGGCCGTACGGTCGCCGTGAAGGGTCCCAAGGGCTCCCTCTCGCACACCGTCGCCGCGCCCATCGAGGTCAGCAAGGGCGACGACGGTCTCATCACCGTCTCCCGCCCCAATGACGAGCGTCAGAACAAGGCCCTGCACGGCCTGTCCCGCACGCTGGTGGCGAACATGATCACCGGGGTGACCCAGGGATACAGCAAGAAGCTCGAAATCAGCGGTGTTGGTTACCGTGTCCAGGCGAAGGGCTCCAACCTGGAGTTCGCGCTGGGCTACAGCCACCCGATCGTGATCGAGGCCCCGGAGGGCATCACCTTCAAGGTGGAGTCCCCGACCAAGCTGAGTGTCGAGGGCATCGACAAGCAGAAGGTCGGCGAGGTCGCGGCCAACATCCGCAAGCTGCGGAAGCCCGACCCGTACAAGGCCAAGGGCGTGAAGTACGCCGGCGAGGTCATCCGGCGCAAGGTCGGAAAGGCTGGTAAGTAAGCCATGGCATTCGGCGTGAAGATCGCCAAGGGCGACGCCCGCAAGCGCGCCGCCATCAAGCGTCGCCACATCCGCGTCCGCAAGCGGATCTCCGGTACCCCGGAGCGTCCCCGCCTGGTCGTGACGCGCACCAACCGTCACATGACCGCCCAGGTCATCGACGACATCGCGGGCCACACGCTGGCCTCCGCGTCGACCCTGGACGAGTCCATCCGCGGTAACGAGGGCGACAAGAGCTCCCAGGCTCAGAAGGTCGGCGCCCTGGTGGCCGAGCGGGCCAAGGCCGCCGGCATCGAGGCCGTCGTGTTCGACCGCGGTGGCAACCAGTACGCCGGGCGGATCGCCGCTCTGGCCGACGCCGCCCGCGAGGCCGGGCTCAAGTTCTGAGCACGGTTCCGTAGCAGCGGACGTAAACGAGAGAGGTAAATCCAATGGCTGGACCCCAGCGCCGCGGTGGCGGCGCCGGTGGCGGCGAGCGGCGGGACCGTAAGGGCCGGGACGGCGGCGCTGCCGCCGAGAAGACCGCGTACGTTGAGCGCGTTGTCGCGATCAACCGTGTTGCCAAGGTTGTGAAGGGTGGTCGTCGCTTCAGCTTCACCGCGCTGGTCGTGGTGGGCGATGGTGACGGCACCGTGGGCGTCGGATACGGCAAGGCCAAGGAGGTGCCGGCCGCCATCGCCAAGGGTGTGGAGGAGGCCAAGAAGCACTTCTTCAAGGTCCCCCGGATCCAGGGCACCATCCCGCACCCGATCCAGGGCGAGAAGGCCGCGGGCGTCGTCCTGCTCAAGCCTGCTTCCCCCGGTACCGGTGTGATCGCGGGTGGCCCGGTGCGCGCCGTGCTGGAGTGCGCGGGCATCCACGACGTGCTGAGCAAGTCCCTCGGTTCGTCGAACCCGATCAACATCGTGCACGCCACGGTGACGGCTCTCCGCGGGCTGCAGCGCCCGGAGGAGATCGCCGCCCGCCGCGGCCTGCCCCTGGAGGACGTCGCCCCCGCGGCTCTGCTGCGGGCGCGTGCGGGAGCGGGTGCGTAATGGCCCGTCTCAAGATCACGCAGAAGAAGTCCTACATCGGCAGCAAGCAGAACCACCGCGACACCCTTCGTTCGCTCGGCCTGAAGCGCGTGAACGACGTGGTCGTCAAGGAGGACCGTCCCGAGATCCGCGGCATGGCGCAGACCGTGCGGCACCTCGTCACGGTTGAGGAGGTCGACTGACATGGCGGACGACAAGCCGCTGAAGGTCCACAACCTCCGGCCCGCCCCGGGCGCCAAGACCGCCAAGACCCGTGTGGGTCGTGGTGAGGCGTCCAAGGGTAAGACCGCTGGTCGTGGCACCAAGGGTACGAAGGCCCGCTACCAGGTTCCGGAGCGCTTCGAGGGCGGGCAGATGCCCCTCCACATGCGTCTTCCGAAGCTGAAGGGCTTCAAGAACCCGTTCCGCACCGAGTACCAGGTCGTGAACCTGGACAAGCTGGCCGCGCTCTACCCGCAGGGTGGCGAGGTCACGGTGGCCGATCTGGTCGCCAAGGGCGCGGTTCGCAAGAACCAGCTCGTGAAGGTGCTCGGCACCGGTGAGGTGTCCGTGGCGCTGCAGGTGACGGTGGACGCCGTCTCCGGCTCCGCCAAGGAGAAGATCACCGCCGCCGGTGGCTCCGTGACCGAACTCGTCTGAGTTCGCCGGGCCGCTTGAACGGACCAACCGGGGATGCCCTAACGGGGCATCCCCGGTTGGTCGTTCCGCCCGGGGCACGTCCGCCGGTAAGGTGGCGTGCGTTACTGTCCGCGTGGCGTGTGCCTCCGCGGCTATTGACTGCTTTGTATCCGTCGACCCTCAAGACCGTCACCTCTCGCGCCTGGCGCGGGGGGCGCAGGAGGCACCGTGCTCACCGCGTTCGCCCGGGCGTTCAAGACGCCCGACCTGCGCAAGAAGCTGCTGTTCACGTTGGGCATCATCGTGCTCTTCCGACTCGGGGCCCATATTCCGGTCCCCGGGGTCAGCTACGTCAACGTCAACTACTGCATGGATGCGGCGAAGGGCCAGGGCGGGGATCTCTTCGGCCTGGTCAACATGTTCAGCGGCGGCGCACTGCTGCAGCTGACGGTTTTCGCGCTCGGCATCATGCCGTACATCACGGCCAGCATCATTCTGCAGCTGCTCGTGGTGGTGATTCCGCGTCTCGAGGCCCTGAAGAAGGAGGGCCAGAGCGGCCAGGCGAAGATCACGCAGTACACCCGCTATCTGACCGTGGCGCTCGGTGTCCTGCAGGGCACCGGTCTGGTGGCCACCGCCCGCAGCGGCTCGCTCTTCCCGGGCTGTGACCGGGCGTCCGAGATCATCCCGGACCAGTCGATCTTCACGACCGCCGTCATGGTCATCACCATGACCGCCGGCACCGCCCTGGTGATGTGGCTCGGCGAGCTCATCACGGACCGCGGCATCGGCAACGGCATGTCGATCCTGATGTTCATCGCGATCGCCGCCGGCTTCACCGGTTCGCTGTGGCAGATCAAGCTGTCGGGCAAGATCGTCGACGGCTGGGTGGAATTCGGCGCCGTGATCCTGGTGGGTCTGGCGATGGTCGCCCTGGTGGTCTTCGTCGAGCAGGCCCAGCGGCGCATTCCGGTGCAGTACGCGAAGCGCATGATCGGCCGCCGGTCCTACGGCGGTACGTCCACGTACATTCCGTTGAAGGTGAACCAGGCGGGTGTGATTCCCGTCATCTTCGCGGCTTCGCTGCTCTACATTCCGGCCCTGCTGGTGCAGTTCAGCAACTCGACTGCCGGCTGGGCGACTTGGGTTCAGGCGAATCTGGTCTCACCCGACAGCGCGATGTACATCATCACCTACTTTGTGATGATTATCTTCTTCGCGTTCTTCTACGTGGCGATCACCTTCAACCCCGAAGAAGTCGCCGACAACATGAAGAAGTATGGTGGCTTCATCCCGGGCATCCGGGCTGGACGTCCGACCGCTGAGTACTTGAGCTACGTGCTCAACCGCATCACGTGGCCGGGCTCGCTGTACCTGGGCTTGATCGCATTGGTGCCAACGGTGGCACTGGTTCTGTTCAACGCCGATCAGAACTTCCCCTTCGGCGGAACGAGCATCCTCATCATCGTGGGTGTCGGTCTGGAGACGGTGAAGCAGATCGAGAGCCAGCTTCAGCAGCGTAACTACGAAGGGTTCCTCCGCTGATGCGAATCGTCCTCGTCGGGCCGCCTGGCGCCGGAAAGGGTACGCAGGCCGCGTACCTGGCCAAGAATCTCTCCATTCCGCACATCTCCACCGGTGATCTCTTCCGCGCCAACATCAGCCAGGGCACGCCCCTCGGCAAGCAGGCGCAGGAGTTCATGAAGGCCGGGGAGCTCGTCCCCGACGAGGTGACCGTCGGAATGGCGAGGGACCGGATGAGCCAGGCGGACGCCGCCGAGGGCTTCCTGCTGGACGGCTTCCCGCGCAACCTGGACCAGGCCAAGGCGCTCGACGAGATCCTCGCCGCGGAGGGCACCGCCCTCGACGGCGTGCTGGACCTGGAGGTCCCCGAGGACGAGGTCGTGAAGCGGATCGCCGGCCGGCGGACCTGCCGCAGCGACAGCTCGCACACCTACCACGTCGAATACAAGAAGCCGAAGACCGACGGCGTCTGCGACGAGTGCGGTGGCGAGCTCTACCAGCGTGAGGACGACCGCGAGGAGACCGTCCGCAAGCGGCTGGAGGTCTACCACCGGGAGACCGAGCCGATCATCGACTACTACCGGGCCCAGGGCCTGGTGGTGACGATCTCGGCGCTCGGCAAGGTCGCCGAGGTGACCGAGCGGGCGATGGCCGCACTCAGCCGGGAAGCGGTCTGAGAACAGAGAAGTACGGTACGGCCGCGGCGCCCCCCTCGGGGCATCGCGGCCGTACCGTTGTTGTGTACGCACGGACCGGGCGGTGCCCGGGTCCGGTGAGGACGGAAGGCGGAAGGCGCCCCCATGGTGGAGATCAAGACTCCGGAGCAGATCGCGAAGATGCGTGAGGCCGGGCTGGTCGTCGCGCGCATCCATGAGGCGTGCCGGGCGGCGGCGGTCCCGGGGGCGACGACCAAGGACCTCGACGACATCGCCCGCAAGGTGCTGGCCGAGCACGGCGCCAAGTCGAACTTCCTCGGCTACGGCGGCTTCCCGGCGACCATCTGCACCTCGGTCAACGACGTGGTGGTGCACGGCATCCCGGACACCGCGACCGTGCTGCGCGACGGGGACATCATCTCCATCGACGCCGGCGCGGTGATCGACGGCTGGCACGGAGACGCGGCCCTCACCGTCTTCGTCGGCGGCGGGCACGCCCCCGAGCTGGTGGAGCTCAGCCGGGTCACCGAGGAGTCGATGTGGGCCGGCATCGCCGCGGTGAAGCAGGGCAACCGCCTGGTGGACATCTCCAAGGCGATCGAGGGCTACATCCGCCGCCAGCCCCGCCCGTCCGGCGGCAAGTACGGGATCGTCCAGGACTACGGCGGCCACGGCATCGGCTCGCAGATGCACATGGACCCGCATCTGCTGAACTACGTCGACCGCAAGCGCGGCCGCGGCCCGCGCCTCGTGCCCGGCTTCTGCATCGCGATCGAGCCGATGGTGAGCCTCGGCACCCCCAGGACGCACGTCCTCCCCGACGAGTGGACCGTGAAGACCGACGACGGCAGCTGGAGCAGCCACTGGGAGCACTCGGTGGCCCTCACCGAGGAGGGCCCGCTGGTGCTCACCGCCTTCGACGGCGGACGGGCCAAGCTGGCGGAGTACGGCGTCACGACCGCTCCGGACCCCTGCGCCGGGTCCTGAGACCCGGGCGGCAGCGGGCCGGGCCGGGGCCGGAACGGGGCCGGCCCGGAAGATCCGCGGCGGCGCGGAGGCATAAGGATCTCCGCAGGAGGGAAGCTAGATTAGTCTTTCCGGTTGCCGTCGCGTAGACTGACACGTCGGATCACGCCTGTCCTCGGGCATGCCGTGAGCCGATCAAGGTAGCCGATTCGAAAGGCGAAGCGTGGCCAAGAAGCAAGGTGCCATCGAGATCGAGGGCACCGTGATCGAGTCTCTGCCGAACGCCATGTTCAAGGTGGAGCTCCAGAACGGTCACAAGGTCCTCGCGCACATCAGCGGCAAGATGCGGATGCACTACATCCGTATCCTTCCCGACGACCGGGTCGTGGTGGAGCTCTCTCCGTACGACCTGACGCGCGGCCGGATCGTCTACCGCTACAAGTAGATCTCGTGATCGTTCCGCCTTCGGGCGGGGTGGTCGCACGACCCGGAGAACCTCACATCCCATGAAGGTCAAGCCGAGCGTCAAGAAGATCTGCGACAAGTGCAAGGTGATCCGCCGTCACGGCCGGGTCATGGTCATCTGTGACAACCTGCGCCACAAGCAGCGCCAGGGCTGACACCGACTCGCACTGAAGCAGTTCGCGCGACGCACCACAGACAGAACCGCAGTCATCCGTCCCTCGCGCAGGGGCGACACCCCCGGCGGAGGCCGGGGACCCGGCGGCCGAGCCGCCGGGAGAGATGCTGTGGAAGACCTCCGATGCAATCAGGAGCCAATCGATGGCACGCCTTTCCGGCGTTGACCTCCCGCGCGAGAAGCGCGTCGAGGTCGCCCTCACCTACGTTTTCGGTATCGGGCGCTCCCTGGCCCAGCAGACGCTGGACGCCACGGGCGTGAACCCGGACACCCGTGTCCGGGACCTGGCCGAAGAGGATCTGATCAAGATCCGCGAGTACGTGGACGCCAACCTCAAGACCGAGGGTGACCTCCGCCGCGAGATCCAGGCCGACATCCGCCGCAAGGTCGAGATCGGCAGCTACCAGGGTCTGCGCCACCGCCGCGGTCTGCCCGTGCGCGGTCAGCGCACGAGCACCAACGCCCGCACCCGCAAGGGCCCGCGTCGCGCGATCGCCGGCAAGAAGAAGCCGGGCAAGAAGTAGTCCGCTCCGGACGCCACCGCGGTCCTCCGGGATGCGTCCCGGAAGTCCGCTGTCACCGCGGTCCGGCAGGTAGGACCGACCACCTCCACAGGAGTTTCTGAGTATGCCTCCGAAGAGCCGTACGGCCGGCGCCAAGAAGGTGCGCCGCAAGGAGAAGAAGAACGTCGCCCACGGGCACGCTCACATCAAGAGCACGTTCAACAACACGATCGTCTCGATCACCGACCCCACGGGCAACGTGATCTCCTGGGCCTCGGCCGGCCACGTCGGCTTCAAGGGCTCGCGCAAGTCGACCCCGTTCGCCGCGCAGATGGCCGCCGAGTCGGCCGCGCGCCGCGCGCAGGAGCACGGCATGCGCAAGGTCGACGTCTTCGTCAAGGGTCCCGGCTCCGGCCGTGAGACCGCGATCCGCTCCCTCCAGGCCACCGGCCTCGAGGTCGGCTCGATCCAGGACGTGACCCCCACCCCGCACAACGGATGCCGGCCGCCCAAGCGCCGCCGCGTCTGAGCCGGCTGAAGTAGGAGACAAACAAACAATGGCGCGTTACACCGGGGCCGACTGCAAGCGATGCCGTCGGGAGAAGCAGAAGCTCTTCCTCAAGGGGAGCAAGTGCGAGAGCGCGAAGTGCCCGATCGAGATCCGTCCTTACCCCCCGGGTGAGCACGGTCGCGGGCGCACCAAGGACAGCGAGTACCTGCTGCAGAAGCGTGAGAAGCAGAAGGCCGCTCGCATCTACGGTGTCCTTGAGAAGCAGTTCCGTGGTTACTTCGAGGAAGCCAACCGCAAGCAGGGCAAGACCGGCGAGAACCTGCTGCGCATCCTCGAGACCCGGCTGGACAACGTGGTCTACCGCGCGGGCTTCGCCAAGTCCCGCGACCACGCCCGCCAGCTGGTCAAGCACGGTCACATCACCATCAACGGCCGCAAGAACGACATCCCGTCGTCCCGCGTGTCCGTGAACGACATCATCGAGGTCCGCAAGTCCTCGCTGGAGCTGACGCCGTTCGTCGTCGCTCGGGCGGAGGCCGGCGAGAAGACCGTTCCGGCGTGGCTGGAGGCCATCCCGTCGAAGATGCGGATCCTCGTGCACAGCCTGCCCGAGCGCCAGGTGATCGACACCCAGGTGCAGGAGCAGCTGATCGTCGAGCTCTACTCGAAGTAACCCGGGTGAGCCGGCAGCTCCTGCGGCCTTGCTCCGGGCGGTGCCACGCGCGCTGCTTGGGGTACGGGGATTACTCCCCGGGGGATCGCAGCATCGACACCCAGGTGCAGGAGCAGCTGATCGTCGAGCTCTACTCGAAGTAAGGGCTCGTAACAGCTGAGGGGCGGGCGGCCGAAGCGGGGAATCCCGCGGCGGCCGCCCGTATCCTTGGCACTGTCCGGCATCAAATAGCGGGTGCCGAAGACTGAAGGAGTACATCCATGCTGATCGCTCAGCGCCCCTCGTTGACCGAAGAGGTCGTCGACGAATACCGCTCCCGGTTCGTGATCGAGCCGCTGGAGCCGGGCTTCGGCTACACCCTCGGCAACTCCCTCCGCCGCACGCTGCTCTCCTCGATCCCCGGTGCCGCCGTCACCAGCATCCGGATCGACGGGGTCCTGCACGAGTTCACCACCGTGCCGGGCGTCAAGGAGGACGTCACTGACCTCATCCTCAACATCAAGCAGCTCGTCGTCTCCTCCGAGCACGACGAGCCCGTGGTGATGTACCTGCGCAAGCAGGGCCCGGGGCTGGTCACGGCCGCGGACATCGCCCCGCCGGCCGGTGTCGAGGTGCACAACCCGGACCTCGTCCTCGCCACGCTGAACGGCAAGGGCAAGCTGGAGATGGAGCTGACCGTCGAGCGCGGCCGCGGCTACGTCTCCGCCGTCCAGAACAAGCAGCTGGGCCAGGAGATCGGCCGGATCCCGGTGGACTCCATCTACAGCCCGGTGCTCAAGGTCACCTACAAGGTCGAGGCGACCCGTGTCGAGCAGCGCACCGACTTCGACAAGCTGATCGTCGACGTCGAGACCAAGCAGGCCATGCGCCCCCGTGACGCCATGGCCTCGGCCGGCAAGACCCTGGTCGAGCTGTTCGGTCTGGCCCGCGAGCTCAACATCGACGCCGAGGGCATCGACATGGGCCCGTCCCCGACGGACGCCGCCCTGGCCGCCGATCTGGCGCTGCCGATCGAGGAGCTGGAGCTCACGGTCCGTTCGTACAACTGTCTCAAGCGTGAGGGCATCCACTCCGTGGGTGAGCTCGTGGCGCGCAGTGAGGCCGATCTGCTGGACATCCGCAACTTCGGTGCCAAGTCGATCGACGAGGTCAAGGCGAAGCTGGCCGGCATGGGCCTGGCCCTCAAGGACAGCCCGCCCGGATTCGACCCGACCGCCGCCGCGGACGCCTTCGGGGCGGACGACGACGCGGACGCGGGCTTCGTGGAGACCGAGCAGTACTGAGTCCGCCTCCGGCGGGGCGGCGGTTCGGCACCCTTGGTGCCGTGATTCCGCCCCGCCGGCCGCGGGCGTCGTCCTCACGGCTGAGGTGAGGGCGGAGCCGCCCGGCGCTCCGAGCCCGGACGCAAGCCTCCGGGAACCGCCGGTTCCCGGGTTCCGGCGGGCATCAGCCCGTACGGACACTGACACCGGTACCTGATACGGCCGGTGCAGAGACTGAGGAGAAACACATGCCGAAGCCCGCCAAGGGTGCCCGTCTGGGCGGCAGCGCCGCGCACGAGCGGCTGATGCTGGCGAACCTCGCCACCGCGCTCTTCGAGCACGGCCGCATCACCACCACCGAGGCCAAGGCCCGCCGGCTGCGCCCGGTGGCCGAGCGTCTGATCACCAAGGCGAAGAAGGGTGACCTTCACAACCGCCGCCAGGTGCTCCAGACGGTCCGCGACAAGGGTGTCGTCCACACCCTGTTCACGGAGATCGGCCCGCGGTACGAGAACCGTCCGGGTGGCTACACCCGGATCACCAAGATCGGCAACCGTCGTGGTGACAACGCCTCGATGGCCGTCATCGAGCTGGTCGAGGCGCTGACCGTGCAGCAGACCGCTGTCGGTGAGGCCGAGGCCGCCACCAAGCGTTCCGCCAAGGACGCCGCCGGTGACCAGGCTGTCGCGGACCTCAAGAAGGACCAGGGCGAGGCCGCGGCCGCCGAGTCCGAGGCTCCGGCCGCCGAGGCCGAGGCCGGCGAGGAGAAGAAGGACGCCTGATCCAGGCGCCGCCTTCCGCTTCCCGGCCGGCTGTCACGGCCGGCTGTACGGACGGGCCCGCTCCAGTTCTCTGGGGCGGGCCCGTTCCGCGTCTGGTGAGAGGATCTTCGGATGAGTGACGACGTTGAGCCGGGGCACGTACGGGTGCGGCTGGATCTTTCCTACGACGGGAAGGACTTCTCGGGCTGGGCGCGGCAGCGCGGGCGGCGCACGGTCCAGGGCGAGCTGGAGGACGCGCTGCGCGTGGTGATGCGGCTGCCGTATCCGGTGGAGCTCACCGTGGCGGGCCGTACGGACGCCGGGGTGCACGCGCGGGGCCAGGTCGCCCATGTCGACCTGGCGGAGGAGGTCTGGGCCGAGCACGGCGAGAAGCTGCTGCGGCGGCTCGCGGGGCGGCTGCCGCACGATGTGCGGGTGTGGCGGGTGGGCGTGGCGCCGCCGCACTTCAACGCCCGCTTCTCGGCGGTCTGGCGTCGTTACGCGTACCGGGTCGGCGATCACCGCGGGGGCGTGGACCCGCTGCGGCGCGGTCACGTGCTGTGGCACGACCGGCCGGTCGACGTCGGTCTGATGAACGAGGCGGCGGCCAAGCTGCTCGGGGAGCACGACTTCGCCGCGTACTGCAAGAAGCGCGAGGGCGCGACCACCATCCGGACGCTGCTCGACCTGCACTGGGAGCGGCCGGGCCCGGGGGAGGAGGACGCCGGGCTCGCGGTGGCCACCGTGCGGGCGGACGCCTTCTGCCACAACATGGTCCGCGCGCTGGTGGGGTCCATGCTGCTGGTCGGCGACGGGCACCGGCCGGTGGGATTCCCGGCCGAGGTACTGGCGGGGCGGGTCCGGCACTCGGCCGTCAACGTCGTACGGCCGCACGGGCTGACGCTGGAGGAGGTCGGTTACCCGGCGGACGACCAGCTTGCCGCTCGCAACCTCGCGGCCCGCAACAGGCGGACGCTTCCGGGCGGCGGGGGGAGCGGCGAGGCCTCGCCGGAGTCCTGAGGGCGCAGCCCGGGGCCGGAGTCCTGGGGCCGGAGTCCTGAGACGGCGGACGGGGTGCGGATTTCTTCCGCCGGGGTGCCGAACGGTTTCCCGTCCGGGGCGGCCGGTCCGGGGGTTCCCAGGCCGGGGGCCCGCGGCCGGAACCGCCGGCTGACGGCGCCGGAGCCGCTCGCCGCGGGGTTCACCGCCGGAGCAGCGATGAGTTTGCCCGCCCGGGGCGGTCGGTATGGGTAAACACTCTCGCGCTCCAGGAGGCGTCCCATGATCGCTCACGGCTTCACCACGTGCCTGTGGTTCGACGGCAGGGCCGAGGAGGCGGCCCGGTTCTACACCTCCGTCTTCGAGGACGGCCGGATCGGCGGCGTCAGCCACTACAACGAGGCCATGCCGGACTCCGCCGGGAAAGTGATGACCGTTGACTTCGAGATCAACGGGCAGAAGTTCGTCGGCCTGAACGGCGGACCGCAGTTCCTCTTGAACGAGGCCGTCTCGTTCCAGATCCACTGCGAGACCCAGGACGAGGTGGACCACTACTGGGACCGGCTGATCGAGGACGGCGGGGAGGAAGGCCCCTGCGGCTGGCTCAAGGACAAGTTCGGGCTGTCCTGGCAGGTCATCCCCACCGCGCTCCTCGACATGGTCACCGATCCGGACCCGGAGAAGGCCAAGCGCGCCACGGAGGCGATGCTCGGCATGAAGAAGCTGGACATCCGGGGGCTGCGGGCGGCGTACGAGGGGGCATAGCCCCTGCCGCACGCGGCGGTGACGTCTGTCCGGTGCGGCGCGCGCCGGCGGGCCGGCCGCGCGGGCCGCATCGGCGCCGTCAACTCCGTGCCAGGATGAGGGACATGGCAGATCTTCATCCGCCCGTCGAGCCGTACGACCGGGGCATGCTAGATGTCGGTGACGGTCAGCTCGTGTACTGGGAGACCTGCGGCAATCCGCGGGGCAAGCCGGCGCTCGTGGTGCACGGCGGCCCGGGGTCGGGCTGCTCGGACCGGGCGCGGCGGTACTTCGACCCGCGGCGGTACCGGATCGTCCTCTTCGACCAGCGGGGCTGCGGCCGGAGCACCCCGCATGCCGGTGATCCCGCCACCGGCATGCGCCACAACACCACCGGACACCTGGTCGCCGACATGGAGCGGCTGCGCGAGCACCTCGGAATCGAGAGCTGGCTGCTGTACGGCGGTTCGTGGGGTTCGACGCTGATCCTCGCCTATGCGGAACGCCATCCGCGGCGGGTGTCGGAGATCGTCATCGCCGGTGTGACGACGACCCGGCGGTCCGAGATCGACTGGCTCTACCGGGGCGCCGGGCGCTTCTTCCCCGCCGAATGGGAGCGTTTCCGGGCGGCGGCCGGAGCGGAGCGGGACGGCGGTGTCGTCGGGGCGTACGCCCGGCTGATGGAGGACCTGGACCCGGCGGTGCGGGAGAAGGCCGCCGGCGACTGGTGCGCCTGGGAGGACACCGTGCTGTCCCTGGAACCGCAGGGCGCGTCCGCCCCGTACAGCGGCCGGCCCTCGCGGGACCGGATGGCGATGGTGCGGATCTGCGCGCACTACTTCGCGCACGGGGCGTGGCTGGAGGAGGGCGCGCTGCTGCGCGACGCCGGGCGGCTGGCGGGCATCCCGGGTGTGCTCGTGCACGGAAGGTTCGATCTGAGCGCGCCGCTCGACACCGCGTGGGAATTGCGACGTGCCTGGCCGGACGCCGAGTTGATCGTCGTCGGTGAGGAGGGGCACCAGGGCGGCGCGGTGACCCGCGGGCATGTGCTGGCGGCCCTGGAGCGGTTCGCCCGTCGGTGAGGGCACGCGACGGGCGGGCCGGGGTGGGACCGTGGCCCGGCTTGCGCTGGCTTGGCCCGGTCCGGCCGGTTCGGCCGGTTCGGCCGGTTCGGTCCGGGCGCCCCGTCCCGTGTGGCGGCTCGTCCTGGCCCGGCGGTACGGCCCGGCCCCGGTCCGGGCCTGGCCGGCCTGGCTCGGCTCGGTCCCGATCGGCTCGGCCTGGCAAGGGCCGGCCCGCAATGGCTCGGCGTGCGTCCTGCACGGCCCGTGCGGCCGGGGCGTGCCGGGCGGAAGGTGGCCGGCGGGCGCGGTCCGGTCCGGCCGGGTGGGCGCCGCGGGACTGTGGAGCCGGACCCCGGCCGGTTCGGGCCGGTTCGGGCCGGTTCCGTCCGGGCGCCGGGGCGTCCCGGCCGCGCCTCCGGAGGGTACGCGCCTGGGTCAGGCGTGCGGTGAGGCCGGTGGCCACGGGCCGTCCGACAGGCCGTACGCGGAACTCAGCCAGGAGCTGAGCTGGGTGCGGGAGCGGATGCCGAGCTTGCGGTAAATCCTGGTCAGCGAGGCCTCGATGGTCTTGACGCTGAGGAACATCCGCGCCGCGACCTCCTGGTTGGTCGCCCCCTCACCGACGAGGACGGCGATCCGCTCCTCGGAGTCCGTCAGCACGGCGAACGCGGTGGTTCCGTTACCGCTTCCGTGGCCCGGGGCCGCGCCGGGTTCGCGGACCGGGGCGGCCGTGCCGGCACCGGCCGGGACGCCGCGTGCCGGGACGCCGAGTGCCGCGCCCCCGCCCGCGCTCGTCCGGCCGGGCTCCGCCGACGTGCCGTCGACCTGGGCGAGCAGCCGGCCCGCCTGCTCCGTCCACGGCTTCGCGCCGTGGCGGGTGAAGAGGACCAGCGCTTCGCCGACGGCCGTACGGGCCGCGGCGGTGCGGCGCCGCCTGCGTTCGATGCCGGCGCGGACCAGCAGGCAGTGGCCGCGTTCGAGCGGCTGGCCCAGTGCCTCGAAGTGGCGCGCGGCTCCGTCGAGCAGACGTACGGCCACGTCGGGGTGGCCCTGCGCGGCTAGCAGCGCGGCCTCGGCACGGTCCAGCTGTGCCATGACACCGGCGCCGGGCGGCAGGGCCTCCGGCGTCTCCTGTGCTCCGAAACCACCGCCGGAACCGCCGGAACCGCCGGGGCCTCCGGGGGTCCGGGGCGCCCCGGGCACCGCGGTGCCCGGGCGGTGCTCCGTACGGGGGTTCGCGCCGCCGTGCCGGTCACCGGCGAGGGCGCCGCCGGGGGCATCCGGGGCGCCGGCGTCCGGGCCGTCCCGCCGGCCGCCGAGCTCCCCGGCGATCGCCTCCCGCGCCGAGGCGATGATCTCCGCCGCCTCCTCGTGTCGCCCGAGCGCCGTCAGCCCGGCCGCCAGATCGCCGTGCCAGCGGAGCACCAGGGGCGCCGACACGCCCTGTTCGCGCTCCAGGTCGCGGATGCGGAGCAGGGCCTCGACCCCGCGGCGTACGTCCCCGGTGCGCAGCCGGGCCTGGCCCAGCACGTGCAGGTGCCGTCCCAGGAAGATGGAGTCGCGCTCCTGTTCGGAGGCGCGCACGCCGCGCTCCGCGTAGGCGACGGCCCGCTGGACGCTGCCGCCCGCCAGCTCCGCGACGGCCGCGTTGTACCAGGCGGGGCCGGGGCTGAGCGCGGCGTCCTCGGCGACGCGGATCGCGCGGTCGGCGAAGTGCAGCGCGTCCGCGCAGCGGCCGAGCCGGGCGGAGACCTCGGAGAGGCTGCGGAGCACCTCCATGACCTCCTCGCCGTGACCGCGCTCGGTGAGGGCGAGCATGCGCAGCAGGTCCTGCCGGGCCTCCTTCAGCCGGTCGTCGAAGACGGCGAAGCGGGCGGCGTGGAAGCGCGGCGCCATGTGCAGCCGGCCGTCGACGGCGGGCTGCGGGAGGGCCAGTGCGGCATCCATGATCGCCCGGTGGTCGGGGCGGCTCATGACGCGGGCGGCGACGGCCCGGATGCAGAGCGCCATGGCCTCGGTGTCGGTGTCCCCGGTGGTGCGGGCCAGTTCGGCGGCCCGCCCCGCCTCCTCCGCGCCGGGGCCCGGACGACCGTCGACCAGGGCGGCCCAGGAGAGCCGCAGCCGGAGGGGTGCCAGCAGGGACGGGTCGTCGCCCGCGTCGACGAGGGCGGCGGCGAACACCTCGTCGCGTTCGGCGAGTGCCTGCCCGGACAGGTCGATCAGCGCCAGCCGGACCCGTACCCGCCGGCCGCGGTGGGTGTCGGCGGCGAGCACGGCGTCGGCCGCGCGGTGCACGATGCCGGGGAGGCCCGCCGCCGCTCCGACCTCCGCGGCCGCCACGAGCCATTCCAGGCGCTCGGCCTCGAACTCGCAGGGTGTGCGGTCGGCGGCCAGCAGGTACAGCTCGGCGGCCAGCCGGTGCGAGCCCTGGCGGCGGGCGGCCTCGGCCGCCGTCACCAGGGAACGGGCCACCTCGGCGTCGGGATCGGCCGAGGCCAGGGCGCGGTGCCGGACGCGGCCCGCCGCGTCGGTCACGACCCCGGCGAGCACGGTGTGCGTGGCGGCCCGGTGCGCGGCGGACGCGGACTCCGCGAGAACGGTGCCGACCGCCGGCGGGGTGAACCGCAGCGTGCCGCTCTCGTCGACCAGCAGCCCGGCCTCGACGGCGCGGCGGATGTCCCGCTCGGCGTCCGCGCGGCCCGCCCGCAGCAGCAGGTCGGCGGTGGGATGCGCGGCGAGCGCGGCGACCAGCAGCGTCTCGCGGGTCCGGGAGGGCAGCGCGGCGACCCGCTCGCTGATGAGCGCGTGGACGTGACGGGGAAGCGGGACGGGGCGGCCGTGCCGGGGGAGGCGGTCGGTGAACGCGCCACCCAGGGCCAGGGCGAGGTACGGGTTGCCGCCCGAATCGGCGTGCACGGTGTTCGCGACCCGGGCCGGCAGGCCGTACTGGTCCAGGAGTTCGGCCACGTCGTCCGGCGCGAGCGGGGGTACGGCGATCTCGGGGGTCCCGGGCGGCACGGGCCAGGGGGCCGGGCGGACCCGGCCGGGCCCGGGGGGCGTGCCCGTACCCGTACCGGAGGGCGGCTCGGGGGCCCGGCCGCCGTGGGCGGGGGAGCCGGGAGCGGGGGTGTCCGCACCGGCACCGGACGGGGCCGGGTCCACGGCCTGCTCCGGCCGCTGGCCGGCCAGCAGGGTGCGCACCGCGCCGCCGGTCAGCCGCCGCGCCGCGTAGGCGAGGGTGTCGGCGGAGGCCGTGTCCAGCCACTCCGCGTCGTCCAGGAGCAGCAGCACCGGTCCCGCCTCCGCGCACCGGGTGAGCAGCGTCTGCCACGCGAGCCGGCAGGCGAACTGCGCGCGGCCCCCGGTGACGGCGGGACGGTCGCGCAGCAGCACCCCGTCCATGGCGGCGCGCTGCGGCCCCGGAAGCGCGTCCAGCCACGCGGCGGGCACCTGGCTCAGCAGCTCGGCGAGCGCCGCGTACGGGATCCAGCGCTCGGTCTCGGCACCGGCGGCGCGCAGCACCAGCTCGCCGCGCGCGGCGGCGGCCGCACCGGCGGCTTCCAGCAGGGCGGTCTTGCCGATACCGCTCGGGCCGGTCAGGACGACGCTGCCGCCCGCGGCGATGCGGGTCTCGACGGAGGCGAGAAGGGCCGCCCGGCCCACCAGACGGGGCGCGGACCGGAGGGCGGCTGCGGCCGGAGCGGCCGGGATGCCTGCGATGGTGTCCTCCCGGCTCGGAGCGGGACGGGACGGGGCGGAACGGGATGGGACGACGCGCCGACCTTAACCAGCCCGGTGCGCGAGCGGCAATGGCCCGGCCGCTATTGCCGGAACCGGGCCGTACCGGATCGGGCCTGATCGGACCGGTCGCGGCCGGGACGGGAAGCGGGGGAGGGCCGCCGCCGGCGAGGACCGGACGGAGCCGGCGGGCGGACGGACGGAAGCGTCCGGGACCGCGGCTCCGAGCCGGACCGGAAGCGGCTCGGGCCGCGCGCGCCTGCGCGCCCGGTTCGAGGTGATCCCGCTCGCCGCGGCCAGGGGACCGGGTCGTCCGGCACGGCGGGCCGGTGAAACGCGAGGCCGGGACGACCGGAGCCGCGGGACCGGGCCGACCGGGGCCGCCGGCGGACCGGCGGGCCCGGAGAGCGGCCCGGAGCCGCCCCGTGCGCCGGTCAGCCGGCCTGGGCCGTGGCCGCCTTCGCCGCCTGGGCCTCGCCCCGGTTGACGATGCTGTTGAACGTGTAGTCGGCGACGTCCTTGCCGGCCTGCCGCGCCCGGGTGTCGGCGGTGGTGACGTCCTTGCCGGAGGTGTAGCCGGCGACCGTGAAGTAGGCGTAGCGGCCGATGGAG
The DNA here is from genome assembly GCF_000719865.1 of Streptomyces albus subsp. albus. GTDB lineage: Bacteria > Actinomycetota > Actinomycetes > Streptomycetales > Streptomycetaceae > Streptomyces > Streptomyces albus_E. Next base: position 76,544 of record NZ_JOID01000003.1, read on the forward strand.
TTGGCCGTCAGCCGGCAGGCCGTGGCCCGGCAGAAGGCGGGCACCCCGTCGCCGGGCAGCGACCGGATGTTGCCGCTCGCGTCCTCCTTGGCCTTCGCCGCCTGCGCCTCGGTGCCGAAGACGGCGACACCCACGGTGACCGCGACGCCGTCCCGCACGTACGTGGCGCGGATGACCTGGTCGCAGCCGTTCTCCGTGAGCGCGGGCGCGAGCCGGCTGGAGGCGGCCGCGGCGCAGTTGGTGACGGAGTCGGTGGCCCCCTTGCCGTACGCCCGGCTGGCCATGGTCATCCGGGTGTCCGGGAACAGCGTGGTCGCGGTGAGCGGCGCGGTGTCCTTGTCGGCGTCGGAGATGAACTCGCGCGGGTCCGGCGGAGGCGGCGGCTTGACTTCCGAGAAGGACGGTTCCGGTTGCTGTGGCTCGCTGGGCAGCGTCTCCGGTGCGGGGAGACCCTGCTGTTTGCCCTCGGCGTTGCCCCCGTTGACGACGCCGAAAGCGACGATGGTGCCGACAATGACCGTGGCTGCGGCCCCGCCGCCGATCAGCAGCAGCTTGCGGCGGCGGTTGCGGGCGGCGGTCCGGTCCGCCATGGCGCCCCAGTCGGGCGTGGAAGAATCGAAGGAACTCCCGGGCCCCGAAAAGCCCCTTTGCCCAAAGCTCATGCGGTGCATCCTAAACCGGTTGGTACACGGGCTGCTGTCTTGTGACAATCGCCCGCATGGGGCATGTGGACGTGGCGCACGTCGAGTATTTCCTGCCGGACGGCAGACCTCTGCTGGTCGACGCCTCGTTCCGGGTCGGTGAGGGATCGGCCGTGGCCCTCGTCGGGGCCAATGGCGCGGGAAAGACGACTCTACTAAAACTCATCGAGGGTCAACTGAAGCCGCACGGCGGCTCGGTGACGGTGGGCGGCGGCCTGGGGGTGATGCCGCAGTTCGTCGGCTCGGTGCGGGACGAGCGCACGGTGCGCGATCTGCTGGTGTCCGTCGCCCCGCCGCGCATCCGCACGGCGGCGCTGGCGGTGGACGAGGCGGAGCACGCCATCATGACCACCGACGACGAGGCGGCGCAGCTCGCCTACGCGCAGGCGCTCAGCGACTGGGCCGAGGTTCGCGGCTATGAGGCCGAGACCCTGTGGGACATCTGCACCACGGCCGCGCTCGGCGTTCCGTACGAGCGGGCGCAGTGGCGCGAGGTGCGCACGCTCTCCGGGGGCGAGCAGAAGCGGCTGGTGCTGGAGGCCCTGCTGCGCGGCCCGGACGAGGTGCTGCTGCTCGACGAGCCGGACAACTATCTGGACGTGCCCGGCAAGCGCTGGCTGGAGGAGCGGCTGCGCGAGACGCGCAAGACGGTCCTGTTCGTCAGCCACGACCGCGAGTTGCTGGCCCGCGCCGCGAACAAGATCATCAGCGTGGAGCCGGGAGCGGCCGGCAGCGATGTCTGGGTGCACGGCGAGGGCTTCGCGACGTACCACGCCGCGCGCAAAGAGCGCTTCGCGCGCTTCGAGGAGCTGAAGCGGCGCTGGGACGAGGAGCACGCCCGGCTCAGGGCGCTCGTGCTGCGGCTGCGGCAGCAGGCGGCGAACAGCCCCGACATGGCCTCGCGCTACCGGGCGATGCAGACCCGGCTGCGCAAGTTCGAGGAGGCCGGCCCGCCGCCCGAGCCGCCGCGCGAGCAGGACATCCGGATGCGGCTGCGCGGCGGGCGTACGGGCGTACGGGCCGTCAGCTGCGAGCGGCTGGAGCTGACGGGGCTGATGAAGCCCTTCTCGCTGGAGGTCCACTACGGCGAGCGGGTCGCCGTGCTCGGTTCGAACGGCTCGGGGAAGTCGCACTTCCTGCGGCTGCTCGCCGGTGACGAGGTCGCCCACACCGGCCGCTGGAAGCTCGGCGCCCGTGTGGTGCCCGGCCACTTCGCGCAGACCCACGCCCACCCGGAGCTGGAGGGGCGCACCCTCACGGACATCCTCTGGACCGAACACGCGCGCGACCGGGGCGCCGCGATGAGCGTGCTGCGCCGGTACGAGCTGGAGCGCCAGGGCGACCAGCCGTTCGACAGGCTCTCCGGCGGGCAGCAGGCGCGCTTCCAGATCCTGCTCCTGGAGCTGTCGGGGACGACCGCCCTGCTGCTGGACGAGCCGACGGACAACCTCGACCTGGAGAGCGCCGACGCCCTCCAGCAGGGGCTGGAGGCATACGACGGCACGGTGCTCGCGGTGACGCACGACCGCTGGTTCGCCCGCTCCTTCGACCGCTTCCTGGTCTTCGGCGCGGACGGTGTCGTCCGGGAGACCCCGGAGCCGGTGTGGGACGAGACCCGGGTGGCCCGCGCCCGCTGAGGCGCGGCCGCCCCGGCGCGGCTGTTCCCGCGCACGCGTTCGGCCGACGCGCTGGAGGACCCCCGGCCGCGGCCGACGCGCCGGACGACCGCCCGGCCGGTCCCGGACCGGGCCGGGCCGCTCACCCGCCGCGCCCTTCCGCCGGGGCCGGCCCGGCCGGCGCCGCCCGGGGGCGGTCCGCCGGAGCATCGGCGAGGCTGGTGCCCGCCGGCACCTCCCCGGCGACGCGGGCGACTGCCGGCCGGCCCCGGCACCGGCCCCCGACCCGTACCACCGTCCCGGCGCTCGCCGCGCCGACGCAGCCGAGCGCCAGCCACTGCGCCGCGACCAGGTGTTCGGACAGCAGGACCGCTCCCGCGAGCCCCGCGCTCACCGGTTCGAGGCTCTGCAGCACCCCCACCGTCCGGGGCGGGATGCGGCGCAGCGCGGCCAGCTCCAGCGAGTAGGGGAGCGCGGTGGCGAAGACGGCCACCAGGGCGCCGGTGACCAGGGAGCGGGTCCCCAGCAGCGCGGTCCCGCTCTCCGCCACTCCGAAGGGCACGGTGAGCACGGCCGACCAGGCGACGGCCAGGGCCAGCGGCGCGCCGCCGGCGGACCGGGCCCCGGCCCGCCGGCTGAGCAGCAGGTAGCCGGCCATGGATGCCCCGGAGGCCAGGGCGAGCAGCACTCCGGGCAGCGGGGCCTGGCCCCCGCCCGGCAGGTGGAACATCCAGACGCCGAGCCCCGCCAGCGCGGCGAGCGCCAGGTCCGCCGTCCGCCGCGAGGCCAGCAGCGCGAGCGTCACCGGCCCGATGAGCTGCAGGGCCGAGGCCGTCCCGAGCGGCAGATACCGCAGCGCGGGATAGACGAGGTTCATGCCGGCGATGGCCGTGCCGAACCCCAGGACCAGGAGCGCGTCCGCCCGGGTGCGCGGCAGCGCGGGCCGGTGCAGGAGCAGGAGCAGGAGGGCGGCCAGCCCCAGCCGCAGGGCCACGACCCCCATCGGGCCGACCGTGCCGAACAGCTGCTTCCCCACGGCCAGACCGAAGTGGACGCTGAGCATGCTGCCCAGCACCAGAACGGGGGCGGTGGACTCCCTCATCCCCCAAGACTCCGGCGCCCCAACTGTGCACGTCCATCGAACGGTTGGGCTCGAATTCGTTTAGCATTCGCTACATGGTCGATTTACGGAGGCTGCGGGTCCTGCGCGCGCTGGCCGAGCACGGCACGGTCACGGAGACCGCGGCGGCGCTCCACCTCACTCCCTCCGCCGTCTCCCAGCAGCTGCGGCAGCTCGCCCGGGAGCTCGGCGTCGAACTGCTCCGGCCGGAGGGGCGTGGCGTACGGCTCACGCCGGCCGCGCGGATCCTGCTCCGGCACGCCGAGACGCTGCACACCCAGTGGGAGGCGGCCCGGGCCGAACTGGCCGCCGAGGGGCGGGAGATCACCGGCACCCTCCGGCTCTGCGGGGTCTCCTCGGCCCTCGCGGCGCTGGCCGCCCCGGCCGTGACGGCGCTGCGCGCCGCGCACCCGGGGCTGGCCGCCGAGACGAGGGAGGAGGAGAGCGGCGACTGCTTCCGGCTGCTGCTCGCCGGCGAGACCGATCTGGCGCTCGTCCTGCCCGGCCCCCGGGTGCCGCCGGTGCCCGACCCCCGCTTCGAGCAGTTCCCGCTGCTGGACGACCGGCAGGACCTGCTGGTGCCGGAGGGCCACCGGCTGGACCGGCCGGACGGGGTGACGCTGGCCGAGGCGGCGGCCGAGCCGTGGATCGTCAAGCGGCACGACAACGACACCTTCGGGCTGCTGTCCGCGGCCTGCGCCGCCGCCGGGTTCACGCCGCGGGTCGCGCACCAGGCCAAGGAGTGGTTCGCGGTGTCCGCGCTGGTGGCCGAGGGGCTGGGGGTGTGCCTGCTGCCCCGGCTGGTGCCGCTGCCCGCCTCGCACGCGGTGGTCCGGGTCCCGCTGACCGGGGAGCCGGTCCCGTACCGGCGGATCGTCGCGGGGACGCGGCGGGGCGGGGCGGGGCATCCGGCCGTCGCCGCCGGGCTCGACGCGCTGCGCGGGGCGGCGGCCGCGCGGGCGGGCACGGGCCCGGCCGGGGGGCGGGAGGCGTTTTGACCGGTGCGGGGGCGGGCCGGTATTCTGCGGGTTCGTTATGCGTATTGGCTTGCTCTATCTCACGTGAGGGGGCCTTACGCCGGTCCACCGGGCCGAACACCAGCGGCAGGCACGGGCTGCGTCACCCGTGGCGCCAGGGCTGTCGTGATCGTCCGGGTGACCTTGTCAGGACCTTTCCCCACAGCCCTGGCGGGCTGGGGGAGACCCCATCACTGCAGAAGCGAAGGCTAACGACCGTGCGTACGTACAGCCCCAAGCCCGGCGACGTTCAGCGTCAGTGGTACGTCATCGACGCCACCGACGTGGTTCTCGGACGCCTGGCCTCCCAGGCCGCCACCATCCTGCGTGGCAAGCACAAGCCGGTGTACGCGCCGCACGTTGACGCTGGTGACTTCGTCATCATCATCAACGCCGACAAGGTGCACCTCTCCGGCAACAAGCGGACCCAGAAGCTGGCCTACCGCCACTCCGGCTACCCGGGTGGTCTGCGGTCCGTCCGCTACGACGACCTGCTGCGGAACAACCCCGAGAAGGCCGTGGAGAAGGCCATCCGGGGCATGATCCCGAAGAACTCGCTGGGCCGCCAGGTCCTCTCGAAGCTGAAGGTCTACGCCGGCTCCGAGCACCCGCACGCCGCTCAGCAGCCGGTTCCGTTCGAGATCACCCAGGTCGCGCAGTAGTCCGGCCACCCCCAACAGAAAAGAATCTGAGGAGAATCGTGGCCGAGACCACCGCAGAAGCCCCCGTCGTCGACGTCGAGGAGACCCCCGGCGTCGAGGAGTACACCAGCGAGTCCCTCGCGTCCCGCTTCGGCGACCCGCAGCCGGCCGCCGGCCTGGGCCGCCGCAAGAACGCCATCGCCCGCGTGCGCATCGTGCCGGGCAGCGGCAAGTGGAAGATCAACGGTCGCACCCTTGAGGACTACTTCCCCAACAAGGTGCACCAGCAGGAAGTCAACGAGCCCTTCAAGGTGCTCGAGCTCGACGACCGCTACGACGTCATCGCCCGCATCAGCGGCGGCGGCATCTCCGGCCAGGCCGGTGCGCTGCGGCTCGGTGTCGCCCGCGCCCTGAACGAGGCGGACGTGGACAACAACCGCGGCCCCCTCAAGAAGGCCGGCTTCCTCAGCCGCGACGACCGCGCGGTCGAGCGGAAGAAGGCGGGTCTCAAGAAGGCCCGCAAGGCGCCGCAGTACAGCAAGCGCTAAGCGCTCGCCCCACCGTACGACTCGCCCCGGCGGCACGCTCCGTGCCCGCCGGGGCGTTCGTCATATGGTCGGCCAGAGCGTATACAGACAGCAGGGCGGCGCGGGACGGCCGGGGCCGGGCAGGCTCCCGGCACCGTGCGGCAGCGCGGCACGATCCAGCAGTGCGGCAGAACGCGGCACCTGTGTGGCAGAAAGACGGAGGACACCAGTGGGACGACTCTTCGGCACGGACGGTGTGCGCGGTGTCGCCAACGCGGACCTGACGGCGGAGCTCGCGCTCGGCCTGTCGGTCGCGGCGGCGCACGTGCTCGCCGAGGCGGGTACGTTCGAGGGCCATCGCCCGACGGCCGTGGTGGGACGTGATCCGCGCGCGTCGGGGGAGTTCCTGGAGTCGGCCGTCGTGGCCGGCCTCGCCAGCGCGGGCGTGGACGTCCTGCGCGTCGGTGTGCTGCCCACCCCCGCGGTGGCGTACCTCACCGGCGCGCTGGGCGCCGACCTCGGCGTGATGCTCTCGGCGAGCCACAATCCGATGCCCGACAACGGCATCAAGTTCTTCGCCCGCGGCGGCCACAAACTCGCCGACGAGCTGGAGGACCGCATCGAGGCCCTCTACACCTCGCACGGCGCCGGCGAGCCCTGGGACCGGCCGACCGGAGCCGGCGTCGGCCGGGTCCGCAGCTACGACGAGGGCTTCGACAACTACGTCGCGCACCTCATCGGCGTCCTCCCGAACCGTCTCGACGGTCTCAAGGTCGTCCTCGACGAGGCCAACGGCGCGGCCGCCCGGGTCTCCCCGGAGGCCTTCGCGCGGGCCGGCGCCGAGGTGATCACCATCGCCGCCGACCCCGACGGCCTCAACATCAACGACGGCTGCGGCTCCACCCATCTCGACCTGGTCCGGAGCGCCGTCCTGGAGCACGGCGCCGACCTCGGCATCGCCCACGACGGCGACGCCGACCGCTGCCTGGCCGTCGACGCCGAGGGCAACGAGGTGGACGGCGACCAGATCCTCGCCGTCCTCGCGCTCGGCCTGCGGGAGCAGGGCCATCTGCGGAAGAACACCGTGGTCGCCACCGTGATGTCGAACCTGGGCTTCAAACTCGCCATGGAGCGCGAGGGCATCGAGATGGTGCGGACCGCCGTCGGCGACCGGTACGTCCTGGAGGAGATGAAGAAGGAGGGCTTCGCTCTCGGCGGCGAGCAGTCCGGCCACGTCATCATCCTCGACCACGCGACCACCGGTGACGGCACGCTGACCGGTCTGATGCTGGCCGCCCGGATCACCGCCACCGGCCGCGGGCTGCGCGAGCTGGCCTCCGTCATGGAGCGGCTGCCGCAGGTCCTGGTGAACGTCCCGGACGTGGACAAGTCCCGGGTGGAATCCAGCGCCGAGCTGGCCGCGGCCGTCGCCGACGCGGAGCGGGAGCTGGGCGCCACCGGGCGGGTGCTGCTCCGCCCCTCGGGGACGGAACCGCTGGTCCGGGTGATGGTCGAGGCACCCGACACCGAGCAGGCCCGCTCGGTGGCCGCGCGGCTCGCCGACGCGGTGAAGTCAGCGCTCGGATAGCCGGCGCTCCGGCGGTCCGCGCCCGGCCGGCGCCGGGACGGCCCGCTCCGGGCGCTCGGCCGTGCGGCTGCCCGGCCGGGCCTACCGGCCGGCGCCGTCCGCCGCCCGCTGCTCCGCCAGGGCGCGCTCACGCCGCTTCGTCCGCTCCAGCAGCGTCTTCTGGACGAGCAGGGTGAGTGCGCCCGCGGCGACGATGCCGATCAGGTTCACCGCGAGCTGCTGGCCGGAACCGCGCAGCTCCCGCAGATCCCCGTAGGCCAGCGCGGCGGCCGCGTTGGCCGCCGCCGGGACCGTCGTCACGGAGATCGCGACGCCGATCAGCGCGCCCGACTTCTCCGAGGTCAGCGAGAGCGTTCCGGCGATGCCCGCGAGCAGCGCCACCACGAGCGAGAGGTGGCCGGGCTGCCAGACGAACTCGGTGGGCCCGTCCTCCCGGGCCAGCATGTCCGGACCGAACAGTCCGGCCGCGTCCAGCGCCAGGGTGAAGAGCGTGGTGACCGCCATGGCGACCGCGAATCCCGTGAGCAGCGCGGTGAGCGAGCGCCCGGCCTCCCGCAGGCGTCCCAGCACCAGTCCGGCGCTCACCCCCGCCAGCGGCCCGAACTCGGGGCCGACGGCCATGGCGCCCACGATCAGGATGGCGTTGTCCAGCAGCACGCCGCAGGCCGCGATCATCACCGCGACCGTCATGAAGGCCAGATAGGTGGCCGAGACGGTGGACTCCTCGTGGGTGGCCTCCAAGAGCTCCTCCCACAGCACCGCGTCCGCCGGCTCGCCCGGGGCCTCCCGCTCCGCCCGCTCGGCCCGCTTCGACAGGGAGACGGCGATGTCCTGGAGCGTGATCGACCCGTCCTCGTGCAGGCGCAGCTCCCGCAGTTCGTCCGTCAGTTCGTCGGCCGCCTCGCGCGCCACGTCGCAGGCCACCAGGTCCCCGGCCGGGTCCCGTCCGGCTCCCGGGAGGACCACCAGGTTCGCGGTGCCCACGGCCCGCCGCAGCAGCGCCGTGACCCGGTCGGTGCGGTCGGCGGGGCAGATGATCCGGAGCTGCAGCATGGGCGCAGATTACGCGGCCCGGCCGTGGCCCGGGTCACAGCTTGCGCAGGCTGAGCCGCCGCACCTTGTGGTCGGAGCCCTTGCGGAGCACGAGGTTGGCGCGGCCCCGGGTCGGGATGATGTTCTGCTCCAGGTTGGGCCGGTTGATCGTGCTCCACATCCTGCGGGCGTAGTCCAGCGCCTCCTCCTCGGAGACCCGGGTGTACTTGCGGAAGTAGGAGAACGGGTTCTGGAAGGCGGTCTCGCGCAGCTTGCGGAACCTGCCGAGGTACCACTGCTCGATGTCCTCCGTCCGCGCGTCCACGTAGACGCTGAAGTCGAAGTAGTCGGCGAGACCGACGCGGGTGCGCCCGTCGTGTCCGGGCAGCGCGGGCTGCAGGACGTTGAGCCCCTCGACGATGAGGATGTCGGGGCGGCGCACGGTCAGCCGTTCGCCCGGGACGATGTCGTAGACGAGGTGCGAGTAGACGGGCGCGGTGACCACGTCCCGGCCGGCCTTCACCTCCGCGACGAACCGGGTCAGGGCCCGCCGGTCGTAGGACTCCGGGAAGCCCTTGCGGGACATCAGGCCGCGCCGGTGCAGCTCGGCGTTGGGCAGCAGGAAGCCGTCCGTGGTGACGAGCTCGACCCGCGGGTGCTCCGGCCAGAGGGCCAGCAGGGCCTGGAGCAGCCGGGCCACGGTGGACTTGCCGACGGCGACGCTGCCCGCGACGCCGATGACGAACGGGGTGCCGGGCTGGACGCCGTGCCCGCTCGCCGTGTCGCCGAGGAAGGTGTTGAGCGCGCCGCGCAGATTGCCGGCGGCGGCCACGTAGAGGTTGAGCAGCCGGGAGAGCGGCAGATAGACCTCGCGCACCTCGTCGAGGTCGATGACGTCGCCGAGACCGCGCAGCCGTTCGACCTCCTCGGCGGTCAGCGGCAGGGGGGTCCGCTCGCGCAGGGCGCTCCACTCCGCACGGGTGAGGTCCATGTAAGGGGTGACGTCGGAACGGCGTCGCTGCTGCGGCTCGGTGAGGGACACGAGGCCCATTGTGCGGGTGCGCCCGGCGCGGGATCCGGAGCGGGGGTGGATAAGCGCTCCCGTACGCGCCCCGTCGGGCGCACATCCGTTCTCTCCCGGGCCTACACAGAATGTTCGGCACGGCATAACGTTCGGGCAACGGAACACCGGCCGGAGGGCTCTTCCGGGGAGCGGGACATGTGTGTGCCCCGCGGGCCGCCCGGCCGGCCGCACCCGCGACCAGGGGGGAACCCATGTCCGTATCCGTGCACGGCCCGGTCCGGATCTTCGGTCACACCTTCGGCAGACGGCGGGAGGGAGAAGTCCCGCGGCCCCGGCGGTCCGACGCCCGCGCCGAACGGCAGGGCGCGGCGGGGCGGATCGTCAGCGAGCTGGCCGACGAGCTGCCCGACGAGGATCTGATGGAGGACCTCGACGACTCCATAGACCTCTACCGGGCGGGCACCAAGCCCAGCTGCGAGGAGTCCGAGTATCTGTGGCTGCTGCGGGACGCCCGGGACCGGATGGAACAAGGCGGCTGACCGGGCGCGCCTCCGTGCCGGCGCCTTCGTGCCGGCGCCTTCGGACGGGGCCCCGGCGGGCCCCGCCGGGACCCCCGAGGCGCCCGGCCGCCGGTGCGGGAACGTAGGCTGCGGGCATGTGCGGAATCGTTGGGTATGTGGGAGGGCAGTCCGCCCTCGACGTTGTCATCGCCGGTCTGAAGCGCCTGGAGTACCGGGGTTATGACTCGGCCGGGGTCGCCGTGCTCTCCGACGGCGGGCTCGCCGCCGCGAAGAAGGCGGGCAAGCTGGCCAACCTGGAGAAGGAGCTGGCGGGCCGCCCGCTGCCGTCCGGCTCCACCGGCATCGGCCACACCCGTTGGGCCACCCACGGCGCCCCCACCGACGCCAACGCCCATCCGCACCTGGACAACGCGGGCCGGGTCGCCGTCGTCCACAACGGCATCATCGAGAACTTCGCCGCGCTGCGGGCCGAGCTGACCGACCGCGGTCACGAACTCCTGTCCGAGACCGACACCGAGGTCGTCTCCCATCTGCTGGCCGAGGAGTTCTCCTCCCGCGGCGACCTCGCCGAGGCCATGCGCCAGGTGTGCGGCCGGCTGGAGGGCGCCTTCACGCTGGTCGCCGTGCACGCCGACGAGCCGGACGTGGTGGTCGGCGCGCGCCGCAACTCGCCGCTGGTGGTGGGCGTCGGCGACGGCGAGTCCTTCCTCGCCTCCGATGTCGCCGCGTTCATCGCGCACACCCGCGAGGCGATCGAGCTGGGCCAGGACCAGGTCGTCGAACTCCGCCGGGACGGCGTGACGGTCACGAACTTCGACGGCAGCCCGGCCGACGTCCGCGAGTACCACGTCGACTGGGACGCCTCCGCCGCCGAGAAGGGCGGCTACGACTACTTCATGCTCAAGGAGATCGCCGAGCAGCCGAAGGCCGTCGCCGACACCCTCCTCGGCCGCATCGACGGCTCCGGCACCCTGCTGCTCGACGAGGTGCGCATCCCGCCGTCCGAGCTGCGCGAGGTCAACAAGATCGTCATCGTGGCCTGCGGCACCGCGTACCACGCCGGGATGATCGCCAAGTACGCCATCGAGCACTGGACGCGCGTCCCCTGCGAGACCGAGCTCGCCAGCGAGTTCCGCTACCGAGACCCGATCCTCGACCACCGCACCCTCGTCATCGCCATCAGCCAGTCCGGTGAGACCATGGACACCCTGATGGCGCTGCGGCACGCCCGCGAACAGGGCGCCCGCGTCCTCGCCATCTGCAACACCAACGGCTCCACGATCCCGCGCGAGTCCGACGCCGTGCTCTACACGCACGCCGGGCCGGAGGTCGCGGTCGCCTCCACCAAGGCGTTCCTCACCCAGCTCGTCGCCTGCTACCTCGTCGCGCTCTACCTCGGCCAGGTGCGCGGCACCAAGTGGGGCGACGAGATCCACTCCGTCATCCAGGAGCTGTCGGCGATCTCCGTCCAGGTCGAGCAGGTGCTCGGCACGATGGAGCCCGTACGGGAGCTGGCCCGCAGCCTCGCCGACAAGAACACCGTGCTGTTCCTCGGCCGGCACGTCGGCTTCCCCGTCGCCCTGGAGGGCGCGCTCAAGCTCAAGGAGCTCGCCTACATGCACGCCGAGGGCTTCGCCGCCGGCGAGCTCAAGCACGGTCCGATCGCGCTGATCGAGGAGGATCTGCCGGTCGTCGTGGTCGTGCCCTCGCCGCGCGGGCGGTCGGTGCTGCACGACAAGATCGTGTCCAACATCCAGGAGATCCGGGCCCGGGGCGCGCGCACCATCGTCATCGCCGAGGACGGCGACGAGACGGTCGTGCCGTACGCCGACCACCTGATCCGCATCCCGCCCACCCCGACGCTGCTCCAGCCGCTGGTCGCCACGGTGCCGCTGCAGGTCTTCGCCTGCGAACTGGCCACCGCGCGCGGCAACGAGGTGGACCAGCCGAGGAACCTCGCCAAGTCGGTGACGGTCGAGTGATCCTCGGCGTCGGCATCGACGTCGCCGAGATCGACCGCTTCGCCGAGGCGCTGGAGCGTACGCCCGCGCTGGCCGACCGGCTCTTCGTCGACCACGAGCTGACGCTGCCGAGCGGCGAGCGGCGCGGTGTCGCCTCGCTCGCCGCCCGCTTCGCCGCCAAGGAAGCCCTCGCCAAGGCGCTGGGCGCGCCCCGCGGGCTCTCCTGGACGGACGCCGAGGTCGTCACCCAGTCGAACGGACGGCCGACGCTGCGGGTGAAGGGCACGGTCGCGGCCTGCGCGGCCCGACTCGGGGTGACCGGCTGGCACGTCTCGCTGAGCCACGACGCGGGGATCGCCTCGGCGGTCGTCATCGCGGAGGGCTGAGCCGCCGTACGGGGCGGACATCCCGGCGGCACGGGCCGGACGGCCTCTGCCGCCGGGCGGGCCGGGCTCCCGGGCGGACGTGCCCCGTTCGGCGTGCTTCCGCTGGTCGGTGCGGGGGTTCCTTGCGAGGCTCGATCCGGTGAGCCCGTGTGACCGGTTGGTCCGGGTTCGCCGCCCGGACCGACCCGACACCCCCGGAGGCCCCTGATGGACATGCCGATCGTCAACGACTGCGCGGCCACCAGTTGCGCGTACAACCGGGAGAGCACCTGCCACGCGCTGGCCATCACCGTGGGAGACCCGGGCCACGCGCACTGCGACACGTTCGTCGACTCCGGTGCCCGGGGCGGCGACATGTCGGCCACCGGCCGGGTCGGCGCCTGCAAGATGTCGGAATGCCGGCACAACGAACAACTGGAGTGCCGCGCGCCCGGTATCACCGTCGGCTTCCAGCAGAACGCGGCCGACTGCCTCACCTACGCGCCCGCGTAGCCGGGGCCCGAGGCGGACGGTGGCGCGGGGCCGGCCCCGCCGGACTGCCCCGTACCGGCCCCGGACCTGGACACTGGGGGCATGAGAACTGCGTACAGCGTGGAGACCGTACGGGCAGCCGAGCGCGCGCTGATGGCGCGCCTTCCGGAAGGGGCGCTGATGCAGCGCGCGGCCGCCGGGCTGGCGGCCGCGTGCGCCGGACTGCTGGGGCCGGGACGGGTGTACGGAGCGCGGATCGCGCTGCTGGTGGGCAGCGGCGACAACGGCGGTGACGCCCTCTACGCCGGGGCCCGGCTGGCCCGGCGCGGCGCCGGGGTCACCGCCGTTCTGCTCCCCCCGGACCGCACCCATGCCGGTGGTCTCGCCACCCTGCGCGCCGCGGGCGGCCGGGCGGTGCCGGCGGCGGGGGAGCCGGAGACCGGGGCATCGGGGGAGACGGCGGAGACCGGGGGCGCGGGGAGCAGGGTCGGTGGCCGGAAGTCCCGCGCGCGGGAAACCGCCGGCAAGGAGGGCGTCAGCGGAGGCACCGGGCCGGGCGGCGGCGCGGGGTCCGGCTCCGGCGGCCGGCCGGTCGGCCGCGCCGCCCTGGCCGCCGTCCGCCGGGCGGATCTCGTCCTCGACGGGATCGTCGGCATCGGCGGGCACGGCGGACTCCGCCCCGCCGCGGCCGAACTGGTGCTCGCCGCCCGGGAGTCCGGGGCGGCGATCGTGGCGGTGGACCTCCCCAGCGGCATGGAGGCCGACACCGGCGAGGTCGCGGGAACGGCCGTACGGGCCGACGCGACGGTCACCTTCGGCACGTACAAGCCGGGCCTGCTGATCGACCCCGGGGCCGGGCACGCCGGGGCGCTGCGGCTGGTGGACATCGGCCTGGACCCGTATCTGCCGGAGGTACCCGAGCTGGAGGCCCCGCAGCACGGGGACGTGGCCGCGCTGCTGCCCGTACCCACCGGCGAGAGCGACAAGTACCGGCGCGGGGTCGTCGGTGTGGTGGCGGGCTCCGCGCGCTACCCGGGCGCCGCCGTGCTCGCCGTGGCGGGCGCCCTGCGCGGCGGGGCGGGCGCCGTACGGTACGTCGGCCCGGCCGCGGACGCGGTGATCGCCCGGTTCCCCGAGACCCTCGTGCACACGGGCCCGCCCGCGAAGGCGGGCCGGGTCCAGTCCTGGTCCATCGGCCCGGGCCTCGGGGACGGCCAGGAGGCGCGCCGGGCGATGAAGGACGTGCTCGCGTCGGACGTACCGGTGCTGGTGGACGCCGACGGGCTGCGCCTGCTGGACCGCAAGCAGGTGCGGCGCAGGACGGCGCCGACCCTGCTGACCCCGCACGCGGGCGAGGCGGCCGCGCTGCTGGGCGTGGCCCGTGAGGAGGTCGAGGCGGCGCGGCTGTCCTCGGTGCGGCGGCTGGCGGCGGAGTTCGGCGCGACCGTGCTGCTCAAGGGTTCGACGACGCTGGTGGCCGCCGCCGACGGGCCGGTGCGGGTCAACCCGACGGGCACCGGCTGGCTGGCCACGGCGGGCACCGGCGACGTGCTGTCCGGGCTGACGGCCTCCCTGCTGGCGGCGGGGCTGGAGCCCCGCGACGCGGCGTCGGCGGGCGCGTACCTGCACGGCCTGGCGGGCCGCCTGGCGGCGGGGCGCACGGGGGCGCCCGTGGGGGCGTCCGATGTGGCGGCGGCCCTGGTCGCGGCCTGGCGCGACGTCGCCTCGGCCTCCGCCTCGGCTGCCGGCCGGGCCCCGGCTTCCGGCTGACGCGACCGGCCCGGCCGAAGGGGTGTCCCGGTCGAACGGGCTGACCTGGCGGAAGGGCTGAACCGGCGACCCGGCCAACCCGCCCGACCCGCCTGACCGTGACCTGCTGACCTCGCGAAGTGGCAGGAGCGGCCGACCGGCTGTACCGGCCGAAGCGGCTCGTCCGGCCGACCCGGCGGGGCCGTCCGGCACCCCGCGTCCGCTTGTTCTGCCGGCCGGGTGGGGAGCACTGGGCGGAGCCGGGCGGGCCGGGCGGCGACATGTCTCTCGGTGCGCACCTCCTCCGTCCGGTGCCGACCCCCTCCGGCGGCGAGTGCCGCCGGGCACTGGCAGGTGGGACGGCCCGGTCCGGTGAAAGTCGTGGGACAACCGGGTGGGAGGCCGGGGGCCGCCGTGTGAGGCCGGGCGGCCGGCGGGATGGTCACTCCGTTCAGATCATCTGATGAGTCGGCCGCGCGCCGGTGATCCGCCGGGCCGTGGCGGCCGCCGTGGAGAGGTACGGGGAGCCGGTATGGGTCCTGCGGCGAGAAGATACGCGCGCTGGGCGGCCGCCGCCGCGGTGCTGCTGCCGGTGGCGGGCGGCGTCGCCGCGGTGGCGGAGCAGGGGCGGCCGTCACCAGCCGACGACGGCGGCCCCCGGCACGGGCAGCAGCACGCGCGCGCCGACGACAACGCGCCGGACCCCGGGGGGCCTTCGGCCTCTCCGGCCGTCCCGGACCGTTCCACCGATCCGTCCGGGACCGTCCGGTCCGGCGACCGCACGGACGGGGCCGTCCCGCACGGCCGGGACGCAGGCCCCTGCACCGCTCCCGCCGGCCCGTACCAGCGCCTGGTGGAGAAGTTCCTGGACCTGCGCGTCGACGGCCGGCAGTCGGCGGCGGACTGCCGGGCCATCCGCGCCTGGCAGCGGCACGAGAAGCTGCGACCGGCCATCCCCGGCTACGCGGGCAC
Organism: Streptomyces albus subsp. albus; assembly: GCF_000719865.1. Taxonomy (GTDB): domain Bacteria; phylum Actinomycetota; class Actinomycetes; order Streptomycetales; family Streptomycetaceae; genus Streptomyces; species Streptomyces albus_E. The sequence goes on from NZ_JOID01000003.1 coordinate 91,869, forward strand.
GAAGACCCGGAGCCACATCCGCGTCGTCGGGGCACGCCGTGACCCCAACGCCGGGGGCCGGTGTCCAGAGGTCCGGGACCGTATCGCCTGTGTCGATCTGCCCCGCCAGCTGATGTGGGTGCAGCAGGGGCGGAAGGTGCTGATGGGACCGGTGCCGATCCGCAGCGGCAAGGACGGCCGGCCGACCCGCACCGGCTGGAACCGGATCTCCTGGCGGAACGAGAAGCATGTGTCGACGATCTACAAGACACCGATGCCGTACGCCCAGTTCTTCAACGGCGGCCAGGCGTTCCACGGGGTGCGCGACGACATCTACGACCCGGACGGGGGTTCACACGGCTGTGTGAACCTCACCCGGCCCGACGCGGAACGGCTCTGGAAGACGCTGCGCGTGGGGGACCGGGTCTACATCTGGGGCCGCCGCGCCGGGACCTGAGCCGCGCGGGCCCGGGAGCCGTTCGGTCCGGGGCCGGTGGGTCCGGCGTCTGCCGCCGGTACGCGGCGGGGGACACCGTCGTTCTCCGGCCACCCTCGGACCCGTGCCCGCCCCGGGTGGGGGCCATGGCCCGGGCCCCCACCCGGGGCCGTGCCGCCGGCCCCGCGCCCGCCGGCCCGGCGCCTGCCGTTCCCTCGGCGGGTACGTCCCGGCGGGCCGGTGAGACACTGAACCCGATGAACGAAGAGATGCGGGCCCGTGCCGAGATCGATCTCGGCGCCCTCCGGGCCAATGTCCGGGCACTGCGGGCCCGCGCGCCCCGCTCCGAGCTGATGGCCGTCGTCAAGTCGGACGCGTACGGCCACGGCGCGCTGCCGTGTGCCCGCGCGGCACGGGAGGCCGGCGCGAGCTGGCTGGCCACCGCCACGCCGCAGGAGGCGCTGGCCCTGCGCGCGGCGGGCGACACCGGCCGCCTGCTGTGCTGGCTGTGGACCCCCGGCGGCCCCTGGCGCCAGGCGATCGAGGCCGATGTCGACGTCTCGGCCGGCGCCCTGTGGGCGCTGCGCGAGGTCGCTGACGCCGCGCGCGCGTGCGGCCGTACCGCCAGGGTGCATCTCAAGGCCGACACCGGCCTGGGCCGGGGCGGCTGCCAGCCGCACGACTGGGCCGCGCTCACCGCCGCCGCCCGGTCCGCGGAGGCCGAGGGCGTGCTGAAGGTGACCGGCATCTGGTCGCACTTCGCCTGCGCCGACGAACCGGGCCACCCGTCGATCGCCCCGCAACTGGAGTCCTTCCGGGAGGCGCTGGCGGCCGCGGAGCGCGCGGGGCTGCGGCCGGAGGTGCGGCACATGGCCAACTCCCCGGCGACGCTGACGCTGCCCGAGGCCCACTTCGACCTGGTGCGGCCCGGGATCTCCGTCTACGGGATCTCGCCGAGCCCGGAGGTCGGCCAGCCGGGCGACTTCGGGCTGCGCCCGGCCATGACGCTGTCCGCACGACTGGCGAACGTCAAGCGGGTGCCGGGCGGGCACGGCGTGAGCTACGGCCACCACTATGTGACCGCCGGGGAGACGACCCTCGCCCTGGTGCCCGTCGGCTACGCGGACGGCATCCCCCGGCACGCGTCGGGCACCGGCCCGGTGCTGGTGGGCGGCAAGTGGCGGACCGTCGCGGGGCGGGTGGCGATGGACCAGTTCGTGGTGGATCTGGGCGGTGACACCGCCGAGGCGGGCGACGAGGCCGTGCTGTTCGGGCCGGGTGACGCCGGCGAGCCGACGGCCCAGGACTGGGCGCAGGCCGCCGGCACGATCGCGTACGAGATCGTCACCAGGATCGGAGCGAGAGTGCCCCGGGTGTATGCGAACGCGGAGGACGGATAGGGGGCGCGCGGGCCCGGCGCGGGGGTGCGCCGGCGGCAGGCGCGGTGGCGCGGAAGGTGCGCCGGCGGCAGGTGCTGTCGCGGTGCTCCCGGCCCGGTGGCCGACGCTCGCCGGGCCGCGCGGTGCCGCCGCCGGAGCCCTCTCGGCGGGCCCTGCGGCCGTCCGCCGCACGCCGGGCCGGGGGCGATGCGGGCGCCTGTGCCGTTCGCCGGCCCGGGCCGGCGTCGGACGCTCGCCCGCCGGACGCCCGCCGGGTGGCCTGCCGGTTCCGCCGGCCGGCCCGGCGGCCCGCTCGTCGGACTCCTGCCAGGGGCCCCGCCGAGCGGGCCGGGAACTGAGAACGCACCCGGCGGTGTTGTCAGTACAGGACCCGCGAGGACCACGGATCCCGCCAAGCCCCACGGAACCCGCGGAGCCCGCGAACCTCACGGAGCCCACGGAACGCGCCCCCCGCCCGGCGGCCGGGCCCGTATCGTCGCTGCGCGTACGGCGCCCGGGCCCTCGGCCGTCGCGGCGCGATGCGGCGGCCTGCCGGGCGCGGGTCGTGCGGCACGGGCCGACGGCACCGCACGGCGCGGGGACGGCACCGGGACGAGACCGGGACGGCATCGGGCCGGCACCGTACGTCGGCCCGCCCCGTATCCGGGGCATACGGCCGCTGTGACGGGCGAGCCGGTGAAGAGGTGGACGGCGGAGGCCGGTCGGCGGGACGCCGGCGGGCCTCCGGGCGAGGGACGGACGACGAGGAGCGGCACGACGATGGCTGAGATCCCTGCCGGTGAGCCGGCGGCCGGTGCGGTGCAGGCCGCCGCGGCGGCCGCCGCGGCCGCGAGCGGTCATGCCGGTCCCGCCGGTCACGGCGGTCACCGGAGCCGCGTGGGCCTGGCGGGCACGGCACTGGGCGTCGTGGCGGCCACCGCCGCGGCCGGTGTCGCGATCGAACGGCTGACCGTTCACCGCGGGATGCGCCGCAAGGCCCGGCTCGCCCTCGACACCGCCGGCCCGTACGGCACGCTGCGCGGCACCCCCGGTGAGGCCGTGGCCGATGACGGCACGGTGCTCCACTACGAGGTCCACGAGGCGGAGGCCGAGCCGGTGGCCCACCGCCGCCGCAGGCTCTTCGGGCGGCGCGGACCCGGGCCGCTCACGGTGGTGTTCTGCCACGGCTACTGCCTGAACCAGGACTCCTTCCACTTCCAGCGCGCGGCGCTGAACGGTGTGGTGCGCATGGTCCACTGGGACCAGCGCAGCCACGGCCGCTCGCAGCGCGGCATGGCGCAGGCGGACGGCGTCCCGGTCACCATCGACCAGCTCGGGCGCGATCTGCGGGCCGTGCTCGACGCCGCCGTACCGCAGGGCCCGGTGGTGCTCGTCGGCCACTCGATGGGAGGTATGACGCTGATGGCGCTGGCCGCCCACTACCCGGAGTACGTGCGGGAGCGGGTCGCGGGCGCCGCCTTCGTCGGCACGTCGGCGGGCGGGCTCGGCGAGGTCAACTTCGGGCTGCCGGTGGCCGGGGTGAACGCGGTGCGGCGGGTGCTGCCCGGGGTGCTCCGGGCGCTGGGCTCGCGCGTGGACCTGGTGGAGCGGAGCCGCCGGGCGACAGCCGACCTGTTCACCGGGATCGTCAAGCGGTACTCCTTCGGTTCACGGCATGTGGACCCGGCGGTGGCCCGTTTCGCCGAGCGGATGATCGAGTCGACACCGATCGACGTGGTCGCGGAGTTCTACCCGGCGTTCCAGGAGCACGACAAGGCGGACGCGCTGGCGGTCTTCGCGGGCCTGCCCGTCCTGGTGCTGAGCGGTGACCGGGACCTGGTCACACCCGCCTCGCACAGCCAGGCGATCGCCGAGGCGCTGCCGGACGCCGAACTGGTGCTCGTCCCCGACGCGGGCCATCTGGTGATGCTCGAACACCCGGAGACGGTGAACGACCGGCTGGCCGAACTGATCGCCCGCGCCGGCGCGAAGCACGGGCCGCCGCGGAAGCGGCGGCCGCACCGCCCGGTCTGCGGCTAGCGCCGGGGCCGGGAAGGCGGGCCGGGAAGCAGCGCAAGGCGGAACGTCGTCCGCGTGCCGGATGCGCGTGGACGAGCGGCAACGTGCCTGCGCCCCCGGACGGAGGCCGGACGAGTGCCGTGCCGGGCTTGCGAACCGGTGCGTCTTCCCGGCCGCAGCACTGGCCACCGGTCCGCGGCGCCCGGGCCGGTCGCCCGGCCCGCGCGGCTCGCCCCGTTCCGCGCGGGTCGGCACGGCACGGCGCCGCCCGCCCGTGCCCGGCGGCGTCCCGGCCGCGCGGCTCGTACCATCGGCCGCAGTGCCCTTCCCGGCCCGACGGGGCGGTTCCCCCGGCTCTCCGCCGCATCGGGGCCCGGGAGGAGCGGGACGCCTCCCTCCCGTCCGACGGCGGGACGGGACCACGCAAGGAGAGAGATGGAAGCCCCGTACGACACGAGCCGCGCCCAGAGCACGGCCACCGGCGCGGACACCGTCACCCCCGCGGACCCCGACGCCGCCGCACAGGTGCGGCTGACCGTCCGCACCCCCGACGCGATGCGCGAACTCGGCCGCCGCCTCGCCCGGCTGCTGCGCCCCGGTGATCTCGTCCTCCTCACCGGGCAGTTGGGCGCCGGCAAGACGACGCTGACGCGCGGCCTGGGCGAGGGCCTCGACGTGCGCGGCGCGGTCACTTCCCCGACGTTCGTCATCGCCCGCGTCCACCCGCCGCTCGGCGCGGGCCCGGCCCTGGTCCATGTGGACGCGTACCGGCTGAGCGGTGGCCTGGACGAGATGGAGGACCTCGACCTGGACGTGTCGCTGCCGGAGTCGGTGGTCGTCGTGGAGTGGGGCGAGGGCCGGATGGAGGAGCTGTCGGAGGACCGGCTGCACGTGGTGATCGGACGCGCCGAGGGCGCCGACGGCCCGAGCCTCGACGAGGCCGTGGCCGGGGACGACGTACGGCGGGTCGCCGTGACGGGCGTCGGCCCCCGCTGGGCCGGCACGGACCTCTCGTCCCTCACCGGCCTGCCCGGCTGACCGGGCCGCCCGCGCACGGCCGCCCGGGCCGCCGGGCCCCCCGGCCACCCGGCCCGTCCGTCCGTCCGGGCCACCCGACCATGCGGCTGTCGGAGCGGTTGGCCCGGGCGTCGGGGGCACCACGGGCGGTGCGGGCCGGACGCACGGTAACGGGGCGCGGCAGCGATGTGCCGGCGGTGCGAGCGGTACGGCCGGAAAGGCCTCCCCGCGCCGGGGGCGGGCCGTTGCCCCCGGCGCGGCGGCGCCACGGAGCGGACGGGGCCCGTGCGCCTGGTGTGCCGCCATCGCATCCCCTCCGGCTGCCGGACCGGAGTCCCCGGGGGCGGCAGGGACCGCAAGGACAGGGGCCGGGGCAGGGGGGAGCAAAGGGCGCGAGGGGCGGAGGAGGCCGGAGGCGACCGGCTCCGGGGAACTCCGGTGAACGTTCCGACACCGTGTCGGCAAGATGTTGCGCGGTCGGTGCCGGGCGTGGTGACATGGGAGAGCAGCGACGGGTTAGGTAAACCTAACCCACACCCGCACCCTTCGTACCGGAAACACCTCGGGAGGCACCGTGCAGCGCCATGACCCCGCCGCCGACGCGGCGGAACCCGGCACCCGTCCCGGGGAAGAGCCGCCGTCGGTGAGCCGGCTGCTCGCCGCCGGCGCGGCGGCCACGGCCGTCTCCACTCCGCCGTCGGGGGCGGAGGAGAACCGCGCCGGGGAGGCCGGCAGCACTCAGGACGGCCCCGGCGATCCGGGCGCGCCCACCACGCGTCAAGCCGCCTGACACGGATTACGCCCTCGCCCTTTTCTTCGACAGCGGGCAGGGAGCGAACGGGGCCGCGGCTCCGGACGCGGCCCCGGACGGCGGCCGGCGAGGCCCGGGCGGCGGCCGGCGAGGCCCGGACACCGGACCGGTTCGCCCGCCGGGTACGGCGCGATAACCGGGCGGCGGCATCACACCGTCGGACACGGGCCCGAGGCCTGGCGCTGTCGTACCCCTGCCCCATCCCATCCGTGGGCAGCGGCGGCCCGGGCCGAACGGCTATCCGGATTGAACAGTGCCGGGGATCGAACGCCGGCCCGGACCTAACGCCGGCCCGGACGGAGTTGCCCGAGGAGCCGTCCGCCCCGGTCGTCGGCCAGGTGGAGCGGATGAGGAGCGCCACGGGCCCCGAGCGGGACACCGAGACGCCGGCCCGGACGGAACGACGGCGCGAGCCGAACGGCAGCCGGACCGAACAGTGCCCGGGATCAAACGCCGGCCCGGACGGAACGAAGGCCCCGGCCCAACCGCTCAGGGAACCACGACGACCTTCGTGCCGACCGGTGCGAACTTCCACATCGCCGCGCCGTCCTTGCGCGGAGCCCGTATCCCGCCGGTCTTCCGCTCCGCGCCCGGATCCGGCTTCGAGCCGTCCACCGCGGCGCTGAAGCCGATGACCACACCCTCGGCCGTCGTGAACACCACCGAGTGCTCGATCGGCACCCCGTCCGATCCGGCGACGCTCTCTGCGCGGGACACCACCGCGTACTCGCCCGGCTCCGGGCTCACGGCGCTGGGCCAGACCTCATAGGTCCGGGTCGGCTGCTCGTCCTCGCCGACCAGCCACACGCGCTTCGCGCTCAGCGAGTAGACGACGCGCAGCCCGGTACCGGAGTCCGCGGGCACGGGCGGCTGCTTGTCGGCCGTCTCCCCGCTCTCCGGTCCGGCGTCCTTGCCGGAGCCGGAGCCGGAGCCGGAGCCGGCGCCGGGCTCGGGTGAGGACGAGGCGGCGGCGCGGTCCTTGGGGACGGCCGGCCGGTCGGAGGCGCTGGCGGCAGCCTGGTAGGTCAGGAATCCGACCGCGGCGAGAGCCGCCGCGGTCAGCCCGGCCACGATCTTCCCCGAGCTGCTCACTGCCACCCCTGCGACCACCTTTTCGTACCGTCGTACGTGCGTGTGCCTGACGTTAGCACCGCCGCACCCCCGCCCCGCGCCCGCGCCGGAGCCCTGCCCCGCCCGCGCCGGAGCCGTGCCCACGGCCTGAGCCCCAGCCCCGCCGGTCGCCCCGCGCCGGAGCCCCGCCCGGTGCCCGGGCCCCGGCACTGCCAGGGCCCGCGCCGGAGCCATCTCCTCGGCCCGGGAGTCCCAGCCCCGGCCCGCGGTCGCCCCGCGCCGGAACCCCGCCCCGTGCCTGAGCCCGGCCCGCCCGCGCAACTGCGCCGCATCCGGCCCCTCCCCCCTCCCGGCCCGCGCCCGCGCCTCGCTTCGGCTACTGCGCCGCACCCGGCCCCTCCCCCTCCCGGCCCGCGCACGCGCCTCGCTTCGGCTCTCGAACGGTGGACCGGGCGGCCCGGTGTCCCGGGTGGGGCAGGGCCCCGGGCCGGGCCGGGCCCCGTGCGGAGCGCCGTAGGCTGTACCCGTGCTGCTGCTCGCTCTTGACACCGCGACCCCCGCCGTCACCGTCGCCCTGCACGACGGTGAGCGCGTCCTCGCCGAGGCGTCCCGCGTGGACGCCCGGCGCCACGGGGAGCTGCTGATCCCCGCCGTGGACCGCGTGCTCGCCGAGGCCGGGGTGAAGCTGCCCTCGGTGACCGGCATCGTCGTCGGGGCCGGCCCGGGCCCGTACACCGGGCTGCGCGTCGGCCTGGTCACGGCCGCCGCCTTCGGCGCCGCGACCGGCGCCCCGGTGTACGGACTGTGCACCCTTGACGGCATCGCGTACGCCGCCGGGGCGGCAGGGCTGGAGGGGCCGTTCACCGTGGCCACCGACGCCCGCCGCAAAGAGGTCTACTGGGCCCGCTACGCCGACCCCCGCACCCGCCTCACCGCACCCGCCGTGGACCGCCCCGCCGAGATCGCGGAGCAGGTCGCGGACGGGCCGGCGGTCGGCGCGGGCGCGCTGCTCTACCCGGACGTCTTCCGCGACGTGCCGGAGGGCATGCCCGAGCACCAGTCGGCGGCCGCGCTGGCCGCTCTCGCCGCCGAGCGGCTGGCGGCCGGGGACGCGGAGTTCCTGGCGAGCGCCGAGGAGCCGGTCCGGCCGCTCTATCTGCGCCGCCCGGACGCGCAGGTGCCGGCCCACTACAAGGTGGTCACACCACGGTGACCGACGCGGCGACCACCGGAGCCACCGGCGGAACGGCGGCCGAGCCCGCGCCGCCCGCCGTCGTCCTGCGCGAGATGCGCTGGTGGGACATCCCCGCCGTGCTCGCCCTGGAGCGCGAGATGTTCCCGGAGGACGCCTGGACGGAGGGCATGTTCTGGTCGGAGCTCGCGCATGCCCGCGGCCGGGCGTCCTCCCGCCACTACGCCGTCGCCGAGGAGACCGGCCGGAACGGGCGGAACGGCGAGAACGGGCGGAACGGCGAGCCCGGTACGGCCGTCGGCCGGATCGTCGGCTACGGCGGCCTCGCGGCCTCCGGCGGCACCGGCGACGTGCAGACCATCGCCGTCACCCGCACCCACTGGGGTACCGGTCTCGGCGCCCGCCTGCTGTCGGAACTGCTCGCCGCCGCCTCGGCGTTCGAATGCGACGAGGTGCTCCTGGAAGTCCGCGTCGACAACACCCGCGCGCAGCGTCTCTACGAACGCTTCGGTTTCCAGCCCATCGGCATCCGCCGCGGCTACTACCAGCCGGGAAACGTGGACGCCCTGGTGATGCGCCGCACGGCACCGGGCCCCGCCGCCGATGCCGCCCACGACCTGCCGCTCACGGAGGCCGGGGACCCCGCCGCGGCCCACACCCCCGCCGCGGCCCACACCCCCGAGCCCGACGCCGTGCCCACCGCCGGCCACGCCACCACCGAAGACACCACCGAACCCCCAGCCGCCCCGGCAGCGGACCCAGACGAACAGGGAACGACCATCCATGGCTGACGAGCCCCTTGTCCTCGGCATCGAGACCTCCTGCGACGAGACCGGCGTCGGCATCGTCCGCGGCCACACCCTCCTCGCCGACGCCGTCGCCTCCAGCGTCGACGAGCACGCCCGCTTCGGCGGGGTCGTGCCGGAGGTCGCCAGCCGCGCCCATCTGGAGGCGATGGTTCCGACGATCGAGCGCGCGCTGAAGGAGGCCGGGGTCGCGCCCGGCGACCTCGACGGGATCGCCGTCACGGCCGGCCCCGGTCTGGCGGGTGCCCTGCTGGTCGGCGTCTCGGCTGCCAAGGCGTACGCGTACGCCCTCGGCAAGCCGCTGTACGGGGTCAACCACCTCGCCTCGCACATCGCCGTGGACCAGCTGGAGCACGGCGCGCTGCCCGAGCCGACGATGGCCCTGCTCGTCTCCGGCGGCCATTCCTCCCTGCTGCTCGCCCCGGACATCACCAGCGACGTCCGGCCGCTCGGCTCGACCATCGACGACGCGGCGGGCGAGGCGTTCGACAAGGTCGCCCGGGTGCTGAACCTCGGCTTCCCCGGCGGCCCCGTCATCGACCGCGTGGCGCGCGACGGCGACCCGGACGCCATCGCCTTCCCGCGCGGCCTGACCGGCCCCCGTGACGCCGCCTACGACTTCTCCTTCTCCGGGCTCAAGACGGCCGTCGCCCGCTGGATCGAGGCCAAGCGGAACGCGGGCGAGGAGGTGCCGGTGGCGGATGTGTCGGCGTCCTTCCAGGAGGCGGTCGCCGACGTCCTCACCCGCAAGGCCGTCCGGGCCTGCCGGGACAACGGCGTCGACCACCTCATGATCGGCGGCGGTGTCGCGGCCAACTCCCGGCTGCGCGCCCTGGCCGCGCGCCGCTGCGAGGACGCGGGCATCACGCTGCGTGTGCCGCGGCCGAAGCTCTGCACCGACAACGGGGCGATGGTCGCCGCGCTGGGGGCCGAGATGGTCGCCCGGGGCCGGGCGGCCTCGGCCTGGGACCTCTCCGCGGACTCCTCGCTCCCGGTCACGGAACCGCACGTGCCGGGCGAGGCGCCCGCGGAAGCGGAGCACGGCCACAGCCACAGCCACAGCCACGATCACGTCCACGAGCTGAGCAAGGGGAATCTGTACTCATGACCGTGGCCCTGATGTGGGAGGCCCGCGCCGCCGAGGGCCGCGCCGCGGAGCTGCTGGCCTGGGTGCGGGAGCAGCGGCTCGACGGCGAGCGGGCGCCGCTGCGCCGCGAGACCTTCGCGGCGTCCGGCGAGCGGGTGCTGGTGATCACTTGGTGGGACGCCCCGCTGGACGCCGCTGTTCCCGAACTCCCCGACCCCAGACCGGAGTTGGCCGCCCGTCCGGTACACCGCTGGCGCTTCGAGTCCCTCGGCGTCAGCTGAGTCGGCCCGCGCGCCCCGGCGCGAGAAGGGGCGGGCGTCCGGCGCCGTGGGCCTGGCGGTCCGCGCCGTACCGCCCCGCGCCCCGGTCTCGTCCGGCTGCGGTGCCGGGCCGCCGTACCAACCCGGCCCGGCGCGGTACGCAGCGCCTCGCCCCGGCGCGTGGAGCGCCGCGGCGCCCCGGCCGCGCGCCTCAGCGCCGTCCGGTCCCGGTCCCGCTCGGCACGCCGCCGGTCCCGCTCCCGTTACCGCCGCTGTCGCTGTCGCTGTCGCTGTCGCCGCCGCTCAGGTCGGAGTCGTCCAGCTTCCCCCGCATGACGTCACCGTGGAAGCCGCGGATATGGGCCTCCACGAGATCACCGGCGCGCTCCGGATCCCCGGCGGCGATCGCGTCGTAGATGGCCCGGTGCTCGCCGCGCAGCCGCCGCGCCACCGCGTCCCAGTCCTCGAGCTTGTTGAACGCCTTGAGCAGGACGTGCCGGAAGGCGTTGCGCACGGCGACGGTCATGTCCGTCATCAGCCGGTTGCCGCCGGCCTCGGCGATGGCGACGTGGAAGGCGGTGTCGTGGTCGTTGAAGCGCTCCCGGGGCAGCCCGGGCTGGTCCATCGCGTCCAGCTCGGCCCGCATCCGCGTGAGGTGCTCGACGGTGGCGCGCCGGGCGGCGAGGCGGGCGCTGGCGCGTTCGAGCGTGGCGCGTGATTCGACGACGTCGTCGAGCGGGAAGTTCGCCAGGGCCATGTGCAGCCGGAGGAGCTGGGTGAGCCCTTCGCTGGGCATGGCCGCGATCACGCTGCCGGAGGACGGCCCCGTGCCGACCCGGGCGCGCAGCACGCCGTGGGCCTCCAGGACGCGCAGCGCCTCGCGGACGGCCGCGCGGCTGACGCCCAGCAGGTCGACGAGCTCCCGCTCCGGGGGCAGCCGGTCCCCGACCCGCAGATTGCCCGCGAGGATCTGCTCCTCGATGCGGGCCAGCACGAGCTCGAAGGTGCGGGAACGCGGCACCGGCTCCCAGGCCGCGGCGTCAGGCATAGAACGCTTCTTCCCTTTCGGAGGGCCGTCGTTGGCTGTCGTGGGACGGGGCGGATCCCGTCGCCCCCACCGGCGAGCATACGTGAGGTCAAGGAGGTGAAAGGTCTGACCATAAAAATTGTGATGGTCGAACCTATGGACACCTCGCGATCGGCTGCATAGCGTGTGCGCGCCCCATCCGTATGGTCTGACCAAACCCTCAGAGGACCGTATGTACCAGCCTGACCTCTCTCCCATCGCGGACAGCCTCGGCCTGTCCGCCCTCGTGGCGGCCCTTCCCCTGCTCACTCTCTTCGTCCTGCTCGGCGGCCTGAAGATGAAGGCGCACTGGGCGGGCCTGGCCTCGCTCGGCGTGGCCCTCCTCGTAGCCGTCGCGGGCTACGGCATGGCCCCCGGCCTCGCCTTCCTCTCGGCGACCCAGGGCGCTGCCTTCGGCCTCTTCCCCATCATGTGGATCGTGCTGACCGCGATCTGGGTCTACCAGCTCACCGTGGTCAGCGGCCGGTTCGAGGATCTCCGCCGGGCCTTCGGCCTGATCAGCGACGACCCCCGGATACAGGCGATCATCATCGCCTTCTGCTTCGGCGGTCTGCTGGAGGCCCTCGCCGGCTTCGGCGCGCCCGTCGCGATCACCGGTGTGATGCTGATGGCCCTGGGCTTCTCCCCGGTCCGCGCGGCGATCACCGTGCTGGTGGCCAACACCGCGCCGGTCGCCTTCGGCGCGATCGCCATCCCGATCATCACCGCCGGTGAACTCACCAAGATCCCCTACACCGAGATCGGCGCCTACGTGGGCCGGCAGACCCCGCTGCTCGCCCTCTTCGTGCCGCTGCTGCTGGTGGCGCTCGTCGACGGCAAGCGCGGTATGCGGCAGACCTGGCCCGCGGCCCTCGTCTCCGGTGCCGCCTTCGGCCTCGCCCAGTTCGTCAGCGCCAACTACATCTCCGTCGAGCTCACCGACATCGTCGCCTCGCTCGTCGGCCTCGCCGCGCTGGTCGTCTTCCTCCGCGTCTGGAAGCCGCAGGGCGGCCAGGACGCCAAGGCGGCGCTGAAGCTCGCCACCGAGAAGGAGCTCGGCAAGGAGGCCGCCGCGGCGCAGGAGACCGCGAACGCCACCACGGACCGCCGCGAGGGCTCCATCCTCATGGCCTTCGTGCCCTACCTGATCATCATCGCGATCTTCTCGATGGCCAAGCTGTGGACGCCGTTCAAGGAGTTCCTGGCCTCGACGGACGTGAAGATCCCCTGGCCCGGCCTGGACGGCAACATCCTCAACGCCGCGGGCGACGTGGTCGGCAGCACCGTCTACACCCTGCCCTGGCTGTCCTCCCCGGGCACCCTGCTGCTGATCTCCGGTGTGCTGGTCGCGCTCGTCTACAAGGTCAACCCGGTCATCTCCGCGCGGGAGTTCGGCTCCACCGTCTTCAATCTGCGCTGGGCCCTGCTCACCGTCGCCTCGGTGCTCGCCCTCGCCTACGTCCTCAACATGTCCGGGCAGACCATCACCATGGGCACCTGGATCGCCGGAACCGGCGCGGCCTTCGCCTTCCTGTCCCCGATCCTGGGCTGGCTCGGCGTGGCGGTCACCGGCTCCGACACCTCGGCCAACGCCCTGTTCGCCACCCTCCAGCAGGCGGCCGCCGCCAAGGCGGGCATCGACCCGACCCTGCTCGTCGCCGCCAACACCTCCGGCGGCGTGGTCGGCAAGATGATCAGCCCGCAGAACCTCACCATCGCCGCCACGGCGGTCGGCCTGGTCGGCAAGGAGTCCCAGCTCTTCCGCGGCGCCATCAAGTGGAGCCTCGGACTGCTGCTGGCCATGTGCGTCCTGGTCTACCTCCAGTCCAACGTGCTGGCCTGGATGCTGCCGTAACGGCGGACGGAGAATCCCCTCATGCGCATCGCCCTGTTCATCACCTGCTTCAACGACACCCTCTTCCCGGCCACCGGCCGGGCGATGGTGACGTTGCTGGAGCGGCTCGGCTGCACGGTGGAGTTCCCACCGGAGCAGACCTGCTGCGGCCAGATGCACTTCAACACCGGCTACCAGCGGGACTGTATTCCGCTCGTCCGCTCCTTCGGCGAGGTCTTCGCCGGCTACGACGCCGTCGTGACCCCGTCCGGCTCCTGCGCCGGCATGGTGCGCGAGAACCACGGCCGGGTCGCCGAGATCTCCGGCGACCCGGGGCTGGCCGCCTCCGTGGCGGCCGCGCCGAAGGTGTACGAGCTGTCCGAGTTCCTGGTGGACGTACTGAAGGTCACCGATGTCGGGGCGTACTTTCCCCACCGGGTCACCTACCACCCCACCTGCCACTCCCTGCGCATGCTCCGGGTCGGCGACAAGCCGCTCCGACTGCTGCGCGCGGTCCGCGGGATCGACCTGGTGGAACTGCCCGAGGCCGATCAGTGCTGCGGCTTCGGCGGAACGTTCGCGCTGAAGAACGCGGACACCTCGGTCGCCATGTGCTCCGACAAGGTCCGCCATGTGCGGAGCACGGGCGCCGAGGTCCTCTGCGCGGGGGACAACTCCTGCCTCATGCACATCGCCGGTGCGCTGTCCCGGCAGCGCACCGGCGTGCGCACCCTGCACCTGGCGGAGATCCTGGCCAGTACGGAGGCGGACCCGGCACCCGGGAAGCCGGCCGCCGCCGGCCCGGCACACCGCGGAACGGCGTCCGGTACGGCGAAGGGGGCGAAGCGATGAGCGGCGGAACCTTCGTCGGCATGCCGGCCTTCCCCGAGGGGGCCGCGACCGCACTCGGCGACACCCAGCTGCGCCGCAATCTCGCGCACGCCACCGGCACCATCCGGGACAAGCGGGCGGCGGTCGTCGGCGAACTCGGCGACTGGGAGGAGCTGCGCGAGGCCGGCCGCGCCGTCAAGGAGCACACGCTGCGCCATCTCGACCGCTATCTCCTCCAGTTGGAGGAGAAGGTCACCGCGGCCGGCGGCGTGGTGCACTGGGCCCGGGACGGCGACGAGGCCAACCGCATCGTCACCGAACTGGTCCGGGCCACCGGCGAGACCGAGGTCGTCAAGGTCAAGTCGATGGTCACCCAGGAGATCGGGCTCAACGAGGCCCTGGCCGAGGCCGGGATCGCCGCGTACGAGACGGACCTCGCCGAGCTGATCGTCCAGCTCGGCGACGACCTCCCCTCGCACATCCTCGTCCCGGCCATCCACCGCAACCGCTCGGAGATCCGCGAGACCTTCCTCCGCTCCATGGGCGACTACGGCACCCCGGCCCCGGACGGCCTCACCGACGAGCCCCGCGATCTGGCGGGCGCCGCCCGCCGCCATCTGCGGGAGAAGTTCCTCCGGGCCAAGGTCGGCATCTCCGGCGCCAACTTCCTCGTCGCCGAGACCGGCACCGCCGTGGTCGTCGAGTCCGAGGGCAACGGGCGGATGTGCCTCACCCTCCCCGAGACCCTGATCTCCGTCGTCGGCATCGAGAAGCTGGTGCCGACCTGGCAGGACCTGGAGGTCTTCTTCCAGCTCCTGCCCCGCTCCTCCACCGGGGAGCGGATGAACCCCTACACCTCCACCTGGACCGGCACCGCCGACGGCGACGGTCCGAGCACCTTCCACCTGGTGCTCCTCGACGGCGGGCGCACCGACGTCCTCACCGACGAGATCGGCCGCCAGGCCCTCAACTGCATCCGCTGCTCGGCCTGTCTGAACGTCTGCCCGGTCTACGAGCGGGTCGGCGGCCACGCCTACGGCTCGGTCTACCCGGGCCCGATCGGCGCGATCCTCGGCCCGCAGCTCCGCGGCATCCAGTCGGACGTGGACAAGTCCCTGCCCTACGCCTCCACGCTCTGCGGTGCCTGCTATGACGTCTGCCCGGTGAAGATCAACATCCCGGAGGTGCTGGTCCATCTGCGGGCCAGGGTCGCCGACGGGCCACCGGGCGGCGACGCGCCCCGCCGGGCCGCCGGGAGCGGCGGCGGCCCGGCCGGGGACGCGGACGGCGAGCGGGGTGCGAGCGGGGGCGGTAAGGGAGACACAGGCGGCCGGCGCGGCGCGTTCTCCGAACGCATGGCGATGAAGGCCGCCCGCTGGGTGCTCTCCGACGCCCGCCGGCTGGCCGCCGCACAGCGGCTCGGCTCCCTCGGCGGACGGCTGCTCGCCGGACGGGGCCACACGCCCCCGGGGAGGATCGGCCGGCTGCCCGGACCGCTGTCCGCCTGGAGCGACGCCCGCGACACCCCGGCCCCGCCACAGGAATCGTTCCGCGCCTGGTGGAAGAGGACCCACGGATGACCACCCCCGACACCCCCGGACCCACCCCCGCACCGGGCTCGCCCGCGCCGGGCTCCGGTGCGCCGTCCTCCGGCGCACCGGCCTCCCGCCCCCCGGCGGACGGGCGCGACGCCCGCAACGACGAGGCCCGCGCGGCGATCCTGGGCCGCGTCCGCCGCGCGCTGTCCGACGTACCCGGAGCCTCCGGACCGGGCCCGGTGCCGGCGGCCGTCCCGGTGGAACGCGCTTACTCCCAGGCCGGCCCCGAGGCCCCCGGCTCCCCCGAGGCGCTGCGGCTCCTCGAAGACCGTCTCGTCGACTACAAGGCGACGGTAAGGACGGTCGCGGACGACGCGGTGGCGGGCGCCATCGCCGAGTCCCTGGCCGCGCGGGGCGCCGCCCGGGTCGTCCTGCCCGAGGGCTTCCCGGAGCACTGGTACCCGGAGCTGCCCCCCGGCTCGGTCCCGGGCCTCGCGCCCCGTCTGCTCCCGGACGGCGACCCGCCGCTGACCGTGGCGGAACTCGACGCGGTGGACGGGGTGGTGACCACGGCGGTCACCGCCATCGCCGCCACGGGCACCCTCGTCCTCGACGGCGGCCCAGGCCAGGGTCGGCGCGCGCTGACCCTGGTGCCGGACCACCACCTGTGCGTGATCCGCGCGGACCAGGTGGTGGCCTCCGTACCGGAGGGAATGGCGCGGCTCGACCCGGCCCGCCCGCTCACCTTCGTCTCGGGCCCGTCGGCCACCAGCGACATCGAACTCCGGCGCGTCGAGGGCGTCCACGGCCCGCGCACCCTGGAGGTCCTGCTGGTGACCGGCTGACCGAGTGACCGGCCGAGGGCTGACGGCCCTGGAACCGGCCGCCTCCACGCCTCCTCCCCGACCGGGGCAGGGCGTCGGGGACCCCGCGCGCACAGCGTCCCGATACCCGCGCCCACCGGGACCGGCCCGACTTCTGCCGCACGGAAGCCGGGCCGGTCCGCCTTTTCCGTTACGGAGACGGGGTGCCCCGCACCCAAGCCGCAACCGGTGCGGGATGCCCCGGTGTTCGTCCGGCGCGGTGCCGCAGGGCGATCCCCGGGTGACCGTGTGCGGTGGCCGGCGTGCCGGTCAGGTGTGTCGGTTACTCCGGAGTTGTCCCCGTCGCGGACTCGGGTGTCCCACCCCCGAGCCGGGCCGCGAGTGACGCGAGCCAGCCGCCGGGGGAGTACGGGGCCGGGGGATCGACCTCCATGCCCAGCTCGGCCACCGCCAGCGCGTAGTCGGACTCCTCCAGGTCGAGGGCCAGCAGTTCGGCCAGCTCCCCGGCGAGGCGTGCGGTGACGGCCGGGTCCGTGCCCGCGAGATAGTCGTCGAAGGCGGCACCGTGACCGCCGAACTCGTCCGGCATGTCCTGGGAGAACCACCCGCCGAGGAACTGGCCCAGCTCGGGGAAGCGGGCGTGCCACTCCCAGTGTGTCTCGGGGACGGCCACGGGCGGCGGCACGTCGCCCACGTCGACGCTCCGTGCGAGGTGGTCGGCGACCAGGAGCAACCAGTCCTGGATCTCCGCCTCGGCGAGCCCGGGATCCGGTACCGGGTAGAACTCGCCGAGCCGCAGCCGGAGCCGGCCGGGAGGGTTCCGGGCGTACTCGCGGAGCTGCCGCTCGGCGGTGGCCACGGCCCACGGCCGGGTGTGCCAGGTGTGGCGGAGATACGCGGTGAGGGCGGTGCTGCGGTGTTCCGGCGAGTCGTCGGCGGCCCGGCCGAGGTAGGCACGGATGACCTGGTCCAACTCGCCGTAGCGGCGATCGTGTTCGAGCGGTTTCATCGCCTGGCGTCAGCCTCTCCAGCCGCGGAGCACGGCTTGGTGCGCGGCGCTGTAGTTGATGTGTCCGGTGGTCACGACCTCGTGCAGCCAGCGCTGGGCGCCCTCCAGGTCCTGCAGGGACCGGTCCCAGCGGTCGAGGCTGTCCACGAACATGTCACGGGCCTCGCCCTCCCAGCTCAGCACCACCTCCTCGGTCCGCTCGTACAGGGACTCCAAGCCGCGGTTGAGATCCTTGAGGATGCCCTCCAGCTCGGAGGAGACGGAACGGAGCGTGGCGAAGCCGACCTCGATGTGGTCGTCACCGGACATGTGGCCCCCTGGGGTGGTCGGTCTGCTCTGGTCTGGTCTCGTCTGATCTCAGAGATCGAGGATGGCGCTCCGTGCGGCCGGCGGCGTGTCCCCCGGGCTGCCGTCCCCGCCGCCCTCCATCAACTCCTCCGCCCGGCCCGGCACATCCACGGACGCCTGCACCTGCCGGAAGCGCTGCATGACCTCCAGTTCCTGCTCGGTGAAGCCGTCCCGGCTGAGCCGGACGGCCTCTTCGAGCAGGGCGAGGGACTGGCCGATCCGGACCAGGTCCTCGGAGACGCCGGTCTGCAGGTCCTGGTAGGCGCGTGCCGCCCCGCTCCGCCAGCCGGCCCCGACGGAGTCGATGAGCTCGCCCATGCGGCGCGCCTGCCGCTCCAGGTGGCGCTGCATCGCGTCGAGGTCGTTCGCGAGACGGGTCAGCTTCTGCCCGGAGGCATTCAGCCTCTGGCCGCTGCCGTTGCTGCTGCCGGTGTCGTCGCCGTTGCCGTTGCCGTTGCCGGTGGTCACGGTGCTCCGTCCGCCGCTACAGGTAGATCGGGAAGGTGGACCGCACGGTGAAGCCGTGCGGCTGTGAAGGGTCCCGCTTGAGCACGACCCGCGCGGCCCGCACATCCACGGGGCCGCGCCCGGCGAACAGCATCGCCTGCAGCAGGACCCGCCCGACGGGCTCGGGGCGGGACGGCCAGGCGGCCTCGATGACGAGCCGCTGCCGGGTGCCCTGCGCCAGCCAGCGGTGGATCACCTGTTCGTTGCGGGTGACCACTTGCTGGGTGCACCACTGGGCGGTATCCCGGTCGGGATAGGTCGCGGATCGCGTCAGCACGGCCTTGCCCTCCTTTCGTGGGCTAATCCTGTTCGAAGCGCCAGGCGACGAGAATGCGGGACGATGAAATGGCCACCAGTGCCACATCCAGCAGGGACGAAGTCATCGCGCTGAAATGGAACGTACGGCTCAGTAGACTTTCCTCATCTCCGTCTTCGGCGTGGCCATGGTTCGTCAGGTACAGGTCGTCCTCCGAAAAATCCCGCAGCAACTGCTGAATGCAGTCATCCCGTCGGTTGTCCGGAGTGAACGCCGACGCGTCCAAGCCGCCGAGCAAGGAACCCACTGCGATGATCTTCAGCAGGTCGGCCGCTCCGAGCCGTGAAATCTTCCATAGGTTCCCGTGCAACGTCGTGCCGGATACGCTGCTGATCTCCGCCGGAGGGCGCCGGGTTTCCCGGTCCGGTGGGGTACTGGAATCGGGGGCCAGCGCGGTGACGATGTCCGTTGCCCAATCCCGTTCCATGCGCGGCAACAGGGTGAGGTAAGTGAAACGTGGATCGAAGAGATCGAGCGCGCAACTCGGCAGGCTAAATTCCTTCTGTTGCATACGTGGCGGCCTTACGGAAGAGCGGGCATGGAAGTGTAGACGACAAAGGGCGGATCGATACCGTTCTTGTACTTGAGTACAACCTTCACGCTGTGGGTATCCCTGGCGTGGGCCGTCTCCGGATCATCGGTGGTGACTGTTCTTCCCGTCGCGTAGTCGAACTCGACCGCATCCAAAGGCAGGATGGAGTTGTCCTGCCGTGGCCGCGACAGCCATTTCTCGATCTTTTCGGGGTTGTTGACTCCTCGGTTGGCCTCCCCCTGGGTGCTGGGGTCGCCGGCATCAGGACCTATGTGATCCATGGCGTCTTGAGTGGCCCGTTGGGCAACGGCCAGGTTGTCGAAGGCCGATGATGCCGCAATTCCCTCCTGGTCGCGCAGGCGCTGGGCCAGTTGCTCGTCCGTCTTGCCGACGTGCTTGTCGATGACGTGGCTGTTGTGGATCCCTTCCTGGTTGGCGAGGTCCACCGCATAGAAGTGATTCTCTTTGTCTCCGTCGGGGATGGTGTAGTGGTGTTCCGTTCGGAACTCCCGCAATGAGCGTGCGCCGAACCCCTGGGCCCGTGCCGCCTCGGCGTTGAAGGTCGGAGCGCTCAGGTACGCCTCGTCCAACTCGGGCAGGCAGCCGCGAAGCAGCTCTGCCGCTTCGTCGCACGAGGCGTGGTAGGCGTCGATGGCCGCGTTGGCGGTGGCCGTGTCCATGTGGGAACGGAAGGTCATCACGATCTCGCCGAAGGCCATGGTCGAACCCAGCCGGGTCAGCTCCCAGAAGTCGAGGTTCACAGTGAGGTCCTTCACCGTGGCCCGGGCTGCCTGCTTGCCCAGCTCCGTGGTGATCCCCCGCACCGTGACGATCGCCGCGGCCACGGCGTCGCATGCCTTCTGGACGGTCTCGGCGGTCTTCTTGAGCACCTCGATGACCGGCCGCCGCTGTGCCGGGGAGACCGCCTTGTTGGTCCGCCAGTCCCGTCCGTCACCATCCCGGACCGGCTCGTTGGCCTCGTTCCGCTTCTGTCCCCAGGCGGTGGTGCCCCAGATGGACTGGCAGAAGGCGTTCATCGCCTCCTGCCACTCGTTGTTGCGGCCGTCGGTGATCCCGCCGACGGTCTTCGCGAAGCCGTCCGCCGCCTTCTCGGCGGCCCGGCCCGCCGCGCCCCAGGCCGCGCCGACGCTCTTGAGTTCGTCCTCCTTCGCGCCCGGAGTGATTTCGTGCATCCGCCCCAGCCGCAGCCCGTGCTCGATCGCCGGGCGGATGACATCGGCCAGGAAGTCCGGGATCTCGCCGAGGATCCCGGCGATCTCCCAGTCGGAGTCCTCGCCCGTGCCGGTCCACCGGAGACCGGACACCGGCCCGTAGGACGGCTCCTTCTCGATGACCCAGGGCGGGTCACGGCGTGGTGGCGGCCCGTGCATCCTGGCATTGCTGAACCACTCCGCCGCCGCGTAGTTGTTGGCCGTCTCGGTGAGACCCACGGCCGTGCCACCGACGCTGACGACGCTCTTTCCCCACACCTCCAGGAACCGCGTCGCCACCTTCTCGTAGGCCGCCGCGAAGTTGTCCGCGCCCGAACCGGCGCCGGCCGACTGGCGGTATGGATCGAGGGTGTCGACGAGGATGGTGGCGTTCTTGTCGTGAGCGAACTGTCCGTCCCTGAGCAGGGCGGAGGTGAGGTACAGATGAGACGGCTTCACGTCGAAGCCCTGTCCCGCGTCGGGCGGCGGGGTCCTGAGCGATTCCCGCTCCTCCCGGCGCTGCCGGTCGCTCGGCCGCGGCCCCCGGCCCGCCCCCGTCACCGGCCGGCCGCCGTTCCCGACCGTTCAGCTGCGCTGATCACAGCGCCAACTCCCCTCCCCCGTTGACCCGTTGATCCGTTCACGCGTCTCCGCGACTGTAGCAACGTGCGTCGTCACACGGCGTGCGGGTTCCTCCGGGTGCCGCGCGGCCCGGGCGGCCGCACGCCGGTTCGGCGGAGTCGGCTCAGCGGAGGCGGCCGACCGCCCAGAAGGCGGACACCAGCACTCCGGTGAACCACGCGGCCATCTCGACGGCCCGGCCCGCGAGCGACTGGTCCAGCAGTCCTTCGGAGACCGCCCGCCCGGCCATGCCGAAAGCCCCGGTGCACACGACGCAGACCACTGCCACGATCGTGATGTCGGCGATCTGGTCGTCCCGCTCGTCCTTGCGGCCCATTCCCGGCTCTCCGTCCCCGTGCGCCATACACCCGTGTGTCCGTACATCCGTACGGTGTCGGGATTCAACACGGGAGGGATTCATCCCATTCCACCCGTCTCGCCCATTGGACGGAGGAGCGTCTCACCAGGGGCGGAGCCCTGGCCGACCCGTCTCAGCGGGGCGCCGGACGGCCGATCAGCATCACCGGGGCCCCGGCCACGCGGGTGAGGAAGACCGTGGCCGCGTTGGGGCCTTTGGGCTTGACCCGCTTGCGCAGTTCCTCGGGTTCGACCGCCGAGCCGCGCTTCTTGACCGTCAGCGTGCCGACCTCGCGTTCGCGCAGCAGAGCCTTGAGCCGTTTGAGGTTGAAGGGGAGGGTGTCGGTGATCTCGTAGGCCGTCGCATACGGGGTGGGCGTCAGGGCGTCCGCCGTGATGTAGGCGATGGTCGGGTCGATCAGGCGGCCGCCCTCCAGTTCCGCCGCCACGTCCGCCACCAGGTGGGCCCGGATCACGGCGCCGTCCGGCTCGTAGAGGTAGCGGCCCACCGGCCCCGGCTCCGGGTCGGGCAGGCCGGCGCCCAGCAGGGACGCGCCGGACGGCAGCAGGGTCGCGCGCCGGGCACCCGGCGCGAGCGGCGTGCCGGTGCCGGCGGGGATGCCGCTGCCGGTACGGGTGTTGACGCCGTCCGCGATGCCGGAGCCGGTGGCGGGGGAGGCGCCGGCGCCGTTACCGGAGCCGGTGGTGACCGGGCTGCCGGCGCCGGTGCGGACGCCGGGGGTGCCGGCGCCCGTGCCGAACCAGAGCACCGCCTCCTTCACGTCCCCGCCGTCGGAGATCCACTCCGCCTCCGCGTCCTCCGGCACCGCCTCGTGCGGCACGCCCGGCGCGATCTTCAGCGCCGCGTACGGCGCCCCGCGCGCCGCTCCGATGGCCCAGGAGAGCGGCGGCGAGTACGCCTCGGGGTCGAACACCCGGCCGCGTCCGCCGCGCCGCGCGGGATCCACGAACACCGCGTCGTACGGGCCCGTGTCCACCTCCGTCACCTCCGCCCGGCGCACCTCGATCAGCCCGCCCAGCCCCAGCGCCTCGGCATTGGCCCGGGCGACCGCGCACGTCAGCGGGTCGCGGTCGACCGCCAGCACCGACATCCCCGCCCGCGCCAGGGCGATCGCGTCCCCGCCGATGCCGCAGCACAGGTCCGCCACCCGCCGTACGCCGAGCGCGGCGAGGCGGCGCGCGCGGTACGTGGCGACGGACGTGCGGGTCGCCTGCTCGACGCCGTTCGGCGTGAAGAACATCCGGTACGCGTCCCCCGCGCCGAACTTCGCCACCGCCCGCTGCCGCAGCCGTGCCTGGCCCAGCGCGGCCGACACCAGTTCGGCCGGGTGTTCGCGGCGCAGCCGGGTGGCGGTCGCCAGTTCCCGCGCCGGGTCGTGGTCGCGCAGTTCGCCGAGCAGGGCCCGCCCCTCGCCGGTGAGCAACGCCGAGAAGGCGGAGACGGCGGGGTCGGCGGAGCCGGGGGAGTCGGTGGCGGGGTCGTTCACCTGCTCATTGTGGGCCATACGGGGGGCGGGGACCGGCGGACGGGGCACCGGAGTTGCGCCGGGTGGAGGCACTGGCAGCATCCGATTCCATGGGACTTGTACGAAAAGGCTACGAGTCGGCCGAGTCGGAGAAGGCGCGGACCCGGCGGGCAGGCCCTCGCGGGACGGCCCGCCCCCGCGCCGTCCGTACCGGGCGCACCGCGGCCGCCCTCGTCCTCGCCGGACTCATCGCCGCGGCCTGCGCCCCCTCCGAGGAGCGCGCACCGGCTCACGATCCGTCCCCCGACGCCCGGAACGCCGCCCCCGACGAGGTGCCCGGATCGGGCGATCTGCTCTCCGTCCCGGCCCGGGCCCTCGCCGCCCGCGCCGAGCGGCTGCGGCGCGCCCCGTCCGTGCGCCAGGCCGTGGCCCGCCGTTGGGGGCTGCGCTCGGCGCCGCTCGCCCCGCCGCCCCCGCCCACCGTCAAACCGGTGCTGACCACCCCGGAAGGGCTCCGCCGCGGCGCGCACGACCCGGCGGACGGGCTGCCGCACGTGATCACCCGGGTCCCCACCGACGACCGCGTCATCTTCCTGACCATCGACGACGGCGACGACAAGGACCCCCGCCTGCTCCGCATGATCCGGGAGCTGAACGTCCCGGTCAGCGCCTTCCTCACGCACAGCCTCGCCCGCGACGGCTACGGCTACTTCCGCGAAATGCGCGACCTGGGCGCCGGGATCCAGAACCACACCCTCACCCATCCCTACCTCCCCAATCTCCCCTACGAGCGGCAGCGCCGGGAGATCTGCGCCCAGCAGGACAACCTGGAGCGCGAGACGGGCGTGCGTCCCGTGATGTTCCGCCCGCCCTTCGGCGGCTACGACCACGCGACGCTGCGCGCCGCCGCGTCCTGCGGGATCGAGGTCGTGCCGCTGTGGACCGAGGAGGTCTTCCCGGAGCGGACGGAGTACCGCCGGGGCGCGCTGGACGGGCGCTTCCGCCCGGGCGACATCGTCCTGACGCACTTCCGCGGGCCGGCCCACTGGGACGGCGACATGCGCGACGTGCTGCGCCGGCTGCTGGACCAGGCCACGGAGGAGGGGTTCGCGGTGGCGCTCCTGGAGGACTACATCGAGGCCCCTTGAGAGCCGGTCCCGACCCCGGCCCCGAACCCGAATCCGACCTCGGCCCCCGAACCCGAACCCGAACCCGGTCCCGGAGAGCGCATCCGGAGAAGAACCCGCCGCCACCGATGAGTTCCGCCCGGCCCGCCCGTCCACCCCTGCGGATCGCACAGCTGCAGAACGCACAGCCACACACCGCACAGCCACAGCACGCACAGCCACCCCGCACAGCCACAGCACGCACAGCACAGCTTCGCACCGGCGACGGTGCGGGCGAGAGAGAAGAGGCGACACCATGGCCACCAACAGCGTCTTCGTCAACCTCCCCGTCAAGGACGTCCAGCGTTCCCGCGCCTTCTTCGGCGCACTCGGCTACTCCTTCGACGAGCGCTTCTCGGATGAGAAGGCCGCCTGTCTGGTCCTCAAGGAGGACAGCATCTTCGCCATGCTGCTCTCCGAGCCCTTCTTCAAGGGCTTCACCAAGAAGGAGATCCCGGACACCAGCGCGAACGCCCAGGTGATCACCGCCCTCGCCGCCGAGAGCCGCGAGGAGGTCGACCGGCTGGCGGACAAGGCGCTGGCGTCCGGCGGCTCGCCCGCCGGCGACACCATGGAGGAGGGCCCGATGTACGTCCGCTCCTTCCAGGACCCGGACGGGCACCACTGGGAGCTCGTGTACATGGACATGTCCGCGATGGGGTGACCCGGTCCGGGCCCGCCCGCGTCACGACTCGTTGGCACTCAGCTTGACCGAGTGCTAACGCCGTCATAGGCTCGGCGCTGGCACTCACCACCGGCGAGTGCCAACACAGCGACGGGCAGGTCCGGCACCCGCGACGACGGATTTACCCGGTCGCCACCTCAGACAGTTAACCCCGTGAGATCTCCGAAGGGGGAGGTCGGATCGTGACGACCGCCAGCTC
Organism: Streptomyces albus subsp. albus; assembly: GCF_000719865.1. Lineage (GTDB taxonomy): Bacteria > Actinomycetota > Actinomycetes > Streptomycetales > Streptomycetaceae > Streptomyces > Streptomyces albus_E. Next base: position 116,457 of record NZ_JOID01000003.1, read on the forward strand.
CAAGGTTGCCATCAAGCCGCTCGAGGACCGCATCGTGGTCCAGCCGCTCGACGCCGAACAGACCACGGCTTCCGGCCTGGTCATCCCGGACACCGCCAAGGAGAAGCCCCAGGAGGGCGTCGTCCTTGCCGTCGGCCCGGGCCGCTTCGAGGACGGCAACCGTCTTCCGCTCGACGTTTCCGTCGGCGATGTCGTGCTCTACAGCAAGTACGGCGGCACCGAGGTGAAGTACAGCGGCGAGGAGTACCTCGTCCTCTCGGCTCGCGACGTGCTCGCGATCGTCGAGAAGTAATTCACCCAGCAATTCTGATCTGCGCCCCGGCTCTCCCGTGTACTGAACCACCGGGCGCCGGGGCGCGGCTCGTTGAGAGGACTCAGGCAACCCATGGCGAAGATCCTTAAGTTCGACGAGGACGCCCGTCGCGCCCTCGAGCGCGGCGTCAACAAGCTCGCCGACACCGTGAAGGTGACGATCGGCCCCAAGGGCCGCAACGTCGTCATCGACAAGAAGTTCGGCGCTCCGACCATCACCAACGACGGTGTCACCATCGCCCGCGAGGTCGAGGTCGAGGACCCGTACGAGAACCTCGGCGCCCAGCTCGTCAAGGAGGTGGCGACCAAGACCAACGACATCGCGGGTGACGGCACCACCACCGCCACCGTGCTGGCCCAGGCGCTGGTCCGCGAGGGCCTGCGCAACGTCGCCGCCGGTGCCTCCCCGGCCGCCCTGAAGAAGGGCATCGACGCCGCCGTCAAGGCGATGTCGGAGGAGCTGCTGGCCACCGCCCGCCCGATCGACTCCAAGGCGGACATCGCCGCGGTCGCCGGTCTGTCCGCCCAGGACAAGCAGGTCGGCGAGCTCATCGCCGAGGCGATGGACAAGGTCGGCAAGGACGGTGTCATCACCGTCGAGGAGTCCAACACCTTCGGTCTGGAGCTCGACTTCACCGAGGGCATGGCCTTCGACAAGGGCTACCTCTCGCCGTACATGGTGACCGACCAGGAGCGTATGGAGGCCGTCCTCGACGACCCGTACATCCTGATCCACCAGGGCAAGATCAGCTCCATCCAGGACATGCTGCCGCTGCTGGAGAAGGTCATCCAGGCCGGCTCCTCCAAGCCGCTGCTGATCATCGCCGAGGACGTCGAGGGCGAGGCGCTCTCCACCCTCGTCGTCAACAAGATCCGCGGCACCTTCAACGCCGTGGCCGTCAAGGCCCCCGGCTTCGGCGACCGCCGCAAGGCGATGCTCGGCGACATGGCCACCCTCACCGGTGCCACCGTCATCGCCGAGGAGGTCGGCCTCAAGCTCGACCAGGCCGGTCTGGACGTGCTGGGCTCCGCCCGCCGCGTGACCGTCACCAAGGACGACACCACCATCGTCGACGGTGCCGGCAAGGGCGAGGACGTGCAGGCCCGGGTCGCGCAGATCAAGGCCGAGATCGAGACCACCGACTCCGACTGGGACCGCGAGAAGCTCCAGGAGCGCCTCGCGAAGCTGGCCGGCGGCGTGTGCGTGATCAAGGTCGGCGCCGCGACCGAGGTGGAGCTCAAGGAGAAGAAGCACCGTCTGGAGGACGCCATCTCCGCGACCCGCGCCGCGGTCGAGGAGGGCATCGTCTCCGGCGGTGGTTCCGCGCTGGTCCACGCCGCCAAGGTGCTGGAGGGCTCGCTCGGCAAGGAGCACGACGAGGCCACCGGTGTCGCCGTCGTCCGCCGCGCCGTCGTCGAGCCGCTGCGCTGGATCGCGGAGAACGCCGGCCTGGAGGGCTACGTCATCACCTCCAAGGTCGCCGAGCTGGAGAAGGGCAACGGCTTCAACGCCGCGACCGGCGAGTACGGCGACCTGGTCAAGGCCGGCGTCATCGACCCGGTCAAGGTCACCCGCTCCGCCCTGGAGAACGCCGCCTCCATCGCCTCGCTGCTGCTGACGACCGAGACCCTGGTCGTCGAGAAGCCCGCCGAGGAGGAGTCGGAGGCCGCCGGCCACGGTCACGGCCACTCCCACTGACGCGACCGGAGACCCGGGCCGCTCGCGCCGGGCGGTCCGGACCGCGCGGTTCCGGCCGGCTCCGGCCGGATGGACGAAGCGCACGAAGCGTACGAAGCCGGCGCCCCGCTGGGGGCGCCGGCTTCGGCGGTCCGGGAGGCCGGGGGGACCCGGCCGCGGGCTCACGGCCCCGGGCGCGTAACGCCCTTGCTCCGTCCCGGGGTTCCGGGTGCGGCGCAGCCGTCACCGCGGGCCGTACTTGCGTCCCGTACGGGAGCTGATCCCGCCCAGCATGTTGCGCGGCGCGAGCTTCAGCAGTCCCGTGAGGGTCTTGTAGCGGGGGTCCGGAACGCTCAGCGACTTGCCGCGTTCCAGGTCCTTTATCGCGGCCTCGACCAGCCGGTCCGCGTCCAGCCACATCCAGCCGGGGATGTTGTCCGTCCCCATGCCGGCCCGCTCGTGGAACTCCGTCCGCACGAAGCCGGGGCACAGGGCCATCAGCCGCACCCCCGACCCGGCGAGATCGTGGGCCACGCCCTGGGTGAACTGCACGACCCACGCCTTGCTGGCGCCGTACGTCCCGCGCGGGACGAACGCCGCCACGGACGCCACGTTGATCACACCGCCCCGGCCCCGGTTCCGCATCCCGGCGACGGCCGTGTACGTCAGGCGCAGCACCGCCTCGCAGTGGACCTTGAGCATGGTCAGCTCGTCCTCCACGGGCACGTCGAGGAAGGAGCCGCGGTTGCCGAACCCGGCGTTGTTGACCAGCAGGTCGACCGGGTGCTTCCGGTCCTCCAGCCGGGTCCCCACCGCCTCGATCCCCTCCTCGGTTGAGAGGTCGGCGGACAGGACGTCCACCTCGATGCCGTGCCGGTCGTGCAACTCGGTGGCCTGTTCGCGGAGCCGCTTCTCGTCGCGCGCCACCAGCACCAGATGGTGGCCGTCGGCGGCGAGCCGCCGGGCGAAGGCCGCACCGATGCCCGCCGTGGCTCCCGTAATCAACGCAGTCGTCATACGCGCACGGTATCCGGCGCCGTCGACGGCCGCCGTGCCGCTCCTCACCTTCCGGGTCCCCGGCTTCCGCTTCCACCGCCCGGGGGTTGGGGGAGTACCGCCCCGCGAAGTCGGCCTGATGGGCCCCCGGGCCCCCGGGCCGGGGGCCGCGGCCGTCAACTGCTGTGCGGCCGTGTCCATTTGGCGCAGACCCACCCGAAGCGCGCGGCGCGGGGCGGCGCGTGGCCCGGCCCGGTCAGCGGACGGCGGCCCGCCGCAGGGCTGTCTCGCGGGACTCCGGGTGCAGGGCGTCGCCCGCGGCGAGGATGCGCGGAAGCAGCCCGGGTTCGAGGGTCAGGGCCCGGAAGAGAAAGGAGACCGTGACCTCGTGGTCCGGCCGGTGCTCGACGGTGACGGTGTCCCCGGCCCGGATGGAACCCGGCCGGAGGACCCGGAAATACGCGCCCGGGACGGCGGCCCGCATGAAGGTCTTGATCCAGCCCCGGCCGTCCGCCGTCGGCAGCAGCCCGGCGCCGCCCAGATGTCCGGCGAAGGTGCGGCAGGGGACGCGCGTGCCGCTGACCTCCAGCACGAGGTCCGGGCCGACCCGCCAGCGCTCGCCGATGAGGGCGGCGTTGACGTCCACCCCGGTGGTGGTCAGGTTCTCGCCGAAGACGCCGCCCGGGAGCGTGGCGCCGAGTTCGGCCTCCCAGCGGTCCAGGTCCTCGCGGGCGTAGGCGTACACCGCCTGGTGCTCGCCGCCGTGGAAGCGCCGGTCGCACACCGCGTCCCCGGCGAGCCCGCTGCCGCCCGGGCCCCGGGGGTCGGGCGCCGCCACGGCCACCGGTCCCGCGGCGGGCCGCTTGCCGATGCCGGTGAGCCGCTGGTCCCGGCCGGAGGGGCGCGGGCGGCCGGTGTTCACGGAGAGAAGGCGCATGGGTACGGAGGGGAGCGGCCGCCCGTACCCGCGTCCGTGCCCGCGCTCGTGCCCGCGCTCGTGCCGTCGGACGGGGTGAGGCCGCACCGTCCGCTCGTCTGTCGTGCGCGTCGTCATGAAGTTCGGCTGCCCCGGTCCGTCCCGGTCAACCACGGCGGCCGGCGCGTCGGCCCGCCCGGGCCCGCCGGCGGCCCGTGGTCACCGGGCCTGCTCCTGGTACCCGGGCGCCTGTCCGGAGGGGACGAGCCGGCTGCGGGCCCGGCCCATCAGTTCCTCCCGTTCGTCCTCGGTCAGGCCGCCCCACACGCCGTACGGCTCCCGCACCGTCAGCGCGTGCGCCGCGCACTGGGAGCGGACGGGGCAGCGCATGCAGACCTCCTTGGCCGAGTTCTCCCGCGCGCTCCGGGCCGCCCCGCGTTCGCCCTCCGGGTGGAAGAAGAGCGAGCTGTCGACCCCGCGGCAGGCGGCCAGCAGCTGCCAGTCCCACAGATCGGCGTTGGGTCCGGGAAGGCGGGAGAAATCTGCCATGGCTCGTCTCCTCGGGAGGTACCGGTATGGCGTGAGGGCCGGGGTGGCCACGGCCGGAGGTGCCCGCGACCGCGCGTTCGTGAGTGCCCACGACCGCACGTTCGATGTGTAACCACCTGAAAATATTACTCATGGAAAATCTAGCCACACTCGTCAGCAAAGCGGTATCAATGCCACCAAATAGGGCATAGTCCGTCCGGAGCCCCCGGCCGGAGCCGGGGGCCGGGGCCCGTAACTCTTTCGGGTGACCATCGTTGAAAGTGCGGAGGCGGTTGACGCCGCGAACAGCCGGGCGGTGCCCGGCCCGCGGCCGCCGCCCAGGTGACGACTACGTACAGCCTGGAGGCTCAAGGTGACGCGCATCAGCTGCGGAGGGCGGCCATGACATCCGTCCTCGTCTGCGACGACTCCCCGCTTGCCCGAGAGGCGCTGCGCCGGGCGGTAGCCACCGTGCCCGGCGTCGAGCGCGTGACGACGGCCGCCAACGGCGAGGAAGTCCTCCGCCGCTGGGGCGCCGACCGTTCGGACCTGATCCTGATGGACGTCCGGATGCCCGGCCTCGGCGGCGTCGAGACCGTGCGCCGGCTGCTCTCGGCCGACCCCGGCGCCCGGATCATCATGCTCACGGTCGCCGAGGACCTCGACGGCGTCGCCCTCGCGGTGGCCGCCGGCGCCCGGGGCTATCTGCACAAGGACGCCTCCCGCGCCGAGCTGCGGGCCACCGTCACCCAGGCGCTCGCCGACCCCACCTGGCGGCTGGCCCCGCGCCGGCTGCGCTCGGCCGAGATGGGCGCCGCCCCCACCCTCACCGCCCGCGAGATCCAGGTGCTGGAGGGCATGAGCCACGGCCGCTCCAACGCCGAGATCGGCCGTGAGCTGTTCCTCTCCGAGGACACGGTCAAGACCCACGCCCGCCGGCTGTTCAAGAAGCTGGGAGCCTCCGACCGCGCCCACGCCGTCGCCCTCGGCTTCCGCTGGGGCCTGGTTCGCTAGTGCGCCACAGCGGGGGAACGACGGTCCTCGCCCGTCCCCGGCGGGCGAGGCGGCGCACCGCCGGAACGCGGGGCGAGGGGAGTCACATCCCGGTTTCGCGCGGGCTGCCGCATCCTTGGAGACATGAACTTCCTCGGGGACGGCTCGGTCGGGGGGAGGGCGCGCGACATGACAGCCGGCGCACCTGCTCATAACGCTTCGGTGCACAAGTGCGGAGGCGGTGCGCCGCACGGTCCGGGGCCAAGGCACCATGGACCGATGCGTGACACCGAGAAGCCGGGTTCCCCCGTGGCCGGAGGCCCGGGGGGGATCGGCGCACTCGTCCGGCGCGCGGCCGACGGTGACGAACGGGCCACCGGTGATCTCCTCGCCCAGGTGCACCCGCTCGCGCTGCGCTACTGCCGCACCCGGCTCTCGCGGCTGCCCGGCGACGCCCGGCACTTCGTCGACGACCTGGCGCAGGAGGTCTGCCTGGCGGTGCTGTGCGCGCTGCCCCGGTACCGCGACACCGGCCGGCCCTTCGAGGCCTTCGTCTTCGCCATCGCCCAGCACAAGGTCGCCGACCTGCAGCGGGCCGCGATGCGCGGGCCCGGCTCCACGGCCGTGCCCTCGGACCAGATGCCGGAGCAGCCGGACGACTCCCTGGGCCCGGAGGAGCGGGCGCTGCTGAGCAGCGACGCCGAATGGGCCAAGAAGCTCCTCGCGAACCTCCCGCACCACCAGCGCGAGCTGGTGCTGCTGCGGGTCGCCGTCGGGCTGACGGCCGAGGAGACCGGGCATCTGCTCGGCATGTCGCCGGGGGCCGTACGGGTCGCCCAGCACCGTGCGCTGAGCCGTCTGCGGGCCCTGGCCGAGCAGTAGGAACGGCGGCCGGGCGAACGGCGCGGCGGCGCCGTCCGTACTCGCTGCCGTGGACGCCGCACGCCGCACGGGGCTGCCGCGGGGGCTGCCCGCGGGGGGTTCCGGCGGCGGGACGGGGATCTTCCGGGGCCCGTTAGCATGGGGAATCCGCGCTGGGCAAGAGCACTGCTGGGCAAGAGCACTGGGGAAGGTGTCATGACTGACAACGTCGACGGAACGCCCGAGAAATTCGCGATGCTCGGGCTGACATACGACGATGTGCTCCTGCTGCCGGGTGCCTCCGAGGTGCTCCCGAACGCGGTCGACACCTCGTCCCGCGTCTCGCGCAACGTCCGGGTCAACATCCCGCTGGTCTCCGCCGCGATGGACAAGGTCACCGAGTCCCGGATGGCCATCGCCATGGCCCGGCAGGGCGGCGTGGGCGTGCTGCACCGCAACCTCTCCATCGAGGACCAGGCCAACCAGGTCGACCTGGTGAAGCGCTCGGAGTCCGGCATGGTGACGGACCCGATCACCGTCCGCCCCGACGCCACCCTCCACGACGCCGACGCCCTCTGCGCCAAGTTCCGGATCAGCGGGGTGCCGGTCACGGACCCCGCCGGCAAGCTGCTCGGCATCGTCACCAACCGCGACATGGCCTTCGAGATGGACCGCAGCCGCCGGGTCCGCGAGGTCATGACCCCGATGCCGCTGGTCACCGGCACCGTCGGGATCTCCCGCGCGGACGCCATGGAGCTGCTCCGCCGGCACAAGATCGAGAAGCTGCCGCTGGTGGACGCGGCGGGCATCCTCAAGGGCCTCATCACCGTCAAGGACTTCGTCAAGGCCGAGCAGTACCCGCACGCCGCGAAGGACGCCGAGGGCCGGCTGATCGTCGGGGCCGCGGTGGGCGTCGGCGACGAGGCGTACGACCGTGCGCAGGCCCTGGTCGAGGCCGGCGCCGACTTCCTGGTCGTGGACAGCGCGCACGGCCACAGCCGCGGCATCCTCGACATGATCGCCAAGATCAAGTCGAACGTCGAGATCGATGTGGTCGGCGGCAATGTCGCCACCCGCGACGGTGCCCAGGCGCTGATCGACGCGGGCGTGGACGGCGTGAAGGTCGGCGTCGGCCCCGGCTCCATCTGCACCACGCGCGTGGTCGCCGGCATCGGCGTCCCCCAGGTCACCGCGATCCACGAGGCCGCGCGCGCCTGCGGCCCGGCCGGCGTCCCACTGATCGGTGACGGCGGCCTCCAGTACAGCGGCGACATCGCCAAGGCCATCGCGGCCGGCGCCGACTCCGTGATGCTGGGCAGCCTGCTCGCGGGCTGCGAGGAGTCGCCGGGCGAGATGGTCTTCATCAACGGCAAGCAGTTCAAGTCCTACCGGGGCATGGGCTCCCTGGGCGCCATGCAGTCGCGCGGCCAGGCCCGTTCGTATTCCAAGGACCGCTACTTCCAGGACAACGTGCTCTCCGAGGACAAGCTCGTCCCCGAGGGCATCGAGGGCCAGGTGCCCTACCGCGGCCCGCTCGGCTCGGTGGCCCACCAGCTCATCGGCGGACTCCGCGCCTCCATGGGGTACGTCGGCTCGGCGGACGTCCCCGAGCTGAAGGCCAAGGGCCGCTTCGTGCGGATCACGGCGGCCGGTCTCAAGGAGAGCCACCCGCACGACGTGCAGATGGTCAGCGAGGCCCCGAACTACAGCCGCCGGTAACCGCTGCCGCTCACCGGCGCCCGCACGGGGTCGGCGATACTGGGACGGCAGACCGAACTGGGAAGGGCCAATTGTGACTGAGATCGAGATCGGGCGCGGCAAGCGCGGCCGGAGGGCGTACGCGTTCGACGACATCGCCGTGGTGCCGAGCCGGCGCACCCGCGACCCGAAGGAGGTCTCGATCGCCTGGCAGATCGACGCCTACCGGTTCGAGCTGCCGTTCCTTGCCGCCCCGATGGACTCGGTGGTCTCCCCGGCCACCGCCATCCGGATCGGCGAGCTGGGCGGCCTGGGCGTGCTCAACCTCGAAGGGCTGTGGACCCGCTACGACGACCCGGAGCCGCTGCTCGCCGAGATCGCGGAGCTGGACGAGCGCACCGCCACCCGCCGGATGCAGGAGATCTACGCGGCCCCGATCCGCGAGGAGCTGATCGGGCAGCGGATCAAGGAGGTGCGCGACTCCGGCGTCATCACCGCCGCCGCGCTCTCCCCGCAGCGCACCGCGCAGTTCTCCAAGGCCGTGGTGGACGCGGGCGTCGACATCTTCGTCATCCGCGGCACGACGGTCTCCGCCGAGCACGTGTCGGGGGCCGCCGAGCCGCTCAACCTCAAGCAGTTCATCTACGAGCTCGACGTGCCGGTGATCGTCGGCGGCTGCGCCACGTACACGGCCGCGCTGCACCTGATGCGGACCGGCGCGGCCGGTGTGCTGGTGGGCTTCGGCGGCGGCGCCGCGCACACCACCCGCAACACGCTCGGCATCCAGGTGCCGATGGCCACCGCGGTCGCCGACGTGGCCGCCGCCCGCCGGGACTACCTCGACGAGTCCGGCGGCCGCTACGTCCATGTCATCGCGGACGGCGGCGTGGGCTGGAGCGGCGATCTGCCGAAGGCCGTGGCCTGCGGCGCGGACGCGGTGATGATGGGCTCCCCGCTGGCACGGGCGGAGGACGCCCCGGGCCGCGGCCACCACTGGGGCATGGAGGCCGTCCACGAGGACGTGCCGCGCGGCAAGGTCATGAACCTCGGCACGGTCGGCTCCACCGAGGAGATCCTGCTGGGCCCCTCGCACACCCCGGACGGCTCGATGAACTTCTTCGGCGCGCTGCGCCGGGCGATGGCCACCACCGGCTACTCCGACCTCAAGGAGTTCCAGCGGGTCGAGGTGACGGTCGCGCCCTCGCGCCACGACCGCTGAACGCGCGGGCGGCCGGGCCCGGCCGCCGATGGTGCACACCCCGAAGGCCCGGACCAGTCACTGGTCCGGGCCTTCGGGATGATGCCGTGGGGTGCCGGGGCGTGCGCTCCGGTTCCCGGGTGGGTCAGCTGAACTTCTTGGTGAGGCTGAAGCCCGCCGCGCCGGAGAGGGCGTAGAAGAGGTAGTCGATGGCCTCCAGGTTCTCCTTCAGCGCCTGGTTGATGTCACCGAAGTGCTGGGTGAGGACCTCGAAGAAGCCCGGGGCGCCCGGGAAGTCGGCGAAGGCCATGGCCACGCCGAACACCTGGCCGAGGTAGACCCCCAGCAGGCCGAGAACGATGCCCACGAACGGCAGGACCGGGTTGTGGCCGCCCAGCTTGCCGAGCGCCAGGCCGATCAGGGCGCCGACACCGACGGCGATGTAACCGATCTGCATCTCGGCCTCTTTGAGGATGAGGCCGTAGATCGCCGAGCCGACGAGCATGAGGACGACCGCCGCGACGATCGCGAGGGCCACGTTGCCGCTCCGCCCGGCGGGCGGCGGGGGCGGCGGGAAACCGCCGGGCATGCCGCCGGGCGCGCCGCCCGGCTGCGGCTGCTGGGGCGGGTAGCCGTAGCCGCCCTGCGGGGGCACGCCCTGCTGCGGGGCACCCGGCTGGGGCTGCTGGGCGTAAGGGTTCTGGCCGGGCTGCTGTTGCTGCCAGGGCTCGGTGCTCATGGATCCCCCGTGATGAAGTTCTGGGAAAGGCGGGAAGCTTGTCCGACGGCCGGAAAGCGCCCTGAGGCTAACAGCCCCCGCCGCCGGCCCGGCAGGTGTTTTCCATGTCCGTGACAAGGCTGGGACCTGTCCGGTACACCGCGGAGGCGGGCGGGCGCCGCGGTCAGAGGCGGTGCGCCGTGCCCGCCGGGATCGCGCCGCGGGTGTCCAGCAGCAACCGCGCCTTCACCGACAGCCCTTGCAGATCGTAGAAGCGGTGCGGCTGGAGCAGCACCGTCAGATCGGCGTCGGCCGCGGCCTCGTAGGGGAAGCCGGCCCGGGGCACCGGGCGGCCCAGGACGCTCCACTGCGGCACATGCGGATCGTGGTAGCCGATCCGGGCCCCCAACTCCATGAGCCGCGCGGCGATTTCGCCGGCGGGCGAGCCGGTCCGGTCGCCGGTGTCCGGCTTGTACGTGACGCCGAGCAGCAGCACCCGGGCGCCGCGGGCGGACTTGCCGTGCTCGTTGAGGAGGATCGCGCAGCGCTGCACCACGTAGCGGGGCATCCGGTCGTTGACCTCCTTGGCGAGCTCCACCATCCGCAGCGGATAGCCGAGGCTGCGCCGCCGGTGCGCCAGGTAGGTGGGGTCGACGGGGACGCCGTGGCCGCCCGCCCCGGGCCCCGGCCGGAAGGCCTGGAAGCCGAACGGCTTGGTCTCGGCGCAGCGGATGACGTCCCACAGGTCGACGCCGATGTCGTGGCAGAAGACCGCCATCTCGTTGGCCAGCGCGATGTTGACGTGCCGGTAGTTGGTCTCCAGGACCTTGACGGTCTCGGCCTCGCGCGGGCCGCGGGCGCGGACCACGCGGTCGGTGATCCTGCCGTAGAAGGCGGCGGCCGCCTCGGTGCAGGCGGAGGTCAGACCGCCGACGACCTTGGGGGTGTTGGCGCAGCCGAAGGCGCGGTTGCCCGGGTCGAGGCGGCTGGGCGAGTAGGCGAGGTGGAAGTCGTGGCCGGCGCGCAGCCCGGACCCCTCCTCCAGCAGCGGGCGGAGGTATTCCTCCGTGGTGCCCGGGTACACGGTCGATTCCAGCAACACGGTGCTGCGGGGCCGCAGATGGGGGGCGAGGGTGCGGGCGGCCCGGCCGACGGCGCGCAGATCGAGCGCGGAGTCCTCGCCGAGCGGCGTGGGGGCGCAGATGACGGCGGTGCGGACCCGGCCGAGTCCGGCCGGGTCGGTGGTGGCGCGGAAGCCGGCGGAGAGCATCCGGCGCAGCCCGGCGGCGGTGAGCGAGCCGTCCGCGGGCGGCCGGCCGGCCATGAGGCCGTCGGCGCGGCCGCTGTCGGTGTCGTATCCGACGGTGGCGATGCCGGCCCCCGCGGCGGCCCGGGCGAGAGGGAGGCCCAGCGGGCCGAGACCGAGGACGGCGAGGTCTGCGGGCATGGCTGGGGGCCGTCCTTCCCGGGGCGCGTCTTGATGGATCTATGTAAGGCTAAACAGACATATTGCTGATAGGGAGTATTGCCCGCGTCGCCACGGTCCGGTGTTGCCGTGTGGGGACGCCCAGGGTTGCGTGCCCGCCGGGCGGTGAGAATCGCTGAGAGGGGAACGCGCGACCCGACCACGACGGGAGGCAGCGGTGAGGACAGCGACACTGGGACCGGCCGAGCGTGCCGAGGCACTCGCCCGGATGGCCGAACACGAACTCGACATTCTGGTGGTGGGCGGGGGAGTGGTCGGCGCGGGCACCGCCCTGGACGCCGCCACCCGCGGACTGTCCACCGGCCTGGTCGAGGGCCGGGACTGGGCCTCCGGCACCTCCAGCCGGTCCAGCAAACTGATCCACGGCGGGCTGCGCTATCTGGAGATGCTCGACTTCGCGCTCGTCCGGGAGGCGCTGAAGGAGCGCGGCCTGCTGCTGGAACGGCTCGCCCCGCACCTCGTCAAGCCGGTGCCGTTCCTCTACCCGCTGCGCCGCAAGGGCTTCGAACGCTGGTACGCCGGCGCGGGCGTGGCGATGTACGACGCCATGTCCGTCTCCTCCGGGCACGGCCGCGGCCTGCCGGTGCACCGCCACCTCAGCCGCGGCCGGGCCCTGCGGGTGGCCCCCGCGCTCAGGAAGGAGTCCCTGGTCGGGGCGTTGCAGTACTACGACGCGCAGGTGGACGACGCCCGCTTCGTGGCCACCCTGGTCCGCACCGCCGCCGCCTACGGCGCCGACGTCGCCAACCGCGCCCGCGTCATCGGCTTCCTGCGCGAGGGCGAACGCGTCGTGGGCGCCCGGGTGCGGGACGTGGAGGCCGGCGGCGAGTACGAGATCCGGGCCCGTCAGGTCGTCAACGCCACCGGCGTCTGGACGGACGACACCCAGGGGCTCATCGCCGAGCGCGGGCAGTTCAAGGTCCGCGCCTCCAAGGGCATCCACCTGGTGGTGCCCAAGGACCGCATCCACTCCACCACCGGGCTGATCCTGCGCACCGAGAAGAGCGTCCTCTTCGTCATCCCCTGGGGACGGCACTGGATCGTCGGCACCACGGACACCGACTGGGACCTGGACAAGGCCCACCCGGCCGCCTCCAGCGCCGACATCGACTACCTGCTGGAGCGCGTCAACTCGGTGCTGGCGGTGCCGCTCACACGGGACGACGTGGAGGGCGTCTACGCCGGGCTGCGCCCGCTGCTGGCCGGCGAGTCCGACGCGACGAGCAAGCTGTCCCGGGAGCACACCGTCGCGCACCCGGTGCCGGGGCTGGTCGTCGTCGCCGGCGGAAAGTACACGACGTACCGGGTGATGGCCAAGGACGCGGTGGACGAGGCGGTGCACGGGCTGGACCAGCGCGTCGCGGAGTGCGTCACCGAGGACATCCGGCTGGTCGGCGCCGAGGGCTACCGGGCGATGTGGAACGCGCGCAACCGGCTCGCGGCGCGCACCGGCCTGCACGTCGTCCGCGTCGAACACCTGCTCAACCGGTACGGGGCGCTGGCGGAGGAGGTCTTCCGGCTCGTCGAGGAGCAGCCGTCGCTGGGCGAACCGCTGGCCTGTGCCGACGACTACCTGCGCGCTGAGATCGTCTACGGCGCCTCCCACGAGGGCGCCCGGCACCTGGACGACGTGCTCACCCGGCGCACCCGCATCTCCATCGAGACCTTCGACCGCGGCACGCGCAGCGCGCGGGAGTGCGCCGAGCTGATGGCCCCCGTGCTCGGCTGGGACGAGGGCCAGATCGAGAAGGAGGTCGAGCACTACGAGAAGCGGGTGGAGGCCGAACGGGAGTCGCAGCGCCAGCCGGACGACCAGACGGCGGACGCGGCCCGGCTGGGAGCGCCCGACATCGTGCCGCTGAGCTGAGTCGTGCTGCGCTCAGTCGCGCCGGGCCGGGCTGTGCCGGGCCGGGCTGAGCCGGCTGTGCCGGGCCGCCGCTGAGCTGAGTGGTGTTCAGGCCGGAGCGGCCGCCGTGCGGAGCCGGGGTCGGTACGGGCAGTGACCCGGCCGGGACGGACGCCCGGGCCGGGGCAGGCCCCGGCTCCCGTCACCCGCGGCCGCAGAACGCCGCGTTCAGCAGCCGCCGTTCGGCCTCCGCGTCCCCCACCTCGTCGGTGTTGACCCGGTACCCGAGCACCCGGCCGCCCCCGGCGGTGGCGGTGATCCGTACGTACGAGCCGCTGATGCTGCCGTTGTGCCCCCACACCGTCACCCCGCACGGCAGCCGCTCCGGGAAGAGCCCGTAGCCGTACCGGCCGTGGGTCACCGAGGTGTCCCGCATGCGGCGCAGCTCCGGCTCGGGCAGCAGTTCGCCGCGCAGCAGCGCGCGGAGGAAGCGGTCCAGGTCGCCGAGGGTGGAGACCATCTCGCCGGCGGCGCCGGCCGTCGAGGGGTTCAGCTCCGTCACGTCCACCAGCGCGCCGGAGCGGGAGCCGCCGGGCGCGGCCGCCGCCGAATAGGCCCGGCCGTGCGGGCGCGGCAGTGCGTGCCGGGTGCCGGGGAAGGACGTGCCGCTGAGGTCCAGCGGCCGGATGATTCGCTCCTCCACCGCACGGGCGTACGGGCGGCCGGTGACGCGCTCCACGACCAGCCCCAGCAGGATGTAGTCGGTGTTGGAGTAGCGGTAGCCGGTGCCGGGCGCGAAGTACGGCCGGTGCCGCAGCGCCGCGCGCACCAGTTCGCGGGGCGAGCGGGTGTCGTAGCGGTGTGTGCTGAAGCCCGGGCCGAAGGACTCCGCCGCGAGCCGCGGATCGCGTACGTAGTCGAAGAGCCCGCTGGTGTGGGTGAGCAGCTGACGGAGCGTGACGCGCGTGCCGTCGTAGCCCCGTCCGCGCAGCAGGCCGGGCAGATATCTCTCCACCGGGTCGGAGAGGCGCAGGGCGCCCTCGGCACGCAACTGGAGCACCACGGTGGCGATGAACACCTTGGTGACGCTGCCCGCGCGGAAGCGGTCGGCCGGGCCGATCCGCCGGTCGCTGCGCCGGTCCGCGACCCCCGCCGTGGCGAACCGGGCCCGGCCGCCCTCGCGGGTGTACGCGGCGGCGCCCGGGGCGTCCGCCGCGTCGGCCAGCCGTTCGACGGCCGCCGCCAGCCGGTCCGTCCGGGCCATCTGGCGTCTCGCCGCCGCGCCCGCCGTGCCGTACTGGCCGGACGGTAGCGCGCACCCCGCCAGCAGGGCCGCGCACAGGACCCCCACCACCCAGACCAGCGGGCGCGGGCGCACTCCGCGAACCGGCAACTCCGGCCTCCCTCCCGGCTCCGCTCCGTGTACGCGCCCATGATGACCTGCGGCGGCGCGAGGCGTCAGCGCGGGGCATGAGGCGCCGGACCCCGGGCATGGGCATGGCGGGGCATGGGGGAGAATGGAGACTCTGCCGGGGCGGACCACCGCGGTTGCGACAGAGGCGCGGTGAGCCACTGCCAACTCGGCGCCACCGCCTGGACATCGCAGCGCTGAGGGGACACATGTCGGAGCCGGAGCAGACACAGGGCGCCACCGGACGGATCCTGGCCGGCCGCTACCGGCTGGGCGAGGTGCTGGGGCGCGGCGGCATGGGCACGGTCTGGCGCGCGGTCGACGAGACGCTGGGGCGTCAGGTCGCGGTCAAGGAACTGCGTTTCCCGTCGGCCGTCGACGAGGACGAGAAGCGCCGGCTGATCACCCGGACCCTGCGCGAGGCGAAGGCCATCGCCCGGATCCGCGCCCAGGGCGGCATCACCGTCTACGACGTCGTCGACGAGGACGACCGCCCCTGGATCGTCATGGAGCTGATCGAGGGCTCCTCGCTCGCCGAGGTCATCCGCGACAAGGGCCGGCTCTCCCCGCGCCGGGCCGCCGAGGTCGGACTCGCCGTCCTCGACGTGCTGCGCGCCGCGCACCGCGAGGGCATCCTGCACCGCGACGTGAAGCCGTCCAATGTGCTGATCTCCGGCGACGACAGCCGGGTGGTGCTCACCGACTTCGGCATCGCGCAGGTCGAGGGCGACCCGTCGGTCACCTCGACCGGCATGCTCGTCGGCGCCCCCTCGTACATCTCGCCCGAGCGGGCCCGCGGCCACAAGCCCGGCCCGCCCGCCGACCTGTGGTCGCTCGGCGGACTGCTGTACGCGTGCGTGGAGGGCGTGCCGCCGTACGACAAGGGCAACGGGCTCGCCACGCTGACGGCCGTGATGACGGAGCCGGTGCCCCCGCCGGAGCACGCGGGGCCGCTGGCGGACGTCATCTACGGCCTGCTGGAGAAGGACCCGGGCCGGCGCCTCGACGACGCGGGCGCGCGGGCGCTGCTCACCAAGGTGCTCGCGGAGACCGACGAATCCCAGCGGGTCGCGAAGACCAGGACGATGGCGGTGCCGGGGGAGTCGTCCGGCGCGAAGGCGGGGAAGGCCGGCGGCGCGGGCGCGGCCGGTGCCGCCGCGGCCGGTGCCTCCGCGACCGGGAGCGGGAGCGGGAAGGGGAGCGGGACCGGAAAGGGAGGCGGACGCAAGCCGGAGCCGTCGCCGGGCGGAGCGCCCGGGGACGGCGGGAAGGCCCGGACGGACTCCGGGGCGGGCTCCTCCGCGGGCTCCCCGGCGGACTCCGCGCCGGGGACCGACGGCCGCGGCACCAAGGAGGGGCGGGTGCGCGCCGCGCTGCGCTCGGTACGGGCCGCGGCGGCCGCGGGCGCCGCGGCCTCGGCGTCGTCCTCCCCGTCATCCTCCCCGGCGTCCGCGCCGGCGGAGCCGTCCTCCGGCGCACCGGCCGCCGCCTCCGGCCCGTCCTCCACCCCGGCCACCGCCGTCAACGCCTCGCCCTCGGCGGTGACGGGCACCGGCAGCCGGCGGCCCGTCACGGCCGCGCTCACGGACGTCGTGCCGAGACGAGTGCTGGCTCTCGTCGCGGGTGTGGTGGTCCTCGCCGTGCTCGGCGTGGTGCTGGCCTTCACCCTCGACGGCGACGA
Organism: Streptomyces albus subsp. albus; assembly: GCF_000719865.1. Lineage (GTDB taxonomy): Bacteria > Actinomycetota > Actinomycetes > Streptomycetales > Streptomycetaceae > Streptomyces > Streptomyces albus_E. Next base: position 132,779 of record NZ_JOID01000003.1, read on the forward strand.
CGGCGGATCCGCGGGCGGCGCCAAGGGCGACAAGGCGGCCGCCGGGGGTACCGGCGGCGGCAAGGACGACTCCGCGGACGCCGGCAAGGACGCCGGGCCGTCGGCCGAACCCTCGGGCGACGCGCATGACGGCCAGGGCGAGGGGAAGCCGGACGGCGAAGGCTCCGCCGGCAAGGACGGCGGACAGGACGGCGAGAGCGGCAAGGACGGCGGCAAGGATGCCGGAGACGCGGACGAGATCCCCGAGGGCTACGCGACCAGGACCGACAAGCGCTTCCGCTTCTCCATGGCCATGCCCGAGAACTGGAAGCTGACGCGGATAGCGGGCCAGAACTCCGGCGGCGTCTACAGCGAGTCCGGCGGAGTGCCGCGGATACAGGTCGACTTCAGCTCCCAGCCGAAGGACGACGCGGTCGCGGCCTGGCGCGCCCAGGAGCAGGCGTCGCGCGGATCGTTCCCCGGATACTCGTCGCGGGGCATCGACAGCGCGGAGTACCGGGACTATCCGACGGTCGCCGACTGGGAGTTCGAGTACACCCGGAGCGGTGAGCGGGTGCGGGTGCTCAACCGCGGCTTCAAGGTGGACGACGGCCATGCCTACTCGATCATGATCACGTGCGTGGCGGACGAGTGGGACGGCAAGGAGTGCACCACGCTGCGCGAGACGGCGTTCCGGACGTTCAAGCCCGTGGACTGAACGTCCGGACGCGGCGGGGCCGGCGGGAACGGCGCGCGCGGGGCGGTGTGACGGCGGCGCGCGAGCGGTGCGCGAGCGGCGCGCGAGCGGTGCGCGAGCGGCGCGCGAGCGGTGCGCGCGCCCGCTCGGCCCGTGCCCCGGGCCCGCTCCGCGCCGGGTGCGGAAACCGGTTACGCCGTCCGCTCCGCACCGCCCCGCCGGGGCACGTATCGTGAAACGGTGCGGACGCTACGCAGCCGCAACGGGTCGGTGGGCGGACAGGGTTGACTGTTCCGGGTGGATGCGGAACGCGCGCTTGGGGAGGCGTCGTGGAGGACTACGCGGGCCGGGTGCTGGCCGGCCGGTACCGCCTGCCCCGAACCGCCGACGAGACGTTCGACGCCGCCGAGACCCGCGCCTTCGACACCTACAGTGGCCAGGAAGTCCTGATCCGGCACATACCCCTGCCGGAGACCGTCGAGGCCGAGATCGTCGGCGACGACGGCCGTTACGGGCCCGGCGCGCCCGGCGGCCCGGCACGCGGTGCCGGTGACCCGGCGGTGCGGCGCGCCCTCGCGGCCGCGCGGGCCGCGGCGGCGGTCCCGGATCACCCGCGCTACGACCAGGTGTTCGACGTATTCGCCGAGGGCGGCGGTCTGTGGATCGTCAGCGAGCTGGTGGCCGGCCGGCCGCTGGCCGAGCTGCTCGCCGACCGCACGCTCTCCCCGCATCGCGCGGCGGAGGTCGCGGCCGACGTCCTGACCGCCCTGTCGGCGTTGCACGCCCAGGGCTGGATCCACCGCAACATCACCGCCCGCACGGTGCTCGTCTGCGAGGACGGCCGGGCCATGCTGACGGGACTGGCGTCCGGCGCGGCGGAGGAAGCGCTCTGCGGCTACGACCCGACCCCGCCCCCGGAGGGCGGGCCGGGCGGTCCGGGCGGTCCGGGCGGTCCGGGCCGAGACTTCGGCGGTCCGGGCGAGCCGGGGGCTCCGGGCGGAGACTTCGACAGTCCGGGTGGCCCGGGTGGCCCGGGTGGCCCGGGTGGCCCGGACGGTCCGGGCGGTTCGGGCGGGCCGGGTGGTTTCGGCGGGGAGGACCGGGGCGGCTTCGACGGCGGTCGGGGCGGCCGGAGCGATGGCTTCGGCGGTCCGGGCAGGCAGGGCAGTCCGGGCAGCCCGGGTGAGCCGGGCGGCTTCGGTGGTGGTCCGGGCGGCTTCGGGGGCGGCCCGGACGGTTCGGACGGTCCGGGTCCCGGCGGCGGTGAGCCGGGCACCGCACACGCACAGATCAACGGCCCTTATGACGACGGCGGTTCCGGCCGGTACCCCGGCGACGGCTCCAGTTCGCCGCACGGCCCCGGGGGCACGGCGGGCCCGGCCGGCCCGGCCGGCCCGGGGCACGAGGCCCCGGGGCGTGCCCCGCACACCGGTTCCGGCCCTTGGCAGGACCCCGATCCGCACCGCGCCTTCCGGCGCCCGCCCCCGTCCCCGTCCCCGGCCCCGTCCGGCCACGGACCGGAGCAGGAGCCCGGCCCGGCCGGCCGCGGGCAGAGGCAGAACCCCGGCCCGGACGCGCCCGCGGACCGGCCCGCCCCTGACGGCAGGCAGCCCCGATCCCGTGCGATCGCCGCCTACTCGGCGGGTGCCCGGGCCGCGGCCCGGGCCCAGATCCGGCCCGCCGACCAGCCCCGGGTCCGTCCGCTGTCCGCGCTGCCGGGCCCGGCCGGAGACCGCACCGGCGAGCCCGGGCTGCCCGGACCGTCCGAGGACCCCGCCGCCCGGCCCGGCGGGCCCCGTACCGGGGAGGGGAACGGCACGGCACCGGGTCTTCCGGGGCCCGCGCTTCCGGGCCGCCTCCTGGGGCCCGCCGTGCCCGGCCCCGCCCTCGGCCCGGCTCTGCCCGGCGGCACCGCATCCGGTTCTTCCGCGCCGGGCGGCACCGTGCCCGGTCCCGCGGTGCCGGGTTTTTCCGCGCCGGGCCCCGCAGCCCTCGGTCCTTCCGTGCCGGGCGGTGCCGCGCCCGGTCCTGCGGTGCCGGGCTCCGCCGTATCCGGTCCCGCCGTGCCGGGTGGTCTTGTGCCCGGCTCCACCGCGCCCGGAGCCGACGACTCCGGTTCCGCTGAACCCCGTTGGCCGGGTGCGGAATCCGCCCCGGGGCCCGCCGGCCCCTCCGCGCCGCGCTGGGGCGGACTGCCCGAGGCCCCGGTGCCGGCGGAGTCGAGCTGGCACGGCAGTACGGGGCGGCCCGGCCGACCGGGCATGCCCCCCGGCTCTCCCGGCTCTCCCGGCGGCGGGAAGCAGGGCGGGGGCGGACGCCCGGACCCGGCCGGACGCCCCTCCGGTGACGGCGGCGAGCCGGACCGCGAGGCCGGGGGCACGGACCGCCCGGGCCGGACGCCGGCCTCCCTGCCGCCCGCCGACCGGCCCATCGGCGGCCCCGAGCTTCCCCCAGGAACAGGCCGTCGCGCGGAACAACCCCGGTATCCGGGGCGGTCCGGGGAACTGGAGCCGTCCCGGGAGTCCGGACGCCCCGGAGGGCCCCAACAGCCGTACTCCGGCGAGCAGTCGGGCCGGTCCGGTGCGGTGGAGACGCCCTGGCGGCCGGACGACGAGCCCGCCCGGCGCACGGGGGCCGCAAGCGGCACCGACGCCGACCGGCGGTCCGGCGCCACGGAGCCGGATGACCGCTCCGGCGGCCACGGCCCCGGCCGCTCGCCCGGTGGGTACGGCTCACCGGGACCGTACGACCGGGAAGCCGGGCCTCCGCAGGGCCCGCCTGCGTACGGCGCCGCCGGCCGGCCGCCGCATCACACCGGTGCCGTCGCACAGGTCCGGCGTCCCGGGGCTGTCGAGCCGGTCCGCCGGGAGAGCGGCGAACGGCCCGGCGGTACGGCACCGGCCGGTGGCCCCGCGGGCGAGCACCGGCCCGCCGTGCCCGGGCAGCAGTCTGCCGGCCGCACCCCGTCCGCCGGCCGCACCCCGTCCGCCGGCCGTGACGGCGCCCCGCCCCGTGCCGACCGGTACGCCGCCCCGTCCACCGGAGGCTGGGACGAGACGCCCGGGGACGGCCCGGCGGCCGGCCGGTACCAGCGCGGCCCCGGCACCCCGCTGGCCGCCGAGCGGGCCCGCCAGGCCCGCATCCTCGTCGTCGGCGCCGTCACCGAGCGCTGGGCGCCCGAACAGGCCGGTCCCGTGCACGCCAACTGGCAGCTCGCACCGCCCATCGGCCCCGCAACCGACCTGTGGGCCGTCGGCGCGCTGCTCTTCCGCGCGGTGCAGGGACACGCGCCCTACCCCGAGGAGAACGCGGCCGAGCTGGTGCAGCTCGTCTGCACCGAGGCGCCCGCGTTCGCCGAGGAGTGCGGCGCGCTGCGTCCCGTCGTCGAGTCGCTGCTGCGCCAGGACCCCACCGAGCGCCCGGAGTTCGAGGAGCTGCGCGGCTGGCTGCGGTCGCTCATCCGTACGGCCCCGGAGCCGGATGTCGGCGCGCGCACGGTCACCGTCCCCTCCCTGGGCCCCGGTGCGGACGCCGACCCGCGGCGGCTGCCGGTGATACGCCGCCGGGGCGAACTGGTGCGCCGGCGCCGCGGCGGCGGGGCCGTGGTGCACGGCCGGCACAAGCGGGCGAAGGAGCACCGGCACGGTCCGCGCCGTCTGGGACGGCTGCTGCTTCTGCTGATCCTGCTGGCGCTGGCCGGTGCCGTCGCCTACGCGATGCTCTTCATGCCCCGCGCCGGGGACACGGCGGGCGGCTCCACCGGCCGCGCCGGCACGGCCGGAGCCCCGAGCGCGGCCCCCTCCGCCGACGCCTCCCCCGGTGAGGGGGAGCGGGACACCGCGGGCGACGGTGACGGCGAGCAGGGCGGAAACGGAAGCGACAAGGAGAACGAGAAGGAGAGCGAGAAAGAGCAGGACGGCTCGGGCGACAGTGCCGGTCTCGCCAAGGGCTTCGAACTCCGCACCGACCCGGAGGGCTTCCGGATCGCCGTGCACGAGAGCTGGGAGCGGCGTGGTGGCAATGCCCTCGGCCAGGTCCGCTACGGAAAAGGCGACTTCGAGCTGACCGTCGTTCCGGGGCGGGACACCGTGGAGGAGTTCGGCAGCGACCCGATGGCCTATCAGCAGGATGCCGAACGGGAGTTGGCCCCGTTCCGGGAGTCGCAGTGGTCCTCGGCCTCCGGGCTGCGGCGGATCGAGGTCGGGCAGACCTCCATGGCCGAGGGGGTCTTCAACTGGCGGGACGACGCCGACCGGCAGATTCACACCCGCAATCTGGCGATGATCATCGACGGCCGCTACCACCTCGTCCTGGTCTCCGGACCGATCGCGGACAAACAGGAAGTGGCCCGCTTCTTCGAGCAGGCGACCGCCACCTACCGCCCCACGGACTGAACGGCCGGGCCGGGCGGCGGGCCCCGGCCGGGCGGCGCGGGGCGCAGTCCGGCAGTGCCGAGGTCTGGCCGAAAGACGTTCCCGGCCGGGAAGTTTAAACGGAACCGGCGGGCGAACACCCTCGGATCGCCCGAAAACCTGGGGCACCATGGGCGTCATGGGGAGCTTCGGGGCGGAGAGCCCACTCATCGCCGGCCGCTACCGCCTGGACTTCCGGCTCGGCCGGGGCGGCATGGGGACCGTGTGGCGCGCCACCGATGAACTGCTCAGGCGGCACGTCGCCGTGAAGGAGGTCCACGTCGGCGAGGGGCTCCCGGAGAGCGACGCGCGGTCGCAGCGGGAGCGCACGCTGCGCGAGGCCCGTACGCTCGCGCAACTGCGGCATCCCAGTGTGGTCGTCGTGCACGACGTGGTGGAGGAGGACGAACGGCCATGGATCGTCATGGAGTTGATTGTCGGTCAGTCACTCGCCGACCGGATCGCCGCCGAGGGCCCCGTACCGCCGCGCGAGGCCGCCCGGATCGGGATCGCCCTGCTGGGCGCGCTCCGCGAGGCGCACCGGCACGGTGTGCTGCACCGGGACCTCAAACCCGCCAACGTCGTGCTGGAGGCCGCGGCGGGGCGGGTGGTGCTGACGGACTTCGGCGTCGCGCGGATGGACGGCGGCACGACGATCACCGAGAGCGGCACCTTCGTCGGCTCCCCGGAGTACACGGCCCCCGAGCGGATGGCGGGCACCGGGGCGGGCCCGGAGTCCGACCTGTGGTCGCTGGGCGTGCTGTTGTGCGAGGCGCTCAGCGGCCGCACCCCGTTCCACCAGGACTCGCTGGGCGGAGTGCTGCACGCCGTCATGGCGGGCGACATCCGGCCGCCGGAGGCCGCCGGCCCGCTGCTCCCCGCCGTCCTCGGGCTGCTGGAGCGCGATCCGGCGCGCCGGATGGTCGCGGCCGAGGCCGAGGCGCTGCTGACGGAGTATCTGCGCACCGGCCGGATGCCGGAGGTGCCGCGGTTCGCACGGGCGGAGGGGGGACGACGTGCCGGGGCGGGCGGCGGTGCCGGTGCGGAAGCCGCCGCGCGGGCCGGCTACGCGGGGCCGCCGCCGGACGGCGTCCGCCCGGGGGACGGCCACCCCGGCGGGCCGCCGCTCGGTCCGCTGCTGCCACCGCGCGGGAGCAGGCACCGGGGGCGCACGGCGCTGGCGGCGGCCCTGATGGTCGCGGCGGCCGGCGGCACGGGCGTGGCCGCGTTGGCGATGCTGGTGAACGGCGAGACCCCGCTGGACGAACGGCCGACCTCGACCTCGCGCCCGGACGGGACGGCGGACGGCGACGGCGACGGCGACGGTGAAGGGGACGGCGGCGGCAGCGGCGGGCCCGCGCGCCCGACGGCGACGCCCAGCGCGTCCCGCACCTCCCCGTCGCCCGGGCCGTCCGGCAGCGGGCCGTCGGCTTCCGGACCGTCCGCTTCCGGCCGCCCGACGGCGGGCCCGTCCGGGTTCGGACGGAGACCGGGACGCGGTCCCTCGGCCTCCGCTTCCGCCTCCCCCTCCGCCGCGCCCTCCGCGCCGAGCCGCCTGTCCGGGGTATCCGGGGTGTCCGGGCTGTCCGAGGCGTCCCGGGCGCCAGGGGCGTCCGACGGGACCGGGCCGGTCCCGGTCGGCGGCCGGCTCGCGGCAGAGGCCGCGTCCCGGTCGGCTCCGGCCTCTGAGCGGTCCCTTCCGGAGACGTCCGTCCCGCCGCTCGCCGGCCGGCTCCCGGCCGGGGCCGGTCCCGGCCCGGCGGCGGTGGACGGCGACGGGGCGCCGGAGCGCCTGCGGGCGGACGAGGAGGCGGCGGCGGGCCGCGAACGCGAACACCCGCGCGCACCCTGGTAGCCGGGCAGGCCGTGCCGGGTGCCGGAGGCCGCGGGCCGGCTCCCGTGTGGCGGCTGCCGCGCCGCCGCGCGCCGGGTGCCCGCGGGCCGCGGCCGCGCGGGCCGTTCCTCCGGGCCGTGCCGGTTCGCCCGTCCCGGCGTCCGCTGTGTCACGGTGCTGCACCGCCCCGGTGGCCCGACTGGAACCGGGCGCCGGAGGGCGGCCATGATGGGGACATGAAGAACGACGGGGGACGGGCCGACGAGCCCACCAGCTATCTGATCCCGCCTCCGGGCGCGCCCGCCGCCGGTCCCGCCGGTGCCCCCGCGCCCGGGCAGGACGGGGCGCCCGGGACGCCGCGCCCCGGCGCCGCGCCTCAGCAGGAGCCCGGGCAGGAGCCCGCGCAGGAGCCCGCGCAGGCATCCGCGCCCCACCAGGCGTCCGCGCAGGAACCCGCAGCCCGGCAGGCGCCCGCGCCCCGCCATCCACTCGCGCCGCACCCGGCGCCGGGGGCCCCGGCCCCCGCGTCCGGGGCCCCGCACCCGGAACCCGGAACCCCGGCGCCCGTGCCCACCGAGGTGGTCGCCACCCCGCCGCCCCGGGCTGCGCACGGAGCCGGTGCGGGCACCGCAGGCCCCGCGCCCGGCCGGACGATCGGCGGCCGCTACCGCCTCCTGTCCCGGCTCGGCCACGGCGGCATGGGCACCGTCTGGCGGGCCCGGGACGAGGTGGTCGACCGTGATGTGGCGGTCAAGGAGCCCCGGGTTCCCGACCAGTTGAGCGAGCAGGAGCGGCAGACCGTCTACCAGCGGATGCGGCGCGAGGCCCGCTCCGCGGCCGCCATCGACCACCCGTCCGTCGTCACCGTGCACGACGTCGTGGTGGAGGACGGCCGCCCCTGGATCGTCATGGAGCTGGTCCGCGGCCAGTCGCTCGGGGACCGGCTCGGCGAGGGCACCCTGGACCCGCGCGAGGCGGCCCGGATCGGCCTGGCCGTGCTCGGCGCGCTGACCGCCGCGCACGAGGCGGGGGTGCTGCACCGGGACGTCAAGCCGGACAACGTCCTGCTGGGGAGGCACGACCGGGTGGTGCTCACCGACTTCGGCATCGCGCAGGTCGAGGGGGAGCAGCGGCTCACCGAGACCGGCGCGTTCCTCGGCTCCCCGGAGTACATCGCGCCCGAACGGGTGCTCGGGCAGCTCCCCGGGCCGGAGTCCGACCTCTGGTCGCTTGGCGTGCTGCTGTACGCGGCGGTGGAGGGCATGTCCCCGTACCGGCGTTCCAACACCCCCGCGACGCTGCAGGCCGTGCTCTCCGCCGAGCCGCCCGCGCCGGCGCGCGGGGCGGGCGCGCTCGGCCACCTCGTCATGCAGTTGCTGCGGAAGGACCCGGCGGCGCGCCCCGCGCCGGCCGAGATCCGGCAGACCCTGGAGAGCGTCGCCCGCCCGCCGCAGCCGCCAGCCCTGCCGCAGACCCGCGCCATGACGACGGGCGGCCCCGGCGGACCGCGCGGCCTGCTCCGCACCACCCGCGGCCGGGCCGGCCTGGGCGGCGGACTGCTGGCGGCGGTGCTCGCCCTGGTGCTCGTCATCGCCAATCCCTTCGCCGCCGACGGGCCTCCGGAGGACTGGCGGGTCCGGGAGGAGGGCGAGATCGTCAAGGCCTCCCTGTTCCTGCCGCCCGACTACGAGCGCACCGACTCCGAGGAGGGGTACGTCACCTTCGCCGACCCCAGCGGCGTCTACACCGTCGAGCTGTGGCGGGACCAGGACACCGGGGAGCCGGGCGACACCCCGAACGCGGACTCGGCGGAGAAGGCGGCCGAGGAGCTGGTGACGTACTACGGGTCCGGGGCCGAGAACTCCGTGCAGGAAGCCCGCAGCACCACGCGCCAGGCCTCCCAGCAGGAGCGGAAGGCGGTGCAGGTCTTCACCACCTTCCGGGACTACGGCGCGCGGGAGGACGACATCACCCGGCACTTCCGGGAGCACGTCTACGTCAACGCGGACAAGGTCGTCTGGCGGCTCCGGGTGCGGATGCCCGCCGAGGGGCACGCGCGCCCGGAGGGCGAGAAGCTCTTCGACGAGATCGTGCGCCACCTGGAGATCCAGGAACTCTGAGCGCGGCAGCGGCAGCGGCAGCGGCAGCCGGCGGCGAAAGCGACAGCGCGAGGGCGGTGGCCCGGCGTCCCCATCGGGCACCGGGCCACCGCCAAGATCTTTCCCGGGCACACTTCCCTCACCGGTCGGCCATGAGAACTCCCTGACCAGGACCTATTTGCCAGTAATCACTGGCGCGATCTCATCTTTTCGTTCCACCGCGGTGAAATCGGTGTTACTGCCGGGTACACAAACGAGGCGCACCGGCATACCCTCACCCGCATGACGGAGACGCAGGCCACCCCGCAGGACACCGCAGCACCCGCCACGACCGGAGGCACCCCGGTCCCGGCCGCCCCGGCGGACGTGACCGGCGGCAACCCGGTCTTCACCGCCCCGGCGGGCACCCGCACCGCCGCCGAGGTGGTGACCCCCGAACTCGTCGCCCGGCTCACCGACGGCCTCACCGGCTCCGGCCGGACCGCCAACCACACGCCGTTCACCGGCGAGCGGCTGGCCGAGCTGCCCGAGTCCACCCCCGAGGACGTGGCCTCCGCGTTCGAGCGGGCCCGCGAGGCCCAGCGGGCCTGGGCCGCCGTCCCCGCGCGGAAGCGGGCCGCAGTGCTGCTCCGCTTCCACGACCTGGTGCTGGCCCGGCAGGACGAGGTTCTCGACCTCATCCAGCTGGAGACCGGCAAGGCCCGGATGCACGCCCACGAGGAGGTGCAGGCCGTGGCCATGGCCGCCCGCCACTACGGCCGCCGCGGCCCGGCGTACCTGCGGCCCAAGCGGCACACCGGCGCCGTCCCCGTCCTGACCAAGGTCACCGAGCTGCGCCAGCCGCGCGGCGTCGTCGGCCAGATCGCCCCGTGGAACTACCCGCTGGAGCTCTCCGTCGGCGACGCGCTGCCCGCCTTCGCCGCCGGCAACGCCGTCGTGATGAAGCCGGACACCGAGACCGCGCTCACCGCGCTGTGGGCCCGGCGGCAGCTGATCGAGGCCGGACTGCCCGAGCAGCTGTGGCAGGTCGTCATCGGCGAGGGCCCCGTGGTCGGCCCGGCCGTCGTCGAGCACGCCGACTACGTCTCCTTCACCGGCTCCACCCGCACCGGCCGCACCGTCGCCCAGAGCGCGGCCGCCCGGCTCGTCGGCTGCTCGCTCGAACTGGGCGGCAAGAACGCCATGCTGGTGCTCCGCGACGCCGATCTGGACAAGGCCGCCGAGGGAGCCGTCCGCGCCTGCTTCTCCTCCAGCGGCCAGCTCTGCATCTCCATCGAGCGCCTCTTCGTCCACGAGTCGGTCGCCGACGACTTCCTGGAGCGCTTCGCCGCCCGCACGAAAGCCATGAAGCTCGGCACCGCCCTCGCCTACGGCGCCGACATGGGCTCCCTCGTCTCCGACCGTCAGCTGGAGACGGTCAGCCGCCACGTGGACGACGCCGTGGCACGCGGCGCCAAGGTCGTCGCCGGCGGCCGCGCCCGCCCCGACGTCGGCCCGCTGTTCTACGAGCCGACCATCCTGGACGGCGTCGCCGACCCGATGGCCGTCTGCTCCGAGGAGACCTTCGGCCCCGTCGTCTCCGTCTACCGCTTCACCGACGAGGACGAGGCGATCGAGCGCGCCAACGCCACCACCTACGGCCTCAACTCCAGCGTCTGGACCAAGGACGGCCGCCGCGGCCGCGCCGTCGCCGCCCGGCTGCGCACCGGCACCGTCAACGTCAACGAGGGCTACGCCGCCGGCTACGGCAGCGTCCAGGCGCCGATGGGCGGCATGGGCGACTCCGGGCTCGGCCGCCGGCACGGCTCCGAGGGCATCCTCAAGTACACCGAGGCGCAGACCGTCGCCCACCAGCGGCTGATGCCGCTCGCCCCTTCCTTCGGACTGACGGACGAGAAGTACGCGGCGCTGATGTCGGTGAGCCTGCGCGCCATGAAGGCGTTCCGGCTCCGCTGACCACCGGTCGGGGCCGCCCGCGAGCCCGCACCGCGCACGCCCCGGCCGCCCGCGACCCCCCACCCCCCACCCCCGTCCCCCGACCCCGGCACCGCCGGCACCGCGCCCGCCCCGCGGACCGGCGCCGCCGGCCGCACGACCCCACACCGCACCGCACCCGCCCCGCGACGGCACCCGGGCGCGGCCGGAACAGAACCTCACAGCATGGGAGGGCCGACACCGTGGCCGAAGGCAAGTACGACTACGACGTGATCGTCGTGGGCTCCGGCTTCGGCGGATCCGTATCCGCCCTGCGGCTGACCGAGAAGGGCTACCGCGTCGGCGTCCTGGAAGCCGGCCGCCGCTTCACCCGCGACAGCCTCCCCAAGACCTCCTGGGACCTCAAGAACTTCCTGTGGGCCCCCGCGCTCGGCCTCTACGGCCTCCAGCGCATCCATCTCCTCAACAACGTGATGATCCTGGCCGGCGCCGGGGTCGGCGGCGGCTCGCTCAACTACGCCAACACCCTCTACGTACCGCCGCGTCCGTTCTTCGAGGACCGCCAGTGGGGCCACATCACCGACTGGCAGGAGGAGCTGAGGCCCTACTACGAGCAGGCCCAGCGCATGCTCGGCGTCCGCCTCAACCCGACCACCACCCCCTCCGACGTCCATCTCAAGGCCGCGGCCGAGAGGATGGGCGTGGGCGACACCTTCCATCTCGCGCCGGTCGGCGTCTTCTTCGGCGACGGCAAGGACGCGGACGGCAAGACCCTGGCCGAGCCGGGCGCCGAGGTCCCCGATCCGTACTTCGGCGGCGCCGGGCCCGACCGCAAGGCGTGCACCGAGTGCGGCGAGTGCATGACGGGCTGCCGCCACGGCGCCAAGAACACCCTCAACGAGAACTACCTCTTCCTCGCCGAGAAGGCCGGCGCCGTCGTCCACCCGATGACCTCGGTCACCGCCGTCACGGAGGACGGGGAGGGCGGTTACGCGGTCTCCACCGTCCCGACGAACAAGCGCCGCCGGCTCCGGAAGAAGCCGAAGGTGCTCCGCGCCCGGCAGGTCGTCATCGCCGCCGGCACCTACGGCACCCAGACCCTGCTGCACACCATGCGCGACCAGGGCCTGCTGCCGCGCGTCTCGGACCGCCTCGGCGCGCTCACCCGCACCAACTCCGAGGCCCTCGTCGGCTCCATGACCTCACCGGCCCGCTACCGCAAGAAGTACGGCCAGGACCCGGACTTCACCAAGGGCGTCGCGATCACCTCCTCGATCCACCCGGACGAGAACACCCACATCGAGCCCGTCCGCTACGGCAAGGGCTCCAACGCGATGGGCCTGATGACCACCCTCCAGGTGCCGCACGGCTCCGGGCTGCCGACCGCCCTCGCGCACGCGCTGCACTGCCTGCGCCACCCCGTGCTGCTGCTCCGCTCGCTCTCCAACTACCGCTGGTCCGAGCGGACCATCATCGGCCTCGTCATGCAGTCCCTGGACAACTCCCTGACGACGTACCGCAAGCCGAAGGGCCCGGGCAAGGGCCTGCTCACCGCCCGCCAGGGCCACGGCGCGCCCAACCCGGTCTTCCTGCCGGAGGGCGCCGAGGCCGCCCGGCACATCGCCGAGGACATCAACGGCTTCGCCGGCACCAACATCGGCGAGGTGATGGGGACTCCCCTCACCGCCCACTTCCTCGGCGGCTGCCCGATCGGCGAGGACGCGGACCACGGCGTCATCGACCCGTACCACCGGCTCTACGGCCACCCCGGCATCCACGTCGTGGACGGCGCCGCGGTCTCGGCGAACCTGGGCGTCAACCCGTCGCTGACGATCACGGCGCAGGCCGAACGCGCCATGTCCCTCTGGCCGAACAAGGGTGACGCCGACTCCCGCCCGGCCCAGGGCGAGGAGTACGTACGGCTGCCCGCCGTCGAGCCGCGCTCCCCGGCCGTCCCGGAGGGCGCCTTCGCGGAACTGCGGCTGCCGGTGATGCTGCCGGTGCCGTCCGTGCCGCCGAAGGCGAAGGTGCCGGAGCCGCGGACGGAGGAGGCGGTCCCCGCCGAGCCCGCCGCGCCTGCCGCACCGGCCGAGCCGGTGGCTCCGGCGGCCGACGGGGCCGCGACGGCGCCGGAGCCGTCACCGAACGGCCGCCCGGCCGAGGCGTAACCGCCCGGGCCCGCCGCCGCTCGAAACGCCGCCGGGGACACGAGGAAGGGCCGCACCCCGGGGTGCGGCCCTTCTCGTCGTGTCGCGGCCGTGCCGTGTTCCGGCCGTGCCGTTTGTCTGCCCTGGGAGCGCGGAGCCTTACGCGGCGGCGCCCATGTCCTCGGTCCGGCGGCGGCGGACGACGAAGATCGCACCCGCGCCGGCCACCATGGCGACGCCACCGATCATGGCGATCACCGGCAGCATGGAGGACGAACCGGTCTCGGCGAGGTTGCCGGTCACCGGCTGCTTCTCGACACCGCCCTGCGGCTTCGGGCCCGTACCGGCGCCCGGCTTGGCCTCGTTGCCGGGCTTCGGCTTGGCCTCCCCCGGGTCCGGAACGCTCGTGCCCGGCTTGACGACGGTGAACTCGTAGTCGTCCCAGCCCTCGGCGATGCAGTCCTGGCCCTCGACGTTGTCGAGGAAGGCACCGGAACCGAAGGTGTAGCCGTCACCGGCCGGAGCGTTCTTGTTGATGTTGACGCGGAGGTCGATGGCGACGTAGTCCTTCGCCTTCATCTCCTCGACACCCCAGAAGTAGGCCCCGGCCCACTCCTTGTCGCCGATCGCCACCCACTCGTTCGTGCCCGGCACCCGGAACTGGAGCTGCACGAAGCGGCTGAGGTACTTGTCCTCGTCCATTTCGTAGTTCTCCACCTCGGCGTAGAAGGCGACCTCCTTGAGGTCCTTCTCCGAGGTGTTGGTGACGGTCAGCTTGAAGCCGTGCCAGCCGCTGCCGGCCTCGATCTTGCCCGGCAGCCCGCCCAGCTCGGCCGTGACCGCCTGGGTGTAGTTCTCGTCGACCTCTTCGCAGAACAGCGGGGGCTCGAACTCTTCTTCCTCGCCCTCGCCCGGCTCGGTGGCGGGGTCCTCGCCCGGCTCGGCCGGCTTGTCCTCCTCGCCGGAGGACTCCTCGTCCTCACCCGCGGCCTCGTCCCCGGCCCCGTCGCCGGCTCCATCGCCGTTCTCACCCTCGGCGGGGGGCACGTCGGATCCGGTGTCCTCCCCTTCGGTGTTCTCGTCCGCGGGCTGGTCGTCCCCGGCGGGGGGCTGGTCGTCCCCGGGCTCCTGCGCGGTGTCCCCCGACTCGTCGCCGGACGTGGAGCCGGCCGTCTCGGTGCTCCCGGGAGACGGGCTGTCCGCGGCGGTGACCGTGGTCTCGTTCTCGTTCGCGTACGCGGCCGGAGCCGCCATCAGCGCTGCCGGGGCGATGACAGCCGTCGCGGCAGCGGTCGCCAGAACGCGGCGAATTCTCATGCAGACCTCTTCGGTCAGCGGTGCCGTGACAACGCGGCACCGGAAAGAAAGAAAATGGGGCCCTGCCGTCGCGGTGGGGCGCGTTATGGCGGAGCGATCGTCATAAGTGACCGGTAAAGATCGCCAATGGTTGTATCCGGACCGGCGCAGCACGGAGTGACTCGCGTCACAGGCATATGCCGAAGGGCCTCACGGGGCGGGAGGTGCGGGGCGGCCGTGAGGCCCTTCGGCGGCCGGCCCGCGCGTCAGGGGTGCGCGGGCCGGGAGGGGGCGGGCGCCGGGGGAACGCCTGCCCGCGGAGGAAAGTCGGGGTGGACCGGACACGGCCGGCTCCGGGCGTCCCCGGAGCCGACCGCTTCGGCAGTGACCGGGCTGCTGTCCCCTGCTGTCCGGTCACGCACTGAAGCGCGGTCCCACGACGTGCACCGCTTGTCCCCAAGCCAATCGGCACGCCACACGCTTCAGTGAGATCCGTCCCTGCCGCACCCGGCGCCCCGAGGGGGCTGGGCGGAAACCGCGACGCAACGCCCTCTGGATCGGGCCGCCCGGTCGGCACGGACAACGGGCTCAACGAGGGACCGTGGGAACGGTCACGGCCTTCCCGGCAACCCGGGACGACGCCCGGGCCGGGTTCGCGCCCGCGCGCCGTCGGCCGCCCGGGCGAAGCCATGACCGGTCCCCGGACACGACGGCTGGGTGCTCCCGCCGGATGAGTCCGTGCGGCCGGACGACCGCCACGTGATGTGCGGCGCCCGCGGGCGGACGGGACCGCGCGCGCGTCAGACCCGCCCGCGGCAGAGCTCCAGGATGGTCATCGCCAGCGCCGTGCCCGGCTTGCCGAGCTGGTCGCGGTAGTGGTGGAGGACCTCCATCTCGCGGGAGAGGTTCACCCGGCGGCCGCCGGAGGTGATCCGGGCCTCCTGGATGGTGGCCGAGACGGCCATCCGTTCGCGCACCAGGCCGATGATCCGGGCGTCCAGATCGTCGATCCGCTCGCGGGCCCCGGCGATGAGGGCCGCGGCCTCGTCGGTTCGGGCGCCCGTGTCCGGCGCGGCCTGGCCGGGCACCCGCGCGGCCGGCGCGGGGACGCCGCCCGTACCCGTGCCCGCAGCCGTGCCCGTACCCGTGCCCGCAGCCGTGCCCGTGCCCGTGCCGGTGTTCGTGCCGGTGTTCGTGTCCGTGTTCATGTCCGTGTCTCCTCGGGGCCGTTGGGCCCCGGTACCGCCGCCGCCCGGACCGAACGCGAAGCGCCCCGGGCCTTGACCGGCCCGGGGCGCCTGGAAAGTCGCGTGTCAGTGGTTCACGCAGCGCGACCATGGCAGCCGGACGGGCCGGTGCCATAGGTAAAGCGGAAGGTGAGCTGCGCGAACATGCGGCCAGTATGACCCGGCCGGGACGGGCGGTGCCAGGGCGGGCCGGATGCTGAGACGGACGGGGGCGGTGCCCCGCCCCGTTAGAATCGGGATCCAGCCAGCTCCACCGTCCACGCCGGAAGGCCGCCGCAGTGCCCTCAGCGACCCCCGCTTCCGCTCCCGACGCCGACCACTCCCCGGACACGGTCCTCGTCGTCGATTTCGGTGCGCAGTACGCCCAGCTCATCGCCCGCCGCGTCCGCGAGGCCCGGGTCTACAGCGAGATCGTCCCGCACACCACGCCGGTGTCCGAGATCCTCGCCCGCAACCCCAAGGCGATCATCCTCTCCGGCGGACCCTCCTCGGTCTACGCCGAGGACGCCCCGCACGTCGGCCCCGAGCTGTTCGAGGCCGGCGTCCCCGTCTTCGGCATCTGCTACGGCTTCCAGGCCATGGCCAAGGCGCTCGGCGGCACGGTGGCCCGCACCGGCACCCGTGAGTACGGCGGCACGGACCTGACCGTCTCCCGCCCCGGCTCCACCCTCTTCGAGGGCACCCCCGCCGAGCAGTCGGTGTGGATGTCGCACGGCGACTCGGTCGCGGAGGCCCCCGAGGGCTTCACCGTCACCGCCTCCACGCCGGGCACCCCCGTCGCCGCCTTCGAGAGCGACGAGAAGAAGCTCTACGGCGTGCAGCACCACCCCGAGGTGATGCACTCCACCCACGGCCAGCTCGTCCTGGAGCACTTCCTCTACCGGGGCGCCGGCCTCAGCCCGGACTGGACGATGGCGAACGTCGTCGACGAGTCCGTCGCCGCCATCCGCGAGCGCATCGGTGACAAGCGCGCCATCTGCGGCCTCTCCGGCGGCGTGGACTCCGCGGTCGCCGCGGCCCTGGTGCAGAAGGCCATCGGGGACAGGCTCACCTGCGTCTACGTCGACCACGGACTGATGCGCAAGGGCGAGTCCGAGCAGGTCGAGAAGGACTTCGTGGCGGCGACCGGCGTCAAGCTCAAGGTCGTCGACGCCGAGGAGCGCTTCCTCACGGCGCTGGCCGGGGTCTCCGACCCCGAGCAGAAGCGGAAGATCATCGGCCGGGAGTTCATCCGGGTCTTCGAGCAGGCCGCGTCCGAGATCGTCGCCGAGGCGGGGGAACACGGCGAGTCCGTGGAGTTCCTGGTGCAGGGCACCCTCTACCCGGACGTCGTCGAGTCCGGCGGCGGCACCGGCACCGCCAACATCAAGTCCCACCACAACGTGGGCGGGCTCCCCGAGGACCTGCAGTTCCAGCTCGTGGAGCCGCTGCGCCGGCTCTTCAAGGACGAGGTCCGGATGGTCGGCCAGGAGCTGGGCCTCCCCGAGGAGATCGTCCAGCGCCAGCCCTTCCCGGGGCCGGGCCTCGCCATCCGCATCGTCGGCGACATCACCAAGGAGCGGCTGGACCTGCTCCGCGAGGCCGACGCCATCGCCCGCCAGGAGCTGACCGCCGCCGGCCTGGACCGCGAGATCTGGCAGTGCCCGGTCGTGCTGCTGGCGGACGTCCGCTCGGTCGGCGTCCAGGGCGACGGCCGGACGTACGGGCACCCGGTCGTACTCCGCCCGGTCTCCTCGGAGGACGCCATGACGGCGGACTGGACCCGGCTGCCGTACGACGTGCTCGCGCGGATCTCCACGCGGATCACCAACGAGGTCGACGAGGTCAACCGCGTGGTCCTCGACGTGACCAGCAAGCCGCCGGGCACCATCGAGTGGGAGTGACCCCTCCGGGTCCCGCTCCTGCCTCCGTCGCACGTCAACCCCGGCGCCGCCGCTCACACGGATGAGTGGCGGCGTCGGGGTTTGCGACGGGTGGGCTGTTCAGGTCGGCAACGATGGGTCCCATGGGAGCGTCACGGACCGGTGCCGAACCACAGTGGCGGCACACCTGGCCGCAGCCGCCACCCGGTGGCTACACAGCCGACCACCTGGACCGGCTCCCCGGCCTGCCTCCGCACACGGAGTTGATCGACGGAAGCCTTGTCTTCCGCAGCCCGCAGACGGTTTTCCACACGCGGACCCTGCGTCTGCTGGAGCACAGCCTGCTGCGCACCGTGCCCGAGGACATGGAGGTCCTCAGGGAGATGACCATCGTCCTGGACGACCGGCAGCGGCCGGAGCCCGATGTGATGGTCGCGCGCGCGGACGCCGACACGGGGCCGGACCAGACGGCTTACCGTCCGCAGGACGTGATCCTCGCCGTCGAGGTCGTCTCCGACGACTCCAAGGCGCGGGACCTGGAGACCAAGCCGCAGAAGTACGCCAAGGCCGGCATCCCGCACTTCTGGCGGGTGGAGAGCGACAACGGCCGCCCAGTCGTCTACGTCTACGAGCGCGACCCCGCCACCGGCGCCTATGTGGCGACCGGCATCCACCACAACCGGCTGAAGCTGTCCGTTCCGTTCACGATCGACATCGACCTGACCGGGGCCGCCCGCCCCTGAGCGGTCCGTCCTTGTTCGGCCCGCCGCCGGGGCCCGTGTCCGGAGATGGCCTGCTCGAAGATGATTGGATCTGCTCAATTTATTTGATTGTTGATGTACCTCGTCTCCCGTAATCGGTCCGGATCGGAGAGAATTCTGCCCCCGGCAGCGATCGAGAGGCGGACCTCATGGCGCACGGGCTCCACCGGGCACACACGCCGGAGCCGGCGGGAGCACGGGCCACCGCTGCCCGCTACGCCCTGCTCCCGCTGCGTATCTTCCTCGGCGTCACCTTCGTCTACGCGGGCATCGACAAGCTCACCGATTCTGCCTTCATCGCCGACTCCGGAGCGGGGTCGATCGGCCGGCTCATGAACTCCGTGCGGGACAACTCCGCGATCCCGGCCCTGGTGGACCTCGGTCTCCGCGACCCCTCGCTCATGGGCTACGCCATCGCGGGCGGCGAGATCGCGGTCGGCCTCGGCACGCTGTTCGGGCTCCTCGCCCGGCTCGCGGCGTTCGGCGGCGCCCTGATCTCGCTGAGCCTGTGGCTGACGGTCAGCTGGCCGTCCGACCCCTACTACTACGGCAACGACCTGGCCTATCTGATGGCCTGGCTGCCGCTGGTGCTGGCGGGCGCCCCGTATCTGTCGCTCGACTCGGTCCTGACCAAGCGCCGCGCCCGCCACGGACAGCAGCTCTACGGCTGACACGGGCGCCCGGCCGCGCGCGTCACCCCTGGGCGCCCGGCGGTTCCCCGCCGCCCGGGAGCCCTCGGCGCGTCCGGTGCCTCGCGCGCCGACGGCGGACGCCGTAGGAGACCGCCCCCACGACCCCCGCGGCGCACAGGCCGAGGAGGACGGCGGGCAGCAGCCGCGGGCCCGGCCCGGGCTCCACGGCGCCGGCCGAGGCCAGCAGGGCCACGACGCCCGCGGCGAGCAGGACCAGTCCGGCGACGAGCTTCGCCGGTTCGAACGCGTGACGGCCGCGGCCGCCGTGCTCACGGGGCGGCACGTTCCACCTCCACCCGGCCCACGCCGGCTTCGAGTTCCAGGACGAGGGTGCCGGACGGGGCGCGCCCGTCCTCCGGCCGCAGGGTCACGGTCCGCCGGGCGCCGGGCTCGACGTCGATGTCGTCCGGCGGGTCGCCGGGCAGCCGGCTGTCGCCGAGGCCGATGTCCAGGGTCAGATCCAGGACGGCGTCCGGCGGGACGAGGACCAAGAGTTCGCCCGCGCCGACGCTGGCGCGGGTGGCGACCTTCTCGTCCTTCCCCAAGTCGAGCGCGCTGAGGTCGAGTTCGGCCCGTCCCGTGCCGAGTCCGTACGCCGGGCGCACGTCGGCCGCCGAGGCCGGGCGCCACGTGCTCCGCTGCCAGTGGGTGGTGACGCCCTCCGGGAGGCTGCCCGCGCCCACCAGCAGCCCGCAGGTCAGGACCGCCGCGACGACCGTGCCGCCGCCGGCGCGGCCGTAGAAGGCGGACACCGCCAGCCCGAGCCCGAACACCGCAAGGGCGGCGGCGAGTCCGGTCTGCAGGCTGGTGGTCAGCGGACCCCGCTCCCAGGTCGCCAGGGTGCCGGTGACGGCAGCGAGCACCGCCGCCAGGAACGTCCAGCCGCCGGTCCACGGGCCGGACGGGCCGCGACGGCCGCCGTACGGCGCTCCGGCGGCCGTCGCCCGCGGGTCGTACGGGCCGGAGTCCCGCCCGTCGTCCGGGCCCCAGAGATAGCCGGTCGCGAGGGGGCCCGTGGTGCCGTCCTTGACGATCGGATCGCGCCACCAGGACGGTCCGCCGGGGGAGGGCGGGGCCGTCGTCTCGGGGGGCGCGTCCGCGACGGCCTGCGCCGCCGCCGCGTCCACCGCGGCGCCCGCCCGCTCCAGCCGCCGTCTCCGCAGCGACCAGGAGCAGACGCCGGCCAGCGCGGACGACAGCAGCACGGCGAAGAAGAGCACCGACCCGTTGTTGAGCATGGACAGCAGCAGACCGGAGCCGACCAGCGCGAAGAGCAGAGCGGTCAGCGCCGTGCCCTCGACGCGGCCGGAGAGCAGCCGCCGCAACTCGTTCTCGTCCTCCCCGTCGAGCGGGATCAGCAGCCAGGCGAAGCCGTAGGCGATGAGGCCGATGCCCCCGGCCATGGCGAGCACGGTGAGCACGATCCGGAAGATCACCGGGTCCAGGTCGAACTGCCGGCCGAGGCCGCCGCAGACTCCGGCGATCGTCTTCGTACGGCGGCTGCGCCGCAGCCGGGGCAGCACGGGCGGGACACCGGAGGCGGGATCGGCGGTGCTGCCGGTGGGTCCGCCGGCTCCCGCCGCGTCCGCCGCCGGGCCCGGGGTGGGCTGCTGATCGGTCATGCGTCCATGGTGACGGCCCGGCGGCCCCGGCAGCACCCGTGACGACCCTGGCGGAACCCTGACCTTTCCCGGAGGCGGGCCGCCCGCGGGGCCCGGCCGCGGAGCCCCGCACACCGACGGCCTTCCCGGGATGACGGGGCCCACACGCGCTCCGGGGCTCCGGAGGCACCGGGGAGCCCGCGTACCGGAGCCCGCGCCGCCCGGGCCTCGTTCCCCCGGAACGAACCCGGGACTCCCGGACCCCCTGAACCCCCCGGACCCCCGGGACCGTTCAGGGTCCGACCCTGATGCCCGGGCACCCGCTCCCGTGTGACCATCGGTTCATGACCGCCGCCGCGCCCCGCGCCGGGACTCCCCGCGCGGGCAGTCCCCCCGTCCCCGGACCCGAGGTCCCCGAGGAGCCACCGGTCCGCAAGCTCTACCGGAGCGCCGAGGGCCGGCTGCTGGGCGGCGTGGCGCGCGGCCTCGCCGGGCATCTCGGGCTGCCGGTGTCCTGGGTGCGGATCTTCTTCGTGGCGCTCTTCATGGTGGAGGGGCTCGGCGCGCTGCTGTACGCGGCCTTCTGGTTCGTGGTGCCGCTCGGCGTCGGCGGCGTGGAGGCACCGCGCGGCGCGGGCGGTGGCCCCGCGGCGGCCAGGGGCGGGGCCGGCGCGGCGACCGGGCCGGGCACCGAGGCCGCCACCGGTCCGGACGGCCGGCGCCGGCTCCTCGTCCGCAAGCCGGACCGCGGGCAGATCATCGCGCTGCTCGCCATGGTCGTCGGCGTGGCCGTGTTCGTGGACAACCTGCAGCTCGGCCGCCGGGCCAACGCCTACCTCTGGCCGACGCTGCTGATCGGCGCGGGCGTGGTCCTCGTCTGGCGGCAGGCCGACAACGCGCGCCGCGCCCACTGGGCCGCCGTCACCCGCCGCACGCGGGTGCTGCCGTTGGTGCGCGGGGCGGCCGGGGTGCTGCTCGTGGGCGTCGGCGTGAGCGCCATCGTCGTGATGCAGGGCTCCGCGCGGCATCTGGGCGCGGTCCTGCAGGCGTCGCTCGCGGTGCTGGTCGGCATCGCGCTGCTCGCGGGCCCGTATCTGATCCGGATGACGCAGGACCTGTCGGAGGAGCGGCTGATGCGCATCCGCGCCCAGGAGCGCGCGGAGGTCGCGGCCCACGTCCACGACTCGGTGCTGCACACCCTGACGCTGATCCAGCGCAACGCGGACAACTCCCGCGAGGTGGCCCGTCTCGCGCGCGCCCAGGAGCGGGAGTTGCGGGCCTGGCTCTACAAGCCGGAGGGCCGCGGCAAGGACGAGGAGACGGAGCCGGACACCCTCGCCGAGGCGGTGAAGGCCACGGCGGCGGAGGTCGAGGACCACCACGGGGTCCCGGTGGAGGTCGTCTGTGTCGGCGACTGCCCGCTGGACGAGAAGCTGGGCGCCCAGCTCCAGGCCGCGCGGGAGGCGATGGTCAACGCGGCCAAGTACGGTGGCGAGGGCGGGGCGGTGCAGGTCTACGCCGAGGTCGAGAGGGCGACCGTGTTCATCTCCGTACGGGACCGGGGCCCGGGCTTCGACCTGGACGCGGTACCGGCGGACCGGATGGGCGTCCGGGAGTCGATCATCGGCCGGATGCAGCGCAACGGCGGTACGGCGAGGCTCCGTTCGGCACCGGACGGGGGCACCGAGGTGGAACTCGAAATGGAACGCTCGGCATGACGGGCGCGAGGCTCCGCACGGACGCGTCCCCACCCGGAGCGGACCCGGCGGCTCTCAGCCGCCGATGCGCCCCCGCGCCTACGCTGGGGCAGTACAGGGACCGGGGCGACGACGACACGACCGCGGGCGCGGCCGGGCGGTACGGACGAGGGACGGACGGGCGATGAACGACGGAACGCGGAACACGGGCGGCACCGGCGGGGCAGGTGGCGCCGGGGCCTTCGACACCCCTGCGAATAGCGGCCCACACGCCGCCGACGCCACCAACGGCCCGGAGACGGCCGACCGCCACGCGCGGGTCGTCCTGGTCGACGACCATCGCATGTTCCGCACCGGCGTCCAGGCCGAGATCGGGCAGACGGAGACCACCGGGGTGGAGGTCGTCGGCGAGGCCGCGGACGTCGACCAGGCGGTCACGGTGATCACGGCGACCCGGCCCGAGGTCGTCCTGCTGGACGTCCACCTCCCGGGCGGCGGCGGCGTCGAGGTGCTGCGCCGGTGCGCCCCGCTGATGGCGGACCAGGAGCGGCCGGTGCGCTTCCTCGCCCTCTCCGTCTCCGACGCGGCCGAGGACGTGATCGGCGTGATCCGCGGCGGCGCCCGCGGCTACGTCACCAAGACCATCACCGGCGCCGACCTGGTCAACGCGGTCTTCCGGGTCAAGGAGGGCGACGCCGTCTTCTCCCCGCGCCTGGCCGGCTTCGTCCTGGACGCCTTCGCCTCCACGGACGCCCCGCCGGTGGACGAGGACCTGGACCGCCTGACCCAGCGGGAGCGCGAGGTGCTGCGCCTGATCGCGCGCGGCTATGCCTACAAGGAGATCGCGAAGCAGCTCTTCATCTCCGTCAAGACGGTCGAGTCCCACGTCTCGGCGGTCCTCCGCAAACTCCAGCTCAGCAACCGCCACGAACTCACCCGCTGGGCCACGGCCCGTCGCCTCGTCTGATCCAGGGGTGTGACGCGCCGGTCCCGAACCGGCCCGGCCGGGTCCTGCCACTGCCACTGGAGAGGCGTACACGTGATCACCCCGCTACTCTGTGCGCGGTGAGGAGGGTGGCGTGCTGCTGAGATTCCGCGTGGCGAACTTCCGGTCCCTGCGCGACGAGCAGGAGCTGTCGTTCGTCGCGCCCGCGGACGAGGAGGACGCCGCCCGCACGCTGCCGCTCTCCGACGGGAAGAGCCTCCGGACCTACCCGGTACTCGGCGTCTTCGGCGCCAACGCCTCCGGCAAGTCCAATGTGATCACGGCCATGAAGGAGATGCGCGAGGCCGTTCTCAACTCCTACGCGCACTGGACCTCCTACCGCGGAATCCCCCGGGAGCCCTTCGCCCTCGATGCCAAGACGGCCGCGGAGAGCACCTTCTACGAAGCCGACTTCGTCATGGCGGACGGCGTCCGCTGGACCTACGGCTTCGAGCTGGGCGACCTCCGCGTCGAGTCCGAATGGCTGCACTCCTACCCCAAGGGCCGGCGCCAGGTCTGGCTCGACCGCGACGCGACGCGCACGAACCCCTTCGAATTCCCCGGTGACCGCATCCACGACCGCGCCCGGCTGGCCCGCACCACACGGCCCAACGCGCTCCTCCTCTCCCGCGCCGCCACCGACAACCACCCGCAACTCACGCCCATCTACCGGTGGTTCGAGGGAAACCTCTGGGACATCGACCCGGAGACCGAACGCTCCCAGCGCGAGACCTACACCGCCGAGCGTCTCCTCGACGACGCCTTCCGGGCACGGGCCGAAGAGCTGCTGCGCGTGGCCGACCTGGGCATCAGCGGCCTCGACGTGGAGCAGAAGCCGGGGGAGCCCCCGGCCGTGCGGCTGCGCCACACCGGCGGCGGCGAACAGCCCGTGCCCCTGGACTGGAGCCGCGAGTCATTCGGCACCCGGTCCTGGTTCGCCCTGCTCGGCCCCCTGCTGCTGGCCCTGGACGAGGGCGCCGTCCTCCTCATCGACGAACTGGACGCCAGCCTCCATCCCCGCATGGCCGCCGAAGTGGTCCGCCTCTTCCAGGCCCCCTGGGTGAACCCGCGGGGAGCGCAACTGGTCTTCACCTCGCACGACCCCTCGCTGCTGCGCGCACCGGGCGGCGGCCGGCTGCTCGACCCGGGCCAGGTCTGGCTGACGGAGAAGGACGAGCGCGGCGGCACCGAGTTGTACCCGCTCACCGACGCGGAGCCGACCGACGACGAAGACCTCACGAAGTCGTACCTGGCTGGAGCCTTCGGAGCCGTCCCACGGGTGTCCGAGGGCCAGATCGGCCGCAGGCTGCTGATGACGCGGGAGACGGGAACGGAGGCGGAGGGGTCCTGATGGCGAGGTCCAGGGGGCGGGACGACACGGCCCGGCGGCGGAGGGACCACGGCCGGAAGCGGTTAAGGCCGCGCGGCGTATACGTCTTCACCGAGGGCGAGGTCACCGAGCCGATGTACATCGACCTCGTCCTGCAGCACGGTGTCCCGGCCTTCCCGGACCGGCCGGTGGAGATTCATTACCCGGACGAGCACGCCCCCTCGAAGCGCCGCAAGCCGCTGCCCCTGGTCGAGGCGGCGATCCCCGTCCTGCGCGAGGTCGAGCGCGACGCCAAGAAGGCCGGACTCAAGAAGGACGACTGGAACTGGCCGCAGGTCTGGTGCCTGTTCGACCGCGACGAGCACGACCAGATCCCCACCGCCTTCGCCAGAGCGAGGCAGGCCGGGGTCCGCATCGCCTACTCCCACCCGTGCTTCGAGCTGTGGCGGCTGCTGCATTACCAGAACTACACGAGCACCTTCAGCGGCGTCTGCGGCAGCGCGGCGGCCAAGCTCCGGCAGCGCCCCGGCTTCGCGCAGACCTACGGCCGGAACATCCGGAGCGTGTCCGAGGAGCAGGCGAAGCACGTGATGCCCGGACAGCTTCTCGAGCGGTACGGGAAGGCCAGGGGATACGCACAGCAGATCAACGCGGAGCACCGCGGGTCCGATGAGACGGCCTGGGATCCGTTCACCGACGTCTGGCGCTTCGTTGAGGAAGCCGTCGGGATCGCCGACTACTGAAGCCGGCCGGCCCGGCGCCGAGAGTGCGGCATGGCCTTCCGGCCGTTTTCCGGGTCCCGGGGTGCCACGGCGCTCGTACACCTTGAGTTTGTACGCGCTCACGGGCTGCGACCAGGGCCCGCGCCGCGCCATGATGGCGGAGCCGTGAGGCGGTTGGCGCTCCCCCTGCGCCGTTGCCTCGGCCGTCTCGCGGTGCCCCGTTCCGGGCGGTGCTTCGCTCCCGCCACCTCCGGCCGCCCGGAACGGGAACCCTGGAAGGGAGCCCGGAACGGGCCTCCCGGAGTGGGCAATCGCGGGCAGGGCACGGGCCGGTCACGCTCCGGAGACCATCGGGAGACCTGGCTGCCGGGCGGGAGAGGGCCCCGCATAGGCTCGCGGGCATGGACGTACTCATCGATGTCTTCGTCGGCCTGCACATCATCGGTATCGCCTCGCTGCTGGGCGGCTTCCTCGTCCAGATGAAGGCGATGAGCGCCGGCACCGCGCGCATGGTGCCCGCGATGCTGCACGGGGCGCTGACCATGCTCGTCACCGGTGTGCTGCTCGTCGGGTTCAACGAGATGAACGACGCGATGGTCAACAACGTCAAGATCGGCGTGAAGCTGGCGGTGCTGGTCGCCATCCTCGGGCTCGTCTACGTCAAGCGGGACGAGGAGCGGGTGTCGAAGGGCGTCTTCGGTGCCGTCGGACTGCTGACCGTCCTCAACATCTTCATCGCCGTTCTCTGGCACTGACGGCGGCGACCGGAGCCCGCCCGTCCCCGGCACCCCTTGCCCGGGCGGGCGGGCTCCGTACTGCTCGGAAAGCTCAGAACGTGATGACCTGGTCCGCCCACAGGGTCCAGTCGGCCAGCTCCTCCAGGGTGGAGCGGCGGGCCTCGCCCGTGAGGAGGTCCTCGCCGAGGCCGCGGGCGTCCATGCACGTCCCGCAGCAGCCCACTTCGGCGCCGTGGCGGATACAGGACTCGACCATCCGGTCGAGGTGGTAGTAGCCGTTGGGCACCTGCTGGCCGGCGATCGCGCAGCCGACCGCGTCCCCCATCAGGAAGATCCGGATCTCCGTGCCCGGCCGCTTGGCCAGGGCTCCGGCCAGGCGCAGGCCGTTGTAGGAGCGTTCGGTGCCGTAGGGCGGGTCGTTGAGGATGAAGAGGATCTTGTGGTTCATGCGGGGCCTCCGGAGTTCGACGGACGGGTCTCATGCCCGGTGCGCGGCGGGTCCAGTGGGTGCCACGGTGCGTCACGCCGGGTGGGGCGGGCGCCGGGGCTGACCCGCAGGGCGTAGGCCGGCCGGGGCGTACCGGGAACGGGGCCGAGGTAGGTGTGGCCGGTGAGGTGGCACCAGGCCGCCAGGTCCAGCGGGGCGGCCGGATCGGTGGCGATCAGGCGGACGACCGTGCCGGGTTCGGTCCGGCCGACCCGGCGGCTCAGTTCGAGGATCAGCTCAACGCACAGCCGGTCGCCGCCGTCGATGACCAGCGGTGCCGGGGAGCCGGGGCGTTCGGTCGTCACGCGGCGGCCGTTTCGACGGGCAGCCCGTCCAGCCGCCACTCCAGCATCCCGTCGGTGAGCCGTGCGGCCGTGCGGCCCCGTTCGCGCAGCAGGCGCACGGCGTCGTGGGCGAGGACGCAGTAGGTGCCGCGGCAGTACGCCACCACGTCGGTGTCCGGCGGCAACTCGGCTATCCGCTCGGGGAGTTCCCCCACCGGGATGGACACGGCTCCGGGGATGTGTCCCGCCGCGTACTCCTCCGCCGGGCGCACGTCCAGGACGACGACCTCGCCGGCCGCCGCCCGGGCGAGCAGCTCCTCCCGGCCGACCCCTTCCCCCGTGTCCGTGCCCAGGTAGGCGGCCCGGGCCGGCTCGACTGCGGGCTGGTGGTTCCGGGCGACCTGGCGCAGCAGCGCGTACAGGGCGGCGACGTCGTCCCCCGCCAGCCGGTAGTGGACGCGGACCCCCTCGCGGCGCGTGGCCACCAGCCCGGCCTGCTTGAGGGTCTGCAGATGGGCCGAGGCGGTAGTGAGGTTCAGCCCGGCCGCCCTGGCCAGGGCCTCGACGGGGCGTTCGCCCTGGGCCAGCAGGTCCAGCAGCTCCAGGCGCTTTCCGCTGCTCAGGGCCTTGCCGGTGCGGGCGAAGGCGTCGTACAGCGCGCTCTTGCGCGTGGCGTCCGCCATGCCCACCTCCTTCCTCCATGAATCCATGGAATATTGTAGCTTGAGGGAAGGCTGGGGTGTACGGAAGCGGCCCGGCCTCCCGGCAGTACCCGGAACATCCGGCGGCAACCCGGGCCCCGGACCTCGGACCTCACGGACCCCGCCGCCGTGCCCGGCGGCAGGCCCGCCGACCGGTCCGCCGTCACCGGACACCCCCTGCGAGGAGAAGCGCGTGAGCAGCCCCCACACCACCCCGGCCCCCCACGGCATACGGCTCGGGCTGCGCGCCAACCTCGCCCAGTTCAGCCTGCTCGTCCTCGTCAACGCGCTGGTCGGCGGCATGCTCGGGCAGGAGCGCACCGTTCTCCCGCTGCTCGCCGAGGACGTCTTCCACCTCTCCGCCTACACCTCCGCCCTCACCTACATCCTCGCCTTTGGCGCGACCAAGGCCGTCACCAACTTCTTCGCCGGCACCTGGTCCGACCGCTTCGGCCGCAAGCCGGTCCTGATCGCCGGCTGGCTGATCGCCCTGCCCGTGCCCGCGATGCTGGCCTGGGGTCCGAGCTGGGGCTGGATCATCGCGGCCAATGTGCTGCTCGGCGTCAACCAGGGCCTCACCTGGTCCACCACCGTGATCATGAAGATCGACCTGGTCGGGCCCGAACGCCGTGGTCTGGCCATGGGCTTCAACGAGGCCGCGGGCTACGTCGCCGTCGCCGTCACCGCGATGGCCACCGGCGCCATCGCCGACCACGCCGGGCTGCGGCCCGAGCCGTTCCTGCTCGGCGCCGCCTACGTCGTCCTGGCCCTGGGCCTGTCCACCCTCGCCGTCCGCGAGACCCGCGAGCACGCACGCTTCGAAGCGGCCCGCCACACCCCGCCGGCGGGCAGCGAGCACCACGGAGAGCTGACCACCGGGCAGATCGCGCGCCTCACCAGCCTGAGCGACAAGGCCCTCTCCAGTGCCAGCCAGGCCGGCATGGTCAACAACCTCAACGACGCCCTCGCCTGGGGCATCTTCCCGCTGATCTTCGCCGCCCAGGGCCTGTCCATCGCCCAGATCGGCGTCCTCGCCGCCCTCTATCCGGCGGTCTGGGGCGCGGGCCAGATGCTCACCGGCTGGTGGTCCGACCACATCGGCCGCAAGCACCTCATCACCGCGGGGATGCTGCTCCAGGCCGTCGCCATCGCCCTCGTCGCCCTCGGCACCACCTTCGGCGTATGGGCCGGCGCCCAGATCCTGCTCGGCGTCGGCACCGCCCTCGTCTACCCGACGCTCCTCGCCGTCATCGGCGACGTGGCCCACCCGGCCTGGCGCGCCCGCGCCGTCGGCGTCTACCGCCTGTGGCGCGACGGCGGCTTCGCCGTCGGGGCGCTGCTCGCCGGCGTCCTCGCCGACCTCTACGGCCTGAGCGCCGCTCTCTGGGCCGTCGCCGCCCTCACCGCCGCCTCCGGTTTGGTGGTCGCGGTCCGGATGTACGAGACCCGGCCGCCCCGCGCCGTGACGTGACGGCGGGGAACGGCGGCGGCCGCACCCGGCAGCCCTGACGGCGGAGCCGCCCGCCGGCGGCGTCCGGACCGGGCCCGGCGGTAGGGCGGGACGCCGTGACGCAGCCGGACGCGGCGGCGGGCGGTGCCCGGCCTCCCCCCGAGGCCGGGTACCGCCCGCGCGTTCGTGTCCCGCACCCGCGCGTCGTCGGCCGCGAGCCCGGAGTTCCTGCCCGGCTGCCCGGCTGCCTCGTTCGCGCTCCGCTTGAGCCGCGTGGTCCGCGCGAAACGGAGCCCGGGCCGGCCCCGCGGGCGCCCGCTACGCGGGGCGCGTCGCCGCGTAGAACGGCATGGTGTCGATCGACTCGATGCGCACGTTCGTGCCCGGCTTCGGTGCGTGGATCATCTGGCCGCCGCCGATGTACAGGCCGACGTGGCTGATGTCGTCATAGAAGAAGATCAGGTCACCCGGCTGCATGGCCGACTTCGCGATGCGCGTTCCCGTGTTCACCTGGTCATAGGTGGTACGCGGCAGCGTGACACCGGCGGCCTTCCAGGCGGCGCCGGTGAGACCTGAGCAGTCGTACGAGTTGGGGCCGGTCGCGCCCCAGACGTACGGCTTGCCGATCTGGGCGCGGGCGAACTCGATCGCCTGCTGCGCCTTGGTGCCGGTGGTCTCCGTCGTGCCGCTTCCGGCCGAGGTGTCCGTGCCGGCGGAGGTGCCGGTGTCCGTGCCGGCCGCGGCCTCCGCCTGCGCCTGCTGCCGCGCCTCCTCCGCGAGCCGCTGCCGCTCCGCCTCCTGCTGCCGGGCCAGCTCCTCCGCCTTGCGCTGGGCCTCCGCCTCCTTCTTGCGCTCGATCTCCGCCAGCCGGGCCCGCTCCTCCGCGGTCAGCCGACTGAGCAGCTCGCGCGCCTCGGCCAGCTTGGCCTGGACGGTCCGCTTGCTCTCCCGCAGCTTCTCCTGCGAGTCGGTGAGCGTGCCGAGGCTCCTGCTCGCCTCCTCGCGCTTCTCCGTGGTCGCGATCTGCTGCTCGCGGAACTCCTCGACGGCCTGCTCCTGCTGGTCCGTCATCCGGGCCATCACGCGCGTCTGGTCGAAGTAGTCCTGCGGGTCGGAGGCGAGGAGCATGGTGGCGGTGGGGCTCATGCCGCCGCCCCGGTACTGCGCGGTGGCGAAGCTGCCGAGGGACCTCCGCGCCTCGTTGAGCTTCTCGGTGCGCTTGGCGACCGCGTCCAGAAGACCGTCGACCTTCGAACGCTGTTCCTCCGTGCGCTCCTTGGCCTGGTTGTACTGCTGGGTCGCGCTCCCCGCCTGGCGGTAGAGCTCGTCGACCTTCTTCTGCACTTCCTCGATCGACTGCTTCGGTTCACCGTCGCCCGGCGCGGCCTGCGCGCTCTGGAGGAGGGTGACGGAGGCGAGGGCCGCCGTACCGAGTCCGACGGCGGTGCGACGCGAAGCCGGGGTACCGAGGGGCCGGGATTTGCGGTGCGACGCCAAGATCGGCGCTCCTTCCGTGGACCGCCTACCGGGTTAGCTGTCGGGTTCGGGCGTATCGGAAGGCTGCCCTACGGTCGGTGCGAGACGCCGTGCGCGCCGCGCGGAAGACCGATTCACCCCGGTGTCGCGTGTGGGTCCCCGGCTCCGGACTCCCTGGGGAAAGGGCCGGATTCGGCGGTGGCTGCCCGTGCCGGCGCGGTCGCCGGCGGGGAGTGCGGGCCGCCTGAACGAGCACCGTAGCCATATGTGCGGCTCCTGTGAAGGCCGTTGTGCGATATGCCCGAAACCATTCCGTTATATTTTTCCGGCAGAGCGGAATTGTGCCCTCCGGGTGGCTGACCGGGCACGGTAAGTAGCGCATAAAGGCTGGGCGCGGCCGGGGAGTTCGGGTTCGGACTCCCAGGCCCACCGGTGTCCGGACGCGGCGGGGACCGCCGGCGGGAACCCCGTGCCGCATGTCGGCGGGTCCGCCTAGACTCGGGGGGCGATGAGCAGCCTCTTTGACGACAGCTTCCTGGCAGACCTCGGCCCCGCGGACGAGGAGCCCCCGCCGCCCGAGCACGACGCCCCCCGTGAGGAGATCCCGGCCGATCTCTTCGGCGGCGCGTTCGACGGCCCGCCCCGGGAGGCGTACTACCGCGACGGCGCCCCGCGGCCCGTCACCGACCCCGCCGCGCTGCTGCACGGTCTCAACGACCAGCAGCGCGCCGCCGTGCTGCACACCGGCTCGCCGCTGCTCATCGTCGCCGGCGCCGGCTCCGGCAAGACCCGGGTCCTCACGCACCGCATCGCGTATCTGCTCGCCGCCCGCGGCGCGCATCCCGGCTCGATCCTCGCGATCACCTTCACCAACAAGGCTGCGGGCGAGATGAAGGAGCGCGTGGAGGAGCTGGTCGGCCCGCGGGCGAACGCCATGTGGGTCTCCACCTTCCACAGCGCCTGCGTGCGCATCCTCCGCCGCGAGAGCAAGAAGCTGGGCTTCACCTCCAGCTTCTCGATCTACGACGCCGCCGACTCCAAGCGGCTGATGGCCCTGGTCTGCCGCGATCTGGACCTGGACCCCAAGCGCTTCCCGCCGAAGTCCCTCACCGCCAAGGTCTCGAACCTCAAGAACGAGCTGATCGACGAGGAGGACTTCGCCGCGCAGGCCGCCGCCGAGTCCTCCCCGAGCAGCTTCGACAAGACGCTCGCCGAGGCGTACACGATGTACCAGCAGCGGCTGCGCGAGGCCAACGCCCTCGACTTCGACGACATCATCATGACCACCGTCCATCTGCTCCAGGCGTTCCCGGATGTCGCCGAGCACTACCGGCGGCGCTTCCGGCACGTCCTCGTCGACGAGTACCAGGACACCAACCACGCGCAGTACACGCTCATCCGCGAACTCGTCGGCACGGCCGGCGGGGCGGAGCGGGGCGGGGCGGAGGGCGAGCAGGGACAGCCGGCCGTCGAACCGGCCGAGCTGTGCGTCGTCGGCGACGCGGACCAGTCGATCTACGCCTTCCGCGGCGCGACGATCCGCAACATCCTCCAGTTCGAGGAGGACTACCCCGACGCCACCACCATCCTGCTGGAGCAGAACTACCGCTCCACGCAGACCATCCTGAGCGCCGCCAACGCCGTCATCGAGCGCAACGAGAACCGCCGCCCCAAGAACCTCTGGACCGAGGCCGGCGCGGGCTCCGCGATCACCGGCTACGTCGCCGACACCGAGCACGACGAGGCCCAGTTCGTCGCCGACGAGATCGACCGGCTGACCGACGCGGGCCAGGCCAAGGCCGGTGACGTGGCGGTCTTCTACCGCACCAACGCCCAGTCCCGGGTGTTCGAGGAGATCTTCATCCGGGTCGGGCTGCCGTACAAGGTCGTCGGCGGCGTGCGCTTCTACGAGCGCAAGGAGGTCCGGGACGTCCTCGCCTATCTGCGGGTGCTGGCCAACCCGGAGGACTCCGTCCCGCTGCGGCGCATCCTCAACGTCCCCAAGCGCGGCATCGGCGAGCGCGCCGAGGCGATGATCGACGCCCTCGCCTCCCGGGAGAAGATCAGCTTCTCGCAGGCGCTGCGCCGCGTCGACGAGGCGTACGGCATGGCCGCGCGCTCTGCCAACGCCGTCAAGCGGTTCAACACGCTGATGGAGGAGCTGCGGACGATCGCCGAATCCGGCGCCGGCCCGGCCACCGTCCTGGAGGCCGTGCTCGAACGCACCGGCTATCTCGCCGAACTCCAGGCCTCCACCGACCCGCAGGACGAGACCCGCATCGAGAACCTCCAGGAACTCGCCGCCGTGGCGCTCGAGTTCGAGCAGGAGCGCGGAGCGGCTGCGGCCGCCGCCGGCCCGACGGAGGGCGAGGCCGAGGGCGGGACCCCGGCAGGAGAAGAGACCGCGGCCGGAGAAGAGACCCCGGCCGAAGCGGAGACCGCTGCCGGAGCGGGAGCCGGGGCGGAGGGCCCGGGCACGCTCGCCGACTTCCTGGAGAGCGTCGCCCTGGTCGCCGACTCCGACCAGATCCCCGACGAGGACGAGGACGGCGGCGGCGTCATCACCCTCATGACCCTGCACACCGCCAAGGGACTGGAGTTCCCGGTCGTCTTCCTCACCGGCCTGGAGGACGGCGTCTTCCCGCACATGCGCGCCCTCGGCCAGACCAAGGAGCTGGAGGAGGAACGGCGCCTGGCGTACGTGGGCATCACCCGTGCCCGCGAGCGGCTCTACCTCACCCGCTCCGTCCTGCGCAGCGCCTGGGGCCAGCCCTCGTACAACCCGCCCTCCCGCTTCCTGGAGGAGATCCCCGACACCTACGTGGAGTGGCGGCGCACCGGACCGGCCGTCCCCTCCGCGTCGGCGGCCGGGGCGGGCGTGGCCGCGTCGCTGTCGTCGGCGCGGGCCAAGGGGCCCAGCGGTTTCGCCACCCGGCGGACCACGGACCGGCCGGTGATCGCGCTGGCCGCCGGGGACCGCGTCACCCACGACCAGTTCGGGCTGGGCACGGTGCTGTCGGTGGCCGGCAGCGGACACGACGCGAAGGCCACCATCGACTTCGGTGACACGAAGCCGAAGGTGCTGCTGCTGCGCTACGCCCCGGTCGAGAAGCTGTAGCGCCGCCGGGGGCCGGCCGTTGGCCTGCCGCTCCGGCGGAGGGCCGCGGTCCGTGGCCTCGTCCCCGCGCCGGACCCCTGCGCCGGACCCCTGCGAGCCCGGCCGTGCGCGGTGGCCCGGGCGGCCGGGTGGCCCGGTGGGCTGGCAGCGCGTGGCGGACATCGCGGGTGCCCGCCCGTACCGGCGTACGGACGGACGCGGGGCCCCGGGAACATGCGTCCGGGGGCCCCGCGTCCGTCGTCGTATCCGTCCGGCCCGTTCGGCCTGTTCGGTCCGTCCAGCCGCCCGTGCCCGCTACTGCGGGTCGAGGCCGTGGCTCTGGAACCAGCCCAGCGGGTCGATCGCCGAGCCGCCGCCGGGGCGCACCTCGAAGTGCAGGTGCGGGCCGGTGGAGTTGCCGGAGTTGCCCGCGTAGGCGATGGTGTCGCCGGCCTTGACCGTGCCGGACCGGATCTTGGTGCTGCTGAGGTGGCAGTACCAGGTCTCGGTGCCGTCGGGGGCCGTCACGATCGCCATGTTGCCGTAGGCGAGGTTGTACTGCGTGCGGACCGTGCCGTCGGTGGCCGCCATCACGGGGGTGCCGTAGGCGACGGGGAAGTCGATGCCGCTGTGCACGGACATCCAGTTGACGCCCGCCTGGCCGTAGTAGGCGCTGAGCCCCTGCTGCGCCACGGGGAGCGCGAACTTGGGGCGCAGGGCCTCCTTGCGCGCCGCCTCCGCCTCCTTGCGCCGCTTCTCCTCGGCCTGGCGCTCCCGGAGGTCGATGCGCTCCTGGGTGCGGCTGGCGCGGTCGGCGAAGTCGCCGGCGTCGGCGGTGAGCGTGGCGAGCTGGGTGTCCAGCTTGTTGTTGGCCAGGGCCGGCTTCACCGCGTCCTTGTCGGGGGCGGCCTGGGTGGTCGTGGAGTCGTCCGCGGAGGTTCCGCCGACGGAGGCGGCGGCGATCCCGGCCACGCCCATCACGGCGACGGAGGGGACGGCCACGGTGAGCAGCGCGGACCGCTTGGCGGGGGCCCGGCGGCGGCTGCGGTTCCCGGAACCGGCGCGGCGCGAGGGCGGGCCGGCGTAGGGAGTGGCGGGGACGGCGGCGGAGACGACGGTGTCGAGGACGGCGATCTCCTCGGCGTCCGGGTGGCCGGTCTCGTGGTGGCCGTCGGCGTCCGCGTCGATGCCGGCGCCGGTGGTGTACGGATCGGCGGTGTACGGCTCGCCGTCGTGTGTTTCGGAGGTGTACGCGTCGGTGCTGTACGCGTCGCTGCTGTACGCGTCGGTCCCGGGGGAGCCGGCGGAGGCATGGCCGTCGCCGGTGGTCTCGGCGGGATGGGCGTGGCCGGGTCCGTCGAAGCCGTGGTACCCGCCATAGGGGTCGTAACCGTCGTGACCCGGGTCGTGCTCGGCATGGGCGGCCGTCTCGGGCAGCGGCTCGAAGACGGCCGTGCGTTCGTGCTCCGCCTCGGGGGCGGCGTCGTGGGCCCCGCCGGCGGCCGAGCCGTCGGTCTGCCACGCGGTGGCGTCCCACTGGCCGGAGCCGTCGAAGCCCCCGGCGGTCTCGAAGGAGCCGGTGTCGTGGCCGGCGGTGGCGTACTGGCCCGTGTCGTACGGGCCGGAGGCGTCATAGCCCTGTGTCCCGGCGGCGTACTGGCCGGCCGTCGCATAGGTGCCGGTGGCGGCGTTCGGGCCGTGGCCTTCCGCGCTCTCCCAGGACCCGGTGTCCCACTGGCCGGTGGCCGGAGCGGCGGGCTGGTGCTGCCCCTCCGGTGTCCAGTGCGCGCCCGTGTCGTACCCGCCGGTGGCCCAACCGCCGGTGTCGAAACCGGAGTTGTCATACGCGCCGGTGTCCCACTGGGGGGTGAGCTGCTGCTCACCGCCCGGGGCCGCGCCGAAGAGCGGGTCGCCGTCCCCGTAGGAGGAGGCGTCGTGGTGCCCGGGCACGCCCGGGGTGTGGTCGCTGTAGCCGGCGTAACCGATCTGGGTGTCCTGCTGGGCGTAGGGGGCGTAATACCCGTACGAGGCATCAGGAGCGTGGGCCGTCTGGATGGGGGTACCAGACGGGTGACGATCGTTCACCACCAACTTCTCTTTCGCCTCGACAGCAGGAGAATTAGCGGCGACTGTACCCGGCGGTACGCGACGGCGACAATCTTCCCCGGGTTTCCGGCCGCCCCGCGACGGGCATTTGGATACCTTTCGGCGAACTGTCGGCCGTGGTTTGGCTCTGCGTTCGAATAATGTTCGAAAGATAATCGGTTGCGCTCCCGGCTGTCAGGCCACCGAACCGGCCTCTCCGGCGTCCGCGTTGGCCTCCCGCGCGTCCAGCATCCGCAGGATCTCCGCGGCCACGGCGCCGTGCACGGGCAGCGCGAGATGTCCGATTCCGCTGACCCTGATATTGACAACGGCCAGATCCGGATGCTCGATTCGGGCGGTCGCGGGCGGCAGCACCACCTGGTCCAAGTCGCTCCAGAAGCAGACGAAACGCGTCCCGCATTCCGGCGCGGGAGCGGACAATTCCTCGATGACGGGGGAGTCCGGGCGCATCTGCCGGACGACCGGGTGCGCGCTCAGCCAGGGCGCGGCGGTGGTGCCGGAATGCGGGGTGCCCAGCGTGACCAGGGTGCGGACCCGGGCGTGGCCGCCCAGCCGCTGGACGTAGTAGCGGGCGATGAGCCCCCCGAGGCTGTGGCCCACCACATCGATCCGGGCGTGGCCGGTGCGCCCGCAGATCTCCTCGACCCGTTCCGCGAGCGCCGCCGCAGCCGACCGGATGTCGCAGGTCAGCGGTGAGTAATTGAGCGCTTCCACCTGGTGGTGTCCGTGCCGCCGCAGGGAGCGGCGGAGAAGGACGAAGACGGAGCGGTTGTCGATGAAGCCGTGGAGCAGCAGGACGGGGGGCCGGCCCCGCCCGCCCGCCGGAGCGGGCAGGCGCGGAGCCCGGGTGTCCGTTGCGTTCGGGGAACCGGAGGCGCGGGACGGACCGGGCTCCTCGGCGCCGGCGGGCCCCGGATGGCGCGGAGGAGCCGTAAGCCCGGGGGCCGTGCGGCGCTCCTGGGTGAGGCCCATCGGATAGAGCAGGGTGTGGCCGGCGAGGACCAGCAGTTCCAGGACGGAGGCCCGTACCAGCGCGCCGGAGGGCGGCCGCGGCAGCGGTGGAAGAGGCAGCGCGGGGAAGGGAGGCAGGGAAGGCCGGGGCAGGGCCCCCAGCGCTCTGCGGGTGAACGCCTTCATCGGCAGACCTCCGGATCGCACACGGCGGCGGCCGCGGGCCGCGGCCCGTGTGCTCTGAAGGGGTGGCCGCGGTGACGGGGGCACCCGGCGTCGCTGAGCGGGCACACTGCTCCCCGCTGCTGCGATGACGGCTGCGGCTCGCTGCGGCGGCCCCGCTCCGACCGCCCCGGCGGCCGCCCGGCGGATCGGCCCGCCCACCGGGCTTCCGTGGGGAAGTGGCCGGCCGGGGCCCGGGCAGCCGGGGCGGCACGCGAAGCGAATATGTCCCACGTGTGATTTCCCCCTCCCTGGTGGCCGTGAAACTGCTGTGCGCGCCATGCTGGGGATAACGTTCGTTCACTCCCCTGCCGCGGGCGGCGGGGGAGCACCACAGGGCCGGTGACGGCATGCGTACAGGAGGCAGATGATGGGTGTGTCGGGTCCGATCCGCGTGGTGGTGGCCAAGCCGGGGCTCGACGGCCACGATCGCGGGGCCAAGGTCATCGCGCGGGCGCTGCGGGACGCCGGTATGGAGGTCATCTACACCGGTCTCCACCAGACGCCGGAGCAGATCGTCGACACGGCGATCCAGGAGGACGCGGACGCCATCGGCCTCTCCATCCTCTCCGGCGCGCACAACACCCTCTTCGCGAAGGTCCTGGAGCTGCTGAAGGAGCGCGACGCGGCGGACATCAAGGTCTTCGGCGGCGGCATCATCCCCGAGGGCGACATCCCGCCGCTCAAGGAACTGGGCGTCGCGGAGATCTTCACCCCGGGCACGCCGACCGGCGACGTCGTCACCTGGGTGCGGTCCAACCTCCGCGAACTGGCGGCCTGACCGCCCGGCCCCGCGCGCCCCGGGCGGTCCCCTGCCGTCCGCCTTCCGGCGGCGGGGGACCCGGGGCCTCAGGGGTCTCCCGGGTCTCCGGCGGGCTCGGGGCATTCGGCGAGTCCGGCGAGTTCGTCGAGCATCGTCCGGCGCAGCCGGAGGGTGCGGACCAGGCGCTGGAAGGCCTCGGACCAGTAGGCCCCCGCGCCCGGCGAGGCACCCTCCGGCTCGTCGGTGGCGGCCGTCAGCAGCTCCAGCCGGCCGGCCTCGACCGGGTCCAGACAGCGCTCGGCCAGGCCCATCACGCCGCTGAAACTCCAGGGATAGCTGCCCGCCTCCCGCGCGATGTCGAGCGCGTCCACCACGGCCCGGCCGAGGGGCGCCGCCCAGGGCACCGCGCAGACCCCCAGCAGCTGGAAGGCCTCCGGCAGACCGTGGGCCGCGATGAACCCGGCCACCCAGCGGGCGCGTTCCTCCGGGGGCAGCACCGACAGCAGCCGGGTCCGCTCACCGGGTGAGGCCGTACCGGGGTCCGCCGCCCGGACCGCCGCGGGGGAGCCGAGCAGTGCCCGCGACCACTCCGCGTTCCGCTGCCGCACCGCCGCCCGGCACCAAGCGGCGTGCAGCTCGGGCTGCCAGCCGTCGGCCACCGGGAGCGCCGTGACCTCCGCGGCGGAGCGCCCGCCGAAGCGCTCCGTCCAGCAGCTCAGCGGGGCCGCCTCCACCAACTGCCCCAGCCACCAGGCCCGTTCTCCGCGTCCTGACGGCGGCCTCGGCAGGACACCGTCGCGCTGCATCGCCGCGTCGCACACCCGCGGGGGCACGACGGTGATGAGCGGGACGGGCGCGTCCGGGGCCGGGAGGACACAGGAGACCGCTCGGGCGGCCATCCGGGCGGCGAACGCCGAACCGGGAAGGGCGGACAGCAACTCGGCGGCCGTCGCCCGCACATTGCGGCTGCGGTCCGCCAACGCCCGCTCCAGAAAGGGCTCGTCGGCGGCGGACAGGCCGGTCCGCAGCGAGTCGAGGAACATCAGCCGGTCCTCCGCCCGCTCGGTCCGCCACGTGGCGTCGAGCAGCGCCAGCGCCGCGGCCGGTTCGCGGCGGCGCATGGTCTCCAGCAGCGCGACGCGCTCCGCGAACAGCCCTTCCTCCCAGAGGCGGCGGACCGCCGCCGGCGCGGTGGCCCCGGTGGCCCCGGCGGCGGCCGGAGCGGTGCCCGCGGTCTTCGCTTCGGCCGGCCCGGACGGGTCCTGCGGGCCGGATGACGAGTGGTCCGGCCCGGGCGGTGTGTCCGGTCCGGACGGCTCCGGCGCGGCCGGGGGGACCGCGCCGCGCAGGGCGAACCTCCAGTCCGGGTTGGCCCGGGCCAGCCACAGCGCCCGGGGACCGGCCAGGGTGAGGGCCGCCGACCGCAGATCGGTCCTGGCCCGCGCCGCGTCCAGCAGGGCGGGCAGCAGGGCGGCGGGCGCCCGGTAGCCGTGGCGGTTGGCGGCGGACAGCCACTGCGGCAGCAGTTCCGTGAGATCCGGGGCCGTGCCCCGGCGGCCCCCGCCGCTCCCCGGCTCCAGGCGGTCGGCGAGCAGCAGGGTCAGCCGGCGGTGGGCGGCCGCCGGCAGCGGCGGCCGCGGGTCGGCCGGGGCGGGCGCCGGCCGGGGCCGGGCGGCGGCGGGCCGCAGTCCGGCCCGCCGCCGTAGCGTGGCGACCGCCGCCGCGTCCAGCAGCGCGGCCGCCGGCTCGGCCCCCGGCGCCGCGCCGGGCGGGGTGCGCCGCTCCGTGCCCAGCAGGGCGGCGGCCACCAGGTCGTCCCAGTGGACGGTCGCGTGGTTGTCGGTCGACGTCGTGCGGTACTCGGCCGGGTGGGGGCCGGTGGCCGTGGTGACGTGGTGGTCGGAGACATCGTTGGTGGTCGTCATGTGAGCGTCGGCCGTCATCATGAATCCCCCTGTACGCGGATCATCCGGACCCGAGCGGGCCGAATGCTCACGCTGTTCGGCTGTTCCCGTTGTTCTGGCCGTTCGTTGACGGCTGTGGTGCCGGGGCCGGTCGTGGCCGTGGTCGTCTTCGCAGTCGCAGTCGCAGCAGTCTTCTTCGCGTCGTCTTCGCGTCGTCTTCGCGTCGTCTTCGTGGTCGTGGTCGGGACGTGTGGGCCGGGCGGGTGTGCGCCGCCCCGCACGGGTGCGTGGCGGGCTGTCCAGGGGCGTCTCCGTCCGCACCCGGTCCGTGCGGTCGGTCCGTCCGGACCGTGGGCCGGTACCGCCCACGGGTGTGGCCGGTGCGCGTCGCCGGGCGCGTGGTCGTCCGGCAGCCGGGCCTCCTCACCGGTGGTGGGGAAGGACGCTCCGGAGACGGCGGTGGTTCAGCGGCGGTTCGGGAGCGGTTCAGCGGCGGTTCACAGCGGTATCGCCTCGCCGGTCTCCGGCGACCAGGCGGTGTACGGCAGAAAGCCGCGGTGGCCGCACTCGCCGAAGACGGTCACCGGATGGCCGCCGGAGACGGCGAGCAGCCGCCACAGCCCCGGCCTCTCCGCGGCTCGCGGGTCCACCGGGAGGGCGGTGCCGCCGTCCGCGTCGGCCAACTGCCAGCCCGAGTCGGAGTGTTCGGCCTGCGGCCCACCGCCCCCCGCGTTCGCGGCGGGGCCGGCGCCCGGTACGGGGACCACCTCGGCCAGGACCGCCGGCCAGGCGTCGAGCCACGGGTCCCCGCACAGGGCGCGGCCGTAGGCGGCGAGAGCCGCGCCGGTGTCCGAGCCGGGCGGGCAGCCGCCCTCCCGGGGCGGGGAGAACCGTTCGCCGAGCGCGAC
Organism: Streptomyces albus subsp. albus; assembly: GCF_000719865.1. Lineage (GTDB taxonomy): Bacteria > Actinomycetota > Actinomycetes > Streptomycetales > Streptomycetaceae > Streptomyces > Streptomyces albus_E. The sequence goes on from NZ_JOID01000003.1 coordinate 173,161, forward strand.
CCGCAGCGGCGGCGAGCCGGGGTAGAGGGAGAGCTCGGCGTCCAGCGAGGCCCCGGTGGGCAGATCCACCTCGGGAGCACGGCCCAGGGAACCGAAGCTCAGCAGCAGCGCCGTCCGGCCCGTCCGCGCCCCGCGCAGCCAGGTGCGCCGGGTCGTCAGCGAACCGTCGGAGCCGTCCCGTTGGGCCAGGACCAGCCAGTCGTCCCGGACCGCCGCCCCTTCGGCGGCCAGCACCTCGGCCGCCCGCACCGGGAGCCCGGCCCGCGCCCGCACCGTCGCGGCCGGCGGATCGGGCAGAGCGGAGACGCCGAGCAGAGCCCGGTTCAGCAGATGGAGCAGCGCGCACTCCTCCAGCAGCCGCCCCGGCCAACCCGGACCCGAGCCCGCGGCGGCCGCCAACTCCCGTACTCTCGAAGCCAGTCCGGGAGCCTGGGCATCGACCATACGGGCCGCGGTCTCCTCCCATGCCCCGTATCCCGCGCGGTCGGCTCCCGCCAGCCCGCCCCGGAGCAAATCCAGCAGCCTGCGCTCCAGCTCCGCGGCACCGGCGGCCATCCGCTCCGCCCGCTGTCCGGCCCGCCGCCGGGCCGCTTCGGCGTCCTTCGGGCCCGCCCCGCCCACGGCCGGACCGGCGGTCCGGCGCTCCTCCCGCCGCTCCCGCTCCGCCAGCCGGCGCCGCGCCCAGTCCGGCGGCTCCCCGCCCGGCACGGAGCGGGCACCGGACGGGACCTCGCCGTCGGACGCCCACAGCAGCAGCAATCCCAGCGCGTGCTTGCAGGGCACCTTGTGGCTCGGGCAGCCGCAGTGGAACTCCGGCGCCGCCCCCGGCCGCTCCGTGCCCCGCAGCGCCACGACCGTGCGGTACGAGGCGCCTCCGCTGCCCTCGCACAGCCCCCACACCGCCTCCTCTCCCGCGCCCGTCCCCGACCACGGGCCGGGCGTACCGAGCCGGCCGCCCGCCTTCTGTGACGCGGTGTCGGATGCCAGTGCCAGCACCCGCTCCACCGTCCAGCGCACCCCCTGCTGAGTCATGTCCCCGACCGTACGGGCGGGGACTGACAATGCCCTCCGGAGCCGGGCGGGACCGGGCCCGCCGCCCGCTCCGCTGCCCGCGGGGACCGTTTGCCGCCGGAGCCGTCCTGCGGTTGTATCTGCCTTCCCCCGCCACGGAACCGGAGGCATACCCGACGTGAAGCGCTCAGTCCGCACCGTCCTTCCCGCCCTCGCCGCGGCCCTGGCCGCGCTCACCGCGTCCGGCTGTTCCGGAGACGCGCCGGCCGCCGCCGGGGACCGGGCCGCGGACAAGATCACCGACGAGATCGACCGGGCCGTCGACGAGACGTACGAGGTCACCTACGAGGTCTCCGGCGAGGGCCTGGAGGCGATCGAGTACAACGCGGGCGAGGGGACGGCCACCGAGCCCGAACTCGAGGCCGTGGAAAAGCCGCGGACCCCGTGGCGGAAGACCGTCGAGCTCAAGGGCATCGCCGCGCCGACCGTGCTGGCCGTGCCCGGCCCCGAGGGCTCCGAAGTGACCTGCACGATCACCCATAAGGGGGAAGTCATCGAGGAGCGGACCAGCGAGGGCGCCACGGCCCCGGCCTCCTGCGTCGCCCTGTCGCCCATCGCCGGGTAGCGAACCGGGGGGAGAGGGCCGGGCGGCCCGCCGGAGGCTGTCTCCCCGGCCGGGCCGATCGGACCGTTCACACGGTGAGGTTTCGGGGGAGGCGCCGGGTGCGGCCGTCGGGTACGGCCGCCGGGGGCGGCGCGGACACGCCGCCGCGCGGGGCGAGCCCGGGCAGGGCCCGTCGCGACACGGACGACCGCCTCCGTCCCAGGGCATGCGCGCCGGCGAACGTGCGGCTCAGCGGTGGAGCAGCGCTCGCCGGAGCCCGCGTTCCCTGAGCGGTGTCAGTGCCCTCGTGCAGGGTGGACGACGACGCAAACGGCCCGCGGTCTCGGCGGTGGGCCGTCCGTTCCTGCGCGGAGGGGGAGCCATGACCACGGACGCCACCACGACCACGGACGCCACGACCACGGACACCACCACGGTCGGCACGGGAGAGGCGCTGAGGCCGCACGCCGAGGACGCCTTCGCCGCGGAGCTGCGGGCTCTCGCGGCCGCCGACGACCGGCCCCGGCCGGAGCGCTGGCGGCTGTCGCCCCGGTCCGTCGCCACCTATCTGCTGGGCGGCACGCTGCCGGACGGCACCGTCATCACACCCAAGTACGTCGGTCCGCGCCGGATCGTCGAGGTCGCCGTCACCACACTCGCCACCGACCGGGCGCTGCTCCTGCTCGGCGTGCCCGGCACCGCCAAGACCTGGGTGTCCGAGCATCTGGCGGCGGCCGTCAGCGGCGACTCCACCCTGCTGGTGCAGGGCACCGCAGGCACGCCGGAGGAGGCCATCCGCTACGGCTGGAACTACGCCCGGCTGCTGGCCCACGGGCCGAGCCGGGAGGCGCTGGTGCCCAGCCCCGTGATGCGCGCGATGGCCGAGGGGATGACGGCGCGGGTCGAGGAGCTGACCCGTATCCCCGCCGACGTCCAGGACACGCTCATCACGGTGCTCTCCGAGAAGACGCTGCCCATCCCCGAGCTGGGCCAGGAGGTGCAGGCCGTCCGCGGTTTCAACCTCATCGCCACCGCCAACGACCGCGACCGGGGCGTCAACGAGCTGTCCAGCGCCCTGCGCCGCCGCTTCAACACGGTGGTGCTGCCGCTGCCGGCCACCGCCGAGGCGGAGGTCGAGATCGTCTCCCGCCGCGTCGACCAGATCGGCGGCTCCCTCGATCTGCCGCCCGCCACCGACGGCCTGGCCGAGATACGGCGTGTGGTCACGGTCTTCCGCGAACTCCGCGACGGGGTCACGGCGGACGGCCGCACCAAGCTCAAGTCGCCCTCGGGCACGCTCTCCACGGCCGAGGCGATCTCCGTCGTCACCGGCGGGCTGGCCCTGGCCGCCCACTTCGGTGACGGGGTGCTGCGCCCGTCCGACGTGGCGGCCGGGCTGCTGGGGGCGGTGGTGCGCGATCCGTCCGCCGACCGGGTGGTCTGGCAGGAGTATCTGGAGGCGGTGGTCCGGGAGCGCGAGGGCTGGAAGGACTTCTACCGCGCCTGCCGGGAGGTGGCCGCCTGATGGCCGCGACGCAGCCGGGCGGAGCGGCTGAACTCCGGGGCAGTGTCCGGCCGGTGGGGTCTCGCCGGGTCGGGCCGGTGGGGTCTTCTCGGGGCCGGGGGGTGGGGTGGCATGGCACGGCCCGATGAGCCGCTGCTGCTGGGCGTGCGGCACCACGGGCCCGGCTCGGCGCGGGCCGTCCGCGCGGTGCTGGACGCCTGCGAGCCGTCCGCGGTGCTGATCGAGGGCCCGCCCGAGGCGGACGGCCTCGCCCCGCTGGTGTGCGAAGAGGGCATGCGGCCGCCCGTCGCCCTGCTCGCGCACGTCGCGGGGGATCCGGCGCGCTCGGCGTTCTGGCCGCTGGCCGAGTTCTCCCCGGAGTGGGTGGCGCTCCGCTGGGCGGTGGAGCGCGGGGCCCCGGTCCGCTTCATCGACCTTCCGGCAGCCCACGTGCTGGCGTGGGAGGAGACCGGCGGTGCCCCGGGGAACGGCGGGCCGGAAGACGGCGCGCCCGGTCCGGCCGGGAGCGGCGGGGAGCCGGCGGATACGGAGGAGGCGCGGATCGACCCGATCGCCCTTCTCGCCGGGGCCGCCGGATACGACGATCCGGAGCGCTGGTGGGAGGACGTCGTCGAGCATCGGGCGTCCGTCCCGCGGGCGGTGGCGGGCGGCGCGGAGGCCGCGCTGGCGCCGTTCACCGCGCTCGCCGAGGCGATGAGCGTGCTGCGAGAGGTCTACGGAGACGGCGGACACGCCCGCGACCGGGTGCGCGAGGCCCATATGCGGCTGCGGCTGCGGGAGGCCCGGCGGGAGTTCGGCGGGCGGGTGGCCGTGGTGTGCGGGGCCTGGCACGTCCCCGCCCTCGCCGCCCGGACGACCGTGACGGCGGACCGGCGGCTGCTCCGCGGACTGCGGAAGGCCAAGCCGGAGATCACCTGGGTGCCCTGGACCCACCGGCGGCTCTCCCGGTACAGCGGCTACGGCGCCGGGATCTCCTCCCCGGGCTGGTACGAGCATCTCTTCCGGGCGTCGGACCGTCCCGTGGAGCGGTGGATGACGAAGGTGGCCCGGCTGCTGCGGGACGAGGACCACCCGGTGTCCTCCGCCCACGTCATCGAGGCGGTGCGGCTCGCGGGCGCCCTCGCCGTCCTGCGCGGCCGTCCGCTCGCCGGGCTCACCGAGGCGACCGACGCCGTCCGGGCCGTGATGTGCGAGGGCTCCGACGTGCCGCTGGAACTGGTCGCGCGGCGCCTGGTGGTGGGGGACGCGCTGGGAGAGGTGCCCCGGGCCGCCCCGGCCGTGCCCCTGCAGCGCGATCTCGGCGCGGAGCAGCGCCGGCTGCGTCTCAAGCCGGAGGCGGCGGAGCGGGAGCTCGACCTCGATCTGCGCCGGGAGACCGACGCCGGGCGGAGCAGGCTGCTGCACCGGCTGCGGCTCCTCGGCATCGACTGGGGCGAGCCGGTGCCCGTGCGCGGCGGCCTGGGCACGTTCAGGGAACGCTGGCGGCTGCGCTGGGAGCCGGAGCTCTCCGTCCGGGTCTCCGAGGCGGGGGTGTGGGGCACCACCGTGCTGTCCGCGGCCACGGCCCGGGCGGAGTCGGAGGCGGTGTCGGCCGCCTCGCTGCCGGAGGTCACGGCCCTGGCCGAACGGTGCCTGCGGGCCGCGCTGTCCGGCGCGCTGCCCGCCGTGCTGCGGGCGCTCGCCGACCGCGCCGCGCTCGACGCGGACGTCGGCCGGCTCGCGGAGGCCCTGCCGGCCCTGGCGCGCTCGGTCCGCTACGGGGACGTGCGCGGTACGGACGCCTCGGCGCTGACCGGGGTGGCGGCCGGCCTGGCCGACCGGGTGTTCGTCGGCCTGCCCCCGGCCTGTGCGGGGCTGGACGCGGACGGTGCCGCGGTGATGCGCGGCCATGTGGACGCGGTGCACGGGGCGGTGAGCCTGCTCGCGAGCACCCCGGCGGAGAGCGGTGGACCCGGGCCGGATCCCGGCGTCGCCGCGCCCGCTCCCGGCGAGGGGATGCGGGACCGGTGGGCCGGGGTGCTGCGGAACCTCGCCGGGCGGGAGAGCGCGGCGCCCGGCATCCGGGGCCGGGCGGTGCGGCTGCTGCTGGACGACGGGCGGCTGGACGAGGGGGAGGCGGCCCGGCTGATGGGCCTCGCCCTCTCACCGGGCACCCCGCCCGCGGCGGGCGCCGCCTGGATCGAGGGGTTCGTCGGCGGTGAGTCGGGGGGCGGTCTGCTGCTGGTGCACGACGCGCGGCTGCTCGCCCTGGTCGACGGCTGGCTGACCGGAGTGCCGGACGCCGCCTTCACGGACGTCCTGCCGCTGCTGCGGCGCACCTTCGCGGCGTACGAGCCCGGCGTCCGGCGCACCCTCGGGGAGCTGGTCCGCCGGGGGCCGGCGGCCGGACGCGGCGGCGCGGACCGGTCGGCGGACCCGGGCGCGCCCGGTTTCGGGCCCGGCCTGGACGAGGAGCGGGCCTCGGCGGTCCTCCCGGTCCTGCGGCTGCTGCTCGGAGGCGATGACAACGGCCCGGGTGACAACGGCCCGGGTGACAACGGCCCTGGTGACGGTCCGATGGAGGTGGCCTCGTGAACGTGGTGGGCGACGGAGCCGTGGCGGGCGGCTGGACCGCGGTCGGTGACGGAGCGGTGGTCGGTGACGGAGCCGTGGCGGGGGACGGGACTGCGGTGGGCGGCGAGGCCGTGGTGGGTGACGGAGCCGGGGCGGGCGGCGGAGCGGTGGTCGGTGACGGGGTCGTGGTGGGTGACGGGGCCGTGGCGGCGGTCGTGCCGGTGGGGGGCGAGGAGCGGTTGCGGCGGTGGCGGATGGTCCTCGGCGGGGAGGGAGCGGACGGCACGGGATACGAACCGGCAGGCCGGGACGCCGCGATGGACCGCACCCTCGCCGCCCTCTACGGCGGCGGGGGCACGGGCTCCGGAGCCGGCGCGGAGGGCGGCGGCCGGGAGGGCGGGCTCGGCGGCTCCGCGCCGCGGATGGCGCGCTGGCTCGGGGACATCCGCACCTACTTCCCCACCTCCGTCGTGCAGGTCATGCAGCGGGACGCCATCGACCGGCTCGGGCTGTCCGCGCTGCTGCTGGAGCCGGAGATGCTGGAGGCCGTCGAGGCGGACGTCCATCTGGTCGGCACGCTGCTGTCGCTGCACCGGGCCATGCCGGAGACGACGCGGACCACCGCCCGGGCCGTCGTCCGCAAGGTCGTCGACCGGCTGGAGCGGCGGCTGGCCTCGCGGACCCGGGCCGCGGTCACCGGCGCGCTCGACCGGTCCGCCCGCACCAGCCGCCCGCGCCACCGCGACATCGACTGGGACCGCACCGTCCGGGCCAACCTCCGCACCTACCTGCCCGAGTACGGCACCGTCATACCGGAACGGCTGGTCGGCCACGGGCGCGCGGCGCACGGTGTGAAGAAGGACGTCGTGCTGTGCGTGGACCAGTCCGGGTCGATGGCGTCCTCCGTGGTGCACGCCTCCGTCTTCGGCGCGGTGCTGGCCTCGATGCGCTCGGTCTCCACCCGGCTCGTCGTCTTCGACACCTCGGTCGTGGATCTCAGCGAGCAACTGGACGATCCGGTGGACGTGCTGTTCGGCACCCAGCTCGGCGGCGGTACGGACATCAACCGGGCGCTGGCGTACTGCCAGTCCCGCATCACCCGGCCCGCGGAGACCGTCGTCGTGCTCATCAGCGACCTCTACGAGGGCGGGATACGTGACGAGATGCTGGGGCGGGTGGCCGCGATGAAGAAGTCCGGGGTGCAGTTCGTGGCACTGCTGGCGCTCTCCGACGAGGGGGCCCCGGCCTACGACCGGGAGCACGCCGCCGCGCTGGCGGCCCTCGGGGCACCGGCGTTCGCCTGCACCCCGGACCTCTTCCCGGAGGTGATGGCCGCGGCTCTCGAGAAGCGGCCGCTGCCCGTCCCGGAGCCGGACGGGCGATGACGGCCGGGAGCGTGACGCGCCGGGGGCGGCGAGGGCCGGGGGGACGGCCGGTCCGGTGACGGCCGGGGGGCTCCGGCAGGGGACGGCTGGGGCCGGGTGCGTTCGGTTCGGGGCCGGCCGGGGGCTCTGGCGCACCGGGGGCGGCTGCGTCCGGTGACGGCCGGTTCCGGTGTCGGCCGGGGCGCCGCGGCTCGTGGTGACCGCTGGGTGCGGTGACCGGCCGGGCGGGGCCCTGTCAGGTGGGCTCCGCCCGGCCGGCGTCTCATGATTTCACCAACCCGCCCGCACGTAAGGGCTGTTGGCCGGAACGCTGCGCAGGGTGGCGGGATGCCGGTCCTGTCCGGGCGTTTCCCCGGCGTGTCTCCCCGGCGTGTCTCCGCGCTGCCTTCGGGCTGTCTCCCGGGGCATCTCTCGGCGACCCCTCGGGCGTCTTCCGGGCGTCCTCCTCGGCCGTTCGCCCGGGCCGTTCCGCCGGCCGTCGGGACCGAACGGAGCCGAACGCACCCGAACGCACCCGACCGTCCCGTCCGCTCGCTCCGTCGGCCGCCCCTCCGGTTGCGCTGTCCGGCTGTCCGGACCGAACGCACCCGGCCAACCCGTCCTGCCGCCCTCTCCGGCCGCGCGGTGCCTCCGAGGATGCCCCGGCCTTCAGGCCGGGGTGGGGGTACCTCCCGCTTGCGGGGGAGAATCGGACTCCTGCGGAGCAGGGCATGGAAAGCCGAATCGCCGTCAGGGCGATTCGGCGTCGGCCACGGCGGCGTCGCGCTCGGCCTCCAGCCGGTAGACGATCTCGGAGTTGAGGGACCTGCGGGCGGACCTGGCCTGAGCGACAAGCCACTCATGCAGGTCGGCGGGCAGGCGGAGCGTGATGCGCTTCTCTTCATCCATGACCCCAGAGTAGTGGGCTTCGAGTGGTAGGTCAGTGGTAGCGTGGTGTCATGGCGGCACGAGAGAAGGTTTCGGGGGATGCCGGGCATGCCCGGTACACCTACCGGCTCCGTGTGTCGTCGACCGCCCGTGCGGGCCTGATGACCGAGTGGGCGCGCTGCCGGTGGGTGTGGAACGAGTGCGTGGCCATGTCCCGCAAGGTCCACACCGCGAACCGCACCAACCCGGACGGCAAGGTGACGTGCGGTCCGGCGCAGCTCGACAAGATGCTGACCGAGGCCCGCACGACGATGTCGTGGCTGCGTCAGGGCGCGTCGGTGCCGCAGCAGCAGACCATCCGCGACTTCGCGAAGTCCCGCGCCAAAGCGCTCAAGGACATCAAGGCGAAACTGCCCGTGAGGCAGCGCGCCGGGATGCCCCGCATCAAGCGCAAGCGCGAGGCGCTGCCCACGCTGAACTACACCCGGCGCGGATTCCGCCTCAAGGACGGCCGCCTCCACCTCGCCGGCGGGACCGTCCTGACGGTCGTCTGGTCCCGGGACCTTTCGGCCGTACCCTCCTCGGTACGCATCTACCAGGACAGCCTCGGGCACTGGTACGCGTCGTTCGTCGTCGCCACCGAGGTGCAGCCGCTCCCGGAGACGGGTCGGGTGCTGGGGGTGGACTGGGGCGTCAAGGAGACCGCCACCACCACGAGCGACGCCCACGACCTCCCCCACGCCGAGCACGGCAAGCGCGCTGCGCAGCGCCTCGCCCGCTACCAGCGGATGATGGCCCGCCGCCGCCCCGCCAAGGGGCAGGCCGCCTCCAAGGGCTACCGGCAGGCCCAGGCGCAGACCGCGAAGGTGTACAAGAAGGCCGCCCGGCAACGCCAGGACACCGCCCGCAAATGGGCCAAGCGCGTCGTGACCGACCACGACGCCATCGCGGTCGAGGACTTCCGGCCGAAGTTCCTCGCGAAGACCACCATGGCCCGTAAAGCCGCAGACGCGGCGATCGGCGCCACGAAGACGGCCCTGACCGAGATGGGCCGCAAGCACGCACGGGATATCCACGTCGTGCATCCCGCGCACACCACCATGGACTGCGCGTTGTGCGGAGCGAGAACCAAGCACGCACTTCCTCTTTCGGAACGTACCTACACCTGCACCGCGTGCGGAGTCGTGTCCCCCAGGGACAAGAACTCCGCCCGCGTGATGCTGGTCCGGGCTGGTCTCAACCCGGCTGGTGCTGAGGGCGTAAGACCTGCGGGAGCGCTGCTCCTGGAGGCAGCCTGAGCCAGGAATCCCCTCCCTTCAGGGAGGGGAGGATGTCAAACGTCGGGGACCTTCAGCTTCTTCCAGCTCGTGGGTCCCGGGATGCCGTCCGCGTCGGAGCCGGAGTAGCCCAGCTTCCGCTGCCAGGCGGCGTAGGACTGCCGGTCCGCCTCGGACCACCGCGGGCCGGGGCCGACCCGGTAGCGCCCGCAGCCCTCGGCGACGAGCCGCTTCCCCATCGCCGTAATGATCTTGCTGTTGCGGCCCGCCCGGAAGAAGTCGGCTCCGGGGAAGGGCTCGTGGCTCGGCCGCGGCGGCGGCTTCGGCGAGGTCTTCGGCGGTCCGTCCGGCTTTTCGCCGAGCCGCCGGGCGATACGGTTCCGCATGGTGTTCATGGAGAACCCCCGCGGGTCGACCTTGCCCGGCTGCCACTCCAGATGCCCGATCACGGACCGCTGGTTCCAGCCGTGCGCGCGGCAGATGGCCGCCGACACCTTCTCGATCGCCAGCTTCTGCGCCTCCGGCCACGGGTCGCTGCCGTTGCCGAGGTTGACGCACTCGAAGCCGTAGAAGCGGCGGTTGCCGTCCGTGTCGGCCTCGTTGTCGCGGGGCAGCGCCGTCTCGTTCATGACGGCGCGCAGGACGTCGCCGTCGCCCAGTCCGGCGTGGTTCGCCCGGCCGTTGCCGACCAGGTGCACCACACCCTTCTTGTCGATGACGCCGTGGCAGAGCGGGCCCGGCAGCGAGGAGTGGCCCTCGTAGCAGAGCCGTACCGTGGCGTCCGTTCCCGAGGTCACGGTGTGGTGGATCATCACCCCGTTGACCGGGCCCCAGGGGCCCTTGTGATTGCGGTTGTGCGAGCGCCAACTGCGGTACTCCCGGACGTCCAGTCCTTCGTCGCGCAGTGCCTTCAGCAGGCGGGAGGCGCTCAAGGGCGTTGCCATCGCCGGTACTCCTCTCGTTCGTCCACCGGATCCCGGATGTCCGGGCCCCGGTTCGGGTGTGGTTCACCGCCCGCCGCTCACGGCTCCGCTCGGCGCGGAAACCGTTCGCGGTCCTCCGTCGGCGCGGCACGCCTCACCAGGCGGTACGCCTCCTCGTGCGGTTCGGCTCATGGTCGGTTCGTTGGAATGGATCACGTCCGGTACGCCGAACGAGGCGTCCGGAGGGGAAAGTTGGGGCCGGCCCGAGGGCTCGGGTCGAGGCCGGTTCCGGCGCCGGCCGCGTCGGGCCGGGCGCCCGGGGCGGGGCCGGTCCGCCGACGGCCCGGTACCGGAGCGGTGGCCGGCGCCGGTACCGGTGCGGTGCAGGCCCCGGCCCGCGCCGGCCGGACCGGACCGTCCTCGTCCGCAGGCCGGTTCGCGGCCCGGTTCGGGGCCCGGTCGCGACCCGGCCTGTGGGAGGCCGGGCCGCCGGGGCCGCCCCGGCCGTGCTCGGGGCCGGAGCCCGCCGGGTGGATCAGCTCTTCCCCGCCGCCCCGTCGCCCTCTTCGCCGCTGCCCTCCTCCGGGGCCGAGTCCGGGGCCGAACCCGCCGCGGACGCCGCGCCGCGTCGCCGCCGCGCCGTGGCCCGGCTGCCCGTTCCGGATGCGCCGGAGGCGCCGGGGGTGCCGGATGCGGCTGAGGAATTGGACTGGTCGCCGCCGCCGTCAGGGCCGTCTGCGTCCCCGGCCCCGGCCCGCGCCGCCTCCGCCCGCGCGTCGGCCTCCTCCGCGGCCTTCGCCTCCGCCTCCGCCTGTGCCTCGGCCGCCAGTTCGGCCTCGCTCGCGGGCGGCACCGGAACGCCGAGCGGCCCGAAGACCATCCGCAGATCGGCGATCGCGCCCTCGCCCGTCACCCAGCCCAGCGGCGCGTAGTGCACGCTGATCCCGGCGGGCGGCCGCAGCAGCGGCCTGCGCGCCGCGTTCACCGGCCACTCCACCGAGCCCGTGGCGGTACGGGCCGGGACGATCCAGTGGTCGCCGGACCGGTACCGGCCGCCGGCCTCGAAGTACACCTCGACGCCGTCCTCCAGCGGCAGCCAGCGGCCCTCCTCGATCCGGGCCGCGCCGCCCCGGAAGCGTCCCGCCGCGCCCTTCCGGCCGCGCGCGGAGCCCTCCTTCTGGTCCCAGCGGCGCAGGAAGGGGTGCAGCTCCGGCCGCCGCCCGACGCGCGGGTCCGGCTCGCCGGACAGCCGCACGCGCCGCCCCGGCAGGTCCAGCTCCTCCACCCGCAGCAGCGGCAGCGGTTCGCCGCGGCTGGTGTAGGCGGTGTCCGTGAACTCGACCCAGTCGCCCACGTTCAGATCCAGCTTGTCGTCGCTGCCCAGGGAGGCCAGCTCGACCCAGGTGCCGTCCAATTCGTCGACGGGGAAGACCACGGAGCCGTTCTCCCGCGACCACTTGAACGTCGCCTCGCCCGCCGCGCCGCCCTCGTGGACCTCCACCCGGTAGAGCTGGTTCTCCGGCCCCCGGTACCGGGCGTCCGGCGCGGTGAGGCACGGGTCCTCGTCCGCGCGGGCGGGCCGCTCGCTCCGGGCCGCCAGCCGGGAGCGGCCGGCGCGCTCCTTCTCCACCCAGGCCCGGAAGGCCTCCCGGACGGCCGGCTTGTCCGGGTCCTCGCCCAGGCCGTCCAGCGCCGAACCCTCCAGCGGCAGCACCTGCCAGACGACCTTGGTGCGGGCCGCGGTGTCCGGCAGGGCGGAGCCGAGGGCCACCTCGCGCAGCTCCGGGTCCTCTGCCGCGGTCACCGAGCGCTCCCACACCTTCAGGTACATGAGGTACGGGTAGCGGCCGGGCAGCCGGTCCTCCGGGCACTCAGGGTCCCGGAAGCCGTCCGGCTGGTCCCAGTACGTCCAGGTGGCGGGCGGTTCCGGCTCGGCCGTCCCGCCGCCGTCCGGGCCGTCCCCGGCGTCGTCCCCGACGGCGTCGCCCGGCCGCGGGCGGTCCGCGTCGCAGAGGATGCCGTCGACGTAGTAGCGGCCGCCGCCGATCGTCAGGTCGTCCAGCTCGCGGCTGCCGGTCAGCCGGTCCACGGCGAAACCGGCGGCACCGGCCGGGCCGCCGTCCGGGCCGATCAGGTCGCGGGCGGTGGTGCGGGCCAACTGGAGCTGGATGGCGGTCTGTTCGTTGGCGTCGGCGTCGAGCTGCACCCGGCCCTGCTGGGCGATCACGGCCGAGTAGTGGCGGTCCGGGCGGTGGGTGAAGCGGGAGATGTCTGCGTACATGAAGGGGTCCCCCTCGGAAAGGTTCGGTGCGGCCGGCCGGGGCGCGGTTCCCCGCGGCCTCCGCCGGCCGCGGTGGCTCTGGTGGCCTCGGCGGCCCCCGGTGGCTCTCTCGTTGATCAGTGACGGTGACGGTGACGGTGATCCGTGACCGGGATCGGTGCTCAGGTGACGGTGATGACCCCCGCGTCGGTGCCCGCGGGCGCGTACTCGGCCAGCCGCGCCCGGAGGCTGTCCATCCGCTGCGGCTCGTACAGGTCGTGGAAGACGCCCATCTCGGAGCCGTCGTCGGCGCCCCGGCGGATCTCCTCGGCGCAGGCCGCGGCGAGCCGCGCGTACGCCGGGGTGCCGTACCGCTCGCTCTCGAACAGCGGCCGCACCCGCCCCGCCTCCTCCGGGCCGGCCAGGTCCGGCTGGCAGCGGTGGCGGCGCGGCGTGCGCGAGCCCGGCGGGACGTAGCTGTACCGCAGACAGCCGATGCCGCGCCGGGCCACGTGCATCCGCCCGGTGAAGACGCTGTTCTCCGCGATCCGCACGGCGTGGGTGTGGACCTCTCCGATCACCGTGCTGCGGTGTGCGTGCAGCACGGCGTGGGCGTGCCGGCAGTCCGGGGCGGAGAGGGCGGGCAGGGTGTGGCCGGTGGCGTCCAGGACGCTGTCCCGCAGGTGGATGGCCGGCGGGTCGGTGCTCACCTCGTCCCCGATGACCTCGATGGTTCCGAGGACGCTCCGCTCGATCTGCAGGCAGGCGGTGGTGCGTTCGAGGACGACGCTGGGCTCCTCGGGGGAGGCCGGTTCGCAGTCCGGCTCCAGGGACCAGCCGGGCACCAGGGTGCAGTGGCGCAGGACGACCGTGCCGACCGGTCCGGTGACGTTGATGCCGCGGCCGGTGATCAGCAGGCCGTCCAGGACGACGCGGGAGGGCTCGTGGTGCCGGCAGCCGTGCGGGCCGGGGCGGTGGCCGGGACCGCCGGTACGGTCCGCCGGCTTCGTGCTTGCCGTCGTTCCGTCCGCCGTTCCCCCGGCCGTTCCCTCCGCTCCTTCCGCCTCCGCCTCCACCGCCGCGCCCGGTCCGCCGTCCCCGTGGCCGTGGCCGCAGTCGCAGCCGTGCGCGCGGATGTTGAGCGCGTCCGGCCGGTTGCTGTACCAGTCGAGGAGCCGGATCACGGGCCGGGTGCCCTCGGCCGCGCGCACCTCCAGCCGGTCGCCGGGCCGCAGGTCGAAGTCCAGCTGCTCCTGGTAGGCGCCGCTGTGGGTGATCTCGATGACGCCCTCGGGGCCCACCCGCCCCTCGCGCCGGTCCTGCCGCCAGCGTTCGTAGGCGTCCATGATCCGCAGGAAGCTCTGGCCGGGCCCGACCCGGTAGACCTTCGCCGTCGCCGGGGTGTCGCGGTCCCGGTCGTACTCGCCGCCGCCCAAGTCGTCACCGAAGGCGTAGTGGTAGCTCACCCACACCCCCCGCCGGGGCGCGGAGCGGGAGGCGAACGCGATCCTGCCGAGCTCCGGGTCCACCGCCACCTGCCCGCGCTGCGGCCGGTAGCGCCAGTCCGTCAGATCCGCCACGACGATGTCCGACAGCGGCACCGGCTCGTCCCGGCCGTCCCGGTGGATCTCCAGGCTCTTGCCGGGCCCGTAGTAGTCGGCGAGCCGGTCCGCGAACTGCCGGCGCCGGATGTACGCGGGGACGTTGTCGACGGTCGCGACGTGCGCGGCGGACGGCTCGGGCTCCGGCTTGGTCACCAGCCGGGTGTCGTTGCCGAGGATCGAGAAGGTGTAGAGGTTGCGGGCCCGGTCGACGCAGTACGCGGGCGCGTTCGTCACCGGGTACGGCTTCAGCCGCCACACGAACAGGCCGACGCCGGCCGGGGTGAGGCCGCCGGGCCGGCGGGCGGAATCCGCGCGCCGGACATCCGCGGAGCGGGCCGTCGCGCCGAACGGGCCGCCCGCCAGGTCCAGTTCCGCCGAGTCCCGCAGGTCGGCGAGCCGGCCGCGCCCGGAGCGCCGGGCGCGCACCGCCGCGGTCTCCGGCCCGTACAGCCGCACCGGCTGGTGGTGGGAGAGCAGCCGGGAGAACTCCACGGCGCGCGCCGGCCAGCCGGCCACCGACTGCGCCAGCTCCTCCAGCAGCGGCAGGGTGCCCTTGCGGCGCCGGTTGGCGACCGTGGCGGCCACTTCCCGGCGCGGTGAGAGCGCCGCGGCCAGCCGCCGCCGGGAGAGGTCCGGCCGGCCGCCGTCCTCCGGCCCGGTGGCGAGCAGGTGTTCGTAGCCGGGCAGTGGGCGGTGGCCCACCAGATCGCCGAGGTAGGGCAGCACCCACTCGGCGGCCGTCTCCACGAACCAGTCGTCGTATTGCTGTTCGACGCCGCTGCGGACCAGGTCGACCTGTTCGGCGATCACCGCGAGCAGCGCGCGCAGCGGCTCACCGCCCGGCCCGTCGCCCTGCTCGGCGTCCCTCAGCCGGTGCCACTGCGGAAGGAGATCCGCGAGCCCGTCCGGTTCCCTGCTCATCGGGTGACCTCCGTAAGAATCAGCGTGTCCGGGACGTCGGGTGACAGCAGCGCCAGCTGGGCCGGGCGCACGCCGCGGAAGACGAGCACCGTGCGGCCCTTCGGCAGCCGCTCGACGCTGCCGATGTCCGGGTTGAGGCGCAGCAGTTCGGTCAGGGTGATGCCGTGCCGGGCGGCGACGCCGGTGAGGGTCTCGCCGTCCTCGGCCGTCACCCGGTACGTCGTCTCGTCGTACTCGGCGTGCCGCGCGGGCACCACGGGCCGGGGCCCGCCGGGGTCCGCCGGGGGTGCCGGCGCGTCCGGGCCGGCGGCGGTGAGGGGGACGCCGGTGAAGACGTCCACGTCCAGGTACTCCACACCGGGCACGGTGTGGGCCGTGGCCAGCACCTCGGAGAGCAGCGCGGGCTGCCCCAGCTCGCGGCCGGGGTAGCCGAGCCGGCGCAGCAGCGCCTGCCGCAGCCGGGGCTCGACGGTCTCCCAGGAGTGGTCCGGCGCCACCTTCACCCTCGCCGCGAGCAGCAGTACCACCAGCTCCCGCACGTCGACGCGGACCGGCAGCCGCGGGTCGCCGTGCTCGGCGAGCGCCGAGCGCAGCGCCCGCAGGGTGTCCGAGTCCGGGGCGAGGGGCACGTCGTCCACCCCGGCGACGGTCACATGGACCACCCGGCGCCGCCCGTCGAAGAGTTCGCGGGCCGCGGCCCGGCCGACGCCGGCCCGGGAGCGGGCGAAGTCCTCGTAGTCGGGGACGGACACCAGCCGGTCCAGGGCCGAGACGGCGAGCGGGATGGTGCGCCGGGTGAGGCCCGGTCCGTCGCCCGCCGCGCCGCCGGCGGCGGGCAGCGGGTTGGTGACGCCCGTGACGCCGAGGGGACGGGTGACGGCCTGGGTCACGCGGCCCGCGGGCAGGTTTGCCGGCAGCTCCGTGCCGCCGGGCCCCTCCGTGCCATGGCGGTAGCGGGCCCGGACGTTGTCGTGCCCGGTGGGCAGCCGGGCGCCGTTCACGCCGTCGCCGAACGTCACCGTCGGACGGCCGTCCGCGCCGGCGCCCAGCACGTAGACCCGTTCGCGGGGGCCGCGCCCGGCGAGGCTGTCCGCCCGGTGCCACAGCAGCCCGTCCACCCGCACCTCCAGCGCCGGCACGGCGCCCAGCGCGTTGCCGGAGGGGAGCCAGGTGAGCGGGGCGCGCCAGAGCGTGAACGTCTGGTTGGCGCGGGTGGTGTCGCCGCTGCCGACGGGCTCGTCGCGGCTCTCGCCGTGCGAGGCGGGCACCACGTTGCCCAGCACGCGGACGGTGTCGCGGTGGTAGCGGTGGGCCAGATCGGCGGTGAGCGTCAGCACCGTGTGGACGTGGTCGCCGGGCAGCTCCGGATCGAGCCGCTGTTCGACGCCGGCGATCACGGCGAGTTCGGTGGCGCGCAGCGCGGCGACACCGGGGATGTCGCTGCGCTCACCCGTGACGACGATGCGGCGGCCGGGCGTCAGCCCGTCGTGCAGATCGTCGAGTTCGAGTTCGTTGCCGTGCACGTCCTCGCCCAGCGGCTCGTCCGCCATCCGCAGCGGCTCGCCGCCCGCGTGCACCGTGGTGTCCCGGATGTGCGAGAGCAGCACGTCCTGGTCGTCCAGCCAGGGGTCGGCGAGCGTGAGCTCGGTGCCGCGCCCGGTGATGCCGTAGTTGGCGTACGCGACGGTGCGCACGGCCGTGACCCGGGTGATGACGCAGCGGAGCGCCTTGTCGCCGGGGATTTCGTCCGGGGTGCCCTTGCGGGGGCGGTCGACGGCGACCCAGCTGCCGACCGTGAGCGAGTCGTGCACGGTGTCGAGCGGCAGGACGTAGCGGTTGGGCGCCGAGGGGACGGTGGCGATGCCGATCTCGACGCTGTGCTGCTCACTGGCCGTGGAGCGGCGGACGTAGATCTCGTAGCCGTCCACGGTCTCCTGCCGGCGCTCGCCGGGCGCGAGCCGCCAGTCGTGGCTGCCGCCGTCCGCGACGGACACATGGATGGTGCCGTCCTCGGCCGGCCGGGACACGAACAGCGTCCGCTCCGGCAGATCGGCCAGCAACTGGGCGGTCACGCCCGGCTCCTGGGGCTCGGCGGCCGCCGTCACCCGCCTGCCGGTGCGGGTGCTCTCCTGCTCCCGGGGGCTCTGGGCGGAGAGGACCACCGTGCCGGGGCCGAGGTCGAACGTCAGCTCGTTCGGGAGGTTCTCGCTGCGCTGCCAGGAGGCGTCGAGCTGGGCGTGGACGAACTCCGCCTTCACGGGCACCTTGCCGGCCGTGTCGAACACGACCCGCATGGTGGTCAGCGCGGAGCCGGTCAGCGGCCAGTCGGACTGCCGGATGATCCGGCCGCGTTCGTCCTGGACGGGCTTGAGTGGCGCCGTGGCCCCGAACGGCGCGGCCGTCACGCGCATCGCCAGCAGATCCCGCAGCACGGCGGGGCCGGGCACGGGGACGGCGGTTCCGGCCCCGGTGGCGGTGGCGGCCGGAGTGGCGCGGCGCCAGGCCGTGTACAGCTCACCGCCGTCCAGCCGCGGGTCCAGGGCGGTCAGCAGCCGGGCGCCGAAGCCCGACTCCGGGCCGAACAGGTGCCGCGGGTCGCGGGCGGCCGGGGTGCCGGCGACGGACGGCGGGCGGACGGAGCGGGAGCGGAGGGCGGGGAGCAGCGCGCCGAGCGTGCGGAGGGCGGCCGGGGTCTGCGGGCCCTGCTCCGGAGTCCGCGGATGTCCCGTGCCGGGAGGGGCGGCCGGGGCCGTCGCGTGTCCGGTGCGGTCCGTGCCGTCAGCGCTGTCAGTGCTGACGGTGCCGTCGGTGCCGTCGGTGCCGTCGGTGCCGTCGGTGCCGTCGGTGCCGTCGGTGCCGTCGGTGGTGTCCCGGTCCGTCTCCGCGTCCAGGACGCGCCCGTCGAAGGCGGCGTCCTCGGCGGCCGAACGGCTCGGGCCCAGTTCGATCGCCCGTTCCCGCAGTTCGGCCAGCACGGCCGCCAGCCGTTCGAACCAGGCGGCCACGTGCTCGTACGGCCGGGCGATGATCTCCGCCTCCGCCAGCCGGTCGAGGGGGTCCTCCAGCCGGCGGGCGAACTCCTCGGGTGAGGTGACGCCGTCCAGGTCCTCGCGGAGCGGAGCCAGCACCCGCGCGTCGAAGTCCTCGACCAGCCGGCTGACCGGGCGCGGGTTCGGGTGCTCCGGGCTCGGCTCCGCCGGCTCCTCCGGGTCGCCCGGTCCGGCCGGTTCCGTGATCCACTGGCGGAGTTCGGTCACCAGCTCGAACAGGCTCGGTGGCGCCGACCGCGGCAGGGCGACCGCCGTCACGCCGTCCTCGCGGTCGACGCGCAGCCGCGCCACCGGCAGCAGCAGCCGCTGCCCGCCGCCGGGCGCCTCGCCCCCGCCGAAGAGGAACAGCAGCCGGTCGCCGATGTGCAGACCGGTGTCCGTCCCGGCGACGTACAGCTCGGAGCGCCGGCCCAGATCGTCCGGCGTCAGCAGGGCCGGGCGGCGGCGCCGCACCGCCAGCTCGTTCCAGGACCGGCGGGCGGTCAGCTCCTCGTCGGTCTCGAAGGTGTGTGGCTCCTCCAGCGACACGGCGGGGACGCTGTGGCTGCGCGCGCCGCGCGGGATCAGCACGGGGATGTCCTCGCCGGAGCGCGGATCGCGGTCCACCGTGTACGCGAGATGCGTGTCCGCGGCGATCCCGGGCCGCGGCCGGTGGCCCACCAGCCGGCCCAGCAGCGTCAGGGAGCGCTGCTCGCGGGCGGTGCGCAAGTAGCCCTCGTCGGCGATCCGTTCGGAGTGGAACGTCAGCAGGTCGCCGAGGACGGCCCAGGCGTCCAGCAGGGCGATCGCCGGGTCGTCCGGGGTCCGCACGGTCAGCCGGCGCAGCGCCGGATAGGCGGGTGAGGCGAGCCGGTCGAGCATGGCGGCCAGGAAGGAGCCGTACTCGCCGACGCGGTAGTCGAGGGCCGCGCGGCCCGGTGGGTTGTGCACGGCGGACGCCGCGCGGCGCTCGTCGTGCCCGCCGCAGCCGCAACCGCAGCCGCGGCCCGTGGTGGTCGTGTCGGTCGGTTCGATGGTCACTGTCCGCCCCCGAACTCCAGCTCCAGCCGGCCGTTCTCGGGCCGGTCCGGGTCGTTGTCGCACTGTGCGATCTCCAGCGGTCCGAGCCGCAGCAGACCCTCGTCCAGGGCTGGGTCGCGGAGATCGTCCGAGTCGCTCGTGTTGTCGTAGCCGGTGTCACCGCTGCCGGCGCTGCCACCGCTGCTAGTGGTGCCGGCGTCCGGGCCGAAGAGCCGCCGCAGCCGGGTGACGTGCACGCTCCGCACGCCCGGCACCGCCGCCGCCACGGCCACCAGCCGGCTCAGCCGCACCGGCTCCCCGAAGCCCAGGGCGTCGGGGTGGAAGAAGCCGAGCCGGCCGTCGGGCAGGGCCCGGGAGCCGAGCACCCGGTGCAGCTCGGCCAGGACCGGGCCGCGCTGCTGTCCCGGCGCCGCGCAGACCGTCAGCGCGATGTCGAGCGGCACGGTCCGCGCCGGGACGACGACCACGTCGTGGCCGATCCGGCGGTAGTCCTCCAGATGCCGCGCCACGGCGTCCAGCAGCTCCGGGGACGGCTCCCCGGTGCCGAGGGCGTCTACGGCGACGTGCGCCTCCTGCGTGCTGCCGGTCCAGCGCATCTCCGCCGCCGCCCGCTGCACTCCGGGGACGGCGGACGCCAGTTCGGCGTAGTCGGCGGCGGTCACGGCGCGCAGCCGGGTGCGCTTGAGGGCCAGCGGCGCCAGCCGGCGCACCTGTTCGACCGGTTCGGGGTCGGTGCCGCCGGCCGCGGGCAGCGGATTGCGCACCCGGATCACGGGGAAGCCCCGCCACGCGCCGGCTCCGGCCCCGCCGGTCTCGCCGATCTCCTCGAACTCCCCGGTCTCGTCGGTCTCCTCGGCGTCCCCGGACTCCGGGTTCGCGTGCCGGCCGGGCTCCGCCTCCCCGTACCCGCCGTGCTCCGCCGGTCCCGCGGACCGGTCCGTGTCCGTGTCCGTATCCGTGTACGGATCCCAGCCGGCGTACGGGCCGGGCTCCTCCGAGCCGTCGTCGTCCGGACGCCCGCACAGCACCAGCCGGTTGACGGCTTCCGCGCCGACGTTGCCGGCCGTGCCGCCGCCCAGCCGGTAGCGGAGCTCCAGCGTGGTGCCGGGCTCCGGGGCGGCGCCGTGGACGCCGTCGCCGAAGCGCAGCGCGAGACGGCCGTCGTCCTCCAGCTCGCCGGTGAAGTGCCGGTCCCGGGAGCCGCTGCCCAGCAGGTCACGCCGGGGCTCCCACACGCGGGTGCCGTCCAGGGTCCGCTCCAGCACCCGTACCGCCGGGAGCGCCGCCCGCGGGTCCTGGCGGAGCGACGCGGCGGCCGGCCCGGCCAGCACCGGGTCGTCCGGGTCGAGCCCGGCCGCGTACGCCGGGCCCCAGCAGTGCGCGATCTCCCAGGCGGTGCGCCGGTCCAGCACCGTGCCCGCCCGGGCACGGGCCGCCAGCACCTCCAGCCGGCGCTTCTTGCGGGCCAGCAAGCGGTCGCTGCGGACCAGCAGTTCGCGCAGCGCGCGGCGCGGGTGGACGCGCAGCTCCAGCCGCTCCAGCACGTCCAGCCCGAACAGCACGGCCAACTCGGCCGTCTCCCGCTCGGACAGTCCGTCGCGGTCGCGGGCGCTGCGCCACAGCTCGACCAGCCGCTGCCGCACCCGCTCCGGGACGGCCGCCAGCCGCTCCGCCTGCCCGGCGGCGACGAGGCGCGGCTCGGGGAACGGCACGGCCTGCACAACGGGGAAGCGGTCGAGGACCGGCCGGAAACGCGGCACGATGCCCGGGTACACCGACTGCGCCAGGAGCGTACGCAGGGCGGCCGCCTGGGCTTGGGCGGTGTCCGGCACGACCTCCTCGCGCCGTCCCTCGCCCGTGATCCCCAGCCCGGCCCGCGCGGCGGCGTCCTCGCCGAAGGCGGTGAACACCTCCCGGACGTGCGCGGGCGTCAGCAGCCGCCCGCTGTCGGTGAGATCGAGCAGCGCGGCGGTGAGCCGCGCGGGTTCGTTGCCGCCCGCGCGGTCAGCGCAGCCGAACGCGGGTGGCTCGCATCCCGGCGGCGCGGCCGGCACGGGCGGCACGGTGACGTGCTCCGGCTCGTCCTCGCAGAAGTCCCGCGACCGGCCGTGGTCGACCAGGACGATGTTGCCGCGCGCGACGCTCACGTCCGGGACCGGCTCGCAGCGCGTGCCGCCGGTGGTGGAGAGGCAGAGCGGGAAGCGCAGGGCGTCCTCGCGGGCCCAGGTGATCTCCAGGACCGGCTGTCCGCACAGCCGGTCGACGGCCGGGGTGACGGAAGTCAGGCGCACGGCCTGCCGGTGCGCCGGGTCGGCGTCGCCGGGGGTGCCGGAGCGGGGGCCGCGGACCTCCTCGAACACCAGCAGGTCGCCGGGGGAGAGGTCGAGCAGGCGCCGCCGGGGGCGCCCGTGGCCGTGGTGGCCGTGACCGTCCCCGGGGCCGCGGCCGTCCCTGCCCCCGGCCCCCGGGTCGCCGTCTCCGTGCCGGTCGTCCCCGTGGCTGTCGTTCCCGTGGCCGTCGTTCCCGTCGTGCGGGCCGTGCTCCCGGTGCGCCCACTCGTCGCGCAGGGTGGCCGACGTGGCCCCCTTCGGCAACGAGCACTGTTCGCCGCCCCAGGTCCAGAACCGGATGGTGTTGTGCGCCGGCCGCAGCCGCAGCGGCTTCGGCTCCACCGGCTCGAAGACCTCCACTCCGGCGC
Source organism: Streptomyces albus subsp. albus (assembly GCF_000719865.1). Lineage (GTDB taxonomy): Bacteria > Actinomycetota > Actinomycetes > Streptomycetales > Streptomycetaceae > Streptomyces > Streptomyces albus_E. The sequence continues at coordinate 194,859 of NZ_JOID01000003.1, forward strand.
GCTCGTCCAGCGCCGTCAGCTCGTGGTCCCCGAGGACGGTGCCGGGCCGCGCGCCGTGCCGGTCGCGCGGACCGCGGGCGCGGAGATCGACGGAGGCGAAGCGGAAGCGGCCGGGCGGCAGCGTCAGCGGCCGCGCCACCTCCACGGCCACATGGGCGCGGGCGTTGCAGCCGTCGTGCATCGGATAGTCGACCAGCCGGACGTGGCGGCGTACGGACACCCGCCTCCGGGCCGTGTCCAGATAGGCCTCGGTCGCGACCGCGTCCTGCTGGTAACTGATCAAGTCGGCCGTGTGGGCCAGCAGTTCGACCAGCGTGACACCCAGGTCCGGGGCGTGCCGCTCCACCCAGCCGGGCGAGGTCAGCGCCAGCCGGTCCAGGACGACCTGCCGCAGGCTGTCGTAGTCCCGCGCCGTGTAGTCGATGACCGGGGCGGGCCGATACGTGGGCGGGCAGTCCGGCTGCTCGTCCGCGCAGTCGAACGGGGTGGGGCAGTCCGGCCGGAAGAAGAAGTCCGCCGCGTGGTACCGCTGGTCGAAGCCGCGGTACGGCTCGGTGCCCGGACGCCCGTACGGGTCGGTCTCGACGACGGACAGCCGGTAGCGGGAGGTGTCACCGGCCTTGTCGACGGTGACGTACAGCCGGTCGTCCAGCTCCGGGTCGTCCTCCCGTTCGACCTCCACCTCCAGCGCCTCGATGCCGGTGACGCGCCGGCCGCCGTCGACGCGGATGTTCTCCCGGCACAGGCCGCGCGGGGCCTTGCCGAGGAAGGTGACGGTCAGGGTGCGCCCGTCATCGCTCACCTCGACCGCGTCCACCCCGTTCAGCTCTGCCCCGCGCACCCTGCCGCGCCTGCCGTCTCCCCGGCACACCAGTGCGGTGCCGGGGCCACCGGCCGTCATGTCCCTGTCCGGACCGCTCATGCGGCGCCCCTCCCCTCGAACACGTCCTCACGCCGGTCCGCGGTGGCGCGCACCACGTACCACAGATGGACGCGGACCACGTTCTCCTCGCTCTCCACGTCCACGTCCTCCACCTCGATCAGATCCCCCAGCCAGCGCTGCAGCGAGGCCTGCACGGACAGCTCCAGCGCGGACGCCAGTTCGGGGCTGTTGGGGGTGAACACCAGATCGAGCAGCCCGCAGCCGAAGTCCGGGCGCATCACGCGCTCGCCGGGGCTGGTGAACAGCAACTGCTCGATCAGATCGCGCACATGGTCGTCGTACGACGCGGCGCGAGCCGTGCGCCCCCGGCCGTCGATCCGGAACGGGAACGCGATGTCCTCCCGCGCGGTCCTTGCCGTCCTTGCCCTCATCGGCACACCACTCCCTGCTGTGCGGTTCCGGTTCCCGTGCCGGTCACGAGCGGCGCTCCCTGCGGCACCAGGGCGTCGCTGAGGCACTGCGCCCGCGTCGCCGCCGTGTCCAGCAGCACCGGCGTCCCGTCGACGGTCACGGCGTCCCGGCCGCCGCCGCCCGCGCTCCAGCGCACGCTGGTGCACGGCGAGGGCCGGCCGGCGACGGTGTGCCCGCAGCCGCTGACCGTGTGGACGTCCGCGGCGGTCATCAGCGGCTGCCCGTCCATCCGCACCGCGGACCGGCCGTGCGCGCCGGACCCGGCGGCGGAGGCGGCCGCGACCCGGCCGCCGTGCGGGCAGCGCAGCTCCGCCCCCGTGTGGACGGGGCTCCCGGGGTGCCCGTGGGTCCCGCTCCCGTAACTCCCGCTCCCGTGACTCCCGCTCCGGTAACTCCTGGACACGACGTCTCTCCCCGTTCCTCTGCTAGCTCTTCTTGGGCACGGTCAGCCGGCCCTCGTTGACGTCCACCTGATCGCCGTCGAGGACGATCGAGGTCCCCGCGCCGCTGTTGATCTGCACACCGGCGTTGTTGATCCGGATGAACGCGCCGCCCGGCGCCTGCAGGAGAATCCCGCCGTCCGGGGAGTCGTGGAGCACGATCCTGTGGTGGCTCCGGTTCTCGATGACGACGGGTTCGGCGCCCGTCCGGGCCGCCGCCCGCGCGTCCTGGGGCAGTTCGCTCTCGTCGCCGTACCAGCAGCCCGTCCAGACCGGGAAGCTGGCGTCCCCCTGCTCGAACTCGATCCACACGCCCGCCCCTTCGCCCGGGACCACGTACTGGCCGGCCTGCGGGCCGGTGAACGGGAAGCAGGGCATGGCCCAGGTGGACGGCTCGTCCCCGAGCACATCCGGCACGAGCGCCGTGATCCGGCCGATCCGCAACGGGTCGTCGTTGTCCACCACCCGGCCGCGGAACTTGCCGAGATAGCGGTTGTTGGGTCCTGGTCCTGCTGCTGGCGCCATCGTGTGCTTCTCCAGGTTCCTGTGGCTGCCCGGTCTCCGGTCACGGACGGACGGTGTCGCTCAGCGCGACGAGGCCCTCCCGCGAGAGGGTGAAGTTCTGCTGGTACGAGCCGGGGCGGAGGTTGTGGGTCACGCTGGTGACGTAGTAGTCGCCGTCGTACGTCACCCCGGCGCCGCGCACCCCGACCAGCTCGCGCGGCCGGAGGATGTAGCCGTGCCGGTTGACGTCCAGCTGCCCCGAACCGGACACCGCGTCGGCGGACATCGCGGCACGGGCCAGCGTCTCGGCGCGCGCCTGCTCGGGGCTGAACTTCGCGGTGCCGGTCAGCTTGCGGCGCTTCAGGGCAGGGCTGGCCCGCCGGCCCAGCGGCGGGCGGAGCGGGCTGATGTCGGGCTGGGGCAGCAACGGCGCCCGCCGGGTCACCGGGTCCAGCACCCGCGCCTGCGGCTCCTCGCGGGCGGTGCCGTCATAGGCGAAGGTGAGCTGGTCAACGGTGGAGTTGACGTCCATGTTGACGTTGAGCGCGTGCTGCCGCTGCCCGACCCGCTTCTGCGGGCCGAAGTAGGCGGTCGAATAGCCGGGCGTGGGACCGGGTTCGAGATAGAACACATAACCGTTCGCCTGCGCCAACTCGTTGAGGTAGGCCAGGTCGGTGCCGGTCTGGTACTCGACGCGGAGCTGGGCGCGCGGCGGCTGCTCGATCTGCTCCCGGACGACGTACGGCTGGATGCCGTAGTCCTCGTAGCCGCGCAGGATGCGGGCGGCACGGGCGGACGGCGCCAGGTTGGGGTAGCGCTCGGTGCGCTCCTCCAGATCCATGAGGAGGCTCAGGTCCTCCCCGGTGACGGTCAGCGTGGTCTGCCCCGGCTGGTTGCTCGCCCCGACCTCCTGCCGCACGATCAGCCCGTCCAGCAGCACCCGCGGGGTGCCGCGCACGGAGGCGGTGACGATGACCCGGGTGCGCGGGTCGAAGTAGCCGTCGGGGAGCAGCCGCTGGATGATCGCGCCGCGCTTGGTGAGGTCGAACGCGATCTGGAAACCGCTGCGTTCGCCCGCCGTGCTGGTGATCTGCACGGAGAGCAGGGCCTCGGACACCTCGTACGGCACCGGGCGGACCAGCTTCGGCCCCATGTGCAGGGTGAGGTGGACCGGGCCGCCGCCGACCGGCTCTTCGTCAGCCACGGCCGCCGCCTCCCGCCGCTCCCCGTCGCGGCGCGCCGCCGGGTGCGCCGCTGCCCGGGGTGGTGAAGGCGCCCGGAAGCGGGATCGCGATCTCCTGCCCCGGCTCGGCGGTCAGCTCGCGTGGATCGAGGACGGGATTGGCGTCCGCGATCCGCCACCACTGGCCCGGGTCGCCGAAGTAGCGCTGGGCGAGGTGGTCGGGGCGTTCGCCGGCGCCGACGGTGTGCGTGGCGGTGTCGCCGTCGTCCCCGGACCCGTCCTCGTCCGGCAGCGGAGGGAGCAACCGGCGCTTCGCGTACCGGACCTCGGTGCCGTCGGGGAAGCAGTACGCCCCGATCTCGGCGTCGTGGTACCGGCTGCCGCGCGGATACGGATGCGCTCCGGGGATCGCGTCCAGCGCGCTGTCGTACGGCTCGATCATGGTGTCACGCCCTCCCCGGGCCGCTGCCCGTGCGTGTACTGGCCGCCCGCGCGCCCATGCCGATGTCGGCCCCGGTGAGGCCGAGCGAGCCGAGGGAGCCGGACCTCGCGGTCCCGGCCAGCCGCTCCTTCTGCGCGAGATGCGCGAGATACAGCTCGGCCCCGCGGTGCCCGGCCGGCAGATCGCTGACTGTGAGCACCTTCATCCCGATGCTGAGCGCGGCCCGTATCGGATTGAGATTGATGTCGAACGCCGACTCGGTGATGGAGAGTTCCGTCAGCCGGACCGGCATGACGCGCTTGCTTCCCCAGGTGAAGAGGGTCAGCGGCATCTCGATCGGGCTGATCTCGATGGTGCCCTTCTTGGACAGGCGCGCGTTCTCCCGCAGTTGGGCGGTGGTCGGCTGCACCAGCATTTCCAGCGTGGCCAGTTGGGGGTGAATGCCGTCCGGCGCCGCGATCTCGAACTGGTCGGTCGCGTCGATCTCGGCGGTGAACTTCCACGTCTCCTCCGCCGGCCCCTTGAGGCGGAGGGCCTCGTTGCGATCCCCTCCACTGCCCCCGCCACCGGCATCACCGGTCCCCCCGGCGGCCTGCGGCGCGATGGAGCGCTCCAGGCTGTCGGGGTTGAACTGCAGCACGATGATGCGCTGCGGGGTGCCGCGCTCGGGGTCGACGATGACGATGCCGGACCGAATTGGCTTGGGGATGTCCGCGTAGCGGGTCACGTCACACTCCTGGGTATCAGTCCTGGTACTTCGTGCTCGATACGCGGCAGCGGTCACACCAGAATCCGTAAAGGACTCCCTCGTAACCGAATTCGCCGAAGCGCGTAGATCCTCCGGCGATGGCAGCCAAGAACGGCATGACGCTTCCGCATTCCGGGCACCGGGGGTGGCGATCCGTATCCACCCACTGAGGAAGGCCGCCGACTTGGTACCAGGAAGCCCCAGGCACAGCTTCCATGCTTACGCCGACCTGATTGCGGTGTTCTTCCAATAGCAGCGACCGTTCCCCGCCGGGCACCAGTGAGAGTTCCGGATCTGCCGGGCCGCTGGGACCGTAGTAGACGACTGTTTCGCCCGCCCCAACACGTACCGTGGTGGAATCCATCGCGCCGCACTCGCAGGAATACCAGAAGAATGATGCGTTGTGCTCCAGGGTAAACGGCAGAGATTTTGCTTCGAGAGTAAGAATCCGAACCGCGGGCGCTTCGCACTCGTGACAGAGCGGGACGTCTCCGGCAAACGCGCCGCCCAATGTGTGCGGGCTCTCGTTCTTCTCTCCCAGAAATCCCATATAGGCGGGGCGGTATCCAGCTCTCTCCTCGCTGTCGGGTAGTTTGCCGGCTAGTTCCAACAGCAGTTCCCAATCGGGGTGGTCCTCGATCTCATCACGCAGAGACTCAATCTGATCCGCCGCGTAATCCGTGCGGATCAGAGCCAGTGCTTCAAGGAGAGAGCTGTCCTGCTCCCGGCGCCACTTTTCCCGGAAAGCGTCGACTAGTTCGTCCGGCGCGCCTGAGAGCATGCCGCGGTGCATGTCCCTGTCGTCAATTTTGTCCGCTACGGGGCGTAGTCTGCCGGGGGCGTGGATTGCGATGGTGAAAAGCACATCGGCGAGCGGTGAGTTGGGGTCGGCTGCTGTCAGGTAGTCCGCGACAAAGCCGTCGAGAAGCTCATCCGGCAGCCAGGGGACCAGGCGTGCTGCGGAGCGTACTAGAGTTTCGTCACCCCGCAGTTTCTCCGCCGCACGTACCTTGTCCGACTGGGCGTCCGGGATCAGCTCAAGATATTGAGCCAGGTAGTCAGTAGTTGCCTCATCGTCCGTACGCATGATGAAGTCGGCGGCAAGGGAGGCGCCCTTGTCCTCCGCCCCGGAAAGGATCTCGAAGATCCGGTCCCGCTTTGGCAATCCGGAGAGTGTGTCGTTCAGGATTACCTCTTCCAGTGCTTGCGTGCGTTCCACGTTCACCTTTCTGCCTTGTGGTAGTAAGTGAGAAGCATGCGTTCGATGGCTCTTGAGTAATTGATCACTTTCTTGTCGGTGAGGTTTTTGTAGTGGCGTATGAAAGCTGTTATCTGAGTCCTGGTTAGCTGATTCACTGGCCCGTCAAGGTATTCGAGATAATACTTGAAGTCCTTTTCCACGGCCGTGGTCAGATCCTGTGCGTCCTCTTGGATCTGCCTCCGAGTGTTCTTCTTGAAGAAAGTGCGTCCCTCCTTGTGTAGTTCCTGGGTGACCAACAGCGTGAGAGCCTCGTCGTAGACTTCCTGAGCCTTGACGTCTCTCTTGTTCGCATTTTCGGGAGACTTGAGCAGTTTCTGCTCTTCGTGAATCGCCTTCTCCTTGTCCCGTAGAATTTTCCTCTGTCGACTGGACAGTCTTCCTTCTTCTTTCAGCTTCAGCAACTGCCGGAGTTCCGCGTCGTTCGCGGCCGCTTCCGCCGTGGCCTTGTTCTTGGCAGCCTGGATCAGGGCGGCACCGGACGGAATGTGGTCTGCCGTGAGCCGACTCTCGTCCTCCTTGGACTTCTTCACATCCTGCCAGGCCAGCGACTCCCCCTCCTGGGAATGGCTACTCGTCGGCAGTGGAGCCTTGCGGAGGATCTCTGCCAACTGGGGTGAGAGAGCGCCTGGACTGGCTGGCCGGTTCTCCTCATGCCCCTGCTGGCCGGCTTCTCCGCGTTGCGCTCCCTCGCTCTCGCGGCGGCGCTGCCGTTCCTCAGCCGCCCGCCCCAGCTCTTCGTCGGCCTGCTGTTCTCGACGCTGTTCCTCCGCGTTCCGCGGTCCATCCGGATCCTGCTCATCCTCCTCGTACCCGGTGACGCCGGTGGTCGGATTGAGCCGGGCGAGAATGGTGCCCCGCTCGAAGCCGCTCATGAACAGATCGGTGAGGCGGTACCAGAGCCGCATTCCGCTGAGAGTGGCCTGCATGACCGGGCGGAATACGCCTACCGCCAGCAGTCTCCTTAGAACCGGGCGTATGCGAGCCACGATTCTGCGTAGCCGTTCCTCTTTCGATTCCCTGCTGTTCTCCTTCTTCCTTCGGTCGTCGCGTTGCTTCTGACGTTCCTCCTGGCGCCGGTCGTGGTCGTCACGGTCACGGCGGTCCGGTGAGGGGCGGCGCGGGCGGTCGCGGTCGGGGGTGCGGTCCCTGTCGCGGTCCGGGCGGCGGGGGCCCTGGGTGCGGTCGTCCGGGCGGCGGGGTGTGTCGCGGCCCCTGTCGCGGTCCCGAGCCCCGTCCCTGTTCCGGTCGTCCGGGCGGCGTGAGTCCGGACGGGTGGTGTCCGGGCGGCGGTCGTCCGGGCGGGACGGGCGGCCGGGAGTGGCAGGGCGGTCTGCGGTCGGGCGTGCGGGGCGGTTTGGGGTAGTCGGGCGCTGCGGGGCGCGGGGTGGCCCGCCCGGGCGGGCCGGGCGGTCGGTCGTGGGGCGGGGCCTCGTCGGACGGCCGGGCGTAGTGCCCGTGCCGGGGCGGGAGGTGCCGCCCGGGCGGCCGGGGTCCGTACCGGTGGGGCGGTCTCGGCCCGGGCCCGGCGGGCGGTCCGCTCCGGTCGGGCGTGGCGCCGCCGTCGTCGTGGGGGCCTTCGGGCGGTCCTGGTCCTTCGGGCCCGTCTGGTCCTTGCCGCCCGGCTTCTCGCCCTTGGGGCCCTTCTTCATGTCGGCGGCCATGCCCTTGAACTTGTCGCCGACCTTGCTGACGTACTTGCCGATGCCGCTCAGCAGGAACTCGTAGGCGAGTTCGAGGAGGGCGACGACGCCGGACGCCACCGCCTTGGCGAAGAGGAGGCCCGCGCCGCCGCCCTTGACCGCCTTCAGGAAGTTCATGAAGGCGCCCAGCGCGTTGAGGATCTCGCTCAGCGCACCCCAGGCCGCCTTCAGCGCGTCGATGATGGCCAGCACCCACCCCGCGCCGGGGATCAGCTTGGCGATGACCTTCGTGACGACGATCTCGCCGATGATGATGGGGAGTTGCGGAAGCGCCTCCTCCCAGGCCTCCTTGACCATCTGCTGGACGGTGATGCCGCCGTTGATGAGGGCCTGGAAGATCTCCATCGGCAGACCCAGGATCTCCTGGATCTTCGCGTTGAACCATTCCTTGATCGCCGAAGTGACCTCGCGGAACAGGTGATTCTTCGCGCCGTCCTCCGCCGAGGCCTTGGCGTTGCTCAGCCAGCCGCCGGGGTCGGTGATGATGTCGGCCGCGATCATCGCCCACTCGCCCAGCGCGTTGAGCAGGCCCAGGGCGAAGTCCATGATGCCCTTGACCGCGGTCATGACGGCCTTGACCGCCATCTCCAGCCCCTTGCGCAGGGCCTCCAAGATGCCGTTCAGCAGGCGGCCGAGCATGTTCAGCAGGTCGGTGACCATCTGCCGCAGCTTGCGCGCCAGTTCGTTGACGAGGGCGATGGCCGCGTCGCGGATGCGGATGATGAGGTCGCGGATCCGGTTGGCGAGCTCGATCAGCGCGTTGAGCAGGGCCTTGCCGAGTTCGAGCAGCGCGTCGACGAACTCGCGGAACTTCTCGACGATCCACTTCCGGGCCTCCTCGATCCAGCGGAGGACCGTGCCCTTGAAGTCCTTGATCAGATTGCGGACGGCGTCGCGGGCCGCCCGGAAGAAGCCCACGATGGCGTCCCGGAGCTTGACGAACTGCTCCCGGATCCAGTCGAACGCCTTGGTGATCCAGTTGCCGGAGTCGTTCTTGGCGTCGTCGCGCTTCTTCTTGGCGTCGTCCTCCGCCTTCTCCTGCTTCTTGCCGATCTCCTTCTCGTCGTTCTCCTGACGGTCGCCGACGTCCTTGTCGGTCTTCTCCTCCTTGTCCTTGACGTCCTGGCGGATCTTCGTCAGCTTCGCGCTCTTCTTGGTGCCGAGACCCTCGAGCTCGCCGTCCTGCTCCTCGCGCCAGCGGGCGCGGGAGTCGGCCACCTCGGCCTTCGTCTTCCGTCGTTCGTCGGCCTGGGTACGGGAGTTGGTATCGATCTCGGTCCGGACCTTGCGCCGGTGGTCGTCCCGGGAGGAGCGGAAGTCCTCGTCCTTGGTGCGGCGCTTGGCGGAGATGTCCTGCCGGCCGTCCGCGAACGCGCTCTGCAGCTGCGGGCCGCGCTCGTGCTCCGCCACCGCCGAGACGGCCTCCGGCGGGATCGCGCCGGTGCTCGCCTTCGGGCCCGTGCCGCCGCCTCCGCCGCCCTTGCCGCCGGGCACCTTCGCGGTGAGCGTCTCCTGGGGCACGTCCGGGTAGATCTGGTCCTCGCCGAGCGGGCGTTCGGAGTCCTCCCGGCCGGAGGAGTGGAGCTGCCGGCCCTTGCTGTCGAGTTCGCCGTCCTGCTCGCCCGCCCGCCCGTCGGTCTCGCCTTGGAGGTCGACACCGTCCGGTGTGCCCACCGTGGCGTTCTTGAGCATTTCGTCTTCGGTGGGCATCCCCATGATCTTGCCGACGAGGGCATCGGTGTCGATGACGTCCTCGTCCGCGCCCAGCTGTTTGGCGCCCCAGTTCACGATCCCCGCACCGACCTTGGCGAGGCCGGCCAGCCCCAGGTCCACCGGGCTCGGCTCCGGGATGTCGGCGCCCGGGATCTCGCCCTCCGGGGTCTTGTCGCCCTCGACCTTCGCCTTCTTCTCCTCGGGGGCGTCCACCTTGGCGGCCGGGTCGCCGGAGTACTGCCCCGGGGCGGACGTCGCCGGCTTGCCCCGCAGGGTCTGGGGCGCGCCCGCGGGCCGTTCCATCGTGGGCGGCGCGGACTGCAGGGTCTTGTGCTCGTCGCCGACGGTCTTGTCGACGGCCTGGCCGACGCCGCCCAGCGCCTCAAGTGCCCGGTGCGGCTTGAGCTTCGCCGCCGTGGCCAGCCCTGCCTCCGGGCTCACCCCGGAGAGGTTCGGCGCGGCCGCCTCCCGCTGGGGGCCCGCGCCGCCGCCCGCGGGCCGTGCGCCACCGCCCCCGCCACCACCGCCGCCCCCGGCGCTGCGCGTACCGCCGCCACCGCCACGGGTACGGCCGGCCCTGCCGCCGGACGACGGCGCGGACCCGGACCGCGCGGGCGCCGCCGGGGTGCGGGCCGGGGACTCCTGCCGGACGGGTGCCGCGGAGGCGCCCCCGCCGTCCGTGCCTCCGCCGCCCGTGGCGTCCGTGCCGCCCGTTCCGCCGCTTCCGCCCGTGCCGGGCGCGTCCCGGTCCGGCGAGGCGCCGGGGGACGGTTCGGGCGTCCCGCCCGGGCGGGGGCCGGGGCTCCGGTCCGGGGTCGGGGCGCCGCCGTTCTGCCGTGACGCGTCCGAGGTGTCCACCGCCGGTGCGGGCGGCGGGGGCGTGGAGGCCGCGCCGGCCGCCGACTGCGGGCCCGTCTGCGCGCCGGCCGCGTTCGGCGAGCCCGCGGTCTCCGAATCCCCGGCGCTGTCGGCCGGCTCCTCCGCCGAGTCCCTTCCGGCACCGGCCGCGCCCGCTCCGGCGGCGTCCTTCTCCTGCTGCTCCCCGGCGGTCCGGGCGGCCTCGTCCTCCCCCTCCGTCTCCGCCGCGGTCCGCACGGCCAGGGGTTCGACCCCGCCGGAGCGCTCCGACTCCCGGTCCCGGGACGGCGCCGTGACGGCGGCCGAGAAACCGCCGGGGCCGCCGGGCAGGCCGGACCCGGCCCCGCGCCCCCGGCTGTCGGCGCCGTCGGCCGCGGCGTCCTCCGTGCCCTCGGTCACCGGGGTCGCGGCCCGCTCCTCGGCCTCCGCCTCGGCCGCGTCCTCCTCCTCGCGCCGCTTCTGGATCTCGTCGGCTCTGGTCGGCGGCGGCGCCGGGAAGGAGGGCACCGACGGGGTACCGGTCTGCCCCGGGACGATGTCCTCGGCCGTGGGCACACCGGAGACGTCGAGGTCGGTGGCGGGGAGGAAGTCCTCCGGCTTGAGCTCGGTGTTCCAGGCGCTGTCCGGGTCCTCCAGGGGCCCGGGGTCCGCCGTCTCCGCGGCGTCCGGGGCGCGGGCGGGCTCCTCCTCCGCACCGGGCTCTTGGCCGCCCGCGCGGTCCTGGAACCGCATGCCGTCCAGGCGGCTGAGGTTCTCCGGCTGCTGCTCGGCCTTCGCCGCCTCGGCGGACTCCGTGCCGCCGGGCTCCCGACTGTCCTGCTCCTTCTTGTCCCGCTGGGGTACCTGCTGCCCGGCGACGAGCGGTTCGACGGCTCCCGGCCTGTTCTTCGCGGCGGACTCCTCCTCGGAGGCCGCACGGGCGCCGCTGAGACCGGGCTGCCCGCCGTCGCCCTCCGCGGTGGTGCTGCTCCCGGCACCGCTGGACGGGCGGGCCTGCGCGGACGAGCTCGCGGCGGCGGACGGGGCACGGCTGCCGCCCCCGGACGTGCCGCCCCCGGCGGACGGGCCCGCCGTGCCGCCGCCGGAGCGGGCGCCGCCGCCTCCGGCCGGGGCCGGCCGCGGGTTCCAGGGCTCCGGGCGCGGCTGCTCCGGCTGGTCGGGCCGCTGTTCCTCCCGCGGCTCCTCCGGCTCCCGTCCCGTGCCCTCGCGCGGATCGGTCTCCGGCCGCGGTGTCCCGCTCCCGTCCTCGGGCCCGGCGGTCTCCCCGTCGCGGCCGACGGGCGTCCCGTCCGCGGTTTCGCGCTCCTCCCCGGGCGGCTCCGTGCGCCGGTCGTTCTCCCGCTCGGACTCCGCCCGTTCCCGTTCGCGCTCCCGCTCGTCCGCGAGCTCCTCGGCGGCATCGGGGACGGCCTCGGGCGCGTCCAGCGAGCCGCGCTCGGGCAGGCCGCTCTCGGCCGTCTCCTCGGTCAGCTCGATGATCCGGTCGAACTCCGGGCTGAGCAGGCGACGTTCGAGCCGGTCCAGCACGGCGTCCCGCAGATTCTCGGACATCTGCGCCAGTTGCAGCCGTACACGCTTGGAGCGGTCGGCCGGGTCGCCGCGCAGCGAGCGGAGGAGGCCGTTCGCCACGCGGTCCGTCAGCGTCGCCGGGTCGATCAGCTCCATGCGCTTCTGGTCGGCGTCGACGGTGGCGTAGCGAAGCCAGCCGGGGGTGGCCTGTCCCGGCTCCACCCCGGCCGCCGTCCTGGTGCCGGTATCGGTGCCCGCGTCGGCCGCGGCCCGCGCGGCAGCGCCCATGGCCGCCTGCGCCGCCGACTCCGCCTCGCGTTCGACCGCCTGCTCCGGCAGGCTCACCGCGCCCAGGTCGCGGCCGGCGCGCAGCGCGCCGAGGCCGTCCGGGTTCTGCACGGTGTGCAGCAGCTCGTGGGCGAGGAGGCGCTGCCCCTCCGCCGTGCCCGGCCGGTAGGTGCCCTCGCGGAAGAAGATGTCCTGGCCGACCGCGACGGCGTCCGCGCCCAGCATGTCGGTGAGCGCGCCCGCGTCCCGGTCGGTGTGCAGGCGTACGCGGCTGAAGTCGTGGCCGAGCTGCTCCTCCAGCTCCCGGCGCACACTCAGGTCGAGCGGCTGGCCGGCGCCGCTGACGATGTCCTTGGGCTCCGGCGCGGTGTTCTTCGCCGAGCGCTCCTTGCGCTTGCGGCGCTTGGCGTTCCGCGCCGCGTCCGAGCGGGAGTCCTGTGACGCGTGTGAACTCATGCGCGCCCCCGTCCCGTTGAACCGGGCCGCCGTTCCGGGCCGCCGGAGGCGTCCGGCGCGCCGTCCCCCGAGAGCCCCGCGTGCACCGCGCGCGCCAGGGCCTCGCCCAGCCGGGCGGGCGAGGCCGTGCGCGGCAGCGGCGGCAGCCCGGAGAGGGCCTCCACCGTCAGGTCCCGGCCGCCGGTCGCCAGCGGCACGCCCCGCTCCCGTACGAGCCGGGTGAGTTCGGCGCGGAAGGCGGCCGTCACCCGGTCGGTGTCCACGCGGGCGTCGAAGCCGTCGAGCACCAGTTCGCCGATCTCGACGCGGACCTCACGGGGCGGCCGGGCCCGCTCCGGCCCGTCGGACCGCGGCGTCCCGTCGGGCAGAGCTCCCGTTGTCGGCCCCGCCGCGTTCCGTCCCGTCTCGTTCCGACGTGTCCCGTTCAGATCCATCCGCGGACCTCCGAGGGCGTCAGGGAACGCTCCAGCTTCAGGTATTCGGTGCGGGCGGCGGCCAGCATGTGCCGCATCCCGAGGGCGTCGCCCTCCTCCGCCGCGAGGAAGGCGCCCGCCAGCGCGATGTTGCGGATGGAGCCGCCCGCCACGGTGAGCTGCGCCAGCCGCTCCGGCTCGATGTCCTTGACCGGCGCCTGCGGGGGCAGCACCCGGCGCCAGATCTCGGCCCGCTCGGCCTCCCCGGGGAACGGGAAGTCGACGACGAAGCGGATGCGCCGCATGAAGGCGGTGTCCAGGGCCTTCTTCATGTTCGTGGTGAGGATCGCCAGGCCCCGGTAGGCCTCCATCCGCATCAGCAGATAGCTGACCTCCAGATTCGCGTACCGGTCGTGGCTGTCCTTGACCTCGCTGCGCTTGCCGAACAGGGCGTCGGCCTCGTCGAACAGCAGCAGGGCCCCGCCGCGCTCCGCCGCGTCGAACACCTTGCGCAGGTTCTTCTCGGTCTCGCCGATGTACTTCGACACCACCTGCGAGAGGTCGATGACGAAGAGGTCCAGCCCCAGCTCCTTGGCCATCACCTCGGCCGCCAGGGTCTTGCCGGTGCCCGAGCCACCCGCGAAGAGCGCGGTGACGCCGAGTCCGCGGCGCAGTGTCCGCGCGAAGCCCCACTCCTGGTGGACGGTGCCGCGCTGCCGTACGTGCGCCACGATCTCGCGCAGGATGCGCAACTGGCGGTCGTTGAGCACCAGATCGTCCCAGCCCGCCTCCGGTTCGATCCGGCGGCCCAGCTCGTCCAGGCCCATCCGGGCCTCCGTGAGCCCGGCCCGCCAGGCGAGCTCCTGTGCGTCCAGACCGGAGGCCTCGGCCTCCCCGCCGGCGAGGCCGCGGCGCACGGTCGCGGCGGCGGACCGTACGACGTGCGGCGGCAGCGAGAACTGTGCGACGAGCTCCCGCAGGTGCCCTTCGCCGACCCCCGGCACACCGCTGAACGCCTCGGTCCACAGCCGCAGTTGCTCCTCGTCGCCGAGGTCCGGGACGGTGATCCGCTCGCCCCGGACGGCGTGCGCGGCGGGCCGTGCGTCCGTACTGGCGACGACCAGCGGCACGGCGGCGCCCGCGATGAACGCGTCGGCCGCCGCGGCCTGTTCGCGGTCCAGCTCGCCGCTCTCCAGCAGCAGCGCGGCGGGCAGCAGGATCGCCTCGCGCTGCCAGAGCCGGGAGAGACGGTCGCGCTCGGCGGGCCCGGACGGCACGTCCTCGGCGGCCATCGTGTAGAGCCCGAGTCCGCTGCGGCGGGCGGCGGACGCGGCGATCTCCTCCCGGGTGTGCCGGTCGCCGCCGACCAGCTCCACGCGCGGCGGCGCGCCCGGTCCGGACTCCGCCCAGCCGGCGGCGATCCGCTGCGCGGCGGCGTCGTACGAGGGTGGGAGGCCGGCGGGGAGCGGCACGCGCCGCAGCAGCCCGTGCAGCCGGGCGTCGAGATACGGCGAGCCGAGGAGGAAGTGCAGGATGCGCTCGTCCAGGCGCAGGCGGGAGCCGGTCAGCCGGGTCTCGTCGGCCGGCTCGACCAGCCGCCAGCGGCGCAGCGGGGCCACGGGAGTGAGCGCGCTCCAGTGCGGCTCGGGCAGAGCGGCCAGGGCGAGGGAGAAGGTCGGGTACGGGCGCTCCGGGTCACCGCTCGCGGCGGCGCAGCGGGAGGAGGTGGTGGGCTCCAGCTCGGCGGCCGCGGCGAGCAGCAGGACGTCCCGTTCGAAGGAGCTGAGGCCGAAGCAGGCCACGAGGGCGTCGAGGGAGACGGGGCCCGAGACGGGGTCCGGCGCCGGCACGGGCCCGGACGCGGACTCGTCCGGTACTCCGGGCCCGGTGCCGCCGGTGCTGTCCGTGCCGCCGGTCTCCGGGCCGGCGGACGTCCGGGCGCGGGCGGCGTGGGCGTCGAGGCGTGCCAGGACCGACCGCACGGCAGCGGCCAGCGCCGGACCGTCCCCGGACCCGGATGCGGCTCCGGGTGCGGACGCGCCGGCCGGCCCGGTCCCGCCGGGCGTCTTCCTGTTCCCGCCTGTCCCCGCCACCGCGCCTCAGCCCTCCCGCTGTTCGCCGGCCGGGCCGGAGGCGCCGTCGGTGCCTCCGGCTGCGGTGCCCGGGCCCGTGGTGCTGTCCCGCCCGGCCGCGCTCGCCGGCCCCGCCGTGCCCGCCGTGCCGATGGGGAAGGCAGTGGTGCCCCGGCCGGTGCCGGCGGCCGAAGGGGCGCCCACGGTGCGGGACTTGCGCGCCGCCGCCGTGGGGGCCGCGGGCTCCTCGGCCCGGGTCCGGGCCGCGGGGGACACGGCGCTGGTGCGGCCCGCCCGGGCCGTGGTCCGCCGGGCGGCCGCGCCAGCTGCCGCCGCCGGCGCTGAGACCGTGGCGGCGGACGGAGCGGAGGAAGCCGCGGAAGTGGCGGGGGCGGTCGCGGTGGCCGCCGCCGCCCCGGGCCCGGCGGCGGAAGACCCGGGGGCGGCCGGGGAGTTCCGACCGGCCCGCACCCCGCCGCCGCCCACTGGGGCCGCACCACCCCGCGCCGCGCCACCGGCTCCCGCGCCACCGGCTCCCGCGCCGTCGGCCCGCCCCGCGCCGTCCGCCGCCTCCGTACCGCCGCCCGGGGGCACCGGAGCACCCGGGGCGCCGAAGGGCAGGGCCCGTACCGTGTGCCGTTCCACCGGCGGTGCCTGCTCGGGGCGTTCATGGCCCTCGATCAGCACCAGCGACGCCTGGTAGGCCACCGACAGCGAGTACGGCGTCTGGTGGAGCATCCCCCAGAGCTTCGAGGTCTCGTCGATGTCCATCTGGGTCGGGGTGAAGCGGACCTTCTGCACGGCGTCGGCCAGGTCGCTGCCCGTCAGATGGGGGCGTTCGGCGGCCTGCGCGATCACGTCGCGCGGCAGCACCGGGATCTCGTGCAGCGTGCGCACCACGCAGCCGATGAGCCGCTGCCCGACGAGCTCGGCCTCCTCCCCGTACGCGCTGATCAGATAGTGCAGATCGAGCGCGGCGGCGGCCCGCTTGACCAGGGTGCCGTCGGCGGCCCGGGTCGGCAGGTCGTTGCCCCGCATCGAGGCGTTGGGCGTCACCTGGTAGCAGAACACCGTGATGAGCGGGTCGGGCGGCGGGTCGGCCGGGGGCTTGCGGGTCTCGACGCGGACCGCCTCGTTGAACTCCGGCGCCAGATTGTTCGCGATCAGATGGGCCAGCGCCTGGGTGACCGTCGCGATGGCGAGTGCGTTGCTCATGCCTCAGCTCCTCCGTCCGCCGCGCGTCAGGTAGTCCTCCAGGCTCAGCGCCGGCGCGGGCCGGCCCGTACGGCCGGAGCCGTTGCCCGCCCGCTCGCCGGGACGGGCCGTGCCCGCGGCGCTGACCTCCAGCCGGCCGATCTCCACGTGCACCACCTGATCGGCGCCCCGCCCCCGGCGCCGTCCGGCACCGGAGCGGGCGGCTTCCCGGGCCGCGGCCGTGTCCGCCTCGCGCGGGCGCGGCGGTACGGCGGCCGGGGGAGCGGCGGCCACGCCCGGGGGGTGGGGCGCGGCCGCCGCGACCATGGGTCCCGGCCCGCCGGCGGCGGGCGCGGGGGCCGCGCCCCGCCGTTCCCGCCGCGGGGTCTCCCGCCCCGCCGGGCGCGGGCCGGGCGCGACCGGCGCGGCGGGCCGCAGCAGCGGTGTCGCCGGCCGTGCGGTGACCGGCGGCCCGGGCTCGTCGCGGGGCGCCTCGGAGCGGACGACGGTGTGCCGGTCGGTCCGGACCTCGCGCTCGTGCCGGACGGTCTCGATCACCCCGGGGGCGGCCGGGGCCGCGGGCGCGGAGAGGAATCCGTCCTCCTCCGGCCCGGGGGCCGCCGCCCGCAGCGACTCGACCCGCTCGAACGGGCCGGGCAGCCGCGGCCGCACCCGCGCCGGGGCGGCGGCGCCGGCCACCGCCCGTACGGGGGTGTGCCGGGCCAGCAGCCGGTCGAAGTAGTCGGGGTCAGGCATCTGCGCACAGCTCCAGGTAGTAGCGGCGCCGCAGCGGACTCAGCGCCAGGATCTCCGGCTCGCTCCAGCCGTAGGCGGTGGCGAGCAGGTGGACGTCGAGCAGCAGGTCCCGCGCCCAGGAGTCGAGTTCGGTCCAGAGGTAGGAGGCGATGTCCAGCTCGGCCGGGGTGGCCTCGCCGCACTCGGGGCAGGCGACGCGGAGCGTCACCTCGGCGGCCGGGTCGGCGCGCTCGGCGGCCTCGGCGATCCGCCGCCGCACCCGCTCCGGCAGGACGTCGGGCAGCCGGTCGGCGGCGACCGGTTCGCCGTTCCGCGCGGCGGAGACGGTGCAGCGGGCCAGCAGCACCCGCCGGGCGGCCGCGGCCGCGCCGGAGGGGCCGGCGGGAGCCCCGCCCGCACCGCCGCCCTCGCCGGAATCCGCGCCCGCCGGGCCGGAGCCCGTACGGGAGGAGTCCCGGCCGGAGCCGGCACGGGACGCGGCGCCGCTCCCGGCACCGCCGCCGTCCGCCGTACCGCCGCCGGCCGCCGCCCGGGACGCCGCCGCGAGGTCGGCGACGGTGGGCAGCCGGAACTCGACCACCCAGCCGTCCTCCGCCACCCGCAACGGCCCCCCGGGCCGCGGCCGCTCACCGAGCAGCCGGCCCGCGTCGAGGTCGAACTCCATCGACGTCCCGCACGCACGGCACTCGATCCGCACCTGCATCCGCTCGCCGAAGAGCGCGCTCCGCAGCGCGAACAGGTCCGTCTCCCGCTCGCCGACCGGCATCGCCAGCAGTTCGCCGGTGCCGGCCCCCGGGCGGGCCGTGCGGTGCAGCAGCAGAGCCCGCCCGGGACCGGGCTGGGCAAGGCCCGCCTCCCACACGGCCAGCAGCTCCGCGGCCCCGGGCACGGTGCCCGCCCCGGGCCACGGGGCTCCCGCCGCCGGCTCCGTCGTCTCCATCACGCGGCCCGCCCGGCGCTCAGACCGGGTTGGTGAAGGACGGCTCCGTCGGCTCCGGCACCTCGTAGTCCCGCTCCCAGCCCTCGCACTCCAGCTTGAGGCTCTGGATCGCGACGGCGTTGGCGTTGGCGTCCAGCTCGCCCAGTACCTGGTACTCGCTGGGCCAGGCCCGGTAGAGCTTGTGCGAGACGGCCACCTGCCCGGCCTCGTTGAGGACCTGGATCACGATGTCCCGGCGGAAGTCGGCGAGCGACACCTCGGCGCCCAGCCCGGCCCCGACCTGCCAGACCTTGTTGGCCCAGCGGTCGAATTCCGGATCGTGGGTGACCCCGCGTTCGAGCGTCACGCCCTCGAATTCGGAACGCCCGGGCGATTTGCGCGGAGTGCTGGGGTCGCCGCCATTGCGGTGCTTGACCACTTCGGTGGTGCGCTTCAGCGGGCTGATTTTGCTGATGCCCGCGACCGTACGCCCGCCCCAGAGAACGAGGAACTTGAAATTCTTGTACGGGTCGAAGCGATGGGCGTTGATCTGAAACTCGGCCATCGGATTCCTAAATCTCGAACTGTCCGGCGATCTGCTGGATCTTGACGACCACGAACTCCGCGGGCCTGACCGGCGCGAATCCCACGACGACGTTCACCACGCCCTGCGCGATGTCCTGCTCGGTGGTGGTGTCCGCGTCGCATTTCACGTAGTACGCCTCGCGCGGCGTGCGGCCCTTGAACGCGCCCTGACGGAACAGGGTGTGCAGGAACGACGAGGCGTCGAGCCGGATCTGCTGCCAGAGCTGTTCGCTGTTCGGCTCGAAGACCACCCACTGCAGCCCGCGGTAGAGGCTCTCCTCGACGTGCAGGGCGAGCCGCCGCACCGGCACGTACTTCCAGTCGCTGTCCAGGCCGTCCGCGCCCTCCAGGGTGCGGGCCCCCCAGACCAGCGGGCCGAGCACCGGGAAGGTGCGCAGGCAGTTGACGCCCAGCGGGTTGAGGAGGCCGCTCTCCCGGTCGGTGATCCGCACGGTCAGCGACCGCACGCCGGCCAGCCGGGCCTCCGTGCCCGCCGCGGCCTTCCACACCCCGCGCTCACCGTCCGTACGGGCGGTGACGCCGGCGACGGCGCCGGACGGCGGGAAGGCGCGCAGCCGCCCGGTGAGCGGGTCGGTCAGCCGCACCTGCGGGAAGTACAGCGCCGCGTAGTCGCTGCGGACCGGGTCGAACGCGGCCAGCCCGGCCCGCGCCCGGTCCACACTGGTCCAGGACGCCGGGGCGTCGACGAGCAGGAAGATCCGCCGCTCCTCGCAGAGCGCCACCGCCGCCGAGATCACCGTGACCATGTCCTCGGTGGACTCGTACGCCGCCAGCTCGGGCAGCGCCAGCAGGTTGACGTCGTCGGCGTCGCGCAGCGCGTGCAGCCCCGTCTTGAGGTCCTCGCTGCCGATGAGGTCCTGGGGTCCGGGCGGATCGCCGTCCGCGCCGCCGGTGAGCGGGAAGACGGGCGGATTGACCGAGCCCTCCAGCCCCAGGTCGTTGGCGCACTCGCCGAGGAACCGGACGGTGTCGCGGGGGTCCGCGGACCCGGCGACCACCTGGATCCGGTTGCCGAAGGCGGTGGCCTCGGCCCGGGCGAAGGCCCGCTTGCCGGGCGCGTCGGGCAGTGCCCGCAGCTTCCGCTCCAGCAGCAGGGCGAGTTCGGTGACGGTCACCGGGGCCGGGCCGTCCACCGCGGGGTCGTGCAGGGTGAAGCTGCGCTCCGCCTTGCCGATCTTGACGGTCAGCTCGACGGCCAGGTCGGGCAGTTCGGCCCCGAACGGCTTCGACACGGTGCCGGACGGATCGGGCCGGCCCTCGCCGGTCACCCGCACCCGCACCAGGTCGGAGCCCTCGTTCACCACGGTCTCCACGAAGCGCCCGTGACCGGGGTCCATGGACAGACCGGTGTAGCTCTCCCGTGCCTCGCCGTCCGCGTCGGTGATCCGGAGATTGAAGGTCTCGTCCGGGCGCCGGGTGTCGTGGTCGACGGACACCCGCAGGCCGGAGCCCCAGACACCCGCCTCCCGGGCGGTGACCCGCAGCACCGGGCGGGCGCTGCCGTCCTCGGTGGACTCGAGCGTGACCTCGGCCTCCTCGCCGGTGCCGGACGCGGCCACGCGCACGATCACCGCGGCGGAGCCGCCGTTGCCGAAGAACTGGTGGACGGCGTGGCCGACCGCGCTGCGGGCGGTGAGTCCCCCGAAGCGGCGTTCGAAGTCCGCGAAACTAGTGATCCGCACCGGCTGGTTGAGCGGCCCTCGGCGGGTGTGCCCGACGAAGGCGGTCACCGAGGTGGTGACCGCGCCGATGGTGCGGACGCTACTGGGAAGTTCCTCGATGTATACGCCGGGATGGGCCGTTCGCACCGGCATTCCCTCCATTCCCTTCGCGCACCAAGAGATGAGAAGAAGGGATGAAGGAGTTGTGTACGGCCCATGAACGCGCGCGCACGTTCTCCGTCCCCCCGACGCACACCCCGCGCGATTTTCTGTACCGCGCGCCCAGGCGTTCATTGCCTGTGGCTCTTGGTGCATGAGTGCCACTTGGAGTCTGGGTGCCCCGTCAAGCGGGGGTCAAGGACGGTTTCCAGCCTTTCGGTGAAGCGGAAGATTGTATTCCGGAGGCCGTGCTCCGGGTGTGGACGACGGGATTTTTCAGGGCCGGGATGGATGTGTGCGATCAGGTGAGTGGCGGAATTCAATATTCCGGGGATCGGATTAAGTCGAAAGGGTGAGTGCGTCGGCGCGCCGGTTTGTCTGCCGAAAGGCGAGAAATGAGCGCTTTGGCCAAGGGGTGCGGGACGCGGGAGTCCGTACGAGATCTGAAGGCGCCGTGTACGGCCCTCGATGGCGCAGGCGGCGTGCGGCGTGCGGCGGGCGGCAGATGGCAGGCAGCGGGCGGCGGCCGCCCGAGCGCCGGCGGGCCCAGGCCGGGCTGCCGCGCAGCGCAAGCGGTCCTGTGCGCCGGCGGCCCGGCGGCCCGGCGGCCCGGCGATCCGGCGAGCCGGGAACCCGTGAAGCCCGGAAGGAGATGAGGGGGGTGGGGAGGGTTCATGAGAGACGCCCGGCACCGGCCTCCACCGCTGGTGCCGGGCGTCACCCGGTCGGCGCAGCCGCCCCGGGCGAGGCCACTGTCGCCGATGCCGGGCATATCCCCGGAACGGCGCGCCGCCACTCCCGTGATCTGTGACTGTAATCACCGCGCGCATGTGATCTGCGATTTAGGGCGCTCCCGCGTACGGCGATAACCTGCGAGGCGGACATGCCGCGTACCGGCCAGTGTGTGCGCCTCCCAGTGACCGCGTCGTCACGCTGCCCCTGCGGCACGCCCATGCAGACAACGCACCGCAATCACCACGACAGCGGTATCGAGACGCAAAGGGACGGACGCGCGTGGACCTGTTCGAGTATCAGGCGAGGGACCTCTTCGCCAAGCACGGTGTACCGGTGCTGGCCGGTGAAGTGATCGACACGCCTGAGGCGGCGCGCGAGGTGACCGAGCGTCTCGGCGGCCGCGCGGTCGTCAAGGCGCAGGTCAAGGTCGGTGGCCGCGGCAAGGCCGGCGGCGTGAAGCTGGCCAAGGACCCGGCCGACGCGGTCGAGAAGGCCGGCCAGATCCTGGGCATGGACATCAAGGGCCACACGGTCCACAAGGTGATGCTGGCCCAGACCGCGGAGATCAAGGAGGAGTACTACGTCTCCTTCCTGCTGGACCGCACCAACCGCACCTTCCTGGCCATGGCCTCCGTCGAGGGCGGCATGGACATCGAGGAGGTCGCGGCCACCAAGCCCGAGGCCCTCGCGAAGATCCCGGTGGACGCCAACGAGGGCGTGACCCCCGAGAAGGCCCGCGAGATCGTCGAGGCGGCGAAGTTCCCCGCCGACGTGGCGGACCAGATCGCCGAGATCCTGCAGACCCTGTGGAAGGCGTTCATCGCCGAGGACGCGCTCCTCGTCGAGGTCAACCCGCTGGCCAAGACCGGTGACGACGGCAAGGTCCTGGCGCTGGACGGCAAGGTGTCCCTGGACGCCAACGCCGACTTCCGCCAGCCGGACCACGCGGCGCTGGAGGACAAGGCCGCGGCCGACCCGCTGGAGGCCGCCGCCAAGGCCAAGGGCCTCAACTACGTCAAGCTCGACGGCGAGGTCGGCATCATCGGCAACGGCGCGGGTCTCGTGATGAGCACCCTGGACGTCGTCGCGTACGCCGGTGAGGCGCACAACAACGTCAAGCCCGCCAACTTCCTCGACATCGGCGGCGGTGCCTCCGCCGAGGTGATGGCGAACGGCCTGGAGATCATCCTGGGCGACCCGGCCGTCAAGTCCGTCTTCGTCAACGTCTTCGGTGGCATCACCGCCTGTGACGCGGTCGCCAACGGCATCGTGCAGGCCCTGGAGCTGCTGAAGTCCAAGGGCGAGGAGGTCGACAAGCCGCTGGTCGTGCGGCTCGACGGCAACAACGCGGAGCTGGGGCGCAAGATCCTCTCCGACGCGAACCACCCGCTGGTCCAGCAGGTGGACACCATGGACGGTGCGGCCGACCGTGCCGCCGAGCTGGCTGCTAAGTAAAGGGAACGGGTCACCAACACCATGGCTATCTTCCTCACCAAGGAAAGCAAGGTCATCGTCCAGGGGATGACCGGCTCCGAGGGCCAGAAGCACACCAAGCGGATGCTTGCCTCGGGTACGAACATCGTCGGCGGCGTGAACCCGCGCAAGGCGGGCACCAAGGTCGACTTCGACGGCACCGAGGTGCCCGTCTTCGGCTCCGTCAAGGAGGCCATGGAGGCCACCGGCGCGGACGTCACCGTGATCTTCGTTCCGCCGAAGTTCGCGAAGGACGCGGTCGTCGAGGCGATCGACGCCGAGATCGGTCTGGCCGTCGTCATCACCGAGGGCATCGCGGTGCACGACACCGCCGCGTTCTGGGCCCACGCCGGCGCCAAGGGCAACAAGACCCGGATCGTCGGCCCCAACTGCCCGGGTCTCATCTCCCCCGGACAGTCGAACGCCGGCATCATCCCGGCCGACATCACCAACGCCGGCCGCATCGGCCTGGTCTCGAAGTCGGGCACGCTGACGTACCAGATGATGTACGAGCTGCGCGACCTGGGCTTCTCGTCGGCCGTCGGCATCGGTGGCGACCCGGTCATCGGCACCACGCACATCGACGCCCTGGCCGCCTTCGAGGCCGACCCCGACACCGACCTGATCGTGATGATCGGTGAGATCGGCGGCGACGCCGAGGAGCGGGCCGCGGAGTACATCAAGGCGAACGTGACGAAGCCGGTCGTCGGCTACGTCGCCGGGTTCACCGCGCCCGAGGGCAAGACCATGGGCCACGCCGGCGCCATCGTCTCCGGCTCCTCCGGCACCGCGCAGGCGAAGAAGGAGGCCCTGGAGGCCGCGGGTGTGAAGGTCGGCAAGACGCCGTCCGAGACGGCCCGCCTCGCGCGCGCCGCGCTCGCCGGCTGATCTCCGGCCACCCGGCCACCCGGCCACCGGCCACCGGCCCTCGGGCTGAACGCCCGCAAGGCCGCCTCGCAGGGCGCCGGTTCCCCCTTCCCGGGCGGGAACCGGCGCCCTGCGGCATGCCCGGGCCCGCTTACCCGCACCCCGCCTGCCCGGACCTGCCCGGCCGTCCGGGCGTCCGGCCCGGATCATCCGATCAGTCGGGTGATCCAACGACACAACGAACATATGCGGCTAACCGGATTTACAGGATGCCCCTTGGCAGCATGGCCGTGTGAGCCGACCGATCGCCGACCCCGGCCTGCTGCCCCTGTCCGTCCGTGACCACTCCGCCGCCCCGCCCGCCCGGCTCGGCGACCGTCTCCGCACCGCAGGAGCAGGAATGGCCGGTGGCGCGGTCGCGGCCGGCGTGGGGCTCGGCGTGCCCGCCGTGGCGGTGCTGGCCCACTGGATCATCTCGGCCGACCCCGGCGCCGGGCCGGAGGGCGCCCTGCGGACCGCCGCCGCCCTCTGGCTCCTCGGTCACGGCGCCGAACTCCTCCGCGCCACCGGGGCGGACGGCGGCACGGCACCCGTGGGACTGCCGCCGCTGCTGATCGGGCTGCTGCCGGTGTGGCTGCTGTACCGCTCGGCGCGACGGGCCACGGAGGCGGCGGAGCAGGCGGAGGCCGCGGAAACCGCGGTGCTCGCGGAGGCGGCCCTGGCGGTGGGCGTCGCACGGACGGAGTTCACGGGACGAGGACGGCCGGCCGGTAACCGCGAAGCGGCACGCGGTGGTGCGCCGGAGGGCCGTGCGGCGGCGGATGAGGAGTCCCTGCATGCGCCCGCGTACAGCGCGTTCGGCACACTCGGCTGGCTCTGCGCCGGCTACCTCCTCGTCGGACTCGGCGCCGTCCTCTACGCCGACGACGGACCGCTCCGGGCCGTGCCCGCCGAGGCGCTGCCGCGGCTCTGCGCCGTCTGCGCCGTGACGGTGCTGTGCGGCACCTGGGCCTCCGGCGGTCTGGCCGAGCGCCGGCTGCCCCCGGGCGTGCGCGCCGCTCTGCGCCGGCTGCCGCGCGCGCTGCGCGCCCCGTTCGGCTACCCCGAAGCGGGGGCGGGGCCCCGGGCGGCGGCCCGGGGCGTCGCGGTTCTTCTCTGCGGCGGCGCGCTGCTGGTGGCCGTGTCGCTCGCCGTGCACGGAACCGAGGCCCGGGACGCGCTGCTGGTCCTGGACGGGACGGTGCCCGGCCGCGCTTCCGTGCTGCTGCTGTGCCTGGCCCTGGTGCCCAACGCGGCCGTCTGGGCCGCGGCCTACGGGCTGGGGCCCGGCTTCACGGCGGGCGCGGGCAGCACGGTCACCGCCCTTGCCACCACGGGCTACCCGGAGCTGCCGCGTTTCCCCCTGCTCGCCGCGCTCCCGTCCGAGGGCCCCGGCTCCCCGCTGACCTGGGCCGCCGGCGCGATCCCCGTGATGGCGGGCCTGGCCGTCGGCCGGCGCGCGGCCCTCGCCGCGTACCGGGCGCGGGCGGCGGGGCGGCCTGTCCCCGCCTGGTGGCAGACCCTGCTGACCGCCATGTACGGGGCGATGGTCTGCGGGCTCGCGATGACGCTCATCGCGGCGGCGTCGGGCGGCACCCTGGGCACCGGTGCGCTGGCCCGCCTCGGGCCCGACGCCTGGACCACCGGGGTGGCGGCGGCCGCCTGGACGGGCGCGTTCGGGCTGCCCACCGCGCTCGTGCTGCACGGCTGGTGGCTCAGGAAGAGCCGGTGGCGCGGCGCGGGCCCGGATCCCGTCACCGCCACGGCCTGACGGCAGGATCCCCGGCCGGCACGGCCCGCCGGCCTCAGTCCGGGACGCCGAGGAGGGGGCGGAGACGCTCGGGGAGGAGTTCCTCGCACTGCTGCTGGGAGGAACGGGTCAGGGCGTCGTCCACACACGTGTAGTAGTCGCGGTAGACGATCTGGAAGGTGTAGGTCGTCGCCACGACGGCCAGGGCGAGGCTGCCCGTGATCAGGCCGCTGACCGCCGCGCTCTTCTGCGACCTGGCCCCGTAACCGCCGTTCTGCGCCGCGCCCTTGGCGGGCCCGGCGGCGGGGGCGCCCCCGGCGTCCGGGGCGCCCGACACGTCCTCCGGGCGGGCCGCGGCGGTGCGGGCCGGCGAACGCTCCGGGCGGGGCGCCTTGCCCCGCAGGGAGCTGATGCCCCAGTACAGGGCGAGGGAGCCCAGCAGCAGGGCGATCTCCGGGAGGCTGAACAGGGCGAGGATGAACGCCCACATACCGGCGACCATCGCGTAGCGTGCGCGCCGCTGGTTCGGGTCCGTCGGGTCCCAGCGCAGCTCGCCGGGGCCGCCGGGCCCCTCGGAGCGGCCCGGCCCGTCCTGCCGTCCGCCCCCGAAGCCGCCGCTCTGCCGGCCCGGCTGGCGGCTGCTCCACCGGGAGCTGCCCCAGGAGGGCCGCCGGCCGCCGTCCTCGCCGCCGCCCCGGCCCTCGCCGGGGCCGCCGCGGGGCCGCCACTCCTCGTCGGGGCGGCCTTCCGGCGGCGGCGCGAAGGGGTTGTCGGGCTCACCGGCCCGGTCGCCGCCGTTCCCGGCGCCCCGGCCGTTCCCGGCGCCCCGGCCGTCCCGTCCGTTCCCGGCGCCCTCCGGGCCCCGCCCGGTGTCCCGCGGACCGCCGCCGCCCTCACCACCGCCGCCAGTGCCACTGCCGCCACTGCCGCTGTCGTGTGCGTCACGTCCGTCCCGCCCGCCGGAGGCCGGGGACGCCGATGCCGGGGGGCGTTCGCGCAGCAGCGGAGTCGGGAACGGCGGGAGGCTGGGAGTCGCGCGGAGGCTTCGGTCCGGCATCTGGAGTGTTGTCTTCCCTCGTGTCGTCGTCCGGGCCGCGGGCCCGCGTCGGCGGATTCGGCCCTTGGAGTGACGTCGGTGTCTGAGACGCACGCTACCTTCCGCGCGCGCCCCCGTCCCGCGGGGGCTGCCCGCGGTGCCGGTATCGTGGCCCCCGGTCGGCGGCTTCGTAGGGTCTTCCGGACACCAGGATGCTCCTCGCTTGTGCGACCCCACAAACCTGCGCCCCGTGAGAGAGAGTTCCGCCGTGTCCTCGCCCCCTCCCAGTGCCCGCTCCTGGACTCCGGACGAGGGCCGGCCCGCCCGGCTCGTGGTGCTGGTCTCCGGCTCCGGTACGAATCTCCAGGCGCTGCTCGACGCGGTCGCGGCCGCCGAGGACGGCTCGTACGGCGCCGAGATCGTCGCCGTCGGCGCCGACCGCGACGGCATCGCCGGCCTGGAGCGCGCCGAGCGCGCCGGGCTGCCGGTGTTCGTCTGCCGCCTCGGCGACCACCCGGACCGCGCCGCCTGGGACCGGGCGCTCACCGAGGCCACCGCCCGCTTCGCACCGGACCTCGTGGTCTCGGCGGGCTTCATGAAGATCGTGGGCAAGGAATTCCTCGCCCGCTTCGGGGGACGGTTCATCAACACCCACCCCGCGCTGCTCCCCAGCTTCCCCGGCGCCCACGCCGTGCGCGACGCACTCGCGTACGGGGTGCGGGTGACCGGCTGCACCGTCCACTTCGTCGACGACGGCGTCGACACCGGCCCCGTCATCGCCCAGGGCGTGGTCGAGGTCCGGGACGAGGACCACGAGGACGGCGGAGCGGCGCTCCATGAGCGCATCAAGGAAGTCGAGCGACGGCTGCTCGTCGAGGTCGTGGGGCGTCTGGCCCGCAACGGCTATCGCATTGAGGGACGAAAGGTACAGATCCCATGACCACTCCTGAAGGCCTCGCGGGCCTGCAAGGCCCCGACGGCACGCAGCGGCCCATCCGCCGCGCGCTGGTCAGCGTCTACGACAAGACCGGCCTGGAGGAGCTGGCCCGGGGGCTGCACGAGGCCGGCGTCGAGCTGGTCTCCACCGGTTCCACGGCCGGGCGGATCGCCGCCGCCGGCGTGCCCGTCACCAAGGTCGAGGAGCTGACCGGCTTCCCCGAGTGCCTGGACGGCCGCGTCAAGACGCTGCACCCCCGGGTGCACGCCGGGATCCTCGCCGACCTGCGTCTGGAGGAGCACCGGAAGCAGCTCGACGAGCTGGAGGTGGCGCCTTTCGAACTGGTCGTCGTCAACCTCTACCCCTTCCAGGAGACCGTCGCCTCCGGCGCCGGCCCCGACGAGTGCGTCGAGCAGATCGACATCGGCGGGCCGTCCATGGTGCGCGCCGCCGCCAAGAACCACCCCTCGGTCGCCGTGGTCACCAGCCCCGGGCGGTACGGGGACGTCCTCGCCGCCGTCCGTGACGGCGGCTTCGGCCTGGACGCGCGCAAGCGGCTCGCCGCCGAGGCGTTCCAGCACACCGCCGCGTACGACGCCGCCGTCGCCTCCTGGTTCACCGGGACCTACGCCCCCGAGCACGCGGAGAACGTCACCGCGCTGCCCGAGTTCCTCGGCGAGACCTGGCGCCGCAAGAGCACCCTCCGCTACGGCGAGAACCCGCACCAGTCGGCCGCCCTCTACACCGACGGCACCCCCGAGGGCCTCGCCAACGCCGAGCAGCTGCACGGCAAGGAGATGTCCTTCAACAACTACGTGGACACCGAGGCCGCCCGCCGCGCCGCCTACGACCACGACGAGCCCTGCGTGGCGATCATCAAGCACGCCAACCCGTGCGGCATCGCCATCGGCGCCGACGTGGCCGAGGCGCACCGCAAGGCGCACGCCTGCGATCCGCTGTCGGCCTTCGGTGGTGTGATCGCCGTCAACCGCCCGGTGTCCGTCGCGATGGCCGAGCAGGTCGCGGAGATCTTCACCGAGGTCGTCGCGGCCCCGGCGTACGAGGACGGCGCCGTCGAGGTGCTGGCCCGCAAGAAGAACATCCGGGTGCTGCGCGTCCAGGGCGCCCCGGTCCGGGCGAATGAGCTGCGGCCCGTCTCCGGCGGCGTGCTCCTGCAGCACAGCGACCGCCTCCAGGCGGAGGGCGACCTGCCCGAGACCTGGACCCGGGTCTCCGGCGACGCGCTGGACGAGACCGGGCTGGCCGAACTGGCCTTCGCCTGGCGCGCCTGCCGCGCCGTGAAGTCCAACGCCATCCTGCTGGCCAGGGGCGGCGCGACCGTCGGCGTCGGCATGGGCCAGGTCAACCGCGTCGACTCCGCGAAGCTCGCGGTGCAGCGGGCCGGCGCGGAGCGGGCGGCCGGCGCGTACGCCGCCTCCGACGCCTTCTTCCCGTTCCCGGACGGCCTGGAGGTGCTGCTGGAGGCCGGTGTCACCGCCGTCGTCCAGCCGGGCGGCTCCGTCCGCGACGAGCAGGTGATCGAGGCGGCGAAGGCGGCCGGCGTCACGATGTACCTCACCGGGACCCGGCACTTCTTCCACTGAGCCGGCCCGCCCCGCACCCCCGCGGGAGCCGCCCGGGCCGCGCCCCCCTTCGCCGGGGCGGCGCGGCCCGGGCCCGTACACCCACGGGCGCCCGCGCCCGCCCCCACCGCACCCGCACTCGCCCCCGTCGCGGCGGACCTCATTGGCCACCGCCGCCGCCCATCCGGGAGGATGAAGCCATGACTGCCCAGATTCTCGACGGCAAGGCCACCGCGGCCGCGATCAAATCGGAACTCGCCACCCGCGTCGCGGAGCTCAAGGCCCGCGGCGTCACGCCCGGCCTCGGCACCCTCCTCGTCGGCGACGACGTCGGCAGCCAGAAGTACGTCGCCGGGAAGCACCGCGACTGCGCGCAGGTCGGCATCGCCTCCATCCAGCGCGAACTCCCCGCGACCGCCACGCAGGAGGAGATCGAGGCGGTCGTACGGGAGCTGAACGAGGACCCGGCCTGCACCGGCTACATCGTCCAGCTCCCGCTGCCCAAGGGCATCGACACCGGCCGTGTCCTGGAGCTGATCGACCCGGCGAAGGACGCCGACGGGCTCGCCCCGATGAGCCTGGGCAAGCTGGTGCTCAACCAGGAGGCCGCCCTGCCCTGCACCCCCAACGGCATCCTGGCGCTGCTGCGCCGCCACGGCGTGGAGACGAAGGGCGCGCATCTGACCGTCGTCGGCCGCGGGATGACCGTCGGCCGGTCCATCGGGCTGCTGTTCACGCGCCGCGAGGTCAACGCGACCGTGACCCTCTGCCACACCGGCACCCGCGACCTCTCCGCCCAGCTCCGGCAGGCCGACATCATCGTCGCCGCCGCCGGCGCCCCGCACATCGTCCGGCCCGAGGACGTCAAGCCGGGCGCCGCCGTCCTGGACGTCGGCGTCAGCCGGGACGAGAGCGGGAAGATCGTCGGCGATGTGCACCCGGACGTGGCCGAGGTCGCCGGCTGGGTGGCGCCGAACCCGGGCGGTGTCGGCCCGATGACCCGCGCGCTGCTGCTGCAGAACGTGGTGGAGGCCGCCGAACGGCAGGCCGGGATCCGGCCCACCGCGGACCATGCGGGCTGAGGCCGGCGTGGAGAGCCGCGCGGCGGGCGACGGCCCCGAGACGCCCGACGGGGCCGGGAGCTCCGGGACGTCCGAGGCCGGCGGCCCGGGCCCGGGCTCCGGCGCGGGCCGGAGCCGCCGCTTCCCCCGCTTCACGCGAAGCACCGCCAGGCCCGAGGGCGGCGGCCGCGCGGCGCCGGGCGACGCCCCGGCGCCGGTACGGCAGTGGCCGCTGCTGTCGGTGATGGGCGGCACCGCGGTCGGTCTGGTCCTCGTCGCCTTCGGCGTGTCCCGGATCGGCACCCTGCTCATCGGGCTCTCACTGCTCGCCGGCGCGGTGCTGCGCCGGGTGCTGCCGTCGGTGGGCATGCTGGCCGTGCGCTCCCGCTTCACGGACATGGTGACGTACGGGCTGCTGGGCACCCTGATCTCGCTGCTGGCCCTGATGTCGCTCCCCGACCCCTGGCTGGAGATCCCCTGGCTGGAGGAGATCATCCGCTTCGCGGTGCGCTGACGCCGGCCACGCCACGGCCGCGGCACAGGCACGGCCACGGCACACACGGGACGGCGGCCCGTCCTCTCCCCCGTGAGAGGACGGGCCGCCGCCGTGTACGGAAGGAGCCGCCGCCGCTTACTTGCCGCGCAGCGCCTTCCAGGTCTTCGGGCCGACGATGCCGTCCGCCTGGCCCGCCCCCATGTACTTCTTCTGGAACCACTTGACGTGGCTGCGGGTCTTCGGCCCGAAGACGCCGTCGACGGCGATGTTCGCGGAGCCGGAGGCCGTGTCGTTGATGAGCTTCTGGATCTCCTTGACCCGCGCGCCCCTGTCGCCGTAGTCGGTGTACGCGCGGCCGGAGTAGTAGCCGCAGTAGAAGCCGATGGTCGAGTGGTAGTAGCAGCTCGCGGCGGCCGAGGCCGGCGCGGCGGCACCCGCGTGGCCGGAGTCGGTGGCGACGGCCGGGGCGGTGAGCAGCCCGGTGCCCAGGACGGCGGCGCCCAGCGTGATGGCGATGCGCTGGTGTGCGTTCCGGCGCTTCGGTGCGTTCATGTGACGTATTCCCCCTGTGTGGTCGGGTGGTGGTGCGGAGGGCGGCGCGGGGTGGGCCGCGCCGCCCCTGGTGCCGAACCGATAGTGCGGGCCATTCCTCGGCGGCGCCACGCCTGCCCGCCGGCCGGGGCGATCGTGGGACGGCACCCGCTCCCACCTGCTGGGACGCCGCCTGGGACGGTGCGGTGCGGGGACGCGTGCGAGGGCCGGGCCCTGACCGGAACCCGTCGGTTCGGTGCCCGGCGTGAGAAACCCCGTGCCTCGCCGTCAAGTTCTCGGGCGTGGCGGGGGATAACCTCCCTCCGGGGCTCCGGACGCGGATGAGGTGGAGCATGTCGCGTTGGAAGCAGTTGCCGGACACGCTCGACGAACGGGCGCGGCAACTGGTGGTGCAGTTGAGACGGCTCAAGGACCGCAGCGGCCTGAGCCTGGTCTCGCTCGGCAGGAAGACCGCGTACAGCCGTTCGTCCTGGGAGCGCTATCTCAACGGGAAGGCGCTGCCGCCGCGCCAGGCGGTGGAGCAGCTCGCCCGGCTCGGCGGGACGGACCCCACCCGGCTGCTGGTGCTCCACGAACTCGCCGAGGCGGCCGTCCGCGGGCCCGGCGCAACCCGGGCGGCCGGGAGCGCGGACGCGGAGACGGGCCCGGCGGGGGACGCCACGCGAGCGGGCGGTGCCGGTCCGGAACCGGCCGGTGAGCCGTCGGCTCCCCGCCGCCGCTCGCGGGCACCGCTGGTGGCCGGTCTCGCGGTGGCGGCCGTGGCCGTCGCGGCCGCGGTGCTGGTCGCCGCGCCCTGGGAGGACGAGGGCGGCCCGGCCGCCTCCACGCCGGCGCAGGGGAGCCCCTCCGCGCCGGCGGAGCCCTCCGCCCGGGCGCACGACGGTCCGTACGTCTACGAACCGGGCCGCACCTACCACTGCGACGTGCGCCGCGAGAACGGCCTCCTCGGCGCGGGGCACAGCGCGACCCGCGACGCCGTGCTCCAGACCTCCACCACCGGCTGGGACGTCGTGGAGGCCCAGTGCCTGCTGAAGCACCACGGCTTCTCCCCGGGCGGCATCGACGGCATCTACGGTGATCTGACGACCCGGGCCGTCAAGCGCATCCAGGACAAGCACGGGCTCGTGGTCGACGGCAAGGTCGGCCCGCACACCTGGGGAGTGCTGCGCCGATGACCGGCAGCGCGGGACACCCCCGCCCGCCCGCGCGGGAGCGCGAGCCCGCCGCCCGGCCGCCCGGGCAGGCTCCCGAATGCGCCCGTCTGGCCGAGGAGTTGCGGGACCTGCGGAAGAGGACGGGGCTCAGCCTCGCGGCGCTGGCGGAGCGGACCCCCTACAGCAAGTCCTCCTGGGAGCGGTATCTCAACGGGAAGAAGCAGGTGCCGCGGCAGGCCGTGGAAGCGTTGTGCCGGCTCGCCGGGGAGCGCCCGGACCGGCTGCTCGTGCTGTGGGACCTGGCCGACGCCGAATGGAGCGGCCGCGGAGCCTCCGTGACGACCCCGGCGGCGGCCGGAACGGCCGGCGGAGACACGGCTTCCGGAGGGACCGGTGCCGAAGGCACCGCTGCCGGAGAGATCGCGGCCGGAGAGACCGGGAACCGGGACGCCGGGGGAGCGGTGGCCGGACGACCGGCCGCCCCGGAGGCCGCCGGCGGCCTGTTCCGGTGGCCGTACCCGACCCGGCGGCGGACAGCCGTCCTCGCCGCCCTCTGCGTGACCGCCGCGGTCGCGGGCGCGCTGGCGCTCGGCGGCATCCGGCCCGGCGGCACCGAGCGGGAGGCAGCCGCGGGGAGTTCCACCTCCGCGACACCGAGCCCGCCGCCGCCGGGCTGCCGCGGCGCGGCGTGCGACGGCAAGGACCCGGAGAGCATGGGCTGCGGGATCACCGTGCGGACCCTCGGCGGCCACCGCACGGCCCGGGGAGCGGGCATGGAGATCCGCTACAGCGAACGCTGCGGTGCCGCGTGGGCCCGGATCTGGCAGTCGCGCGTCGGGGACCGGGTCCGGATCACCGCCCCGGGCGGCCGTTTCCAGCAGGCCGCGGTGGCCGACCGGTACGACGCCGAGGGCTATGTCTACACACCGATGATCGGAGCCGGAGTGCGGTCCGCCCTCCGTGCCTGCCACCTCCCGGCCCCGGGCGGGGAGCGCGAGTGCTTCGACACCACCGCGGACGGGGAGGAGACCGGGGATCCGGCCGCCGGCGCGGACGCGACCTGACGGGCCGCGGCGCCCCCCGCCTTCGGGGCCCTCGGTCCGACGCCGTCAATCCCCGTATTCGCGCCACGCGTTGACCTGTTGACCCGTCGAGCCCTCGTGTCCCGGTGGGCGGCGGAGCCCGTCCCCTCCCCCGAGCAGGACGAGCTCCGCCTGCCTCCGAGCCTCTTCGTCCGCGTGTTCGGGATCAAGAGTCAGGGGTGCTCTGTGGCCCGGAGGTGACGGTTCCGGCACGTCGTGATCATGCTGTGCGCGGTGTGTCGGGAGTCGGTAACGGCTCGGCACGGCCGTGTCCCGGTCCCGCCCGGTCCCGCCCGGTCCCGCACCGTCCCTCGCCCGCGGCCCAACCCGTCCCGAACGGCACGGATGCGGGCGTACCGCCGCCGGTGCGGGGGGTGATCCGGGGCCCTCGCGTCCCGAACCGGGAACACCCGTGTCGCCGCCGTGGAGGAACTGACATCCTGATCCCGAACATCCTTGACGGCAGGCGGTGTTACTGGGAGGTGCACCGCCGCCGGGTACGTGTGCACATGCGGGGGGAACAGGGGGAGGCAATGCCTCGTTGGAAGGTGCTGCCGGAGGAACTGGACCCGCAGATACGGGAGTTCACCGGACAGCTCCGCCGGATCGTCGAACTGAGCGGTCTGGGGGTCGGGTCCGTCGCGGACCGCACCGGCTACAGCAAGACCTCGTGGGACCGCTATCTGAACGGACGTCTGCTGCCGCCGCTCGGCGCCGTGGTGGCGCTGGCCGAGGTGACGGGCTACGCCATCGGGCCGCTCACGGCCCAGTGGGAGCGGGCCGAGGCGGCGTGGGCCCGCGCCGAGGCCGGGCAGGAGCCCGCCACGGAGCCGCCGCCGGACCCGGCGCCGGGCCGGACGGCGTCCGGGCACGCCCCGCCCGGACCCGGGCCGGAAGACGCGCCGCCCGGCCGGTCGACTCCCGGTCGCGGGACACCCGGACGGCCGGCCGGTCATGCCGGTCCCGGCCGGACGGCTTCGGAGCGCCCGGACCCCGGGTATCCGACCCCGGACACCGTCGCGCTGTCCGTCGTGACCGCCCCGGCCGGGCCGGGCGGGGGCCGCGACGCGCGCTCCGGCTCCGGCCCGCGGCCCGGCGGCGGTGCCCGGCGTGCGCTGCTGTTCGGTCTCGGGCTGGCCGGGGCGCTGGCCGCGGCCGCCGGCGCGGTCTTCTTCCTCGACCTCGGTGACGATGCCCCGGCGGACGGCAAGGCCCGGGTCGCCACCACGCCGGCGTCCACCCCGGAGCAGGAGCGGACGGAACTCCCGGAGGGCGTCACCTGCTCCGGTGACGACTGCACGGGTGAGGACCCGGAGGAGCAGGGCTGCGGCGGCGAACATGCCGGTACGGTCACGGAGTTGCGGGTCGGCGCGGCGTTCGTCGAGATGCGGCACAGCGAGGTCTGCGGCGCGGTCTGGGCGCGGATCACCGAGGCGGCCCCCGGCGACTCGGTGCGGGTGGCCGTGGGAGAGCGGAGCGAGAGCTCGGAGGTCGCGGCCGGGACGGGGACACAGCCCGGGGTGACGGAGGCGTACACCCGGATGGTGGCCGCCGAGCGGCCGTCCGACGCCGAGGTCTGCGCCACCACGGCCGCGGGCGAGAAGGGCTGCGCGCGGCCCGGCGCCGCGGAGGGCTCCGCGACGTCCGCCCCGCCGGGCGACGGGACCGGGACCGGGGCACCCCCGACCCCGGCAGCTCCGCCCGCCGAGGGGTAACCGTCCCGCACGGCCGGCCCCGGTTCGCGGCGTGGCCGCGGTCTCGTGGGCCGGGCTCCGCGGGGGACGGGCTCCGCGGGCCGGGTGGCCGGGCTCCGCGGGCCGGGGCCGGGTGGCCGGGGCCCGGCGTTCGGGGTGCTCCAACCGGGCGCCGGGATGCTCTCCGCCGGGCGCCGGGGTGCTCTCCGCGGGGCGGTGGCCGTCCTTCCGTTTCTTTCCGCCGGCCAGGGCGCATGCTCCCGCCGATCGGGGGCAGGCGCTCCACTACCCCCCACGGGTGCGGCACACCCCCTTGGCGGCCGCTCGTCTCCCCCTCCTCGACGAGCGGCCGCCCTCGCCGTGCCCGGGGACCTCCGCGCCCGTGCCACCGCCGCACCCAGCCGTACCGCCGTACCCCCGCACCCTCCGTCCTCCGGCCGGGCCGTGAGCCGGGACACACAGGGGCGGCAGGGCCCCGCGGACCCGTGGTCGGATAGCCTGGCGCCGGTCTCCCGTACCTTGCTTTCCCGGGCACAACCGGGCGGAAGACCGTAGATCACATGGGGCAGGGACACCCACCACGACCCGCAGCAGGAGATCGCACATGACTCGCACTCCCGTCAATGTCACCGTCACCGGAGCGGCCGGGCAGATCGGCTACGCGCTGCTCTTCCGTATCGCCTCCGGTCACCTCCTCGGCGCGGACGTGCCGGTCAAGCTGCGCCTCCTGGAGATCCCGCAGGGGCTCAAGGCCGCCGAGGGCACCGCGATGGAGCTCGACGACTGCGCCTTCCCGCTGCTGCGCGGCATCGAGATCACCGACGACCCGAACGTGGCCTTCGACGGTGCGAACGTCGGCCTCCTCGTCGGCGCCCGCCCCCGCACCAAGGGCATGGAGCGCGGTGACCTGCTGGAGGCCAACGGCGGCATCTTCAAGCCGCAGGGCAAGGCGATCAACGACCACGCGGCGGACGACGTGAAGGTCCTCGTCGTCGGCAACCCGGCCAACACCAACGCGCTCATCGCCCAGGCCGCGGCCCCGGACGTACCGGCCGAGCGCTTCACCGCGATGACCCGCCTGGACCACAACCGCGCCATCTCGCAGCTCGCGGCGAAGACCGGCGCCGCCGTCTCCGACATCACGAAGCTGACGATCTGGGGCAACCACTCCGCCACCCAGTACCCGGACATCTTCCACGCGGAGATCGCCGGCAAGAACGCCGCCGAGGTCGTGAACGACGAGGCCTGGCTCGCCGACACCTTCATCCCGACCGTCGCCAAGCGCGGTGCCGCGATCATCGAGGCCCGGGGCGCGTCCTCGGCCGCCTCGGCCGCCAACGCCGCCATCGACCACATCCACACCTGGGTCAACGGCACCGCCGCGGGCGACTGGACCTCCATGGGCATCCCGTCGGACGGCTCCTACGGTGTCCCGGAGGGCCTGATCTCCTCCTTCCCGGTCACCTGCGAGGGCGGCCAGTACAAGATCGTCCAGGGCCTGGACATCAACGAGTTCTCCCGCACCCGCATCGACGCCTCGGTGCAGGAGCTGGCGGAGGAGCGCGACGCGGTGCGCGGTCTCGGCCTGCTCTGATCCCCGCCCCGGACCGGCCCCCGGCCGGTCCCGGCATCTCCCGGCGGCCCGCCGCCCGGTCCGTGACACGACCGGCGGCGGCCCGCCGTGGTTCCGGCACCGGCCGGAACTCGCAGTGCCGGATCTCCCGGTGCCGGGATGCCCAGTGCCGGAACTCTCAGTGCCGGCCCGGCTGGTAGACGCCCGGCAGGGCCCGGGTGGTCACGGCGATCCGGTTCCAGGCGTTGATGGTGAGGATGAGCCCGATGAGCTGGGCGAGCTGGGGCTCGTCGAACTGCGCGGCGGCCCGCTCGTAGACCTCGTCCGGGACCCCGCCGGGCAGCAGGGTGACCGCCTCGGTGAGGGCGAGCGCCGCCCGCTCCTGCTCCGTGTAGTAGCCGGTGGCCTCCTCCCAGGCGCTCAGCAGGTAGATGCGGTCCTCGCGCTCGCCGGCGGCGCGGGCGTCCTTGGTGTGCATGTCCAGGCAGAAGGCGCAGTGGTTGAGCTGTGAGGCGCGGATCTTGACGAGCTCCGCCAGCACCGGGTCCACGCCCTCATTGGCGGCCCGGTCGAGGGCCACCATGGCCCGGTAGACCCCGGGGGCCAGCTTCGGCAGATTCATCCGGGGTCCCCCGAGGGAGTCCCCCGCAGTGCCGCTTTTTCCCGCGGTGCCGGCCGCGCCGGTCCCGTTCCCCGCTGCCGTGTTGGTCTCGATCTCGGTCGTCGTGTTCGTCATGACAGGAACGCTACGGGGCGGGTGGCGCAGACGGATGGGCCATTTCACCAGTCTGTGTACGGGCCAATCGCCGTGCGCCCGAAGGAGGTTGGCGGCACACCCGGCCGCCCCGGCGGCATTCGGCCATGGCTGTGCGCGCCATTGACGTGCTCCGGCGAGCGCTCTACGTTCGTTTCGCTTTCCGCACATTCGTGCACAGAGCGAACGCGTGGTGCATGTTCCCCGCGGACATTCGGGGCGGAACCACCGGCTATCACCGGTCCTCACACTCGGGAGTCTTCATGCACCACCGGCTTTCCGGACTCGTCATCGCGGCGGCCACCGCCGTCGCGCTGGCCGGATGCGGTTCCTCGGCATCCTCCGACGGCGGCGCCGAGACGGGGGAGGGCGGCACCGCGCAGGTGAAGGTCGGCGTCATCCCGATCCTCGACGTCGCCCCCCTCTACCTGGGCGAGAAGAAGGGCTTCTTCAAGGAACGGGGCATCGAACTCACGCTGGAGAGCGGTCAGGGCGGCGCGGTCATCGTGCCCGGCGTGGTGAGTGGCCAGTTCCAGTTCGGCTTCTCCAATGTGACCTCCCTGATGGTTGCCCACTCCCAGGGCGTGCCGATCCAGTCGGTCGCCAACGGCGTGGCCTCCACCGGCAAGGACGGCGCCGACTTCGGCGGCGTGGCGGTGGCGAAGGACAGCGGGATCAAGTCGGCGAAAGACCTCGCCGGCAAGAAGGTCGCCGTCAACACGCTGAAGAACATCAGCGACACCGCCGTCCGCCAGTCGGTGCGCGAGGCCGGCGGCGATCCGAAGGACATCGAGTTCACCGAGCTCGCCTTCGACCAGATGCCCGCCGCGCTCTCCGAGGGCCGCGTCGAGGCAGCCTTACTGGTCGAGCCCGCGCTCTCCATCGCCAAGGCCCAGGGCGCCCGCGTCATCGCCTCCAGCTTCGTCGACGCCGCCCCCGACCTGACCGTGGCCACGTACTTCACCTCCGACAAGACCGCCCGGGAGCACCCGGAGCTGGTGAAGAAGTTCACCGAGGCGATGAACGAGTCCCTGCGGTACGCCGACGAACACCCGGACGAGGTCCGCGAGATCCTCGGCAGCTACACCAAGATCGACGCCAAGCTGGCGGAGTCCCTGACGCTGCCGCGCTGGCCCACCGGGACCAACCGCGAATCGATCGAGAAGCTGGCCGAACTCGGCCGGAAGGACGGCGTGTTCACCAAGACCCCCGATCTGGACGCTCTCTTCCGATGACCTCCACCACCCTGCCGGGGGAGACGGGCACGGCCGTCCCCGGCCGCCTCGGCCCGGCGCTGCGCGGCCTCGCCGGACTCGCCGGCCTGGCCGCGCTGCTCCAGGCGCTGCCGCTCACCGGCCTCGTCTCCCCCGACTACCTGCCCACCACCACCTCCATCCTCGGCGCGTTCACCGGACTGCTCGGCGACCCGGCGTTCTGGACCGCGCTCGGCGACACCCTGACCGGCTGGGCCCTCGGCCTGGCCATCGCCGTCACCGCCGGCGTCGCGCTCGGCATCGTCATCGGCTCCGTACCCCTGCTGCGCGCGGTCACGGCCTCCACCATCGAGTTCCTGCGGCCGATCCCGTCCGTCGCGCTCATCCCGGTGGCCGTGCTGCTCTACGGCACCGACCTCCGCTCCACCCTGCTGCTGGTCGTGTACGCCGCCTTCTGGCAGGTGCTCGTCCAGGTGCTGGCCGGCGTCCACGACGTCGACCCGGTGGCCGACGACACCGCGCACAGCTACCGGCTCGGCCGCTGGGGCCGCGTCCGGTACGTGCTGTGGCCCACCGCCCTGCCCTACGTCATGACCGGGGTGCGGCTGGCCGCGGCCGTCGCGCTCGTCCTCGCCGTCACCGCCGAACTCATCATCGGCACCCCGGGCCTGGGCAAGCGGCTCGCCGTCGCGCAGAGCTCCGGCGCCGTCCCCGAGGTGTACGCCCTCGTCCTCGTCACGGGACTGCTCGGCGTGGCGATCAACCTCGTGGCCCGCGCGGTCGAACGGCGCACGCTCTTCTGGCACCAGTCGGTCCGCGGGAAGGAGCCGTCATGACCATCTCCTCGGTGGCCAAACGGGTCCTGACCGTCCTCGGTCTGCCCGCCGCCCTCATCACCGTCTGGTGGTTCGCCACGGCCGACAGTACCGACTTCTACTTCCCCGCGCTGCGGGACATCCTCGCCGCCTTCGGCACCGTCTGGACCGGGGAGCGGCTCACCACCGACGTGCTGCCCAGCCTCCTCCGGCTCGCCGGGGGCTACCTCCTCGCCTCCGCCGCCGGCATCGCGCTCGGCGTGCTCATCGGCACCCGGCAGGCCGTGCGCGACGTCCTCGAACCCGTCCTGGAACTCTTCCGGGCCATCCCGCCGCCCGTCCTCGTCCCCGTGATCATGCTGTTCGCGGGCATCGGCGACACCATGAAGATCCTGGTCATCGCCAGCGGCTGCCTCTGGCCGGTGCTGCTCAACACCGTCGAGGGCGTGCGCTCCGCCGACGAGGTGCTGAGCGACACCTGCCGCGCCTACGGCATCACCGGCGCCGCCCGGCTCCGGCACTTCGTGCTCCCCGGGGCCGGACCGCAGATCGTCACCGGCATGCGGCAGGCGCTGTCCATCGGGATCATCCTGATGGTCATCAGCGAGATGTTCGCCGCCAGCAACGGCCTGGGCTTCACCGTCGTGCAGTTCCAGCGCGGCTTCGCCATCCCCGAGATGTGGAGCGGCGTCCTGCTCCTCGGCGTCCTCGGTTTCCTGCTCTCCCTGCTCTTCCGGCTCGTGGAGAACCGGGCCCTCGCCTGGTACCACGGCCTGCGCCGGGCCCAGAGGTCGTCATGACCACCGGCACCGCCACCGTCACCCCGGCCGGCCCGTTTCCACCGAGGAGGCGTCGATGCTCGACGTACAAGGTCTGCGCAAGACCTACACCGCCCGCGGCCGCACCGTCGAGGCGGTCCGCGACCTGACCTTCCACATCGCGCCCGGCGAACTCGTCTGCCTCGTCGGCCCGTCCGGCTGCGGCAAGACCACCCTGCTCAAGTGCATGGCCGGGCTGCTCACCCCGACCGGCGGCGAGGTGCGGCTGCGGGGCGAGCCCGTGACCGGGCCGCCGGAGGGCATGGCCGTCGTCCTCCAGGAGTACGGCCGCTCCCTCTTCGCCTGGATGAACGTCCACGACAACGTGGGCCTGCCGCTGCGCCGCAAGAAGATGTCCAAGGCGCGCCGCGAGGAACTCGTCGACCGCGCGCTGGAGCTGGTCGGCCTGGCCGACGCCCGCGACGCGTACCCCTGGCAGCTCTCCGGCGGGATGCAGCAGCGTGTCGCCATCGCCCGTGCCGTGGCCTACGAGCCCCAAGTGCTGCTGATGGACGAGCCGTTCGCGGCCGTTGACGCGCAGACCCGTGCCGAGCTGGAGGATCTCATCCGCCGGCTCTGGCACGAGCTGGGCGTGACGGTGCTGTTCGTCACCCACGACATCGACGAGGCCGTCTACCTCGGGCAGAAGACGATCATCCTCTCCAAGTCGCCCACCGTGGTGCAGGAGGAGCTCGTCATCGACCTCCCAGACGAGCGCGACCAGCTCCACACCCGCTCCAGCGCCCGCTTCGGCGAACTGCGCGCCCACGTCTACGAGCAGATCCAGCGCGCCAAGAACGGCGCCGCGCCGGAGAAGGCGGCGGGGAAGGCGTCCGAGAAGGCCGTGGAGCGGCCGGACGGTACGGAGCACGCGGAGCGGCGGGCGGAACCGGAGCGGGTGGAGAAGGCGTAGCGTCCGGGGAAGGCGGAGAGCCCGGCGGCCGGGCCGGGGAAGGCGCGAAGACGGTGCGAGGACGGCGCGAGGCTCCTGCTTGACACCCGAATCCGCGGAGTCCTGGCGTCCGCCCGGGATCTGGGCGTGATTCGCGCAGGTCAACGGGGGCAAGGAGAACGATGACGGACAGCGGTACGGGCAGCGGCACGGCCGGCGGCACCGGCGGCGACACGGGCGGCGGCCCCGACGGCGGGCGCGGCCCCCACTTCGTCCAGTCGCTGGAACGCGGCCTCGCCGTGATCCGGACGTTCAGCGCCGAGACCCCCGAACTGACCCTCACGGACGTCGCCAAGGCCACCGGTCTCAGCCGGGCCGCGGCCCGCCGCTTCCTGCTGACCCTGGCCGATCTGGGCTATGTGCGCTCCGACGGCCGGCTGTTCCGGCTCACCCCCCGGGTCCTCGACCTGGGTTACCCGTATCTGTCCAGCCTCTCGCTGGCCGATGTGGCGGCGCCGCACCTCGAACAACTCGTCGCCGCCGTGCGCGAGTCCTCCTCGGCGGCCGTCCTCGACGGCGAGGACATCGTGTACGTCAGCCGGGTGCCCACCCGCCGGATCATGACCGTGTCCATCAGCATCGGCACCCGTTTCCCGGCCTACGCCACCTCCCTCGGACGGGTGCTGCTCGCGGGTCTCCCGCCCGCCGAGCGGGAGGCGTTCCTGGAGCGGGCCCGGCTCGCCCCGCTCACCCCCCGGACGATCACCTCCCGGGAGGAGCTGGCGGCCGAGCTGGCGACGGTGCGGGAGCAGGGCTGGAGCATCGTCGACCAAGAGCTGGAGCTCGGCCTGATCTCGGTCGCCGCGCCGGTCCACGACGAGCAGGGGCGCGTGGTCGCGGCCGTCAACGTCTCCACCCACGCCAGCCGGGCCACCCCCGAGTCGATCCGGCAGGACCTGGTGCCGGCCCTGCTGGACACCGCCGCGGGCATCGAGGCCGATCTGCACAAGAACAGCCGCACCTGAGCCGGACCGCGCCGCCGGTGCGCCCCGGGGCCGCGCCCGTCGATGGGTCCCGTGGTCCCGGGAGGACCCGCACCGCCGCGGGCATCGGGCCGGCCCGCGTAAGAACAGCCGCGCTGAGCCGGGCCTGCCGCCCGGGCGCCCGGGTCCGCCCCGGGCAGGTCCATGGCCGTGGAGAACCCCGCACCGCCGCGGGCACCGCCGCCCCGTTCGAGGAACAGCCGGCCGCCAACCCGCTACAGAACAGTCCCACTTGTGCCGGGCCGCGCCGCCGGGTGCGCCCCGGTAGGGTCCGTGGGCATGGAGGAATCCCGCGCCGCCACCGGATCCGATCTGCATCTGGACCTCCCCGGCCGCGGCACCGCCGGGATCCGCGAGGCGCTCGGCGCCGCCCTGCGCGAGGCCGTGCGCAGCGGCCGGCTCGCCCCCGGCACCCGGCTGCCGTCCTCCCGCTCCCTCGCCGCCGACCTCGGCCTCGCCCGCAACACCGTCGCCGACGCCTACGGCGAACTCGTCGCCGAGGGCTGGCTCACCGCCCGGCAGGGCTCCGGCACCCGCGTCGCCCTGCGGGCCGACCCCGTACCGCCGCCCGCGGGCCGTTCCGTACCGGCCGCCCGGGCGCCGCGCCGCCGGGTGCACAATCTGCTGCCCGGCTCGCCCGACCTCTCCGCCTTCCCGCGCGCCGCCTGGCTCACCGCCGCCCGCCGCGCCCTCGCCGCGGCCCCCGCCGACGCCTTCGGCTACGGCGACCCGGCCGGCCGGCCCGAGCTGCGGCACGCCTTGGCCCACTACCTCGCCCGGGCCCGCGGCGTGCGCACCGCGCCCGAACGCATCGTCATCTGCGCCGGATTCGTGCAGGGCCTGATGCTGCTCAGCCGCGCGCTGAAGTCGATGGGCGCGGAGGCCATGGCCGTCGACTCCTACGGGCTCGACTTCCACTGGTCGCTGATCCGCGGCGAGGGGCTGCGCACCGTACCGCTGCCGAAGGACGGCCAGGGCACCCGGGTCGGGGAGCTGGAACACCGGCCGGAGGTCCGCGCCGTCCTGCTCACCCCCGCCCACCACTTCCCCACCGGTATGCCACTGTCACCGGAGCGCCGGTCCGCCGTCGTCGACTGGGCCCGCCGCACCGGCGGCCTCGTCCTGGAGGACGACTACGACGGCGAGTTCCGCTACGACCGCCAGCCCGTCGGGGCGCTGCAAGGGCTCGACCCCGAACGGGTCGTCCACCTCGGCACGGCGAGCAAGAGCCTCGCACCGGGGCTGCGGCTGGCCTGGATGGCGCTGCCGCAGCACATGGTCGGCGAGGTCCTGGCCGCCAAGAACCCCGCCGAGGAGATGACCGGCACCCCCGACCAGCTGACCCTGGCCGAGTTCATCACCGGCGGCGGCTACGACCGCCATCTGCGGTCCATGCGGCTGCGCTACCGGCGCCGCCGCGACCGGCTCGTCGCGGCCCTCGCCGAACGGGCCCCGCACATTCCCGTCACCGGCATCGCGGCCGGTCTGCACGCCGTGCTCGAACTGCCGCCCGGCACCGAGGAGGCGGTGCTGCGGGCGGCCGCCTGGGAGGGCCTGGCCCTGGAGGGCCTCGGCCGCTACCGCCACGACCCCGGCCCGGAGGGCGCGGGCCCGGGCTCCGCCGGTACGGACCCGGACTCCGCCGGTACGGACCCGGGCCCCGACGGCGCGGGCCCCGGCACCGGGACCTCCGGCCCGGACGGCCTCGTGGTCGGCTACGGCACCCCGCCGGACCACGCCTTCACGGCCGCCGTGGACGCCCTGTGCCGCGTACTGCCCCCCGCGCCCTGAACCGGCGGGGGTGCCCCAGCGCCCCGGCCGCCCCGGGCCGGAGCCCGACCGGACCCAGCCGACCCCGGCCGGCACTCCGACC
Organism: Streptomyces albus subsp. albus; assembly: GCF_000719865.1. Lineage (GTDB taxonomy): Bacteria > Actinomycetota > Actinomycetes > Streptomycetales > Streptomycetaceae > Streptomyces > Streptomyces albus_E. Next base: position 238,536 of record NZ_JOID01000003.1, read on the forward strand.
GGCCCCGGCCGAGACCCCGAACCCCTCAGACAGCCCGCAGTTCGCCCCGGAGCCGTTCCAGCCCCCAGTCCAGGTCCTCCTTGGAGATCATCAGCGGCGGCGCGAGCCGGACTGTGGCCCCGTGGGTGTCCTTCACCAGCACCCCGGCCGCCAGCAGCCGCTCCGAGAGCTGCCGGCCCGTGCCGTTCCGCGGGGCGATGTCCACACCGGCCCACAGCCCGCGGCCCCGTACCGCCTCGACGAGGCCCTCTCCGGCCATCGCCTCCAGCTCCCGGTGCAGATGCGCGCCCAGCTCCGCCGCGCGCCGCTGGTACTCGCCGGTCCGCAGCAGCTCGATGACCTCCAGGGCGACCGCGCAGGCCAGCGGATTGCCGCCGAACGTCGAGCCGTGCTCGCCCGGCCGGAACACCCCCAGCACCTCCCGCGAGGACACCACGGCCGACACCGGCACCACCCCGCCGCCCAGCGCCTTCCCCAGCAGGTACACGTCCGGGACGACGCCCTCGTGCTCGCAGGCGAAGGTGCGGCCGGTGCGCCCCAGCCCGGACTGGATCTCGTCCGCGACGAACAGCACGTTCCGCTCCCGGGTCAGCCGCCGCACCCCCGCCAGATAGCCCTCCGGCGGCACCAGTACCCCCGCCTCGCCCTGGATGGGCTCCAGCAGCACCGCGACGGTGTCCTCGCCGACCGCCGCCTCCAGCGCGGCCAGGTCGCCGTACGGGACGATGTCGAAGCCGGGGGTGTACGGACCGTAGTCGGCGCGGGCCTCCGGATCGGTGGAGAAGCTGACGATGGTGGTCGTCCGGCCGTGGAAGTTGTCCGCGGCGACGACGATCCTGGCCCGCCCGTCGGGCACGCCCTTGACCTTGTAGCCCCATTTGCGGGCCGTCTTCACGGCCGTCTCGACCGCCTCCGCGCCCGTGTTCATCGGCAGCACCATGTCCATGCCGCACAGCTCCGCCAGCCGCTCGCAGAAGTCGCCGAACCGGTCGTGGTGGAAGGCGCGTGAGGTGAGGGTGACCCGGTCCAGCTGCTCGCGGGCCGCGGCGATCAGACGCGGATGCCGGTGGCCGAAGTTCAGCGCCGAGTAACCGGCCAGCATGTCGAGATACCGCCGCCCCTCGACATCCGTCACCCACGCCCCCTCGGCGGAGGCCACGACGACGGGCAGCGGGTGGTAATTCCGCGCGCTGTGGGCCTCTGCGGCGGCGATGCTGCGTTCCGTAGGCGCTGTCACGGCGTCTCCTTCGGCGGCCCGGGGGATATGTGAACTCTTTCTACCGCCGATCGGGCACCGCGCGGAACAACCCCCGCGAACCGCTTCCGGATCGGGGGGCCGGGAGCCCCCGCACACCTGAGACAATGGGCACATGGCCTCTGATCGACCTCGTGTGCTCTCCGGAATCCAGCCCACCTCCGGCTCGTTCCACCTCGGGAACTACCTGGGCGCGGTCCGCCAGTGGGTGGCCCAGCAGGACACCCACGACGCCTTCTACATGGTGGTGGACCTCCACGCGCTGACCGTCGTGCAGGACCCGGAGGCCCTGCGCGCCGACTCCCGCGTCGCCGCGGCGCAGCTGCTCGCCGCCGGCCTCGACCCGGAGCGCTGCACGGTCTTCATCCAGAGCCACGTCCCCGAGCATGCGCAGCTCGGCTGGGTCCTCAACTGCCTGACGGGCTTCGGCGAGGCGTCCCGGATGACGCAGTTCAAGGACAAGTCCGTGAAGCAGGGCACCGACCGGACGACCGTCGGCCTCTTCACCTACCCGGTCCTCATGGCCGCCGACATCCTGCTCTACCAGTCGGACGCCGTCCCCGTCGGCGGCGACCAGCGGCAGCACCTGGAGCTGACCCGGGTCCTCGCCGAGCGCTTCAACGGCCGCTACGGCGAGACGTTCAAGGTCCCCGACGCCTTCATCGTCCCGGAGACCGCCCGGATCACCGACCTCCAGGACCCGGCGATCAAGATGAGCAAGTCCTCCTCCACCCCCAAGGGCATCATCAATCTGCTGGACGAGCCCAAGACCTCCGCGAAGAAGATCAAGAGCGCGGTCACCGACACCGACACCGTGATCCGCTACGACGAGGAGAACAAGCCCGGCGTCAGCAACTTGCTCACGATCTACGCCGCGCTCACCGGCGCCACCGTGGCCGAACTGGAACAGCGGTACGAGGGCAAGGGCTACGGTGCGCTCAAGACCGACCTGGCCGAGGTGTACACGGAGTGGGCGACCCCCTTCCGCGACCGGACCCGGGAATATCTGGACGATCCGGAGACGCTGGACTCAATCCTGGCCAAAGGTGCGGAGAAGGCGCGCGCCGTGGCGGCCGAGACGCTCGCGCAGGTCTACGAGCGCGTCGGCTTCCTGGCCGCCAAGCACTGAGCGCAGCCCGAGGGGGCCGGTACGTCCGGGACAACGACACCAGCAGAGGAGAACGACGTGGGGACCGCAACGCTCGGCGTTTCGATCGCGGTCCCGGAGCCGTACGGCAGCCAGCTCCAGGAGCGGCGCGCGGGCTTCGGGGACACCGCCGCGCACCACATCCCGACCCACGTCACCCTGCTCCCGCCCACCGAGGTCGACGCCTCCGTGCTGCCGGACTTCCGCCGCCACCTCGCCGAGGTGGCGGCCGGGGGCCGTCCCTTCCCGATGCGGCTGGAGGGCACCGGCAGCTTCCGGCCGGTCTCGCCCGTGGTCTACGTCCAGCTGGCGGAGGGCATGCGGGAGTGCGCGGAGCTCCAGGACCTGGTGCGCTCCGGCCCCGTGGAGCGGGAGCTCCAGTTCCCGTACCACCCGCATGTGACCGTCGCCCACGGCATCGCCGACACGGCCATGGACCGGGCCCTGGTCGAGCTCGCCGACTACACCGCCGCCTGGCTCGCCTCCGGCTTCGCCCTCTACGAGCAGGGCGCGGACGGGCAGTGGAGGATGCTGAGCGAGTACCCCTTCGGCCAGGACGCCACGGCCCCCGGCCGGCCCGCACGCCCCTCGCCGGCCGGCGCGGCAGCCGCCTCCTTTCCGCGCCCCTGAGGACTCCCCGTCCGAGGACCCCCCGCCCGAGGACCCCCCGCCCGAGGACCCCGGGGACGGGGCCGGTCCCGGGGCCCGGAAGCGCCGCCCGCGCCCGGGGGAGCGCTGAGCCCCCCGGGCGCCCGGGAAACGCACCCTTCCGTTTTCCCCGCGCTCCCGGTGCGCGACCCGCGGCCGGAGAGGGTAGACGACCGCCATGGACTGGCTGAAGAGACTCCCCGTGGTGGGCCCCGCCGCCGCCCGGCTGATGCTGACGCACGCCGGGCGCGCCTATCAGCGGCTCGACGCGGTGCACTGGGACCGCCTCGCGGCCGCCATCACCTTCTTCAGCTTCGTCGCGATCTTCCCGCTGATCAGCCTGGGCGCCTCGATCACCGCCTCGCTCCTCGGCCCGGCCCAGGTGCGCGAACTGCAGCGGCAGCTGGCCGAGCAGGTGCCGCTCTCCGCCGAGCGGCTCGACCTGCCCGGGCTGGTGTCGAACGCCGGCACCGTCGGACTCATCTCCGGCAGCGTGCTGCTCGTGGTCGGGACCCGCTGGGTGGGCTCGCTCCGCGAGTGCCTGCGTGCCGTCTGGCGGAAGGAGGAGGACCCCGGCAATCCGGTGGTCCTCCGGCTCAAGGACATCGCGGTGCTCCTCGGCCTGGCGGTGACCGGGCTGTGCGCCATGGCCGGCTCGGCCTTCGCGAGCAGCGCCGTCGGCTGGGCCGCCGGCCGGCTCGGGCTCGACGAGGGCGGCGTGGGCAGCGTGCTGCTCTTCCTCGCGGGACTCGGCATCGGGATCGTTGCGGACTTCCTGATCCTCGCGTATCTGCTGACCAGGCTGCCGCGGGTACACCCCGAACGCCGCGCCGTGATCTTCGCCGGACTGATCGGCGCGGTCGGCTTCGAACTGCTGAAGCTGCTGCTGAGCGGCTATCTGCAGGGCGTGGCCGGCAAAAGCATGTACGGCGCCTTCGGGGTACCGGTCGCCCTGCTGCTCTGGATCAGCCTGATGGCCCGGCTGCTGCTTTACTGCGCCGCCTGGACGGCGACGGAACTCCCCCGCCCCGCCGGGGACCGCACGGACGGGGACCGCCCCGCAGGGGACCGCACGGACGGCGGGACCGGACCGCGGGACGGCACCGGGGCGGCCGCCGCGGAGAGCCCTCGCGCTGCCGCCGGCGTGCGGACGCCCGTCGGCGCGACGGCCTCCGCGACAGGGCTCAGCCCTGCGGCTCCTCCGGCTTCCCCGGCTCCGGGGACGGCTCAGGACTCCGGGACTTCCCCGGCTGCCCCGGATTCCCCGGCCTCCACAGCGTCCCCGGCTTCCACGGCGTCCGGGTCCGCCGGGCGGCTCCCGGAGCGCCCGGGGTCCTCTCCGGACCGCTCCGTGCCTGCTCCGGCAGCGGCCAGCGGCGATGGACCAGCAGCCCCGCCCCGGCCAGCACCACCAGCAGCGCGCCCATGAGGCCCAGCACCGTGCCCAGGCCGCCCGAGCCGCCGGGCCCCTGCCCCGCGGCGGCCCCTGCCTGCGCGGGGTCCTCCGCCCGCGTTCCCTCGGCGCCGCCCGCCTCGCCCGTTCCCGCCGGGGCGGTGGGCTCGGCGCCGCGCGGCGGCACCAGCGTGCCCACGGGCTCGGCCTTCCCGGCGGCCTCGAAACCCCAGTCGAAGAGCTTCGCGGTCTCCTTGTAGACCGCGTTGTGCTCCTTGGAGGACGGATTCATCACGGTGACGAGCAGCACCCGCTCACCGCGCTGCGCGACCCCGGTGAACGTCCAGCCGGCCTTCGAGGTGTAGCCGTTCTTGACCCCGGCGACGCCCTTGTACGGGCTGAGGTCGTAGTCGCCGGTGAGCAGCCGGTCGGTGTTCTGGATCGCGAAGGTCTCGCGCTTCTTCTTCTTGGTCTTCTTGTCCTTCACCCACTTGCCGGGGAAGTCGGCGCTCACCGTCGAGCAGTACTCGCGGAAGTCGGCGTTCTGCAGCCCCGAGCGGGCGATGAGCGTCAGATCGTAGGCACTGCTGACCTGGTGCGGGGCGTCGTAGCCGTCGGGGCTGACGACGGTGGTGTCCAGGGCGCCCAGTTCCTCGGCCCGTGCCTGCATCTCCTGGACGGTCTTCTCGATGCCGCCGTTCTTGTGGGCCAGCACGCGCACCGCGTCGTTGCCGGAGCGCAGGAAGACACCGAGCCACAGATCGCGCACCGTGTAGGTGAGGTTCTCCTTGACGCCGACGGCGCTGCTGCCCGCGCCCATGCCCTCCAGTTCGGCGCGGAGCACCTTGTGCTCCTGCTTCTTGTCGAACTTCGGCAGCAGGGTGTCCGCGAAGAGCATCTTGAGAGTGCTCGCGGGCGGCAGCTTCCAGTGCGCGTTGTGCGCGGCCAGCACGTCACCGGACTCCGCGTCGGCGACGATCCAGGAGCGGGCGGTGAGCTTCTCCGGGAGCGCGGGCACCCCGGGGCCGGTGTGCGCCTGCGTGCCCGGGCGGCCGAGCCGTTCGCCGCCGATCTCGGACATCCGCGCGGGCGGCTTCGGCTCCTTCGTCTTCCCCTCGTCCCCGTCCGCCGCGAGCGCGGGCCCGGCGGACAGCGGGAGCAGCAGCAGGGCGGCCACGACGGCCGATATGGGGCGGCGTGACAGCGCGGCGGGGCGGCGGGCGGGTACAGCCGGTACGAAAGCAGGCACGACCGTGAAAGTACCGTGTACCGCCCGCCAACGGCACACCGCGGTGGCCGAGTTGCGCCATGTGCCGGTGATCCGCCGGTGGGGGTGTGTGCTCCTTGGCCCGGCGTCCCGCCCCGGGGTGGCCGCACACCGCGGTGGCCGAGTTGCGCCACGTGCCAGGTCGTCGCGCGGGAATCCGCCGGGCCGGCGCCGCGCCGCGCGGGACCCCGCCGCCCCGGGCGGAGGGCACACCGGGTGGCCGGTGATACTGGAACACATGTCGCGTTCTGCCGTGGACTCCCCACCCGCTACTCCCCGTCCGATGGTGCTCGGCCGCAGGGCCTCCTGGTTCCTGCTGGCCTTCGGCGTGTGGAGCTGGTTCATCTGGATCACCTTCGCCCGGAACCTCTGGGGGAACGGCAGCGGACTGGCCTTCGACGACGCCGGTGAGCCGACCGCGTACTTCTGGGTGCACCTGCTGCTCGCCGTGACCTCGTTCCTGCTGGGCACCGCGATCGGCCTGATCGGGCTGCGCGGTGTGCGCGCCTGGCGCGCCGTCCCGGGCACGGGGAGCCGGGCGTGACCTTCCTTCTCGTACTGCTGGTGATCCTCGGCCTCTTCGGGGGCGTGCACTGGTACCTGTGGCGGCGGATCGTCCGCGACACGACGGCTCCGGGCGGTACCGGGCGGCGGATCGGCACGGCGGCGGCCGTGCTGCTGCCCCTCACCACGTTCGCCGCGCTGATGAGCGGCCGGGCCGGCGCGCCCTTCGCCGTCGAGCGGGCGCTGGCCTGGCCGGGCTTTCTGTGGCTGGCCGTGGTGCTCTACCTGACGCTGGCCCTGCTGGTGGGCGAGGCGGTGCGGCCGCTGCTCCACCGTCTGCTCGGCTCCCGTGACCGGTCGCGGGAACGGACCCGGGAAGGGACCCGGGAGACGGCGGACCGGCCCGCCGCCGGTGAGCAGCCGGTCACGGCGGCGGAGACCGTCCCGGAGGCCGTCTCGGAGGCGGTCTCCGTCACGGCCCCGGCCGGTGCGGCGGAGACGTCGGGCCCGGCCGGTCCCGCGGGCCCGGCCGAGTCCTCGCGGCGGTCCGGCGGCTCCGGACACGCCCCGGCGGGGGCCCCCGAACCGGCCCCTGAACCGGCCCCCGAGGCCGGCCCCGCCGCGTCCGGCACACCGGCTCCGCCCGGCCCCGGCCGGCGGCTGTTCGTGGCCCGTACCGTGGCCGTCGCCGCCTCGGCGGCCGCGCTGGGGACGGTCGGGTACGGCACCCTGGGCGTGCTGGACGGCCCGTCGGTCAAGCGGGTCACGGTCCCGCTCACCAAGCTGCCGCGCTCCGCGCACGGTTACCGGATAGCCGTGGTCAGCGACATCCACATCGGGCCGGTCCTCGGCCGCGCGCACACCCGGCGGATCGTGGAGACGATCAACCGGACGCAGCCGGATCTGGTGGCGATCGTGGGGGATCTCGTCGACGGCGACGTCGCCGACCTGGGCCGGGCCGCCGAACCGTTGGCCGGCCTCCGGTCGAGGGACGGCTCGTTCTTCGTCACCGGCAACCACGAGTACTTCTCCGGGGCCGCGCAGTGGGTGGACTTCGTGCGCGATCTGGGAGTCCATCCGCTGGAGAACGCGCGGGTGGAGCTGCCCGGCTTCGATCTCGCCGGGGTCAACGACCCGGCGGCGGAGCGCGAGGGCGCGGCGGGGGAGGGCCCCGACTTCGGGCGGGCGCTGGGCGGCCGGGATCCGGCGCGGGCCTCGGTGCTCCTCGCGCACCAGCCGGTGGTGATCGACGAGGCGGTCGAGTACGGCGTCGGCCTTCAGCTCTCCGGGCACACCCACGGCGGCCAGCTGTGGCCGGGCGAGTACCTCGCGGCCCTCGCCAACCCGACCGTCGCGGGGCTGGAACGCTACGGCGACACCCAGCTGTATGTGACGCGCGGGGCGGGCGCGTGGGGTCCGCCGGTGCGGGTGGGCGCCGAATCCGACATCACTGTGGTCACTCTGGCCTCACCAGACGCCTGATGAGCGCATCAACTGATCGAACCGGACCGTCGATGATCGAATTTGATCAAAAATGACTGTCGGGTTTGATCTGCCCGCACGGCCGGAAAACGCTTGCGCGCATACGGCTATGCGCCGACTGCACCCTGTGTTTAAGTGATGCAGATCACCGGTTGGGGGGAGGGGTGCGGTGCGCCCTTCCGCCGGTGGAGCAGGTGTGCTGTGGGAGGGCTTCCGTGGAGTGGTTCCAGTTCCGGGTCGTCGCGATCATCGTCGCGATATCGGTGACGCTGGGTGTGATCGGCATCCGTGTGCTGGAGGCCTATGAGAAGGGCGGAAAACCGATCCTCGTGGGGACCACGGACACGGTCTCCACCCTCGATCCCGCCGGCGCCTACGACGCCGGCTCCTGGGCGGTCTACTCCAACCTCTACCAGTCGCTGCTGACCTTCGAGCGCGGCCAGGAGGAGCCCGTCCCCGACGCCGCCCGCAGCTGCGAGTTCACCGGCGCCGACCTGATGCAGTACACCTGCGAACTCCGCTCCGACCTGGAGTTCGCCAACGGCAACAAGCTGACGGCCGAGGCGGTGAAGTTCTCCTTCGACCGCATCCGCCGCATCGACAGCCCGCAGGGCCCGGGGCCGCTGCTGGAGACCCTGGGTTCCGTGAAGGCCCGGGACAACACCGTCACCTTCTTCCTGAAGACCCCCGACGCCACCTTCCCGTTCAAGATCGCGACAGGTGCCGGCGCGATCGTCGACCCCGCCACGTACGAGAAGGACCGGCTGCGCGAGGACGGCGACGCCAATGGCTCCGGCCCGTACCGCATCGAGGCCTACTCGGAGGGCCGGGAGGCCCGGCTGGTGCCCAACACCGGCTACCGGGGCGCCCTCGCGAGCCTCGGCAACCGGGTCACCATCCGCTACTACGACAGCCCGGACGAGCTCGAGGAAGCCTGGGACAAGCGGGAGATCGACGTCGCCGGGCGCGGGCTGCCGCCCAAGGCCCTGACCTCCGTGATGGAGTCCACGGCCCGCAACGTCAACATCGAGGAGAACACCGCGTACGCCACCCGCTCGCTGGTGTTCAACCTCCGTGAGAACGCCCCGCTGAACGAGCCCGCCGTACGGCAGGCGGTCGCCGCCGTCATCGACCGGCAGGCCCTGGCGCGGGACGTCCACGACCGCACCGTCACGCCGCTGTACTCGCTCATCCCGACCGGGGTCAACGGCCACACCACCTCGTACTTCGAGAACGACCCCCGGCCCGACCCGGACCGGGCCCGCGCGCTGCTGGAGGAGGCCGGCGTCGAGACCCCGGTGACCTTCCGCATCGCCTACTCCCAGGGGTCCGCCACGGACGCCGAGGCCGAGCTGCTCCGCGACCAGCTGGAGGACACCGGGCTCTTCGACGTCAAGGTCACCCGGCACGAGTGGGACCAGTTCCAGAAGGGCTTCGCCGCGGGCAAGTACGACGCCTACTGCATCGGCTGGGTCGCCGACTTCCCCGACCCGGAGACCTTCGTGACCCCGGTCGTCGGCTCCGGCTCCGCCTTCCACAACGCCTACCGCGACAGCCGCGTCGACCGGCTCATCCGCGCCACTCAGCGCACCGTCGACCGCCGGGAGGCCGCCCGCGACTTCACGCGGATCCAGGACATCGTCGCCGAGGACGTGCCGCTGATCCCGCTCTGGGAGCGGAAGGACTACGTGCTCAGCACGGACGGCATCGCCGGCTACCAGTACCTGTCGGACGGCAGCGGTGCCTGGCGGCTCTGGGAGCTGAGCAGGATCTGAGCCCGGCACCGGGGCCCGCACGCCACCGGGACCCCGCACGCCACCGGGACCCCGCACGGCCACCGGGCCCGGTCCGTACGTCTCGCACGTACGGACCGGGCCCGGTGTGGCGTCTGCCGTGAGCCGGGGGCCGCCCGGGGAACCGGGCGGCCGGGCGGCTCAGAAGCGGCGCGTGATCAGCGCCCGCTTGACCTCCTGGATGGCCTTGGTGATCTCGATGCCGCGCGGGCACGACTCGGTGCAGTTGAAGGTGGTGCGGCAGCGCCAGACGCCCTCCTTGGAGTTGAGGATCTCCAGCCGCTGCTCACCGCCCTCGTCGCGCGAGTCGAAGATGAAGCGGTGCGCGCCCACGATCGCCTGCGGGCCGAAGTACTGCCCGTCGTTCCAGAACACCGGGCAGGACGACGTGCACGCGGCGCACAGGATGCACTTGGTGGTGTCGTCGAACCGTTCGCGGTCCTCGGCGCTCTGCAGCCGCTCGCGCGTCGGCTCGTTCCCCTTGGTGATGAGGAACGGCATGATGTCGCGGTACGCCTGGAAGAACGGCTCCATGTCGACCACGAGGTCCTTCAGGACCGTCAGGCCCTTGATGGGCTCGACCGTGATCGGCTTCTCCGGGTTCATGTCCTTGATCAGCGTCTTGCACGCCAGCCGGTTGCGGCCGTTGATGCGCATCGCGTCAGAGCCGCAGATGCCGTGCGCGCAGGAGCGCCGGAAGGTCAGCGTCCCGTCGAGCTCCCACTTGATCTTGTGGAGGGCGTCGAGCACCCGCTCCTTCGGGTCGATGTCGAACCGGAAGTCCTCCCAGCTCGCCTCGGCCGCCACCTCCGGGTTGAACCGGCGGATCCGGAAGGTCACGGTGATCAGGTCCGCGGCCGTGGCGGAAGCCGGGGCGTCCTGGGGCTCGTGCTTGTCGAGCGTTGCGGTGCTCATCAGTACTTACGCTCCATCGGCTGGTAGCGGGTCGTGACGACCGGCTTGTAGTCGAGCCGGATCGACTCGGTGCCGTCCTCGCCCACCTCGCGGTACGCCATGGTGTGCCGCATGAAGTTGACGTCGTCGCGGTTGGGGAAGTCCTCGCGGTAGTGACCGCCGCGGGACTCCTTGCGGGCCAGCGCGGACACGGCCGTCACCTCGGCCAGATCGAGCAGGTTGCCCAGCTCCAGGGCCTCCAGCAGATCCGTGTTGAACCGCTGGCCCTTGTCCTGCACGGACACGTTGAGGTAGCGCTCGCGCAGCGCGCCGATCTCCTCGACCGCCGTCTTCAGCGTCTGCTCGGTGCGGAAGACCATGACGTTGGTGTCCATGGTCTCCTGCAGCGCCTTGCGGATCTCGGTGACCCGCTCGGTGCCCGTGGCGCTCCGCATCCGCTCCACCTGGCCCACGACCTGGGCGGCCGGGTCCTCCGGCAGCTCGACGTAGTCGTGCTCCGCGGCGTACTCGGCGGCGGCGATGCCGGCCCGGCGCCCGAACACGTTGATGTCGAGCAGCGAGTTGGTGCCCAGCCGGTTGGCGCCGTGCACCGAGACGCAGGCGACCTCGCCGGCCGCGTACAGGCCCGGCACGACGGTGGTGTTGTCCGCCAGCACCTCGCCCTGGACGTTGGTCGGGATGCCGCCCATCGCGTAGTGCGCGGTCGGCTGGATCGGGATCGGGTCCGTGTAGGGCTCGATGCCGAGGTACGTCCGCGCGAACTCGGTGATGTCGGGCAGCTTGGCGTCCAGCTGCTCCGGCGGCAGGTGCGTCAGGTCCAGGTAGACGTGGTCGCCCTCGGGGCCGCAGCCGCGTCCCTCGCGGATCTCGGTGTAGATCGAGCGGGAGACGACGTCGCGCGAGGCGAGGTCCTTCATGACGGGCGCGTACTTCTCCATGAAGCGCTCGCCGTCCTTGTTGCGGAGGATGCCGCCCTCGCCGCGCGCGCCCTCGGTGAGCAGGATGCCCATCCGCCAGATGCCCGTCGGGTGGAACTGGAAGAACTCCATGTCCTCCAGCGGCAGTCCGCGGCGGAACGCGGCGGCCTGGCCGTCACCGGTGAGGGTGTGGGCGTTGGAGGTCACCTTGAAGAACTTGCCGGTGCCGCCGGAGGCGAAGATCACGGCCTTCGCCTGGAAGACGTGGATCTCGCCGGTGGCCAGCTCGTAGGCGACGACGCCCGCGGTGCGCTTGACCCCGTCCGTCTCGTTGAGGAGGAGGTCCAGGACGTAGAACTCGTTGAAGAACTCCACGCCCTCCTTGACGCAGTTCTGGTACAGCGTCTGGAGGATCATGTGGCCGGTGCGGTCCGCGGCGTAGCAGGACCGGCGGACCGGCGCCTCGCCGTGGTTGCGGCTGTGGCCGCCGAAGCGGCGCTGGTCGATGGTGCCGCCCGGCGTCCGGTTGAACGGCAGGCCCATCTTCTCCAGGTCGAGGACCGCGTCGATGGCCTCCTTCGCCAGGATCTCGGCGGCGTCCTGGTCGACCAGGTAGTCACCGCCCTTGATCGTGTCGAAGGTGTGCCACTCCCAGTTGTCCTCCTCGACGTTCGCGAGGGCGGCGGCCATGCCGCCCTGGGCGGCGCCGGTGTGGGAGCGGGTCGGGTACAGCTTCGTCAGGACCGCGGTCCGGCTGCGCTTGGTCGACTCGATGGCCGCGCGCATGCCCGCGCCACCGGCGCCGACGATGACGGTGTCGTACTTGTGGATCTTCATGGTCTCGTCAGCCCCGGCTCTAGCGGATGTTCGGGTCGAAGGTGAAGATCACCAGCGTGCCCAGCAGAACGGTGAACACCGTGGCGGTCCACAGCAGCATCTTCAGCCAGAAGCGCGTGGTGTCCCGCTCGGCGTAGTCGTTGATGATCGTCCGCAGGCCGTTGGCGCCGTGCAGCATGGCCAGCCACAGCATGGTCAGATCCCAGACCTGCCAGAACGGCGACGCCCAGCGGCCGGCGACGAAAGCGAAGTTGATCTTCTGCACGCCGCCGTCCAGCACGAGCTGGAGCAGGAGGTGGCCGATGACGAGGACGGTCAGCACGATGCCGGACAGCCGCATGAACAGCCAGCCGTGCATCTCGAAGTTGGTCCGGGACGCCTTCGGGGTCTTCTTGGTGCGGGCCCGCGGCGGCTCGATGACCGGAGCCGGGTTCTCGGGGCCGTACCCGGCGCTGCTGCCGGTCAGCTCGACGGACGAGCTCTCAGTGGTTGCCATGGTGCTCAGCTCCCGAAGACTTCGCTCGCGGCGTGGCCGAGGACGGGGTACAGGGCCCCGGCCATCAGCACGATCCAGATGGCCATGACCGCCCAGAGCATCTGCCTCTGGTACTTGGTGCCCTTGGACCAGAAGTCCACCGCGACGACCCGCAGGCCGTTCAGCGCGTGGAAGAGGATGGCGGCGACGAGGCCGTATTCCATCAGGGCGACGAGGGGAGTCTTGTAGGTCGCGACCACGTCGTCGTACGCCTCGGGGGAGACGCGGACGAGAGACGTGTCGAGCACATGGACGAACAGGAAGAAGAAGATGAGGACGCCGGTGACTCGGTGAGCCACCCAGCTCCACATGCCTTCCCGGCCGCGGTAAAGCGTTCCAGCCGGCACGAACTTACCCTCCGGAAGCGGGACTGGGGCCTGCCGGCTCGGGTGTCGGTATGGCCCGGCCGGGTACGGTCCACCGGCCCCGGCCATCGTAGCCACGCCTGACCTGATCACTCCCCCGGGGGGCCTCAGGTGTGATCAAACAGGCACGTACGGGCTACCGGCGGCCCGGCGGGACCGCTCCGCGGCGGGCCGGACCCCGCCGGGCGAGCGGGCGAACCGGTCAGGCCATCAGCCGGGCGAGCCGCCCGCGGCTCAGCCGGCGCAGCTCCTCCGCCACCACGACCCGCTCCTTCTCCGGCTCGTGGCCGAGCCGGGTGCGGAGGCCGGCCAGCACATGGTCCAGCGACTCGGCCGGGTCCACCCCGTCCAGGCAGATCACGAAGGCGTGGCCGAAGCGGCTCTCGTACGCGGCGTGGGCGGCGCGCAGCGCGGTGTGCGCCGCCAGGGCGCCCGGCCGCCGGGCCGGAACGGCGCCCGGCTGCCCGCTGCCGCCGCAGGCGTCGCGCGGCCCGGCCAGGGCGGGCTGCCTCTCCTCGCCGGAGCGGGACCGGGAGCGCGGCAGCGGCAGTCCCGGCAGCCCGGGCAGGCCGGACAGTCCCGGCGCGGACTCCCGGGCCAGGGCCTCGGCGAGATCGGCCGCGGTGAGGTCGTAGCTCGCCTCGTCGGCGGCCGCCAGCAGCGCGGCGACGTCCGGGTACGGCCGGTGGCGGATGAGTCTGCGGGCCCAGCGGCGGCTGCCGCAGCAGGCCGTCAGTGCTTCTTCCGCGGCTTCGGGCGGCTGGGCGTTGAAGTGGTCGAGGCCGGAGACGGTGGACTCCTCTGGGAGCCCCCTGGCAGGGCCCGGGGGAGGTGAGGTGCGGCAGATGGCGCGGTGCGCGCACCCGCGCGGTGGGCCGGGTGGCGCGAGGTGGCGCGATGTGGCGAGGGGGCAACCGTAGCGGGCGATGAAGGCCGCCATGCCACAGATGCGCGAATTTCACCCACCGGGGGAGGGTTTTTGACGGAGTGTTGATGGCCGCCCGGCGCAGCGGTTCCCGCCGGCCGCCGCCACCCGCGTGACCTGCGCGTTCCCCGGATCCGCCGGTCCGCCCGGCGGGGAGCCGCGCGGCCGGTCCGGGCGGTCCGCGCGTGTGACGGACGGGAAAGCACGTGCGGGGCCTTACCTTCGCGGGTGAACGAGGAGGTTTTCCCTTGCCCATGCTTTCCGCGCCGAAGGCGACCCGGCGGCCGCACTCCGCGCCCGGGATCCGCCGGCGGCTGTCCGCCTGGTGCGCCGTGACGGCCGCGGCGGCCCTGCTGGCCGGATGTTCGGACGGACCGGCCGGCGAGACCGGTACCGGGGAGAAGTCGCCGTCGGCCACCGCCACTCGCTCCTATCCGCCGTCGTCCCCGCCCGTGACCATCCCGGCCGTACGGAAATTCGAGAGCGGCCGCGGGCCCGGCTGGCGCCCCGGCTCCGGCAGCCGCGTCGTCGCCGACCAGGACGGGCCCCTGGCCGACGAGGCCCGCACGGTCGCCGGCGAGCTGGACCTGCCCCACCACACGGGCCCGGCCCGGCGCGGCGACCTCGAACTCGCCATCGACCGGGAGCAGAAGGGCGGCCCCGAGGCCTACCGGATCACCACCCGCGACGGCCGGGTGCGGATCACCGGCTCGGGCGACGCGGGCGTCTTCTACGGCACCCGCACCGTCCTGCAGGTGCTGCGGACCGAGGGCACCTTCCCCGAAGGCGTCGTCGACGACCGCCCCGACCGGGCCCAGCGCGGGCTGATGCTCGACATCGCGCGCAAGCACTTCACCCCGGAGTGGATCGAGGCCCGGATCCGGGAGATCGCCGACCTCAAGTTCAATCAGCTCGGGCTGCACTTCTCCGACGACCAGGGCTTCCGCGTCGAGAGCGACTCGCACCCCGAGGTCGTCTCCGGACAGCACCTCACCAAGAAGGAGCTGCGGCGGATCCTCGGCCTCGCGAAGCGGCTGCACATCACCGTCATCCCCGAGATCGACTCGCCCGGCCACCTCGGCGCGGTCCTGCGCGCGCATCCCGAACTGCAGCTGCGCAATGCCCGGGGCGTGCCCGTGCGCGGCGCCATCGACATCACCAAGCCGCAGTCCGCCCGGCTGATCGACGAGCTGCTGCGCGAGTACTCCGGGGTCTTCCCCGGCCGGTACTTTCACCTGGGCGCCGACGAGTACCGCGCGCTGATGGCCGAGAACCCCGAGGCCGCCTACCCGGACCTCGCCGCGCAGGCCCGCCGGGACCACGGCTCCGCCGGGCGGGTCCAGGACCTGGCGACGGCCTGGCTCAACGACCGGGCCGAGACGGTGCGGAAGGCCGGCAAGCGGCCCAAGGCGTGGAACGACGGCTTCTTCAGCGGCGGTTCGGTACGGCCCGACGAGGACATCGAGGTCGAGTACTGGACCGGCAAGGAGATCGGCGCCCGGCAGCCGGAGGAGTACCTGCGCGAGGGCCGCAAGCTGGTCAACCTCAACGACGAATATCTGTACTACGTGCTCGGCGAGCCCAACCAGTTCACGTACCCCACCGGCGAGCGCATCTACAAGAGCTGGACTCCGGCGGTGCTGCGCGGCACCGAGCCGGTGCCGGCCGCGCTGTCCGGCCCGGACCGGGTGCTCGGCGGCCGGCTCGCCGTCTGGTGCGACTTCGCCGACGCCCAGACGGAGGCCCAGGTGGCCACTGGGATCCGGATGCCGCTGCGGGCCGTCGCCCAGAAGTTGTGGGACCCGCGGAAACCGTCGGCGAGCTGGACGGAGTTCCGGAAGCTCGCCGACCGGCTGGAGGCGGAACGGGAGTAGACGGAGCGCCGCAGGGCCGGAGCGCCGGAGTGCCGCTGCGTCGTAGCCGAAGGCGACGCGGCGGGAGGAGCCGGGCAGGGGGACCCCGGGGGCGGGCAGCGGCGGGAGGGCGGCTGACGCGGCGTCCGGGCCGGCACGCCCCGCCCGGGCCCCGGGCGTACCGGGCGCCGTCAGGGCTGCCGGGGGTGCCCGGCCGCCGGGTCCGTATCCGGCCGCCCGGTGCCGCCGGCCCCGGCGGCCTTCGCCGACCTGGCGGCCTTCGCGGCGCGCTTGGCCTCCTGTTTGACGGCGCGGACCTCGGCGAGCGACTCCGGCCCGGTGACATCCGCGGCCGACCGGCGGGCGCCCTCCTCGCCGTAGGGCCCCGCCGCCTCCCGCCAGCCCTCCGGCCGCACTCCGAACCGCTTGCCGAGCAGCGCGACGAGGACCTGGGACTTCTGCCGGCCGTATCCGGGCAGCGCGTTCAGCCGGCGGAGCAGTTCCGCCCCGCTCCCGGCGTCGCGCCACACCGCCGCCGCGTCCCCGTCGTACGTCTCGACCAGATGCCGGCACAGCTCCTGTACGCGCCGCGCCATGGAACCGGGGTAGCGGTGCACCGCCGGTTTCTCCGACATCAGGGCCGCGAAGTCCTCCGGGTCCCGGGCGGCGATCGCGTGCGCGTCCAGGTCGTCGCCGCCCATGCGCCGCGCGATCGTGTACGGGCCCGTGAACGCCCACTCCATCGGGACCTGCTGGTCGAGCAGCATGCCGACCAGCAGGGCCAGCGGGCTGCGGGCGAGCAGGGCGTCGGCCTCCGGCTGTTGCGCGATGCGCAGGGTGGTGTCCATCCGGCCATCGTCGGGCCGCGGCCGCCCCGCCACCCCCGCCGACACGCGGGCCTGCCGCCCGCCGCCCCGGTCATCGGCGCGAGGCAGCGGGGCGGCGGGGCCGGTGCGCGGGACGCGGAGGGGAACGCCGGTCCGCCCCCTCCCCTGTGAGGGGCGGACCGGCGTGCGCGGTACCGGAGGGCGTGCCCCCGCCACCGCAAACCGTTACGCCGCCGGCACGCCGCCCGAGCGGGCCCGGCCGTGCGCGGTCGCGGCCGGCGGCGGCACGGCGCCGCCGTTTCCGTACACCCGCGGTCTCCGGAGCCTCACCGGTCGTCGTCTCTCCCTCCGTGCGGCCCCACCCCGATCACCGGTGTGGTGCTACCTGTTCAGCGCTGCGTGACCGCGGAACGTCACAGCACCCGCCCTCCGGCGCCGGTGTGACGTTTGCCACTCCGGCTGCGCTGTGCCGGTGGACGGGGCGCCACGGAGGGAGATCACGGTGGGTTTCTGGGGTTACTTAGTCGTCGGGAAGAGCGACCGCGAACTGGCGGAGTGCTCCACCCTCGCGCCCGGCCGGGAACGGCTGGAACTGGCCGAAACCTTCGCCGACGGCTGGCAGTTGTGGCAACATCCGAGCGAGCCCGGACTGGGCGACCTCGACGACGTCGCCGGAGCCCTGGCGAGGGAGACGGGGGCTCCCACGCTGCTGGCGTACGTCATGGACGGCGACTGCGCCGTGCTGGAGGGCGCCGGCCCCGTCCGCGGCTCCTGGACGGCCTGCCTGGGCCGGGCCGCGATGGCCCGGCACGTCGGCGAGGACGAGATCGTGCTGGACGATGTCTTCCCCTCCCCGGCGGGCGCCGCCGTCCATGCCGCGGGATGGGCCGCCGCGGCCGGGCGTACGGTGGACTCCCGGCGCCTGGCCGACGTTCTGAGCGCGGAACCGGACCCGGATGTCGAGAAGCTCTTCCACGAAGTACTGGAAAAGCTCGGCATACAGGCCGCCGGGGCGTGAGGATGTCACCTCCGGGTGACGTGCGCAGTCCGGCCTGCGTGACAAGAGGGCGGACCAGTGCCCGGATGCGTGACAGCGGCGGACGAAGAGGACAGCGTGGGCAAGCGTGGGGAGCGCCGACGTACGCAGCAGGGTGACGACGGAGGCCTCGGGGAAGCCGTCGAACGCGCCCAGAACGGCGATGAGGAGGCATTCACCCTGCTCTACCGGCTGGTTCAGCCGAGGCTGCTCGGCTACGTACGGGGCCTGGTCGGCGACGACGCCGAGGACGTGACCGCCGAGGCGTGGCTGGAGATCGCCCGGGACCTCGGCCGGTTCCGCGGCAACGGCGACGGCTTCCGCGGCTGGACGGCGACCATCGCCCGGCACCGCGCCCTGGACCATCTGCGCCGGCAGCGGAGCCGCCCGCGCACCGCCCTGCTGGAGCAGGACGTGCTGGAGCTGCCGGGCCGTCAGGACACCGAGCGCGAGGCCCTGGAGACCCTGTCGACCGAGGAGGCGCTGGCGATGGTCGCCGGGCTGCCGAGGGATCAGGCCGAGGCGGTGCTGCTGCGGGTGGTGGTCGGCCTCGACGGCCCGGCGACCGCCCGTGTGCTGGGCAAACGCAGCGGCGCGGTCCGTACCGCCTCGTACCGGGGCCTCAAGAGGCTCGCCGGGCAGCTCGCCGACCGGGCCCCGACGGGCGGCCGGTCCGTGACGACTCCCGCCTCTCGGACGCTTGGGGAAGTGGAATGAGCGGGCACCGACACCCCGACGGGAGCGGCGTGAACCGGAAGAAGGCGGAGCGTTTGCTGAACCGCGAGCCCTCGGGTGTCGCGGGAGGCGCCGCCGGCTCCGAGCTGGATCACCTGCTGGCGGCGGCGGCCCGCCCGCCCGCGGCCGATCCGGAGCGTGCCCGGAAGCATGAGGAGGCGGCCCTGGCGGCCTTCCGTGCCGCCCGCGTCGCGGGCCGTGCCGCCACCGAGCCGCGGCCGCAGGACGACTGGCGGCCGGAGCGGCGGGGCCTGGCCGGCCTGTGGGCGCGGCACCGCCCGGCGAAGGCGGTCGTGGGCGGCGTGCTGGCCGGGCTCATGCTGGGCGGCGTGGCGGTGGCCGCCGGCACCGGCGTCATCCGGGTGCCGTTCATCTCCGGTGACGAGCCCGGGGACTCCCGGCCGGGGGAGAACGGCAAGGAGAGCCCCGGAGACCACGGGCGGGGCGGGCCGGACGGCTCCCGCCCCGGCGGCTCGGACCACTGGGACGACGGCGCCGGGGAGAAGGACGGCAAGGCGCTGCGGAAGCTGTGCCGGACGTACGGCCGGGCGAACGCCGATGCCGACGGCGGGGGCGGCGCCAACGGCAAGGGCACCTCCGACGGCGGGAACAACGGTGCCGCGGGCGGCAAGGGCACCGGGGAACTGAGCGCGGAAGCCTACGAACGGCTGGTCATGGCCGCGGGCGGTGAGAACCGGGTGAGCGACTACTGCGCCTGGCTCACCGGTCCGGGTGCCGCCGGCGCGGAGAAGGAGAAGGGGACGGCCGCCAACGGTGGCGCCAGTGGCGATGCCGGCAGCGGCGGCAACAACGCGAACAGCGGCAGCAGCGGGAACGCCAACAGCGGTGGCAGCAACGCCAACAGCGGCGGCAACAGCGACGCCGCCACCGAGGGGAACAACGCCAACAGCGGCAGCAGCGAGAACGCGGGCAGCAGCGCCGGCAGCAGCGCCGGGAACACCGACGCCACCACACGGGGCGGCGCGAGTGGCGCCGCACGCGGCAACGCGAACGGCGGCGCAGGTGGCAATGCCAACGGTGGCGCCGCCGGGAGCGGGGGCGGCGGGAACGCCAACGGCGGAAATGCCAACGGCGGCGGAGCCGCCAACAGCGGCGGCAACGGGAACGCCAACAGTGGCGGCAACGCGGGCGGCCGCTCCGAGCGGGCTCCCGACGACGCGGACCTCCTCCGGAGCGGCAACGCGGACGAGCCCCGCGGCGCCGCCGACGCCCGCGCGAGAAGGGCGGACCGGGACACCGGCCGTCCCCGTGCCGCCCGCCGGGGCCGTGATCGCGGGGAGCGCGGTGGCGGCGGTTCGTGAGCGGCGCACCCGCGCGGCACCGGGAGAGGAGCACCCGGGACAGGACGCTCCGGAAAAGAGGACGACCGGGGTCGCCACCCCCCACAGGAGAGACCCCGGCCGTCGTTCTGGAGGACCCGTCGGGGTCCGTACTCCCTTCAGCGCCGGACGAGCGATTTGTGTCACAGTGCCGTCCGGCCCGGCGGCTCCCGGCCCGCCGCCGGGCCCTCGGTGCGCGGCCCGGGGCGTGATCTCGGCCATGGACGGCGCGCGTGGACTTGAACGCTCAACAACCCGTAGCGTTCGGGGAGTGGCACCCGCCGGGGCCCTTCCGCGACACGACCTGCGGCCCGGAAGGGCCGTACCGCCTCCGGAACGTCCGGCGGGCTCACGGAGCCTCGGCTCCGTGGCCAGGTGTCGGAAGTCCGGAAATAGTCAGGCAGGATGAAAGCGTGCTGGGGGACGACGCGGAGCTGACCGCCGCAGTGCACGCGGCACAGGACGGAAACGAGACCGCCTTCCGTTCTGTCTACCGCGCCGTGCACCCGCGGCTGCTGGGCTATGTCCGGACGCTGGTCGGCGAGCCCGACGCGGAGGACGTGACCTCCGAGGCGTGGCTGCAGATAGCCCGCGACCTGAGCCGGTTCAGCGGCGACGCGGACCGCTTCCGGGGCTGGGCCGCGCGCATCGCGCGCAACCGGGCGCTCGACCACATCCGGATGCGCGGCCGGCGCCCCGCCGTCAGCGGTGACGAGACCGAGCTGGCGGACCGCGCGGCCGACGCCGACACCGCCTCCGAGGCCCTGGAGGCGCTCGGCACCGGCCGCACCCTCCGGCTCATCGCCCAGCTCCCCCGGGACCAGGCCGAGGCCGTGGTGCTGCGGGTGGTCGTGGGGCTCGACGCGAAGAGCGCCGCCCATGTGCTGGGCAAGCGGGCCGGCGCGGTGCGCACGGCCGCCCACCGGGGCCTGCGGCGGCTGGCCGAACTCCTCGACGAGACGGGCACCGCCGACGGCGTACCGGCCGTCGGTGAGAACCCCGCGCGCCAGGGCGGACTGGACGGCGTGCCTCCGCAGCGCGGCCCCCGAAGTGGTGCGGCCGCGGCCGGTGTGACGGAAACGTATGTGCGGACGCAGAAGGACATGTGATGGCCGAGGACCGCTACAGCTGGCTCGACGAGGACGCCGCGGAGCGGTTGCTGCGCGGCGAACCCCTCGGCGTGCCGGACGCCGGGGCCGGTGACGGCCGGGCGGAAGAGCGGGCCCGAAGACTTTCGGCCGCCCTGAGATGCGTGGCGGACCCGGCGCGGCTGCCGGCCGGCACCGACGAAGAGGGCGCCTTCCTCGGCGAAGCCGTCGTACTGGCCGCCTTCCGCGAGGCGGCCGGTGGCGCGCAGCGCCCCGGTTCCGGCGCCCGGGGCCGCACCCTGTTCGGGCTTCCCCGCGCCGCCGGAGGCGGCCGCCGGCCGGCCCTGGGACGTCCGCTGCGTGCGGGCCTCGCCGTGGCTCTGGCGGGCTGCGCCCTGGGCGGGGTCGCGGTCGCCGCGGGCACGGGTGTGCTGCCCACGCCGTTCAACCACTCCGTTGAGCCGGGGCCGTCCGGCAGCGCTCCCGGCACCGGCCGCGCCCCCTCCGCCCCCGGGCACGGCGCGGGCGGTACGGACGGCGAGTCGCCCCGGGACCACCACGAGACCGACGAGCACGGCGAGAAGAGCCCGGGGGCCGGGGGCCACGGCGGCACCAAGGGCCTGGGCAGCGACCGGGACGAGCCCGCCGGCGGCCGGGACGGCGCCGCGGACCGCATCCCCGTTCCCCCGGGCTTCGGTGACGCGAAGACCCGCGGGGCGGTGATCGCGCTCTGCCGGGAGTACACGGCGGACACCCTCGATCGCCGGACCCGCGGCCGGATCGAAGCCGCCGCGGGCGGCCCCGCTGCGGTGGAGGGCTACTGCGGCCGGCTGCTGGACGGCAAGGACGACAACGATGCCGAGGGCTCCCGCGGCGGAGGCTCCGGCTCGGACACCGGCGCCGGCGCGAGGCCGGGGTCCGGAGACTCCGGGGGTTCCGCCCCCGGCACGCGGCCCGGGTCCGGCTCCCACGCCGACCCGTACGTCGGTTCCGGCCCCGGCGGCGTGAACCCGCCGGGCGCCGGCGGCGGCCGCGACGGCAGAGCCGGGCACGGCGAACGCGGCGGTCACGCGGACCGCCCGCCCGGGCCCCTGCGCGACGAGCCCCGCTCGGACCGCCGCCACGACCGGGAGCACCCGGCAGACCGGGAGAACCGGGGCCGGGAGAACCGGGGCCGGGAAGACCGGGGCCGGGAAGACCGGGAGCACCGCCAAGCCCCCCGGGACCGCGCGGACAGCCAGGACGGCAGAGCGAGCGGCGCGCCGAACAGCCGGACGAACGGCGCCGCGAACGGCCAGCCGGGCGCTGCCGCGAACGGCCGGACTGATGATGCAGGGAACCGCCAGGCGAACAGCCGGCCGAACGGCGCCGCGAAGGGCCGGGCGGACAGCCGCCACGCGGCCGACCCGGGCACGGAGCGGGCGGACGCCCCGGGCGGCACGCGGGCTTCGTCCCCGTCGGCCTCTCCGGCCGCACCGTCGAACGCTTCCCGCACCGGCACACCGCCCCGCCCCGCGGCAGCGGAATCCCCCGAAGCCGGTTAGTGCGCCTTCCGGCAGTCCCGCCTGCCCGGGGCGGCGTCGGGCTCGCACTCCCTGAGCCTCGGCCGGGGGCCCCACGCCGCGTGTCCGGGCTCGTCCCGAGACGCCCGGTGTCGGGACAGTCCTCCGCCTTGCGAGCGCACGCACCCGACGCCGCCGGGTCCGCCCGCCGGGCCCGCCCTTCGGGCAGACGGCACCACCTGCGGAACACGCTGGAGGCGCCGGGGCGTCGCCCCGTCAGGCGCCGACCGCCTCGGAAGCCGGCCTCCCCCCGGCCCTCGGCCCCCGTCCCCGGCCGACCTCGCCGGGGCGTGCCTTCCCGGGCTGAGCCCGTACTCGCCCCTGCCCGGCCCCGCCTGGCGTCATCGGAACGCCCGGGCCGGGCCGCGTGATCGTCGGTCGCCCGACCATCGCCCTTGCCCGGCCCTGCCGCCCGGCCCCGCTGCCCTGCCGCGCCGCCCAGCCCTGCCGCTCCCAGCCGGGCGGGCGCATCCGTCCTGCTCCGAGCCCGTTGTCGTGCCCCGACCCGAGGGTGATGTCGTGCGGCGATCCGGGGGGCGAGCCGGGCGGCGAAGGGCATGGGCACATTTTTTCGGCGCCAGGTGTGACGTTTTTCGAGCGGGGGGCGCAGTAAGAAGTGAGCCGACTGGTCATCGGCGGCACGTGAGCCCGGGTTCCCCCCGTACCTGAGGCTCCGTGCACGGCGCGGGCGGGGCACGTTCCCCCGGCCCTGCCCGCGCCCTCTCTTCGTCCCGGCAGCTCTTTCGTCCGAGCTGCCTTTCCCGCCCCGGCCCGACGCGCCGCCCGCGCCTGCCGGGTCCACACCCGGCGTGCGCAGGCCGGCTCCTCCCGCGTCTGCTCGCGCCCGTCCGCCCCGCTGCCCCCACCTCTGCAGTGCCGCCGGCGCGCCACTGCGCCCCCGCTCGCGCTCCGCCTGCGCCCCGTACGGAGAGCCCATGCTGTTCTCTGTGAGCAACGTCCCAGCGTGTGGGCCTCCACGGCACACGCGCCGCGCCGCTACAGTCCGTGGCGGACCCAACCGACTACCGGTGAGTACCGGGCGGCGGCACCCCACCCGCTCTACAGGAGGCAAGGCGAACATGGCGCGCGAGTCCGGCAAGAAGCGAATGACCGAGTCCGGGCTGCCGATCGAGCCGGTCTACGGGCCGGACTCGCTGGGGGACTGGGACGCGGACGAGAAGCTCGGCGAGCCCGGCTCGTACCCCTTCACCCGCGGTGTCTATCCCACGATGTACACCGGGCGCCCCTGGACGATGCGCCAGTACGCGGGCTTCGGCACCGCCGTCGAGTCCAACGCCCGCTACAAGCAGCTGATCGCCAACGGCACCATGGGCCTGTCGGTCGCCTTCGACCTGCCGACCCAGATGGGCCACGACAGCGACGCGCCCATCGCGAGCGGCGAGGTCGGCAAGGTCGGCGTCGCCATCGACTCGATCGAGGACATGCGGATCCTGTTCGGCGGCATCCCGCTGGACAAGGTCTCGACGTCCATGACGATCAACGCCCCCGGCGCGCTGCTGCTCCTGCTCTACCAACTCGTCGGCGAGGAGCAGGGCGTCCCGGCGGAGAAGCTCACGGGCACCATCCAGAACGACGTGCTCAAGGAGTACATCGCCCGCGGCACGTACATCTTCCCGCCCAAGCCCTCGCTGCGGCTGATCGCGGACATCTTCAAGTACTGCAAGGCCGAGATCCCCAAGTGGAACACCATCTCGATCTCCGGCTACCACATGGCGGAGGCCGGCGCCTCGCCCGCGCAGGAGATCGCGTTCACGCTGGCCGACGGCATCGAGTACGTCCGTACGGCCGTGGCGGCCGGTATGGACGTGGACGACTTCGCGCCCCGGCTGTCGTTCTTCTTCGTCGCCCGGACGACCATCCTCGAAGAGGTCGCCAAGTTCCGCGCCGCGCGCCGGATCTGGGCGCGGGTGATGAAGGAGGAGTTCGGCGCCAAGAACCCCAAGTCGCTGATGCTCCGCTTCCACACCCAGACCGCCGGGGTGCAGCTCACCGCGCAGCAGCCCGAGGTGAACCTCGTCCGCGTGGCCGTGCAGGGCCTCGGCGCCGTCCTCGGCGGCACCCAGTCGCTGCACACCAACTCCTTCGACGAGGCCATCGCGCTGCCCACCGACAAGTCGGCGCGGCTGGCGCTCCGCACCCAGCAGGTGCTGGCCTACGAGACGGATGTGACGTACACCGTCGACCCGTTCGCCGGCAGCTACGTGGTGGAGTCGATGACCGATGAGGTCGAGGCGGCCGCCCTGGAGCTGATGCGGAAGGTCGAGGACATGGGCGGCGCGGTCAGCGCCATCGAGCGCGGCTTCCAGAAGAGCGAGATCGAGCGCAGCGCCTACCGGATCGCGCAGGAGACGGACAGCGGCGAGCGGGTCGTCGTCGGCGTCAACCGCTTCCAGCTCGACGAGGAGGAGCCGTACGAGCCGCTCCGCGTGGACCCGGCCATCGAGGCGCAGCAGGCCGAGCGGCTCGCCAAGCTGCGGGCGGAGCGCGACCAGGACGCGGTGGACGCGGCGCTGGCCGAGATGCGGGCCGCGGCCGAGGGCACCGACAACGTCCTCTACCCGATGAAGAAGGCGCTGGCGGCGAAGGCCACGGTCGGCGAGGTCTGCAACACGCTGCGGGAGGTCTGGGGCGCGTACGTTCCCACGGACGCGTTCTGAGCGCGCTGCGCCCGTGCCGGCGTGACGGCGCGACGCTGTGACGGCGTGACGGCGTGACGGCGTGACGGCGTGACGGCGTGACACGACACGGCCGGGGCCGCCCCACCGGAAGGGGTGGCGGCCCCGGCCGTTTCCTGCGCGGCCGCGCCTCCCGCCGGACAGCCGCCCGGCAGCACGCGGCGGTGGCCGCACGGTGACGTCCGGCACCCGGAATCCGCCTGACGCAAAACCGCATTCCTGTGCCAAACTCCGCTCATGCTGGGAGTCACCGATCTTCCGACGTATCTGGTCGGACTTGCCCTGATCATCCTGCTGCCGGGGCCCAACAGCCTGTATGTCCTGTCCGTCGCCGCACGCCGCGGGGTGCGGCGCGGCTACGCGGCGGCGGGCGGCGTCTTCTGCGGGGACGCGGTGCTGATGCTGCTGTCCGCCGCCGGTGTCGCCTCGCTGCTCCAGGCCAACGCCGTGCTCTACAGCATCGTGAAGTACGCGGGCGCCGGCTATCTGACCTGGCTGGCCGTCGGCATGCTGCGCGCCGCCGCGGGGATGTGGCGGAAGCGGCAGGAGCGGCCGGCCCGCGACGCGGCCGTGCCGGCCGCCCGGGCGGTGCCCGGGGCCGGCGGCTCCGCCGGAGCCCCCCGGTCCGTCGCCGGTGAGCGACCGTTCCGCCGGGCCCTCGGGATCAGCCTGCTCAACCCGAAGGCGATTCTCTTCTTCGTCTCCTTCTTCGTGCAGTTCGTCGATCCCGGGTATGCCCACCCGGCTCTGTCCTTCCTGCTGCTGGGCGCCTTCTGCCAGCTCTTCAGCTTCCTCTACCTGACCGCCCTGATCCTCGGCGGCAGCCGGCTCGCGGAGCGCTTCCGCCGGCGCAGGCGCCTCGCGGCCGGTGTCACCTCCGCCGCAGGCGCGCTCTTCCTCGGCTTCGCCGTGAAGCTCTCCCTCAGCAGCGCGGCGGGCTGAGCGGGGTCCGGCCGAGGGCCCCGCACGGACCCGGCCCGGGCTTCGGCCCCGGGGCCGGGGTGCGGGCCGGGCCGGGTGGCTTCGCCGTCTCAGGGCGCCAGGACGTCCAGCTCCGCCATGGCGCCCACGGTGATCTGCCGGGTCAGCCGCTCCGCGCGCTCCTCGTCCCGGGCCCGTACCGCTTCCGCGACCTGGACGTGCAGGGTGACCGCGGCCGGGTCGGGGTCGGTGAACATCACCCGGTGCTGGGTGCGGCCGGTCAGCACCTCGGCCACGACATCGCCCAGCTTGGCGAACATCTCGTTGCCCGAGGCCCGCAGCACCACGCGGTGGAACGCGACATCGTGCACCAGGTAGGCCTCCAGCTGACCGCCGCGTGAGGTCGCCACCATGCCCAGCGCGTGCCCGGTGAGTTCCGCGCACTGCTCGGCCGTCGCCAGCCGGGCGGCCAGTCCCGCGGCGACGGGTTCGACCGCCGAGCGCAGCACGGTCAGCGAACGGAGCTGCCGCGGCCGGTCGGAGCCCGCCAGCCGCCAGCGGATCACCTGGGGATCGAAGACGTTCCACTCCTCGGTGGGCCGTACGGTGACCCCGACGCGGCGCCGGGACTCCACCAGCCGCATCGACTCCAGCACGCGGACCGCTTCCCGGACGACGGTCCGGGAGACGTCGAAGCGCTGCTCGAGTTCGTCCGTGCGCAGCACCGTCCCCGGCGGATATTCGCCGGACGCGATGGCGGGGCCGAGCGTCGCCAGCAGCTTGGCGTGCAGTCCCCGCTCCTGGCCCGTCATGCCTCTGCGTCTCCCCGTGTCCGGCGCACTTCACTGAGTGGACGCAAGCCTACGGGGCGGCCCCGCCCGCTTTATGTATGACATTTCGATGACGAGCTCTTGAATAAGTCATACATCTGGGCTTGGGTGGGCTCCGGCGGTCACCGGACGACCCCGCGCCGGCGCCCGACCGCGGGCAGCCGTCAACCGGCCCGCGGAGCGAGCGCCCCTCCACGGGCAACCTTGACGAGCAACCCGCGGCAGGCACCGAACCAGTACCCCCGACCCGCACCAGCAACCAGCAGAGACAGCGAGGTAGTGATGCCCACCCCCCACGTCGTGGTCGTCATGGGTGTGTCCGGTACGGGCAAGACGACCGTCGGCCGGCTACTGGCGGCCGAACTCGGCGTCCCGTACGCCGAGGCGGACGACTTCCACCCGCCCGCCAACATCGAGAAGATGAGCGCCGGCATCCCGCTCGACGACCGGGACCGGGCGCCCTGGCTCGACGCGATCGGCGCCTGGGCGCACGGCCGGCTCGGCCGGGGCGGGGTGGTCAGCTGCTCCGCCCTCAAGCGGGCGTACCGTGACCGGCTGCGCGCCGCCGCGCCCGGCCTCTTCTTCCTTCACCTGGCGGGCGACCGCGCCCTGATCGCGCAGCGTCTCGGACAACGCCGGGGCCACTTCATGCCCGGGGCCCTGCTGGACTCCCAGTTCGCCGCGCTCGAACCGCTGGGGGAGGACGAACTGGGCGTCACGGTGACCGTCACCGCGGAGCCGGAGGGGATCACCGCCCGCGCGGTCGCGGCTCTCCGGGCCCTTCCCGCCGCCACCGATTCCCCCACCCTTCCCCCCACCCTCCCCGCGGAGAAACCGGAGAATCCAATGGAGCGTTCTCATGGAAGCGATTGACCCGGCCCACGGCACCGCCACTCTGCTGCTCATAGCGGCGGGAGCCGTCGCCCTGCTGCTGTTCCTGATCATGAAGGTGAAGCTGCACGCCTTCGTGTCGCTCGTCCTGGTGAGCCTGCTGACGGCCCTGGTCGTCGGCTTCCCGCTCGCGGACATCCCCGCCGCCATGATGTTCGGCTTCTCCAGCACGCTGGGCTCGGTGGCCCTGCTCGTCGCCTTCGGCGTGATGCTGGGGCGGCTGATGGAGGTCACCGGCGGCGCGCAGGTGCTGGCCGATACGCTGATCGGCCGGTTCGGGGAGAAGCGGGCCCCGCTCGCCCTCGGCGTCGCCGCGCTGCTGTTCGGGTTCCCGATCTTCTTCGACGCCGGTCTGGTCGTCTTCCTGCCGATCATCCTGACCGTGGCCCGGCGCTTCGGCGGCTCCCTGCTGCTGTACGCGCTCCCCGCCGCGGGCGCCTTCGCGGCCATGCACGCGATCGTCCCGCCGCACCCCGGCCCGGTCGCCGCGGCCGAGGCACTCGGCGGCAGCGTCGGCGTCATCCTGCTGGTCGGCATTCCGGTCGCCGTAGCGTCCTGGTATGTCGGTGTGCTGCTCGTCTCCCGCTATCTCGGGGCGCGCATCGACGTCTCCGTACCCGTCGCGCTCTTCGGCGAGGTCAACGGCGGACGCGGGCTGGATGGACGCGACGGCGGCGGCGAGGGCGAGCGCGAGCGCGAGGCCGGCGGAGACAGCGCCGGCCCCACGGCCGGTGAGACCCGGCTCGGCCACCGGCCGCCGTCCTTCCGTACCGTCCTGCTGCTCCTGCTGGTGCCGCTCGTCCTGATCTCCTTCGACACCGTCCTCGACACCCTCACCGTGTCCGGGGTCCTGAAGGAGGGCGAGGGCTGGGCCGCGTTCCTCGGCCTCCTCGGCAACACCCCGGTGGCCCTGCTGATCACCGTGCTCGTCGCGATCGCCGTCCTCGGCCGGCCGCGGGCCCGGATGACCGAGGTCACCAAGATCCTCGACGACGCCCTCGGGCCGATCTGCTCCATCATCCTGATCACGGGGGCCGGCGGTATGTTCGGCGGTGTCCTGCGGCTCAGCGGCATCGGCGACGCGCTGAGCGGCTCCCTCGCCGACCTCGGTATCTCGCTGATCGTCCAGGCGTTCGTCATCGCCACGCTGCTGCGGGTCGCGCAGGGTTCGGCGACGGTCGCCCTGACCACGACCGCCGGTCTCATCGCCGGCGCGGTCGCGGACGCGGGCCTCGGCGACGTCCAGATCGCGCTGATCGTCGTCGCCATCGCGGCGGGTGCGACCGTGCTGTCGCATGTGAACGACTCCGGCTTCTGGCTGGTCAGCCGGTTCTTCGGGATGGACGAGAAGACCACGCTGAAGACCTGGACGGTGATGGAGACAACGCTCGGCCTCACCGCCTTCGTGATCGCGCTGGGCTTCTGGATGGTGGTCTGACGGAGCGTCCTGATCGTCCGGCAGTCGTCTGGGGTGTCGTCCGGCAAACCCTCCGGTAGCTGGCGACCTCCCGGCCCGCAATTGCTTCGACAGGCGCGCGTTCGTTCGGCAGGCTTCCGCCATGGACCCGGACGTCGTGCACCACTGGCCGCTGTACGGCCTGCGTATCACCACACCCCGCCTCGAACTGCGTGTGCCGGACATCGCGCTTCTGGACGAACTGGCCGCTGTGGCGGCGGGCGGGGTGCACGATCCGGCGGAGATGCCGTTCTCGTTCCCCTGGACGGACGGGAGCGCCGAGGAGCGCGGCCGCGCCACCTTCCAGCACGTACTCGGCACCGTCGCGGAGTGGAGCCCGGCGAAATGGACCTTGAGCCTCGCCGTGCTCTGTGAAGGCCGGGTCGTCGGCCGGCAGGACATGGTGACCAGCGACTACGCCGTGACGCGCGAGGGGGAGACCGGTTCCTGGCTGGGTCTGGCCCACCAGGGGAAGGGCATCGGCACCGAGATGCGTGCCGCCGTGCTGCACCTGGCGTTCGCAGGGCTGGGCGCCCGCGCCATGACCACGGGAGCCATGACGGACAACGCGCGGTCGATCGCCGTCTCCCGCAAGTGCGGCTACCGCCCGGACGGCGAGCAGGTGCTGGCGGTCCGGGGAGAGGCCCGGACACTCCGCCGGATGCGTCTGGACCGCGCCGGCTGGGAGGCCCACCGCACCGTCCCGGTGGAGATCCGCGGCTTGGAACCGTGCCGCGAACTCTTCGGGGTGCCGTTGCGGTGACTCGTCCCCTCCCTGCGAGGGATACGACCCGAGGATGCCGGAAGCCAAGCCGAGCCGAGCCAGGCCGAGCCGAGCCAAGCCGAGCCGAGACGGACCGTCTTGCTCTCGCGGATCGTGGTGCGTAGTGTGCGATCCACCGCGAGACGCCGCGTCTCGCTAAAGCGAGTCCGGAGCCGCTCCATGCCCGCCGCAGTCACCCCCGCCAACCCCACCGCCCCCGCACCCACCACCAGCCCCGCCACCGCCGAGACCGCTCCCGCCGGTCCGTGCGCAGAGCGGGCGAGGGCCGACCGCGTCTGGTTCATCACCGGAGCGAGCCGCGGACTCGGCCGCGCTTTCACCGAGGCGGCCCTCGGCGCCGGCGACCGTGTGGTCGCCGTGGCCCGGACCGTCACCACGCTTGAACCTCTCGTCGCCGCTCACGGCGATCGTCTTCTCGTCCTCCCCCTGGACGTCACGGACCGCTCGGCTGTCTTCAAGACGGTCCGCGAGGCGGTGCGGCACTTCGGCCGCCTCGATGTGGTCGTCAACAACGCCGGGTTCCTCGCCATGGGCATGGTCGAGGAATTCGGCGAGGACGAGGCGCGCGCTCAGATGGACACCAACTTCTTCGGTGCGCTCTGGGTCGGCCAAGCCGTTCTGCCCGTCCTGCGGGCCCAGGGCTCCGGGCACATCGTGCAGATCTCCAGCATCGGTGCCCTGGGCGGGTTCGCGCTCACCGGGATGTACAGCGCGAGCAAGTTCGCCCTGGAAGGGATGAGCGAGGCGCTGGCCGCGGAGGCGGCCGGCTTCGGCGTCAAGGTCACCATCGTCGAGCCCGGAGGCTACTGGACCGGTCTCTACACCACGGGACTGGCCGCCACCGAACCGATGGAGGCCTACGCGCCCCTCCGCGCGGAGCTGGAACGGCGCTTCGCGGAGGAGTCCGTGGACAGCCCGCCGCACCTCGCCGCCGAAGCGGTCATGAGGCTCGTGGACAGCGCGGATCCGCCCTCGCGGCTGCTGCTCGGCAGCTCCTGCTACGACGTGGCCTTCGATCTCACCCGCAAGAAGATGGACACCTGGGCGGCCTGGGAAGAGATCAGCCGCGCCGCCGAACAGGCCACCGAGGCCCCCGGGGAAGACGGGGCGGCGCAGGGCGGATAGGGCGGCGGAGGCGGTCAAGGTGCTCGGGGCGGTCGGGGCGGTCGGGGCGGATCGCCGTCAGGGCAG
The DNA here is from genome assembly GCF_000719865.1 of Streptomyces albus subsp. albus. GTDB lineage: Bacteria > Actinomycetota > Actinomycetes > Streptomycetales > Streptomycetaceae > Streptomyces > Streptomyces albus_E. The sequence continues at coordinate 269,729 of NZ_JOID01000003.1, forward strand.
GGTCAGGACGCGGGGGCCGTCCTCGGTGATGGCGACGGTGTGCTCGACATGGGCCGCCCGGCTGCCGTCCGTGGTGAACAAGGTCCAGCCGTCCGGGCCGGTCCAGTAGTCGTCGCCCCCGCCCGCCATGAACATCGGCTCGATGGCGAGCGTCAGGCCATGACGCAAGGGATAACCGCGCCCGGGGCGGCCGCGGTTGGGAAGGTGCGGGTCCTCGTGCATGCGCCGGCCGATGCCGTGCCCGCCGAAGTCCCGGGGCATCCCGCAGCGGGCCTCCAGCGCGGCGGACTGGATGGCGTGGGAGATGTCGCCGAGGCGCCGGCCGACCGTGGCCGCGGCGATGCCCGCCGCGAGAGCCTTCTCGGTGGCCTCGATCAGGGCCAGATCGGACGGGCGGGGTGTGCCGACAGTGAAGCTGATGGCGGCGTCCCCGGTCCAACCGTCCAGCTCCGCACCGCAGTCGATGCTCACCAGATCGCCGTCCCGGAGCCGGTAGCCAGTCGGGATCCCGTGGACGACGGCGTCGTTGACGGAGGTGCAGATCACCGCCGGGAACGGGGTGGGGGCGAAGGACGGCCGGTAGCCGAGGAAGGGTGAGCGGGCACCCGCCTTGTCCAGTACGGCGCGGGCGGCTTCGTCCAGTTCGTGCAGCGAGACCCCGATGCCGGCCGCCTCCCGGGCGGCGGCGAGGGCGTGGGCCACGACGCGCCCGGCCTCCCGCATCGCTTCCAGGGCTGTGTCGGTCTTGATCTCCACCATGTCCTGCGGCACCTCGTCCCATCCCCGCGCAGGCGGCGGCCCCACCCTCTCGGCGAGGCCGAGGCGCCTGGCGCTTGCCAATTCTTATACCGGTATTAGTATCACGGCATGGTGAGAACTCCTCTGACTCCGTGGGAATGGCAGCGTGGTGAACGGTTCGGCGCTCTGCTGCGCCGGGCTCGCGGCGACCGCAGCATGGTGGAGGTCGCCGCGGCGGCCGGAGTCTCGGCGGAGACGCTGCGGAAGATCGAGAGCGGCCGGGCCCCGACCCCCGCCTTCTTCACGGTGGCGGCGCTGGCCGGAGTGCTCGGGGTGTCACTGGACGAACTGGCCGCAGCGTGCGCGCAGGAAGCGGACGGCGACGGGGGAAAGGTGCTGTCGGCATGACGCGGCAGGATGACGGTGTGGTCGTCTACTGGCGGCCGGGGTGCCCGTACTGCATGAAGCTGCGCCTGCGCCTGCGTTTCTCCCGGCTGCGGTACACCGAGGTGAACATCTGGCGGGACAAGGAGGCCGCAGCCTTCGTCCGCTCGGTGGCGAACGGGAACGAGACCGTGCCGACAGTGACCGTGGCGGGCCTTCCGATGGTGAACCCCTCGAAGCGTCAGTTGCTGAGCGCCGTCGAGACGTACGCCCCGCACCTGCTGGCTTAGGTGCCGTTTCTCCTGGCGGTGTCACGGGCGGGGTGAGAGGGGCTGTGGGAGCCGGGGCCTGCTACGGCTTCCTTTCTGGCATCTGTGCTGATGCCCTGTGAGCGCGCTGACGGAGCCTGAACGGTTCCCCACCGGCGCGGGGTGGTTGTGGTCGTTGCCCAGGTCGGTATGCGGATCAGGCGGAAGCCGGAAGCCGGAGGACGGAAGCCGGAAGCCGGAAGCCGGAAGCCGGAGGACGGAGGACGGAAGTCGGGCCTCAAGCCGGGCCTTCGCGGTGGGTCGGGGTTCGGGCGCCGGGTGGGCGGCGCGGTGGTGGTGGCGGGTGCGTCGCGGGCCGTCGGGGGTTGTGGGGTTGGGGTTACGGCATCCGTGCCGGGGGTTGGCCCGTGGTCGGTCGTCTATCCGGGGCCTTATGCCGCCGGGGTCGGTTGGAAATGCGATGGCGTGGCTGG